>NZ_BCXE01000020.1 GCF_001894945.1 Rhodococcus ruber NBRC 15591
CGCACCGCGCCGAGCGCGACCGGGCGCACCGCGCCGAGCGCGACCGGGCGCACCGCGCCGAGCGCGACCGGGCGTACCGCGCCGGGCGCGACCGGATTCACCGCATCAGGAACGCCGAGCCCAGTGGCCTCGGCAGCGACAAGAAACGGATCGGTGATTGCGCCGTGAGTGTTCTCCTCGTCGGGGTCTCGCACAGGACCGCGCCCGTCTCGGTGCTCGAAAAGGTGGCCGTCACCGACACCGACCGACCCAAGCTCACCGACAAGATGATGGCCTCCGGCCACATCTCGGAGGCGATGATCGTCTCCACCTGCAACCGGGTGGAGATCTACGCGGTGGTCGACGCGTTCCACGGCGCGCTGGCCGACGTGAGCGAGCTCATGGCCGAGCACTCGGGTCTGACCCTCGTGGATCTGCACAAGCACGCGTACGTGCGCTACAGCGAGGCGGCCGCCGAGCACCTGTTCGCCGTGGCCAGCGGCCTGGACTCGATGGTGGTCGGTGAGCAGCAGATCCTCGGCCAGATCCGTACCGCCTACGCGAGTGCCGACGCTCAGCAGGCTGCCGGCCGGGCCCTGCACGAGCTGGCTCAGCAGGCGCTGCGCGTGGGCAAGCGAGTGCACACCGAGACCGGCATCGACGCGGCGGGTGCGTCCGTGGTGTCGGTGGCGCTGGACAAGGCGGCGACCGTGCTCGACGGTCTGGCCGGCCGCACCGCCGCCGTGATCGGTGCGGGCGCGATGGGCGGGCTCGCCGTCGCGCACCTCACCCGCGCCGGGATCGCGCGCATCGTGGTGGTCAACCGGACCCGGGAGCGCGCCGAGCGGCTCGCCGAGACCGCCCGCGGCAACGGCATCGAGGCCGACGTGCTGCCGTTCGACCGGCTCGCGGCCGCGTTGTCGCAGGCCGATGTGGCCGTCACCTGCACGGGTGCGGTCGGTACGGTCGTCACTCTCGCCGACGCACACCGGGCCCTCGCCCAGCCCGAGCGCGGCACCCGTCCGCTGGTGATCTGCGATCTCGGCCTGCCGCGCGACGTGGAGCCGGCCGTCTCGGGTCTGCCCGGCGTCACCGTCTTCGACATGGAGTCGCTGCAGCGCGATCCCGCGGCCGGCGCCGCCGCCTCCGATACGGACGCCGCGCGTTCGATCGTGGCCGCCGAACTCGCCGACTATCTCGCCTCCCAGCGTCTGGCCGAGGTCACCCCCACCGTCACCGCGCTGCGTCAGCGCGCCGCCGAGGTCGTCGAGGGCGAACTGCTGCGGCTCGAGTCCCGGTTGCCGGGGCTCGACGACGGCCAGCGCGGCGAGGTGGCCCGCACGGTGCGCCGCGTCGTCGACAAGCTGCTGCACGCGCCGACGGTGCGGGTCAAGCAGCTGGCGTCCACCCCGGGCGGCGACCAGTACGCCGAGGCGCTGCGCGAGCTGTTCGAATTGCGGCCGGGTGCCGCCGAGGCCGTCGCCACCCCGGTGGCGAAGGAACTCGGTGCTCTTCCCGACGTGACCGGCGCGACCGACCTGTCGGCCGCGCTGGATCCGGCCGTCACCACGGAGCTGCGGTCGCCCCGGAAGCAGTCGCCCGGAGCACTGGGAGCTTCTCGAGAGGAAAGGCAGGCATGAGCGCCGAGGTCGCATCGGACACCCGGATCGAAGCCGGAACCGGCAGCCGCACGCTGCGGATCGGAACGCGCGGCAGCCTGCTGGCGACGACGCAGGCGGGCACCGTCCGGGATGCGCTGATCGCCGCCGGCCATCCTGCCGAACTGGTCGTCATCACCACCAAGGGTGACGTCACCGCGGGCCCGGTCGAGCGGATCGGCGTCGGCGTCTTCACCGCCGAGCTGCGTGAGGCGCTGCTCGCCGGCGACGTCGACCTGGCCGTGCATTCGTACAAGGACCTTCCGACCGCGCAGGATCCGCGACTGGTGATCGCCGCCGTGCCGCCGCGTGAGGATCCGCGCGACGCGCTCGTCGCCCGCGACGGGCTGGTCCTCGGCGAGCTGCCGCCGGGCTCGCGGGTGGGCACCTCCGCGCCGCGGCGGCGTGCCCAGCTCGCCGCCATGGGTCTGGGCCTCGACATCCGGCCGCTGCGCGGGAACATCGACACCCGGCTCGGGAAGGTCGCGTCCGGCGAACTGGACGCCATCGTCATTGCGCGCGCAGGACTTTCGCGTATCGGCCGCCTCGACCGGATCACCGAGTCCCTCGAACCGGTGCAGATGCTGCCGGCGCCCTCCCAGGGTGCTCTCGCGGTCGAATGCCGCGCGGAGGACACCGCACTGATCGAGATCCTCGCCGGTCTCGACGACCGCGCCAGCCGCGCGGCAGTCGTCGCCGAGCGGGCGCTGCTCGCGGAGCTCGAGGCCGGCTGCACCGCCCCCGTCGGGGCCGTTGCCGAGGTCGTCGAATCCCTCGACGACGACGGCCGCGTGATCGAGGAACTGTCCGTGCGCGGCTGCGCCGCCGCCCTCGACGGCTCAGATGTGCTGCGCGCGAGCGCCGTCGGCGCCACCGCGCGCGCGGAGGAACTGGGCCGGGCGGTGGCTCGCGAGTTGCTCGATCTCGGTGCGCGTGAGCTGATGACCAGCCGGGGGGACGACGCGCCGGAACAGGGCACGGCCGATGTTTGACGCCGTCCGCCCGCACCCCAGGTTTCCCTTTACCGCAGATTCGACCGCACTGGAGAATGACCGATGAGCCGAGTCCGTAAGCACAATCCCGGACGGATCCTGTTCGTGGGAGCTGGGCCGGGCGACCCGGCTCTGCTGACCGTGCGTGCCCGCGACGTGCTCGCGGGCGCGACGATCGCCTTCACCGACCCCGACGTCGACAGGGGGGTGGTGGCGCTCGTCGGCACCACCGCCGGCCGGGACGCGGAGACCGGGGAGCCCGTCGCCGAGGTGCGTCCCGCGCTGGGCGAGCCCACCGAGGTCGCCAAAACCCTCGTCGCGGAGGCGAAGAACGGCCACGATGTCGTGCGCCTCGTCGCCGGCGACCCGCTGACCACCGACTCGGTGATCGCCGAGGTCAACGCCGTCGCCCGCACCCAGGTGGTGTTCGAGGTCCTGCCGGGGCTGACCCCCGGCTCGGCCGTGCCGAGCTACGCCGGCATGGCGCTGGGCTCGTGCCACACCGAGGTCGACGTGCGCGGCGAGGTGGACTGGGCGGCGCTCGCCGCCGCGCCCGGCCCGCTGGTGCTGCACGCCACGTCCGGTCATCTCGCGGAGACTGCGAGCGCCCTCGTCGAGCACGGGCTCGCGCCGCAGACCCCGGCGGCGATCACCGTCCGTGGCACGACCCGGCAGCAGCGCACCGTCGAAGCCACCCTCGCCACGCTCAACGACGCCGGTTCCGAGCTCGTCGGTCCGCTCGTCGTCACCGTCGGCAAGATCGTCTCGCAGCGCGGCAAACTCTCGTGGTGGGAGTCCCGCGCCCTGTACGGGTGGACGGTGCTGGTGCCGCGCACCAAGGAGCAGGCCGGGGAGATGAGCGAGCGGCTCGTCACGCACGGAGCGATCCCGATCGAGGTGCCGACCATCGCGGTGGAGCCGCCCCGCAGTCCGGCCCAGATGGAGCGGGCCGTCAAGGGACTCGTGGACGGCCGCTACCAGTGGGTGGTGTTCACCTCCACGAACGCGGTGCGCGCGGTGTGGGAGAAGTTCGAGGCGTTCGGCCTCGACGCTCGCGCCTTCTCGGGTGTGAAGATCGCGTGTGTCGGGCAGGCGACCGCGGACAAGGTGCGCTCGTTCGGGATCACCCCCGAGCTGGTGCCCTCGGGCGAACAGTCCAGCGAGGGGCTGCTGGCCGAATTCGCCCCGTACGACGACGTTTTCGATCCCGTCAACCGGGTGCTGCTGCCGCGCGCCGACATCGCCACCGAGACCCTCGCGGAGGGCCTGCGCGAGCGGGGCTGGGAGATCGACGACGTGACTGCCTACCGCACGGTGCGGGCGGCACCGCCGCCGGCCGAGACCCGCGAGATGATCAAGACCGGTGGGTTCGACGCGGTGTGCTTCACCTCGTCGTCGACGGTCCGCAACCTCGTGGGTATCGCGGGTAAGCCGCACGCGCGCACCATCGTCGCGTGCATCGGGCCGAAGACCGCGGAGACCGCGATCGAGTTCGGGCTGCGGGTGGACGTGCAGCCGGAGACCGCGCAGATCGGTCCCCTGGTGGAGGCGCTCGCCGAGCACGCCGCCCGGCTGCGGGCCGAGGGCGCATTGCCGCCGCCCCGCAAGAAGTCCCGCGCCCGCCGCTGACCCCCGTGCGCGGTTCCGGTAGCCCCCGCTACCGGAACCGCGCACGGCTTGCCCGGAAGGTGAGTCCGCCGATGTATCCCGATGTCCGTCCCCGCAGGCTGCGCACCACCCCGGCCATGCGCCGGCTGGTTGCCGAAACCTCCCTCGAGCCGCGGCATCTGGTGCTGCCGATGTTCGTCGCCGACGGCCTCGACGCGCCGCGAGAGATCCCGTCGATGCCCGGTGTGTACCAGCACACCCCCGATTCGCTGCCCGCCGCGGCGACCGCGGCGGTCGAAGCCGGTGTGGGTGGGCTGATGCTCTTCGGCGTGCCGCGAGCCGAGGACAAGGACGCCCGCGGCTCGGGCGGCACCGACCCCGACGGCGTGCTCAACCGTGCGCTGCGGGACCTGCGCGCCGAACTCGGCGATGCGACGGTCCTGATGGCCGACACGTGCCTCGACGAGTTCACTGACCATGGTCACTGCGGCGTCCTGGGCGCCTCGGGTGCGGTGGACAACGACGCCACCCTCGAGCGGTACGCGGAGATGGCCGTCGCGCAGGCCGAGGCCGGCGCGCACCTGCTCGGTCCGAGCGGGATGATGGACGGTCAGGTCGCGTCCATCCGCGCGGCGCTCGACGCCGCGGGGCATCAGGACGTGGGGCAGATCGCGTATTCCGCGAAGTACGCCTCCGCGTTCTACGGGCCGTTCCGGGACGCGGTGGGGTCCTCGCTCGAGGGCGACCGGCGCACCTACCAGCAGGATCCGGCGAACCGCCGGGAGGCGCTGCGCGAGGTCGATCTCGATCTCGCCGAGGGCGCCGACCTGGTGATGGTCAAACCCGCGATGTCGTACCTCGACGTGCTGCGCGAGGTCGCCGACCGCTCGGACGTGCCCGTCGCGGCGTATCAGATCTCGGGCGAGTACGCGATGATCACCGCTGCCGCGCAGAACGGCTGGATCGACCGGGACACGGCGATCCTGGAGTCGCTGACGAGCATCCGCCGCGCCGGTGCCGACATCGTGCTCACGTACTGGGCGGCCGAGGTCGCGGGCCGGCTCTCGTGAGCACGCCCGAACCGTCGCAGTGGCCCGGGCCGCCGGACACCCCGCCCGGGCCGGCACCGGCGCAGCGGCGCCCCACTCCCGTGGACGTCGAGACCGCGTTCCAGTTGTGGTGCGCGGTCGCGGTCCTGGGGTTGGTGTACCTCGGCGCGAGTGTGCTGCTGATGTGGGAGCGCCGGGACGAGTTCGTCGACCAGATGACGGCGGAACTGGCCCGGCAGACGCCACCGGTGGACATGCCGCGCGAGACGGTGGAATCGTTGCTGCCGTTGGGATTCGGCATCACCGCCGTCCTGGGGCTCGTGTTCACCGGCCTGTTCCTGCTCGTGGCCTTCGCGATGCGGCGCGGCCGGAACTGGGCGCGCATGCTGCTCACGATGATCGGTGTCTTCCTGACCGTCACGGCGATTCCGACGGTGTTCGGCGTGGGTGCGCTGGGCGGCGGTGCCGGCCTCGTGATCGGTCTGGTGAGCATCCTGCAGGGGGTGTGTTCGGTCGGGGCGATCGTGCTCATGCACCGCCGCGAGCCGAATCTGTACTTCCTCCGGTTGCCCCCGAGCTGACCCGACGAGCGCGCGGAGTACGGTGTCTGACGACCCACGGCCCGCGCGGTCGTTTCCGACGAGCGAAGAGGACTTTCATGCAGGTGGAGCCCCGGCCCTACGGTCGTCGTCGTGAGCTGGTCCTGATCGGCCTCATCGCCGTCCTGGGCGTGGTGACGCTGGTGCTGGTCGTCGTTCCGGGCATGCTCAGCGCCTGATCACGAGGTGAACGAGTCGGCCGAGCCCCGCTTCCACGAGCCCGGTGGCCGTTGGCGCACCGTGGCGTTCGGGCCGGTGCTGTGCCTCGTCGCGCTCGTCGTCGAACTGGCGACCGGGCCGGTGGTGCACTGGGTCGCACTGCCGGTGATCGCTCTGGTGCTCAGCGGCTTCGCGTACGTGATGGTCGTCGCGGCCCGGCGGCACGTGAGCGTGGAGCTGACCGCGAAGACGCTGCGCCTCGGGACCGAGGAACTGCCGCTCGAGGAGATCGAGGCGGTGCTGTCCGCGGCCGATCCCCGGGCCCGGGATCCCGAGCGGTGGGAGACCGCCCGGCCGTTGGGGGAGCTGGCGAACGTGCCGCGGGGCCGGACGGCCGTCGGCCTGCGGTTGCGGGGTGGCGCCCTGGTGCGGGCGTGGGCCCGGGACCACGAACGGCTGCGGTCCGAACTCGAGGCGGTGCTGGCCGAGCGCGCCGATCCGCCCTTGCTCTAATACCCCCTAGGGGTACGATACGAGTATGGCCGGATACACCCCGCACCAGGAGGACCTGCTCAAGCGCCTGCGCCGCATCGAGGGGCAGGTCGCGGGCATCGCCCGGATGATCGAGGACGACCGCTACTGCATCGACGTCCTGACCCAGGTCTCCGCCGTCACCAAGGCCCTGCAGACGGTCTCGCTCAAGCTGCTCGACGCGCACCTGGCCGGCTGCGTCGTCGACGCCGCCCGGCAGGGCGGACCCGAGGCCGACGCGAAGATCCAGGAGGCCTCGGACGCCATAGCGCGCCTCGTCCTCAAACCCTGACCACCGAGGAGCCGATCGGCATGCGGATCGCCCACGGACTGTGCGCTGCGGCGCTGGCCTGCGCGCTGACCGCGTGCGCGTCGGAGGAGCCCGCGCGGACGGTGCTCTCGGGCGCACCCACCGCGGTCCCCGACGCGGGAACCCCGCCGCGGGTCACCGTCACCACCGTCGTCGACGGTCTCGACCATCCGTGGGACGTGGTGCAGGCCCCCGACGGGACGTTGCTGACCGGTGAACGCTCGGGCCGGTTCGTCGTCCGCCGGCCCGACGGGCGCGTCGAGGAGCTGCGCGCCGACCTGTCGGACCTGTACGCGGTGGGGGAGACCGGCCTCATGGGCGTCGCGCTCGCCGTCGACTTCGGGGTCAGCCGCACCGTCTACACGTGCCAGGGACACCGCGACCCCGACGACGTCCGCGTCTACGCCTGGACCGTCGATCCCGGCTGGACCACCATGACGCGGCAGCGCACCGTCGTGGAGGGGCTGCCCGTCGCGCGCGGCGGCCGCCACGCCGGCTGCCGCATCCTCGCGCACCCGGACGGCACCCTGTACATCGGCACGGGCGACGCCACCCGCCCGACGGCGCCGCAGGACCCCGGCAGCCTCGGCGGCAAGGTGCTGCACCTGAACCCCGACGGGTCGCCGGCCCCCGGCAACCCCGACCCGGGCAGCGTGGTGTTCACCCTCGGCCACCGCAACGTGCAGGGGCTGGCGCTGCAGCCCGGCACCGGGCGGCTCTACGCGGTCGAGCAGGGCAGCAGCCGCGACGACGAGGTCAACCTGCTCGTGCCGGGCGGCAACTACGGCTGGCGACCCGACCGGGAACCCGGAATGTACGACGAGTCGGTGCCGATGACCGATCCCGAGCGCGTCCCCGGCGCGATCCCGGCGGTGTGGAGTTCCGGGTCGCCCACCATCGCCACCCCCGCGCTGGCGTTCGCGGCCGGACCGGGGTGGGGCCCGTGGTCCGGCGCGCTCGTCGTCAGCAGCCAGCAGGACGAGAAGCTGCTGCTGCTGCGCCTGTCCGAGGACGGCCGCAGCGTGACCGAATCGACCGACCTGCTCGAGGGGGAGTACGGGCGCCTGCGGTCGCTCACCCCACTGCCCGACGGCTCGCTCCTCGTCACCACCGACAACGGCTCCGACGACAGGGTGCTGCGAATCGCCCCCGTCTAACGTGCCCCTGGGTCGACGCGCCGCGCGCCCGCGCCGTCCTTGCCCAGCCGATCGCCCGGATTGAACAGTGTGCACGCCTGCAGCGACAGGCAGCCGCAGCCGATGCACCCCGCCAGTTCGCGCTGCATCCGGTCGATCGCCTGCTTGCGCTCCTCGAGTCGCTCGTGCCACGCCCGTGAGATGCGCATCCAGTCCCGTCGGGTCGGGGGCCGTTCGGCCGGCAGCGCCGAGAACACCTCGGCCACCTCGGCAAGCGGAATGCCGAACCGGGTCGCCAACTGGATGATCGAGATGCGCCGGATCGTGTGCCGGGGGAAGCGGCGCGTGCCGCCTGCGGTGCGGTGTGCGGTCACGAGTCCCAGCGACTCGTAGTAGCGAATCGCAGACACGGCGGCTCCGGTGCGCCGGGAGACTTCACCGATCGCCAGCAGTTCTTCGCTCGTGCGGCTCATCACGACTCCGTTCCCCGCGCTTGATCTCGAGTGCACTTGAGACTCTACAGTCACCGTCATGCACGGATCCACGACTCGCGCCGGCGCCTGGTCGGAACTTCTCGGACGCGAATACCTCGGTACGGCAGCGGTTCTCGCCGGCGGAGTTGCCCTCTACGCCACCAACGTGTACCTCACCACGAGCCTGCTGCCGACCGCGGTCGAGGAGATCGGCGGCCACGCCTACTACGCGTGGACGGCGACGGTGTTCCTGCTCGCGTCGGTGATCTCCTCGACGGCCGTGGCCCGGACCCTCGCCGTCCGCGGACCCCGGGGCGCCTACCTCATGGGGCTCGGGTCTTTCGCGGCCGGCACCCTCGTGTGCGCGCTCGCACCGTCCATGGAGGCGCTGCTGGCGGGCCGGGCGGTCCAGGGGCTCGGTGGCGGCCTGCTCGCCGGACTCGGCTACGCAGTACTGAACAGTGCTCTGCCGGAACGTCTCTGGAGCCGCGCCGCGGCGCTCGTATCGGCGATGTGGGGTGTGGGGACCTTCGCGGGACCCGCCGTCGGCGGCGTGTTCGCCCAGTTCCACGCCTGGCGATGGGCGTTCGGCGCGTTACTGGTCTGCACGCTCGCGGTCGCAGCCGCGGTGCCGTTCGCCCTGCCGGCGCACGCCCGCGGATCGCGCGCTGCCGGCAGGATTCCGCTCGGTTCGCTGGCCCTGCTCACCGGCGCGGCCCTGGCGGTCGGCGTGGCCGCCGTCGTGACCGGCGGTGCGCCCACGATCGCCCTGCTCGCGGGCGCGTCCGCCGCCGTGGTCGCGTTCGTCGCCGTCGACCGCCGCAGCCCGCACGGCATCCTGCCGGCGGCGACGTTCACCACCGCCCGGCTGCGCTGGGTGTACCTGACGATCGCAGTGCTGGCGGTCGTCTCGACCGCCGAGACGTTCGTCCCGTTGTTCGGGCAGCGCCTCGCCGGCCTCGCGCCGCTGGCCGCCGGCTTCCTCGGCGCCGCCCTCGCGGTGGGATGGACGCTCGGCGAGATCCCGAGCGCCACGGCGTCCGCGCCCCGAACCGTGCGCCGCATCGTGGTGAGTGCTCCGGTGCTCGTCGGCCTCGGCCTCGCGCTCATGGCGGCCGCCGTGCGTGACGAGACCGGACCGGTCGCGGTCACGGTGTGGGTCACGGGACTGGTCGTCGCGGGCGCGGGCATCGGCATCGCGTGGCCGCACCTTGCGGTCGGCGCGATGAACGCCGTCGCCGACCCGCGCGACAGCGGCAAGGCGTCCGCTGCGATCAACACCGTCCAGTTGATCGCGAACGCGTTCGGCGCAGCACTGGCCGGAGTCCTCGTCAACGCGGGACAACCGTCCGACGTGCGTTCGGCGCGGCTGCTGCTGTTCGGGTTCGCTGCCGTGGCGGTGCTCGGCGTGCTCGCCGCGCGCCGCGCGGTTCCGGCGCGCGCGCACCGGAACCGGTCGGCACCCGCGGACGCCTCCGCAGCGGAACCCGAACGAATCTGACGCCGCCGCGCGTGTCGTCGCCGTCCGGCGCATCGTCTTCCGTAGCATCGCCGGGATCCGACGACGAGGAGATGCGCGTGCGAATCTCGGGGAGACGTGCGGCGGCGATCGCAGTCGGCGTGCTCGCGGCCGGGACGCCGAGCGCCCACGCGGCGCCACCCGAGGCGGGCGCGCTGCCCGAGCTGACCGTGACGCCGCTGATGGAGGGGCTGAGCAAGCCCTGGGACGTCGTCGCCGCTCCGGACGGGACGATCCTGACCGGGGAACGGCGGGGCCGCTTCGTGGTCCGGGATCCGGACGGTGGGATCCGGGAGGTGCGCGCCGACCTGTCCGGCCTGTACGCCGAGGGCGAGACCGGCCTGATGGGTCTGGCGCTGGCACCGGATTTCGGGACGAGCCGGACCCTCTACAGCTGTCAGGGCCACCGCGGCCCCGACGGCACCGACATCCGCGTGCAGTCCTGGACGGTCGATCCCGGATGGACGGAGCTGACCCGCGGCGCCACGGTGCTCGCCGGCATCCCGGTCGGGCAGGGCGGCCGGCACGGCGGGTGCCGGTTGCTCGCCCATCCCGACGGGTCGCTGTTCGTCGGGACGGGCGACACCGCCCACCCCCAGGTGCCTCAGGACCGGAACAGCCTGGGCGGCAAGGTGCTCCACCTCGATCCCGACGGCACCCCGGCGGCGGGAAACCCCGACCCGGGCAGCCCCGTGTTCACTCTCGGGCACCGCAACGTGCAGGGACTGGCGCTGCGTCCCGGGAGCGGCGAGCTCTATGCCGTCGAGCAGGGCACCGTCCGCGACGACGAGGTGAATCTCCTGCAGCCCGGCGGCAACTACGGGTACCGCCCCGACCGCTTCCCGTTCGTCTACGACGAGTCGGTGCCCATGACCGATCCGGCCCGCGTGCCGGGAGCGATCGGGGCCGTGTGGAGTTCCGGTGCCCCCACCCTCGCGACTCCCGGCGGCACGTTCGTCTCCGGCGCCGGCTGGCAGGGCTGGGACGGCGCGCTGGTGATCACGAGCCAGCAGCAGGAGAAACTGCTGTTCCTCGAACTCACCGCCGACGGCCGGTCGGTGGACGAGACCGCGACGGCGCTCGAGGGGCGGTTCGGCCGGCTGCGGTCGGTGACCGCACGACCCGACGGGGCGCTGCTCGTCACGACGGACAACGGCCGCGACGACCGGGTCCTGCTGGTGGAACCCGCCGCCGACTGAGAGGTCGAGACGAATGTGCTCACCGACCGTGCTCGACCGGGTGTACCGCGAAATCGAGGACGGCCGGGCGCGGTTCGGCCGCCGGTCCTTCCTCGCCGCCCTCGGCGTGAGCGCCGCGGGTCTGGGCGTGAGCGCCGCGGGTCTGGGCGTGAGCGCCGCGGGTCTGGGCGCGGCGACCGCCGCCGCGGCGCCGGCACGAGCCGGCGGGGACACGGCCGCCGTGCGGGCCGACGCGGTGATCGACCTGACCCACACGCTGACCCCGCAGTTCCCGGTGTGGCCCGGAAACGAGCGGTTCGCGATGCGTCCCGTGGCCACGTTCGACACCGGACGGTTCGCCGTCAACGCGATGTCGCTGTGGGAGCACACCGGCACCCATCTCGACGCCCCGGCCCACATCGTGCGCGGCGGCGCGACCGTCGAGGCGCTGCCGGTGCGCGACTTCGTGGCCCCGCTCGCCGTCGTCGACATCGCCGGCAAGGCCGCGCAGGACGACGACGCGGTGGTCACCGTCGACGACGTGGCGACGTGGGAGCGGCAACACGGCCCGATCCCGCCGGCCGCCTTCGTCGCGATGCACTCGGGATGGGAGGCCCGCCTCGCCGACCCCGGCCGCTTCGTCAACGCCGACGCACTGCGCATCCCGCACGCACCGGGCTTCGACCGCGAGGCCGTGCGCATGCTCGTGCACGAACGGAACGTCGTGGGGCTCGGCGTCGACACCCTGAGCCTCGACCGGTCGGGCGAGGTCGGCGCCCACGTGGAGTTGCTCGGCGCGGGCCGCTACGGCATCGAGGCGATGGCGAACCTCGCGGCCGTGCCGCCACGCGGCGCGACCGTCGTCGTCGGCGCGCCGAAGCACGCCGGCGGCACCGGTGGGCCGTGCCGGGTGCTGGCACTGGTCTGAATCCCGCACCCGGCCCGGCGGGTCAGCCGAGGCGACCGGCGTCCGTGCCCGGGCCGTCGAGCATCGCCGACCCGAGCAGGTGCTCCGGCACGCCGAGGCCCTCGACGAGGGTCGTCACGTGGGGACGCAGGGTCCGGCAGCGCTCGTTGATGCCGCGCAGCACCGCCTTCGCCCGTTCCACCGACAGCTGCCGGTGCTCCATGTACCAGGCCTTGTCCTCGTCGATGACGCTGAGCGCGTACAGATCGCACAGGTCCGACAGCAGCTCGCGGGCCTCCTCGTCGGGACACGACTCGATCCCGGCGACGAACGCCTCGAGCACGACCCGGTCGATGTGGGCGCGCGCCGCGTGCAGCACGTGGTCCTGCACGAAGTTGAAGGCGTCGAACAGGTTCTCCTCGCGGTTCGACGCGGCCTGCAGTCGCCGCGCCGCCGTCGAGAGCAGGTATTGTTCCCGGTCCTCGAACATCGCCATCTGCGTGCCCCGATCGAAGAGGCTGCCGTCCTCCTCGTTGTCCTTCCGGGTGTCGACGAGCGTCTGGAGGATCTGCTGGGCGGCGGTGCGCTTCTTGACGATGTCCGACACCGTGACCGCGGCGAACTTCATCCATTCCACCGGGCTCATGCCGCGGACCTCGTCCGCGTAGGCGGTGAGCAGTTCCTTGGCGACGAGCTGGGTCAGCACGTGGTTGTCGCCCTCGAAGGTGGTGAACACGTCCGTGTCCGCCTTCAGCGCGGTGAGCCGGTTCTCGGCCATGTACCCGGCACCGCCGCAGGCCTCACGGCACTCCTGGATGGCGCGCGTCGCGTGGGCGGTGTTGGCGACCTTCAGCCCGGCGGCGCGGCCCTCGAGCTCACGCTGCTCCTGCGGGTCCACCTCCTCGACGGGCGTGGTCTGGATCCGGTCCATGGTGGAGATCAGCTCGTTCTGCGCGAAGGTCAGCGCATACGACTTGGCGATGAGCGGCAGCAGGCGGCGCTGATGGACCAGATAGTCCATCAGCAGCACTTCCTTCTCGTCGCCGGGGGCGCTGAACTGGCGGCGCTGCAGCGCGTACCGCGTGGCGACCGACAGCGCGACGCGGGCCGCGGCACCGGCCGAGCCGCCGACGGTGACCCGGCCCCGCACGAGCGTGCCCACCATGGTGAAGAAGCGGCGGTTCGGATTCTCGATCGCCGAGACGTAGGTGCCGTCGGGCTCGACGTCGGCGTACCGGTTGAGCAGGTTCTCCCGGGGAATCCGCACGTGGTCGAACATGATCCGGCCGTTGTCCACGCCCGGCAGACCACCCTTGTGGCCGCAGTCGGAGGTGGTGACCCCGGGCAGATCGTCGCCGTTCTCGTCGCGGATCGGCACGACGAAGCAGTGCACGCCCTGGGACTTGCCGCCGGTGATCAGCTGTGCGAACACCGCGGCGACCGTCGCGTGCTCTGCCGCCCCGCCGATGTAGTCCTTGCGCGAGGACGGGGTCGGGGAGTGGACGACGAACTCCTCGGTGCCCGGGTCGTACGAGGCCGTCGTCTCGAGCGACTGGACGTCGGAGCCGTGGCCGGTCTCGGTCATCGCGAAGCAGCCGAGCAGATCGAGGTCGATGAGCGGGCCGATGTAGCGGTCGTGGTGCCGGGCCGTGCCGAGATTCTCGATCGCGCCGCCGAACAGACCCCACTGCACACCGGCCTTGACCATCAGGGACAGGTCCGACATGGCGAGCATCTCGATCGACGCCACCGCGCCGCCGGCGTCGCCGCCGCCGCCCACCGCTTTCGCGAAGCCCGCCCGGGCGTAGCCGGATTCCGCGAGCATCCGCATCTGCTTCAGCGTGATCGCCCGGGCCTCGTCCAGGTCCGGTGTGTAGTGCGGGGCGAACTCGGGCCGGTCCAGGTCCGTGCGTGCCCGCTCGCGTGCCTGCCGCCACGCGCCGTCCAGGGTGATGCGGATGTGCTCAGCTGTGGTCGTCATGGACCGACATTAGGACGATTCGAGCCCGTCGTGTGGGTATGTGCGAACGTCGGTATCGGCTGCGGCATGCGCCCAGTCCGTCGGCACGTCCGCGCCCCCTTCCGGACTGACCCGGGTGCCGACGCGCGCGAGCAGCGGAGTCGGGGCGATCGGCCCGGCGAACAGTGCCTGGCCGAGTCCGAAGGTGGTGGCGCGTTGCAGCATCGCCGGGGGGACGTGGGAGAACAGGTGGGACAGCTCCTCGATGTCGGTGCTGCCGTTCATCCGCATCAGGAGCAGGTTGTCGCACTGGGAGACGACGTTCGGATGCACCTTCCCCGGCCGCTGCGTCGCCACGAACAGGTGCAGCCCGAACTTGCGTCCCTCGCCGGCGATGAGCACCCCCAGATCCGCGGTGCTCGACAACAACGGATCCGCCGTGACCGACGGCAGGATGTTGTGGGCCTCGTCCACCACGACGAGCATCGGCAGGCGCCGCCGTCGCAGCATCCACAGCCGGCCCAGCAGCCCGAGGGACACCGCGGCGCGCTCCCCGGGGCTGTTCAGACTGCCGAGATCGATCACGAAGCACCGGCCCGTGCGCACGTCGAGTTCGGCGGCCGAGCGTTCCTCCCCTCGCCGCCACAGCTCCCACGACGCGATCCCCAGATTGTCGATGCGGGTCGCGAGACGCTCCGTCGCGGGGTCCGCCGCCGCCGCGGACCGCACGTCCGCGACGGAGTAGGGCGCGTCGAGGGCAGCGGTGACGCGGCGCAGGGCCGAGTACTCGTCGAGATCGTGCACCGGGTCCAGGCGCAGCAGCAGCGCCTGCGCGACGAGGGGAAGGTCGCTCAGGTCCAGGCACAGCAGGTGGTCGGAGCCGGTGCCGCGGGCCCGTACCACCCGCACTCCGGTGGCGGCCCCGCGATGCCGCTGCGCGGCGGGGGAGTCGTCCTCCGGATCCCGCAGCCGGCCGAGGTGTACGTGGTCGGAGTTGGGGTCGAGCACCACGATCGGCAGGGTCGTCGCGGCGAGCAGCCGCTCGAGGACCGCGCCGGTGGTGTACGTCTTGCCGGAGCCGGACTGGCCGCACATGAAGGTGTGCCGGGCGAAGCCCGCCGGGTGCAGCCGCGCCGCCACGGCCGGGGCGTGCAGCAGGGTGCCGACGTCGAGACTGCCGGTGAGGGCGGCCGCGAGCGTCGCCGTCTCGGCCGCGGTGGCCGGGCGCACATGCCGCTCGGGAAACGGGGCGACTTCCGCCGTGGCGGCGAACCGGTCGTCGCCGAACACGCCCAGCACACTCGCGGACCCCGCCAGCGTCCGCACCATGGCGCGGCCGCGCACGGAGCGCACCGGCAGACCCGGTTCGTCCACGGCGACGTCGACGTCCGCGCCCTCGCGCTCGACGATGCGCACGCTGCGGACCTGCACGGCGAGACGGCGCTCGTCGTCGAGTTCGACGACCGCGAATCCGCCGACCTCCAGGCCGACGTCCACCGGTCCGGTGAGAAGTACCTCACGACCGTCGGCGGACAACGCGGCGGTGACGACCCGGAACCGGTCGGCGAGGGCGGTACGGACGTCGTCGAACGAGACCATGGTCACATTCCTACCGCAACGACCGCCGTTGCAGGGCCCGCGCCTTTTGGCAAATCCCGCGAAACTGGGACACTGGAGGTCGTGACTGCGACCCCCGATGCATCTCGCGCCCGCGACTCCGTTTCCACCGCACTGTTCGACCGGGCGTCGAAGGTGATTCCCGGGGGTGTGAACTCGCCGGTCCGCGCGTTCGGATCGGTCGGCGGCACCCCGCGCTTCGTCGCCTCCGCATCCGGCTGCACCCTGACCGACGTGGACGGCAATTCGTATGTCGACCTGGTGTGTTCGTGGGGGCCGATGATCCTCGGCCATGCGCACCCGGCCGTCGTCGACGCGGTGCGCAGTGCCGCCACGACCGGGCTGTCGTTCGGCGCGCCGACCGCCGGTGAGGTGGAACTCGCCGAGGAGATCGTGGCCCGCATCGAGCCCGTCGAGCAGGTCCGGCTCGTCAACTCCGGTACCGAGGCGACGATGAGTGCGGTGCGACTGGCACGCGGATTCACCGGCCGGACCAAGATCGTCAAGTTCGCGGGCTGTTATCACGGTCACGTCGACGCCCTGCTCGCCGACGCCGGCTCCGGCGTCGCCA
This sequence comes from Rhodococcus ruber NBRC 15591, assembly GCF_001894945.1. Lineage (GTDB taxonomy): Bacteria > Actinomycetota > Actinomycetes > Mycobacteriales > Mycobacteriaceae > Rhodococcus > Rhodococcus ruber. Next base: position 16,247 of record NZ_BCXE01000020.1, read on the forward strand.
CCTTCGGGCTGCCGACGTCGCCGGGTGTGACGGGCGCCCAGGCCGAGGACACCATCGTCCTGCCGTACAACGACCTCGAGGCGGTGCGCGCGGCGTTCGCGGCCGAACCGGGGAAGATCGCGGCGGTGATCACCGAAGCCGCGGCCGGCAACATGGGCACCGTCCCGCCGCTGCCCGGCTTCAACGCCGGTCTGCGCGAGCTGACCCGCGAGCACGGCGCGCTGCTGATCATGGACGAGGTGATGACCGGGTTCCGGGCGGGACCGGCCGGGTGGTACGGCATCGACGGCGTCGCCGGTGACCTCATGACGTTCGGCAAGGTGATGAGCGGCGGACTGCCCGCGGCCGCGTTCGGCGGCCGCGCCGACGTGATGGCCCATCTCGCGCCGGCCGGGCCCGTCTACCAGGCCGGCACCCTGTCGGGCAATCCGGTCGCCGTCGCCGCCGGCCTCGCCAGCCTGCGCGCCGCCGACAGCGACGCCTACGCCGCGCTCGACCGCAACGCCACCACCCTCGGACGGATGCTCGGTGAGGCGCTGACGGCGGAGGGCGTGGCCCACCGGGTCCAGTTCGCCGGCACCATGCTCAGCGTGTTCTTCACCGAGGAGCCGGTCACCGACTACGCGCAGGCCAAGGCCGCGCAGACGTGGCGGTTCCCGGCGTTCTTCCATGCCCTGCTCGACCACGGCGTCTACGCCCCGCCGAGCGCGTTCGAGACGTGGTTCGTCTCGTCCGCGCTCGACGACGACGCGTTCTCCCGCATCGCCGACGCACTGCCGCACGCCGCGAAGGCGGCGGCCGCCGCCACCGCCTGAGCGCGCCCCTTCCAGGCCGTCCACACCCGCCGCACACCCGAGGAACTCCCACGTGACCGAACCTGCCCCGTCCGAGACCCGCACCATCGTGCACGTGCTCCGGCACGGCGAGGTGCACAACCCCAGCGGCATCCTCTACGGCCGGCTGCCCGGCTTCCGGCTGTCCGTGACCGGGGAGGCGCAGGCCCGGTCGGTGGCCTCGGCCCTCGCCGACCACGACATCGCGCACATCGTCGCCTCCCCGCTCGAGCGGGCCCAGCAGACCGCCCAGCCCATCGCGGACAAGCACGGCCTGCCGGTGGCGACGGACGAGAACCTCGTCGAGGCGGGCAACCAGTTCGAGGGCCTGCGCGTGGCCGTCGGCGACGGGGCGCTGCGCCGCCCGCGGCACTGGTGGAAGCTGCGCGACCCGTTCACCCCCTCGTGGGGTGAGCCCTACCTGCAGATCGCGCACCGCATGCTGGCCGCGGTCAACGCCGCTCGTGTCGCCGCCGTGGGCCGCGAAGCCGTGTGCGTGAGCCATCAGCTTCCGGTGTGGACCCTCCGCCGCTTCCTCGAGGGGGAACGGCTGTGGCACAACCCGCAGCACCGGCAGTGCAGCCTGGCATCGCTGACCTCGCTGGTGTACCAGGGCGACACCCTGGTCGACATCGTCTACTCCGAACCGGCCGGGGCCTCGGACCCGACCGTCCACGGCGCATGAGTCGCCGGGCCACGCGACGGGCGGCGCTGGCGGCGACGGCGCTGGCCTGCGGCGTCGTCCTCACCTCGTGCGCCACCGGCGACGACGCCGTCGCCACCGGCGGCACCTTCGACTTCGTCTCGCCGGGCGGTCAGACCCGCATCTTCTACGACCCGCCCGCCGAGCGCGGCACCCTCGGGACGCTCTCGGGGGAGGACCTGATGAACGAGGGCGAGACGATCTCGCTCGACGACTACGCCGGCCAGGTGGTGGTGCTCAACGTGTGGGGCCAGTGGTGCGCCCCGTGCCGTAGCGAGGCCGACGACCTCGAACAGGTCTACGAGGCCACCGAGGACCAGGGCGTGCAGTTCCTCGGCATCAACGTCCGCGACAACCAGCGCGACAAGGCCCAGGACTTCGTCGTCGACAACCGGGTCGGCTACCCGTCGATCTACGACCCGTCGATGCGCTCGCTGCTGGCGCTGGGAGCGAACTACCCGACGTCGGTCGTCCCCACCACCGTCGTCCTCGACCGTGACCACCGCGTCGCGGCGGTCTTCCTCACCGAACTGCTTGCGAGCGATCTGCAGCCCGTCGTCGAGCGGGTCGCCGCGGAAGCCCCCGCCGAGCAGTGACATGGGTGGTGCAGTCGTGAGCAGCAATCCGCTCGTGAGCGAAGCCGTCCTCGCCGCGGGCATCGGGGACACCTTCCAGTCGGTCGCCTCGTCCGGCCCGCTGCTGCTGGCCCTCGGAGCGTGCCTGCTGGCCGGGCTCGTGTCCTTCGCGTCGCCCTGCGTGGTGCCGCTGGTGCCCGGCTACCTGTCCTATCTGGCCGGGGTCGTGGGCGCCGAGGCGCCGGCGGTCACCGCCGCCGAGGCGCGTGGACGCACCACCACCGTCCGCGCCGACGGACGGCTGCGCGTCGCCGGAGCAGCCGCGCTGTTCGTCGCCGGATTCACGGTGGTGTTCGTCCTCGCCACCGCGTCGGTGTTCGGGGCGATCTCCGCGCTCGCCGTCAACCGCGAGCTGCTGATGCGGATCGGCGGGGTGGTCACCATCGTGATGGGCCTGGTTTTCGTCGGCCTGATCCCGGCGCTGCAGCGCGACACCCGCCCCGAACCCCGGCGGATCTCCGGCCTGGCCGGCGCGCCGCTGCTCGGCGGCGTCTTCGCCCTCGGCTGGACGCCGTGCCTCGGTCCCACCCTTGCCGGGGTGATCTCCCTGGCCGCCGGCACCGAGGGCGCCACCGCCGCCCGGGGCGTCGCGCTCATCGTGGCGTACTGCCTCGGTCTCGGGTTGCCTTTCGTCGTACTCGCGCTGGGCTCCGCCCGGGCCCTGCGCGGGGTGGGCTGGTTGCGCGCCCACGCCCGCACCGTCCAGCTCGTCGGCGGCTTCATGCTCGTGGCCGTCGGAATCGCCCTCGTCACCGGCGCCTGGGACGTGTTCGTCTCCTGGATCCGGGACGCCTTCATTTCCGAGGTCACGCTCCCCATATGACGGCCACCGACACACCCACCGCCCCACCGTCACCGACCCCGCCGCGGCAGGGCCCGGCCGGTCGCGCCGCGGCGTTCGTCCGCAACACCTGGCGCGGCCTGACGTCGATGCGCACCGCGCTGGTGCTGCTGTTCCTGCTCGCGCTGGCCGCGATCCCCGGCGCCCTGCTGCCGCAGCGCAGCCTCAACGCCGGCAAGGTCGACGAGTACATCGCCGCGCGCCCGACCCTCGGTCCGCTGATGGACCGGCTGGAGCTGTTCGACGTGTTCGGCAGCTTCTGGTTCACCGCGATCTACGTGCTGCTGTTCGTCTCCCTGATCGGCTGCATCCTGCCGCGCTGCACCGAGTACTACCGGGCGCTGCGCACCCGGCCCGTGCCGGCGCCGCGCAACCTGTCGCGACTGGCGCACCATCTCGAGACCACGGTCGACGGCGCCCCGGACGAGGTGCTCGCCCGGGTGCGGGGCCAGCTGCGGGGCTGGCGCGTCGCCGAGCGTGGCGAGACGGCCGCCCGCCGGGGCGCGCGCGACGGGGAACTCACCCTCTCCGCGGAGAAGGGATACCTGCGCGAAGCCGGCAACCTGCTGTTCCACCTCGCGCTGGTGGGGCTGCTCGCCGCGGTCGCGGTGGGCAAGCTGTTCGGCTACGAGGGCCAGCGCATCCTGGTCGCCGACGGTGAGGAGTTCTGCACCAGCTCGCCGGCGGCGTTCGACTCCTTCCGCGCGGGCAACACCCTCGACGGCACGGGCCTGACTCCGATGTGCATCCGCGTGAAGGACTTCTCCGCGGACTATCTCGACAACGGCCAGGCGGAGATGTTCACCTCGAACATCGACTATCAGGCGGGCGCCGACCTGGCGACGAACACCTGGCGCGAGGCCCAGCTGAAGGTCAACCACCCGCTGCGGGTCGGCAGCGACCGCGTCTACCTGCAGGGCCACGGTTTCGCGCCGTCCTTCACGGTGACATGGCCCGACGGCGAGACCCGCACCGAGACGCTGCAGTGGCGACCGGACGACGCGACCACCTTCCTCAGCAGTGGTGCGATGCGGTTCGACCCGCCGGGCGGAATGTACCCGGATGCCGACGAGCGGCGGCGCAACCAGATCGCGATCGAGGGGCTGTTCGCGCCCACCGCGGTGTTCCACGGCAACCTGTTGTCCTCCGGCTACCCGGCGCTGACCGATCCCGCCGTCGCGATCGACATCTACAAGGGCGACACGGGCCTGGACACCGGCACTCCGCAGTCGCTGTTCTCCCTCAACGGCGAGCTGATCAACCAGGGCCGGCTCGTCAAGCAGGACCGCGTGAACCTGTATGCGGGAGAGAGCGTGACACTCGCCGACGGGACGCAGATCCGGTTCGACGGCGCGACCGACTTCGTGAACCTGCAGGTCTCCCACGACCCGGCGCAGACGTGGGTGCTGGTGTCGGCCGTCACGATGATGGCGGGGCTGCTGGTGTCGCTGCTGATCAAACGTCGCCGCGTCTGGGTGCGGGTCTACCCGGCCGGTACAGTGGCCGACGGGGAACGACGTACCGTAGTAGAACTCGGTGGTCTCGCCCGGACCGACCAGGCCGGATGGGGTGACGAGTTCGAGCGTCTGACCGGCCGACTGCTCGGCGACGACACGACCGCACGTGCGAAGGCAGCACAGGAGAAGAAGGCATGACCCTCAACGAGACCCTCGCGCAGTACAGCGACTGGGCGTTCGAATCGGCGTTCGCGGTACTGGTGCTCGCGCTGGTGCTGCTGATCGCCGAGTACGCGTCGCACCGGGCCGACCTCGTCGCCGAGCGCGAGCGCAAACTCGTCGCCGTGGGCGCGGCGGCCGAGCCGCCGCCGGTGCCGGCCGGGCCGGGCCGGGTCGAGGAGGTGGGGGGCCGGACGCTGTCCGAGCGACTCGGCAACATGGGGCGCGCGCTCGTCGTCGTGGTGGCTGCCCTGCAGGTGACGTCGATCGTGCTGCGCGGGCTGTCCACCGAGCGCTTCCCACTCGGCAACATGTACGAGTTCGTGGCCATGGCGTGCGCCGCGGCGGTGCTGTTCGGGCTGGTGGTGCTGCGCAAGCCGGCCTACCGGATCATGTGGGTCTACCTGCTCGTGCCGGTGCTGATCCTGATGTTCCTCGCGGCGACCGTGCTGTACGCCGACGCCGCCCCCGTCGTGCCCGCCCTGCAGTCGTTCTGGCTGCCCATCCACGTGACCATCATCAGCGTCGGCAGCGGCATCTTCCTGGTCTCCGGCGTCGCCAGCCTGCTGTTCCTGCTGCGCATCCGGTTCCCGAAGGGCGAGGAGGGCCGCGGCGTGTTCGGCCGGATCGCCGAACGCCTGCCCGACGCGCAGACCCTGGACCGTCTCGCCTACCGCACCACCATCATCGGGTTCCCGCTGTTCGGTGCCGGCATCATCCTGGGCGCGATCTGGGCCGAGGCCGCGTGGGGCCGGTTCTGGGGCTGGGATCCCAAGGAGACCGTCTCCTTCATCACCTGGGTGATGTACGCGGCGTACCTGCACGCCCGCGCGACGTCGGGCTGGCGCAACACCCGTGCGGCGTGGATCAACGTCGCCGGGTTCGTCGCCATGCTGTTCAACCTCTTCATCATCAACATGGTGGTCTCCGGTCTGCATTCGTACGCCGGCCTGAACTGATCTGTTATCGTCCGCGTCGGCCGGGCCGTGGGGGACCGGGGACGGGGGACGACAGCGTGGTGCCGCAGGAGGGCGAGCGGGCGGGGACAGCACAGCCGTCGGCGCGGGATCTGGACGCGTCGCTGCTCGTGAACCGGGTACAGTCGGCGCCCGCGCGGGGGTGGCGTCGGGCCGTGTACCGCGGCACCGGCGGGCGCATCGATCCGGGCGACGGCCGGCGGGACCGGCAGCGGCGTGAGTTGACAGAGCAGGTGCGCGGACCGCTCCGGGGCTGCTACCGGATCGCACTGCTGAGCTTGAAGGGCGGGGTGGGAAAGACCAGTACCACGGTCACGCTCGGATCCACGTTCGCGTCCCTGCGAGGCGACCGGGTGATCGCGGTGGATGCCAACCCCGACCGGGGAACGCTCAGCCAGAAGGTCGCCGACCGGACCTCGGGGACGGTGCGCACGCTGCTGCGCGACGAGGCGAGCATCCGCCGCTACGGCGATGTCCGGGCCCACACGGCACAGAATTGGCATCGGCTCGAGGTGCTGGCCTCGGACAGCGATCCGGCCGTCTCGGAAGCGTTCAGCGCGCGGGACTACGAGCGGACGCTGGCAATCCTCGAACGTTTCCACACGATCGTGCTCACCGACTGCGGCACCGGACTGATGCACTCGGCGATGCGGGCGATCCTCGAGAACGCGGACACACTGGTGGTGGTCAGTTCCGGCTCGGTGGACGGTGCGCGCAGCGCCTCGGCGACGCTGGACTGGCTCGACGCCCACGGCTACCGGGCCCTCGTGGCCCGTTCCGTGGCTGTGGTCAACGCCGTGCGGCCCCGGTCCGGCAAGGTGGACGTGGACCGGTTGGTCGAGCACTTCGCGCGGCGCTGCCGCGCCGTCCACGTGCTGCCGTTCGATCCGCACCTCGAGGAGGGCGCGGAGGTCGACCTGGCCCGGCTGCAGCCACGTACCCGGCGGGCGCTGCTGGAACTGGCGGCGGGGGTCGCCGCGGACTTTCCGCGCCGAGGTGACCTCGGCGAGCGCAGCGACGGGGGATGACCCTGGGCGAGCGCAGCGACGGGGCATGACCCTGGGCGAGCGCAGCGACGGGGCATGGACCTGGGCGAGCGCAGCGACGGGGGATGACCCGTGCGAGCGCAGCGAGGGATCACTCCGGCGCGAGCGCAGCGACGGAGCGGGCGCCGCAGCCCGAGGTCAGTCTCCGGGGTCCTGATCGGGGCCGGGGGTGCCGTCGGTGGACCTGCGACGGAACTCCCGGTCGACCTTCCAGAGGAAGTCCGGGTCGTCGTCGGGGCCGATCACGCGGGTGGGCTGGGAGCGAAGTCCGGGACCGAACGCCTTCCACAGCAGCACCGCAATCGTGAGGGCACCGACTATGGCCAACAGGTAGAGCACCACGCACCTCCTCGCCGCGAGCAGTCTGCCGGCGTTTCCGCGGCCGGCCGGGCCTGCTCCTTCAGTCTATTCGTTGTGACGAGGGTGCCGGTGCGCCCCGGGTCCCCGATGCGGCGTGGGCCCGGGTCAGCGGGTGGCTTCGGTGGTGAGGGAGCGCAGCAGCGCCAGCACCTCGGACTCCCGGAAGCGGCGGTGCCCGCCCGGGGTTCGCAGCGAGCCGAGCCGGCCGGCGTGGGCCCAGCGGGTGACCGTCTTCGGGTCCACGTGGAACAGCGCCGCGACCTGGCCGGGGGTCAGCAGTGATTCCTTCGCGCCGTTGAATGCGGGTGCGCTCATCGATGGTCCTTCCGGGTGTTTCGTCTCGTTCGGATCGTCGTGGCCATGTTGACACCGAATACCCTGGTTGCTCGAACGGTCTACGGTTGGTAAAGCGGAAGTAATAGACAAAACGGACGGTCGACCAGATGGGCCGCGGCGCGCGGCGGTTACCCTGGACGGGTGAGTGAAGCATCGCAGAACCGTCCTGACCAGCCCGGAAATCCCGGCCGGCCCGGCAACGCCGGCACCGACAGAGGCACCCTGGCTCGGGACGTCGCCCTCTACTCGCTGGCCCGGCTGGGCCTCGTCCTCGTGCTCGCCGTGGCGATCCTCTACCTTCCCCGCCTGTTCGGGGTGGAGATCCCGTTGCTGGTCGCCGCGCTCTTCGCGGTGCTGATCGCGCTGCCGCTCTCGCTCGTCGTGTTCGCGCCGCTGCGCCGCCGGGTGAACGCGGGCATCGCATCCGTCGACGCGCGCCGGCGCGCCGACCGGGCCGACCTCCAGTCCCGGCTGCGCGGCGAGGATCGCTAGGTGAGCGAAGGCGTCGTCGACCGCAGCGCGTCGCGGGAGTGGGTGGATCGTGCCGTCCAGCTGATCGAGGCCGACTCCCAGCGCAGCGCCGACACGCATCTCCTGCGCTATCCGCTGCCTCCCGAGTGGGGCGTGCAGCTGTACCTCAAGGACGAGTCCACGCACATCACCGGCAGCTTGAAGCACCGGCTCGCGCGATCGCTGTTCCTCTACGCCATCTGCAACGGCTGGGTGCGTGCGGACACCCCGATCATCGAGGCGTCGTCCGGCTCGACCGCCGTCAGCGAGGCGTACTTCGCGAAGCTGCTCGGCCTCGACTTCGTCGCGGTCATGCCGCGGAGCACCAGTCCGGCCAAGGTTGCGCTCATCGAGGCGCAGGGTGGGCAGTGCCACTTCGTCGACCGGCCGCCGGAGATCTATGCCGAGGCGCGCCGGCTCGCCGCCGAGCTGGGCGGTCACTACATGGACCAGTTCACGCACGCGGAACGAGCCACCGACTGGCGCGGCAACAACAACATCGCCGAATCGATCTTCACCCAGCTGCAGCTCGAGGAACATCCGATCCCGGAGTGGATCGTCGTCGGCGCCGGCACCGGCGGCACCAGCGCCACCGTCGGCCGGTACATCCGGTACCGCCGGCACCGTACCCGGCTGGCCGTCGTCGATCCCGAGAACTCCGCGTTCTACGGCGGGTACGAGACGGGATCGGCGGACTACACGACGGGCATGCCGTCGCGGATCGAGGGCATCGGACGGCCCCGCGTGGAGCCGTCGTTCGTCGGGCAGGTGGTGGATCGGATGATCCGGGTGCCGGACGCCGCCTCGATCGCCGCGATGCGTCACGCGAGCGAAGCCCTGGGCCGCCGCGTCGGGGGCTCGACCGGGACCAATCTCTGGGGTGCGTTCGGCCTGATCGCGGCGATGATCGCCGACGGCCGGCACGGCAGCGTCGTCACCCTCCTGTGCGACGGCGGGGAACGCTACGCGGGTACCTATTTCGACGACGAGTGGGTGGCCGGGGAGGGTCTGGACCTCGCCGGCCCGACCGCGACGCTCGAGAAGTTCGCGGCCACCGGCAGGTGGGCGGCCTGAGCCTCGCCGCCCCGGACCCTACGAGTCCGTAGCCTACGGGTGCGTAGGTTCGGTATCGTGAGGACATGGAGCGCCCCGCCGTGTCCCTGGACAACTACGAAGCCGTGTACGACTTCTACCTCGGGCACCGGCAGAGCCGGCCCGTCGCCCGGGCGGCCTACGCCCTGCTCGCCGCTCGGTATCGCCCCCGGGTGTGCTGCGCCGGGGACGTCCGCGATCGTCTCCGCGAACTCGTGCGGGGCGGGACGCCCCTGCTGATCGTCGCCAACCATCTCACCCACAGCGATCAGTACGTCCTCGCCGCGACGGCGTGGCGCTCGCCGCTGCGCCCGGTGATCGGCAGGACGCGGGTGCTGGCGAAGGACGAGCTGTTCGCCGACGAGTCACAACGCCGCAAGGTCGACATGATGGGTGGGATCCCGGTCTTCCGGGCCAAGAACCACGGCCTGCGGGCGGTCTCCGACGCCGGACGCCGGATGATGGACGTCTCCGCCGCCCGGCTGCATCGCGGCGACAGTGTCGCGATCTTCCCGGAGGGTACCTGCAACGAGGGCGACCCCACGCGGTTGCAGCCGCTCGGGACCGGCATCGGCCACATCGTCCGCCGGGCGCGCGACCTGGGGGCGCAGCCCGCCCTGGTGTGCGTCGGGATCGGATACGGGCCGGACAAGGACCCGTCGCGTCCGGCGAGTGTGTTCCTCACCGGCCCGGTCACCGACCTCGACGGCAGGGTCCGCGACGTCACGCGCCTGGTGCAGGACGAACTACAGCGTGCCGTGGACGCTGCCGTCGCGCGGTACTGATCGGGTGGCCGGACCCGTCCTGTCAACTTGTCTTGACGTTCGCCGGTTGTCAACGTAAATTGACGGCATGACCGAGGCCACCACGCTCGCCGCCGCCGCCGGAAGCCCCGATCCCGCGGAGGGGCTGCGGGCGGTGCGCGCCCTGCGCCGGTTGCTCGAGCGGCTCGAGGCGATCCAGGTCGACAACGCCCGCCGGCAGGGCTGGTCGTGGCAGGCGATCGCCGATGCGCTCGAGGTGAGCAGGCAGGCCGTCCACCAGAAGTACAACCGGAAGCGTGGGTGATCCGCCGTGTTCGAACGATTCACCGCCGGCGCGCGAGTCGCCGTCGTCACCGCGCAGGAAGAGGCCCGGGAGCTGGACGCCCGACGGATCGAGCCGGCCCACCTGCTGCTCGGCGTCCTCGGCACCGCGGACACGACGCTCCGTGACCTGCTCGCCGACCTGGGTCTCACCGCCGGGACCGTGCGCAGCGAACTGGTCCGGGACGCCGGGATGCTCGGCGACGAGGACGCCGCCGCGCTCGGCGCCATCGGCATCGACCTCGATTCCGTCCGGGCGAGGCTCGAGGCGAGCTTCGGCGAGGGCGTCCTCGACCGGGGACCAGGCGGCGGCCGGCGGGGACCGTTCGCGCGGCATCTGCCGTTCCATCCTGCCGCGAAGAAGTCCCTGCAACTCGCCCTGCGGGAAGCTCTCGCGCGGCGGGACCGCGTCATCGGCTGCGAGCACCTGCTGCTCGGAATCCTGCGCTCCGACGACGATCGTGCCCGCACACTGGTCGAGTCACACGTCCCCCGCAGGGTCCTGCGCGACCGTCTGCGTGACTACCGGGGCCGGGCGGCCTGACCGTCCGGGATTCGCGACGGCGTCCCCGGGGGCCGGATGTGGAACAGTGTCGGCATGATCAACTTCCTGGTCCGGCTGGTCCTCAACGCCGTCGCCATCTGGCTGGCGGCCCAGTGGGTCTCCGGCATCGACTTCACGGGATCCGGCACCGGCGCCACCGACGAGATCATCGCCCTGCTGGTGATCGCGCTCGTCTTCACCGTCGTCAACGCATTCGTCAAGCCGCTCGTGCAGTTGCTGTCGCTACCGCTGCTCATCCTGACGCTGGGTCTGTTCACCCTCGTCGTGAACGCGCTGATGCTCCTGCTCACCGCATGGCTGAGCGAGTTCACCGACTACGGTCTGACCGTCGAGGGCTTCTGGACCGCGTTCTGGGGCGCCCTGATCATCTCGATCGTCAACTGGGCGCTCGGCCTGCTGGTGCCCGACCGGAAGTGACGTTTGCGGGCGCGACCGCTCAGGCGACGAACAGCGCCGCCGCGGTCGCGACGGCCCAGGCCAGCATCGCCACGCCCGAGTCCCGCAGCGCCGGGATCAGGTGCATACCGAGACCACCGGATCGCACCGGTGCGTGGGCACGCACCGCGAACGGCAGCGCGAGCAGGCCCGCCAGCGCCCACGGCGTGCGCGCCACCAGGGCCAGCGACGCCACGAACGGCACGGCCAGCAGGATCAGGTGCAGCGTCCGGGTCCGCGGGTCGCCCAACCGCACCGCGAGCGTGCGCTTGCCCGAGACGGTGTCGGTGGGGATGTCGCGCAGGTTGTTGGCCACCAGCACCGCGCTCGAGAACGAACCCACTGCCACCGCGCACGCCAGCCCGACCCAGTCGATCCGGCCGGCCTGCACGAACTGCGTGCCCGACACGGCGACCAGCCCGAAGAACACGAACACCGCGACCTCGCCGAACCCGCTGTAGCCGTAGGGACTGCGTCCGCCGGTGTAGTACCAGGCGCCGGCGATGCACACCGCACCGACCAGGAGCAGCCACCAGGCGCTCGTGAGCGCCAGCGCGATCCCGGCGATCGCGCCCACTCCGAAGCACACGAACGCGGCCCGCTTGACCGCGGCCGGCGCCGCCGCGCCCGAACCCACCAGCCGCAGCGGACCGACGCGGTCGTCGTCGGTCCCGCGGATGCCGTCGGAGTAGTCGTTGGCGAAGTTGACCCCGACGATCAGCGCGAGCGCGACCACCAGCGCCAGCAGCGCCTTCCACCACACCGCGCCGTCGAGCGCGGCTGCGGCGCCGGTGCCGGCGACGACCGGGGCGATCGCGTTGGGAAGTGTGCGCGGACGGGCGCCTTCGAGCCATTGACCAGCGGTTGCCATGCGTCGATCCTGCCATCGAGCGAATAGGGCATCCCGCCGGGCCGAGGAGACGACCGAGGGAGATGACCGATCCGCCCGCTCGGCCGTGACGGGCCGACCTACGAGAACCGGGCGACCAGCGCCCGCCGGTCCACCTTGCCGGGGCCGCGCAACGGCAGGGCGGGGACGACGTACAGCGCCCGCGGGGCCGCGGTGACGTCCAGCGAGGCGCTCGTCCAGGCTCGCAGTTCGTCGAGGGTGGGGGAGGCGCCGGCCTCCGGGACGACGACGACCGCCACCCGCTGGCCGAGCCGGGGATCGGGCAGGCCGATCACGGCGCACTCGCGGACCGCGGGGTGCTCGAGCAGGACGGCCTCGACGACCTGCGGCACGACGGTGAGGCCGCCCGTGGAGACGGCCTCGTCCAGGCGCCCCAGGATGCGCAGGACCCCGTCGGCGAGTTCGCCCGCGTCGTCCGTGCGGAACCAGCCGGGCTCCGCGAACGCCGGATGATCGGGCAGACCGCGGTAGCCGCGGGCGAGGGTGACCCCGCCGAGCCACACCCGGGACTGCGCGTCGACCCGAACGGTGGTCCCGGCCAGCGGGACTCCGTCGTACACGCATCCGCCGCACGTCTCGCTCATCCCGTAGGTGCGGACCACGGTGATCCCGGCGTCCCGCGCCCGGCGCAGGACCGGAGCGGGCGTGGCGGCACCGCCCAGCAGGATCGCATCCAGCTCGGCGAGAGCCGCGACGGCGGCCGGGTGATCGAGGGCCTTGATCAGCTGGGTGGGCACCAGCGACGTGTAGCGCCGTCCTGCGGGCATCGCGGCGATCGCCGCGGGCAACCGGACCGGATCGAAGCCGCCGGCGACGTCGATCACCACGGGCCCGGTTCCCGCCAGCAGGCCCCGCAGCAGCACCTGCATGCCGGCGATGTGGTGGGCGGGCAGCGCCAGCAGCCACGAGCCGGGCCCGCCGAGACGCTCGTGCGTGGCGTCCCCGCTGGCCCGCAGCGCCGCGGCGGTCAACTGGGCGCCCTTCGGGGTGCCCGTGGTGCCCGAGGTGGCGACGACGAGGCCGATGCCGTCGTCGACGGGTTCGCCCGGGCGCAGGGCCCCGGTCAGTCGCCGGATCTCCCGGTCGTCGGCGGCCGGCACCGGGAGCAGGCCCGGTCCGTCGCCGTCGAGCATGCGCCCGAGTGCGGGCAGGACCGCCTGCACGGCGTCGCCGGAGGGGACGGGCAGCACCTCGAGGTTCATGTGGCGGGGCCGGTGAGGGGCCACCCTCCGGTCTCGAGGTGCCGGCGCACCCGGTCGATGTCCTGTTCGAGCGGCATCTCGTTGGTGATCTTCGTGATCAGCACGGCGATGTCCGTCTTCGAGATGGGCAGGTCCCCGTCGTCGACGAGGGCGTGCGCGACCTGGTCGACCTCGTCCTCCGACAGCCGCCGGCTGAGCAGCGCGAACAGCGGCACGTAGTCCTGTTCCGGCACGCCCTCCGGGTAACCGGCACGCAGCCATTCGATGATGGAGGTGAGGAACGGCGGAAGCGTCACGGGGGCACCTCCTCAGTCCGTCCCGTCGTCGCCGGTCACCACGGTCCCGTCCTCGGCGACCACCGGCCAGCCCCCCGCGGCGAGGTGCCCGGCGACTCGTTCGAGGTCCTCCTCCGACGGTTCCTCGTGGAGCACGCCGGCGATGATCTGCTCGAGCGTGTCGTAGTCGACGTGGCGCTCGGGATGCTCGTGGGCCGTGGCGATCGACATCTCGCACACTTCGGCGATCTCCTCGTCCGTCAGACGCCGGCGCAGCACGGCGAGCAGCGCGAAGTGATCCTTGGCCGGGATGCCTTCCGGGTAGCCGGCACGCAGCCAGTCGAGGACCGAACGGAGCGAGTACTTGGGCAATGTCTTTCTTTCATGGGACGGACGGCGGGGCGGTGGCTCAGAAGAGGTCGAGGCCGAAGGTGCTCGACAGGAAATCCGAGGCCAGCAACAGTATCCCCGCGACGATCGCGATCAGCACGACGGCGAAGCAGACGACGGCACCGGCGATGCCGAGCGGGTTCGGCCGGGCCTGCTCACCTGCGCGGCCCGCCACGAGCGAGCGCATGCCGAGCGCGAAGACGGCCGGCAGGCCCGCCCCGAAGAAGAGGCCGACGAGGACGACCTGCCACAGCGAGCTCAGGGTGTTCGTCAACAGGGTCACGGGCGTCCCTCCGTGGGAGTGGTCGGTGCGGCCGGCACGTCCTCGGGCGCCGGGACCGGGGCCGGGGCCGGGGCCGGGGTCTGCGCGGGAGCGAGCTTGCCGTCCCACTCCGCGGTGACGTTGGAGGCGTCGATCGGCTGCCGGCGCGAGCGCACGTACATCAGCAGCGACAACGCGCACAGCACCGCGAACACCACCACCACGCCCGGCAGGCCGCCGATCAGATGGGCCAGCCCCCAGCACAGGGCGCCGACGAGAGCCGCCGACGGCAGGGTGATCAGCCAGGCCACGGCCATGCGGCCGGCGACGCCCCAGCGCACGTTCGCCGAGCGGGTGCCCAGGCCGGACCCCAGGATCGACCCGGTCGCCACGTGGGTGGTCGACAGGGGCAGGCCGAAGTGGCTGGAGGTGAGGATGATCGCGGCCGACGACGACTCGGCCGCCATGCCCTGCGGGGGTGCGATCTCCACCAGCCCCTTGCCGAGCGTGCGGATGATGCGCCAGCCGCCGAGGTACGTGCCCAGGGCGATCGCGACGGCGCAGGAGAACTTCACCCAGAACGGCATCTCCGCGTCGGCGGTGATGCTGCCGTGCGCGACGAGCGCCAGGAAGATCACGCCCATCGTCTTCTGCGCGTCGTTGGTGCCGTGCGCGAGCGAGACCATCGAGGCCGAGCCGATCTGGCCGACGCGGAAGCCGTGACCGCGCGTCTCGTCGGGCACCGCGCGGGTGATGCGGTGCACCGACCAGGTGCCCACCGTGGCGACGAGGGCCGCGACCACCGGCGCCAGCAGCGCCGGAATGATCACCTTGCCGATCACTCCGTCCCACACCACGCCGCCGATTCCGAGCGACGCCAGGGCCGCGCCGATGAGGCCGCCGAACAGCGCGTGCGACGAGCTCGACGGCAGGCCGAACAGCCACGTCGCGAGGTTCCAGAGGATGCCGCCGACGAGACCGGCGAACACGATGAGCAGCAGGGCCTCGCCGCCGGTGCTGTCCAGGTTCACGACGCCCTTGGCGACCGTCGCGGCGACCTCGACCGACAGGAACGCGCCGACCAGGTTCAGCGAGGCGGAGAGGGCGACCGCGACCTTCGGTTTCAGGGCGCCGGTGGCGATCGATGTCGCCATCGCGTTCCCGGTGTCGTGGAAGCCGTTGGTGAAGTCGAATGCGAGGGCAGTGACTACCACCACCAGGAGGACGACAAGCTCTGCGGTCACATCTGCCGATTGTGAGGTAGCCGGTGGGTAAAAGTACAGCGACGGGTCGGTGAACACCGACACCTCGAGGGTTCCGCCGGTGGCAGGGTGCCCGCGGCGGTTCCCCGCTGTGCGGAGATTCACTCACCGATCGGTGTGTGACCGACTTCACCGCAGGTCTCACTGACCGGGAATCCCACGTCGCGGCCTCCGCGGCCCTGGCTAGCTTTCGCCGCACCACCCCTCCCGCGCCGACCGCCGGACAGGGGTTGCTGTGACGAAGGAGACACCCGACCTTGAACAAGCACACACTCGCCAGGACCGTGCTGGCGCTCACGGCCTCTGTCGCGTTGCTCTCGGCCTGTGCCGGCGAACGCGGCGCCGACCCGTCGGGCGGGGCCGGCACCGGCGGCACCGGAGCCGCCGCGGCCGACACCCTCGCGGTGGACAAGTTCGGCACCCTGGACTCGCCGTGCGGCGAAGGCGACGCCACGGGTGCCACCGACCAGGGCGTGACCGACACCGAGATCAGGATCGGCTACGGCGACGACCGCGGCTACGCCAAGAGCCCCGGCCTGAACAAGGAGATGTCCGACGCCGTCTCCGCGATGATCGACTGGTGCAACGCCCAGGGCGGCATCAACGGGCGCACCATCGTCGGCACCGACTACGACGCCGCGATGACCCAGGCCAACTCGGTCATGCAGGATGCGTGCCGCTCCGAGTTCATGATGGTCGGTCACGGCTTCGCGATGGACCAGACCGCCGAGCAGACCCGCGTGGCCTGCAACCTCGCGGCGGTGCCCGGGTTCACCGTGTCCCCGGAAGCGGCCAACGGCCCGATGACCTACCAGGGCGTGCCGTTCCCCGTGGACTACGCCAACGGCTCGGCCTGGTTCCAGCTGGCACAGCTGCGGCCGGACCTGAAGGACAAGTTCGACCTCGTCGGCAGCACGATGCCGACGATCGTCACGTCCCTGACGAAGGTGCGCTCGATCGCCGAGGCCGCGGGGTTCGAGCTGAAGAACTGCGGCGTCACCATCAACTACGACGGCGAGGCCAGCTACGTCCCGTTCGCCGAGAAGTTCAAGGAGTGCGGCGTCGAAGGCCTGTGGACCTCCCGGTCGCCCGTGCCGAACGAACTGAACTTCTTCAAGGCACTCGGACAGGTCGGCATCGATCCCGTCCTGATGGGTGAGGCCACCTGGTACGGCGAGACCGTCAAGGAGGCCAACGCCGGGGGTCTGCTCGACAACCTGTACGCGGGCATGGGCTTCCAGATGCTCGAGAACGCCGACAAGGTGCCGGCCGTCCAGCAGTACGTCGACCTCGTCGAGGAGCAGGGCGGCAAGACCGCGTTGCTGGGCATGCAGGCCACCTCGTCGTTCCTGCTGTGGGCCACCGCGGCGAAGGAGTGCGGGTCGGACCTGACCCGGCAGTGCATGATCGACGAGCTCTCGCAGATCCACGAGTGGGACGGCGGCGGTCTGCACGCCGTCACCGATCCCGGCGCCAACATGCCCGCCAAGTGCGGCCTGATGGTCTCGCTGAAGGGCGACGCGTACGCGCAGGCATTCCCGCAGTCCTCCGGGGAGTTCGAATGCAGCGACGAGTACCTCGTCGCCACCGCACCCGAGACGTGGGGCACCGAACTCGGTCCCGACCGGATCGCCACCAAGTTCATGAACCCGAACGTGCTCGCGCCGCAGGACTGACCGGCCTGCACCGACCGGCGGGGCGGTGCCCGCGCGGCACCGCCCCGCCTCCACACGACCGGTTCTCTACCGACAGGGCTTCACCATGAACACATTCGTGACGTTCACGATCCTGGGCCTCGTGCTCGGGTCCGTGTACGCGATCGCGGCCTCCGGGCTCGTTCTGACCTACAACACCTCCGGAATCTTCAACTTCGCGCACGGCGCCCAGGCGATGCTCGGCGCGTTCCTCTACTGGCAGCTCACGGCCGGCTGGGGGCTGCCCGTCCCGCTGGCCCTGCTGGTGGTGCTGTTCCTCGCGGGGCCGCTCATGGGCCTGGCGCTGTACGTGGTGATCATGCGGGGCCTGCGGGACACCGCCGAGGTCACCAAGATCGTCGTGACCGTCTCGATCATGCTGGGGATGCTGTTCCTGTCCCAGTGGTTCTGGCATCCCGAGAAGCCCCGCTCGCTGGGCATGTTCTTCGGCGACGACACGGGAATCCGGGTGCTCGGCGCGTTCGTCCGCGTCCACGAGATCCTGTGCGTGCTCGCGGCCGTCGGGATCGCGGTGGGATTGCGCATGCTCTTCCAGCGCACCCGGACCGGCGCCACGATGCGCGGCGTCGTCGACGATCCCGACCTGCTGCGTCTCAACGGGCACAACCCCGAACGGATCGCGGCGTTCTCCTGGGCGCTCGGCTCCACGCTCGCCGTCCTCGCCGGCGTGCTGATCACCCCGATCAGCGGCGGCAGCCTCGAGGCCAACATGCTCACCCTGCTCGTCATCGACGCGTTCGCGGCCGCCATGTTCGGCCGGCTCAGCTCGATCCCGCGCACCTTCGTCGGTGCCGTCGTCCTCGGCCTCGCCGGCGCCTACCTGATCGGCTACGCCCCCTCCTCGTGGGCGTGGACGTCGAATCTGCGTGTCTCGCTGCCCATGGTGGCGTTGTTCGTGGTGCTGATCGTGCTGCCCCAGGACCGGCTGCGCGGCGCCGCGATGCGCACCCGCGAGCGCTACCACGTGCCGAGCGTCCGCAAGGCCGTGGTGTGGGCGGTCGCTCTCGTGGCCATCGTCTACCTCATCCGCCTGCTCATGGTGGAATCCGCGATCACCACCTTCACCCTCGGCATGACCTTCGCGATCGTCGCGCTGTCGCTGACCCTGCTCACCGGGTACGCGGGGGAGATGAACCTCGCCCCGCTGTCGTTCGGGGCGATCGCCACGATCGTCGTGTTCCACTTCGGGATCACCGGCACCGGACTCGACCAGCGGCTGACCGTGTGGGGTGTGCTGCTCGCCGTGGTCGTCACCGCGCTCGTCGGCGGGCTCGTCGCGCTCCCGGCGCTACGCCTGCGCGGCCTGTACCTCGCGCTCGCCACCATGGCCTTCGGCGTGTTCGTCTCCAACATGGTGCTGCGCGACACCACCGAACACGAACTGTTCGGCGTCGAGTTCTCGATCTTCACGGGCGGTTCGCTCGTGATCCCGCCGCTGCGGATCGGCCCGCTCGACCTGCAGGACGAGACGACGTTCCTCATGACGGCGACGGTGCTGTTCGCGCTGCTCGGTGTCGGGGTCGTCGCCCTGCGCAACAGGGGCTACGGACGTCGCCTGGCGGCCATGAAGGACAGCCCCGCCGCATCGGCCATGCTCGGGCAGAACCTGATCACCCTCAAGCTGAGCGTGTTCATGCTCTCGGCCGCCATCGCCGGACTCGGCGGTGTGCTGATGTCGAGCGCCACCGGTGCCGTCGCGGGCGAGAACTTCAACATCATCGTGAGCCTGACCCTGCTCATGCTCACCGTCGTCGCGGGCATCGGGTACGTCAGCGGCGCACTGTTCGGCGGTGTCATGGCCGGCGTGGGCTTCGCGGTCATCATGGTCTCGTTCAACAACCTCGCCAAGACGCAGCCCGAACTCGAGGGCCTGTACCTGCTGCTGGGCAACATCGCCGCCGTCAGCCCCGCGCTGATCGGTATCGGGGTGGGTCACAATCCGTCCGGCAGCGTGCACCAGATGGTCGAGGGTTACCGCCGTCTGCTCTCCGCCCGGCCGGTGCTGTACGGCGGCGGCGCGGCGATCGCGCTGCTCTACGTCCTGGCCCTGACGGGCGTCCTGGGCAACTGGTGGTTCGCGGCCCTGACCATCACGATCGTGTTCCTGCTGCCCGTCGTCGGCGAGTGGCTCATGCCCGGTGCGGTGCTCGGCGCCGACGAAATGGAACGGCGCCGCACCACCCCGCCCGAACTCGTCGGTCTCGACGAGCCGTACACGGCCGAGGGGCGCTACCGCCTCGACCGGGAACTGGGCCTGCCCGCGGCACGGCCCACCCCGGCGGCGCCCGAATCGTCCGCGAGCGTCGCGAAGGAGCTGAGCGCGCATGTCTGACACCCTGCTCGAGACCCGGGGCATCACGGTCCGGTTCGGCGGGCACACCGCCGTCGACGACGTGAGCCTCACCGTCGCCGCGGGCACCGTGACGGGGCTGATCGGCCCCAACGGTGCCGGCAAGACCACCCTGTTCAACACCGTCACCGGACTGCAGAAGCCGACCGCCGGGCAGGTGCTGCTCGACGGCGTCGACCTCACCCGCGCCGCGCCCTACAAGCGCGCCCGGCGCGGACTGGCCCGCACCTTCCAGCGGCTCGAGCTGTTCCTGTCGCTGTCGGTGCGCGACAACCTCCGGGTCGCCGGCGACATGCACCGCACCGCGACCCGTGCGCGGCACGACATCGACGCCGAGACCGACCGGCTGCTCGACCTGACCGGACTCACGGACGTCGCGGACATGGACGTCTCCGACATTCCCACCGGCCGCGCCCGCGTCGTCGAGGTCGCGCGGGCGCTGATGACCCGGCCGCGGGTGCTGCTGCTCGACGAACCGGCGTCCGGACAGACGGAACAGGAGACCGACGACTTCGCGGACCTGCTGTGTCGGCTCGCGGACGACGGCCTCGGGATCTGCCTCGTCGAGCACGACCTGCCGCTGGTGATGCGGGTGTGCTCGCGCATCCACGTCCTCGACTACGGCGCGCTCATCGCCTCGGGCAGCCCCGAGCAGATCCGCAACGACCCCGCGGTGATCGCCGCGTACATCGGAACCGAGGAGGTGGCATGAACGCCCCCGTCACCGATCTCGTCGACGTCTCCGGCGACGAACCGACCCCGTTGCTCGAACTCGTCGACGTGCGGGCGAGCTACGGACCCATCGAAGTGCTGCACGGGGTGAGCCTGACGCTGCAGCCGGGCTCGGTGGTCGCCCTGCTCGGGCCGAACGGCGGCGGCAAGACCACGACGCTTCGGGTGTGCTCGGGCGTACTGCCCGTCGAGCACGGCGAACTGCGCGTCGCCGGCCGCGTCGTCAACGGTGTCGACGCCGCCGCGCTCGCCCGGCTCGGCGTCTGCACCATCCCGGAGGGGCGGGGGATCTTCCCCAACCTCACCGTCCGGGAGAACCTGTGGGTCGCCACCGGCACCGGCGTGTCGCTCGAGGATCTCGAGACCGTCGCCTACGAGCGCTTCCCGATCCTCGGGAAGCGACGCGGCCAGCTCGCGGGTTCGATGTCGGGCGGCGAGCAGCAGATGCTCGCCCTGTCCCGCGCCCTGGGCACCGATCCCACCGTGCTGCTGCTCGACGAACTGTCCATGGGGCTCGCCCCCCGGATCGTCACCGAGATGTACGACATCGTCGGCCGGCTCGTCGAGGACGGGTTGTCGATCCTCGTCGCCGAGCAGTTCGCGCGGGCGGTGCTGCCCATCGCGACGTCGGCCGCGCTGATGTTGCAGGGCCGCGTCGTGCGGATCGGTGAGCCCGCCGACATCGAGAACGAACTTTCGACCAGTTATCTAGGAGGATGACCATGACCGCACTCACCGAGGAGCGGCGCGCCAAGTTCCGGAAGGACGCGGCGGAGCTGAAGCTCGACACCGGATCCGCGAAGGGGGACGGACCCGCACGAATCGGCGGGCTCGTGCTGATGATCGGCGGTGCCGTCGCCGCGTTCGTCGTCTACTTCGCCTCGCTCACCCAGGCGGACCTGCGCAACATCGCGTCGTACCAGATCCTCGCCACGGCGTTGCTCATCGTCGCGATCCTCGGCGCCGCGCTGTACGTCGCCGGCGCGATCGCCCGGGTGCTGAGGCTGTGGCTGCTGCGTCAGCTCTACGAGTCGCAGGCCCACACCGAGCAGATCGCGGCCGCCCTCGAGACCCGCCGCTGACGCGGCCGGTGTGTCCTTTGGGCTGCCAGGGCAGCCCAAAGGGCACACCGCTCAGCGGGTGTCGCGGCGCAGGGGGTGATCGGCCGGGATCTGCACGAGCACGATCGGGATGCCGTCCGGATCTGCGATCCACAGTTCGTGCAGTCCCCACGGCTCCTGCCGGGCCTCCCGCACGATGGGGACGCCCTTCGTCACCAACTCGGCCTCCGCGTCGTAGACGTCGCGCACCTGCAGCCACAGTGCGCCCTCGAAGTGCTGCGGCCGGGCGCTGCCGCCGTGCGCGGCCACCTCGAGGAGCGACTGACCGGCGAAGAACACCGTTCCGCCGGGATACTCGCGGTAGATCGCCAGACCCAGGACTTCGCCGTAGAACCTCAGGGCGACGTCGTAGTCCGACGGCCGCAGGATCGTCCGGCCGGCGAGAATCTCCATCTCACCCGTCCTCGACCGGTCTGGCCTCGTGCCCGCGTCGCCCGTGGGTGCGGCGGTCCTCCTTCATCTCGGCCTCGAACAGATGCCGGCGGCCGGCGACCAGCTCGTCGCGCACCTGCCGGTCGAGCTCACGGAACTCCGTCCAGTAGCCGTCGTCGAAGTCCTCCACGATCTGGAAGGTCCACCGCCCCTCGACAACGTTGCGTCCGACCATCTCCGTCCGGACCCGGTCGGCGAGCTCGCGGTGACCGGCTTCGGCGAGCTTGTCGACGGCGTCGCCGAGCAGCAGGTCGGCGCGGCCCATCAGCTGGTGGAAGGCGTACAGGTTGCCGCGGGCCTGCTCGACCGTCTCGAGCGCCTCGGAGAGTTTGCCGGCGGCCGCGACCGTCTCGTCGGAGACGCCGGCGGGGCGGATGTGGTCGGGGGGTGGTTGCTCGCGATCCGTCATGGTCAGGAGTGTGCCCGATTCGGACCGTTTCAATCGGGACGTTCTCGCGACGAGCGGGAGGTTGGCGTGCACTGCACCCGGACGACGAGGCGACAACCTCCCGCTAACCTCCCGCTCCGCGCGGGCAACTCCCGCTCAGTAGTGCCAGGGGTAGGGCGACCAGTCGGGTTCGCGTTTCTGCAGGAACGCGTCGCGGCCCTCGACCGCCTCGTCGGTCATGTACGCCAGCCGAGTGGCTTCGCCCGCGAACAGCTGCTGGCCGACGAGCCCGTCGTCCGGCAGGTTGAACGCGTACTTGAGCATGCGCTGGGCCTGCGGGGACTTGCCGTTGATCTTCGCGGCCCATTCGAGCGCGACGTTCTCGAGCTCGGCGTGGTCGACGACGCGGTTGACCGCGCCCATGTGGTGCATCTCCTCCGCCGTGTAGGTCTCGCCGAGGAAGAAGATCTCGCGGGCGAACTTCTGCCCCACCATCTTCGCGAGGTACGCGCTGCCGTAGCCGCCGTCGAAGCTGCCCACGTCGGCGTCGGTCTGCTTGAACCGGGCGTGTTCCCGGGACGCGAGCGTCAGGTCGCACGTGACGTGCAGACTGTGCCCACCGCCGGCGGCCCAGCCGTTGACGAGGGCGATCACGACCTTCGGCATGAACCGGATCAGCCGCTGCACCTCGAGGATGTGCAGCCGGCCCGCCCGGGCCCTGTCCACGGTGTCGGCGGTCTCGCCGTTCGCGTACTGGTAGCCGCTGCGCCCACGGATCCGCTGGTCGCCGCCGGAGCAGAAGGCCCAGCCGCCGTCCTTCGGGCTGGGGCCGTTGCCGGTGAGGAGCACGGCGCCGACGTCGGACGTCATGCGGGCGTGGTCCAGCGCCCGGTACAACTCGTCGACGGTGTGCGGACGAAACGCGTTGCGCACCTCCGGCCGGTCGAACGCGACGCGGACGGTGCCCTGCGTGACGTGCCGGTGGTAGGTGATGTCGGTGAGGTTCTCGAACCCGGGTACGGGCCGCCACAGCTCGGAATGGAAAGTCACCCGTCGACCATAGAACTCCGATGCGCCACCGCGGCACCGACGTCCTGCCGGAACACCGTCCTGCCGGAACACCGTCCTGCCGGAGCACCGTCCTGCCGGAACACCGTCCTGCCGGAGCACCGTCGTGCTGGAACGCGTTACCGTGCAGGCATGAGCGAGCAGACGGACAGCACGGTGGACGCCGAGTACGAACATCACGGCGGGTTCCCGGTGTACACGCCCGTGAAGGCCGGACCGAACTTCGGCCGCCTCGTCGAGGCCCTGCGGCGGCTGCAGGATCTCGCCGTCTCCACCCACCTCCCCGACGACGTCGTCGACCGCGCCATCGAGCAGGCCGAGGCGCTCGGGGACCTGCTCGAGCCGCACGTCGTGCCCGAAGGCCGGTCTCCGGCCGGCTTCAACGTCGACCTGCCCGGCCGCGGCAGCCTGCTGATGCTGCCGTGGATGCTCGAGAAGTTCGATGCCGAGTCGGTTCGCTCGCGGGGCACGTTCCGGGTCTATCACCGCGGCGGCAACAGCGCGGCGCACGGCGGAACCCTGCCACTGCTGTTCGACGACCTGTTCGGGATGGTCGTCCACGCGGCCGGTCATCCCATCGCCCGCACCGCCTACCTGCACGTGAACTACCGCAAGATCACTCCGCTCGAGACCGAACTCGTCGTCGAGGGCCGGGTCGACCGGGTCGACGGGCGCAAGTTGTTCTGCTCGGCCGAGCTGCGCGACGTCGACGGCACGCTGCTCGCCGACTGCGAGGCCCTGATGGTCCAGTTGCGGCCCGGCCAGCCGTGACCGCCGCGGCCCTGCCGCCCCTCGACGAGATCCTCGATGCCGCCGTCGTGGTGTCGCTGCCCATGCGGGTGCGGTTCCGCGGCATCACCGCACGTGAGCTCGTGCTCGTGCGAGGTCCCGCCGGCTGGGGAGAATTCGGGCCGTTCCCCGAGTACGCCGACGAGGAGGCCGCCCACTGGCTGCGTTCGGCCCTCGAATCCGCGTGGCTCGGGCCTCCGGCTCCCCGCCGGGACACCGTCCCCGTCAACGCCACCGTCCCGGCCGTCGGCCCCGGCGACGTACCGCAGATCCTGGCCCGGTTTCCCGGAGCCCGCACCGCGAAGGTCAAGGTCGCCGAACGTGGACAGGACCTCGCGCAGGACGTCGCACGGGTGCGGGCCGTGCGCGAGCTGGTGCCGAACGTCCGCGTCGACGCGAACGGCGGGTGGAGTGTGGAGGAGGCCGTCGTGGCGCTCGGGGAACTCGTCGCCGACGGCCCGCTCGAGTACGCCGAGCAACCCTGCGCGACCGTGCCCGAACTGGTCGAGGTGCGTCGCCGCATGCCCGACGTGCCGATCGCGGCGGACGAGAGCATCCGGCGCGCCGAAGACCCCCTGAAAGTGGTCCGGGCCGGCGGCGCCGACGTGGCGGTGGTCAAGGTGGCCCCGCTCGGCGGGATGCGACGGCTGCTGACACTGGCCGACGAGCTGGCCGGGCACGGCGTGCCGGTGGTGGTGTCGAGCGCACTCGACTCGGCCGTCGGAATGGGGGCCGGACTGGCCGCCGCGGCCGCGCTGCCCGCGCTGCCCTACGCGTGCGGACTGGGCACGGGCGGGTTCTTCACCGCCGACGTGGCAGCGCCACGGACGATGGCCGACGGGCAGCTCCCGGTGGGACAGGTGACGCCGGATCCGGCGCTCCTCGACACGGTGCGAGCCGACCCCGAACGGACGCGCTGGTGGTTCGACCGGGTGCGGCGGTGCCGCGCCGCGCTCGACTAGGTGCGGCTCGGGTCGTCGTATATCGTTCCGGGCGTTCGTACTCACGAGTCACATTACGGAGGCAGTGGAAGTGGTTGCAGCTCTGGATGATGCCCTGCTCGGCGCCGACAAGGTCCCGGCGGTCGTCGCCGACGTCGAGACGCTGATCGACGCCGAGGTGGCGGACAAGAAGGGCGCGTCGGGTCTCGCGCTCAAGGCCGGTTACGCGGCGGTGACGAAGCTCGGCCCGTCGATCGTGCCCAGCGCCGTCGAGGGCCTGCTGCCGGAGTTCGTCGCCAAGATCCAGCCGTTCTGGCAGGACTACGCCGGCAACGGTGACTTCGCCGACTACCTCACCGCGCGCGGCGAGACCGTGGCGGACTCGCTGCTCGGGGTGACGGACGCGCGCATCGCGGCCTCGTCGCGCACGGCGATCAAGAAGGTCTACGACAAGCTGCGTCCGTCGGCGCAGAAGCACGTCGTCGAGGCCCTGCCCCGCGTGGGCGCGCTGGTGCAGAAGCACGCCGGCTGAGACGTCGACGGCGCCCTTCCGGTCCCCGCACACAGGGCCGGAAGGGCGCCGCCTCAGTACGCGGCGGCCCCGTACTTCCAGTACCCGCTGAACGTCACGGCCGACTTCTCGAGGCCCCGCTCCCGCACGAGGTGACGGCGCATCGCCGTCACCAACCCGGACTCTCCCACGACGAATCCGTAGCCCGGCCCGTCCGGCAGCTCCGCGGCGCGCACCGCGTCGAGCACCTGCGCTCCGGGCCGCACATCCGTCCGGGTCACCGGATGCACACGGGTCCGCGGTCCCGTCACCAGGTTCTGCGCCGCGACGTCCTCGAGGTGGGAAACCTCGACGAACACCTCCGTGACCGTCGCGTCGTTCCGCTCGGCCGACGAGGCGAGGATCCCGGCGATCGCCGGCAGCGCACTCTCGTCGCCCACGACGATCTGCCAAGTCGCCCCGGCCGGGCGGTGGAACATGATGCCCTCGTCGAGCAGCGCGAGCGCCGCACCCGGTTCCGCTGTCCGCGCCCACGCCGACGCCGGTCCGGTGTCGCCGTGGGTCGCGACGTCCACGACGAGTTCCGCTCCGGGCCCGTAGCGGCCGCAGCCCGCCTCCCGGTAGTCGCGCACCGTGTAGTTGCGCAGGATCGGACGCATCTGTTCCGGCATCGCCTGCATCTGCGGCCACCAGCTGTGGTCGGCGGCTCCCGGCAGGGTCGGCGCGTGCCGGCCGGGACCGGGCAGGAACATCCGGAACCACTGGTCGAACCCCATCGGCGCGAACCGGGCGAGTCCGTCGCCGCCGACGGTCACGCGCACGAAGCTCGCCCCGAGTGGTTCGGCCGCGAGGACGTGGGCGGTGACGATCTCGCGGGTGGCGGGCGGCGTCCGGGTCGTGGTGCGCGCAGCCATACAGAACCTCCGTCCCGAGACGCCGGGCGTCGTCGGCGACACTCGGTCGACGATAAAATCAGCGGAGGCTAACCTATCATTCGGGTCGATCGAGGTGGCGCACCCGCGGTGTCAGACCCCACTCGTTCCGCCCCAGCCGGCTCGCCGGTGCCAGAGCCGCCACGTCCGGCAGCCCGTCCTCGGCCAGTACGTCGGCCCGGACCGACACGGCCACCACGTCGCCCATCACCACGAAGCAGTCCCCGACCTCGATCACCCGGTGCAGAGTGCACTCGATCGCCGCCGGCGATTCCGCGACCCGGGGTGGATGCACCCGCTCGCTGCGCTCGGGCCGCAGGCCCACGGTCGCGAACTCGTCCACGTCGTGCGCGAACCCCGCCGACGTCGCGTTCACCCGTTCCATCAGCGGCACGGTCGCGACGTTGATCACGAACTCGCCGGTCTCCTCGATGTTGCGGACGCTGTCCTTGCGCCCCACCGAGGTGAACTGCACCACCGGCGGGTCCACGGCGGCGACGGTGAAGAAGCTGTACGGCGCGACGTTGGGCACACCGTCTGCGGACACCGTCGACACCCACGCGATCGGCCGCGGCACGATCGTGGCGGTCATCAGTCGGTAGAAGCGGCCGGTGCCCAGCTCGCCGGGATCGAAGACGGTGCGCATCGGCCCATTGTCGCTGTGACCCGCGTCCCGCGCCGCCCGGGGGACCGGGGCGCGCCGCCCGGGGGACCGGGGCGCGCCGCCCGCCCCGCACTACTCTGGGTTCCGTGAACCCGTCCACCGCCCAGGCCACCGCCGTCGTCGACGAACTCGCCCGAGGGGGCGTCCGCGACGTGGTGCTGTGCCCCGGCTCCCGCAACGCACCGCTCGCCTTCGCGCTGCAGGCCGCCGACAATGCGGGCCGGTTGCGGCTGCACATGCGCATCGACGAGCGCACCGCCGGATTCCTCGCGATCGGCCTGTCGGTTGCCTCCGGCCGTCCGGTGCCCGTCGTGATGACCTCCGGCACCGCTGTCGCCAACCTCGCGCCGGCCGTGCTCGAAGCCAACTACGCCCGGGTGCCGCTCGTGGTGCTCAGCGCCAACCGGCCCTACGAGCTGCTCGGCACCGGCGCCAACCAGACCGTCGAACAGCTCGGCATGTTCGGCACCCAGGTCCGCGCCACCATCAGCCTCGGCCTGGCCGAAGGGATCGAGCAGAACAGCCAGTGGCGCTCCGCGGTCAGCCGCGTCCTCGCCGCCGCCCGCGGCACCCGCTCCGGCAACGCCGGTCCGGTCCACTTCGACATCCCGCTGCGCGAGCCGCTCGTCCCGGACGTGCACGCCCAGGGCCCGGGACCCGAGGGCCGCCCCGACGGCAGCGCCTGGACCACCACCGTGCACGCCACCCTCGACGTGCCGATGGACCTCGACATCACCGCCGACACCGTGGTGATCTCCGGGCACGGCTCCGCCTACCGGCCCGAACTGTCGGCACTGCCGACCGTGGCCGAACCCACCGCGCCGCTCCACGGTGTCCCGCTCCATCCGATGGCGCTGCCGCATCTGAAGCCGCGGCAGGCGATCATCACCGGCCGGCCCACGCTGCACCGGCCGGTCTCCAAGCTGCTCGCCGATCCGTCGGTGGCGGTGTACGCCCTCACCACCGGACCGCGCTGGCCCGACGTGTCCGGCAACGTCCTCGCCACCGGCACCCGCGCCGTCGTCACCGGCCGGCCCGATCCGGCCTGGCTGGAACGCTGCCGGAACCTGTCCGCCCACACCGACAAGGCCGTGCGCGCCCAGCTCGACGCCCATCCGAAGCCGACCGGCCTGCACGTCGCGGCGACGGTCACCGACGCGCTGCGGGAAGGGGACCAGCTGCTGCTCGGGGCCTCCAACCCGGTGCGCGACGCGGCGCTGGTGAGCTACCCGCGCGACGGGGTGCGCGTGCTCTCCAACCGGGGTGTCGCGGGCATCGACGGCACCGTCTCGACCGCCGTCGGCGCCGCCCTGGCCTACCCGCAGGGCCGCACCGTCGCCCTGATGGGCGACCTGACGTTCCTGCACGACGCGTCGGGGCTGCTGATCGGCACCGCCGAACCGCGACCGCAGAACCTGACCGTCGTCGTCGCCAACGACGACGGCGGCGGCATCTTCGAGCTGCTCGAGCAGGGCGACCCGCAGTACGCCGGCGTCTTCGAGCGGGTGTTCGGCACCCCGCACGGCATGGACCTCGCCGCGCTGTGTGCCGCGTACCGGGTACCGCACGAGCGGGTGGACCTTCCCGCACTGACCGCCGCGCTGGCCGACCGGGCCGAGCTCCCCGGCGGCATCCGGGTGCTCGAGGTGATCACCGACCGTTCCGGCCTGCGGGAACTGCACGCGGCCGTGCGCGCCCAGCTGTGACGGACGCATGAGCGGAATCGACAGGGCACGCCGGGCGGTGCTCGGCGTCGCGATCGGCATCTCGGTGCTCGCCGTGATCCTGGTCCTCGCGGCGTGGCGCAACGACCATCTGATCGCCTCCGACATGGGCACCGCCACGGCAGAGGTGCTTTCCGCCGGGTCGCTGCGCTCGGCGATCAGCTTCGTCACCCCCGACGGTGTCACCCACAATCCCGAGCTCGGTGTGCTGTATCCGACGGGACTCACGGCCGGGCAGCGGATCGCCGTCGAATACGCCCGCAGCGACCCCGACCTCGTGCGGGTCACCGGCCGCGACGCCCGGGTCGCCCTCGTGCCCGCCGCCTCGCTGATCGTGGTGACATGGCTGGTCGCGGCCCCCGTGCTCACGTATCTCCGGCGGCGCAGCGAGGCGCGCGCGTAGCGGTGCAGCCGGGAGGATTCGCCGGAACTTCGCCCGGCGGACACCTCGACCACCCCGCCCGGACCGCCGCCACGGCGATGCTGGGCCGGTGCGAGTAGCCATCGTCGCGGAATCCTTCCTCCCGAACGTCAACGGCGTCACCAACTCGGTGTTGCGCGTGCTCGAGCACCTCGACCGCCACGGCCACGAGGCCCTGGTCGTCGCTCCCGACACCGTCGCCGGTCTGCCGCCGGCGCCCGCCCATCACGACGGCATCCCGGTGCATCGGGTGCCGGCGGTGCACGTGCCGAAGGTCAGCTCCCTGCCCGTGGGGCTGCCACAGCCCGCGCTCACCGGCATCCTGCGCGGATTCGCACCCGACGTCGTGCACCTGGCGTCGCCGTTCCTGCTCGGTGCCGGCGGCCTCGGCGCGGCCCGCAGGCTCGACCTGCCCACCGTCGCGGTCTACCAGACCGACGTCGCCGGATTCGCGTCCAGCTACGGTCTCGGCCTCGCGGCCCGGGCCGCCTGGCAGTGGACACGCCGGATCCACCGGGCCTGTGACCGCACGCTCGCGCCGTCGACGGCCGCCGCCGCGGACCTCGCCGCGCACGGCATCCCCCGGGTGCACCGCTGGGCGCGGGGCGTCGACACCGCACGCTTCACCCCGGCCCGGCGCAGCGACGCGCTGCGCCGGGCCTGGTCGCCGGACGGCCGGCTCGTGGTGGGTTTCGTGGGCCGGCTCGCCCCGGAGAAGCACGTCGACCGTCTCGCGGTCCTGTCGGCCGACCCCCGCTACCGGCTCGTCGTCGTCGGGGACGGCCCCGAACGCGCCCGGCTCGAGACGGCCCTGCCCGGGGCGGTGTTCACCGGCCACCTCGGCGGTGACGCCCTGGCCGACGCCTACGCGAGCCTCGACGTGTTCGTCCATCCGGGCGAGCACGAGACGTTCTGCCAGGCCGTGCAGGAGGCGCTCGCCAGCGGCGTCCCCGCGATCGCGCCCGACGCGGGCGGCCCACGCGATCTCGTCGCGCACTGCCGCAACGGCTATCGGCTGCCGGTCGACGGCTTCACCGACCTGCTGCCGGGCGCGGTCGGCGCACTCGCCGACCCGGTGCTGCGCGCCCGGTTCGGCGCGGCCGCGCGGCGCGGTGTGCTCGGCCGCACCTGGCCCGCGGTGTGCCACGAACTGCTCGGGCACTACGAGCAGGTCTGCTCGGTCCGGCCGGGCACGCTGCGGCGCAGCGCGTAGCGGTAACGTCGGCACAGCGCGTAGCGGTAACGTCGGCACAGCGCGTAGCGGTAACGTCGGCACAGCGCGTAGCGGTAACGTTTCGACCGTGGCAACTACTCACGGGTCGCGGGCCTCGCTCGCGAAGGATCCGCGCGAGGTCGCGTCGATGTTCGACGGCGTCGCCCAGCGATACGACATCACCAACACCGTGCTCTCCTTCGGGCAGGACCGCAGCTGGCGACGAGCCACCCGGGCGGCGCTGGACCTGCGGCCGGGGGAGCGCGTCCTCGATCTGGCCGCCGGCACCGGGGTGTCGACGGTGGAACTCGGCCGGTCCGGTGCGTGGGTGGTGGCCACCGACTTCTCCACGGGAATGCTGCAGGCGGGCGCGTTCCGGCAGGTGCCGATGGTCGCGGGCGACGCGATGCGCCTGCCCTTCGCCGACGCGGTCTTCGACGCCGCCACCATCTCCTTCGGGCTGCGCAACGTCTCCGACTTCGAGGCCGGGCTCCGCGAGATCGCGCGGGTGACCAAACCCGGCGGCCGCCTCGTGGTGTGCGAGTTCGCCACACCCGTCTCGGCTCCGCTGCGCGTGCTCTACCTCGAGTACCTGATGCGGGCACTGCCGCGGGTCGCGCGGACCGTCAGCAGCAACCCCGACGCGTACGTCTATCTCGCCGAGTCGATCCGGGCGTGGCCCGCGCAACCCGAGCTCGCCGAGCGGATCCGGGCCGCCGGCTGGCGGTCGGTGCAGTGGCGCAACCTCACCGGCGGGATCGTGGCCCTGCACCGGGCGGTGCGCTGACCGGACGCGGCTCAGGCGAAGAGCGGTCGGCGGTCCCAGCGCAGCGACGCGCCGCCCCCGGCCCGCCACGCCCGTGCGACGACATCCTCGTCGCGCTCGGTGACGAGGTTGCCCATCACCCGGACGGCCACCGTCATCAGCGACGTCGAACTCATCCCCACAGGCCCGGTGGCCGGCAGAAACCGCGGCAACGTCAGCAGCCCGGCCAGTCGCCGGGCTGCGGAGAACGCCCGCCCGTAGCGCTCGCGCAGCAGGGCCGGCCACAGCTGCGTGAGATCGTCCGCATCCAGGACGCCGGCGACGAGCCGCCCACCCTCGAGGCCGTAGTCGATGCCCTCGCCGTTGAGCGGATTCACACACGCCGCGGCGTCGCCGACCAGGGCCCAGTTCGGGCCCGCCACACCGGACACCGCACCGCCCATCGGCAGCAGCGCCGACGCCACCCGGGTCGTCTCGCCGAGTCCCCACTCGCCGCGCCGCCGCGACGCATACAGCTCGATCAGCGGGCGCAGCGACCCGACGGCCGGCCGCTTGGAGGTGGCGAGCGTGCCCACGCCGATGTTGACCTCCCCGGTGCCGAGGGGGAACACCCAGCCGTAGCCCGGGTGCAGCGTGCCGGCGTCGTCGCGCAGCTCCAGGTGCGACGTGATCCACGGGTCGTCGCTGCGGGGGGAGGTGGCGTAGGCGCGGGCCGCGACCCCGTACGCGGTGTCGCGATGCCACTGCCGGCCGAGCAGCCTGCCCAGCGGAGAACGGACCCCGTCCGCCACGACGAGTCGTTCGCACCCGACGGTGCGCGGACCGCGCGCGGTCGCGAAGGTCACCGCGGTCACCCGCGTTCCCTCGCGCTCGACGGCGACGGCCTTGGTTCCCTCGGCGGCCGCGGCGCCCGACTCGAGGGCGACGCGGCGGATCCGGTCGTCGAGTTCGGTGCGTGGCACGGCGCTGCCCTGGGCCGGGAAGGAACCCGACGGCCACGGAAGTTCGAGGCTGCGACCGAAGCCTTCGAGCCGCAGGCCCCGGTTGACGGTGCGCGTGCGCACCCAGTCGCCGAGGCCGAGGCGGTCGAGTTCGGCCACCGCCCGCGGGGTCAGGCCGTCGCCGCACGTCTTGTCCCGGGGGAAGGTCGCGGCATCGACGAGCAGTACGTCGCGGCCGGCGCGGGCCGCCCAGGCGGCGGCCGCCGACCCGGCAGGACCTGCGCCGACGACGAGCACGTCGGTACGGTCGGGGAGCTCCGGAAGGTCGGGCCGCGGTTCGGACCCAGCGTGTTCTGCCACCACGGCTCCATCCTTCCAGGTACGGCTTCGGTGCCTCGGGGAGGTAGCCGACCGGCGGAGCGGCTAGGTTCACTACCGTGGAGCCGATTCGACAGCGGACAGCGGTAGCCGGGTCGACAGAACAGGATGGGTACCTCATCGTGAGCACTGAAGGGGCGGCGCAGTCCGCCGGTCCGTCCGGCGCGACGTCGGACACGGTGGTGGCCGGGGTGGACCTCGGCGATCCGGTCCTGGCGGGCGCCGTCCGGGACGGTCTCGCCCGGGTCGAGGAAGTGCTGATCTCCGAGCTCTCCGACGGCGAGGACTTCCTGACCGAGGTCGCACTGCATCTCGCCAAGGCCGGCGGCAAGCGGTTCCGTCCGCTGTTCACCCTCCTGACCGCCCAGCTCGGTCCGAAGCCGAACGATCCGGCGGTCGTGACGGCGGCGACCGCGGTCGAACTCGTGCACCTGGCCACGCTGTACCACGACGACGTGATGGACGAGGCCACCATGCGCCGGGGCGCACCCAGCGCGAACGCGCGGTGGAGCAACAGCGTGGCCATCCTCGCCGGGGACTTCCTGTTCGCGCATGCGTCGCGACTGGTGTCGACGCTCGGTCCCGCTGCGGTACGGACCATCGCCGAGACGTTCGCCGAGCTCGTGACCGGACAGATGCGCGAGACCATCGGCAGCGGGAAGGAACGGGACCCGGTCGAGCACTACCTGAAGGTGGTGTGGGAGAAGACCGGCTCGCTGATCGCGACGAGCGGACGCTTCGGCGGGACGTTCTCCGGCGCCGACCCGGACCAGATCGCGCATCTGGAGCGGCTCGGCGACGCCGTCGGCACCGCGTTCCAGATCGCCGACGACATCATCGACATCTCGTCGGCGTCGACGGAGTCCGGCAAGACCCCGGGGACGGATCTGCGCGAGGGTGTCCACACCCTGCCGGTCCTCTACGCCTTCCGTGAGACCGGGCCCGACGCCGATCGGCTGCGCGAACTGCTCGCCGGACCGGTCGAGGACGAGGCCGCCGTCGCCGAGGCCCTGGAGCTGCTGGCGCGGTCGCCGGGAATGGCGGCCGCGAAGCGGACGCTGGGCGAGTACGCGGACAAGGCCCGCACGGAACTGGAGTCGCTGCCGCCGGGACCGGCGAACGAGGCCCTGCGCCGGCTCGTCGACTACACGATCGCGCGCGTGGGGTAGGAACCCGGACGTCGGGAGGCCGCTGCAGCCGATGACGGCAGGGAACCCGCTCCCCACCCTGCTTCGTTGAATGCTGGGGCAAGATCGACGGGAAGAGGCGTGACGTGCACGGGAATGCGAACCGGCTGAAGACGGCGGGGCTCCTCATCGGGATGTCCGCCCTCATCGTGTTCATCGGCGCCCTGTTCCGCAACCCGACGATCCTGATCGGGTCGATCGTCCTGGCCGTCGGGATGAACGCCTACGCCTACTTCAACAGCGACAAGCTGGCGTTGCGGGCCATGCATGCCCAGCCGATCACCGAGGTACAGGCGCCGGTGATCTACCGGATCGTGCGCGAGCTGGCGACCACGGCGCATCAGCCGATGCCCCGGCTGTACATCAGCCCGACCAGCGCACCCAACGCGTTCGCGACCGGCCGCAATCCCCGCCATGCGGCGGTGTGCTGCACGTCCGGGATCCTGCAGATCCTGAACGAGCGGGAGTTGCGCGCGGTGCTCGGGCACGAGCTGTCGCACGTCTACAACCGGGACATCCTGATCTCCTCGGTGGCCGGTGCGATGGCGGCGGTGATCTCGGGGCTGGCGAATCTCGCGTTCTTCGCGAACATGTTCGGCAACCGCGACCAGGGCACGAATCCGCTGGCCCTGCTGCTGGTGTCGCTGCTCGGTCCGATCGCGGCGACCGTCGTCCGGCTCGCGGTGTCGCGTTCCCGCGAGTACCAGGCGGATCAGTCCGGCGCCGAACTCACCGGAGATCCGCTGGCGCTGGCCTCGGCGCTGCGCAAACTCGAGCAGGGCACCCGGGCGGCGCCCCTGCCCCCCGAGCCTCGGATCGCCGCGCAGTCGCACATGATGATCGCGAACCCGTTCCGTCCGGGGGAGCGGGTGAGCCGATTGTTCTCGACCCACCCGCCCATGGCGGAGCGCATCGACCGGCTCGAGCGCATGGCCCGCGGGGGCTGACGCCCGCACTGCCTACCGGACGCACCGCCTACCGCCCGCACCGGCTACCGGACGCACTGGTAGTCGATGCACTGCCTACCGGTAGTTGACGAACTGCAGCGCGATGTCGAGGTCGGCGTTCTTGAGCAGTGCGATCACGGCCTGCAGGTCGTCGCGCTTCTTGCTGGTCACGCGCAGCTCCTCGCCCTGGATCTGCGCCTTGACACCCTTGGGTCCCTCGTCGCGGATCAGCTTGGAGATCTTCTTGGCGTTCTCGGTGCTGATGCCCTGCACCAGGGACCCGCTGATCTTGTAGACCTTGCCGGACTGGGTGGGCTCGCCGGCGTCGAAGGACTTCAGGGACAGATTGCGCCGGATCAGCTTCTCCTTGAACACCTCGAGGGCGGCCTTGACGCGTTCCTCCGTGTCGGCGGTCAGGGTGATGGACTCTTCGCCGCTCCACTCGATGCCCGCCCCGGTGTTGCGGAAGTCGAAACGGGTGCCGAGTTCCTTGGCGGCCTGGTTCAGCGCGTTGTCCACCTCCTGGCGGTCGACCTTGCTCACCACATCGAACGACGAATCAGCCACGTGCACTCCACTTCGGATCGGTTCTGTACGGGTTGCCGCCCCGACGCTATCGGGTGGCGCAGTGCCGCTGTCCACCCGGTTTGCACAACAGGGGGGTGTGCGTTGTATTGTTTCAAACGCGCCAGGGACACGGTCCCGATCGCGCCCGGCAGGTTGCCCGAGCGGCCAATGGGAGCGGACTGTAAATCCGTCGGCTTACGCCTACGTAGGTTCGAATCCTACACCTGCCACCGGAACGGCCCCGATCCGAACGGATCGGGGCCGTTCTGCGTTCGCAGACGTTCCGGTACCGACCAGTCGCCGGGTTTCGGCGGGCGCAGACTTCAGAGCGCCTCCGGGTGTTCGGCCGAGGGGTGAAAAAGTCGATTTACGGCCCCTGAACTGGCGATTTTGTTCCTGCAGAGGAGTGTGTGTAATCTTTTGGAGGCCGCAGCGAGCAGAGATGCTCACGGTGGTCGCGCCCCCTTAGCTCAGTCGGCAGAGCGTTTCCATGGTAAGGAAAAGGTCGACGGTTCGATTCCGTCAGGGGGCTCGCTGGATTGTGGTGCCGCCGTTGTTCGCGACACTCGACACCGAGGCGGTGTAGCTCAGTTGGTAGAGCAAACGACTCATAATCGTTGCGTCGCCGGTTCAAGTCCGGTCACCGCTACCACAGTTGAATGAACCACCCTGATCGTCGTTGATCAGATTGACGCGAAAGAAGGCATCCCGTGGCCTCCTCCACCGACGTGCGGCCGAAGATCACCCTGGCCTGCGAGGTGTGCAAGCACCGCAACTACATCACGAAGAAGAACCGTCGCAACGACCCCGACCGGTTGGAGCTGAAGAAGTTCTGCCCCAACTGCGGCACTCATCGCGCACACCGCGAGTCGAAGTAGTCGTACAGGGTCGACGTCGACGCGTGAGCTCCCCGCACAATCGCCCACGCCGGCCGGCGTCCGGGCGAAGTTGCGGGAGTTCTGCGTATGACGGGCACATTCGTGAGTGAAGAATCGGTCGTGGACGGCACCGAACAGGCCGGGATCCAGTTCGATGTAGCGGCACATGCGGCCTCGATGGTCGGTCACCACTATCGCGTCGAGGACTTCTACGAGGTCGGGCGGGAAAAGGTCCGCGAGTATGCGCGCGCCGTGCTGGACAACAATCCGGCACATCACGACGAGGAAGCGGCGAAGGGCCTCGGCTACGACGGCCTCGTCGCGCCCCTCACCTTCATCTCCATCGTCGGCATGATCGCCCAGCGCAAGCTGTTCGACGAGGTCGTCACCGGATACGACCTCAGCCAGATCATGCAGACGGACCAGCGGCTGGTGTTCCACCGGCCCATCCAGGTGGGCGATCGGTTGTTCTGCGACGTGTACCTCGACGATTTCCGTCAGGCTGCCGGCAGCGACATCATCACCACCAAGAACATCATCACCGATCAGCACGACAACCTCGTGATGACCTCGTGGACCACCCTGGTGGGCCGCACCGGTGGCGAGGTGGACGAGAACATCGCCCACGCAGTCAAGGATGTGATGATGCATGTCGCGCCGTAGGTTCGAGGACGTCGCCGTCGGTGAGGAGCTGCCCGTGCGGGTGGTGACGCTCACCCGTGGCAACCTCGTGAACTACGCGGGTGTGTCGGGTGATCCCAATCCGATCCACTGGAGCGACGAGGTCGCCAAGCTCGCCGGCTTGCGCGACGTGGTCGGCCACGGCATGCTCTCCATGGGCATCGCGGCCGGCTTCGTCACCGACTGGCTCGGTGACCCAGGGGCGGTGACCGAGTACAACGTTCGGTTCACCAGTCCGGTCTACGTCGAGGCCCACCGGGCCGCCGAGGTGGAGTTCTCCGGCAAGGTCAAGTCGGTGGACGCGGACAGCAAGACAGCAGTGGTCGCGATCGTGGCGAAGTCCGAGGGACGTAAGATCTTCGGGCGGGCCACGGCAACGGTCCGTCTGGCCTGACCGGCCGGCGGATTGGGTTTGTCCCGGGGCTATGAAGTACACTAAGACTTCTGGGATCGCATAGCGCAGCGCGCTGCTCTCGAAGGCCGTAACGGCTCACGGGGTGGCGCGCATGTCATGTGGTCGCAGATGGGTCGATCGAGACGCCGGTTTTCCGGCGGAGGCATCGACCAGAGGGGCGTAGCTCAATTGGCAGAGCAGCGGTCTCCAAAACCGCAGGTTGCAGGTTCAAGTCCTGTCGCCCCTGCCCCCGGACGGCCAGCGACCGAGAGGAACGATGTGAGCGAGGAGCGCGGTAAGCGCGACGGCGGTACCGCAGGGACTTCCAGCCCTGAGGACGCCGGATCGGCGACCGACGCGACCCCCGGCGCTTCCTCCGCATCCGCTGCCCCCACCGGCAAGAAGTCCCCGCGGCGTTCCGCTGCTCCGGCGTCGACCGCGGTGGCGGCAGGTCGCCGGCCCGAATCGAAGCCGGCCAAGTCCGCCGCTCGCTCCGGTGCCCAGGGCACCGAGAACATCTTCAAGCGCCTGCGGCGCTTCTTCCGTGAGGTCCTCGCCGAGCTGCGCAAGGTGATCTGGCCGAATCGCAAGCAGCTGGTCACGTACACGACGGTCGTCGTGGTCTTCGTGGCGGTCATGACCGCGTTCATCTTTGGATTGGATCTGGCGTTCGTGAAGGGCGTCAGCTGGTTGTTCGGCTAGCGCGTCAGCGTGCCGGCAAATGTGATCGACGAGAGGAAAGTGCCCGGTGAGCACCCCCGAGAACGACTCCTACGAGCCCTCGGCCGAAGAGCGCGTTTCGGACGAGGTCTTTGTCGACGACTCCGTGACCGTGGACGCGGCCGACGAGTCGGCAGGGGAACCGGCCGACGAGACGGACGGGGAACCGGCCGACGAGACGGCAGAGACGGGCATCGAAACCGACGAGACGGCCGGTGACGAGCCCGAGGCGCCCGCGGAGGCCCCGGCCGAGGAGGTCGATCCCGCGGAGGCCCTCGAGAAGCAGCTTCGGCTCGAGCCCGGCGACTGGTACGTCGTGCACTCCTACGCCGGTTACGAGAACAAGGTCAAGGCCAACCTCGAGACCCGCGTGCAGAACCTGGACCTCGGGGAGTACATCTTCCAGGTCGAGGTGCCCACCGAAGAGGTCACCGAGATCAAGAACGGCCAGCGCAAGCAGGTCAACCGCAAGGTCCTGCCGGGCTACATCCTGGTGCGGATGGAACTGAACGACGAATCGTGGGGCGCGGTGCGCAACACCCCCGGCGTCACCGGATTCGTGGGTGCCACCTCGCGCCCGTCGCCGCTGACGATCAAGGAGGTCGTGAAGTTCCTCCTGCCGCAGCAGGCGAAGAAGAAGCCCGCCGCCGCGACCAGTGCCGCCGAAGGCGCTGCGACGGCTGCCAAGCCCACCATCGAGGTGGACTTCGAGGTCGGCGAGTCCGTCACCGTCATGGACGGGCCGTTCGCGACGCTGCCGGCGTCGATCAGCGAGGTCAACGCCGAGCAGCAGAAGCTCAAGGTCCTGGTGTCGATCTTCGGTCGTGAGACCCCGGTGGAGCTGTCCTTCAACCAGGTGTCGAAGATCTGACGGTCCGACCCACTCAAACTTGCGATAGCAGTACGCAAGAACCACACCGAGCAAGAAACTAGGAATAGAGATGCCCCCGAAGAAGAAGAAGATTGCCGGGCTCATCAAGCTCCAGATCCAGGCAGGTCAGGCCAACCCGGCTCCGCCGGTCGGCCCCGCGCTGGGTCAGCACGGCGTCAACATCATGGAGTTCTGCAAGGCGTACAACGCGGCGACCGAGTCGCAGCGCGGCAACGTCGTGCCGGTCGAGATCACGGTCTACGAGGACCGCTCGTTCGACTTCAAGCTCAAGACCCCGCCGGCAGCCAAGCTGCTGCTGAAGGCCGCGGGTGTGCAGAAGGGTTCCGGCGAGCCGCACAAGACCAAGGTCGCGAAGGTCACCATGGACCAGGTGCGCGAGATCGCCAAGACCAAGCAGGAAGACCTGAACGCCAACGACGTCGAGGCCGCCGCGAAGATCATCGCCGGCACCGCGCGTTCGATGGGCATCACGGTCGAGGGCTGAGCGCAGCGCCGCTCGGGACCCGCAGGGCCCAGTGCCCGGCAGCAGTAATCCGTGGGAGGGCCGGCCAGGCTCGACAACCACGACCGAACCGTTCACCTTCCGGTGACAAGTTAGGACAGAACAATGGCAAAGCGCAGCAAGGCGTACCTCGCCGCCGCTGAGAAGATCGACGCCTCGACGCTCTACAGCCCCCTC
The DNA here is from genome assembly GCF_001894945.1 of Rhodococcus ruber NBRC 15591. GTDB lineage: Bacteria > Actinomycetota > Actinomycetes > Mycobacteriales > Mycobacteriaceae > Rhodococcus > Rhodococcus ruber. The sequence goes on from NZ_BCXE01000020.1 coordinate 55,673, forward strand.
GCGGCCGCTCGGCTCGCGAAGGACACCTCGTCGAAGAACTACGACGCCACCGTCGAGGTCGCCATGCGCCTCGGTGTGGACCCCCGCAAGGCGGACCAGATGGTCCGCGGCACGGTCAACCTGCCGCACGGCACCGGTAAGACCGCCCGCGTCATCGTGTTCGCGGTGGGCGAGAAGGCCGCCGAGGCCGAGGCCGCCGGTGCGGACGCCGTCGGCGCCGAGGACCTGATCGAGCGGATCCAGGGCGGCTGGCTGGACTTCGACGCCGCGATCGCGACCCCGGACCAGATGGCCAAGGTCGGCCGCATCGCGCGTGTCCTCGGTCCGCGCGGTCTGATGCCGAACCCGAAGACGGGCACGGTCACCCCGGACGTCACGAAGGCCGTCGCCGACATCAAGGGCGGCAAGATCAACTTCCGCGTCGACAAGAACTCGAACCTGCACTTCGTGATCGGCAAGGCGTCGTTCGACGACGCGAAGCTGGTGGAGAACTACGCTGCCGCGCTGGACGAGGTCCTGCGTGCGAAGCCGTCCACCGCGAAGGGGCGTTACGTCAAGAAGGTCACCATCGCGACCACCACCGGCCCGGGCATCCCGGTGGATCCGTCGCGCACCCGGAACCTCCTCGAGGACGCCGAGTAAGGAGACCGGTACCCGGTCTTCGCAGGCAACGCACGAACGGCCGGCACGGAACTGCTCCGTGCCGGCCGTTTTGCGTCGGCGCGTCCCGTCGGGTACGCTGGCTCGCGGAGTTCGGCGCGTGCCGATCTTCACCCCGATCATGTTCTACCCAAGACCGTTGGTCACCGGGTCCGCGTGTGGATTCGGTTGAAGGTCCGGGATTGCCCGGCGGCCCACGCAGGAGGACGAGGTAGGGGAGATACGACATCGTTCGCGATGCCGTCCTTCTCTCTGTACGCCCCGTGTGCCCTGCACCGGGGCGTTTTGCATTTTACGGATTTCGAGTGGAACTTCCCGAGCGGGAAAACGACTGTTACTGAGAGGAGGCGAAGTATGGCAAAGCCTGAGAAGGTTTCCGCGGTTGCGGAGATCACCGAGCAGTTCAAGGACTCGACTGCCGCCGTGATCACGGAGTTCCGTGGTCTGTCGGTGACCAGTCTGACGCAGCTGCGACGCGCTCTCGGAGAGGGTGCCACCTACTCCGTCGCCAAGAACACCCTGGTCAAGCGTGCCGCCGCAGAGGCGGGCGTCGAGGGCCTTGACGACCTGTTCGTCGGACCGACCGCCATTGCGTTCATCAAGGGCGAGCCGGTCGACGCTGCGAAGGCCCTGAAGACCTTCGCGAAGGACAACAAGGCGCTCGTCATCAAGGGCGGCTACATGGACGGCGCTGCGCTGTCCGTGGAACAGGTCAACCAGATCGCGGACCTCGAGTCCCGCGAGGTGCTGTTGGCCAAGCTCGCCGGCGCGATGAAGGGCAACTTGGCAAAGGCCGCCGGCCTGTTCAACGCTCCTGCCTCGCAGGTGGCCCGTCTCGCGGCCGCTCTGCAGGAGAAGAAGGCGGACCAGGAGTCTGCCGCAAGCTGATCCGCACCCTCGCGAATCACTGACTCACCCACCCCGCGCGCCCCGGCGCGTATCCCATCCGGTCGCGGATCAGCGACATGGGATCCACAAGGAAGGACCGCCACCATGGCGAAGCTCACCACCGAAGAGCTGCTCGACGCGTTCAAGGAACTGACCCTCCTCGAGCTCTCGGAGTTCGTGAAGGCCTTCGAGGAGACCTTCGAGGTCACCGCTGCCGCTCCGGTCGCCGTCGCCGCTGCCGGCGCCCCGGCCGCTGCCGCCGAGGCCGAGTCCGAGCAGGACGAGTTCGACGTCATCCTCGAGGGTGCCGGCGACAAGAAGATCCAGGTCATCAAGGTCGTCCGCGAGATCGTTTCGGGCCTCGGCCTGAAGGAGGCCAAGGACCTCGTCGAGGGCGCTCCGAAGCCGATCCTGGAGAAGGTCGCCAAGGACGCTGCCGACGCCGCCAAGGCGAAGCTCGAAGAGGCCGGCGCCAAGGTCACCGTCAAGTAAGAGGTGCGAGGCTGCTCGACTCCGGTCGAGCGATCCGGCAAGGCCGCTGCCCACGGATTCACGTCCGTGGGCAGCGGCCTTTTCGCGCATTCGTGACCGGTTCGGCGGGCACGCGGAATGCATCCGCGATAGGTTGACGTCAATGCCGCACGGGGACGGCAAAGACGCAGGTCATCACCCTGATCGACGGGTGTTATGCCCGAGTTGACCTGTGTTCTTACTCGCTAGTAGGATCCCGTGTCACAGGTAACACTTCGATGCGCTACAGTGACGCAATCCACAGTGGGGAACAGCATCGAGCCGTGCGGAGGTAATGGTGGGAGTCGAAGTAGCTGTCGAGGGCTTGACGAAGTCCTTCGGGTCTCAGCGGATCTGGCAGGATGTGACGTTGACCCTCCCGGCGGGCGAGGTGAGTGCCCTGCTGGGCCCGTCCGGCACGGGCAAGTCGGTGTTCCTCAAGTCGCTGATCGGTCTGCTGCGGCCGGAGCAGGGCTCGATCGTCATCGACGGCACCGACATCCTGCAGTGCTCGAGCAAGGAGCTCTACGAGATCCGCAAGCTGTTCGGGGTGCTGTTCCAGGACGGCGCGCTGTTCGGGTCGATGAACCTCTACGACAACGTGGCGTTCCCGCTGCGCGAGCACACCAAGAAGTCCGAGTCCGACATCCGCAAGATCGTGATGGACAAGCTCGAGCTCGTCGGTCTGCTCGGCGCCGAGGACAAGCTGCCCGGCGAGATCTCCGGCGGCATGCGCAAGCGCGCCGGGCTGGCGCGGGCACTGGTGCTCGACCCGCAGATCATCCTGGTCGACGAGCCGGACTCGGGACTCGACCCCGTGCGGACCACCTACATCTCCCAGACACTGATCGACATCAACGCCGAGATCGACGCGACGATCCTGATCGTCTCGCACAACATCAACCTGGCGCGCACGGTGCCGGACAACATCGGCATGCTGTTCCGGCGCGAACTGGTGATGTTCGGTCCGCGTGAGGTGCTGCTCACCAGCGACGAGCCGGTGGTCAAGCAGTTCCTCAACGGCACCATGATCGGGCCGATCGGGATGTCGGAGGAGAAGGACGAGGCCACGATGGCGCAGGAACAGGCGCTCGTCGAGGCCGGGCATCACGCCGGTGGCGTGGACGACATCGAGGGCATCGTCCCGCAGATGAAAGCCACCCCGGGGATGCCCGAGCGGCAGGCGGTGCGCCGCCGGCAGGACCGGGTGCGGCACATCCTCCACACCCTGCCCGAGCCCGCCCAGCACGCCATCCTCGAATCCTTCGAGGAGAGCAACGGATCGCACGCGGCACCGGCGTATCAGGACCATTCCTACCGCGACGACGACACGCAGGTCATTCCGGCGTACCCCGGTGACGGGTACGACGAGTCCGCCCGCCACCACACCAGCTAGGAGAACACATGGGGGTCGGTTCGGGCACCAGCTCGTTCGTGCGTCCGATACACGGTGCACTCACCCAGGCCGGAAACATCGTCGAGTTGTTCGTCGACGTCGTGCGCAACCTGTTCCGCCGGCCGTTCCAGTTCCGCGAGTTCATCGAGCAGGCGTGGTTCATCGCGAGCGTGACGATCCTGCCCACCGCCCTCGTGGCGATTCCGTTCGGTGCCGTCGTCTCGCTGCAGACCGGGTCGCTGATCAAGCAGCTCGGCGCGGAGTCGTTCACCGGCGCCGCCAGCGTACTGGCGGTGATCCAGCAGGGCAGTCCCATCGTGACCGCGCTGCTGATCGCCGGCGCGGCCGGTTCCGCGGTCACCGCCGACCTCGGGTCACGCACGATCCGCGAGGAGATCGACGCGATGGAGGTGCTCGGTATCAACCCGGTGCAACGCCTCGTGGTCCCGCGCGTGCTCGCGATGGTGCTCGTCGCGCTGCTGCTCAACGGGCTGGTGTCCGTGGTCGGCATCGCCGGCGGCTACTTCTTCAACGTCATCCTGCAGGGCGGAACTCCGGGCGCCTACCTGGCATCCTTCTCGGCCCTGGCCCAGCTACCCGACCTCTACGTGGCCGAGATCAAGGCAGCGATCTTCGGTGTCATCGCCGGCGTCGTCGCGGCCTACAAGGGCCTGCACCCCGGCGCCGGACCGAAGGGTGTCGGTGAGGCCGTCAACCAGACCGTCGTCATCACCTTCCTCCTGTTGTTCTTCGCGAACCTGATCCTGACGATGGTGTACCTGCAGATCGTTCCGGCGAAGGGATCCTGACTCGATGACAATCGCAAAGGGCCGCGGAGATGTCATCTGGCTCCGCGGGCGCAGAATCGTGCGCGCTCCTCTCGACATGCTGGATCGGGCAGGCGACCAGATGTCGTTCTACGCGCGGGCCATCGCCTGGACCCCACGCACCCTCGTCCACTACCGCAAGGAGGTGCTGCGGCTGCTCGCCGAGGTCACCTTCGGCAGCGGCGCGCTCGCCGTCATCGGCGGAACCATCGGCGTGATCGCGATGATGTCGGGATTCACCGGCGTCGTCGTGGGTCTGCAGGGCTATGCCGCCCTCGAGCAACTCGGCTCCTCGGTGCTCACCGGCTTCCTGTCGGCATACGTCAACACGCGCGAACTCGCGCCGATCGTCGCGGCGCTGGCGCTGTCGGCGACGGTGGGCTGTGGTTTCACCGCCCAGCTCGGTGCGATGCGGATCAGCGAGGAGATCGATGCGCTCGAGGTGATGGCGGTGCCGTCGGTGCCGTTTCTCGTCACCGCCCGGATGATCGCCGGTTTCGTCGCCGTCATCCCGCTCTACATCATCGGCCTGCTCGCCGCGTACCTCGCGACACGCGTGATCAGCACGATGTTCAACGGGCAGTCGTCGGGTTCGTACGACCACTACTTCAACCTGTTCCTGCCACCGGAGGACGTGCTGTACTCGTTCGCGAAGGTGCTCGTCTTCGCGTTCTTCCTGATCCTCATCCACTGCTACTACGGCTTCAACGCCAGCGGTGGTCCGGCCGGCGTCGGCGTGGCTGTCGGCCGTGCCGTCCGCACCGCGATCGTTACGATCGCCGTGCTCGACTTCTTCCTCAGCCTCGCCATCTGGGGCACCTCCACGACCGTGAGGGTGGCCGGATGAACCCGACTCCCTCGACCCTCAAGCGGAGGGTCCTCGGCCTCATGTTCTTCGTCGTGCTGGGGTTGTTCCTGTTCGTCACGATCGCTATGTACAACAAGACCTTCAAGAAGGTCGTCGAGGTGGACCTCGTGACCGACGAGATCGGCAACGCGCTGCCGATGAACGCGGACGTCAAGGTGCGGGGGCTGATCGTCGGCGAGGTGCGCGGCACGACGGCCGAGGGCGGGACGGTGACCGCGCATCTCGCGCTCGAACCGGACAAGGCCGCCCTGATCCCCGCGAACGCGACCGCTCAGCTGCTGCCGAAGACGTTGTTCGGCGAACGGTACGTCTCGCTGATCCTGCCGGACCAGCCGGCGCGCCCGGTCCAGGCAGGGGACACCCTGGTGCAGGACACGAGCGCCGAGACCGTCGAACTCGGCGAGGTGCTCGACGGCCTGCTGCCCCTCCTGGAGGCCATCCCGCCGCAGGACCTCGCGAACACCCTGGGCGCCCTGGCCCAGGGCCTGAGCGGACGCGGCGAGACCCTCGGGCAGACCGTGGACCGGCTCGAACAGGTGTTCCGCGAGGTCAACGTGGAACTCCCGGCCGTGCAGGAGGATCTGCGCGGACTCGCGGACTTCTCCCAGACCTACTCCGACGCCGCGCCCGATCTGATCAGTGCCCTCGACAACCTGCGCACCACCGGCAACACGGTGGTCGAGCAGGAGAACCAGCTCGAGACGTTGCTCGTCACGGCGACGGGAGCGTCGTCGGCGACCGTCGGGCTGCTCGAACAGAACGCCGCCTCGATCATCAGCATCGCCGCCGACTCCAAGCAGGCTCTGCAGCTGCTGGCGCGGTACTCGCCGTCGTACCCGTGCATGCTGAAGGGCTTCGCCGACGCGGCGCCCGCCGCCGCCGGCGTGCTCGCGGCCGACGACCCGTTCCCCGGCGTCCGGGCGAGCATCCAGTTCGTCAATCCGAAGGGCCGGTACCTGCCGAACCAGGACGAGCCGCGCCTGCTCGACACTCGTGGCCCCACCTGCTACGACAACGTCACGGCCCCGGGACGGTTCTTCCCGCAGTACCCCGGCGGCTCGATCAACGACGGTTCCTACCAGGTGCCGTCCCGGAATCCGGGGCCGGAGTCCATGTCGTATTTCCCGGCGCCCGAGGGGTCCGGGGTGCCGAACGACGTCGGCGAGCTGATCGGGACGACCCCGGCGACGGCGCAGGTCGCGTACTCCGGGTCCCGGGCCGAGCAGGACGCCCTCGACGTCGTGTACGGGGAGGCGACGGGCATCGCGCCCGAGGACGTGCCGACCTGGACGACGCGCCTGGGTGCGCCCGCACTGCGTGGAACGGAGGTGAGCTTCCGATGAGAGGCCTGGCAGCACCACTGATCAAGCTGATCGTCTTCGCCGTGGTCACGATCTTCGCCACCGGGATGCTCGCGGCGACCATCGCGAGCCTCGGCGGCGGGGGCGGGACGAAGTTCCACGCCATCTTCTCGGATGTGACCTCGCTCAACGAGGGTGACGACATCCGCATCGCCGGCGTCCGCGTCGGCCAGGTCGAGGAGATCGAGATCGTGGACCGCAGCGAGGCGCGCGTGACGTTCTCGGTGTCCGATCGGGACTGGCTGCCCGCCGCGACCACGGCGACGATCCGCTACCGCACGCTCGTCGGCCAGCGGTACATCGCTCTCGACCAGGGTGAGGGCATGCAGGGGATGAAGCTGACCGACGGCGACACCATCCCGCTGGAACGCACCAAACCGGCCGTGAACCTGACCACCCTGTTCAACGGTTTCCGCCCCCTGTTCCAGACCCTCAGCGCCGAGGACGTCAACACGCTGTCCTCGCAGATCGTCCAGGTGTTCCAGGGCGAATCCGGGACCATCGACGACCTGGTGCGCACGACGGCGAGCCTGACCAACACGATCGCCGACAAGGACCGGGTGATCGGCGCGGTCATCGACAACCTGAACTCGGTGCTCACCAACATCAACGAGCGGGACGCGCAGCTCGACTCGCTGCTCGTCAACACCCAGGCGCTGGTGAGCGGACTGGCCGCCGACCGCGACACGGTGGGTGCGGCAGTACAGTCGCTGGCCGGGCTGACGGACGCGACGGCCGATCTGCTCGAGCCGACCCGGCCGGCGATCGCCGGGTCGATCACGGCGGTCGAGCAGCTCGGGGCGAACCTGAACAACAACCGCGACGCGGTCGACGAGATCCTTGCGACCCTTCCGGTCAAGCTCGAGAAGCTGGGCCGGGTCGCGAGCTACGGGTCGTGGTTCCAATTCTACCTGTGCGGCATCGACGTGATCGCCGGTCCGGGTTCGGTTCCGTACCTGAATCTGCCGACGGGTCTTCCCACGGTGAACCAGCCGATCTACACCAATGCCGCGAAGCGCTGTACGCAGGACGGGATGCAGGAGTTGCAGGGACGATGAGCAGACGTCGCAGTCCGGCCGTGTCCGGCGCCCTCGGGATTCTCGTGGTCCTGCTGGCCACCCTGTCGGCCTTCTTCCTGGATTCGCTGCCGATCATCGGGGCCGGCGCCACCTACCGCGCGGAGTTCACCGAGGCGGCCGGCCTCAAACCCACCAACGAGGTGCGCATCGCCGGCGTCAAGGTCGGCCAGGTCACCGACATCGAGCTCGACGGTGACCGGGTGCTCGTGTCGTTCAAGGTCAAGGACGCCTGGCTCGGCGACGACACCTCCGCCTCGATCCAGATCAAGACCATCCTGGGCCAGAAGTACCTCGCCCTGGAGCCGCGGGGCACGGAGGTGCTCGATCCGGACGATCGGATTCCGTTGTCGCGCACCGTCGCCCCGTACGACGTGATCGAGGCGTTCTCGTCGGCGGCCACCACTCTGGGCGAGATCGACTCCGAGCAGCTGGCCACGAGCTTCGACACCCTCTCGGAGGCGTTCTCCGAGACACCGGACGACATCCGGGCCTCGCTGGACGGCGTGACCAGGCTGTCGCAGACGGTGGCGAGCCGGGACCAGGAACTGAAGCGGCTGCTCGAGGCGACCGGCCGGACGTCGCAGATCCTCGCGGACCGGAACGCGGAGTTCAACCGGCTGATCAGCGACGGAGCGCTGCTGATCGCCGAACTCAACAACCGCCAGCAGGCCATCTCACAGCTGCTGACGGGGACGCAGCGGCTGTCGGCGGAGTTGACCGGCCTGGTCCGTGACAACGAGGCGACGATCGGTCCGGCGCTCGACCAGCTGCGGGGTGTCGTCCAGATCCTGCAGGACCGCAACGACGATCTGGACCGGGCGATGAAGCTGTACGAGCCGTTCGTCCGGCTGTACTCGAACGTCGTCGGCAACGGCCGCTGGTTCGACCAGGTCGTCGTCAACCTCATTCCGCCCGGATTGCCCGAGATCCCCGGATACCGCGATCCGGTTCGCACGTTGGGAGAGAACTGATGTCGCATGCCGAGTCCGGTGGCGGCTCACGGCGCGGCCCGATCGTGCTGATCGCCGCGATCGTCGCGGCCGTGGTGCTGATCGCGGGCGTGCTGTGGTGGGTCTTCAACCGCATGGGCACCACCGAGATCACCGCGTACTTCGACAAGGCCGTCGGCGTGTACGAGGGGTCCGACGTCCGGGTCCTCGGCGTCGAGGTCGGTAAGGTCACCGCGGTCGTCCCGGAAGGGGACCAGGTGCGGGTGGACATGCGTGTCGACCGCGGCGTCGACATCCCCGCCGACGCCAAAGCCGTGCAGATCACCCCGTCGGTCGTCGCGGACCGCTACGTGCAGCTCGCTCCCGCGTACACCGGTGGCGAGACGATGGCCGACGGCGCCGTCATCCCGCGGGAACGGACCGCCACCCCGGTCGAGGTGGACGAGCTGTACGCCAGCGTCGACGAGCTGTCGCGGGCTCTCGGCCCGGAGGGCGCGAACAAGGACGGGGCACTGACCCGATTCGTGGAGACCGGCGCCGAGAACCTCGAGGGCAACGGTGCTGCGCTCGGCCAGACCATCGAGCAGCTCTCCGCCGCGTCGCGCACGCTCAACGAGTCGCGGGGTGACCTGTTCGGCACCATCGAGAACCTGCAGATCTTCGTATCCGCGCTGGCGGCGAACGATCAGCAGGTGCGCGAGTTCAACACCCAGCTGTCGGACCTGTCGGGCTACCTGGCCGGTGAACGGGAGAACCTCGGGCTCGCGCTGAATCAGCTGTCGGAGTCGCTCGGGGTGGTCGCGCAGTTCGTGAACGACAATCAGGCGGCGCTGAAGGACAACGTGGACGCCCTGGTCCCCGTGACGAACAACCTTGCTGCCAACCGGGATTCACTGGTGAATTCGCTGACCCTGCTGCCCCTGGCCGTGAGCAACCTGGTCAACTCCTACGACGCGGAATCCGGGTCGCTCGCCTCCCGTCTGGTGGTGACCGACCTGCAGGACCCGGCCGGCGTGATGTGCAAGCTCATCGATCTCGGTCGGCTCGTGCCGGGCGACCCGAGGTTCGAGCAGCTGGGCCGACAGATGCAGCCGCTGATCGATCAGTGCTCCGGCCTCGCCGAACAGATCACCAACGACATCCGGACCCCGGATCTGATCCTGCCGTTCGGTGTCCTCAGCGGCGAGAACATCCAGCGTCAGGTGGTGCCCGGCACCGTGCCCGGTGTCGAATCCCAGCGCCTGAACCTCGAGGAGGGCGGACAGTGAGACGCTCGGTGATTCTCGGTGCCGGAGCCTGCGCGACGGCCCTCGCGGTGTCCGCGTGTGGTGGCGCCGAGAGCCTGCCCCTGCCCGGTGGCGCGGACGTCGGTTCGGACCCGATCCACGTGACCGTGCAGTTCGACGACGTGCTCGACCTCGTGCCGCAGTCGACCGTCAAGGTGGACGGCGTGCCCGTCGGCCGGGTGGAGACGGTGTCCGTGGGACCCGACGGGTGGACCGCGGACGTCGGGATCGTGGTGGACTCGGCGGTGGAGTTGCCGGCCAACGCGTATGCCGCGGTGGAACAGACCAGCCTGCTGGGTGAGAAGTTCGTCCAGCTCACTCCGCCGCCGAGCGACCCGTCGAGTGAACTGCTCGCCGACGGCGACGTCATTCCGCTGGACCGGACCCGGCACGCCACGGAGCTCGAACCCGTACTCGGTGCGCTCTCGCTGCTGCTCAACGGTGGCGGCGTCGGCCAGTTGCAGCCCGTGGTCGAGGAGCTGTCCACCGCGTTCGAGGGACGCGAAGGCACCACGAAGAGCCTTCTGCAACAGGCGGATCGGCTCATCGACGGTCTCGATCGGCAACGTGACGACATCACCCGCGCCCTCGACGGCCTCGACGTGCTCACCGTCCGGGTCGCGGAGCAGAACGACCGGGTCGCGGCGATCCTCGACGACCTGCCGGTGGCCACGGCGGTGCTCGAGCAGCAGCGTCCCCAGCTGACCGAGCTGCTCGTCCAGCTCGACCGGCTGGGAACCGTGGGCACCGACGTGCTCGACCAGTCCAAGGAGAACCTGATCGCCGACCTGCTGGCCCTGCGCCCCACGCTGCAGCAGCTCGCCGCGTCCGGGGACGACCTGGTGAAGGCGCTGCCGTTCATCCCGACGGTGCCCTTCCCGGACGGGGTCGAGAGGATCGCCCTCGGTGGCTCGGTCAACCTGTTCCTCGCTGTGGACATGCAGATCGGGGACGCGCTGGCCTCGCTCGGCGTCGGACAGGGTGAACCGGTCTACCGGCAGCCCAAGTTCGGTGAGCCCAAGCCCGTCGTGGATCCGTCGAATCCGTACTACAACGGCAACGGGCCGAGACGGGGCTGGCCCACGGTCTCGCTGCTGCCGGAGCTCCCGGAGCCGAGGCTGCCGGCGGGACTCGAACTGCCGCCGGGGGTGACGCTGCCCGGCCTGCCCGCCGCAGCGCCGGACTCCGGTGCAGCGCCGGCCAATCCGCTGGAAGGCCTGCTCAACCAGCTCGGAGTCGGGGGAGGGCGATGATGAAATCGCGATTGCTGCGGGTACAGATCGTCGCGTTCGTGGTGATCGCGCTGCTCGGCGTGGTCTTCGTCGGCGCGCGGTACGTGCGCCTCGACAACCTGCTCGGGTTCGGGCAGTACACCGTCCACGCCCGGTTCGCCGATTCGGGGGGCATCTTCACCAACGCCGAGGTCACCTACCGGGGCGTGCCGGTCGGGCGGGTCGGGGAACTCGGTCTGACCGAGGACGGCATCGACGTCACCCTCCTCCTCGACAACGGCGGGCCGCAGATCCCCGCGTCCACCCGTGCCGTGGTGGCGAACCGCTCGGCGATCGGCGAGCAGTACGTCGACCTGCTGCCGGACACCGACGAGGGTCCCTACCTCGAGGAAGGCTCGGTGATCGGGGAGGACGCCACCGACGTGCCGGTGCCGGTGCAGGACCTCCTGGTGAGCACGAACGCGCTCGTCCGGTCGGTGCCGGTGGACTCGCTGCGCACGGTGGTGACCGAACTGGGGGCCGCGTTCGACGGCCGCGGCGGCCAGCTGCAGACCCTCGTGGACTCTCTGGCCCAGCTCAGCGACGCCGGAGTGCAGTACCTGCCCCAGACGGTGTCGCTGATCCGCGACAGCCAGACCGTGCTCGACACCCAGTCGGTGCAGGCGTCGGCGATCCGGCAGTTCAGTGCGGATCTGGACCTGGTGACCGCGCAGCTGCGCGACAGCGACCCGGACGTCCGTCGCCTCCTCGAGACCGGGACGGCGGCGAGTGAGGAACTCACGCAGCTGGTCGCGGACTCGGGCCCCGGCCTGACGGCGAACCTGACGAACCTGGCGCTGCTCGGCGACAAGCTCGGCCCGCAGGCGGTGGCCTTGCAGCCGCTGCTCGCGTTCCTGCCGGCCGTCGCGGCCAGCGCCGGGACCGTGGCGCCCGGCGACGGTGCGGTCCGGCAGGGCATCCTGTTCGAGACGAACAACCCGCCGTCGTGCACCATCGGGTACGAGGGCACCCAGGCGATCCTCGACGAGATGCAGCGCCGGGATCCCAACTTCGACGACACCCAGCAGGACTTCCCGTTCAACACGGAGGCATCCTGCGAGGTCCCGCAGGGCAGCGTCACCGGCGTGCGGAGCGCGAACCGGATCGTGTTCGCCGACCCGGCCACGATCCAGCCGTGGGACTTCACGCCGAAGAAGGACCCGGACAAGCTCAATTTGAATCCGATCGCGACGCAGCTCGCGCCGCTGCTCGGAGTCACCCCGAAGTAGGTAAGTAGGTTGGTGCAGTGAGTTCAGAAACGACGTCCCGTCCCCCGCAGACGGCGGGGGCGGGCGGCGACACGATACGCAGGATCGTTCTGGCAGTGGTGAGCGTGCTGGCGGTGGTCGCCCTCGTCGCGGCCGCCTGGTTCGGCTTCGGGTGGGGGCGGGCCCTGCTCGTGGACCGTCCGGCGGCCGAGGCGCGGGACGCGGCCCTGTCCGGGGCGATGCAGGCCGCGATCAACCTCAACAGTGTCGACGCCGCCGACGTCGACACGTCGATCGAGAACATGCGGTCGTCGATCACCGGCGAGGCCCTGAACAACGATCTGGCCGCGACGGAGCAGCAGATCCGGGAGCAGGTGGCCCAGACGGGCACGGGCATGTCGGCAGACGTGCTGTTCGGTTCGCTGACCGCGCTGGACACGGACGCCGACACGGCGCAGGCCCTGATCGTCCTGGCGGTGAAGACCACCTGGCCCGACAACTTCGTCGAGAACAAGGTCACCGTGAACGTGGCGATGCGCAAGGACGGCGACGTGTGGAAGGCGGAGACGATCCAGCCGCTGGACTCGGTGCAGCTCGGTGCCGGGCCGGCGGAGGGCGCGCAGCAACCCGCGCCGCCCGAACCCGCCCCCGTGCCCCCGGCCGAACCCGGTCCCGCCGCAGGCGAGTGAGCCGATGAAGGAGAGTGTGTAGTGCCCCCGCAGCGTCGCAAGCCCAATCCGGCCGGCCCCCCGAGGGGGCGACGGCCCAAGATCGCGGGGACGGGCCGGACCGGCGGTGCCGTCCGCCCCGAGGCCACCGGGCCCACCCCGAGCGGACCCACCCCGCCGGAGTCCCCCTCGCCCGAGTCCACCCCGCTCGAGCCGACCCCGCCCGAGTCCCCCCCGGCTCCGACGGCGGGAGCGGGAACGGCGGCCGCCGAAGCGACCGGGTCCTCGGCGGCCCCGGCGGGGCCGGGCTCCGGATCCGACCGGACGAGCGCCCCGGAGCCGCATGAACCGGCGCCCGTCGACGACGGTGGGGACGCGGAGGAGCCGGTAGCGCAGGCCGCCGGCACCGCCTCGCGCGGCAGCTGGCGTGCGGTGGCGATCGTCGGCGGGGCCGCGCTCGCGCTCGGTGCGTTCGCCGCGGTCGCGGCCGCCCGTCCCGGCGCGACGGTGAGCAACGAGGCGTGGGTCGACAGCACCGCGACGTCCGAGGTCACCGCCGCTGCCGGCAATGCGATCGAGACGATGCACGGCTACAACTACGAGACGATCGACGAGGACTTCGCCGAGATCCGCGAGGTCCTCACCCCGCCGATGCGGGAGGAGTTCGATCTGACCGCGGAGGTCACCAAGCAGGCGGCGGTGCAGACGCACACCGCGACGGAGGTGCGCATCGACCACATCGGTGCGTCGATGCTCGACGACGACCGGGCCGAGGTCGCGGCGTTCATCAGTGTCAGCGCGACCGGCGACGCGGTCGCCCAGGGCAGTGCGTCGGCGCCGCTTCTGGTGCGGATGGAGAAGATCGACGGCAAGTGGCTGGTCTCGGAGATCCGGGACAGCTGACGAGCGCGCCGACCGGGAATCGGCCCGGTTGCTCTTGACGCGGGCGGCGTGAGCGGTCACTCTATCGGTACGCACGCACGAACATGCGTCCTGGGCGCCCGGGGTCGGGCGCTTCTTTTCGTGCCGTCGCTCGACATCTGCGACTTTTGGGTGTAAGTTCGGACTTTGCGCTGGCTGCCTCCTGTCCATCTCTCGACCGCATCGCGGGGAGCGTTGCCCTCCGGGGCCCGTTCCGCCGACTTCGCGGTGGGGTTGTCGTTCGGGTCGCAACCAGCGATAACGCCCCACATGAAGAAGCAGGTACAGCGGCGGTCGCACCGGTTGGAGCGGCCCGCGTGAGGTGCTGGAAGGACGCATCTTGGCAGTCTCTAGCCAGACCAAGGCAGTTGCCGGAATCCCCGGAGCCCCGAAGAGGGTCTCGTTCGCAAAGATTCGCGAACCTCTCGAAGTCCCCGGGCTCCTCGATCTACAGACAGATTCCTTCGAATGGCTGATCGGCTCCGAGCGCTGGCGCGCGCTCGCTGCCGAACGCGGTGACGGTCCCGTCGTCGGCGGCCTCGAGGAGATCCTGGCGGAGCTCTCTCCGATCGAGGACTTCTCCGGGTCGATGTCCCTGTCCTTCTCCGACCCGCGCTTCGACGAGGTCAAGGCCTCCGTCGAGGAGTGCAAGGACAAGGACATGACGTACGCGGCGCCGCTGTTCGTCACTGCCGAGTTCATCAACAACAACACCGGCGAGATCAAGAGCCAGACGGTCTTCATGGGTGACTTCCCGATGATGACCGACAAGGGCACCTTCATCATCAACGGCACCGAGCGCGTCGTCGTCTCGCAGCTGGTGCGTTCCCCGGGCGTGTACTTCGACCGCGCGGTCGACAAGAGCACCGAGAAGGACCTGCACAGCGTCAAGGTGATCCCGGGCCGCGGCGCGTGGCTCGAGTTCGACGTCGACAAGCGCGACACCGTCGGCGTGCGGATCGACCGCAAGCGCCGCCAGCCGGTCACCGTGCTGCTCAAGGCGCTCGGCTGGACCAACGAGCAGATCGTCGAGCGCTTCGGCTTCTCCGAGATCATGATGTCCACTCTCGAGAAGGACAACACGGCCGGCACCGACGAGGCCCTGCTCGACATCTACCGCAAGCTGCGCCCGGGCGAGCCGCCCACCAAGGAGAGCGCGCAGACCCTGCTGGAGAACCTCTTCTTCAAGGACAAGCGCTACGACCTGGCGCGCGTGGGACGTTACAAGATCAACAAGAAGCTGGGCCTGAACGTCGGCCAGCCGATCGAGGCGTCGACCCTCACCGAGGAAGACATCGTCGCCACCATCGAGTACCTGGTGCGCCTGCACGCGGGGGAGACCACCATGACGGCGCCGGGCGGCGTCGAGGTTCCCGTCGAGGTCGACGACATCGACCACTTCGGCAACCGTCGCCTGCGCACCGTCGGCGAGCTCATCCAGAACCAGATCCGCGTCGGCCTGTCCCGCATGGAGCGCGTCGTCCGTGAGCGGATGACCACTCAGGACGTCGAGGCCATCACGCCGCAGACGCTGATCAACATCCGTCCCGTCGTGGCCGCGATCAAGGAGTTCTTCGGAACCTCCCAGCTGTCGCAGTTCATGGACCAGAACAACCCGCTGTCGGGCCTGACCCACAAGCGCCGCCTCTCGGCGCTCGGCCCGGGTGGTCTGTCCCGTGAGCGCGCCGGCCTCGAGGTCCGCGACGTCCACCACTCGCACTACGGCCGCATGTGCCCGATCGAGACCCCGGAAGGCCCGAACATCGGCCTGATCGGCTCCCTGTCGGTGTACGCGCGGGTCAACCCGTTCGGTTTCATCGAGACCCCGTACCGCAAGGTCGAGAACGGCATCGTCACCGACCAGGTCGACTACCTCACCGCCGACGAGGAGGACCGCCACGTCGTGGCGCAGGCCAACTCGCCGGTCGACGCCGACGGCCGCTTCAGCGAGGAGCGCGTCCTCGTCCGCAAGAAGGGCGGCGAGGTCGAATTCGTCGCGGCGACCGAGGTCGACTACATGGACGTCTCGCCGCGGCAGATGGTGTCCGTGGCCACGGCCATGATTCCGTTCCTCGAGCACGACGACGCCAACCGTGCCCTCATGGGTGCGAACATGCAGCGTCAGGCCGTGCCGCTGGTGCGCAACGAGGCCCCGGTCGTCGGTACCGGCATGGAGCTGCGTGCCGCCGTCGATGCGGGCGACGTCGTCGTCACCGAGAAGTCCGGCGTGATCGAGGAGGTCTCGGCCGACTTCATCACCGTGATGGCGGACGACGGCACCCGCCGCACCTACCGTCTGCGCAAGTTCGACCGTTCGAACCAGGGCACCTGCTCGAACCAGCGGCCGATCGTGGACGAGGGGCAGCGCGTCGAGTCCGGTCAGGTCCTCGCCGACGGCCCCTGCACCGAGAACGGTGAGATGGCGCTCGGCAAGAACCTCCTCGTGGCGATCATGCCGTGGGAAGGCCACAACTACGAGGACGCGATCATCCTGTCGCAGCGCCTCGTCGAGGAGGACGTGCTCACCTCGATCCACATCGAGGAGCACGAGATCGACGCCCGCGACACCAAGCTCGGTGCCGAGGAGATCACCCGCGACATCCCGAACGTCTCGGACGAGGTCCTCGCGGACCTGGACGAGCGCGGCATCGTGCGCATCGGCGCCGAGGTGCGCGACGGCGACATCCTCGTCGGCAAGGTCACCCCGAAGGGCGAGACCGAGCTGACCCCGGAGGAGCGGCTGCTGCGCGCGATCTTCGGTGAGAAGGCCCGCGAGGTGCGTGACACGTCGCTGAAGGTGCCCCACGGCGAGACCGGCAAGGTCATCGGCGTCCGCGTGTTCTCGCGCGAGGACGACGACGATCTGCCCCCGGGTGTCAACGAGCTCGTCCGCGTGTACGTCGCGCAGAAGCGCAAGATCCAGGACGGCGACAAGCTCGCCGGCCGGCACGGCAACAAGGGCGTCATCGGCAAGATCCTCCCGCAGGAGGACATGCCGTTCCTGCCCGACGGCACCCCGGTGGACATCATCCTCAACACGCACGGTGTCCCGCGTCGTATGAACATCGGCCAGATCCTCGAGACGCATCTCGGCTGGATCGGCAAGGCCGGCTGGAACGTCCAGGTCGCCGGCGACGGTGAGCGTCCCGAGTGGGCGAAGAACCTGTCCGACGACATGCTCGCCGCCGATCCGGACACCAACATCGCCACCCCGGTGTTCGACGGTGCCCGCGAGGACGAGCTGACGGGTCTGCTCGGCTCGACGCTGCCGAACCGCGACGGCGAGGTCATGGTCGGCGCGGACGGCAAGGCGACGCTGTTCGACGGCCGTTCCGGCGAGCCGTTCCCGTACCCGGTGTCGGTCGGCTACATGTACATCATCAAGCTGCACCACCTGGTCGACGACAAGATCCACGCCCGTTCGACCGGCCCGTACTCGATGATCACCCAGCAGCCGCTCGGTGGTAAGGCCCAGTTCGGTGGCCAGCGGTTCGGTGAGATGGAGTGCTGGGCCATGCAGGCCTACGGTGCCGCGTACACGCTGCAGGAGCTGCTCACCATCAAGTCGGACGACGTGGTGGGCCGCGTGAAGGTCTACGAGGCCATCGTCAAGGGCGAGAACATCCCGGAGCCGGGTATCCCCGAGTCCTTCAAGGTGCTCCTCAAGGAACTCCAGTCGCTGTGCCTGAACGTGGAGGTGCTCTCCAGCGACGGCGCGGCCATCGCGATGGCCGACGGCGACGACGAGGACCTCGAGCGGGCGGCGGCCAACCTGGGCATCAACCTTTCCCGCAACGAGTCGGCCACGGTCGACGACCTCGCGAACTAGGAGCCGACCCGATGAGATGCACTCCCGCACGGCGGACTGCATCTCGTCGGGCCCCGGCAGCAACAGCGACAACTAGCAGCAACAAAACCCGTGAAGGGGAAAGGAAGTTACGTGCTCGACGTCAACTTCTTCGATGAACTCCGCATCGGCTTGGCCACTGCGGAGGACATCCGCAACTGGTCGTACGGTGAGGTCAAGAAGCCGGAGACCATCAACTACCGCACGCTCAAGCCCGAGAAGGACGGCCTCTTCTGCGAGAAGATCTTCGGCCCCACCCGGGACTGGGAGTGCTACTGCGGCAAGTACAAGCGTGTCCGCTTCAAGGGCATCATCTGTGAGCGCTGCGGCGTCGAGGTGACTCGCGCCAAGGTGCGCCGCGAGCGCATGGGCCACATCGAGCTCGCCGCGCCGGTCACGCACATCTGGTACTTCAAGGGTGTGCCGAGCCGCCTCGGTTACCTGCTCGACCTGGCGCCGAAGGATCTCGAGAAGATCATCTACTTCGCCGCGTACGTCATCACGGCCGTGGACGACGAACTGCGCCACAACGAGCTCTCGACCCTCGAAGCCGAGATGGAGGTCGAGAAGAAGTCCGTCGCCGACCAGCGCGACGCCGACCTCGAGGCACGCGCGCAGAAGCTGGAAGCCGACCTGGCCGAGCTCGAGGCCGAGGGTGCCAAGTCCGACGTCCGCCGCAAGGTCAAGGACGGCGGCGAGCGCGAGATGCGTCAGCTGCGTGACCGTGCCCAGCGCGAGCTGGACCGGCTCGAGGAGATCTGGAACACCTTCACCAAGCTCAAGCCGAAGGACCTGATCGTCGACGAGCTGCTCTACCGGGAGCTGCAGGACCGCTACGGCGAGTACTTCACGGGTGCGATGGGCGCCGAGTCGATCCAGAAGCTCATCGAGAACTTCGACATCGACGCCGAGGCCGAGTCGCTGCGCGAGACGATCCGCAGCGGCAAGGGCCAGAAGAAGCTGCGCGCCCTCAAGCGCCTGAAGGTCGTCGCGGCCTTCCAGCAGTCCGGCAACTCGCCCATGGGCATGGTCCTCGACGCGGTGCCGGTGATCCCGCCGGAGCTGCGCCCGATGGTGCAGCTCGACGGTGGCCGCTTCGCGACCTCCGATCTCAACGACCTGTACCGCCGCGTCATCAACCGCAACAACCGCCTCAAGCGACTGATCGACCTCGGTGCCCCCGAGATCATCGTCAACAACGAGAAGCGGATGCTGCAGGAGTCGGTGGACGCGCTGTTCGACAACGGCCGTCGCGGCCGGCCGGTCACCGGCCCGGGCAACCGTCCGCTCAAGTCGCTGTCCGACCTGCTCAAGGGCAAGCAGGGCCGATTCCGTCAGAACCTGCTCGGCAAGCGTGTCGACTACTCGGGCCGTTCGGTCATCGTCGTCGGCCCGCAGCTCAAGCTGCACCAGTGCGGTCTGCCGAAGCTGATGGCCCTCGAGCTGTTCAAGCCGTTCGTGATGAAGCGTCTGGTCGATCTGAACCACGCGCAGAACATCAAGTCCGCCAAGCGGATGGTCGAGCGGCAGCGTCCGCAGGTGTGGGACGTGCTCGAAGAGGTCATCAACGAGCACCCCGTGCTACTCAACCGTGCTCCCACGCTGCACCGTCTCGGCATCCAGGCGTTCGAGCCGCAGCTCGTCGAGGGCAAGGCCATCCAGCTGCACCCGCTGGTGTGTGAGGCGTTCAACGCCGACTTCGACGGCGACCAGATGGCCGTGCACCTGCCGCTGTCCGCGGAGGCGCAGGCCGAGGCCCGCGTGCTGATGCTGTCGTCGAACAACATCCTGTCGCCGGCATCGGGTCGTCCGCTCGCCATGCCGCGTCTGGACATGGTGACGGGTCTGTTCCACCTGACCCGCCTGGTCGAGGACGCGCCCGGCGCGTACCGGCCGGCCACCGACGGTGAGCCGGAGCAGGGCGTGTACTCGTCTCCCGCCGAGGCGATCATGGCCGTGGACCGCGGTGTGCTGTCGGTGCAGGCCCCCATCAAGGTGCGCCTGGAGCGGCAGCGGCCGCCGAAGGACCTCGAGACGGAGCTGTTCCCCGACGGCTGGAACTACGGCGACGGCTGGACCGTGCAGACCACGCTCGGTCGCGTGCTGTTCAACGAGCTGCTGCCGGTGAACTACGGCTTCGTCAACGACGTCATGCCGAAGAAGCGCCAGGCCGCGATCATCAACGATCTCGCCGAGCGCTACCCGATGATCGTCGTCGCGCAGACCGTCGACAAGCTCAAGGACGCCGGCTTCTACTGGGCCACCCGTTCGGGTGTGACCGTGTCGATGGCCGACGTGCTGGTGCCGCCGGAGAAGAAGGAGATCCTCGAACGCTACGAGGCGTCGGCGGATCAGCTCGAGCGCAAGTTCGCTCGTGGTGCCCTCTCGAAGGAGGAGCGGCGCGACTCGCTCGTCAAGCTGTGGCAGGAGGCGACCGAAGAGGTCGGTCAGGCCATGGAGGCGCACTACCCGGACGACAACCCGATCCCGACGATCGTGAAGTCCGGCGCCGCGGGCAACATGACCCAGATCCGTTCGCTCGCGGGCATGAAGGGTCTGGTGACGAACCCGAAGGGCGAGTTCATCCCGCGTCCGATCAAGTCCTCGTTCCGCGAGGGCCTGACCGTGCTCGAGTACTTCATCAACACCCACGGTGCGCGTAAGGGTCTGGCCGACACCGCGCTGCGTACCGCCGACTCGGGTTACCTGACCCGTCGTCTGGTGGACGTGTCGCAGGACGTCATCGTCCGCGAGACCGACTGCGGCACGCCGCGCGGCATCGAGATGATCATCGCCGAGCCCGAGCGGGACGGGACGGGCGCCGAGACCGGTCGTCTGGTGCGCGACGCCCACATCGAGACCAGCACGTACGCCCGTACGCTGGCCACCGATGCGGTCGACGCGGACGGCAACGTCGTCGTCACCCGGGGCAGCGACCTCGGCGACCCGGCGATCGAGGCCCTGCTGGCCGCCGGCATCCGGAAGGTCAAGGTCCGCTCCGTGCTGACCTGCGACACCGGTACCGGCGTGTGCGCCACCTGCTACGGCCGCTCGATGGCGACCGGCAAGCTCGTCGACATCGGCGAGGCCGTCGGTATCGTCGCCGCCCAGTCCATCGGTGAGCCCGGCACGCAGCTGACGATGCGTACGTTCCACCAGGGTGGCGTCGGTGAGGACATCACCGGCGGTCTGCCCCGGGTGCAGGAGCTGTTCGAGGCCCGCGTTCCGAAGGGCAAGGCGCCCATCGCCGACGTCTCCGGCCGCGTGCGACTCGAGGACGACGACCGCTTCTACAAGATCACCATCGTCCCGGACGACGGTGGCGAGGAGGTCGTGTACGACAAGCTGTCGAAGCGTCAGCGTCTGCACGTCATCCGTAAGGCGGACGGCACCGAAGGTGTCCTCGCGGACGGCGACCACGTGGAGGTCGGTCAGCAGCTGCTCGAGGGTGCGGCCGATCCGCACGAGGTGCTGCGGGTCATGGGACCGCGCCAGGTGCAGGTCCACCTCGTCAACGAGGTCCAGGAGGTGTACCGCAGCCAGGGTGTGTCGATCCACGACAAGCACATCGAGGTCATCGTGCGCCAGATGCTGCGCCGCGTGACGATC
Organism: Rhodococcus ruber NBRC 15591; assembly: GCF_001894945.1. GTDB lineage: Bacteria > Actinomycetota > Actinomycetes > Mycobacteriales > Mycobacteriaceae > Rhodococcus > Rhodococcus ruber. Next base: position 77,022 of record NZ_BCXE01000020.1, read on the forward strand.
ATCGACTCGGGGTCGACGGAGTTCCTCCCCGGATCGCTGGTCGAGCGCAGCGAGTTCGAGGCCTCGAACCGGCGCGTCGTCGCCGAGGGCGGGGAGCCGGCTGCCGGCCGTCCCGTGCTCATGGGCATCACGAAGGCGTCGCTGGCCACCGATTCGTGGCTGTCGGCGGCGTCGTTCCAGGAGACCACTCGCGTGCTGACCGACGCGGCGATCAACTGCCGCTCGGACAAGCTGATCGGTCTGAAGGAGAACGTGATCATCGGCAAGCTGATCCCGGCCGGCACCGGCATCAACCGGTACCGGAACATCCAGGTGCAGCCGACCGAGGAGGCCCGCGCGGCCGCGTACGCGATCCCGTCGTACGAGGATCAGTACTACTCGCCGGAGGGCTTCGGCCAGAACACCGGCGCTGCGGTTCCGCTCGACGACTACGGTTACTCCAGCGACTACCGGTAGAGCCGTCGCCGCAGCCGGTTCGCCGGCCGCGGTCAGGCACCTGCCGTAGCCACGAAGGTCCCGCCCTCTTCTCTTCGGGGGCGGGGCCTTCTGGGTTCCGGGGGTACCCGCGCGGCGACCCAGTCGATCCGCTAGTTTGGGTAGGCACTCCTAATTAATCGAAGGGAACGCCAGTGCCGTCGACCCGAATCCCGAGATTGCTTGCCGCAGCCGGTCTCGCCCTCACATTCGTCCTGACCGCGTGCTCGTCGGGCGGCGACGACCCCTCCGAGGCATCCGGCTCGGGCGCGGGCGCGTTCCCCGTGACGATCGAGCACGCCCTCGGCAGCACCACGATCGAGACCGAACCCGAACGGGTGGTCACGTGGGGCTTCGGGAGCACCGACGCCGCGCTCGCGCTCGGGGTCGTCCCCGTCGCCATGCCGGCACAGTCGTACGGCGGTGACGAGCAGGGTGTCCTGCCGTGGATCGGAGACGAGCTCACCGAACTCGGTGCCGAGACACCGACGATCCTGCAGAACGACGGCACGGACGTGCCGGTCGAGCAGATCGCGGCGGCCCGCCCGGACGTCATCCTCGCCAACTACTCCGGGCTCACCCAGGATCAGTACGACACCCTCAGCCGGATCGCTCCCACCGTCGCGTACCCCGGTGAGCCGTGGGCCACCCCGTGGCGTGACGTCGTCTCCACGGTCGGGCAGGCGCTGGGCCGGTCCGCCGACGCCGAGCGCCTGATCGCCGACACCGAGGCGATCATCGCCGACAAGGCCGCCGCGTACCCGCAGTTGCAGGGCCGCACCGTCGCCGCGGTATGGGACACGGGCGACACGTTCTACGTCTACAAGCCCGCCGATTCGCGGGTGGAGTTCCTCACCGACCTCGGTCTCGTCAGCGCCCCGAGCGTCACCGAACTGAGCACGGACGAGTCCAGCTTCTACTTCACGATGAGCTTCGAGGAGGTCGGCAAGCTCACCAGCGACATCCTCCTCTCCTACGCCGACGACGCCGCAGCGCAGGAACGCACCCTCGCCCAGCCGTGGGCGCAGACCATGCAGCAGGTCACCGAAGGCAGGGTGGCGACGGTGAACGGCACCGAGCTGATCGCCGCGGTGTCGCCCCCCACGGTCCTGTCCCTGACCTGGGGGATAGATGCCTACCTGGAGGCGCTCGCCGCCGCGGTGAAGTAGCGCCGGCTCGCCGCGGTGCAGTAGGGGCGGCTCGCCGCCGTGCAGTAGGGGCGGCTCGCCGCCGTGCAGTAGGGGCGGCTCGCCGCGGTGCAGTAGGGGCGGCTCGCCGCGGTGCAGTAGGGGCGGCTCGCCGCCGTGCAGTAGCGGCCGTTCCCGGTCAGCGCGGGATGTGGAAGTCGACCAGGGCGGCCTCACCGGCACCGAGGTCGTGCCACGTCCCGCGCACCTCGAGCACCGCCACGGCGGAAGTCGGGAACTTCTCGACGATCTGACGGGCGGCGTCGGAGTCGTGGTCGGCCGAGAGCAACAGCGTCGTCGCCGACAGGACGGGCTCGTGTCCCACGACGAGCAGCGTGGACACGTCGTCCGGGACCCGGCGGATCGCGGCGACCACCCGCTCCGGTGTGGTCTCGTAGAGGTCGTCGAGGAAGTCGGTGGACGCCTCGACGGCGGCCTCTGCGAGCGTCTTGCGGGCCCGCGTCGCGGTCGAACACAGCACCGCGTCGACGGGGGGCTGGTGGGCCCGCAGCCAGCGCCCGGCGAGACCGGCCTCGCGCCGCCCGCGGGGGGCGAGCGGGCGCTCGTGATCGGCGACGTCGTCCGGGTACGCGGACTTCCCGTGCCGCAACAGGATCAGGGTGCGGGTCATGGGTTCACCCTAGGCGGTGACGTTCACCGGCGGCCGACGCGTGCCACCGCCCGCACCTCGTCGTCGACCGTGAACCACAGGGTCAGCGAGTCGGCGTCGTGCCGGGCGCGCAGGACGAGCGTGTCGCCGGCGACAACCGGTCGAAGATGCTCGATCGCCGCACGATACGGGGCCGTCTGCAACTCCGGCCGTCCGGCGAGGTGCTCCTCGATGCCGTGCCAGTAGGCGGCGTTGTTGACGTGGTCGAACGGGTCGATGTCGGTGGCCCGCAGCGGGAAGTGCGTGCCGGCGTCGGCGTCTGCGGACGGCGTGGGCGGCAACCATGCCCGCCACCGCAGACGGGTGTCCGCGGCGTGACGAGCCATGTGTTCCCAGAGCCGGTCGCTGATCCGAGCCGGCATGCCGTTGGTGGGCCCGATGTTGATCCAGAACGCCGACGTGTCCATCGCGGCGCCGCCGGTGCCCTCGAACCGCACACGGACGTTGGCCCATCGCGTGGACAGGGCGTCACACCATCGGCGCAGTTCGAGCTGTTCCCGGAAGCGGGCCGGCCGGTGCACGTCGACGACGGTGCGGCGCACGATCCACAGCGGATCGGTGTCGGTGGCGTCGACGGCGTCGAGGTTGTCGGTGCCGATGTCCTGCAGGTAACGGGCCACGCCGTCGAGCCGGAGCCGTTCCCGGCTGTCGACGTCGCCGGTGCGCACCGTGCGCGTGGACCGGAACGCGTCGTCGGGCGGGGGAGCGGTGGCGAGGGGCTGCGCCCAGGCGTCCTCGGGTACGTGCTTTCCCGGTGCCGCTGCCGCGGCGGTATCCGTAGGTGCCGCTGCCGCGGCGGTGTCTGCGGTTGCCGCTGCCGCGGCGGTGTCTGCGGTTGTCGCTCCCGCGGCGGTATCCGAACCCATGCGTCCCCCTGGTCTTCGTCGGGCCCCGCCGATTCTGACAGTTGCGGGGCAGGCCCGCAGCGAATCTTGCGAGCGGCGGACCCCGAGGCTACAGTCGATATAACTGTTACCGGATGTCACATGAAATCCGGTCCCGGCTCTTCGAGGACGCGACATGGCCTACGTGATCACACAGACGTGCTGCAACGATGCGAGCTGCGTCGCCGTGTGCCCGGTGAACTGCATCCATCCCACTCCGGAGGAGCGGGAGTTCGCACAGACCGAGATGCTGCACATCGATCCGCAGACCTGCATCGACTGCGGCGCGTGCGCGGACGCCTGCCCGGTCGAGGCGATCTTCCCCGAGGACCGGCTCACCGAGGCTCAGACCCGGTTCAAGGACATCAACGCGGAGTACTACACGGCGCATCCGATGCCCGAGAACTGGAACCCGCTCACCCCGACGCCCGCCCCGCCCCGGGGGCAGGAGACTCTGCGCGTCGCGGTTGTCGGGGCCGGGCCGGCGGCGTGCTACGCCGCGCAGGAACTACTCGAGCGCTCGAATGTCGAGGTGGAGATGTTCGACCGGCTGCCGACCCCCTGGGGCCTGGTCCGCAGCGGCGTCGCGCCCGACCATCCCGGGACGAAGGCTGTCACCGAGTCGTTCGAGTGGTCGTTCCGTCGCGAGGCGTTCGCCCTGCACCTCGACGTCGAGGTGGGCCGCGACATCGACCACGACGAGCTGCTCGCCCATCACCACGCCGTCGTCTACGCCACCGGCGCGTCCGCCGACCGCAGTCTCGGCATTCCCGGCGAGGACCTGCCCGGCAGCCATGCCGCCACCGAGTTCGTCGCCTGGTACAACGGCCACCCCGACTACGCCGACCGGGTCTTCGATCTCTCCGGTGAACGCGCCGTCCTCGTCGGCAACGGCAACGTCGCACTCGACGTCGCCCGCATTCTCACCATGGACGTCGACGAGCTGGCCCGGACCGACATCGCCGACCACGCGCTCGAGGCGCTGCGCCGGAGCAACATCCGCGAGGTCGTCCTGCTGGGCCGCCGAGGGCCGGCGCAGGCGGCCTACAGCAATCCGGAGTTCCTCGCCCTCGGTGATCTGAACGGGGTCGACGTCGTCGTCGACGAGTCCGAGCTCGACCTCGACCCCGCCAGCGCGGAGCTCGCCGCGGCGGATCCCGCCGTCGCGATGCGGATGCGGCTCGCCCGCGAGTACGCGCGCCGCGAACCCCGGCCGGGGAACAAGCGCATCGTGTTCCGTTACCTCGTGTCACCCACCGCGATCGAGGGCACCGACCGGGTCACGGGCCTGCGGGCGGTGCGCAACGAACTGATCCCCGGCGACGACGGTGCGCTCGTCGCCCGCCCCACCGAGCAGACCCTGCATCTCGACGCGCAGCTGGTGCTGCGCTCGATCGGCTACCGCGGGGTTCCGCTCCCGGGGGTGCCGTTCGACGAGCGGCGCGCGATCGTTCCCAACGAGGACGGGCGGGTCACCGGGGCCGGACCTGGCGTGTACGTCACCGGGTGGATCAAGCGCGGGCCGAGCGGCGTGATCGGCACCAACAAGGCATGCGCCAAGGAAACGGTCGCGGCGCTGCTCGCCGACTTCGACGCCGGTCGGCTCGCGCGGCCGGCGTACGGCCGGCGGGAACTCGATCGCCTGCTCGGGCAGCGGCGCCCGAGCCGGGTGGGACTGAGCGGCTGGCACGAGATCGACGAGGCCGAGCGCGCGGCCGGTCGTGCGGCCGGCCGGCCACGGGTCAAGCTGACCGATCGTGCGCGCCTGACGAAGACGGCGGCCGGCCGCCCGCGGTCGGGACGCAGCCTGCTGCGTCTGGTCCGCCGATAACCGGTTGGGGCTTCGTCTGCGCCGGCACTAGAATCTTCCGACGGTGCCCGGCACCGCCCGCGGCGACGTCCGCCGGGGGAGCGCAGGCCGGGATGTCGATCCGCCGCGCTGTCGGGGCGCGCGCTGGTCGCCGGGCACGTCGAGGGTGACACGCGGTCCACGCCGGCGGTGACACGCGGCTCGCGCCGGCGGTGACACGCGGCTCGCGCCGAGACGGTCGTCGCCGTCCGGCACGACGTGGTGCCCGGCCCTCGACTCCGTTCCGGCAGGTCCGCCTGCCCTCGCGCCTCGAGAGGACCGACCCATGACAGCCCCCCATGCGGGCCCGGCCGCCGCGCCGGTGAGCGACAAGCTCGACGCGGCAGTTCTGAAGATCGCCTCGGTGGTGGTGCTCGGCGCCATCATGTCGATTCTCGACGTGACCGTCGTCTCCGTCGCCGTGCCGACGTTCATGGAGGAGTTCGACGCCGGCTACGCGACCGTCGCGTGGACCATGACCGCCTACACGCTGGCGCTCGCCAGCGTGATTCCGCTCACAGGCTGGGCCGCGGACCGATTCGGCACCAAGCGCCTCTACCTCGCCGCACTCGTCCTGTTCGTCGCCGGTTCCGTGCTGTGCAGCATGGCGTGGGACATTTCTTCGCTCATCGCATTCCGGGTCGTGCAGGGCCTCGGTGGCGGCATGCTCATGCCGCTCGGCATGACGATCATGACCCACGCGGCGGGCCCGCACCGCGTCGGCCGCGTGATGGCGGTGCTCGGTATCCCGATGCTGCTGGGCCCGATCGGCGGCCCGATTCTCGGCGGGTGGCTGATCGACACCGCCAGCTGGCACTGGATCTTCCTGATCAACCTGCCCATCGGTGTCCTGGCGCTCGTCGCCGCCGTGGTGATCCTGCCCAAGGACCGCCCGAGCAGGTCCGAGTCCTTCGACTTCGTGGGCATGGCGCTCCTGTCGCCGGGGCTGGCGCTGTTCCTGTTCGGTGTCTCCTCCATCCCGGAGGTCGGCACCGTCGCCGCGACGCGGGTCCTCGTTCCCGGCGTGATCGGCGTCGCGCTGATCGCCGCGTTCGTGTTCCACGCCTTGCGCGCCCGGAACCCGCTCATCGACCTGTACCTGTTCCGCAACCGCCAGCTGACGTTCGCGGTGCTCACCATGTCGGTGTTCGCGATCGCGTTCTTCGGTGCGGGGCTGCTGTTCCCCAGCTACTTCCTCCAGGTGCGGGGCGAGTCGACCCTGGCGGCGGGCATCCTGCTCGCACCGCAGGGCCTCGGCGCCATGCTCACCATGCCGGTCGCCGGCCGGCTCGTCGACCGGATAGGCCCCGGGAAGATCGTGCTCGTCGGCCTGACCCTCGTCACGCTCGGCATGGCGGTCTTCACGCAGGTGGGCACGGACACCTCCTACGTCCTGCTCCTCGGCGCGCTGTTCGTCATGGGCATGGGCATGGGCGCCACGATGATGCCGACGATGACGGCCGCGCTGCAGACGCTGACCCATCAGAGCGTGGCCCGCGGGTCGACACTGATGAACATCGTCCAGCAGGCCGCCGGCTCCGTGGGCACCGCGACCATGTCGGTGATCCTGAGCAGCCGCCTCGTGACCCCGGCGGGGGCACCCGAGGGCGGGGGACAGATGGACCAGGCGGCGCTCGACCAGATGCCCGCACCGGTACAGGAATCGATCCTCACCTCGCTCGCCGACGCGTTCGCGACCACGTTCCTCGTCGCGACCGTTCTCATGGCGCTCGCGGTGATCCCCGCGCTGTTCCTGCCGCGCACCCGCGTCAAGCATCCGGCGGGGGAGGGACTGCAGCCGGTCGTCGTCCACTGAACCACCCGCCCGGAGGGGCCGTGACGTAGGTCGCGGCCCCTCCGCGCGTCTGCGGCTAACCTCGTTCCGGCACCACGACGGCGACCCGAACGGACGATCCCATGAGCATCGAACCCACCGACCCACGCTCCGCGTCGACAGACGGACAGCCGCGTCTGTGCCGGCGCACCCTCTTCGGCGGGGCCGGTGCCGTCGCCGCCGCCGCGGTCCTGTCCGCGTGCGGCGCCGAGAGCGAGGGCACCGAGCGGGCAAGCACCGACAGCGCCCCCGCCGCGCCGACCACGCCGCCGGAGCCCGGTCCGGACGCCACGGTCGTCGCCGCCGCGGCCGACATCCCGGTGGGCAGCGGCGTCCTGTTCGCCGACCGGCGTCTCGTGGTGACGCAGCCCGTCGCCGGGGACTATCGGGCGTTCGTCGCGCTGTGCACGCATTCGGGGTGCAACATCACCGGTGTCGAGGCCGACGAGATCGTCTGCGACTGTCACGGCAGCCGGTTCCGTCTGGACGGGACCGTGAGCCGAGGTCCCGCCCGCAAGCCGCTGAAGGCGCGCCCGGCCGCGGCCCGCGGTGCGGACGTCGTCGTCGACTGATCTACGCGATCGGCTGAGCGGACGGGCGGGGGCGGAGTAGATTCGACCGCGACATCATCCCTGAAGTGCTGACCGGCAAGGGGACCCCATGGTGCGCAGGGGGCCGTTGATCACGTTGGCGGCGGTGGTGGTCCTCGCCGCCGTGCTGCTCGCGGTGAATGTCTCCAAGGAGGACGACGGCGCGACGCCGGCCCCGGGTCCTGCCGCGACGGCGGCGCCGGACCCCACGACGACGGCGACCTCGGCTGCGGTGGAGTTCCCCGCGCAGGCCACCTACGTCGGACAGATCCCCGTCGCGACCGGGACTCTCACGCTCGCGATCGCCGTCGAGGGCGAGGACGCCGTCGCGTACGCGTGCGACGGCAGCGCGGTCGAGTCGTGGCTGGCCGGCGACGCAGAGGCCGGCCGGCTCGAGCTCGAGGGCCGGGAAGGAGCCCGTCTCGAGGGCGAGTTCGACGGCGCGACGGTGCGCGGCACCCTGTGGCTCGGCGACCGCAGCTGGACCTTCGACGCCGCGCCGGCCGAACCGCCCGCCGGCCTCTACCTCGCGAACGTCGGCGATGTCCGGGCGAGCTGGATCGTCACGCAGGACGGAACCGTCACGGGCGTGCTCCGCGGCGGCGACGGCGGCACCACACCTGCCCCGGCCCTCGCACCCGACGGGACGGCGGTCGTCGACGGGGAGACCGTGACCGCGGACCCGGTGTCCGGCAGCGACACATTCTGACGTGCCACCGCGCGGTGACACCGAGAGGAGGACGGATGAGCACACCGCAGGTCCATCCCGCCGCGCCGCCGCGCACGGCCCCCGTGATCGTCGCATTCCTGGTGGGTGCCCTCGTCGCGGTGGGGCTCGGCGCCTACGGCCGTGTGCACGAGCCGGCCTTCTTCTCGATCAACGTCGCCGGGTTCTCCAGCCCGACCGCGGTCAAGACCTGGCTGGCGACCCTCGCCGGCGTGCTGGCACTGGTGCAACTCGTCTCGGCGGCCGGGATGTACGGCCGGTTGCCGGGACTGCGCACGCCGAGCTGGATCGGGACCCTGCACGTATGGTCGGGCCGCCTCGCTGTGCTGGCGACCGTCCCCGTCGCCGTGCACTGCCTGTATGCGCTCGGTTTTCGCACCGGCGAGCCGCGGGTGCTGTGGCACTCGCTGGCGGGATGCCTCCTCTACGGGGCGTTCGTCACCAAGATGCTGCTGCTCAGTCGGCGGGGCCTGCCGGGATGGGCGGTTCCGGTGGCCGGCGGTGTCCTGTTCACGGCGATCGTGGTCGTGTGGACGACCTCGGCGCTGTACTTCTTCCGCACGACGGGCATCACGTTCTGACGCACCGACCCACTGTGTCCCTCCCACGATCGGAGCCGGAAAATGGATCTCGAGCAGTTTCCCGTCAGCCGCCGTTCGGTGCTGCTCGGTGCCGGGGTGGCCGCCGTGGCCGCCGCCGCGGCCTGCAGCACGTACGGCGACGAGCCGGCCTCCGGGCAGACCTCCGCGGCGGAGGACGCCGGCACCGGGGCCCCGGCCGGCGCGGCTGCAGGACAACCCCTCGCGGCCGTCGCCGACATCCCCGTCGGCGGGGGACAGGTTTTCCCCGATCAGAAGGTCGTGGTGACCCAGCCGGCCGCGGGCGAGGTGCTCGCGTTCAGCGCGATCTGCACCCATCAGGGCTGCACGGTCGCGGCCGTGCAGGACGGCACGATCAACTGTCCCTGCCACGGCAGCCGGTTCAACCTCGACGGCACCGTCGCGAACGGTCCCGCCGCGCGTCCCCTCGAGAGCAGGGCTGTCACCGTCGACAACGGCGAGATCACACTCGCGTAATCGGTTCCGCCGTCCCGTCGCCGGACCGTCCGGGGCGGCACCGGGATAGGGTCGACTGCGTGATCGGACCTCTGCGCGACTGGCGGCCGCGGGCGTTGCGTGACGGCGACGAACCCGACGCCCGCTTCACCCTCGCCAACGAGCGCACGTTCCTCGCGTGGATCCGCACCGCGCTCGGCGTGATCGCGGCGGCCGTCGCGCTCGAGACCTTCGCCGGCGACGTCGTGGGACCGGTGGTGCGCACCACGCTGGCGTGCGCCCTGCTGGTCTTCTCCGCGGTCCTCGTGGTCGCCGCACTGCGGCGCTGGCTGCAGATCGAGGCCGCGATGCGCACCGCACGCCCCCTGCCGCCGCCGCGGATCGCCTTCCTGCTCGCCGCGATGCTGGCGGTCGGGGCGCTGGCCCTCGCCGCGGCGCTCCTCCTGTGACCGTGCCACCGGGTCCACGACGCGAGCCGGGTCGGCGATGAGACACGACGACCCCGGGTTGCAGCCGGAGCGCACCACTCTCGCGTGGCTGCGCACGGCGACCGGCCTGGGAGCGGTGGTCCTGCTGTTCCTGCGCCTGGCGCCCGGCCCGGCACCCGTGGTGGTGGCGATCGGCCTGCTGTGCCTGCTGCCGGCGCTCGTGCTGCTCGTGACGAGCGGACGCGAGCACCGGGCCCGGGTGAGCCGCTTCATCGAGGGACGGGCGAAGCATCACTGGTGGCGCAACATCGTCCTGACCGTCACGGTCGTCGTCCTGGCGCTCGCCGCCACCGCGCTCATCGTCACGTCGAAGGTGTGAGCGCCGCCCAGGCCGAGGCTCCGGCCGGTTCGGCTCCTTGGAACCGGACCAGACCCGTCCGGGCCACCGCGGCCCCTACGAACCGGCCCCCTGCCCCGAACGCCGGTCGAGGTCGATCACCCGGGCGCCGCCCTGCGCCGCGGCCACCCTGGTCTCGGTACCGTCCTCGGTCACGGCGACGATCTCGCACCGGCACAGCGCCTGTCGCCGGCTCGAGTCGACGACCGTCGCCTCGGCTCGCAGCAGCGTGCCGCGACCCGGGCGCAGGTAGTCGATGGTGAACCCGGTGGTCACGATGGACGATCCGAGCACGGTTCCCGCTGCGAAGGTCAGGGAATTGTCCGCCGCATAGGCCAGCACTCCACCGTGTACGAACCCGAACTGCTGCAGCAATTCCGGACGCAAAGGGACCTCGAGCACCGCGCGTCCCGGCTCGTACCCGACGACCCGGGCACCGACCAGGACGCTGAACGGTTGCGCGGCGAGCACGGCCGCCGCGTCGTCCACTCCGCGAAGTTCCACGGCCTGCAGTCTGCCCCACCCTGTCGGGAAGGGCCATATCATTCGCGCATGACGCAGCCACCTCCGTCGCCGACGGTCCGTTGGCCCGACCTCGCCGCCCTCGAACTGCTCGTCGGCATCGACGATCACGGCGGGCTCGGCGCGGCTGCTCGCGCGGCCGGTGTCGCGCAACCCAATGCCAGCCGTGCGGTGCGCCGCCTCGAGAAGCAGCTCGGGGCCGTGCTCGTGCGCCGGGGGCGCGCCGGGTCGGCGCTCACCCCGGAGGGCACCGTGGTCGCGCACTGGGCGCGGCAGACCCTCACCGACGCCCGTCGACTGCTCGACGCCGCGGCGGCGTTGCGCACCGACCGGCAGGCCGAACTGACCGTGGCGGCCAGCATGACCGTCGCCGAACACCTCATCCCGCGCTGGCTGGGCCGCTTCCGCGGTCTCCACGACGACGTGCACATCCAGTTGCAGGTCCACAACTCGCGGCAGGTGTGCGACGCCGTCGCGGCAGGCCGCTGCCACGTCGGATTCGTCGAAGCTCCCGCCGTTCCACCGGGACTGCACAGCACCCCGGTGGCGCAGGACCGGCTGGTGGTGGTCGTCACGCCGGCTCATCCGTGGGCGCGCCGCCGGCGACCGCTCACCGTCGCCGAACTCGCGGCGACGCCGCTCGTCGTGCGTGAGGAGGGGTCGGGGACGCGGCACACGCTCGACCTCGCCCTGCGCGAGTTCGATCGGCCGGCACCTCTGCTCGAGCTCGGCAGCGGCGCCGCGGTACGCACCGCGGCGCTCGGGGGTGTCGGTCCGGCCGTGCTCAGCACCTTGGCCGTGGCCGACCACCTCGCGGCCGGGGAACTGCGGGCCGTCGACGTCGAGGGCCTCGATCTGGCCCGCACCCTGCGCGCGGTGTGGCGCCCCCCTCGCAAGCTCGCCGGCCCGGCCGGGGACCTGGTGCGGATGATCGTCCGCGGCGCCTGATCGCGTGCCGATCGCCCCGATCGGCCCGGATCAGCGTTCCGGTGCGTCATCATGATCGTCGAGGACACTGCCATCGGGAGTGGGACATGGACGCATCGCGGCACCACGGGACGTCGCGGTGACGGTCGCCGAGGTCGACCGTCGCCCGCAGCGAGCGGGCTCGGTCCTCGCGACGCTGATCCTGGTCGCCACCGTCGCCAACCTCAATCTCTCGGTGGCCAACATCGCACTGCCCGCGATCGGCCGGGCATTCGACGCGAGCCAGACGGAGTTGAACCTGGTCGCCGTCGGGTATTCGCTGGGTCTGGCCGCGTCGGTGCTGTACCTGGGGGCGCTCGGGGACCGCTACGGCCGCAAGCAGTTGCTCGTGCTCGGTGTCGCCCTGTCGATACCCACGTGTCTGCTGGCGGCCTTCGCGCCGAACATCGAGGTGCTGTTCGCGGCCCGGCTGGCCGGCGGTCTCGCCGCGGGACTGGCATATCCCACCACTCTGGCGCTGATCACCGCGTTGTGGTCGGGAGCCTCACGGACCCGCGCGATCGCGTTGTGGTCGGCGACCGGCGGGGCGGTCGCCGCGCTCGGACCGCTGTTGTCCGGTCTGCTCCTCGAGTACTTCTACTGGGGCTCGGCCTTCCTGATCACCCTGCCGCTCGCCGCCCTCGCCCTCGTGGCGGCCGCAGTGCTGATCCCCGCGCACGTCAACGAGACCACCGGTCCCGTCGACCATGTCGGCGGAGTCCTGTCGGTGCTGTTCGTGGCGGCGCTCGTGATGACGGTCAACCTCGCACCCGAGAGCGGCCGCGCCACGGCAGCCCTGGTCTGCGCGGCCGTCACCGCCGTCGCGGGCGCGGTGTTCGTGTGGCGGCAACGGCGGGTGCCCGAGCCGCTGTTCGACCTGAAGGTGGCCGCGCGGCCGACGTTCTGGGTGGCTGCGGTGGCAGGCATCATCGTGTTCGGAACCCTGATGGGCGCGATGTTCGTCGGGCAGCAGTTTCTGCAGAACGTGCTCGGTTACTCCACGCTCGCCGCCGGGTCGACGATCCTCCCCGCCGCCGCGTGCATGCTCGTCGTGGCTCCGTACTCGGCCCGCCTGGTCGAGAGCCGGGGTGCCCGCACCACATTGCTGCTCGGCTACGCGTTCATCCTCCTCGGGCTCACCGTCGCACTGACGATGTGGGACGAGACCTCCAGCTACTGGCAGATCGCCCTCGCGTACGCCTTCGTCGGGGCCGGGGTGGGTTTCGCCGGCACGCCCGCCTCGCGCTCGCTCACCGGCTCGGTGCCGGTGACCCGCGCCGGGATGGCGTCCGCGACGGCCGACCTGCAGCGGGACCTGGGCGGGGCCGTGATGCAGTCGGTCCTCGGGGCGTTGCTCACCGCCGGGTACGTGGCGTCGATCTCGGCGGCCGTCGCATCGTCGCCGGACGCGGACGAGATCAGCGACCAGACCCAGGCTGCGCTGACCAAGTCGTTCGCGAGTGCCGCCGATCTCGCGGAGCGGTACCCGCAGTACGCCGACGCCATCATGGCCGCGGCGCGCGCGGCATTCCTCGCCGGGGACACGAAGGCATATGCCGCCGCCCTTCTCGTCGTCGCCGCCGGAGCCGTCCTGGTGTTCTTCGCATTCCCGAAACGCGACGCCGAACGGCGGCTGCTCGCGTCGTACCGCGCTCGAGACGAACGCGCCGAGCCGGCGGTGGACGAACGCGCCGAGCCGGACGGCCGGTCGGAGGCCGCGCCCGGCGACGTGGACCGTTAGCGCGGTTCGCCGCCGCGGTGCCGGGTCAGCGCGGTTCGCTGCTGCCGTGCAGGGCGCCGACTCCGGCGACGATCACCAGCGCGATGCCTGCCGCCGCGGCGGGCTGGACCCATTGGCCGAGCACCAGCGCACCCGCCAGTGCCGCCGCCGCCGGTTCGAGGGCGATGAGGATCGCGAACACGTTTCTCGGCAGATCGCGCAGCGCCCGCATCTCCAGGCTGTAGGGGATCACGGAGGACAGCAGGGCCACCACCGCCCCGGCGCCGAGAATCGCAGGATCGGCCAGGCCGGCGCCGGCGGTTCCGAGACCGAAGGGCAGGACGAGCACCGCCGCGACGGTGGTGGCGACGGTCAGGCCCGCCGCGCCGGAGACGGTGGCGGCCACGTGCGAGCCCGCGACGATGTACCAGGCCCAGCCGGCCGCGGCGAGCAGCGCGAATCCGACCCCGGCCGGGTCGAGCGCGTCGCCGTCCCCACCGAGGCCGCGCGCCCCGAGGAGGGCCACCCCGGCCAGCGCGAGGGCCACCCACAGCGCGTCCCGCGGGCGGCGGGAGAGCACCGCGGCGAGGGTGAGCGGTCCGAGGAACTCGATCGTGACCGCTGCCGCGAGCGGGAGCCGGGCGATCGCCACGTAGAAGAAGCCGTTCATCGCGGCCAGGCTCACCCCGAGGGCGGCCGCGCCGCGCCACTGCGCCCGGCCCCAGTGCCGCACCGACGGCCGTACCGCCGCCCACAGGATCACCGCGGCGAGCGTCAGCCGCAGCGTGACCGTGCCGAGGGCGCCGACGTCGTCGAACAGGGTGCTGGCGAAGGCCGCACCGAACTGCAGGGAGAGCACCGAGCCGAGCACGGCCGCGACGGGCACGGTCCGGCTGCCGCCTCGTGGCGCCCGTGCCGTGCTGCTCATGCGTCCTCCGGAAGTCCCGGGATCCGTCGTCCCGCGTGTGACGAATGTTGCCGCACGGCAGCACGATCGGCAGCAGCGGCGACGCCGCGCAAAAAAACAATCACGAGAGCTTGCTTTTCCGTGCCGCGAGTGTGACTCTGGTCGCATGACGGAGCTGCAACCGCTTCTCGACGATCTGCGTGCCGAGGGCGAGGACCTCGACGCCCTCGTCGCCGACCTCCCGGACGAGCGCTGGGCGACTATGACGCCCGCCGAGGGCTGGACCATCGCCCACCAGGTCGGGCATCTGCTGTGGACCGATCGGGCCGCCCTCACCGCCGTCGAAGACCCGGAGGCGTTCGTCGCCGGGCTCGGCGAGATCACCGACCCGGACCGCTTCGTCGACGACGGGGCGCGGGAGCAGGCCCGCCGGCCGCCGGCCGAACTGCTCGCCGACTGGCGCGCGGCGCGACGCGCCCTCGCCGACGCCCTCGCGGCCGTTCCGGCCGGGACCAGGATCGTCTGGTACGGCCCGCCCATGAGCGCGGCTTCGATGGCCACGGCGCGGCTGATGGAGACCTGGGCGCACGGCGCCGACGTGGCCGACGCGCTGGGCGTCCCCCGGACCCCCACCCACCGGCTGCGCCACATTGCCCATCTCGGTGTCCGCACCCGCGACTTCGCGTTCACCGTGCACGGGCGCACCCCGCCGGCCGAGCCGTTCCGCGTCTGCCTCACCGCTCCCGACGGGCGGGAGTGGACGTGGGGTCCCGAGAGCGCCGCCCAGACCGTCACCGGATCCGCCGTCGACTTCTGCCGCCTGGTGACCCAGCGGGTCCACCGCACCGACACCGACCTCGTCGCCACCGGACCGGACGCGGATGCATGGCTCGAGCTCGCGCAGGCGTTCGCCGGTCCGCCCGGCGCCGGGCGCACCCCGGACGGAGCGACCGCGTGAACGCGCAGCCGGCGGGCCGTGCGGTGCGCATCGGGAACTGTTCCGGCTTCTACGGCGACCGGCTCGCAGCTATGCGGGAGATGCTCGAGGGCGGCGAACTCGACTACCTGACCGGCGACTATCTCGCCGAGCTGACCATGCTCATCCTCGGCCGGGATCGGATGAAGGACCCGGAACTCGGCTACGCCAAGACGTTCCTGCGGCAACTCGAGGACTGTCTCGGGCTCGCCGTCGACAAGGGCGTGAAGATCGTCGCCAATGCGGGGGGACTCAACCCCGCCGGGCTGGCGACGGCCGTGCGCGACCTCGCCGGCCGGCTCGGACTCGACGTCGCCGTCGCCCACGTCGAGGGCGACGATCTCATCGCCCGGGCCGCCGAACTCGGGCTGGCCGCCGATCCGCCGCCCCTGACCGCCAACGCCTACCTCGGCGCCTGGGGCATCGCCGAATGCCTGACCGCCGGCGCCGACCTCGTCGTCACCGGCCGGGTCACCGACGCGTCGGTGATCGTCGGTCCCGCGGCAGCCCACTTCGGTTGGGCCCGGGATGATTTCGACGCTCTCGCGGGCGCGGTGGCAGCCGGGCACGTGATCGAGTGCGGCGCCCAGGCCACCGGCGGCAACTACGCCTTCTTCACCGAGATCGCCGATCTCGACCGGCCGGGCTTCCCGATCGCCGAGATCGAGGCCGACGGAAGTTCCACGATCACCAAGCACCCGGGCACCGGCGGCGCCGTCACCGTCGGCACCGTGACCGCCCAGCTGCTGTACGAGGTGACCGGGGGCCGCTACGCCGGCCCCGACGTCACCACCCGCCTCGACACCGTCCGGCTCACCCCGGACGGCCCGGACCGGGTCCGCATCAGCGGCGTCCGCGGTGAGGCGCCGCCACCCACGCTCAAGGTCTCCCTCAACGCCCTCGCCGGCTTCCGGAACGAAGCGGTGTTCGTCCTCACCGGTCTGGACATCGAGGCCAAGGCCGCCCTGGTGCGGCGGCAGGTGGAGGCGAGCCTGACCACCCGGCCCGCCGAGCTCGAATGGACACTCGCCCGCACCGACCATCCGGACGCCGACACCGAGGAGGCGGCCAGCGCCCTGCTGCGCTGCACCGTCCGCGACCGCGACCCGAAGGTCGTCGGCCGCGCCTTCTCGTCGGTCGCCGTCGAGTACGCGCTGGCCAGCTACCCGGGCTTCGCGCTGACCGCCCCGCCCGGCAACGGACAACCGTACGCGGTGTTCACCCCCGGCTACGTCGGCGCCGCCGAGGTGCCGCACACCGCGGTGCTGCCCGACGGCAACCGGGTCCCGATTCCGTGCGTCACCCCGACGCGTGCACTCGAACCCGTCGGCGAACCCGAGCTCCCCGAGCCGCTACCGCCCGGGCCCGCACGACACGCACCGCTCGGACTCGTCGCCGGCGCCCGCAGCGGCGACAAGGGCGGCGACGCGAACGTGGGGGTGTGGGTGCGCACCGACGACCAGTGGCGGTGGCTGGTGCACACCCTCACCGTCGACACGTTGAAAACCCTCCTGCCCGAATCGAAGAACCTGACCGTGACACGTCACGTGCTGCCGAACCTGCGGGCGGTGAACTTCGTGATCGAGGGCATCCTCGGCCGCGGCGTCGCCTCGCAGGCCCGCTTCGACCCGCAGGCGAAGGGTCTCGGCGAGTGGCTGCGCAGCCGATACCTCTACATCCCCGAGGTCCTCCTGGAGGGCGGCGGGACAGCGAACCCCGAGAGGAAGTACACCGAGTGAGCATCTGGGACACCCCCGAACGCCGCGAGCTGCGCTCGACGGTCCACTCCTTCGTCCGGCGCGAGATCCTGCCGCATCTCGCCGCGTGGGAGCGCGACGGTGAACTGCCCCGCGAACTGCACAAGAAGGCCGCCGCTCTCGGGCTGCTCGGCGCCGGATTCCCCGAGGCCGTCGGCGGTTCCGGGGGCGACGCGGCGGACACCCTCACCGTGTGCGAGGCCTTCCACGAGGCCGGCGCCTCCGGCGGCGCCTTCGCCTCCCTGTTCACCTGCGGCATCGCCCTGCCACACCTCGTCGCCGCCGGCGACGAAGCGCAGATCGGCAAGTGGGTTGCCCCGACCCTCGCGGGTGAGCTCGTCGGCTCCCTCGCGATCACCGAACCCGGCGGCGGCTCCGACGTCGGGCACCTGACCACCACCGCCGTCCGCGACGGCGATCACTACATCGTCGACGGCGCCAAGACCTACATCACCTCCGGCTGCCGCGCCGATTTCGTCGTCACCGCTGTGCGCACCGGCGGCCCCGGTGCCGCCGGTGTCTCGCTGCTCGTGATCGAAAAGGGCACACCGGGTTTCACCGTCTCGCGCAAGCTGGACAAGATGGGCTGGCGTGCCTCCGACACTGCGGAACTGTCGTTCGCCGGTGTGCGCGTGCCGGTCTCGAATCTCGTCGGAGCCGAGAACAGCGGCTTCGCGCAGATCGCGCAGGCGTTCGTCGCCGAGCGGATCGCCCTCGCCGCCCAGGCCTACTCGAGCGCGCAGCGGTGCCTGGATCTGACCGTGTCCTGGTGCCGGGACCGCGAGACGTTCGGCCGGCCCCTGATCTCCCGGCAGTCGGTACAGCGCACCCTCGCCGAGATGGCACGGCGCATCGACGTCGCGCGGGTGTACGGCCGGCGGGTCGTCGAGCGATCCCTCGTCGGTGACGGCGACCTCGTCGCCGAGGTGTGCTTCGCCAAGAACACCGCCGTCGAGGCCGGGGAGTGGGTCGCACACCAGGCCGTGCAGCTCTTCGGCGGCCTCGGCTACATGGCCGAGTCCGAGGTCGAACGACAGTACCGCGACATGCGCATCCTCGGCATCGGCGGCGGCACCACCGAGATCCTCACCGAACTTGCCGCGAAACGATTGGGGTACACCGCGTGAGCATCCTGCAGACGACCGTCGACCCGTCCTCGGCGGAGTACGCCGCCGCGGCCGAGGCGATGGCCGCCCAGCTGGCAGAGCTCGAAGCCGAACACGCCAAGGCCCTCGCCGGCGGCGGGGAGAAGTACGTCCGACGGCACCACGAACGCGGCAAGCTGCTGCCACGCGAACGGATCGAACTGCTCCTCGACCCCGATTCGCCGTTCCTCGAGCTGTCCCCGCTCGCCGCCTGGGGCACCGAGTTCCCGGTCGGCGGCAGCACCGTCACCGGAATCGGCGTCGTCGAGGGCGTCGAATGCCTGATCGTCGCCAACGACCCCACCGTCCGCGGCGGCACGAGCAACCCGTGGACGCTGCGAAAGGGATTCCGCGCCAACGACATCGCGATGCAGAACCGGCTGCCGGTCATCTCCCTCGTCGAGTCGGGCGGCGCCGACCTCCCCACCCAGAAGGAGGTGTTCATCCCCGGCGGGCGCATGTTCCGCGACCTGACACAGCTGTCCGCCGCCGGGATCCCGACCATTGCCCTGGTGTTCGGCAATTCCACCGCGGGTGGCGCCTACATCCCGGGCATGTCGGACCACGTGGTGATGATCGAGAAGCGGTCGAAGGTGTTCCTCGCCGGGCCGCCCCTGGTGAAGATGGCCACGGGCGAGGAATCCGACGACGAATCCCTCGGCGGCGCGGAAATGCACGCCCGCACCTCCGGCCTGGCCGACTACTACGCGGTCGACGAACCCGACGCGATCCGGATCGGCCGGGGCATCGTCCGTCGTCTGAACTGGCGCAAGCAGGGCCCCGAACCCCACCCGGAGGTACGCGAGCCCCGCCACGATCCCGAGGAACTGCTCGGCATCGTGCCCGCCGACCTCAAGGTGCCGTTCGACCCGCGCGAGGTGATCGCCCGCATCGTCGACGACTCCGACTTCGACGAGTTCAAGCCGCTGTACGGGTCGTCGCTCGTCACCGGCTGGGCCCGTCTGCACGGCTACCCGGTGGGAATCCTCGCCAACGCCCGCGGCGTGCTGTTCAGCGAGGAATCCCAGAAGGCCACCCAGTTCATCCAGCTCGCCAACCGTGCAAACACGCCACTGCTGTTCCTGCACAACACCACCGGCTACATGGTCGGCCGCGAGTACGAGGAACGCGGCATGATCAAGCACGGTTCGATGATGATCAACGCCGTCTCCAATTCGACGGTGCCGCACATCTCGATCCTGCTCGGCGCCTCCTACGGGGCCGGCCACTACGGGATGTGCGGCCGCGCCTTCGACCCGCGGTTCCTGTTCGCCTGGCCCAGCGCCAAGTCCGCGGTGATGGGCGGCGCACAACTCGCGGGCGTCATCTCCATCGTCGGACGGGCCGCTGCCGAGGCGCGCGGCCAGGCGTTCGACGAGGCCGCCGACGAGGCGATGCGCGCGGCGATCGAGAACCAGATCGAGGCGGAGTCGCTGCCGATGTTCCTGTCCGGCCGGCTCTACGACGACGGGGTCATCGACCCGCGCGACACCCGCACCGTGGTGGGGATGTGCCTGTCGGCCATCGCCAACGCGCCGATCGAGGGCACCGACAGCTTCGGTGTCTTCCGGATGTGAGGCAGCAGTGAACCGTTCCGACACCGTCACCACCGTGCTCGTCGCCAATCGCGGCGAGATCGCCCGCCGGGTGTTCGCCTCCTGCCGGCGGGCCGGCCTCGGCACCGTCGCCGTGTTCTCCGACGCGGACGCCGACAGCCCGCACGTCACCGAGGCCGACGTCGCGGTGCACCTGCCCGGCACTGCCCCCGCCGACACCTACCTCCGCGGCGAGGCGATCATCGCGGCTGCCCGCACGGCGGGGGCCGACGCGATCCACCCGGGATACGGGTTCCTCTCGGAGAATGCCGAATTCGCGAGGGCGGTCCTCGACGCGGGACTGACCTGGATCGGGCCGGACCCGGACTCCATCGCCCGGATGGGTTCGAAGGTCGAGGCCAAGAAGATCATGGCCGACGCCGGCGTGCCGGTGCTGGCCGAGCTGGACCCGGCCGCGGTGACCGAGGCCGACCTGCCCGTGCTGATCAAGGCCTCCGCCGGGGGCGGCGGCCGCGGCATGCGGGTCGTCCGCGACCTGGCCGAACTGTCCGACCAGCTCGCCGCGGCCCGACGTGAGGCACAGTCCGCATTCGGCGACCCGACGGTGTTCTGCGAGCGCTACCTCGAAACGGGGCGGCACATCGAAGTGCAGGTCCTCGCGGACCGGCACGGGACCGTGTGGGCGGTGGGGGAGCGCGAATGCTCGATCCAGCGGCGGCATCAGAAGGTGGTCGAGGAGGCCCCGTCGCCGCTCGTCGACGCCACCCCCGGCATGCGGGAGCGGCTGTTCGAGGCGGCCCGGCGCGCCGCGCACGCCATCGACTACGAGGGCGCCGGGACGGTCGAGTTCCTCGCGACCGGGGCGAGCGAAGCGACGGGAAATGTCGCCGGGGCGAGCGAAGCGACGGGAAATGTCGCCGGGGCGAGCGAAGCGACGGGAAATGTCGCCGGGGCGAGCGAAGCGACGGGAAATGTCGCCGGGGCGAGCGAAGCGACGGGAAATGTCGCCGGGGCGAGCGAAGCGACGGGAAATGTCACTGCCGGAGGTGAGTTCTTCTTCCTCGAGATGAACACCCGGCTGCAGGTCGAGCACCCGGTCACCGAGTGCACCACCGGGCTCGACCTCGTCGACCTGCAGCTCCAGATCGCTGCCGGCGGCCGTCTCGATCCCGAACCCCCTCCGGCGAGCGGACATTCGATCGAGGTGCGGCTCTACGCGGAGGACCCCGCCGAGGACTGGCGGCCGCAGTCCGGCACGGTGCACCGCCTCGCCCTGCCCGGTCGCGTCCCCGAGTTCGAGGTCCTGCCCGGGCCCGGGCTGCGTCTGGACGCCGGCGTCGAGGACGGCTCGGTGGTGGGCGTGCACTACGACCCGATGCTCGCCAAGGTGATCGCCTACGCCCCGACCCGGGACCGCGCGGCCCGCATGCTCGCGACGTCGCTCACCCGTGCCGAGGTGCACGGCCTGCGCACCAACCGGGACCTGCTCGTGAACGTGCTCCGGCATCCCGAGTTCCTGGCCGGCAACACCGACACCGCCTTCTTCGACACACACGGGCTCGCCACGCTCGCCGCGCCGCTCGCCGACGCCGCCGCCGAGTCGCTGTCCGCGCTCGCCGCGGCCCTGGCCGACGCCGCCGCTCGTCGTGCGACGGCGACGGTCGGCCGCGGCCTGCCGAGCGGCTGGCGCAACCTGCCGTCGCAGCCACAGGTCAAGCGGTACGACGGCGACCACGGTGAACACGAGGTGCGGTACCGGCTCACCCGGCACGGCCTGGTCGCCGACGGCCATCCGGGCATCGTCCTCGTCGCACACACCGAGCGCCGGGTGGTGCTCGCGATCGACGGCGCGCAGCGGCAGTTCCACGTCGCGCGCTACGGCGACACGGTGCACGTGGACTCCTCGCTCGGTCCGGTGCGGTTGCGAGCGATCCCGCGGTTCGTCGAACCCTCGGCCCATGTCGCCGCGGGGTCGCTGCTCGCGCCGATGCCCGGGTCGGTGATCCGGATCGGGGCAACGGTCGGCGACGCGGTCGACGCGGGGCAACCGGTCCTGTGGCTCGAGGCGATGAAGATGGAACACATCGTCAAGGCCCCCGCCGCGGGCGTGCTCACCGAACTGCCCGTGGCCGTCGGCACCCAGGTCGAACTGGGCGCCGTGCTGGCCGTCGTCACCCCCACCGAGTCCACCGACACCCAGGAGAAGTGATGAGCGTCATCGAAACCGACGAGCAGAAGCAGCTGCGGGCTGCGGTCGCGGGCCTGGCCAAGCGCTACAACTACACCGACTACGTGCTGCCGAAGGCCCGCAAGGGCGAACCGCTGACCGAGCTGTGGCGGGAGGCCGCCGGGCTCGGATTCCTGGGCGTGAACCTGCCGGAGGAATTCGGCGGCGGCGGGGCCGGCATCTACGAACTCGCCCTGGTGCAGGAGGAACTCGCCGCGCAGGGCTGCGGGCTGCTGCTGGTGGTCGTCTCGCCCGCCATCTGCGGCACCATCATCGCCAAGTTCGGCACCGACGAGCAGAAGCAGCGCTGGCTGCCCGGGCTCGCCGACGGCTCGAAGATCATGGCGTTCGGCATCACCGAGCCCGATGCCGGGTCCAATTCGCACCAGATCACCACCGTCGCGCGCCGCGACGGCGAGGACTGGATCCTCCACGGCAGCAAGATCTACATCTCCGGCGTGGACCAGGCCGACGCGGTGCTCGTCGTCGCCCGCACCGAGGACGCGAAGAGCGGGAAGCTGCGGCCGGCGCTGTTCATCGTCCCGACCGATGCCGAGAACTTCGTCAAGACGCCGATGGAGATGGACATCGTCGAGCCGGACCATCAGTTCACCCTGTTCCTCGACGACGTGCGACTGCCGGCGGACGCGCTGGTGGGGGAGCCGGACGCGGCGCTGATGCAGTTGTTCGCGGGCCTGAATCCGGAGCGGATCCTCGGCGCGGCGATGGCCGTCGGGATGGGCCGCTACGCCCTGGACGCCGCGGTGCGGTACGCCAACGAACGCACCGTGTGGAAGTCGCCGATCGGGGCTCACCAGGGCATCGCCCACCCGCTCGCCCAGTGCAAGATCGAGCTCGAGCTGGCGAAGCTGATGATGCAGAAGGCGGCGGTGCTGTACGACAGCGGCGACGACTTCGGTGCTGCCGAGGCCGCGAACATGGCCAAGTACGCCGCGGCCGAGGCCAGCATCAAGTCGCTCGACCAGGCGATCCAGACCCACGGCGGGGGCGGGCTCACCCGGGAGTACGGGCTGGCCGCGATGCTCGGCGCGGCGCGCATCGCACGGGTGGCGCCGGTGAGCCGGGAGATGATCCTCAACTTCGTGTCCCAGCACTCGCTGGGTCTGCCCCGGTCGTACTGAGGGGAGCGCCGGTGTCCGAGACGTTCGTCCGGTACGAGGTGAGCGAGGGATTCGCCACCCTCACTCTCGACTCGCCGCACAACCGCAACGCGATCTCCGCCAGGCTCGTCGCGCAGCTCCGGCAGGGACTTGCCGACGCGGCCGCCGACGACGGGGTCCGCGCCGTCGTGCTCACCCACGAGGGCGGCACCTTCTGCGCCGGGGCCGACCTGAGCGAGGCGAGCACCGCGGAGGGCGGCGTCGCCGCGGCGGCCGCCGCCCGGACCCGGGAGATGACGGCGGTGCTGCGTTCGATCCTGGAGCTGCCCAAACCGGTGATCGGGCGGATCGACGGGCACGTGCGCGCCGGCGGCATGGGGTTGGTCGGCGCGTGCGATCTCGCCGTCGCCGGGCCCCGGTCGACGTTCGCGCTGACCGAGGCCCGGCTGGGCCTGGCCGCGTCGATCATCTCGCTGACGGTGCTGCCGCGGCTCACCTCCCGCGCCGCGAGCCGCTACTTCCTCACCGGGGAGCGGTTCGGGCCGGAGGTCGCGGCGGCGATCGGCCTGGTCACCGTGGAGACCGACGATCCGCGGGCCGCGGTGGCGGAGATCCTCGCCCAGCTGCGGGAGTGTTCCCCGCAGGGGCTGGGCGAATCCAAGCGGCTGACCACGATGCGGATGCTCGCCGACTTCGATCGGTACGGCGACGCGCTGGCGGAGCAGTCGGCGCGGCTGTTCGGCTCGCCGGAGGCGGTCGAGGGGATGACCGCGTTCCTGCAGAAGCGGCCGCCGGCGTGGAGCCGTCCGTGAGGAACGGTCCGCCGCCCCGGCCGGGACGTGCCCGAGACCTGCCGGGCGCGCGCGTGCGGGCGGTCGTCGGCGGCACCCGTCCCGGGCACCTCACGTGGACGGTCACCCTCCGCGAGCCGGCGCGCCGGTCTGCCTAATCTGATCGCCATGAGCAGCCCGTCCCCGGACACCCGCCGTCGCGGCGAGCAGGAACGCAGCCGCGCCACCCGCAAGCGGATCCTCGACGCGGCGGTGGCCGTGCTGGTCGAGCACGGCTACTCCAACGCCACCACGGTGCGCATCCAGCAGGCTGCCGGCGTGTCCCGCGGACGGCTGCTGCACCACTACCCGTCGCGGGACGCCCTGCTCGTCGCCGCCGTGCACCACCTCGCCGCCCAGGGGGTCCAGGGCCTCGACGGCGACCATCCCTGGCCCGCCGACCCGGTCGAACGTATCGCCGTCGCGGTCGATCGGATGTGGTGGAACTTCCGGCAGCCGTACTTCTGGGCCTCGATGGAGCTGTGGCTCGCCGCGCGCGGCCACGAGGAACTCCGGGCCGAGCTGCTGCCGCTCGAACGAATCCTGGGCCGGATGATCAAGGAGCAGACGACCGCGAACTTCGGTCCGGAGATCGCCAACCGCCCCCGGTTCGTCGAGGTGCGCGACCTGATCTATCAGGCGATGCGCGGGGCGGCCCTCGGGTACGCCATCGACCCGCGCGACCCGCTGACCGAACCCCAGCTGGCGGTGTGGCGCCGCCAGATGGAACGGGTCCTGGTGGACGACGAACCCGGGGATTCCGCCGCCGGGGGTGCGCTGCGATGACCCGCCAGCCCAAACAGGATCGGAGCCGGGCCACACGCCGCCGGCTGCTCGAGGCGAGCATCGACTGCCTCGCGGAGCTGGGATGGGGCGCGACCACCGTGGGCGTCGTCGCCGAACGGGCGGGAGTCTCCCGCGGCGCCGCGCAGCACCACTTCCCGACCCGGGAGGACCTGATCACCGCGGCGCTCGAGTTCATGTTCGACAGCCGCATGGACCTCGCCCGCCGCGAGCCCGTCGACATGCCCGTCGGCGCGGCCCGCACCGAGGCGGTGGTGCGCCGGCTCGTCGACTACTACACCGGCAGCCTGTTCAAGGCGGCGCTGCAGGTGTGGACGGCCGCGGCGGCCGATCCGGAACTGCGGGCCCGCATCGTCCCCCTGGAGGAACGCTTCGGCCGCGTCGCCCACCGGGTCGCCGTCGAGCAGCTCGGCGTGGACGAGGTCGACCCGACGGTGCACCGCATGGTGCAGGCGACCCTCGACCTCGCGCGCGGGCTCGGCCTCGCCGACGTCCTCACCGACGACTCGCGGCGTCGGGCCGAGATCGTGCGGCACTGGGCCGCGCAGCTCGACACGGTGCTCGACGCGGCCCGGCAGCGTTCGGCGGCGCAGCACCCGGCCGGTTAGGTTGGTGTCATGCCTCCCAAGCTGGCCACGGTCGCGGTCCTCGGGCTCGCCGGTGCCGTCGTCGCCGGATGTGGTTCGGATGCGGCCGAGACCCCGGCGCCGGGCGCGGCGCCCACGCCGCAGGTGACCGAGCCGGGCCCGTTCTTCGGTGCGTGCGGGTCGGTCACCGACGACGAGGTGGCCCGGGCCTTCGGGCTGGGGTCGTTCGCACAGGTCACCCGCAACTCGGTGGGGTGCGAATGGGAGCTGGTCGGGGCGGGCGGCCCGAGCGTGACGTTCTCCTGGTACCGCGGCAGTCCGATCGGCCGCGAACGGGCCGGCTCCGATCTGATCGGCCGGCCCGCGATCGACGTGGAGATCGACGGCAGACCCGGCTTCCAGGGCTCGGCGCAGAACGACGTCGGGCAGACCGTGCTGTGCGAGATCGGCGTGCAGTTCGGCGGTGACTTCGTGCACTGGTCCGTGACGTACGGACCCTTCACCCCGGCCGCGGACGCGTGCGTGGTGGCCCGCGACCTGGCCGAGCTCAGCGCGGAAAGGGCACAGGAGTGACGCGGACGAAGCGGGCAGCGGCGCTGCCGGTGGCGCTGGCCCTGGTTGCGGCGCTCGCCGGGTGCGGCAGCACGATCGAGGGGCAGGCGGTGCCGCAGGGGGCCGGATCGGGTGGTGCCTCCGCCGAGTTCACCCGCCTGCTCACCGAATGCGACGCCGTCACCGACGAGCAGATCGCGGAGGCGGTCGGCGTGGAGGCGATCGAGCGAGGCTTCTTCGGGGCGATCTGCCGGTGGGACACCGCGGGCTCGGCGAAGGTCACCTTCAACTGGTTCGAGACCGGTTCCCTGGACACCGAGCGGGGGACGGCGCAACGGCTGGGATACACGGTGGAGAACACGACCGTGGAGGGTCGGCGGGCGGTGCTGATGCGCCCGCCCGACGACCCGGCGTCCTGCGGGATCTCGGCGGGAGCGTCCACGACGGGGATCTTCGGCTGGTGGGTGCAGTACGCCCCCGGCTCGCAGTCCCCGGATCCGTGTGCGGCGGCCGTCACGCTGGCCCGACTGACCCTCGACCTCAGCAGTTGAGCGGCGGCGGACCCCCGCGGCTCGCTTTGACCTTGCGCCGCGCCGCCGGGTATCGTTGTGGGTCGTGTCCGGCATGCCCGGGCCGATCTGTGTGCCTATGCGAGGTAGTGCCGTGCGCGCGGTCTGTGGAATCTCCGCAGGAGCGAGCCCCCGGCTGCCTGTGTGGGGGTACGCGACACGCCCGACCTCGTGTGCACACGAGGGGTGGGTGCGGGGCAGCAGCTCTCTTGCCCCAACCGATGGATCCCTAATTTCAGAACAGCCAAGGTTGCTCGTGCGAGCAGTCTTCAGACAACGAGAAAGCCGGTAGATGCCAACCATCAATCAGCTGGTCCGCAAGGGCCGCCGCGACAAGGCCGCCAAGGTCAAGACCGCGGCCCTCAAGGGCAGCCCGCAGCGTCGCGGCGTGTGCACTCGCGTGTACACCACCACCCCGAAGAAGCCGAACTCGGCGCTCCGGAAGGTCGCCCGCGTGCGTCTGACCAGCTCCGTCGAGGTCACCGCCTACATCCCGGGTGAGGGTCACAACCTGCAGGAGCACTCGATGGTGCTCGTGCGCGGTGGTCGTGTGAAGGACCTCCCCGGTGTCCGCTACAAGATCATCCGCGGTTCGCTCGACACCCAGGGTGTCAAGAACCGCAAGCAGGCGCGCAGCCGCTACGGCGCGAAGAAGGAGAAGGGCTGATGCCACGTAAGGGTCCCGCTCCGAAGCGTCCCCTGATCGCCGACCCGGTCTACGGGTCGCCGCTGGTCACCCAGCTGGTCAACAAGATCCTGCTGGACGGCAAGAAGTCCACCGCCGAGCGCATCGTCTACGAGGCACTCGAGCGGGCGCGCGAGAAGACCGGCACCGATCCGGTCGTCACCCTCAAGCGCGCGCTGGACAACGTCAAGCCCGCTCTCGAGGTGCGCAGCCGCCGTGTCGGTGGCGCCACCTACCAGGTGCCGGTCGAGGTTCGTCCCGGCCGGTCGACCACCCTCGCGCTGCGGTGGCTGGTCACCTTCTCGCGTCAGCGTCGTGAGAAGACGATGGTCGAGCGTCTCGCGAACGAGCTCCTCGACGCCAGCAACGGCCTGGGTGCGTCCGTGAAGCGTCGCGAGGACACCCACAAGATGGCCGAGGCCAACAAGGCGTTCGCGCACTACCGCTGGTGAGTCGCCGCCGGCCGGGAGGATCCGGTGCTACCGACATCCTCCCGGCCGGCCGCTCGCACAACTGTGTCGGTCCCTCAAGGCCGGCTGAACATCCGAGAACACTGGTCCGCACCCTAGGACCGACACGAGCTACGAGCGGGGTTACCTGTGGCACAGGAAGTGCTGACCGACCTGAACAAGGTCCGCAACATCGGCATCATGGCGCACATCGATGCCGGCAAGACCACGACGACCGAGCGCATCCTCTTCTACACCGGTGTGAACTACAAGATCGGTGAGACCCACGACGGTGCGTCGACCACCGACTGGATGGAGCAGGAGAAGGAACGCGGCATCACCATCACCTCCGCCGCGGTGACCTGCTTCTGGAACAAGAACCAGATCAACATCATCGACACCCCCGGCCACGTCGACTTCACGGTCGAGGTCGAGCGGTCGCTGCGCGTCCTCGACGGCGCGGTCGCCGTGTTCGACGGCAAGGAGGGCGTCGAGCCGCAGTCCGAGCAGGTCTGGCGGCAGGCTGCCAAGTACGACGTTCCGCGCATCTGCTTCGTCAACAAGATGGACAAGATGGGCGCGGACTTCTACTTCACGGTCCAGACCATCATCGACCGCCTCGGCGCCAAGCCGCTCGTGCTGCAGCTGCCGATCGGTGCCGAGGACGCGTTCGACGGCGTCGTCGACCTGGTCGAGATGAAGGCCTACACGTGGCGTGGCACCGTCGAGATCGGTGCCGAGCCGACCGTCGAGGAGATCCCTGCGGACCTGGCCGACAAGGCCGCCGAGTACCGCGAGAAGCTGCTCGAGACCGTCGCCGAGAGCGACGAAGAGCTCATGGAGAAGTACTTCGGTGGCGAGGAACTGACCGTCGCCGAGATCAAGGGCGCCATCCGGAAGCTGACCGTCGCCTCCGAGCTGTACCCGGTGCTGTGCGGGTCCGCGTTCAAGAACAAGGGCATCCAGCCCATGCTCGACGCGGTCATCGACTACCTGCCGAACCCGCTCGACATCGGCGAGGTCGAGGGCCACAAGCTCGGTGACGAGGAGGAGGCCCTCACCCGCAAGCCGAGCAAGGACGAGCCCTTCTCCGCGCTGGCGTTCAAGATCGCCGCGCACCCGTTCTTCGGCAAGCTGACCTTCGTGCGCGTGTACTCCGGTCGCATCGAGCCGGGCGCCCAGGTGCTCAACGCCACCAAGGGCAAGAAGGAGCGCATCGGCAAGCTGTTCCAGATGCACGCCAACAAGGAGAACCCGGTCGACGAGGCGGTGGCCGGCCACATCTACGCGATGATCGGCCTCAAGGACACCACGACCGGCGACACCCTGTGCGCGCAGGACGCCCCGATCGTGCTCGAGTCCATGACCTTCCCGGATCCGGTCATCCAGGTCTCCATCGAGCCGAAGACCAAGTCCGACCAGGAGAAGCTGGGCACCGCGATCCAGAAGCTGGCCGAGGAGGATCCCACCTTCTCCGTCGAGCTGGACGAGGAGACCGGCCAGACCGTCATCGGCGGCATGGGCGAGCTCCACCTCGACATCCTCGTCGACCGGATGCGTCGCGAGTTCAAGGTCGAGGCCAACGTCGGCAAGCCGCAGGTGGCGTACCGCGAGACCATCACCAAGCGGGTCGAGAAGCTCGAGTTCACGCACAAGAAGCAGACCGGTGGTTCCGGCCAGTTCGCGAAGGTCATCATCGCCCTCGAGCCGTTCGTGGGCGAGGACGGCGCGACCTACGAGTTCGAGAACAAGGTCACCGGTGGCCGCGTGCCGCGCGAGTACATCCCCTCGGTGGACGCCGGCGCGCAGGACGCCATGCAGTACGGCGTGCTCGCCGGGTATCCGCTGGTGAACGTCAAGGTCACCCTGCTCGACGGCGCCTACCACGACGTGGACTCGTCGGAAATGGCGTTCAAGATCGCCGGTTCGCAGGCCCTGAAGGAGGCTGCGCGCAAGGCTGCGCCGGTCATCCTCGAGCCGCTCATGGCTGTCGAGGTCACCACCCCCGAGGACTACATGGGTGAAGTGATCGGCGACCTCAACTCCCGCCGTGGCCAGATCCAGGCCATGGAGGAACGCAGTGGTGCCCGTGTCGTGAAGGCGCTGGTTCCGCTCTCGGAGATGTTCGGTTACATCGGGGACCTGCGGTCGAAGACCCAGGGTCGCGCGAACTTCTCCATGGTGTTCGATTCCTACGCTGAGGTTCCGTCGAACGTCTCGAAGGAAATCATCGCCAAGGCGACCGGCGAGTAACCTCGGTTGCAGAACCGGTCGGCTGCACGACCAAGTAAGTAACAAAACCGCACTGCTGCATACTGCAAGCAACAACAGTCCAGGAGGACCCTCAAGTGGCGAAGGCGAAGTTCGAGCGGACCAAGCCGCACGTGAACATCGGCACCATCGGTCACGTCGACCACGGCAAGACCACCACCACGGCTGCCATCACCAAGGTGCTCGCCGACAAGTACCCGGACCTGAACGAGAGCTTCGCGTTCGACCAGATCGACAAGGCTCCGGAGGAGAAGGCTCGTGGTATCACGATCAACATCTCCCACGTCGAGTACCAGACCGAGAAGCGCCACTACGCGCACGTCGACGCCCCGGGTCACGCCGACTACATCAAGAACATGATCACCGGTGCGGCTCAGATGGACGGCGCGATCCTGGTCGTGGCCGCCACCGACGGCCCGATGCCGCAGACTCGCGAGCACGTGCTGCTCGCCCGTCAGGTCGGTGTGCCCTACATCCTGGTCGCCCTGAACAAGGCCGACATGGTCGACGACGAGGAGATCCTCGAGCTCGTCGAGATGGAGGTCCGCGAGCTGCTGGCCGCCCAGGAGTTCGACGAGAACGCCCCGGTCATCCCGATCTCGGCGCTCAAGGCGCTCGAGGGCGACGAGAAGTGGGTCAAGTCCATCGAGGACCTGATGGACGCCGTCGACGAGTCCATCCCGGACCCGGTCCGTGAGACCGACAAGCCGTTCCTCATGCCCGTCGAGGACGTCTTCACCATCACCGGTCGTGGCACGGTCGTCACCGGCCGCATCGAGCGCGGTGTCATCAACGTGAACGAGGAGGTCGAGATCGTCGGTATCCGCCCGACCTCGACCAAGACCACGGTCACCGGCATCGAGATGTTCCGCAAGCTGCTCGACCAGGGCCAGGCCGGCGACAACGTCGGTCTGCTGGTCCGCGGCATCAAGCGCGAGGACGTCGAGCGCGGCCAGGTCGTCGTGAAGCCGGGCACCACCACTCCGCACACGGAGTTCGAGGGCCAGGCGTACATCCTCAACAAGGAGGAGGGCGGCCGCCACACGCCGTTCTTCAACAACTACCGTCCGCAGTTCTACTTCCGTACCACGGACGTGACGGGCGTTGTGACCCTTCCCGAGGGCACCGAGATGGTCATGCCGGGCGACAACACCGAGATGTCGGTCGTCCTGATCCAGCCGGTCGCCATGGACGAGGGCCTGCGCTTCGCGATCCGCGAGGGTGGCCGCACCGTCGGCGCCGGTCGCGTCACGAAGATCATCAAGTAGGCACCGCCTACGCGATCATCAAGTAGGCACCGCCTACGCGATCATCAAGTGAGCTAGTTCTCGCTGACGTCGGACGGCGTCCATCCCTCGGGGTGGGCGCCGTTCGGCGTTTCCGGGATCGAGCGGAAGTATCGCCGAGTCCGACGAGGTGAGCGGCACATTCGCTCGGCTCGGTGGGCGGCCCGGGAGACGACCGACCGGGCTACGCGGCCGGTTCGGGGTGAGCCGGATCCAGGTGCAGCAGGACCTGCGTCGCCACCCGGGCCCCGCCCAGGGCGCGGGCGGCCCGCTCGGCGGTTTCCTCGGCACGGGCGGTGAAGTCGGCGACGTCGATGTTCGGGTCCGCGTACACCGTGATCGACAGGGTCGGCAAGTGGCGTTCGACGACGGCCCGGCTGCGGGTGGCCCGCACACCGGGCAGGGCCGCCAGTTCGCCGGCGACACCGTCGGCCACCGGTCCGAGTTCCACGGCCAGAGTGGCCTCGGTGACCTCGTCGTACAGCTGCACCCGCGACGTCCGGCGCCGGGAGAAGTTGACCGCCAGGAGCACGATCCCGATCGTCACGCCCACGGCCACGGCGGTCCACAGCGCCCCCTCCCACCAGGACTGGTCGGGGACGTCGATGATGCGGGGGCGGTCCAGGCGGGCCAGCCATTCGCGGGCGAAACGCACCTGCCAGACCCAGGCCAGGGCGAACGCCCCGGCGCCGAGCAGCGCGGCGCCCACGGCGAACGTGAGCAAGCGGTTGACCAGGACGGTGCGCAGCTTCATCGTGCCGTCCTCGGTCGGTGCACCTGCACCACGAGCGTGATCGGCTCGGCGAGCAGTGCCAGGTTCGGGGCCACCGCGCCCCGGACCGCGGCGACCAGATCGGCGGTCGACTCCTCACCCGACCCCACGATGCTGACCAGCGCGCGACGGCGATCGACGACGGTGCGGGCCGTGTGCACTCCGGGCAGTGTCGACGCGTGGGCGCTGCACATCCGGGCCAGGTCGGTTCGGCGCATCCACACCGTGGGGACCGGTCCGGAGACCTGCAGCGGCACGTGCGTGCGGCGACGCGGCTTGACGGCCACCACCACGAGCACGACCCCCAGCAGGACCAGGGTCGCGGCGACGGGTGCGATCCAGCTCTGCCAGTGCAGCCGGCCGAACCACTCGAAGGAGTTGCGCAGCCACGGTGCGCCCGCGTACGTGCCGCGGACGATGAGCAGTTCCCGGGCCGCGGCGAACGCGAGCGCGAGTGCCCCCACGGCGATGAGCGCGGCCGCCGGCGCCGCGGCCGGGTGGGCGAGGGGCGGCAACGGCGCGACGACCGGGACCGGAGCCCGGTACTCGGTCCGGGCGACGATGTCGGCCTCGGTGTACTCGACCGGCACCGACGGTTCGTTGCGCTCGGCCGGCTCCGCGACGGACGTCGCGGCGACGAGGACGTTGAGTTCGTGCACCGGCAGACCGGTCAGCTCGTGGAGTTGACGGTCGACGGCGTCGTGCACCCGCCGGGTGAGGGCGGCGGCGTCGTAGGGCCATTCGGCCGCGATGTACAGGTTGACCGCGACGGCGCCGCCGCCGGTGGTGACGTCGGCGCGGGGCAGGTCCCGCCCGGTGAACAGGCTGAGTCCGCCGCGCTGGCGGGTCACCCCGGGCACCTGGAGTGCGGCGGCCGCGGCGATCCGCTCGACGGCGCGGTCCTTGATCACCAGCTGTCCGCGGTGCCCGACGGGGTCGACCGTCTCGGGGGCGACGGCGTCGGCGCCGGCCCGGGACGGCAGGGTCTCCGGCTCGGTGGGCGTGGAGTCAGCCACGGCCCCGGCTCCGCAGCAGGGCGCCCAGGTCGAGGAGGCCGTCCCGGTGGGCGCCGATCACCATGCCGAGGGCGCCGAGCAGGATGCCGAACAGCAGACCGCTGAAGCCGCCGAGGATGCCGGCGAGGGCGAGGAGCAGGCCCGCCAGGAGTCCGACGGCGGTGTTGCTGACAGGGGTGTGGTTCATGGGGTCACCTCACTGGTCGGGTGCTCACCGTCGGGCGACGGGATCCGCAGGTCTTCGATGGTCACGTCGACGGGGACGCCGACCAGCGGCCCGAGCCGGTCCCGGACCGCGGCCGCGACGGCGTACAGGTCGGCCGGGTACTCGACGACGATGTGGACCGCGCACGTGTCCGCACCGAGGCGGATCCCGGTGACACGCCGGCCCGGCAGATATGTCGCGACCTCGCCGAAGGCTCCGCCGTGCAGGTCGGCGACGCCGGGCACCTCGAGGGCGGCGGCCGCGGCCAGTTCTGCGGGCTCGGCGGGAGTGGTCACTGGACGCGGGGTTTCAGGTCGTCGGCGACGCCCGTGGCCTCGTCGAACAGCACGACGTCGAAGACGGTGATGTTGACTTCGGTGACCTCGAGGCCGGTCATCCGTTCGACGGCGGCGATCACGTTGTGGCGGATCGCGACCGCGAGTTCGTGCAGGGCCACGCCGTATTCGGCGACGATGCCGATGTCGATCGCGGCCTGTTTCTCCCCGACCTCCACGGCGACGCCCTGGCCGTGGTTGATCCGCGCGCCGGGGATGCGGTCCCGCAGCGCCCCGACCACTCGTGCGGTGCCGGCGCCGACGTCGTAGACACCGCTGATCTCGCGGGTCGCGATTCCGGCGATCTTCGCCACGACCGCGTCGGCGATGATGGTGCGCCCCTGGGTGTCGACCGGCCCCGGAGCGATTCCGCTGCCGAACTGCACGCGGCTGATGCCTGCGCCGCTGTCGCTGGTCATGGGGGCTCCTCGTCGGCCTGCCGGATGAAGTTCTGTCCCTTCCGACTCTAGTAACTCCCGGCGGGTACGGGGTGCGCGGCTCGCGCGAAGGACGCCCTGTCCGGGAATCCCCGGATTTGGTAAAACAGTTGCACGGATTGTGGTGGCGTGGGTCACTGCCGGAGGAGAGGGCGCAGCGGGTGGGTGTGACGGGAGTACAGCGGATCGTCGTGGTCGGGGCCGGACTGGCGGGGGTGCGCGCCGCCGAGGAACTGCGTCGCGGCGAATTCGACGGGGAGATCGTCCTGATCGGCGACGAACCGCACCTGCCCTACGACCGGCCGCCGCTGTCGAAGGAGGTCGTCCGGGGCGGCACCGACGACACCACGCTGCGGCCCCGGGAGTTCTTCGACGAACAGCGCATCGAGCTGCGGCTGGGCGTGCGGGCGCGGGAGCTCGACCCCGCGACCCGCACCCTCGCCCTGTCCGACGGGCAGAGCGTCGGCTTCGACGAGCTGATCATCGCCACCGGACTGCGGCCGAGGCCGCTGCCCGGCACGGACGGGCTCGCCGGAGTGCACGTGCTGCGGTCGTTGGACGACAGCCGGGCCCTGCGCGCGGGGATCGTCCCGGGCGGGCGGGCGCTGATCGTCGGCGCGGGGTTCATCGGGTGCGAGGTCGCGGCGAGCCTGCGGGGGCGGGGCATGGACGTGGTGCTGGTCGAGCCGCAGGCCACCCCGCTCGCGTCCGTGCTCGGCGAGCGGGTGGGCGCGCTGGTCGCCCGGCTGCACACCGAGGAGGGCGTCGAGGTCCGCACGGGCGTCGGGGTGCGGGAAGTACGCGGCGACGGCCGGGTCACCGGGGCAGTCCTCGGTGACGGCACCGAACTCGACGTGGACGTGGTCGTCGTCGG
Source organism: Rhodococcus ruber NBRC 15591 (assembly GCF_001894945.1). Lineage (GTDB taxonomy): Bacteria > Actinomycetota > Actinomycetes > Mycobacteriales > Mycobacteriaceae > Rhodococcus > Rhodococcus ruber. Next base: position 111,686 of record NZ_BCXE01000020.1, read on the forward strand.
TATCGGCTCGGTGCCGGTCACCGACTGGCTCGACGGTTCGGGCGTGCGCGTGGACGACGGGGTGGTGTGCGACGGCGTGGGCCGCACGTCCGTCCCGCACGTGTGGGCGGTCGGCGACGTCGCGGCATGGGAGGTCTCGGACGGCCGCCGCGCGCGGCTCGAGCACTGGACGAACGCCGGTGAGCAGGCGAAGGTGCTCGCCGGCGCGCTGCTCGGCTCCGGTGTCGATCCGGTCGCGCAGGTGCCGTACTTCTGGAGCGATCAGTACGACGTGAAGATCCAGGCGCTCGGAGCGATCCGGGCCGACGACACCGTGCACGTGGTGCGCGACGACGGCCGCAAGTTCCTCGCCTACTACGAACGCGACGGCCGTCTCACGGGGGTGGTCGGCGCGGGACTGCCCGGGCAGGTGATGAAGATGCGCGGGAAGATCGCCGCGGGCGCACCGATCACGGAGATCCTCGCGCCCACGTCGTAGCCGCCGCGTCGGCGAACGCTAGATTCGTAGGGTGATCGTTGCGCTCATCGACTCGGGTCTCGGCCTGCTGCCGACGTCTGCCTGGCTGCGCCGATTGCGTCCCGAGCTGGACCTGATGCTGTCGATGGATCCGGACGGCGCCCCGTGGGGCCCGAAGCCCGGGGACTGGGTGATCGACCGGGTCGTGCGCACCGCGGAGCGGGCCGTGACCCGGGGTGCCGAGGTGGTCGTCCTGCCGTGCAACACGGCCTCGGTGACCGCGCTCGAGCATGTGCGCGAGGCCCTCGGCGACGAGATCCCGGTGATCGGAACCGTGCCGGCGATCAAGCCGGCCGCCGCGGCGTGCGAGTCGGTGGCGATCTGGGCCACCGCCGCGACCACCGCCAGCCGATACCAGGCCGACCTCGTCGCCCGGTTCGCCGGCGACCGCACGGTGGTGGGGGTGGCCTGTCACGGGCTCGCCGACGCCATCGACCGCGGCGACACCACCGCCGCGGCCACGGCCATCGCGGCGGCGGCGCAGCGCACCCCGCCCGACGTGGGTGGTGTCGTCCTCGGCTGTACCCACTACCCCCTTGTCGCCGACGTCATCGCCGCGCACCTACCGCCCGGGGTACGGCTGTTCGACAGCGCCGAAGCGGTGGCGGCGCAGACGCTGCGGCGCATCGACGCCCTCGGCCGGCCGTGGGCGGGCAGCGGGCGGGTCGAGGTGTTCCTGAGCGGCAGGCCCGGCGAGCTGCCCCCCGGCGCCCTCGGCTACCCGGCGGGCCGGCGGCTCGTCGACGGCATCGGCGACCCGACCGCGGGGCTGCCCGGCGACGAGGCTCCACGCGCCGAGACGCGCTGACCGGCCGTCCCGCTCAGCCCATCCCGGTCATGCCCGCGGCGACGAGGCGCGCGACGCCCCAGAGCTCGTCGGGGGAGGTGCCGTCGAGACCGAACAGCCGGTCGACCGTGGCAGCGGAGAACATGGCCGACACCCACGTCGTCGCGCAGGCCCGCAGGGTGCCCGGTTGTATCGGGCCGGGCACGCTGGCCTGCAGGACCCGCATGGTGGCCTCCTGGAGGGAGGTCCGCAGCCGGCGCAGCGGGACGCGCAGTCCGGGGTGGCTCTCGGCCTCACGCCAGATCACCCGGAGCAGCGAGGAGTGGTGGGTACGCAGGTCGAGGGCGGCGTCGAGGTTGACGAGACTGGCCGCCGGGTCGCCGGGGGAGACGAGGCCGGTGACGTCCTGGATCGGTTCGGCGGGCAGCCGCTCGGCAACGAGTGTCTCGAGGATCGACTCCTTGGTGGGGAAGTAGTAGAAGATCAGTCCCTTGGGTACATCCGCGGCGACGGCGATCGCCGTCGTCGAGGTGGCGTCGAAGCCGTGGGCGGCGAAGAGGGTTTCGGCGGCGTCGAGGATGTGCACGCGCGCGGCGTTGTCCCGCCGGGCGCGACGGCGCGGCGGTTTCGAGCCCGGGGTGCTCATGGCGTTCACCTCCGGGGGCACGGGCGGGAATGTGACGGCGCCAGGGGCGTGGGCGGACGGCCGGCATGCCGGCCGTCCGCGGGGTGTGTGACGCGGGGTGTGTGATCAGTGGTGCGTGGCCAGTCCGCCGTGTCCGTGCATCCGGGCGTTCATCGCGGGCAGCGCTGCTACCGCGACGACCACGGTGAGCACGCCCACCACCCAGGCCGTCCAGGATGCACCGCTGTACTCGGTGTAGCCCATGACCCAGGGGGACAGGAACAACAGCACGCCGAGCACACCCATCGCGTAGTCGATCGCTGCCATCGTGGGCCGGACGATCTGCGCGAGTCCGGTCAGCGCGATCAGCACGCCGAGAACGACGAGGGTCCACGTCGTCGTGGTGTCGGTGGTGACCCACAGGGGGGACAGGGCGGTGAAGACGCCCAGGATCACGGCCACGTAGTCCTGTAGCCGGCTGTCGGAGAACATGTCGAGCCTCCTCGTGCGTATCGGGTCCTGCCTTCGGTATAGACCTGATCGACCGGTCGGTCAACGGCCGGGACGTTGCACTGCGATAACACTCGAGCGCAGGTGAGAGGCGGTTTTTACCGGGAAGTGACCGGGCGGGGAATGATCGCCGAGGGCGGCATGTTCCACTAGTTCGTTGCCTTGGTCAACGAACTGTCGACCGTTCCCACGAGTTCCGAGGAGGTCCGATGCCGGAGTCGACGCCGGGTCGCTCCCTGCCACGCCGTCACGGTTTCCTGGCGGTCGGCACGGCCAGCTTCCTGCTCACCGCGTCGTCGTCCGCTCCCTCCCCGCTCTACCCGCTGTACCAGCAGCAGTGGGGCTTCTCGCCGGGGATGCTGACCGCCGTCTTCGCCGTGTACGCCCTGGCCCTGCTCGCCACCCTGCTGACGATCGGCTCGATCTCCGATCACGTCGGCCGCCGGCCCGTGCTGATCGGGGCGCTGCTGCTGCTCGTGGTGAGCATGGGCGTGTTCGTCCTCGCCGACGACGTGGGCTGGCTCGTCCTGGCCCGGGTGCTGCAAGGCCTCGCGGTCGGGGCCGCCACCGGTGCCGTGAGCGCCGCCGTGATCGACCTGCAACCGAGCCCCCGGCTCGGATCCTTCGTCAACAGTGTCGCGCCGTCGCTCGGGCTCGCCCTCGGTGCGGCCGGGGCGGGGCTGCTCGTGCAGTTCGCGCCCTTTCCCACCGTGCTGGTCTACGTCCTCGTCGTCGTGATCGCGCTGTCGCTGGCCGTCGTGCTCGTCTTCGTCCCCGACCGGGTGCCCGCGCCGGGCTTCGCGTCCCGCGGGGCCGCGCTGCGCAGCCTGCTGCCGAGCGCGTCCGTGCCGGCCGGGGTGCGGGGCCCGTACCTGGTGATCCTGCCGGGCCTGCTGTCGGCGTGGTCGCTCGGCGGGCTCTACATGTCCCTCGGGCCGTCGATCGTGGGTACGGTCTTCGGGATCGGCAACCGCCTCGTCGCCGGTCTGGCGATCTGCACGCTCTTCGCCTCCGGTTCGGTGGCGGCGACGATGCTGCGCGGCTTCGATCCGCGGCGCGTCGTCGTCGCGGGGACCGTGATCCTGGCCGCCGGCGTGGGCGTCGTCGTGACCGCCGTGCTCGGCGGGTGGGCCGTCGCCTACTTCGCCGGTACCGCCGTCGCGGGCTTCGGCTGGGGCGCGGCGTTCCTGGGAGCGATGAACGTCATCGGCGCCCTTGCGGCGCCACACGAGCGCGGGCGCCTGTTCGCCACCACGTTCGTCGTCTGCTACCTCGCGTTCTCCGTGCCGGCGGTGATCGCGGGCCTCGCGGCCGGCGTGTACGGGCTCACCGCGACGACGCTGGGCTACGGCGGCGCCGTGATCGTGCTCGCGCTCGGCGCCGGGGCGGGTGTGGCGCTGCGCGGCCCACGAAAGCCGGGCGTCCACCGGGTGGAGACGCCGGTCCTCGTCCGCTGAGACGAGGACCGGCGACGTCTCAGAAGACGATCTTGACGGTGTCCGTCACCGGGCGGGCCTGGCAGCCGAGGACGTAGCCTGCCTCGATGTCCTCGGGGTCGAGGATCTCGCAGTGCTCCATCTCGACCTTGCCGTCGAGGACGGTGCACGCACACGAGCCGCACTCGCCTTCCTGGCAGGAGTAGGGCACGTCGAGTCCCTTGGAGAGCATGATGTCGACGAGGGTCTGCGAGCGCGGCCACGGAATCGTGTGGGTTTCCCCGTCCAGCTCGACCTCCACCGTCGCGGCGTCGGCCGCCTCCTCGTCGCTCACCTCGAGGGGCGTGTGGTCGGCGAACGGGTCTCCCGCGAGGGAGTTGAACACCTCCGCGTGCACCTGCGTGCGCGGCATGCCCGCGATCTGCAGCGCCCGGTGCACGGCATCCATGAACGGGCCGGGGCCGCACATGAACGCCTCGTGGCTGCTGAACGGAGCCGCCAGGGTGGCGAGCTGCTCGGCGGACGGCAGGCCCTGCACGGACTCGAGCCAGTGCACGACGGTCAGGCGGGTCGGGTACTTATCGGCCAGGGCGCGCAGCTCCTCGGCGAAGATGACCGACGCCTCGTCGCGGTTGGCGTAGACCAGCACGACCTTCCCGGAGCCCTGGGTCAGGGCCGACTTGAGGATCGAGACGACCGGGGTGATGCCGCTGCCCGCGCCGAACAGCAGGAAGTCGTGGTCGAGCGACTTCGGGGTGAAGACGCCCGACGGCGGCAGGACCTCGATGCGGTCGCCGGCGGAGATCCGGTCGCACAGCCAGTTGGACCCGTAGCCGTCGACGGTCCGCTTGACCGTGACCTTGGGGGCGTCGTCGGTGTACGGGGAGCTGGCCAGCGAGTAGCAGCGGGCCACGGAGCCGGTCTGCTCGCTCGGAATGCGCAGGGTCAGGAACTGTCCGGGCTTGTACGCGAACTTGTCCTGGAGCTCGGCCGGCACGTCGAAGACGATCGAGCGCGAGTCCGGCGTCTCCTCGATGACTGCGGAGACGGTCAGGATCGCGGATCGCGAGCCGTGCGGCACCTCGACTGTCGTCATGGCCAGGTCGGTCCTTCCGTGGTGCGGGTGAAGCAATCTAGAACGCGTTCTAGTTCCAGGTTATCAGCAACACGACGCTACCGGGACGGGGCGCGTCGGCCTGCGGTCGGCTCCCGATCAGCGGGAACGGACCCCTGCCCGATCGGGCAGGCCGCCCCGCTCGACCGGACGGCTTCGGTGCCGCGACCGGACGGTTCGGGCCCGAAGGCCTTTCCGTGGGCGTGATCGAGACCGAAGGTGGAGAAGCGAAGAGACGCCGGTCACACCGGACGCCGCATTCGAACCACCACTTCCGGCCGACACATCAGGAGAGACGCGATGGCCATCGAACTCAACCAGATCTGGGACTTCCCCATCAAGGAGTTCCACCCCTTCCCGCGGGCACTGATGGGTGTCGGTGCCCACGACATCATCGGTGTCGAGGCGAAGAACCTGGGCTTCAAGCGCACCCTGCTGATGACGACCGGTCTGCGCGGTTCGGGCATCATCGAAGAGCTGATCGGCAAGATCGAGTACCAGGGTGTCGAGGTCGTCCTGTACGACAAGGTCGAGTCCAACCCCAAGGACTACAACGTCATGGAGGCCGCCGCCCTCTACCAGCAGGAGAAGTGCGACTCCATCATCTCCGTCGGCGGCGGCTCGAGCCACGACGCCGCCAAGGGCGCCCGCGTCGTCATCGCCCACGACGGCCGCAACATCAACGAGTTCGAGGGCTTCGCCAAGTCCACCAACAAGGAGAACCCGCCGCACATCGCCGTCTCCACCACCGCCGGCACCGGCTCGGAGACCTCCTGGGCCTACGTCATCACCGACACCTCCGACATGGACCACCCGCACAAGTGGGTCGGCTTCGACGAAGCCACGATCGTCACCCTCGCCATCGACGACCCGCTGCTGTACTACACCTGCCCGCAGCACTTCACCGCGTACTGCGGCTTCGACGTCCTCGCCCACGGTTCCGAGCCGTACGTCTCGCGGCTGGACTTCGCCCCGTCGCTCGGCAACGCCCTGTACTCGATCGAGCTCGTCGCCAAGCACCTGCGTGAGGCCACCTTCGAGCCGCGCAACCTCAAGGCACGCGAGGGCATGATGAACGCCCAGTACATCGCCGCGCAGGCCTTCAACTCGGGCGGCCTGGGCATCGTCCACTCCATCTCGCACGCCACGTCGGCCTTCTTCGACAGCCACCACGGCCTCAACAACGCGATCGCGCTGCCCCGTGTCTGGGAGTACAACCTCCCGTCGCGCTACGAGCACTACGCCCGCATCGCCACCGCGATGGGTGTCGACACCCGCAACATGACCACCGTCCAGGCCGCGGACGCCGCGGTCGAGGCCGCCATCCGGCTCGCCAAGGACGTCGGCATCCCCGACAACTTCGGCCAGGTGCGCGTCGACTCGTACGAGAAGAACCGGATGAACACCGGCAAGTACGCCGGCCGCGGCGACGTCATCAAGGGTGACGAGAAGACCGTGCGCGCCATCTCCGAGCACATCCAGGGCGACTGGTGCACGCCGGGCAACCCGCGCGAGGTGACGGTCGAGTCGATGATCCCCGTCGTCGACCACTGCATCAACCGGTCCTACTGACCCACCGCCCGACCGATCCGTGTCCGGGGCGGGGCCACCCGCCCCGGACACACCCACCTCGAGTGCCGACGACACAGGAGCACCGATGACCAGCTTCACCAGCGGACCGGAACTCGCCGACGCGCTGCGCCGCCACGACTACATCGCCGACGACGAGTTCGCGGTCGTCGTCCACCTCGCCACCGCGCTCGAGCGGCCGCTGCTGCTCGAGGGCCCGGCCGGCGTCGGCAAGACCGAACTGGCCAAGGCGCTCGCCGCCGTCGGCGGACGCAAGCTGGTACGGCTGCAGTGCTACGAGGGTCTCGACGACAGCCGGGCGCTGTACGAGTGGGACTACGCCAAGCAACTGCTGCACGTGCAGATGCTGCGGGACCGCATCGGCGAACAGCTCGCCGCCTACCCCGACGTCGCCGACGCGTCCCGCTTCCTCGCCGCGCAGGACTTCGGCCTGTACTCCGAGACGTTCCTGGCCGTGCGTCCCCTGCTCGAGGCGATCCTGTCTCCGGAGCCGGTGGTGCTCCTCGTCGACGAGGTGGACCGCACCGAGGAATCCATGGAGGCGTTGCTGCTCGAGGTCCTCGCCGAGCGGCAGGTCACCATTCCCGAGGTGGGTACCTTCACGGCCCGGTCCGCGCCGTGGGTGATCCTGACCTCCAACGACACCCGCGAACTCTCGCCCGCCCTCAAGCGCCGCTGCCTGCACTACCACGTCGGCTACCCCACCCCCGAGCGCGAACGCGAGATCGTCACCGCCCGGGCCCCCGAGGTCGACACCGTGACCGCCGGCGAGGTCGTGGACCTGGCCCGCACCCTGCGGGAGCTGCCGTTGCGCAAGAGCCCGTCCATCTCGGAGGTCATCGACGCCGCGCGCGCCGCGACCGTGCTGCGGCGCGGCGGCGGCGACCACACGATCCGGGACATCCTGCTCGCCGCGCTGCTCAAGTACACCGGCGACGCCGACCTGGTCCGCGCCCGGCTCGGCGGTGACGCCCCACCAGCTGCACCGACGACCACCGCACCGACGACCACCGCACCGACGACCACCGCACCGACGACCGCCGAACCTGCGGGGGAGCGACCCGAGCGGGCCACGGTCGCCTCCCGGCCGGCCAACACCACCACCGCGGTGTTCCGCGGGCGCGGCGGCGGCGGTGTCGGCATCGGCGCGCGGCGGTGACCCGATGCCGGTGACACCGCTCGCGACGACGCCCGTGACACCGCTCGCGGCGATGCACCCCTCGTACCCTCTCGACGTGGTGGCCGCCGTCTTCGGCCGCCTGCTGCGGCGGCACGGGGTGTCCGCCTCGCCCGCCGAGACCATCGAGGTCCGCCGCGTGCTCGGGCTCGTCGGTGCCCGCGACCGCGACGTGCTGCGAGCCTGCCTGCGCGCGGTGTGCGCGAAGTACCCGCACGAGCAGGCCGGTTTCGACCGCGCCTTCGACGCGCTGTTCGCCGCGGCGGACGCGGCCGGCGTGACGGACGGGAAGTCCTCGCCGCGAGCGCAATTCGCCGAGTCCCTGCCGACCGCGCTCGAGCTCGACGACGATCCGCAGGTCGCGCGCTACGCCGAGTACAACGAGCGTGCCGCGGAGGTCGGCGACCACTTCGACACCCCGGAGGCGGACAAGGGCTTCAATCCCCACAAGGACGACGACGACGTCTCGATGACCTCGTCCGACGCGGCACTGTCGGTCGACACGGGCGCCGACTCGGGCCGGCGCGGGGTCACCTACACCGTCGACGTGGATCGGGCCGGGACCGCAGCGGTCGGCGAGCTGGCCGCGAACCCGGGTGCCGCCGTCGTCGGGTCGCTGTCGTGGGACGATCCCGAATCCATCCTCGCGTGGCTCGACGCCTACGACCCGCGCCGCGTCTACGGCGACGACCACGCAGACGAACCCCTCAGCGCGGCACAACTGAACCGGCTCGTCGAGGCCGTCGAGGCGTTCGTCGCGGCGCTGTCGCAGGCCGGGCTCGGTGGTCCGCTGCCGGACGGTGAGCCCGATGCCCCCGACACCGCCGGAGACGTCGCGTCCCGGGCCGAGATCGAGCTGGCGTGCCACGAGGTGCTGCGCCGCATGCGCGGCCCGGCGCGGCCGGTGCCGCGCGAGCTGACCCGCGGCCGGCTCGACATGCGTCGCACGGCGCGTGCCGGGATGCGCACCGAGGGGGTGCCGTTCCACCTGATCGTGCGTGCCCCGCGTCCCGACCGGGTCCGGTTGCTGATCCTCGCCGACGTGTCCCTGTCGGTGCGCCCGATCACCGCGTTCACCCTGCGCCTGGCGCAGGCCATGCACGGCCGGGCCCACCGCTGCCGCGTCCTGGCGTTCGTCGACCGGCCCGTCGATGTGACGCGGGAACTGCTGGCCGCCACGGGCGACGGCGCCCTCGCGGCCGTGCTGGCGCATCCCGGCCTCGACCTCGAGGCGAGCAGTGACTACGGCCGGGTGCTCGACGAACTGCTCACCGAGCACGCGGGCATCGTCGACTCGCGCACCAGTGTGCTCGTCGTCGGCGACGGGCGCTGCAACGGCCTGCCCGCCCGCGTCGACCGGCTCGCCGACCTGCGTCGTCGCGTGCACCGGCTCGCCTGGATCACCCCGGAGCCCCAGCGCTACTGGGCGCAGGCGACGTGCGCGATGCCCGAGTACGCCGAGGAGTGCGATCGCGTCGTCGTCGCCCGGGACGCCGCCCAGCTGCTGTCGCGGGCGGCGGAACTCGGGCACGCACTGCGTTGAGCGTGTGCACCCGTCCGGCTCCGGCGGGGCAACGGCCGGTGGTTACTATGGACCGGTAAATACCCCCCGGGGTGTGTGTGCGCCGTCCGCCCACGCCACCGCCGGCGGGCCGGCCGCCGTACGGGAGAGTGCTCCGGCACACGGGCATCCCGGGCGCAGTTGAGGAAGACGACGATGCAGTTCGCGAAGAAGCACTATTCGATCCGTGAGGCCTACTGGATCTTCTACCGGGGCGTTCGATCGATGAAGCACCTGATCGGCGCCAGGAAGCGCGCCGAGTTGAGCCCCGAGTTCGTCGAACGGATCATGCTGGCGGTGACCGAGGTGAACGGCTGCGGCGCCTGCTCCTACGCCCACACGAAGATCGCTCTCGGGGCCGGAATGAGCAGCGCCGAGATCCGGAACATCCTGGCCGGGGTCCTCGACGACGTTCCCGACTCCGAGGTCGCTGCGGTTCTTTTCGCCCAGCACTATGCCGACACCCGGGGCAACCCCACGGCCGAGGCGTGGGATCGCCTCGTGGACGTGTACGGGAAGTCCGCCGCCGAGGGGATCCTCGGAGCGATACGGGCCATCATGGTCGGCAACGTCCACGGAATCGCGTGGACCGCGCTGCGCGGCCGGTTGAACGGGAGCCCGGATCCGCGCAGCAGCGTGGCGTACGAGGTCGCCATGTTGCTGATCGTCCTGGCGTTCTTGCCGATGTCCGTCGTGCACGCTTCGATCTCCGGCGTGCGCGGTGCGCCGCTCGTGGAGTTCGACAGGTGGGCCGGCGACCGGGTCAGGGGTCGCGCTTCGTGAGCCGGACCCGGTCGGGGCGGAAGTGCTCGAGGGCCTCGTCGTAATTTGCGCGTGCGAGCCGTTCCGACGTCCATCCCTGCGAGATCCACCGGTCCACGCCGAGCGGGTACCGGATCTCGACCCGGTGGGTGCCGCGGATCGCCGTGCGGCCCTCCGCGTCTTCCCGCGCCCGGACGTATGCGGCGAACTCACTGCCCAGCACCAAGGTGCGGTTGGGGCGTTCGATGACCGGATCCCCGACCCGCCGGTCGGAGTGGAGCGCCCGGTACGCCGAGTCGAGCGCCGCGGCCTCGTTGTCGTGGACGTGCCACGTGACGCCGTCCACCTCGTGCCACCACACGATCCATCGGTCGTCGATGATGCTCTCCCAGGGTCGTTTCCGCCGGTGCGCAGCCTGCTTCCTGCGTATCCGGTCCACCCCTGCGACGTGCATCCTATATGTCCCGTTTTCGGGGAGGCCGCGGTGGTGGCATTCACTTCGTATTCACCCCGCGGCCGGCTCGCGGAGGCCCGGCCACACTCGGACCTACCTACCCGATCGGGCAGGTATCGCCCCTGCCGTTCGGTCCGGTGCCGACCCGTCGTGGAGGGGCTAGGCTCGGAAGCCACGTAAGCTGGATCACAGCAGTCGGGATCGTCAGGAGTGTGCAGTGGCCGTCGCATCGGAGCACACCGCGACGACGCTGGCCAAGTTCCACGCCCCGGAGATCGTGTTCGGGATCGGATCGCTGGTCGAAGCGGCGCACGCGGCGGTTCGGCTCGGCGCGGTCCGGCCCCTCCTGGTCACCGACCCGGGGCTGATCGAGGCCGGCTGGGTCGACGAGCTGCGCGGTCATCTCGTCGAGCAGGGCCTCACGCCGATCGTGTGGGGTGATCTCACCCCCAACCCCAAGGACCACGAGGTCACCGCCGGACACGAGACGTACCGCGTCCACGGCTGCGACGTGCTCGTCGCGCTCGGTGGCGGCTCGGTGATCGACGCCGCCAAGGGCATCGCGGTGCTCGCCGCCAACGGCGGCAGCATCCTCGACTACGAGGGTGTGGACCGGGCGGCCGCTCCGATCCCACCGATGGTGGTGGTGCCGTCGACGTCGGGGACGGGCGCCGACGTCTCCCAGTTCTGCGTCGTCACCGACACCGTCCGAGGCACCAAGATCACCATCATCGGTCGTTCACTCGTCCCGGACCTGACCGTGATCGACCCGCGGCTGCTGACCACCATGCCGGACGAACTGAACGCCGCGACCGGGCTGGACGCCCTGACCCACGGCGTGGAGGCGTTCGTCTCCCGCGCCCACAACCCGCTCACCGACCACCACGCCCTGCGTGCCGTCGGTCTCGTCACCGACACGCTGGTACGCACGATCGAAGACCCCCGGGAGATGGCGGCCCGATCGATCATGGCGCAGGCCAGCCTCGAGGCCGGCCTGGCGTTCACCAACGCGATCCTCGGTGCCGCGCACGCGATGAGCCACCAGGTCGGGGGTCTGCTCGACCTGCCGCACGGCGTCATCAACGGAGTGCTCCTCCCGCACGTCATCCGGTTCAACGCAGCCTCCGATCCCGAGCCGTTCGTCGCGATCGCCCGGGCGCTCGGGCTCGACGAGCACCGCGGTCCGGCCGTGGAGGCCGCACTCGCCGTCGCGGACCGGGTCGAACGGCTCGCCCGCGAGGTCGGGGTGCCGCGCGGACTGCGGGAACTCGGGGTGCAGGCGACCGACCTCGAACGTCTGGCCGCGGGCGCGCTGCGCGACGCGTGCATGTCCACCAACCCCCGCGAAGCGACGCACGAGCAGATGGTCGCGCTGTTCCGGGCGGCGTTGTGACCGCTCCCGACCTGTCGCGACTGACCGGACTGCGTTCCGGCAAACCCACGTTCTATCCCCAGTACCGCGGAGCCGCCGAACGTCTCGAGCGGGTTGTTCACGCGCTCGAGCTGATCTCGCGTGCCCTGGTACGCACCGTCGAGGGCCCCGAGACCCTGATCTGCGCCGTGGCGGAGGCCGCGCGTGCCCACCTGAGCGCCCGCTGGGTGGTCTTCGCCCTGACCGACAGGACCCTGCCCGACGCAGGGCCGCGCCGGCTGGTCCTCGGACCCGATGCCACCCCGTTCCTCGTCGACAACGTCGAAGGCCCACCCCTGCCCGACGACGTGGTGCGCTGCCTCGAGGACATCCGATCCGGCTCGATCGGCCGGGACGCCACCGTCGACACCCATCGGGCCTTCGTCCCCATCGTCCTCGACGGCGGGGTGGCGGGTGCGATCGCCGCGTGGACACCCGAACACCGCACCATCGACGGCACCGACCACGCCGTGCTGTCGATCCTCGCCAGCCAGACCGCCGTGGCCCTGCAGAATTCCGCGCTCTACCAGCGGGGCCAGCTGCTGCTCGGGCGGGCCGAGCAGGCCTACCAGGAGGCGAATCGCGCGGCGGCAGACCTGCAGGCCCGCAACGCCGAACTCGAGGCGACGTTGCGCCAGCTGGAATTGACCCAACGGCAACTCGGTGCTGCGCATCGGCACCAGGCGCTCGACGAGGAACGTCACCGCATCGCGCGGGAGCTGCACGACAGCGTCACCCAGGCCGTGCTGTCGGCCGGCATGCAGATCGAGGTGTGCCGCAGCGACATTCCCGACGCCGAGCGCGGCGAGCGTCTCGACCTGGCCAAGGAGCTCACCCGGCGCGCGGTCGAGCAGCTGCGCTCGGCGATCTACGCGCTCAACCACCCGTCCGACTCGGATCGCACGTCGCTGCCGGAGATGCTCGAACAGCTGTGCAGCGCGCACACGCCGGGCGAACTCGACATCACCGTCCGGGTGGGCGGCCCGCCGGTCGAATTGCCGGGCGAAGCCGAACATTCGCTGCTGCGCATCGCAGGGGAGGCGCTGTTCAACGCCGCGGTGCACGCCAACGCCCGGCGCGTGGTGCTGCGGCTGACCTACCGGCCGGACTCGGTGCTGTTGTCGGTCGCCGACGACGGGGACGGCGACCCGGCGCGGATGCGGCTGATGCTGCGCCTCGCCGCGGACAACGACTGGGACGGCCGCCATCGCGGGCTGGCCAACATGCAGGCCCGCGCGCACGAGCTCGGTGGCACTCTCGAGGTGCGTCGCGCCCGCCTCGGCGGGGTCCGGGTGGCGGTGCGCATCCCGGTGCCCGAACCGGCGGTCGACGCGGAGCGGGACGCCGACGAGACGACCGGAACCAGCGGGAACAGTGCGGCGCCGGCACCCGCGGCGCGGACAGGAGATCAGCGATGAACGTGGCAACCCCGGCCGGGACGGTGAATCGCACGGTCCGCATCGTCCTCGTCGACGACCACGCGATCCTGCGCCAGGGGCTGCGCTCGATACTCGAGCGGGAGCCGGACCTCGAGGTGGTCGGCGAGGCCTCGCACGAGGCCGAGGCGCTCACCCTCGTGGGCCGGGTCCGGCCCGACATCGTCCTGATGGACCTGAAGCTCTCCGCCGGGTCGGACTACGAGGGGCTGACGTTGTGCGGGCAGCTGTCGGCGGCCCACCCGGGGCTGGGTCTGCTGGTGCTCACCACGTTCCTCGACGAGCAGCTGGTCGTGCGTGCCGTGCACGCCGGGGCACGCGGGTACGTCGTGAAGGACGTCGACACGACCGAGCTGGTGCGTGCGATCCGCGCGGTGTCGCGCGGCGAGAGTGCCTTCGACTCGCGCAGCGCCGCGGCGGTGGTGCGTTCCCTCAACGGGCAGACCACGCCGCAGGAACAACTCACCGAGCGCGAACTCGAGGTGCTGCGGCTGCTCGCTGCGGGCCTGTCCAATTCCAAGATCGGTGAGCGCCTTTTCATCTCGGGCACCACGGTGAAGTTCCACGTGAGCAACATCATGCGCAAACTGAGCGTGAGCCGCCGCGCCGAGGCCGTGTACGCCGCCAGCAAGCGCGGCCTGATCTGACGCGCAGTGCGGTGACAGGCCAGACTCAGCAGGTTCCGGTGACCGGTGCTCCGTCGAACCGCTCGCCCAGGAACTCGAACGCGTCCGGCAGACCGAGCACCGCCGCCGACATGTGGTCGGGACTGGGGGTCTCGACGCGGCGCACCGGCGCGCCCGCGGCGCAGTAGCGGTCGAGCGTCGCGTCGATGGAGTCCACCGGGACGAGTGCGTCGGTGGGGCTGTGCCATTCGAACACGGGCACCGTCGGCACGCCCGGGTACAGCTCGAGGCTGTTCTCCTCCGCGACGGCGACCGCGTCGGCATCGTCGGCCAGGTGGGCATTGGTGCTCACCTGCCGCAGGCTGCCACCGGCACCGCGCGCGAGGATGTCGTTGGTGCAGGCGTCGGCCAGGGCGTCGCGCATCGCCACACCCGCAGGGGTCAGGTCGGCGCTGATCCGCATCCGTTCGGGGTACTCGCGTTCGAGACCCAGCGCGGCCGCGAACGCCAGACCGAAGGCGGGGTGCGGGTTCTCGCCGAGCGCCTCGGCCATCTTGCGGATGTTCATCGGCACCCCGCCCATCGCCGCACCCACCAGTTTCAGGTCGGGGGCGTAGGTCGGAGCCAGTGCCGCGGCCCACCCGGTGGCCATCCCGCCGCCGGAGTACCCCGCCAGCGCGACCGGGCTGTGGGCGAGCTGCAGCTCGGGTACCTGCTGCACCGCGCGGATGCCGTCGAGGGTGATCTGCCCGCCGAGGCGAGCCGCGCCGTAGGCGCTGTTCGGTCCGAGATGGTCCGGGATCGCGACCGTCCAGCCCCGCCGGAGCACCACGTTGAGGGCCGGAGCCTCCCGGACGGCGAGATCCGGGTCGCTCGTCCACAGCGTCTGCGACGGCGCGCAGTGCGTGCCGAGGGCGTTGATGACGTGCTGGAACGACAGCAGCGGACCGTCCGGAGCCTTGCCGACGGGGGCGAGGACCGTCGTCACCGCAGGGATCGGGTGGCCGGTCGAATCCGTCGACCGGAACCGCACCTGCCACGCCTCGACGTCGAGGATGCCGGGTGGTGCGGGCACGCGCCGCACCTCGAGCGCATCGCCGGCCGGTGCGTGGGTGATGTCGGCGGCCGCGCGGTAGAACGGATCGGCCGGCGGCACCGGATAGACGGGTGCGGCACCCGCGGTTCCGGTTCCGGCGACGATGGCGCACACCGCCGCCGCGCCGACCGACGCATTGCGGATTCCCCGACCGAACCGTGCGGCCACGTCCCCCACCTCTCCAGCGCACCGACCGGTGCCGTTCCTCGAAAATCAGCGATCCCGGCGAAGCCTAAACGACCGATTTGCGAGGGTTCACCCGACCCCGTGCGCTGTGCGGATCGTCGCCACACGGACCCCCGAATGGGCGTAGCCTCGGCAGCATGTCGACGGCGATCTCCGTGGAACAGCTCGTCAAGTCGTTCGGAACCACTCGGGCTCTCGACGGTCTCGACCTCGAGCTCCGCCGAGGCGAGGTGCACGGATTCCTCGGCCCGAACGGATCCGGCAAGTCCACCACGATCCGCATTCTGCTCGGGCTGCTGCGTGCGGATTCCGGCCGGGTCGAACTGCTCGGGGGCGACCCGTGGCGCAACGCGGTGGACCTGCACCGGCGGCTCGCGTACGTACCCGGCGAGGTCAACCTGTGGCCCAACCTCACCGGCGGGGAGGCGATCGACCTGCTCGCCGGCCTGCGCGGCGGCATCGACGAACGCCGCCGTGCCGAACTGCTCGAACGCTTCGAGCTCGATCCCACCAAGAAGGCCCGCACGTACTCCAAGGGCAACCGGCAGAAGGTCGCGATCGTCGCCGCGCTCGCCTCGGATGTGGAGTTGTTCCTGTTCGACGAGCCCACCTCGGGTCTGGACCCGCTCAAGGACGAGGTGTTCCGGGACTGCGTCCGCGAGGCCGTCGCCGACGGGTGCTCGGTGCTGCTGTCGAGCCACGTCCTCGCCGAGGTCGAGGCGCTGTGCGACCGGGTGACCATCATCCGGCAGGGCCGCACCGTCGAATCCGGCACGCTGACCGAACTGCGACACCTGACCCGCACGTCGGTGGTCGCCGACACCGTGCGCCCGGTGGCCGGGCTCGAAGCGGTCCCCGGGGTGCACGACCTGCAGGTCGACGGCCTGCGGGTGCGCTGCGAGGTCGACACGGCCCGGATGGACGCGGTGCTGCGCGAGCTGCTCGACTTCGGCATCACGTCGCTCACCAGTACCCCACCCACCCTCGAGGAACTGTTCCTGCGGCACTACGGGGACGACCTGCCCGGCGAGCACATCCACGTCCCCGGCGAGCACCTCGCACACGGCCGCCCGGCCGTCGGCGACGGGGACGGCGCATGAGTGCCGCATTCGTCGGCACCGGCCGGCTGGTGCGTCTGGCGGCCCGCCGCGACCGCGTGCAGCTGCCGGTGTGGCTGGTGACGATCACGATCGTGTACGCGATCTCGGTGTCGAGCTTGAAGGGGCTCTATCCGACCGAGGAGGACCTGCACCTCATCGCCGTCAGCTCCGCCGTGTCGCCGGTGGTGCTGGCCACCAACGGCCTGGTCTCCGGGGACAGCCTCGGCGCGGTCGTCGCGGCGCAGACCCTGCTGTTCCTGGCCCTGGGGGCGGGTCTGATGAGCACGATGGCCGTGGTCCGGCACACCCGGCAGAACGAGGAGACCGGCCGCGCGGAGCTCGTCGGCGCCAGTGTGGTCGGTCGGCGTGCCCTGCTCACGGCGGCCCTGATCGTGGCCACAGCGGCGAATGTCGCGCTCGCGCTGCTGCTCGCGATCGTCTCCCTGGGTTTCGGACTGCCGCTGTCCGGATCCGTCGCACTCGGGGCGGCGACGGCGGCGGCCGGGATCGCGTTCGCGGCCGTCGCGGCGGTGAGCGCGCAGGTCGTCGAGGGGGCCCGGGCCGCGAACGGACTGGCCGGTGCCGCGCTGGGGTTCGCATTCCTGCTCCGCGCCGTCGGTGACAGCGCCGGCACCGTCGATCCCGACGGGGTCAGCGTCACGAGCATGTGGCTGTCGTGGCTCTCGCCGATCGGGTGGGCGCAGCAGATCCGGCCGTTCGACGAGGACGCCTGGTGGATCCTGGTGTTGTTCGTGATGTTCACCGTCGCGGCGACGTGGTCCGCGTACGAGCTGACCGGACGGCGCGACCACGGTGCCGGGCTGGTGCAACCGCGCCCGGGACCGGACCGCGCGGCGGCATGGCTGCCCACCGCGTGGGGCTTCGCGTGGCGGGTGCAGCGCACGACCTTGATGTGGTGGGCGTTCGGCATCGTCGTTCTCGCCGCGACGTACGGCAGCGTCGCGAACGAGATGGACAACTTCCTCGACGAGGGCGGCGCCGTCGCCGACATGATGAAGCAGCTCGGCGGCGGGGCGCAGGCCCTCACCGACGCGTACTTCGCGATGATCTTCCTGATGATGGCGTTGTTCACCAGCGGGTACGCGGTGCAGGCCGTGCTGCGGACGCACAGCGAGGAGACATCCGGGCGGGTCGAGCCGCTGCTGTCGACGGCCCTGGGCCGGGTGCCGTGGATGCTCGCCCACATCGGCATGGTGACGATCGGGGTGATCGTGCTGCAGGTCGTCACGGGCGTCACGCTGGCGGTCTCGTACGGTCTGACGGTCGGCGACGTCACCGGATCGCTCGGCAACCTGCTGCCGGCGTCGTTGGCGTTCGTCCCGGCCGTTCTCCTGGTGGGGGCGATGGCGGTGCTGTGCGTGGGCGTGGTGCCGCGGCGCGCCTCGAGCGTCGCATGGGGTGTCTTCGCCGTGTGGTTGCTCATCGGGCAGCTCGGCGTCCTGCTGGACCTGCCGCAGGCGGTGCTGGACCTGTCGCCGTTCGTCCACGTACCCCCGGTGCCGGCCGCGGAGATGCGGATGCTGCCGTTGCTGGTCCTGCTGGGTCTCGCGGTGCTCACGGCGACGGCGGGGGTCGGCGCGCTGCGCCGTCGCGATCTCGTCGTCCAGTGACCCGCCCCGTGTGCGCGGCCGAATGTCACATCGCGTCGATGTGACCGACGCGATGTGACATTCGGTCACAAGGCGTTCGGTCACAAGGCGTTCGGCCACAAAGCGTTCGGCCACCGCGCCGTTCGGTCACCGCGCGTCGAGCACGAGCCAGCCGCCGTGGTGTTCGAAGGCCTCGAAGGCGCGGCCGGTCGATTCGCCGAGGGTGTGCAGGGCCGGCAGGTCGAACGTGCGTACGTGGCCGTGGCAGGCCGTGGCCTCGTCCTCGAACGGCACGGCGATCACCACGCGTTCCCGGGCGATCCGCAGCGCCTCGGCGACGACCGCCGCGCCGGTGGCCGCGTCGACGTGCTCGAGCAGGTGGATCGCGGTGACGGTATCGGCGCTGTCGTCGGGCACGGGCACGTGGGCCGCGTCGCACACGAGGGTGTCCACCGCGAGGCCGAGGCGGGGCGCGACCGCGTCGAGCAGGGTCATGGTGCCGGGCAGGATGTCGGTGGCGGTCACGGCGACCCCGGCGCGGGCCAGGCGCAGGGGGAGGAACCCGAAGCACGAGCCGAGATCGAGGACGCGGCCACGGACGAGTTCGGCGGCCTTGTCGTGGATCGGGGCGAACTCGGCCGTGCCGTCGAGCAGTTCGGTCAGCGAGTTGCGGTAGTAGGTGACCCACGAATCGAGGGCGCCCGGCACGGTGGAGCGCACCAGCCCGACCATCGTCAGCTCGAACTCCTCCCGGCCGAGGTCGCTGCCGGCGATCGAGGCGGTGACGTCGGCGACCAGGCGTTCGCTGAGGTCCTCCGGTCCGAGGGAATGCGTGACGTGCAGTCGTCCCGCGTCGCGCCGCAGCGAGATCGGGCCCGCAGGTACCCGTTCCACCGTGACGTGGGCGTGCGACCACCGGCCGGTCGGGCAGGGGGCGAGAGAGTCGAGCACAGTCATTGCAGCGCAGCCTTTTTCGATGAGGTGGGGACGTCGGGGCCGGTGATGGACGGCGCGGCCGCGTCGAGGCCACTGTAGAGGGCGCGCATGCCGGCCGACAAGAGATCGGGCAGGGCGAGGGAGTCGTCGGCGAGCCACTGCTCGTACGCCGCCATCGCGACGCCGAGGACGAGATAGCCCACGGTGCGCGGGTAGTGGTCCTCCGTGGCACCTCCGATGCGGTGCGCGACGTACTCCGCGATCACGCGGCGCCAGCCCTCGTACATCACCACCGAGTACGCCTGCAGCGCCGGGACCCGCAGGATCAGGCCCATGCGGTCGCGGTGCAACGTCGCCTCCGAGGCGGGAAAGGTGTTGAAGTCCAGCAGTGCCGAGGTCAGTGCCTCGGCGAGGGGCACCTCGGGCGGCAGGGCGTCGAGATGGGCGCGCATCTGCTCGAGATGGGCGTCGAAGTCGCCCCAGGGCACGGCGTTCTTGGACGGGAAGTACCGGAAGAAGGTGCGCCGGGCGATTCCCGCGGTCTCCGCGATCTGGTCGACGCTGGTCTCGTCGAACCCCTGGGTGCGGAACAGTTCGATGCCGATCGCACTGAGGCCCTCCCTCGAGGTGGAGGGGCGACGACCTATCCGAGCGGACGGTTTCCGGCGGCTACGCATGGTGTGAGCCTTCCATGGGTGACATTCTGCACTCGATGCCATTACAGTGGTGAACCGAGTCACAGCGCAACAGGCCTGTGACGACCGACTCCGACCGTGGAGTCCCCATTCGAGGAGGAATGCATGTCCGATCGTGACAACAGCGTCGTCGAGTCCGACCTGATCGAGGAGTCCCTCGTGGAAGAGGTCTCCATCGACGGCATGTGCGGCGTGTACTGATCGTGCCCGCCGACGCCGCCGCCACCGTGATCGACTCGACCGAGGACGACTCGGCAGGGTTCGATCCGGACACGACGTGGAGGCTGCACCCGCAGGTAGCGCTTCGCCCCGAGCCGTTCGGGGCGTTGCTCTACCACTTCGGGACCCGCAAGCTCTCGTTCCTGAAGAACACCACGATCGTCCGGGTCGTCGAAACCCTCGATCAGCATCCGTCCGTACGGGCTGCGCTCGCTGCCCACGGAATCGACGAGCCCGCGCAGCGTCCGTACCTGCGTGCGCTGGCCACGCTGGCCGACTCCCACATGATCGTGCCGGCCTAGACCCTGCCCGCACACCTCCCGCCCGCCACCGACGAGGACGCAGCCCATGACCTCAGTGCTCGAATCCGCCGCAGTACGAGACGCTTCCGCCCCACCGAAGGTCGGCCGCCTGGTCGACCAGTTCGAGAAGGGCCTCGACGCCCCCATCTGCCTGACGTGGGAGCTGACCTACGCCTGCAACCTGTCGTGCGTGCACTGCCTGTCCTCGTCCGGTCGGCGGGACCCGCGTGAGCTGACCACCGAACAGTGCAAGGCCATCATCGACGAGCTGCAGCGCATGCAGGTGTTCTACGTCAACATCGGCGGCGGCGAGCCGACCGTGCGCTCGGACTTCTGGGAGCTCGTCGACTACGCCACCGAACACCAGGTGGGCGTGAAGTTCTCCACCAACGGCGTCAAGATCGACAAGAAGGTCGCCGCGCGGCTGGCGGCCTCGGACTACGTCGACGTGCAGATCTCGCTCGACGGCGCCACCGCCGAGGTCAACGACGCCGTGCGCGGCCCCGGTTCGTTCGCGATGGCCGTACGGGCACTCGAGAATCTCGCCGAGGCGGGCTTCCGCGACGCGAAGATCTCCGTCGTCGTCACCCGCCACAACGTCGACCAGCTCGACGAGTTCAAGGCCCTGGCCGACAGGTACGGCGCCACCCTGCGCATCACCCGGCTGCGCCCGTCGGGCCGCGCCGTGGACGTGTGGGACGACCTGCACCCCACCCACGAGCAGCAACGCCAGCTCTACAACTGGCTCGTCGCCCACGGCGAGGGCGTGCTCACCGGCGACTCGTTCTTCCACCTGTCCGCGTTCGGCGGGGCCGACGGTGCCGGCGCGCTGCCGGGGCTGAACCTGTGCGGCGCGGGCCGGGTGGTGTGCCTGATCGACCCGGTCGGCGACGTCTATGCCTGCCCGTTCGCGATCCACGACAAGTTCCTCGCCGGAAACATCCTGTCCGACGGCGGATTCCAGCAGGTATGGCAGCATTCGGAACTGTTCACCGAGCTGCGCTCCCCGCAGACCGGCGGTGCGTGCAGCAAGTGCACGTTCTACGATTCGTGCCGCGGCGGCTGCATGGCCGCCAAGTTCTTCACCGGTCTGCCGATGGACGGGCCGGACCCCGAATGTGTCCAGGGCTACGGCGAATCCGCGCTCAGCGCCGACCGCACCGTGCCCAAGTCCAGTGTCGACCATTCCCGCACCGGCGAGCGCCGCACCCCGCGCGCCCCCGTCCCCCTGAAGCTGATGGTGCGCCCGCCGTCGCGGGCGTGCGACGAGAACCCGCTCGCCGGAATGCAGTAGCCGGCGCCTTCCCCGCAGTACGAGAGGCAGATCCCCCATGGGCAACGACTGGTTCGAAACCGTTGCGGTCGCGCAGCAACGCGCGAAGAAGAAGCTCCCCAAGTCCGTCTACGGGGCCCTCGTGGCCGGCTCCGAGAAGGGCATCACCGTCGAGGACAACACGGCCGCGTTCGCCGAGCTCGGCTTCGCCCCGCACGTCGCGGGCCTGTCCGACAAGCGCGAGATGGGCACCCACGTCATGGGGCAGGACGTCGGCATGCCCGTGCTGATCTCCCCGACCGGAGTGCAGGCGGTGCACCCCGACGGCGAGGTCGCCGTCGCCCGTGCCGCCGCGGCCCGCGGCGTCGCGATGGGTCTGAGCTCGTTCGCGAGCAAGTCCATCGAAGAGGTCTCCGCCGCCAACGACAAGACCTTCTTCCAGATGTACTGGGTGGGCAGCCGGGACGTGCTCGTCCAGCGGATGGAGCGCGCCCGGGCGGCCGGCGCCAAGGGCCTGATCATGACCCTGGACTGGTCGTTCTCCAACGGCCGGGACTGGGGCAGCCCCGCGATCCCGGAGAAGATGGACCTCAAGGCGATGTTCCGGTTCGCACCCGAGGGCATCCTGCGGCCGAGCTGGCTGCTCGACTGGGCCAAGACCGGCAAGGTGCCGGACCTGACCACGCCGAACCTGACGCCGCCCGGTGGCAGCGCGCCGACGTTCTTCGGCGCCTACGGTGAATGGATGGGCACCCCGTTGCCCACGTGGGAGGACGTCGCGTGGCTGCGCGAGCAGTGGGGCGACGCGCCGTTCATGCTCAAGGGCGTGATGCGGGTCGACGACGCCAAGCGCGCAGTCGACGCCGGCGTCACCGCGATCTCGGTGTCCAACCACGGCGGCAACAACCTCGACGGCACCCCGGCCCCGATCCGCGCGCTCCCGGCGATCGCCGACGCGGTCGGCAAGGACGTGGAGGTGCTGCTCGACGGCGGCATCCGGCGCGGTAGCGACGTCGTCAAGGCCCTCGCGCTCGGCGCCAAGGCCGTCCTGATCGGCCGCGCGTACCTGTGGGGCCTCGCCGCCAACGGGCAGGCGGGCGTGGAGAACGTCCTCGACATCCTCGCCGGGGGCATCGGCTCGGCGCTCATCGGACTCGGCAAGACGTCGATCCACGAGCTGACCCCCGACGACATCGTCGTCCCGCCGAACTTCCGGCGCGACCTCGGAATCTGAGCGGTCCCCTCTGCCGATGGGCACTCTCACCGAACCGATCACCCTGGCCGGCCGCGACGCGCCGGCCAGGGTGCTCTTCGGACCGCACGAAACCAACCTCGGTGTGGGGAGGGCCTTTTCGCCTGAACACGTGGCGTACTACGAGCGCCGCGCCCGCGGCGGAGCCGGGTTGCTCGTCACCGAGGTCGCCTCCGTGCACCCGCACGACCAGCCGTACGAGCGGGCACCCCTGGCCGCGGAGGGCGGCCCCGGATGGGCGTCGATCGTCGCCGCGTGCCGGCCCCACGGCACCCTCGTGCTCGCCGGGCTCGGCCATGCCGGCCTGCAGGGGTCGAGTGCGTGGACGCAGGCTCCGCTGTGGGCACCGTCGCGGGTGGCCGATCCGGCCGGGCGCGAACTGCCGATGGAGGTCGGCGACGACGAGATCGGGGAGCTGGTCGAGGGGTTCGCCGCCGGCGCCGCCGTCGCGGTCGCGGCAGACGTCGACGGAATCGAGCTGGACGCGGGGCCGAACTCGCTGCTGCGCCAGTTCCTCTCGGGACTGACCAACCGGCGCACCGACCGCTACGGTGCCGACCGGTCGTTGCTGCTGCGACAGGTGATCGCGGCCGTGCGCGCCGAACTCGGTCCCGGCCGGATCCTGGCGCTGCGCCTGAGCTGCGACGAGGAGGCGCCCTGGGCCGGCATCACACCGGAGCAGGCCGCCGGTCACGCGTCCGTGCTCGCCCCGCACCTGGATCTGCTCACCGTCGTGCGCGGCGGACTCTACGCCCCCGGCGTGTACCGGCCCGACGCCCACACCCCGGCCGGGTTCAACACCGGGCTGTGCCGCGCCGTCCGCGATGCCGTGGCCGGCGCCGTGCCCGTCGTCCTGCAGGGCAGCATCGTCGAGCCCGTCGCCGCGCAGCGCGCCCTCGACGACGAAGTGTGCGACCTGGTGGAGATGACCCGCGCGCAGATCGCCGATCCGGACCTCGTCGCCGCCGTGCGCGACGGGCACACCCCCCGGCCGTGCGTGCGATGCAATCAGGCCTGCCTGGTGCGCGACTTCCGCAATCCCCGGGTCGGCTGCATCGGCAACGCGGAGGCCGGGCACGAGACCCGCACTCCGCAGCCCCCGACGGCCGTGACGCGCGACGTACTCGTCGTCGGTGGGGGGCCTGCCGGGCTCGAGGCCGCCCGCGTGCTGGCCGAACGCGGTCACCGGGTCCGTCTCGTCGAACGCGCCGGGCGCGTGGGCGGGATGCTGCGCACCGCGGCGGTGGGCACGGGACGCGACACGCTCTCCGCACTCGTCGACTGGCTCGAGGTCCGCTGCCGCGCGCTCGGCGTGCGGATCGACACCCGCAGCGCCGTCGCCGCCGCGGACCTCGACGCGGCCGCCGCCCAGGGGACGGTCGTCGTGCTCGCGACCGGCAGCCGCGACCGGCCCCCCGAGTACCCGGCGGAGGACGGGCACGTCGTGACCGCCGCGGGGCTGCTCGCCGGCGGCCCGATCCCCGTGCGGCCGGTGGTGGTGTGGGATCCGGTCGGCGGGCCCGTCGCCGTGGGCATCGCGGAACAACTCGCCGCCCAGGGGTACGACGTCTCGTATGCGACGACGGACCCGATCGCCGGTGCCCGGCTCGCGCCGACGGGCGACCTGGTCGCGGCCAACGCCCGGCTCCAGCGAGCGGGAGTCACCCGGCATCTGGGGGTCACCGTGCGCCGGGTCGGCGCCGACGCCGTCGAACTCGAGCACCGGCTGACCGGGCAGCGCACCGACGTCGCGGGCGCGCTGCTCGTCGACTGCGCCCCGGGTCTGCCGGAGGACAGCCTCTACCGCACCGGGCTCGTGCGGATCGGGGACTGCCTCGCGCCGCGCAGTGTCCACCACGCGGTACGCGAGGGCCACGCACTCGGATCCGAACTGTAACCTGTTCCAAAACGCTGGGATCGGAAGGATCGGCACATGGGCGAGTTCGACGGCAGGGTCGTGTTCATCACGGGTATCGCGCGCGGCCAGGGCCGCAACCACGCGATCCGGTTCGCGCGGGAGGGCGCCTCGATCATCGGCGTCGACATCGCCGGACCCGTCTCGGCGTACAACACGTACGCGCCGGTCACCGAAGCCGACTTCCACGAAACCGTCCAGCTCGTCGAGGCCGAAGGCGCGAAGATCCACGCCCGCATCGCCGACGTCCGCGACAGCGCCGCCCTGCAGGCCGTCGTCGACGAGGGCGTCGCCCAGTTCGGCCGCCTCGACGTCGTCGTCGCCAACGCGGGCATCTGCAACTGGAACCGCTTCTGGGAGATGCCCGACGAGCAGTTCGAGGAACTGATCGACATCAACCTCACCGGCGTCTTCAAGACCCTCAAGGCCGCCACGCCCGCCATGATCGAGGCCGGCAACGGCGGGTCGATCGTCGTCGTCAGCTCCGTCGCGGGTCTGAAGGCCATGCCCGGCCAGGCCAACTATGCCGCTGCGAAGTTCGGCCTCGTCGGCCTGACCCAGACCGCCGCCAAGGAGCTCGGTGAGTACCGCATCCGGGTCAACTCCATCCACCCCTACGGCGTGAACACGCCGATGGGCACCGACCACGGTGCGCTGAAGATGTTCGAGAAGTACCCGCACTGGTTGCCGAGCTTCGCGCCGATCCTCACCGAGAAGCCGATCGCCGACGTCGACGACATCACCGAGGCCGTGCTGTTCCTCGCGAGCGACCGGGCCAGGACGATCACCGGCAGCCAGATGGCCCTCGACCAGGGGAACTCGAAGGTGTGAGCGAGCCCCGCTCCGCCCGACCGTACCCGCGGCTGGCCGCCCCGCTGCGGCTCGGCCCGGTCACGCTGCGCAACCGGGTGGTGTTCTCCGCGCACCTGACCAACTTCGCCGTCGACGGCCTGCCGACCGCACAGCACGCCGCCTACTACGCCGCGCGGGCCCGCGGCGGGGCCGGTCTGATCGTCTCCGAGGAACACACCGTGCATCCGACGGACCGGCCCTACGAGAAGCTCATCCGCGGCTACGACCCCGCCGTGGTGCCCGGCTACCGGCGCATCACCGAGGCCGTGCACGGCCACGGGGGGCGAATCCTCGCGCAGCTCAACCACAACGGCGCCCAGGGCTCCGGCATGTACACCGGCCTGCCGCTGTGGGCCCCGAGCGCCGTGCCCGACCCGCTGTTCCGGGAGGTGCCCAAGGCCGTCGAGGAGCACGAGATCCGCGAGCTCGTCGACGGGTATGCCCGCGTCGCCGCACACTGCCGTGCCGGCGGGTTCGACGGTGTCGAACTGCAGTGCTCGCAGGCGTCGATCGTGCGGCAGTTCCTGTCGCCCGGCACCAACCGCCGCACCGACCGGTACGGCGGCCCGCTCCGGAACCGGGCACGGTTCCTGCTCGAGGTCGTCGCGGCGCTGCGCGCGGCCGTCGGGCCCGGCCTGGTCGTGGGGGTCCGGCTCAGCGGGCACGACGGCACCGACGGCGGGATCACCCTCGACGACGCAGTCGCGCTCGCCGCCCTGGTCGAGGACAGCGGGCACGTCGACTACGTCAACACCTCGATCGGCGTGGCCACCGAGACGCTGCACCTGATCGAGGCGTCCATGGCGACGCCGCACGGCTACGCGCTCTTCGTGCCCGACGCGATCCGGCGGCGGGTGCGCCTGCCGGTGGTCGGCGTCGGTCGCTTCACGACCCCGGCGCAGGCCGAGGCGGCGCTCGCCGCCGGGCGCTGCGACCTCCTCGGCGTCGTGCGCGGCCAGATCGCCGATCCCGACTTCGCCGCCGAAGCCCTCGCCGGCGACGACGAGGCGGTGCGCCCGTGCCTGGCCTGCAACCAGGAGTGCATCGGGCGGGTCGGCCTCGGGCGGTGGATCGGCTGCGTGGCCAACCCTCGCGCCGGACGCGAGGCGCAGCCGCTGCCCGATCCTCGCCGGCCCGGCCGGCGGATCCTCGTCGTCGGTGGCGGCCCGGCCGGGCTGCGCGCCGCCGCGACCGCCGCGCAGCGCGGGCACCGGGTCACCCTCTGTGAGAGCGCGGATGTGCTGGGCGGGCAGATCCGCACGGCCGCAACCGCGCCGGGCCGCGGCGAGCTCGGCGGTCTGGTCCGCAGTCTCGAGATCGAGTGCCGGCGCGCGGGCGTGGAGATCCGCACCGGCGTGCACGTCGACGCCGCGGTCGTGCGCGACGCGCATCCCGACGCGGTCGTCGTCGCGACCGGTGCGCGACCGCGGCGCCCGGACTGGGCCGGCGACACCGACCTCGTCGTCGACGTCCGCGACGTCCTCGACGACCGGGTGTCACCGCACGGCGACGTCCTCGTCGTCGACGACCTGGGCTTCCACCACGCGACGTCCGTGGCGGAGTTGCTCGCCGGCCGCGGCGCCGCGGTCACCGTCTGCACGGCCGGGATGATCGTCGGCCAGGACCTCGGGCTGACCCTCGACATGGAGGGCTGGACCCGCCGGGCGTACACCCTCGGCATCGAACAGCTGACCGACACGCTCGTCACCGCCGTCGCCGAACGCGACGGCAGGCTCGACGTGGCGCTGCGGCACCACCCGACCGCCGTCGCGCACCAGCGCACGGTCGACCGGGTGGTGGTGGCCACCCATCAGGATCCGGTGGACGAACTCTGGACAGCCTTGCGCGACAGCGCCTTCCACGTCGTGCGGATCGGTGATGCGCTCACCCCGCGGCGCGCGGACGCCGCGATCGTCGAGGGCGAGCGCGCCGCGATCCACTTCTAGCCGTGCGCGTTTCCGGTAGCCACCGCTACCGGAAACGCGCACGGGCCGCGCAGCGGCCTATCGGCTCGCGCGCTTGGTGGCCTCGGCCCAGGACTCGACCGCCGCGTACCCGTCACCCACGCCCTGGGTGAACGCGACCAGGGCCCCGTACATCCGGGTGCCTTCCACGGCGAGTTCCGTCTTCGCCACCCAGTCCGCGGCACGGGCCATCACGTGGGCGGAGATGTCGGCACCGTCCTGGGTGCCGCGGGAGGCGTGCAGGAACGACTCGTCGGCGATCTGGAAGGTCTGCACCACGGCGCGCCAGTAGTACTCCGCGTCCATCGCCGCGCGGACCTCGTAGTAGTCCGTGGCGTTCTGCCGCGCCACCGCCTCCTGCAGCGTCGTCGCCGCTCCGGAGATGCTGCGCAGCGGCACGTACACGGGATCGTCGGACGCCCCCCGTGTGGTTCGTCTACTCGTCACCGGCACGATGCTTTCAGACAATGGCACCCCCTCGATGGTCCACAAGATCATCGCACGCGCAAGTGCCGGCGCGGGTCAGCAGGTGAGCGCATCGCCCGGGCACGCCGGCGCGTGCCGCTGCGGATCGAACGGTTCGAACCACGCGTCGACGGTCGCGAACAGGGCGCGCTGGGGAATCCGGAAATCGCCGAGCCGCTCCTGTTCGGGCAGCGGCCCTTCGTCGCCGAGGTCGACGCCGCCCACCGTCGCGGCGACGGTGCGGACGGACCACAACCGGCGCGGTGCGGCACGGAACCACTGTCCGTTCGGTACGTCCCCGGTGAGGCGGATCCGGCCGGCGCCCAGGACCGGCCCGGCGAGGCGCGCCACCGCGGCCAGGGCCGCGGGGTGGTGCCGTATGCGGTCGGGTAGAAGCCGACCGGTCAGGGTCGCCAGGGCGGTGGACGGCGACGAGGTCACCTCTACGTCCCAGACGACGTCGTCGCCGGCCGTGATGTGCAGGCGGGACGGGCCGGTCCATGCGGCGGCGACGTCGGTGCGCACCGTCCGGCTGAGGGCGGCGCCGAGGTAGCGGGGGCATCCGTGCTCCGGCGCGGCATCGCTGTAGACGGTCCACCGGCCGTGCGGGTCGCGATGCCAGACCGAGGTGAAGGCCGGGCCCACCGATCCGGCGGTGAACCGGCGCAGTGCCAGACAGTGCCCACTGGCGAACGGTGCACCGATCACCGCGTATCCGGTGAACCGTTCCCCGGCGACCCCGGCCAGGGCGCGGGGCTCCTCGGCGGCTGCTCGCGGCGTGGTCTTCATGTCGTCCTCCTGCGGTGTTTCGGTTGTTCCGATCGTGCGCCGTGTCGTGTCCGGAAGGCATGGGGCCGATGCCTCATCTTTTGCCCGGGCGGGCCCCCGATTCCCGCGGCGGAGGACAATGGAGCCGTGCAGCGCAGGAGCGGGTCGTCTCCGGCGCCGCGGGACGGGCCGCGGCGCGCCGAGTTGCTCGCAGCGCTGTCCCTGGCGATCGACCTGGGCCTGGGGCAGCCCATGGAGCACATGCTGCGCTCCGCCGTACTGGCCGGACGGATCGCCGAGCGCATGGGGCTGGACGCCCGGCAGCAGGCCGTCGTCTACTACGCGAACCTCGTCGCCTGGATCGGATGCCACGCCGACTCGCACGAACTGGCGCAGGTGTTCGGCGACGACATCGCACTCCGCGCCGACACCTACGGGGTCGACATGACGGGGTTGCCGTTCCTGCGGATGCTGACGGGTCACGTCGGGCGCGGGCTCGACGGCCCGCGTCGCGGACTCGAGGTCGCCGCGTTCCTGCTGACCGCCCGCCGTCGCATGGCCGAACTGATCGGTTCGCACTGCGCGTCGGCGGGAGCGCTGTCCGACCGGGTGGGCCTCGACCGGCAGGTGGGTGCGGTCCTGGCCTATGCGTTCGAACGATGGGACGGGGCCGGGCTACCCGCGGGGGTACGCGGCGACGACATCCCGCTCGAGATGCACATCGTGCACCTGGCGGAGGTCTGCGAGGTCCATCTGCGAACCGGCGGGCCGTGGCGGGCCGTCGAGGTCGCCCGAGCGCGCAGCGGGACCCAGTTCTGTCCGCGGGTGGCACGGGTGTTCCGGGAGGGTGCGGACGAGTTCACCCACGATCTGCTCGAACGGGACGCATGGGCGGCGGCACTGGATCGGGCACCCGACCGTGAGTGCGTCCTCGCCGACGGCGAACTCGACGCGCTGCTGCGCGCGACGGCGGACTTTGTCGACCTGAAAGTCCCTTTCCTGCTGGGCCATTCGCGGTCCGTCGCCGACCTCGCGGCGGCGGCGGGTCGCCTGCGCGGCCTGCCGGAGACGGACACCGCGGTGCTCTACCGGGCCGGTCTCGTCCACGGTCTCGGGCGAATGGGGGTGTCCAACCGGATCTGGGAGAAGCCCGGTCCGCTCACCGCCACCGAATGGGAGCGGGTCCGGCTGTATCCGTACCTGACCGGGCGGATCCTCAGCCGTGTCACCGGCATGGAGGACGTCGTCGCCGTCGCGACCACGCACCGCGAACGCCTCGACGGCTCCGGATATCCCAACGGCGTCCGCGGCCGCGACCTGAGTGTCGCCGATCGGCTGCTCGCCGCGGCGGAGACGTACCAGCGCTTCGGGGAACCCCGGCCGCATCGTGATGCGCTCACCCCCGATCACGCGGCGGAGCGCCTGCGGCGAGAGGCCCGCGGCGGCCGCCTCGACGCCGAGGCCGTCGAGGCGGTGCTGACGGCGGCCGGGCACCGGCAGGTGCGACGCGCGCCCTGGCCGGCCGGACTGACCGCCCGGGAGGTGGCGGTGTTGCGGCTCGTCGCCCGGGGCCGCTCCAACCGGCAGATCGCCGCAGAGTTGTGCATCGCGGAGAAGACGGCGCGCAACCACGTCGAGCGCGTCTACGTCAAGCTCGGGGTGGACAACCGCACGCGGGCCGGCCTGGCCGCCGTCGACCTCGGGCTGGCGTGGTGAACCACGGGCGGACGACGGCCACGAACGGTGCACGGCCGGGTGTCGCGGTGCTCCCGCCCGGCCGGGTTCAGCGGCTCGGGTCGGTCCTGGCGCCGCCCCTCCGCTCCACGAGACTGTTGACGAGTCCGGCGGCGGTCGCGGCGTCGTCGACCACGACCAGGGTGCGCGCGCCGTCGCGCCGGTGCAGCACCAGGGCAGGGCCACCGCGCAGGACGAACCCCCGTGCACCGCGCAGCGGGCCGAACACTGCCATGCGGTATCCGTAGCCACCGAAGTGCCGCAGCGGTGCCACGTCGGTGACGGAGGCGGAGGCGATGTCACCGAGCCGAGTGTGCAGGTGCGGCCACCCGAACATTCCCGCGACGGTGACCCCGCGGGCGTCGACGGTGACGCGGATCGAGCAGGTCGCAGCCACCAGCACCGCGAGCAGCACGGCCAGGCCCAGCAGGATCCACAGCCGGGTCAGCACGCCCATCGCGGCGACGAGGCCGATCGCCGCGACCAGCGCACTCGTCGTGACGTTGCCGGTGGCCACCGAGCGGGTCCACACCACGAGTTCGTCTGTGCCGACCGGAATTCGTGGTGCCTCCGCGGCCGGGGGAGTGGCGGGTCCCCGCGACCACCGTGGTATCGCCGCGGCGGCGGCGGCCCCGAGGGCGAGGCCGACGCCGAGTGCGGCGAGGAGCGACGTCCCCGGCGGTGCGGCTGCGGCGGCGTCGGCGAGACCCCGTTGCGAGCCGGTCGCCAGCACGATCAGGGTGGTCACGAACGCGACGGTGCCGGTGACGGTCGCGGCGACCGCGCGGGTGAGGGCGGGGTCGGCGGCGGCAGCCCGGGCGAGACCGAAACCGAGGGCGGCGAACAGCGCACCGAATCCCAGCACCAGCGCGATGGTTGCGGGGAGTCCGGCGAATCCGTCCGCGGTGCCGTCGAGGTTCCAGTGCGTCGCGATCGGATCCGGCAGTTGCGCACGCCAGTTCCGGAGCACGAGCGCGCCGGCGGCGGCGACGCCCAGCGGGGCGACCGTGGAACCGAGGAGGATACGGCCGGCGGGGCGCCCGCCGGTGCCGGGATCGTCTGTCATCTGTACTCCGCTCTGATCAGGTCGACGAGGCCGTCGGCGCTCAGCCCGACGCGCTTGGCGTGCGCGACGACCTCAGCGACGGCGGAATGAACGGCGGCATAGCCGGTTTCGGCGCGATCGGTGACGACCGCACCGCGTCCGCGACGCAGCTCCACCAGGCCTTCGTCGCGCAGCTGCTGATAGCCCCGCAGCACGGTGTGGACGTTGAGGCCGAGCGAGGCGGCCAGGTCGCGTGCACCGGGGAGGCGCTCGCCCGCCCGGACCTCGCCGCGGGCCACCGCGCCGCGCACGGCCGCAGCCAGCTGCACGAACAGCGGGTCCGGCGAGTTCGGATCCAGTCTGATGAGCACGACACCAGCATATTGTTCTATTTGAGATAGAACAAGTCGGCTATTTGCAGCGGCTGGTGCGTCCGGTCGCTGCCGAGCCGGGCGGGGGACTCAGTCGCGGGCCTGCCATCCGCGATGGAGCATGTCGAGTGCCTCGTGCAGCAGCGCGTCCCTGTCGGCGGGGACCGAGGCCGGGATCTGGTGCAGTGCGGCCAACCGGGCGATGCCGTAGACGGTGCCCCACGCGGCCGCGCACCGTCGCAGAACGTCGGCTTCGTCGATGCCTGCGGGTTGGCAGGCCGCGACGGTGTCGTGCAGCAGCTCCCAGTAGTCGGCCGCGGCCTGCTGCAGGCGTGGGTGGTCGGCCTTGTCGACCGTGGGCCCGTAGGCCAGGTCGTGCACGTGCGGGTTGTCCCGCACGAAGCGCACGTAGGCGCCGGCGAGGGCGTGGAGCCGGTGCAGGGGGTCGGGGCCTGCGGCTTCGACGGCGGCGGCGGCCGTCGCCGCGGCCCGCCGGAGTCCGGTCCCGGCCACCGCCGCGAGGAACCGGCGCTTGGTGCCGAAGTGCACGTAGGGCGCCTGGTGGCTCACGTCCAGTTGTTGTGCCACCCGGCGCAGGCTGAGCCGTTCCGCGGGCTCCTCGCGCAACTGCTCGAGTGCGGTCTGGAGCAGGCGTTCGTCGAGGCTCGGGCTCGTCCGCCCGGCTCCCGGGCCCCCATTGACACTGTCAACCATGCGGAGGACCATAGCACTTGACAATGTCAACCGGGAACCGGAGGCGGTGAGGGCGATGACCCGGAAGATCTCGACCGGAGTGGGCTCGCTGGCCGTGCGAGTGCGGGGCCAGGGTCCGACCGCCGTGCTGTGGCACAGCCTGTTCGTCGACGAAAGATCCTGGGGCCGAGTCGAAGACGAGCTGGCAACCGAACGGCGGGTCGTGTCCGTCACCGGCCCGGGGCACGGGGCGAGCGATGATCCCGGCCGGCGCTACACCCTCGCCGAATGCGCCGCGGCGGCCGGAACGATACTCGACGAACTCGGCGTCGACGAACCCGTCGACTGGATCGGCAACGCCTGGGGCGGCCACATCGGCATCGTCTTCGCGACCGACGCGGCGCCGCGCTGCCGGACGCTGGTGACGCTGGGGACGCCCGTCCAGGCGCTGAACCGGACGGAGCGCGCACGCACGGTATTCCTCCTCGCCGCCCACCGGATGCTCGGCCCCGTCGGCTTCATCCGCTCGGGGGTGACGAACGTATTGCTCTCCGCCGCAACGAGGAAACGCGATCCGGAGGCGGTCGCCCTCGTCGGGGACTGCCTCGTCCGCGCCGACCGGGCGGCACTGCGCAACGCGGTCGTCTCCATCTCGCTGCACCGCCCCGATCTGACCGACCGTCTGCCCGGGCTGTCCGTGCCGACCCTCTTCGTCACCGGCAGCGACCACAAGGGGTGGACGCCGGAGCAGGCGCGCGCGGCGAGCCGCCTGGTGCCGCAGGGCTCGTGCGCCGTCGTGGACGGCGCCGCGTACCTCGTCCCGCTCGAGGCGCCCGCCGAGACGACGGATCTGGTGCGGCGATTCTGGTCGGCGTCGGTGCCGGAGTACCCGTGACGGCGTTCGACGCCGTTCACAGTCCGCGTCGCATCACCGCCCGCGGCCACCGATCCAGACCGCGGGCGGCCTCCTCACGACGGATCCGGCGCAGGCCCGGACCGAGGTCGTCGTCGCGCACGAACTCGAAGCCGAGCCGCCGGTAGTAGGGCCCGTTCCAGGGGACGTCGACGAAGGTGGTCAGCGTCAGCGCGGGCAGCGCCCGAACGCGTGCCCAGGTCGCGAGGTGATCGATCAGGACCCGGCCGAGCCCGCGGCGCGCGTGCTCGGGATGCACCGACACCTGCGCGACGTGGGCGGTGCCGCCGACGATCTCGGCGAGTAGGTAGGCCACCGGGCGGTCGTCACCGTCGGTACCCACCCACACGCGCCCGGCGGTCACGTACTCGCGCAGCTCCGCGAGCGTGGGCGGCGCGTCGTCGGCGACGGCGTCCATGCCGAGCTCGGTGAACGCCCGTCCGGCCGCACGTTCGATGTCCTGCAGCAGCGGCAGGTCCGCCGCGGTGGCCGGGCGGATGCGGTGCGCGGCGTCCTGCGGCGGCAGGTCCTTGGCGAAGTACAGCGACGAGTCCGAACAGGCGTACTCACCGAACCGCTCGGCCAGCGGAACGTACCCGGCCGCCGCGTACATCGCGAGCGCCTCGGGCTGCTCGGTGCCGGTCTCGAGCACCATGCGGCGCCGGCCCGCCTCGGCGGCGGTGCGCTCGAGCTCGGCCAGGATCCGCCGCGCCACGCCTCGTCGGCGCAGACCCGCGCGCACGTACATGCGCTTGATCTCGGCGTCGCCGTCGCGCAGTCCGGGGTGCGCCGAGTTCCGCGCCCGCCATCCGCCGATGCCGGCCGGGACGTCGTCCAGCGACGCGAGCAGGAAGATGCCGTGGGGTGGATCGAACTCCTGCGGGTGCAGCAGCGTGTGGTCGGGACCGCCGTACCGGCGGACGTATTCGAGTTGCACCTCGTCGACGAGCGAGTGCACCGCGGCGTCGTCGAGGGAACGCGGTTCGATGTGCACGCCCGCAGGCTAGCGCGCGGAATACTGGGAGCATGAGCACCGTCGCCGACGGAGTGGACTTCGTGGCCGCTCCGTGGCTCTACCCCGGACCCGCCGCGCCGGGGACGGGCCTGCTCACCCGCGACGGCTACCACCGCGCACGTGCTCGCGCCGACTTCGGTGCGAGCACCCTGCGGCTCGCCGGTACCAGCCGGACCGTCGACGGCGCGCTCCGGGCGGCCGGCGTCGACGGCGTCCGGGACCGGCGTCTCGTCGTCGCCGTGGGGTCCAACGCCTGTCCCGCGGTGGTGGCGCGCAAGTTGACGGCCGGGCACGTCGACCCCACCGTGCCTTTCCTGCGCGCGACGGTGACGGGCATGGCGGTCGGGCACAGCGCCCACGTCAGCGTGGCCGGTTACGTCGCGGCGACCGCGTTCCGCCGGCCGGGGGCCCGCACCGCGGTGTTCGCGTCGCTGCTGGACCGGGACCAGCTCGCGTGCCTCGACGCGACGGAGCCGAACTACACGCGCCGCGCCGTGACCGCGGACGAGTGCATTCTCGCGATCGACGGGGGAGCGCGGCCGGTGGGCTTCGACGTGTACGTCTCGAAGTGGGGCACCCTCGCGCCGCCCGGGGGGTCGCCGATACCGCTGCAGACCCAGGAGGCGCTGTTCGGCACACTGCTGCGCGAGTGCGCCGGCTTCGCGGCACTCGTGGGCCGCCGACCGCACGAGTATCGGTCCGTGATGACGGAACTCGCCGGAGCGGCAGACCTGCGCGCAGCCCTGCGACGGTCGTTCGCCGCGTCGGGCTGGGCCTCCCGCAGCGGCTTCGGCGACTGATCCGGGTGCCGAAAGACGGGTGCGGCCGCTCGGCCGATGCGGCGACGACACCCCGAATCGATCCCGGTCACGACCGGCCCGTCTCCTCCAGACGACGGCGCAGGTGCGCGCGTTCGGGTTCGGTTCCGGCCAGCTCGAGTGCCCGCCGGTAGGCGACGGCGGCCTCGTCGTCGCGGCCGAGCCGGCGCAGCAGCTCCCCGCGGGCCGTGAGATACGGGTGGTAGCCGCGCAGCCGGGGCTCGTCCGCGAGGGCGTCGAGCAGCACCAGACCGGCCTCCGGACCGTCCCGCATCGCCACCGCCGCGGCGCGGTTGACCGCGACGACCGGCGAGGGCGCCAGGGTGGTCAGGACGTCGTAGAGCGCGACGATCTGCGGCCAGTCGGTGGAGGCGACGTCGGCGGCCTCGTCGTGCAGCGCGGCGATCGCGGCCTGCACGCCGTACGGGCCCGGCGGGCCACCGGTCAGCGCCACGGGCACGAGAGCGGTGCCCTCGGCGACGAGAGCGCCGTCCCAGCGTGCACGGTCCTGGTCCGCGAGCAGAACCACCGCGCCCTCCGGCCCGGTCCGGGCGTCGCGGCGCGCGTGGGTCAGCAGCATCAGGGCGAGCAGCCCGGTCACCTCCCGCTCACCGGGCAGCAACCGGTGCAGGATCCGGGCCAGCCGGAGAGCCTCGTCGGCGAGGTCCGGACGCTGCAGGTCCGGCCCGGAACTCGCGGCGTATCCCTCGGTGAAGATCGAGTACAGCACCTGCAGTACACCCGGCAACCGCTCCGGCAGTTCGTCCCGCTCGGGCATCCGGAACGGAATGCGGGCCTGCCGGATCTTCTTCTTCGCCCGCACGATCCGCTGCGCCATCGTCGCGGTGGGGACCAGGAAGGCCCGCGCCACCTCGGGCGTCCCGAGCCCGGCCAGGCACCGCAGGGTCAGCGCCACCCGGTCCTCGGTCGCCAGCGCCGGGTGAGCGCAGGTGAAGTACAGCTGCAGGCGCTCGTCGGGCACGTCGCTGCCGGCCACGGGGGTGGGAGAGTGGTCCGCCCGATCCGAATCCACCTGCAGGACGGCCAGCCGGGCGGCGTAGGCCTGATCCCGCCGGAGCCGGTCGACGGCCTTGCGCCGCGCCGTCGTCAGCAACCAGGCCCCCGGCTTGACCGGCACGCCCCGGACGGGCCAGTGCATCAGCGCCGCTTCGATCGCCTCGCCGGCCACGTCCTCGGCCAGGTCGAGGTCGCCGAAGCGGTGCACGAGGGCGGCGAGCAACCGCCCCCGCTCCTCCCGGAACACCGCTTCGACGGCTGCGTCGACCCGCGCGCCGGCGCCCGGCCCGTCCGTCGCGGTCACTGCCCGAAGTCGGCGATCGGCCGCACCACCACGGATCCACCGCCGCGCGCTCCGGGGCAGCGGGCCGCCCAGTCCAGCGCGACGTCGAGGTCGGGCACGTCGACGACGTAGAAGCCGCCGAGAACCTCGCGCGTCTCGGCGAACGGCCCGTCCGTGGTGACGGATCGCGCCCCGTCGGGACCGACCCGCACGGTCGTGGCGGTGGTCAGGTCGGCGAGCGATTCCGAGGCGACGACGACTCCCGCCTCCTGGATCTCCTTGTCGAAGACCATCCACTCCTCGACGGTGCACTGGTCGCCGGCCTCGGCCGATGCGGCGTTGATCAGCATCATGTACTTCATATCGAGCCCTTCTCGTAGGGTGGGTGTCCTGCCCGGCAGGGTTGCCGTACGACATGACGACGAA
Source organism: Rhodococcus ruber NBRC 15591 (assembly GCF_001894945.1). Classification (GTDB taxonomy): domain Bacteria; phylum Actinomycetota; class Actinomycetes; order Mycobacteriales; family Mycobacteriaceae; genus Rhodococcus; species Rhodococcus ruber. The sequence goes on from NZ_BCXE01000020.1 coordinate 148,640, forward strand.
CGGAACCGGGTCGGATCGACAGGAGCCGCCGGTTCGTTCCCGGCTACGGCCGCGCCGGGTGTCGCGCGGAGGCATGCAGCCGGGGTGAGGAGGCATTCATGAGCGTGCCGCGACGACTCGCCGCCCTCGTCTCGATCGCCGCGACGGTGCTCGGGCTCACCGCGCTGGTGGCCTCCGCGACGGACGTGGCGAGCAACGCCGTGATCGCCTGGGCGTCGCTCGGCCCGTACCTGCTGCTCGGGACGGTGGCGGGTGCGGTCGTTGCCGCCCTCGCCCGGCGCCCGGTTCTGCTGGCCTCGGCGCTCGCGGTCGTCGCCGCCGGAGCCTGGACCCTGGGACCGTTGTACGTACCGGGTGTCCGGGACGACCGGCCGGCCTCGACTTCCGGTCCCACGATCCACGTGATGCAGGCCAATCTGATGGTCGGGCAGGCCGACCCGGATGCGCTGGTCCGGACGGTGCGCGAGCGGCGGGTCGACGTCCTGACCGTGCAGGAACTGACCGAGGACGCGGTGGCCGCGCTGCGGGTCGCGGGACTCGACGACCTGCTTCCGCACCGCTTCCTGGCCCCGACGCCGACCGGCGGTGCGGGCGCCGGGATCTACAGCCGGTTCCCCGTCTCGGCCGGCCGCACGCTCGACGGGTTCGGGCCGACGAACCTGGCCGCGACCCTGGACACCGGCCCCGGGCGGCCGCTGATCCTGTACGCCGTGCATCCCGCGCCCCCGTACCTGACACCGGCTCCGGCGTGGGCGGCCGAGCTCGAACGCCTGGACGAGGAACTCGAGTCGGTGACCGGCCCGGCCCCGGTCGTGGTCAGCGGGGACTTCAACGCGACGTACTCGCACACCCGCTTCCGCGACCTCCTCGACTCCGGGTACGTGCACGCCGCGGACCGGGTCGGCGGCGGGCTCGTGCCGACGTATCCGGCGGACCGCCGCTATCCGGCCGTCGTCGGGATCGATCACATCCTCACCCGGGGCGCCACGGCGATCTCCCTCGACCGGATCGAGCTCCCCGGCTCCGATCATCACGGCCTCGTCGCCGTCGTCCGGCTCCCGCCGCCGGCCGGCGACGAGAATTCCGGCGACGGCGAATAGCAATCTCACCGCACGACCCGCAGCCGGATGTCCGTCGCCACGGGGCCCTGGGTGGTGCCGAGACGTTCCAGCGCGAGCGGGTCGCCGACGAACGTCACCCCCGGAACCGGCTCGGCCGGCGGGCGGTGGGTGAGCACGAACTGCGGTCCGCTCCAGCCGCCACCGAACGCCTCGCCCTCGGTGGGTGTGCCCTTGTGCGGGTCGTCGCCGCGGAAGGTGCGGTTGCCGACGAGGAGCGCACCGATCTCGCCGACGAGTTCGTCGATCGCCGGATCCGGTCCCAGGTACGGCACCAGCCACGACATGTCGTCGCCGGGGCCGGCGATGAATCCGTCGATCGACATCGTGGCCGAGTACAGCAGCTTGCTCATGGCTCACCTTCCGCTCGCGGCGTCTCGATTCTGTCCGTACCGACCGCCGAACGGGCGAGAACTCGTCGCGGCACCGTACTCCGCGTCCACGGGGACCGTCGCGCCGGCCGGACGAACGCGCTGCTCAGCGCGTCCACCGGCGGCGGGTGCCGGCTCGGGTCGAGCACGCACTCGCCACTGCCGACGGCGACCCGGAGGGCACACCCCTACCATCGGACCGGTGACCCGCGACCTCGCCACCGCCTACTGGCCCGACATCGAACCGGGCCGCGCGACGGTCGCGGTTCCCGTCGGCGCGCTCGAACAGCACGGGCCGCATCTTCCGCTCGACACCGACACCCGGATCGCCCGGGCGCTGACGGCAGCCCTGCCGGGTGTGCTCGTCGCGCCGGCCCTCGAGTACGGGGCCAGCGGCGAGCACGAGGGCTTCCCCGGCACCGTCTCGCTCGGCGCCGACGCGATGGAGACCGTCTTCGTCGAATACGGACGTTCGGTGTGCCGGTGGGCCGCGCGCCTGCTGTTCGTCAACTGGCACGGCGGCAACGTGCCCGCACTGACCAGAGCGGTGTCCCGGCTGCGGTACGAGGGCCGCGACGCGGCGTGGCTGCCGTTCGCCGTGCCCGGCGGCGACGCCCATGCCGGCGTCACCGAAACCAGCCTGCTGCTGCATCTGGATCCGCACGTGGTGGACACCGCCCGCGCCGAGAAGGGAAACACCGGCACCCTCGCCGACCTGATGCCACGAATGCGGACGGGCGGTATCGTCGCCGTGTCCGCGAACGGCGTGCTGGGGGATCCGACGCCCGCGAGCGCAGCGCAGGGGGCACGATGGTTCGCCGACATCGTCGATCGAGCGGCGGCACAGACGACCCGGTGGGAGCCGGATGCGAAAGGAAGACTCCGTTGACGAGCACGGCCCGACTGCCCGACGGATTCGGCGTCCGTATCGATCCGCGGGTGCGCGCCTACTCCGACGGTCGCGTGCTCATCGGCGGTTCACCCACGCGCATGCTCAAGCTCGCCCCCGCGGCCGCGGCGATGATCGGTGACGGCTACGTGAAGGTCGTCGACTCGCAGACCGCCGTCGTGGCGCGACGCCTGCTCGACTCCGGCGTCGGAAACCCCCGTCCCACCGCGTTGCCCGCCACCTCCGACGTCACCGTCGTGATTCCCGTGAAGAACAACCCGGCCGGGCTCGAGCGCCTGCTGGCCGCCGTCGAGGGTCTGACGGTGATCGTCGTCGACGACGGCTCGGACGTTCCGTTGTCCGCCCCGGCCAGAGACTCGCTCCGGGTGCTGCGGCACGAGCGGTCCCGCGGCCCGGCCGCGGCCCGCAACACCGGACTGCGCGCCGCCACGACGCCGTTCGTCGCCTTCCTCGACTCGGACGTGGTGCCGCGCAAGGGCTGGCTCGAGGTGATGCTCGGGCACTTCTCCGACCCGGCGGTGGCGCTCGTCGCGCCGCGCGTCGTCGCGCTCGAACCCGACAGGGGCGCCCTGGGACGCTACGAACACGCGCGCTCGTCGCTCGATCTCGGCCGCCGCGAGGCCGCCGTCAAGTCCGGCAGCCCGGTCGCGTACGTGCCGAGCGCCGCGATCATCGTCCGTCGCGACGTGCTCACCGCGACCGGCGGATTCGACGAGACCATGCACGTCGCCGAGGACGTCGACCTGTGCTGGCGGCTGCAGGAGGCCGGCTGGCGGCTGCGCTACGAACCCGTCGCGCACGTGGCGCACGATCACCGCGTGGGGTTCCGGAAGTGGTTCACCCGCAAGGCCTTCTACGGCACCGGTGCGGCACCGCTCGCGAGCCGCCACCGCGGTTCGGTACCGACGATGTCGATGTCCGGGTCGATGCTGTTCGCGTGCGTGGCCGCCGCGAGCCGCACCCGCCTCGGGGCGGTCGGCGCGGTCGCGTCGCTGTCGGTGACGATGCTCCGGCTGCGCCGGATGTTCGCCGAACTCGACCAGCCGACCCGGATCGCGGCGGTGCTCACCGCGCAGAGCTTCGCCGGCGGACTGTGGCAGGTCGCCTCCGCGCTGTGCCGGCACTACTGGCCGATCACGTTCGTCGCCGCCGTGGTCTCGCCGAGAGTGCGTCGCGCGGTCCTCGGCTTCGCCGTCGCCGAGGGGCTGTGGGACTGGTACGGCCACCGCGAGGACGGCGGCCTCGACCCCCTGCGCTACGTGTTCTACAAGCGTCTCGACGACATCGCCTACGGCGCCGGACTGTGGTGGGGTGCGGTCGTCGCCCGGGATGCGGCGGCGCTCGCGCCCCGCATCCAGGGTTGAGCGGGGTAGTCGCGCCCGTGGCCGCGCCGGCGCACGCCGACGTCGTCGTCGTGGGGGGTGGCAGTTGCGGCTGCGTGCTGGCCGCCCGGCTCAGCGAGGATCCCGACCGGACGGTCCTGCTGCTCGAGGCCGGCCCCGGCTACCGCTCCATCGCGGACACCCCGTCCGCGGTGCTCGACGCGACCGTCCTGCCGGTCGGTCCGGACAGCCCGTGGACCTGCGCCTACCCGGTCCGGCTGACCCGACGTCGCCCGTCCGTCGTCGCCCGCGGCCGGCTGCTGGGCGGCTCCGGCGCGGTCAACGGGGCGTACTTCGTGCGGGCCCGCCCGGACGACTTCGAGGCCTGGCCGCCGTCCTGGTCGTTCGATCGGGTGCTGCCGCATTTCCGCGCCACCGAGACCGATGCCGACGCCGGGACGGGTGTGCACCGTCGCTGGCACGGGACGTCCGGTCCCGTGCCCGTCGCCCGTACGCCGTGGGAGCGGCTGCACCCGGTCGGTGCCGCATTCCACGACGCGGCCCTCGCCGCCGGACATCGCCGGATCGCCGACCTCAACGCGCCCGGACCGGACGGGGTGGGCCCCGTCCCGCTCAACATCCGCGACGGGATGCGCGTCGGTCCGGCCCACGCGTACCTGCTGCCCGCACTGACCCGGCCGAACCTGACCGTGCGCACGGGAACCCGCGTGCGCCGGGTCGTGCTCTCGGGGTCGCGCGCGGTCGGCGTCGAGACCGAGGACGGCGAGACCGTCGGCGCCGGCCACGTCGTGCTCGCCGCCGGTGCGATCGGCTCCCCGCAGCTGCTCATGCTCTCCGGCATCGGCGCCGGCGCCGAGCTGACCCGCCTGGGCGTCACCCCGCGGATCGAGCTCCCCGGGGTCGGGACGGGCTTCACCGACCACCCGGAGATCGCCGTCCCCTACCGGTACCGCGCCCCGCAACCCGGACCGGCCCCGGTCCTGCAGGTCGTCCTGCACACCGGCAATCTCGAGATGCGCCCCTACACCGCACCGTTCGCCGCGTCCGTCCCCGGAAGCGGCGTCGCGGACCCCGTTCTGGGTGTGGTGCTCACCCGTCCCCGCAGCCGCGGCACGATCCGCCTCGACCCGGCCGACCCGACGCGGCCGCCGCTGCTGGACTACCGCTACCTCGAGGACCCGGGCGACCGTGCCGACCTGCGCGACGGGGTCGCGCACGCCGCGCATCTGCTCGCGGCGATGCCGGACGTCGTGGACCGGACCGGGGTCGATCCCGACGCGTTCGACCCCGGCGACGCCTGGCTCGAACAACACCTCGGGACGTCGCTGCACCTGTCCGGGAGCTGCCGGATGGGCACCGACGAGGCGGCGGTCGTCGACGACCGGTGCCGGGTGCACGCCACCGAGGGACTGAGCGTCGTGGACACGTCCGTGTTCCCGCAGGTGCCCGGCCGCGGCCCGCACGCGACGGCGGTGATGCTGGCGGAGCGGGTGGGCACGGGGGCGGGCTTGTGACTCGGGTTACAGTTGTCCGGAGGAGGAACCGGCAGATGAGCAGCACCGCATGACCGACGAACGATCCGGCTCGGCCAACCCGTGGGTGGCGCTGCGGCCCGGTGACGATCCGTCGCAGCTGGCGCAACGGGTGTCGTCGGCGCACAGTTCGTTCCTCGACGCGGCCGACACGTCGGTCGTGCCGGCCTCCGTGCGGTCGGTGGTCCGCGAATCCTGGCTGCGCAGCCGCCGCAACGGGATCAGTCCCGACGCCGTCGAACAGCCGAGCCTGCTCACCGGCCTGGACCTCGAGCGGTACCGGGCCGGGCATCCGATGGCGCTGATCCGTCCCGTCGTGCGCAAGCTGCTGGTGGAGGACGCCGCCGACAGCGGGCTGCTCGTCGCGATCAGCGACGAACAGGGCCGGTTGCTGTGGGTCGAAGGCGACCATGCGGCCCGGGACCGGGCGCTGTCGATGAGCTTCGTCGAGGGCGCCGACTGGAGTGAGGAGCGGGTGGGCACCAACGCGCCCGGCACCGCTCTCGCCGTCGACCACTCGGTCCAGATCGTCGCCGCCGAGCACTTCAACCGCACCGTGCACGAGTGGAGTTGCTCGGCCGCGCCGGTGCACGACCCGAGCACCGGCCGGATCCTCGGCGCCATCGACATCACCGGCGGTCTGCGCGTCGCCGCGCCGGAGGTGCTGCAACTCGTGCGGGCCACGGTCGCCGCCGCCGAGTCGGAACTGCGGCTGCACCTGCTCAGCTCGCCGCGGCTGTTGTCGTCCGCTCGCACGAGCCTCGACACGTTCGGTTCCGGACGGCCCACGTTGCACCGCGACGGCGAGCGGATCCCGCTGTCGCAGCGGCACGCCGAGATCCTGCTGCTGCTCGCCGAGCATCCCGAGGGTCTGAGCTCGGACCGGCTTGCGGTGCTGCTCGACGAGTCCGAGCTCGACTCCGTCACCATTCGTGCCGAGATGTCGCGGCTGCGAAAGGTTTTCGGATCCGAGGGGCTCGGTTCTCGCCCGTACCGGCTCCTCGGCGAACTCGTCACCGACGTCGCGGAGGTCCGCGGTGCGCTCGACCGCGGTGACGTGGCGACGGCGGTGCGCCTGTACGCCGGGCCGGTGCTGCCCGGATCGGTCGCGCCCGGCGTCGAGGAGATCCGGGACGAACTGCGCGCCCGGGTGCAGGCGGCGCTCCTCCGCGCCGGCGACGCCCAGTTGCTCGCGCGGTGGACGGCATCGGTGCACGGGCGCGACGACATCGCCGCCTGGGAGGCGTACCTGACCACCCTCGATCCGCACTCGACGCTGTTCGCCCAGGTCAGGGCCCGGATCGAGCTGCTGGACCGCCAGCTCGGCATCTGAGGTTGCAGCTACGCAACGTAGTTGCAACCCACCGGTTCGTAGTGTTCCGGATCACACGCCCCGCATGGGGTGTGCCAGACCATCCGAGGAGTGAACACCGATGACCGTGTACGCCCGTCCCGGCTCGCCCGACGCCCTGATGTCCTTCCAGTCCCGCTACGACAACTGGATCGGCGGCCAGTGGGTACCGCCTGTGAAGGGTCAGTACTTCGAGAACGTCACCCCGGTCACGGGACAGCCGTTCACCGAGGTGGCCCGGTCCACCGAGGAGGACATCGAGCTGGCCCTCGACGCCGCCCACGCCGCGGCGCCGGCCTGGGGCAAGACCTCCGTCGCCGAGCGGTCCATCCTGCTCAACAAGATCGCCGACCGTATCGAGGAGAACCTCGAGTCGATCGCCCTCGCCGAGACCTGGGACAACGGCAAGCCGATCCGCGAGACCCTCAACGCCGACATTCCGCTCGCGATCGACCACTTCCGCTACTTCGCGGGCGCGATCCGTGCGCAGGAGGGCTCGATCTCCGAGATCGACTCCGAGACCGTCGCCTACCACTTCCACGAGCCGCTCGGCGTCGTCGGCCAGATCATTCCGTGGAACTTCCCGATCCTGATGGCGGTGTGGAAGCTTGCCCCCGCCCTGGCCGCCGGCAACGCCGTCGTCCTCAAGCCGGCCGAGCAGACGCCCGCCTCGATCCTGCACCTCATCTCCGTGATCGGCGACCTGCTGCCTCCGGGCGTGGTCAACATCGTCAACGGCTTCGGCGTCGAGGCCGGCAAGCCGCTGGCGTCGAGCCCGCGGATCCGCAAGATCGCGTTCACCGGCGAGACCACCACCGGCCGCCTGATCATGCAGTACGCCTCGCAGAACCTGATCCCGGTCACCCTCGAGCTCGGCGGCAAGAGCCCGAACATCTTCTTCTCCGACGTGCTCTCGGCCAACGACGACTACCAGGACAAGGCGCTCGAGGGCTTCACGATGTTCGCCCTCAACCAGGGCGAGGTGTGCACCTGCCCCTCGCGCTCGCTGATCCAGCAGGACATCTTCGACGACTTCCTGTCGCTGGCCGCGGTGCGCACGAAGGCCGTGCGCCAGGGTGATCCGCTCGACACCGACACGATGATCGGTGCGCAGGCGTCGAACGACCAGCTCGAGAAGATCCTGTCCTACATCGAGATCGGCAAGAGCGAAGGCGCCCAGGTGATCACCGGTGGCGAGCGCGCCGAACTCGGCGGCGACCTGTCCGGCGGCTTCTACGTCCAGCCGACGGTGTTCAGCGGCCACAACAAGATGCGCATCTTCCAGGAGGAGATCTTCGGACCGGTGGTCTCGGTGACCTCCTTCCGGGACTTCGACGACGCCATCTCCATCGCCAACGACACCCTCTACGGCCTCGGCGCCGGCGTCTGGTCCCGCGACGGCGGGGTCGCCTACCGGGCCGGTCGCGCGATCCAGGCCGGCCGGGTGTGGACCAACACCTACCACCAGTACCCGGCGCACGCGGCGTTCGGCGGCTACAAGCAGTCCGGCATCGGGCGCGAGAACCACCACATGATGCTCGATCACTACCAGCAGACGAAGAACCTCCTGGTGTCCTACGCCCCGAAGGCCCAGGGCTTCTTCTGATCAGACCCGGCGCCTGTCACGTCACCCCCCTGCGACGTGGCAGGCGCCGTTCCCATTCCGCCCTACCCCCGCCGACAATCGGAAGGCACCGTATGTCCGTCCCGCTCCGCCTCGTCGCCACCGCCGACGCGGTCACGCTCCTGCGCCGCCTCGCCGAGCGCCACGGGCCGCTGATGATGCACCAGTCCGGCGGCTGCTGCGACGGGTCGGCGCCGATGTGCTATCCGGACGGCGACTTCGTCGTCGGCGACCTGGACGTGCTGCTGGGGGTGCTGGACCTGCGTCTCGAGGTGGGGCGGACGGCAGACGACCTGCCCGGCGGCGCCGACGCCGTCCCGGTGTGGATCTCGGGATCCCAGTTCGAGGCGTGGAAGCACACCCGGCTCGTCCTCGACGTGGTGCCGGGCCGCGGCTCCGGGTTCAGCCTCGAATCCCCCGAGGGGCTCCGGTTCCTCAGTCGCGGCCGTGCCTTCACCGCTCAGGAGAACGACGCTCTCGCCCGCGACACCCCCGTGCTCGGCAAGCAGTGGGCCGCCGGCGCCCGCCCGGATCCGGCCACGGAGCCGACCGTCGTGGCCGAGGCCGCCGATGCGTGCCCGGTGCCGACGACCCCGGGTCGCTCCTCGTAACACTTCCGTGACCGCGTACTGACGCGGTGTGTACATACCGCTCGTACCGTGAGTACGCGCGGTGTCCTCGGCGTGCCTGCTCGACACGTCGCCATCCTCCGTCGAGAAGAGGAATCATGTCGTTGACCGACCCGCCCCGGACCGGAACCGCGGCTCACCACGACGGCGCGGACTTCCACGCCGAGAGTCGTGCCTATCTCGAAAAGCGAAGTCTGAGAAAGGGTTCGGCAGGCTGGATTCTGCTCGCGGGGCTGGGGGTCAGCTACGTCATCTCGGGTGACTACGCCGGCTGGAACAACGGCCTGGCCGAAGGCGGGTTCGGTGGACTGCTCGTCGCCTCGGTGATCATCGCGGCCATGTACTTCGCGATGGTGCTCGGCATGGCGGAGTTGTCCTCCGCGCTGCCGGCCGCCGGCGGCGGCTACACCTTCGCCCGTCGCGCACTCGGACCCTGGGGTGGATTCGCCACCGGCACAGCAATTCTCATCGAGTACTCGATCGCCCCGGCGGCGATCGCCACGTTCATCGGCGGGTACGTCGAGTCGCTGAACCTGTTCGGCATCACCGACGGGTGGTGGATCTACCTCGCCGTGTACGCGGTGTTCATCGGCATCCACCTCACCGGCGCGGGCGAAGCCCTCAAGGCGATGTTCGTGATCACCGCGATCGCACTCGTCGGGCTCGTGGTGTTCGCGGTCTCGGCCGTCGGGCTGTTCGACACCGCCAATCTGACCGACATCGCCGTCGACGAGACCGCCGCCGGTGCGTCGTCGTTCCTGCCCTTCGGTCTGTTCGGCATCTGGGCGGCCGTGCCGTTCGCGATCTGGTTCTTCCTCGCCGTCGAGGGGGTGCCGCTCGCCGCGGAGGAGGCGACCGAACCGGAGAAGAACGTGCCCAAGGGCATCATCGTGTCCATGCTGGTACTGCTCGTCACCGGTGCGACCGTGCTGTTCCTGGCCACCGGCGCGCTCGGCGCCGAGGCCCTGTCCACCTCCGGCAACCCGCTCGTCGAGGCCCTCGGCGACAGCGGCGCCGCGAAGGTGGTCAACTACATCGGCCTCGCCGGTCTGATCGCGAGCTTCTTCTCGATCATGTACGCGTACTCGCGGCAGACGTTCGCGCTCTCGCGCGCCGGTTACCTCCCGACGAGCCTGTCGCTGACCAACAAGCGCAAGGCGCCGGTGCTGGCGCTGATCGTCCCCGGTGTGATCGGGTTCGCGCTGTCGCTCACGGGGGAGGGCGCGATGCTGCTGAACATGGCCGTCTTCGGTGCCGCGGTGAGCTACGTGCTGATGATGGTCAGCCACATCGTGCTGCGGCGGCGCGAGCCGAACATGCCGCGGCCCTACCGCACCCCCGGCGGTGTCGTCACCACCTCCTTCGCGCTGGTCGTCGCGGCCGCTGCCGTCGTGGCCACCTTCCTGGTCGACCCGATCGCCGCCCTGTGGACCCTCGGCGCCTTCGCCGCGTTCATGGCCTACTTCGGGCTCTACAGCCGGCACCGGCTGGTGGCGAACTCGCCCGACGAGGAGTTCGCCGCGCTCGCCGAGGCGGAGGCCGAGCTGAAGTGAGCGTCTACACCCAGCACCTCGCCGGCACCACCTACACCTTCGACGGCCTCGTGGACCTGCTCGCCAAGGCCACCCCGCGCCGCTCCGGCGACGAACTCGCCGGCTGCGCGGCCGAATCCGACGCCGAGCGCGCGGCCGCGCAGTGGGTGCTCGCCGACGTCCCGCTCGACGTGTTCCTCGCCGAGCCGGTGGTGCCCTACGAGACCGACGAGGTCACCCGGCTGATCCTCGACGACCACGACCGCGACGCCTACCGCGCCGTGCAGCACCTGACGGTCGGGGGACTGCGCGACCTGCTCCTCGACACCGTCACGAAGGCCGATGCGGCCGCGACGTTCGCCGCCCTGTCACCCGGCCTGACGCCCGAGATGGTCGCCGCCGTCAGCAAGCTCATGCGCAACCAGGACCTGATCGCGGTGGCCCGCGCGATCGAGGTCACGTCGGCGTTCCGCACCACCGTGGGACTTCCCGGCCGGCTCGGCACCCGGCTGCAGCCCAACCATCCCACCGACGACCCGCGCGGCATCGCCGCCGCGACCCTCGACGGGCTGCTGATGGGGTGCGGCGACGCCGTCATCGGCATCAACCCGGCGACGGATTCGCCCCGGGCCACCGCCGACCTGCTGCACCTGCTCGACGAGATGCGGCTGCGCTTCGACATCCCGGTGCAGTCCTGCGTGCTCTCCCACGTGACGACCACCCTCGGCCTCATCGAGGCCGGCGCCCCGGTGGACCTGGTGTTCCAGTCCATCGCCGGCACCGAGGGCGCCAACGCCGGCTTCGGGGTGAACCTCGCGCTGCTGCGCGAGGCGAACGAGGCCGGTCGCGCCCTGGGGCGCGGCACCGTCGGGGACAACATCATGTACCTCGAGACGGGACAGGGTTCGGCGCTGTCGGCCGGCGCGCATCTCGGCACGGGCGGACGTCCGGTGGATCAGCAGACCCTCGAGACCCGGGCGTACGCCGTCGCCCGCGCGCTCGACCCGCTGCTGATCAACACGGTGGTCGGTTTCATCGGCCCGGAGTACCTCTACGACGGCAAGCAGATCGTCCGGGCGGGCCTCGAGGACCACTTCTGCGGCAAGTTGCTGGGCCTGCCCATGGGTGTGGACGTGTGCTACACCAACCACGCCGAGGCCGACCAGGACGACATGGACACCCTCCTGACGCTGCTCGGGGTTGCCGGCGCCGCGTTCGTCATCGCCGTGCCCGGGGCCGACGACGTCATGCTCGGCTACCAGAGCCTGTCGTTCCACGACGCGCTGTACGTGCGGCGCGCGCTCGGCCTGCGTCCCGCTCCCGAGTTCGAGCGGTGGCTCGCCGGCCTCGGCATGGTCGACGGAGCCGGGCACATCCTGCCGGTGGACGCGGCCGCCTCCCCGCTGCGCGCCCTCGCGGGAGGTGCGGCATGAGCGAGTCCGTCGACCGTGACTTCTGGGCGCCGCTGCGGTCGTCGACGCAGGCCCGCATCGGGCTCGGCCGCGCCGGCGACGGCCTCCCGACCGCGCGGGTGCTCGAGTTCCGGGCCGCGCACGCCGCGGCCCGCGATGCGGTGCACCAGCCCCTCGACGTGCCGGCCCTGGCCGCCGACGTCGAACGTCTCGGACTCGGCGCGCCCGTCGTCGTCGAGAGCCGCGTGCGCGATCGGGGCGAGTACCTGCGCCGCCCGGATCTCGGCCGCGTGCCCGCGGACCTGTCCGCGGTCCCGGCCGTCGGCGCCGACGTCGGGGTGGTCCTCGCCGACGGGCTCTCGCCGCGGGCCCTGACCGAGCACGGCGTCGCCCTGCTCGAGGCGATCGTGGCGGCCCTGCCGCGGCACCTGTCCGTGGCGACGCCGGTGATCGCGACGTCGGCGCGGGTCGCGCTCGGCGACCACATCGGCGCCGCCCTGGGGGTGCGCACCCTGCTGGTCCTGATCGGGGAGCGGCCCGGGCTGTCGGTCGCCGACAGCCTCGGGGTGTACCTGACCCACGAGCCGCGGCCCGGTCGTGCCGACGCCGAACGGAACTGCGTGTCCAACATCCACCCACCCGAAGGGCTGGGGTATGCGGCGGCCGCGTGCGTCGTCGCGGGGCTGGTCGACGGGGCGCGCCGGCTCGGGCGGTCCGGGGTGGACCTGAAGGACACCACGCGGGGCGACCGGCTCGATTCCGCGACGGTGGGGGAGTTGTAGCGGCGAGAACGTGACGCATCCGCGTGGCCGGTTGACATTGCCGCCGCATCCGCCAAATCATGTACTCCGCCCGACCGGGTGACACGTACGGCCCGCGACCGGGCGACGAGGAGAGGACACGATGGCTTTCGCTGGCAATGTCGACGAGCTGGCTCTGCTGCAGACGGTGCGGCTGAAGCAGACCGTCACCGCGGAGGTGATCGCGGCGCATCTCGGGGTGTCCGTCGCGTCCGGCCGGGCGGCGTTCGACGCACTCGTCGCCCAGGGCAAGGCGAAGGAGAGCGGCGACGGCATCTCCCTGACCGACGCGGGTGCTGCGGAGCTGACCGATCAGCTCGACGCGGAGCGCGTCTCGATCGACGAGGATTCCCTCGCGGAGCTGTTCGAACAGTTCGGGCCGCTCGACGACGAGCTCACCGCGCTGCTCGCCGACCCGGAATCCGCCAACTTCCTCGACGAACTGATCGAGCTGGATCGCAAGGCGCAGAATCTCTTCGACGACGTGTCGGCCTTCGTTCCGCGCCTGTCGCGGTACCAGGACCTGTTCGCCGAGGCGCTCGGGAAGATCAAGTCCGGCGCGCTGGCATGGGCCACGGCACCGAACATCGACTCGTACGCGACCGTGTGGCGCGAGATGCGCGCCGAACTCGCCGGCGCCGCCGGTCGCTGACGCGCCGGTCACCGGAACGCGGCGACGAAGCGCCGTTGCCCGGGCGTGTCCACCGCTCGGCGCGAATAGTGCTCGCGCACATAGGCAACCGCGTCGGCGGGCGGCACGCCGTCGAGGATCGCCAGGCAGGCCGGCGCGGTGCCCGTGCGGCCGTGTCCCCCGCCGCAGGCGACTTCGACGCGTTCGGCCACACACCGCTCCCATGCCTCGTGCAGTATCCGGCGCGCGGCCCGGGGATCGGCTGGGAGCCGGAAGTCGGGCCAGCGGATCCATCGGGCCTGCCACGGGACCGTCGGCGGTTTCCGGCCCGAGCGGTAGATCCCGAGTGTGGGGTGCGGGCCGGTCGGCGCCGGCGGACGCCCCGGCCCCGGACGGTCCGGCCCGACGGGAGGGCCAGAACCCCCGGGTGCCCGGTTCCCAGGTCGTCGTCATGGACGGAGCGTAGGCGGCGCGGGCGCGGCCGGTCCGCCCCGGTGGCCGCGCCGGGATGCCCGACGCGCTCCGGTCATTCGTTCGCCGAACTACGTGATACGGCTCACAGCCACCCCCCTTTCGGGGGTAGTGGGGGAGTGAGGCGGATCACTACCTTTCCTTCCATCCCGCGGCGCAGGTCCGCCGCGGCTCGGACGGAAATACGGAGGACAGACGTGACCACAGTGTCGACACCGGGGGCCGAACCCCCCGTGGTACCGGCGGGGCACAAGCCCGCCGCGCCGACCGCTCCTGCCCCGGGCGGCCCCGGCATCCGACGCGTCGCCATCGCCAGCTGCATCGGCACCACCATCGAGTTCTACGACTTCTTCATCTACGGAACCGCCGCAGCCCTGGTCTTCCCGACGGTGTTCTTCCCGGCGCTCGGCGCCACCGCCGGCACGGTCGCCTCGTTCGCGACCTTCGCCGTCGCCTTCATCGCGCGCCCGGTCGGCGCCATGCTGTTCGGGCACTTCGGCGACCGTATCGGCCGCAAGAAGACCCTCGTCTCCACCCTGCTGCTGATGGGCATCTCGACCCTGCTCATCGGGTTGCTTCCGGGCGCCGAGACGATCGGCGTCGCCGCCCCGATCATCCTCGTGCTGCTGCGCTTCGCCCAGGGCTTCGCCGTCGGCGGTGAATGGGCCGGCGCGACGCTGCTCACCGCCGAGTACGCGCCACCGGGCAAACGCGGCCTGTATGCGATGTTCCCCCAGCTGGGCCCGGCCATCGCCTTCGCCCTGTCGAGCGGCACCTTCCTGTTCACCGGCCTGGCCCTCGGCGACACCAACGAGGCCTTCCTCGACTACGGTTGGCGAATCCCGTTCCTGCTCAGCATCGTTCTCGTGGCCGTCGGTCTGTACATGCGCCTCGCCATCCAGGAGACCCCGGTGTTCCGGGCCGAGAGCGAAGCCCGCGCCGCCGCCCCGGCCGAGAAGCGCACCCTGCCGTTCCTCGACGCCCTGCGCTACCAGACCAAGGAGATCCTCCTCTCGGCCGGCGCCCTGGCGATCATGTTCGCCTTCTTCTACATGGGCACCGCGTACCTGACCAGCTACGCGACCAAGACCCTCGGCTTCTCCCGGCCGTTCGTCCTGACCGTCGGCATCGTCTCGTCGCTCGTGTTCGGCGCCGCGATCGTGCTCTCCGCGCTCTACTCCGACCGGGTCGGACGCCGTCGCGTCATCATGATCTCGTGCGGCTTCTCCGTCGTGTGGGCGCTGGCGCTGTTCCCGCTGCTCGACACCGGATCGCCGGTCGCGTTCGTCGTCGGCATGATGGTCACCCTGGCCATCTTCGGCATCGCCTACGGCCCGTGCGGCGCACTGCTGCCGGAGATGTTCCACACCCGGTACCGGTACACCGGCGCCGGACTCGGCTACAACCTCGCCGGCGTCCTCGGCGGTGCGATCCCGCCCATGCTGGCCGCGCCCCTGGCCGCGTCCTACGGCGGCATCGCCATCGGCGTCATGCTCTCCGTGCTCGGCGTCCTGAGCTTCGTGTGCACGAAGGCCCTCGTCGAGACCCGGGACCGAGCGCTCTGATCCCGCCGGCGCCCTCCCCGACACCCCGGGGAGGGCGCCTCGTGCTGTCACCACCCCCTCAACTGTCCAGAATCCGAACACCTGCGGCCCCGGATCGGCGAGCATGGTGGACGAGTCCTCGAGACCCCGTCGCTCGTCCCGGGCCGCGCACACTGCAGGAGCACCAATGACCGGTTTCACCACACCCGAACTGCCCAGCTACACCTCGGGGGCGTGGAACACCCCGCTGCTCGGGGACACGATCGGCGACAACTTCGACCGCACCGTCGCCCGGCACGGCGCCCGGGACGCGCTCGTCGACCGCGCCGCCGGCCGGCGCTGGACCTACACCGAGCTCGCCGGCGAGGTCGACGCTCTCGCGTTCGGGCTGCTGCGGGCCGGCATCGGGAAGGGCGACCGGGTGGGCATCTGGGCGCCCAACTGCGCCGAGTGGGTGGTCGTCCAGTACGCCACCGCGAAGATCGGCGCGATCCTGGTCAACATCAACCCGGCCTACCGCTCGCACGAACTGCAGTACGTGCTCACCCAGGCCGGAATCCGGATGCTGGTCGCGGCCCCGAGGTTCAAGACGTCCGACTACGCGGCGATGATCGACGAGGTGCGGGGCAACTGCCCGGATCTCGAACAGGTGGTGCTGCTCGGCTCTCCCGACTGGGACGAGCTCGGCGAGTCCGGCCGCGCCGCACTCGCCGACGACCGCACCCGGCTCGACGCCGCGCAGCGCGACCTGTCGGCCGACGATCCGATCAACATCCAGTACACGTCCGGCACGACCGGATTCCCCAAGGGCGCCACCCTCAGCCACCACAACATCCTCAACAACGGGTTCTTCGTGGGCGAGCTGTGCCACTACACCGAGCAGGACAAGGTGTGCATCCCGGTGCCCTTCTACCACTGCTTCGGCATGGTGATGGGCAATCTGGCCTGCACCAGCCACGGTGCGACGATGGTGATCCCGGGACCGGCCTTCGACCCGGCCCAGACGCTGGCCGCCGTCGCCGAGGAGCGCTGCACCTCCCTCTACGGGGTGCCGACGATGTTCATCGCCGAACTCGCCGACCCCGGCTTCGACGGCTTCGACCTGTCGAGCCTGCGAACCGGCATCATGGCGGGCTCGCCGTGCCCGGTCGAGGTGATGAAGCAGGTCATCGAACGGATGGGCATGGCCGAGGTCTCCATCTGCTACGGCATGACCGAGACCTCCCCGGTGTCGCTGCAGACCCGCAGCGACGACACCATCGACCAGCGGGTGTCCACCGTCGGCCGCGTCGGCCCGCACCTCGAGGTCAAGATCGTCGATCCGGCCACGGGCCTGACCGTCCCGCGCGGCGAGCCGGGCGAGCTGTGCACCCGCGGGTACTCGGTGATGCTCGGGTACTGGAACCAGCCCGACAAGACCGCCGAGGCCATCGACGCCGCCCGGTGGATGCACACCGGCGACATCGGCGTCATGGACGCCGACGGGTACGTCTCGGTCACCGGCCGCATCAAGGACATGGTCATCCGGGGTGGCGAGAACATCTACCCGCGGGAGATCGAGGAGTTCCTCTACACCCACCCGGACATCCTCGACGCCCAGGTGGTCGGGGTGCCCGACCAGAAGTACGGGGAGGAGCTCATGGTGTGGATCCGGATGCGAGAGGGTGCGGCACCGCTCGACGCGCAGTCGCTGCGCGAGTACTGCACGGGCAAGCTCGCGCACTACAAGATCCCCCGCTACGTGCACGTCGTCGACGAGTTCCCGATGACGGTCACCGGCAAGATCCGCAAGGTCGAGATGCGTGAGATCTCGACGGCCCTGCTCGGGGAGGCCGGACAGGGGTGAACGGTCTGCGGCCGGAGATCGCGCTGTCCTGGAAGCGCTCACAGCTGAGCGGGATAGACCCGGGACGGCTTCCCGAACCGACCCTGCTGGGCCCCTCGGACGCGGCCGGGCGGCTGCTCGACGCCGCCCGGCCGGTGCTCGACGAGCTGCGCACCCAGCTCGCCGGCACGGGCTGCTGCATCCTCCTCGTGGACCGCGACTGCCGGATCGTGGCCCGGTTGTTCGACTCGGCACCCATGCAACGGGCCATGGAGGAGATCGGCGTGGTCCCCGGCGCCGCCCTGAGCGAGGACACCTACGGCACCAATGCCCTCGGCACCCCGTTCGAGGTGCGGCAGAGCCTCGTGGTGCACGGCGAAGAGCACTACCTCGAGTCCCTCAAGGACTTCAGCTGCTACGGGCATCCCCTCGTGCATCCGGTCACCCGTCGCATCGAAGGCATCCTCGACATCACCGCCGCCGGCAAGACCGCCAATCCGCTGTTCGCGCCGTTCCTCGCCCGGGCGGCCCGCGACATCGAGGCACGGCTGCTCGAGGGCGCCCGCGAGTCCGACCGGCGGGTCGTCGACGCGTTCCAGCGGGCCGCGCAGCAGCGCGGCGTCGCGGTCGCGGCCATGGGCGAGGACATCATGCTCACCAACAAGGCCGCCGTCGAACTGCTCCTGCCCGCCGATCACGCTGCCCTGCGCGCGATCGCGGTCGATCTGCCAGCGGGGGAGTCCCGCACCATGGACTTCGCGCTGTCCGCCGGCGGCAGCACCCGGTTGCGGATCGACCGCATCCCGGGCATCGGCAGCGGCGCGTTGTTCCTGCTCGACGCCTCCGGGGCACGCGAACCCGTGCCCCGGAGCGACGTCGCGCAGGATGCGACGACGCGGCTACGGCGGCGGCTCGGGCGGCTGCGCGACGGTGCCGGTGGCGTGGCGATCGTCGGCGAGCCCGGCAGTGGGCGAACCTGGGCGGCAAGGGAACTCGTCCGTGAGGCGGGCACGTTCCTGGATGCCGCCCGGATCGTCGGTGAGGGTGAACGCGAATGGTCGGCCCGGTTGCTCACGGTCGCGGCCGCCGCGACGGACCGCGGCTTCGTGGTCGTCGAACACGTGCACCTGGCGCCGGACCCGGTGCCGGCGCTGCTCTCGTCGATGCTCTCCGACCCGGCCGCACCGCGGCTCGTGCTCACGGCCGACCCCGTCGACGGCATCCGGCCGCCGGTGCGGGAGCTGTTGGCACGCTGCCCCGGTCAGGTCCGGGTCCCGGCCCTGCGGCAACGGATCCGGGAACTCGGTGACCTGGCCGCCGCGCTCGCGCAGGAACTCGGCCGACCGGATCTGCGCCTGGGCCCGAGTGCCCTGACGGCCTTGTCGGAACGTTCGTGGCCCGGCAACCTCGCCGAACTGCGGGCGGTGCTCGCCGCCGTCCCGGTGCGGGAGTCCCCGCTGCCGGTGCGACGGGAGGATCTGCCGGTCGACTACCGGGCGACGAGCCGGGTCTCCCGCCTGGGTGGGCGCGAGCGCGCCGAGCGGGAGGCCATCATCGAGGCGCTGCGTGAGAGCGGCGGCAACAAGGTGCACGCCGCGGCGCAGCTCGGTATCAGCCGCACCACGCTCTACAGCCGGATCCGCGCGCTCGGCATCGCGGGCTGACCGTACCCGCGCGGGTCTCGTCGCTCGTATGCGCATGTGCGCACTGTCCAATCCTTGAACAGTTCCCGCGGCCCTGCCCGAAGCAGTATGACCCGTGTCACACTACTTCAGGAGGTTGGGCATGACAGCTGTTGCCGAGCACATCGTCGCTCCGCGGATCCGAGAGTTCCTCTCCGGGACCAAGCAGCTCTACATCGGCGGCGAATGGCTCGACGCCGCCTCGGGCCGCGTCTTCGCGACCTACGATCCCGCGACCGGGGACAAGCTCACCGACGTCGCCCACGGCGGCGCCGAGGACGTCGACCGGGCCGTGCGGGCCGCCCGCAAGGCATTCGACGAGGGCCCGTGGCCGACGATGAAGGCCGCCGAGCGGGAGCGCATGATCTGGCGGGTCGGTGATCTGCTCACCGAGCGCGCCGAGGAGTTCGGCCAGCTCGAGGCGCTCGACAACGGCAAGTCCGCCGTGATCGCCGCGGCCGTGGACACGGCGTGGTCGGCGGACATCTTCCGCTATTACGCCGGGTGGGCCACCAAGATCGAGGGCAGCACGGTGAACGTCACGATGCCGTTCGTGCCCGGCGGCGAGTTCCACGCCTACACGCTGCGCGAACCGGTGGGCGTGTGCGGGCTCATCGTGCCCTGGAACTTCCCGCTGCTGATGGCCGCGTTCAAGCTCGCGCCCGCCCTCGCCGCCGGCAACACCGTCGTTCTCAAGCCCGCGGAGCAGACGCCGCTCACCGCGCTGCTGCTCGCCGAGATCTTCGAAGAGGCCGGGTTCCCGCCCGGGGTGGTGAACATCGTGCCCGGCTTCGGTGACGCCGGCGCCGCCCTCGCCGCGCACGACGACGTCGACAAGATCGCCTTCACCGGGTCCACCGAGGTGGGCAAGAAGGTCGTCGACGCCGCCAAGGGAAACCTGAAGAAGGTCTCGCTCGAACTCGGCGGCAAGAGCCCGAACATCGTCTTCGCCGACGCCGACTTCGATGCGGCCGTGCAGGGCTCTCTCGATGCGTGGCTGTTCAACCACGGCCAGTGCTGCGTGGCCGGCACCCGGTTGTTCGTCGAGCGTCCCATCTTCGAGAGGTTCACCGAGGCCGTCGCCGAGGCGGCGAGCAAGGTGAAGATCGGACCCGGGCTCGACCCGGCCACCCAGCTCGGCCCGCTGGTCTCCCAGGAGCAGCTGGATCGGGTCACCGGGTACCTGCGCGAGGGTCTGACCGACGGGGCGCGCGCCCTCACCGGTGGAAAGCGCTGGGGCGACAAGGGCTTCTTCGTCGAACCGACCGTGCTGGTGGACGTGCAGCCCGACTTCAGCGTGGTGCGCGAGGAGATCTTCGGTCCGGTCGTCGCCGCCATGCCGTTCGACGCCGACGACGGCATCTCCGCCGCCGCCAACGACTCGATCTACGGACTGGCCGCGGGCATCTGGACGCGAGACCTGTCGAAGGCGCATCGCACCGCGCGGCGGCTCAAGGCCGGTTCGGTGTGGATCAACCAGTACAACGGCTTCGACACCGCCATGCCGTTCGGTGGGTTCAAGCAGTCCGGATGGGGACGTGAGCTCGGTGCGGGAGCGCTGGACCTCTACACCCAGACCAAAGCCGTGAACATCGCCCTCTGACCCGACACACCCGAGGAGAACAATGATGAAGACCAAAGCTGCAGTCCTGCTCGAGACCGGCAAGCCGTTCGAGATCATGGAACTCGACCTCGACGGCCCGGGCCCCGGTGAGGTGCTGATCAAGTACACCGCGGCGGGGCTGTGCCACTCGGACCTGCACTTGACCGACGGGGACCTGCCCCCGCGCTTCCCGATCGTCGGCGGCCACGAGGGCTCCGGCATCATCGAGGAGGTCGGCCCCGGCGTCACCAAGGTCAAGCCCGGGGACCACGTCGTGTGCAGCTTCATCCCGAACTGCGGGACCTGCCGGTACTGCTCGACGGGCCGGCAGAACCTGTGCGACATGGGGGCCACCATCCTCGAGGGCTGCATGCCGGACGGCTCGTTCCGGTTCCACTCCGGCAGCACCGACTTCGGCGCGATGTGCATGCTCGGCACGTTCGCCGAGCGCGCCACCATCTCGCAGCACTCGGTGGTCAAGGTCGACGACTGGCTCCCGCTCGAGACCGCCGTGCTCGTCGGCTGCGGTGTGCCGTCCGGCTGGGGCACCGCGGTGTACGCCGGGGACGTCCGCGCCGGCGACATCGTCGTGATCTACGGCATCGGCGGCCTCGGCGTCAACGCCGTCCAGGGTGCCGTGCACGCGGGCGCCAAGTACGTCGTGGTCGTCGACCCGGTGGAGTTCAAGCGCGACACCGCCCTGAAGTTCGGTGCCACGCACGCCTTCGCCACTGCCGCCGAGGCGGCCGAGAAGGTCAACGAGCTGAGCTGGGGCCAGGGCGCCGACGCTGCCCTGATCCTCGTCGGCACCGTCGACGAGGAGGTCGTCTCGGCGGCCACCTCGATCGTGGGCAAGGGCGGCACCGTCGTCATCACCGGCCTGGCCAACCCGGAGAAGCTCACGGTGCACGTGTCCGGAACGGAACTGACCCTGTTCCAGAAGACCATCAAGGGCTCGCTGTTCGGTTCGGCCAACCCGCAGTACGACATCGTGCGGCTGCTGCGGCTCTACGATGCCGGGCAGCTGAAGCTCGACGAGCTGGTCACCCATCGCTACAGCCTCGAGGAGGTCAACCAGGGCTACCAGGACCTGCGCGACGGCAAGAACATCCGTGGGGTCATCCTCCACGACGCCTGATCGCGGGATGCGCCCCGGCGGCCGGCCGGGGCGCATCTGCGGGCCCGCGCAACATTTTGCAGAAGATTTACCGGAATTCTCCCGAAGCGCGCATATTCCGCGCACTCTGTGGCATACCGTCCCCACGGTTCGATGTTCCGAGAGAGGAGCCCGTGATGGGAGAGATCATCGGCACGATCATCTTCGGTGCGGTCATCGGTGTGCTCGCACGGCTGGTGATTCCGGGGAAGCAGGCGATGGGGTGGCTCATCACCATAGTCATCGGCATCGTCGGCGCCCTGATCGGCTACTGGATCTGGGGCATGATCAGCGATCAGGGTGATACGCCCGGCATCGACTGGTGGCGCTGGATCATCAGTATCGCCGTCGCCGCGGTGCTGACCCTGGCCTACACCTCGATGACGAGGGACAAGGTCCGGTAGCAGCAGTGCAGTGCCGGTAACGGCAGCACGATGGGAGCCCCGTCCGGTGATCCGGGCGGGGCTCCGTGCCTGTTCAGGCGTCGGATTCGGGGTCCCCGGCCCGCTCGGCGCCCAGTGCGGCCAGGGTCATGTGGCGCAACACCGCCCGGGTCGCGGCGGGGGAGGACCGGTCGGCGCTGTGCGGGGTCGAGTTGATGAGCCCGAAGGCGGCATGCGCCATGGTCCGTGCGTCGGACTCTCCCAGGGTGGGGTCGAGGCGGCGCAGGGCGCCCACCCACAGTTCGACGTAGCGCCGCTGGGTCTGGCGCACCTCCCGGCGGGCGTCCGCCGGGAGGGATTGCAGCTCCCGGTCCTGCACCCGGATCAGGTCCGGTTCCCCGAGCGCGAAGTCGAGGTGGAAGTCCACCAGGCGGTCGAGCGTGCGCCGGGGATCGTCGGTGTGGTCGACCACGTCGGTGCCGCCGGCCAGCAGGCGACGGCTGATGTCGACCAGCAGCTCGACGAGCAGCGCGTCCTTGTTGGGGAAGTGCCGGTAGACGGCGGGGCCGCTGATGCCCACCGCTGCCCCGAGGTCCTCGAGTCGTACGCCGTTGAACCCGCGCTCGGCGACGAGGCGCGCGGCGGCCTGGAGCAGCTGCCGTCGCCGGTCGGCCTTGGCCCGGCCGCGTGCGGTGAGCAGCTGTTCGTCGGTGTCCGGCTTCAGCTCGGTCATCGGCCGCACCGTTCCTTCCTGACGGGGTCTGGACAACTCAGTTAATCACAGCTAACCTCATTTTCAGTTATCGAGTATTAACTCAGGCGCCCACCCCAAGGCGAGGACTGTACTGTGACAACCCCCCTGACAACCGCTGCGCGGACCTACCGCGAGCAGCACGTCCAGCTGGTCACCGAGCTGCGCGACAAGCTCGCGACCGCCGCTCTCGGCGGCAGCGAGAAGGCCCGGGAACGGCACGTCGCCCGCGGGAAGCTGCTGCCCCGCGAGCGCGTCGACGCCCTGCTCGATCCCGGCAGCGCATTCCTCGAGATCGCGCCGCTGGCCGCGAACGGCATGTACGACGACGAGTGCCCCGGTGCCGGGATGATCGCCGGCATCGGACGGGTGTCCGGCCGCGAATGCGTCATCGTCGCCAACGACGCCACCGTCAAGGGCGGCACCTACTACCCGGTGACGGTGAAGAAGCATCTGCGGGCCCAGGAGATCGCGCTGCAGAACCAGCTGCCGTGCCTGTACCTGGTCGACTCCGGCGGGGCGTTCCTGCCGCGGCAGGACGAGGTGTTCCCCGACCGCGAGCACTTCGGCCGCATCTTCTACAACCAGGCCACCATGAGCGCCAAGGGCATCCCGCAGATCGCCGCGGTCCTCGGCTCGTGCACCGCGGGCGGCGCCTACGTGCCCGCGATGAGCGACGAGGCCGTCATCGTCCGCAACCAGGGCACCATCTTCCTCGGCGGTCCGCCGCTGGTGAAGGCCGCCACCGGCGAGGTCGTCACCGCGGAGGAACTCGGCGGCGGCGACCTGCACTCGAAGGTCTCCGGCGTCACCGACCACCTCGCCGAGGACGACCGCGACGCCCTGAACAAGGTGCGCGCCATCGTCGCCACGTTCGGGCCCCGCACCCCCCGGCCGTGGGACGTCGCGCCGACCTTCGCGCCCGCCGCGGATCCGGCCGAGCTCTACGACGTGGTGCCCACCGACCCGCGCACCCCCTACGACGTGCACGAGGTCATCGAGCGCCTCGTCGACGGCGACCCGACCGGACCCGGTTCGAGCTTCTCCGAATTCAAGGCCGAGTACGGCAAGACCCTGGTCACCGGGTTCGCCCGCATCCACGGCCACCCGGTCGGCATCATCGCCAACAACGGCGTGCTGTTCGGCGAATCCGCCCAGAAGGGCGCCCACTTCATCGAGCTGTGCGACAAGCGCTCGATCCCGCTGCTGTTCCTGCAGAACATCTCCGGCTTCATGGTCGGCCGGGACTACGAGGCCGGCGGCATCGCCAAGCACGGCGCCAAGATGGTCACCGCGGTCGCGTGCGCGCGTGTCCCCAAACTGACCGTCGTCGTCGGCGGCTCCTACGGCGCCGGCAACTACTCGATGTGCGGGCGGGCGTACTCGCCCCGGTTCCTGTGGATGTGGCCCAACGCGCGCATCTCGGTGATGGGCGGCGAGCAGGCCGCCTCCGTGCTGGCGACGGTGCGTTCGGACCAGCTCGACGCGTCCGGCACGCCCTGGACCGCCGAGCAGGAGGAGGCGTTCAAGGCCCCGATCCGCGAACAGTACGAGCACCAGGGCAACCCCTACTACTCGACCGCGCGGCTGTGGGACGACGGCATCATCGATCCCGCCGACACGCGGGAAGTTCTCGGCCTGGCCCTGTCGGCGTGTGCGAACGCGCCCCTCGAGCCGGTTTCCTACGGCGTCTTCCGGATGTGAGGCAGTTGAACATGTTCGATACCACCGGCCCAGCCGGGATGTTCCATACCGTTCTGGTCGCCAACCGCGGGGAGATCGCGGTGCGGGTGATCCGCACGCTGCGGCAGATGGGGATCCGCTCCGTCGCCGTGTACAGCGACGCCGACGCAGGCGCCCGGCACGTGCGGGAGGCCGACACCGCGGTGCGCCTCGGCCCCGCCGCCGCCCGGGAGAGCTACCTCGACATCGCCAAGGTGATCGATGCCGCGCGGCGCACCGGCGCACAGGCGATCCACCCCGGTTACGGCTTCCTGTCCGAGAACTCGGGATTCGCCCAGGCCTGCGCCGACGCCGGGATCGTGTTCCTCGGCCCGCCCGCCAAGGCCATCGAGGTCATGGGCGACAAGATCACCGCCAAGAACGCCGTCGCCGCGTTCGACGTCCCCGTCGTGCCGGGCATCTCCCGGCCCGGCCTGACCGACGACGAACTGATCGCGGCGGCGGGCGATATCGGATACCCGGTGCTGATCAAGCCGTCGGCCGGCGGCGGCGGCAAGGGCATGCGCCTGGTCACCGAATCCGGGCAGCTCGCCGAGGCGCTCGCCTCGGCGCGACGCGAGGCCGCCTCCGCGTTCGGCGACGACACCCTCTTCCTGGAGCGCTTCGTGCAGCGCCCGCGGCACATCGAGGTACAGATCCTCGCCGACACCCACGGCAACGTCGTCCATCTCGGCGAGCGTGAGTGCAGCCTGCAGCGCCGTCACCAGAAGGTGATCGAGGAGGCCCCGTCGCCGCTGCTCGACGAGGCCACCCGCGCCCGGATCGGCGAAGCGGCGTGCAACACCGCCCGCAGCGTCGACTACACCGGCGCCGGCACGGTCGAGTTCATCGTCTCCGCGGACGCGCCGGACGAGTTCTTCTTCATGGAGATGAACACCCGCCTCCAGGTCGAGCACCCCGTCACCGAGATGGTCACCGGACTGGACCTGGTGGAGTGGCAGGTGCGCGTCGCCGCGGGTGAGGCGCTCGGTTTCGCCCAGGACGAGATCACCCTGACCGGACATGCGATCGAGGCCCGCGTCTACGCCGAAGACCCCGCCCGCGGGTTCCTGCCCACCGGCGGCACCGTGGTCGACGTCGTCGAGCCGGAAGGGTCCGGCGTACGCGTCGACTCCGGTCTCGAGGTGGGCACGGTCGTCGGCAGTGATTACGACCCGATGCTGTCGAAGGTGATCGCGCACGGACCCGACCGGGCCGCCGCGCTGCGCCGTCTCGACCGGGCCCTGGCCGACACCGCGGTCCTCGGGGTGGTCACCAACATCGACTTCGCCCGCTTCCTGCTCGCCGACCCCGACGTGCAGGCCGGGAACCTCGACACCGGACTGCTCGACCGCCGCCTCGGCGACTACGCCGCCCCGGACACCCCCGATGCGGTGCTCGTCGCCGCGGCCGCGCACCGGTGGCTGCGACGCTGGCCCGCCGCGTCCAGCCACGCCCCCGTCGATCCGTGGGACCGGCCCACCGGCTGGCGCGTCGGCGGATCCGCACCGACCACCGTGCGGCTGCACACCCCCACCCGCACCGACCACGTGCACCTGACCGGCACCCCGGGGGCCGCCACCGCGCGGATCGAGGACGGCCCGGAGCGCGTGCTCACCGCTCGGCTCGAGGGGGACCGCCTCGCGGTCACGCTCGACGGGGTGCGCTCGGAGTTCCGCGTCGCCGAGGGCGACGGGCAGCTGTGGCTCGCCGGCGACGGCGGCACCTGGCCGGTGCGTGAGGCGCGCGAGGCGAGCATCCGCGGCGCCGACGCCCACGCCGGTGAGGCCGAGCTGACCAGCCCGATGCCCGGCACCGTCATCGCCGTGCCCGTCGAGGCGGGGGCTGCCGTCACCGCCGGCACGACCGTCGTCGTCGTCGAGGCGATGAAGATGGAGCACGCCCTGACCACGCCGGTCGACGGCACCGTCGAACTTCTCGTCGCCCCCGGGGACCAGGTCAAGGTCGACCAGCTCCTCGCCCGCGTCGTTCCCACCGACACCACCGAAAGCTAGGACACAGCAGATGACCGACTACCTCTCCACCGGACAGCTTCCCGACGACTACCGGGACCTGAAGGACACCGTCGCCGACTTCGCGCGGAGCGTCGTCGCGCCCGTCGCCGCCGAGCACGACGCCAACCACACCTTTCCGTACGAGGTCGTCAAGGGCATGGCCGATCTCGGCCTGTTCGGGTTGCCGTTCCCCGAGGAGTACGGCGGACAGGGCGGCGACTACTTCGCGCTGTGCCTCGCCCTCGAGGAACTCGGCAAGGTCGACCAGTCCGTGGCCATCACCCTCGAGGCCGGCGTCTCGCTCGGCGCCATGCCGATCTACCGCTTCGGCACCGAGGAGCAGAAGCGCAAGTGGCTGCCGCAGCTCGCGGCCGGCCGGGCCCTGGGCGCGTTCGGGCTGACCGAGCCCGGCGCGGGCAGCGACGCCGGCGGCACCAAGACCACCGCCAAACTCGACGGTGATCAGTGGATCATCAACGGCAGCAAGCAGTTCATCACCAACTCCGGCACCGACATCACCGAGATCGTCACCGTCACCGCCGTCACCGGCGAGCGGGACGGCAAGAAGGAGATCTCCACGATCGTCGTGCCCACCGACACCCCGGGCTTCGTGGCCGAGCCCGCCTACAACAAGGTCGGCTGGAACGCCTCGGACACCCACCCGCTGAGCTTCACCGATGTGCGGGTCCCGGCGGAGAACCTGCTCGGGGAGCGGGGCCGTGGCTACGCGAACTTCCTGCGCATCCTCGACGAGGGCCGCATCGCGATCGCCGCCCTGTCCACCGGTGCCGCACAGGGCTGCGTCGACGAGTCGGTCAAGTACGCGAAGGAGCGCGAGGCCTTCGGCCGTCCCATCGGCCGGAACCAGGCGATCGCCTTCAAGATCGCCCGGATGGAGGCTCGGGCGCACGCCGCCCGCGCCGCCTACTACGACGCCGCGGCCCTCATGCTGGCCGGCAAGCCGTTCAAGAAGCAGGCTGCCATCGCCAAGCTGGTCGCGTCGGAGGCGGCGATGGACAACGCGCGCGATGCGACGCAGATCCACGGCGGCTACGGCTTCATGAACGAGTACGCCGTCGCGCGGCACTACCGGGACAGCAAGATCCTCGAGATCGGCGAGGGCACGACCGAGGTCCAGCTCATGCTGGTGGCGCGGGAGCTCGGCCTGTGAGCGCCCGGGTCACCCAGCGCGGACTGTGGTTCGAGGAGTTCGAGGTCGGCACCGTCTACGAGCACCGCCCCGGCCGCACCGTCACCGAGGCCGACAACGTCGCGTTCACCACGATGACGATGAACACGCAGGCGCTGCACCTCGACGCCGCCTACAGCGAGGGCACCGAATTCGGTGAGCGCCTGGTGAATTCGATGTTCACCCTGTCCACTCTCGTCGGGTTGTCGGTGGCGCAGCTGACGCAGGGCACGATCGTCGCCAACCTCGGGTTCTCGGAGATCAAGTTCCCCGCGCCGGTCCGCCACGGCGACACCCTCTACGCCGAGACACTGGTCACCGACAAGCGTGCGTCCAAGTCCCGTCCCGGGCAGGGGATCGTCACGCTCGAGCACACGGCCCGCAACCAGCGCGGCGACGTCGTCGCGGTCGCGGTGCGCCAGACGCTGGTCCAGTGCCGGCCGGCCGGGGAGGAGCAGGCATGAGGTCCGTGCCCGCCGTGGGCGGCACCGCGTGGTTGTTCTGTCCGGCGGATCGGCCGGAGCGGTTCGGTAAGGCGGCTGCGACGGCGGACGTGGTGATCCTCGATCTCGAGGACGGGGTGGCGCCGGGGGACAAGGACTATGCCCGCAAGTGCCTGCAGGACACCGCGCTCGATCCCGCCCGCACGGTGGTGCGACTCAATCCCGCCGGCACGTCCGACCATCTCGCCGACCTCGACGCCCTCGACCGGACCCCGTACACCCGGGTGATGCTGGCGAAGTGCGAGTCGGCGCAGCAGGTGACGTCGTTGGCGCCGCGGGAGGTGGTGGCGTTGATCGAGTCGCCGTTGGGGGCGTTGAAGGTCGACGAGATCGCGCTGGCCGCGGGCACGGTGGGGTTGATGTGGGGGGCGGAGGATCTCGTGGTGGGGCTGGGTGGGCAGTCCTCGCGCCGGGCCGACGGGACGTATCGGGACGTGGCGCGGCACGTGCGGTCGCAGGCGTTGCTGGCGGCGAAGGCGTACGGGCGGTTCGCCCTGGATTCGGTGTTTCTGGACATCCGGGATCACGACGGGTTGCGGGCGGAGGCGCTCGACGCGGTGGCGGTGGGGTTCGATGCGAAGGTGGCGATCCATCCGGGTCAGGTGGGGGTGATCCGGTCGGCGTATGCGCCGAGCGAGCAGGATGTGGCGTGGGCGCGGCGGGTGCTGGCGGCGGTGCCGGAGGAGCGGGGGGTGTTCCAGTTCGAGGGCCGGATGGTCGATGCGCCGGTGCTGCGGCACGCCGAGCAGATCCTGCACCGCGCCGTCGAGGCCCGCTCGGGTGATCACCGAGGGGGCGCGACGGCATGACCGACACGCAGATCCCGCCCCAGTGGACCCCCACCGAACAGGACGTCGCGAGCGCCCGCCTCACCGCCTTCGCCCGATGGGTCGAACGGCGCCACGGCGTCTCCCTCCCCGACTACCACGCCCTGTGGCGGTGGTCCGTCGACAATCTCGGACCGTTCTGGCAGGACGTGTGGGACTGGTTCGACGTACGGTCGCGCACCGACCCGGGACCCGCGCTGGACGACGCCACGATGCCCGGGGCCGTCTGGTTCCCGGGGGCGCGCCTGAACTATGCGGAGCACGCCCTGCGGCACGCGCGCGACGACCGCCCCGCGATCGTGCACGTCGGTGAGGACGGGGAACGCACCGAGCTGAGCTGGGCCGAACTCGCCAGGCAGACGGCCGCGCTGGCCGCCACCCTGCGCGAGCACGGCGTCGGTGTCGGCGACCGCGTCGTCGGCTACCTGCCGAACATTCCCGAAGCCGTGGTCGCGCTGCTCGCCACCGCAAGCATCGGCGCCGTGTGGGCGGCCTGCGGTCAGGACTACTCGGCCCCCGCGGCCCTGGACCGGCTCGGGCAACTCGACCCCACCGCCCTGATCACCGCCGACGGTTACCGGTTCGCCGGCCGCACCCACCCCCGCGCCGAGGCGGTCGCCCGGTTGCGGGAGCAGCTGCCCTCGCTGGCGCTGACCGTCGTGGTGCCCCGGCTCGCAGACCCGCATCAGGACCTCGAAGGTGCGCTCACCTGGGAGGCGGCCACCGTCGGGGAACACCCGCTGAGCCCCGAGCCGGTGCCGTTCGACCATCCGCTGTGGGTCGTGTTCTCGTCCGGGACCACCGGTCTGCCGAAGGGCATCGTGCACGGGCACGGCGGTGTCCTGCTCGAGCATCTGAAGGCGGTGTCGCTGCACACGGACCTCGGATCCGACGACACCTTCTTCTGGTACACGAGCCCGAGCTGGATGATGTGGAACTTCCAGGCGGCCGGGCTGCTCGTCGGGGCGACGATCGTCTGCTACGACGGCAGCCCGTCGCACCCGCGGGTCGACCGGTTGTGGGAGATCGCCGCGCAGGAACGGGTCACCGTCCTGGGCACCAGTCCGGGGTACGTGCTGGCCTGCATCAAGGCGGGCGTCGTGCCCCGGCGGGACCACGACCTGTCCGCCCTGCGCGCGATCGGCGTCACCGGGTCGACGCTGCCGGCGCCGTCGTCGCGGTGGCTGGCCGACAACGTCGGCGAGCACGTGCCCGTCATGTCCATCACCGGCGGCACGGATGTCGTCTCCGCGTTCGTCGGCGCCGTGCGCACCGTGCCGGTGTGGCCGGGTGAGCTGTCGGTGCCGTATCTCGGCGTCGCGCTCGATGCGTTCGACGAGCAGGGCCGCCCGGTCCGCGGCGACGTGGGGGAACTCGTGGTGACCGCCCCGATGCCGTCGATGCCGGTCCGCTTCTGGAACGACCCGGACGGGCACCGCTACCGCGAGGCGTATTTCTCGGTCTATCCCGGGGTGTGGCGGCACGGCGACTGGATCACGATCACCGGGCGCGGGACGGTCGTGATGCACGGCCGTTCCGACTCGACGCTCAACCGGCACGGTGTCCGGATGGGCAGCGCCGACATCTACCAGGCCGTCGAGAAGCTCCCCGAGGTCCTCGAAGCGCTGGTCATCGGAGCCGAGCAGCCCGACGGCGGCTACTGGATGCCGCTGTTCGTGGTGCTTGCCGACGGCGTCACCCTCGACGATGCGCTGCGCGAGAAGATCCGCACCGTGATCCGCGAACAGGCCTCACCGCGACATGTGCCCGACGACATCGTCGCCGCACCCGGTGTCCCGCACACCCGCACCGGCAAGAAGCTCGAGGTGCCGATCAAGCGGCTGTTCCAGGGGGCCGACGCGGCCCGCACCGTCGACCGCAGCGCGGTCGACGCACCGGAGTTGCTCGACTGGTATGCGCAGCAGCGGCAGGCGCGGTGACCCGCGCCACCGCCGCCCGGGAGCGATGAGGATCACCTGACTGGACATTTGTCCTGTTCGGGTGGTCCGATGGCCGCATGACGCTCGCCATCGACATCTTCCTCATCCTGCACTTCATCGGCCTCGCCGGCATCATCGGCTCCTGGCTCGCCGTGATCAAGGAACCGCGCGTGGTGGCCGGCATGCTGCACGGCGCGATCCTGCAGGTGGTGACCGGACTCGCGCTGGTCGGGCTCAACGAGGCGGACGGCGCCGACCTGAACCACATGAAGATCGGTGTCAAGCTCGTCGTCGCCGTCGTCATCCTCGTGCTCGCGATCGTCGGTCTGAAGAAGGAGCGGCAGAACCCGGGCTCGACCGCAGCCCTGGCACACGCGGCCGGTGCGCTCGGTGTCCTCAACGTCGTCATCGCCGTGCTCTGGTGACCGCTCCGACACCGCGGCGGCAAAGATGAAGCCGACCTTACCGACCCTGTAGATTGGTCCGGTGCGCAAGTCAGGCGGCCGGAAGGCGACCGGCGAGTAACCTGCTCGGGCAGCTCCGCGCCGACAGGCGGGGTGATCGTTGTCCCGGCGGGTCTCGCGGCGTTCGCGCCGTTGTCCGCCGTGTAACGCTCCTCCCCTGAACAGCAGATATACCTGAGCACGGTGCTCGCCCGGGTCACCGGGCGCGACGGTCGGGCCTGCGTCCGACGGTGAGAGAGAGGTTGGGGTTTGGACTCGCTGGGTGTCGGCGGATCGGGTGCGACGAACACGAACGCGGCGAACGTGCCGGACGGTGCCTTCCCCCTCTCTCCGGCACAGCTCGGGATGTGGTTCGCGCAACACGTCGACCCGTCGGTGCCCGCGAACATCGCCCAGTACGTCGAGCTCGTCGGCGACCTCGACCGTGGCCTCCTGCTCGAGGCCAGCGCGCGTGCCGCGCTCGAGATGGGCTCCGGTTTCCTCCGGTTCCTCGAGGTCGACGCGCAGCCGTACCAGCTCGTCGATCCGACCCTCGACGCCTCCATCGGATACGTGGACCTGCGGGACGCGGACGATCCGCGCGAGGCCGCGATGGAGTGGATGCGCGCCGACCGCAGCACCCCGGTCGACGTGCTCAAGGACCGGCTGATCTCGGCCACCGTCCTGCAGATCGGCGAGCGCCGCTACTTCTGGTACAACCGCGTCCACCACCTCGCGCTCGACGGTTTCGGCGCCGCGACCTTCATGACCCGGATCGCGGAGCTCTACACCGCCGCCGTGGAGGGCGCCGAACCCAGCCCCAACAAGGCGTCGGACGTGCGCACCGTGTACGAGGCCGAGATCGCGTACCGGAACTCACCGCGGTTCGACACCGACCGCGAGTACTGGTCGACGATCGTCGACGGCATCGACGAACCCACCAGCCTGGCCGGCCGCCCCGCACCGCCGGCCCCCGTCAGCCGGATCGACAGCGCCGCGCTCGGCGCCCGCGTCGAGGAGCTCGTCGACCATTTCACCGAACGCGAGAACACCAGCCTCGCCACCGCGGTGATCGCCGCCTTCGCCGCCTACATGGCCCAGATGACCGGCCGCACCGACGTCGTGCTCAGCCTGCCCGTCGCCGCGCGGACCACCGCGGTACTGCGCCGGTCCGGCAGCATGGTCTCCAACGTGGTGCCGTTGCGCCTCGAGGTGGCCGCCGGCACCACCGTGCGACAGCTCGTCGCGTCGGCCACCGCTGCCGTCTCGGGAGCGCTGCGGCACCAGCGGTACCGCCACGAGGACATCGTCCGCGACGCCGGGAGTGCGGCCGGCGGCCGCTCCACGTTCTTCGGCCCGTGGGTCAACATCATGCTGTTCGACAACGAGGTCCGCCTCGGCGACATGGTCGGACGGATCAACATCCTGTCCACCGGTCTCATCGAGGACCTCGGGGTCAACGTCTACAAGAGCGGTGGCACGCGCACCCACATCGACTTCGAGTCCAACCCCAACCTGTACGGCGTGCAGGAGTCCCGGGCGCACCACGCCCGGTTCGTGGAGTTCTTCGACCGATTCGTCGCGGCCGATCCCGATCGGCGGGTATGGGACCTGCCCCTCGGAACCGGCGCCGAGACCGCCCGGGTGCTCACCGAGTGGAATCGCACCGAGCACCCCGTCGACCACCGCACGCTGCTCGCGGAGTTCGAGGAGCAGGTGGCACGCACACCCGACGCCACGGCCCTCGTGTACGAGGGCGAAAGCCTGACGTACGCGGAATTCGACGCCCGCGTGAACGCGCTCGCGCGGCTGCTCGTCGCGCGCGGCGTCGGACCGGAGTCCCTGGTCGGACTGTCGGTGCGGCGTTCGCTCGAACTGCTCGTCGGCATGTACGCGATCCTCGAGGCCGGCGGCGCCTGGGTGCCGATCGACCCGGATCACCCCGCGGACCGGACCGCCTACATTCTCGACACCGCCCGGCCCGTCTGCGTGGTCACGACCGCGCGTGACCGGGTGGATCTGCCCGCCGGCCTCGATGTGGTCGAGATCGACCGCATCGATCTCACCGGCCTGGACACGCGCCCGCTCACCGACGCCGACCGGCTCGGGCCGGTACGCCTCGACAGCACCGCCTACGTCATCTTCACCTCGGGCTCCACCGGGCGTCCCAAGGGTGTCGCGGTCACGCACCGGGCGATCGACAACCAGATCCGGTGGATGAACGACCAGTACGCGCTGTCGGCGTCCGACGTGTACCTGCAGAAGACCGCGACGACGTTCGACGTGTCGCTGTGGGGCTTCTTCATGCCACTGCGTGTGGGGGCGACCCTGGTGATCGCCACCCCCGACGGCCACCGCGACCCGATGTACGTGGCCGACCGGATCGCCGAACACGGGGTCACCGTCACCGACTTCGTGCCGTCGATGCTCACGGTGTTCGTCGCCAATGCCCGGCCCGGCTCGTGCGACACGCTGCGTCACGTGTTCGTGATCGGTGAGGCGCTGCCGGCCGAGACGGCGGCCGCGTTCGCCCAGCTGTGCCCCGCGCAGCTGCACAACCTCTACGGACCCACCGAGGCCGCGGTCTCGATCACCTACCATCGCGCCACGGCCGAGGACGTGACCACCGTCCCGATCGGCGTCCCCCAGTGGAACAGCCGCGTCTACGTCCTCGACCACCGGCTGCGGCCCGTGCCGCCCGGCAGGCCCGGCGAACTGTACCTCGCCGGGGTCCAGCTCGCGCGCGGCTACCTGCGCCGCCCCGACCT
This sequence comes from Rhodococcus ruber NBRC 15591, assembly GCF_001894945.1. Classification (GTDB taxonomy): domain Bacteria; phylum Actinomycetota; class Actinomycetes; order Mycobacteriales; family Mycobacteriaceae; genus Rhodococcus; species Rhodococcus ruber. The sequence continues at coordinate 182,715 of NZ_BCXE01000020.1, forward strand.
CACCGCCGACCGGTTCCTCGCCGATCCGTTCGGTGCCCCGGGCGACCGGATGTACCGCACCGGCGACCTCGTGTTGTGGCGCCTCGGCGCGGACGGTGCCGGATACCTCGACTACATCGGCCGGACCGACTTCCAGGTCAAGTTCCGGGGTCAGCGCATCGAGCTGGGCGAGATCGAGGCGGTCCTGCTCGCCGCCCCGGAGGTCTCGCAGGCCGTCGTGCTCGTGGTGCCGACGGCGACCGGCGACCAGCTCGTCGGCTACCTCGTCGCCGCCCCCGGCCACGCGATCGACACCGAGGCGCTGACCGAGGCGCTGGGCCGGGCGCTGCCGTCGTACATGGTTCCGGCGTCGCTGATGGTGCTCGACGCGTTCCCGCTCAACACCAGCGGCAAGCTCGACCGCAAGGCCCTGCCCGAGCCGGTGTTCAACAGCGCCCGCATGTTCCGGGCGCCGCGCACCGCCGCCGAACGGGTCGTGGCCGAGACGTTCTGCGAGGTCCTGGGAGTCGCCGAGGTCGGCCTCGACGACGATTTCTTCGAACTCGGCGGCAACTCGCTCGTCGCCACCCAGCTCGTGTCCCGGATCGGCTCCGCCATGGACACCCAGGTTCCGGTGCGGGTGCTGTTCGAGTCGTCCACCGTCGTGGGCCTCGCGGCCCGGGTGGCACGACAGTCCGGATCGGGTGCCCGCCGGCCGCTCGTCGCGGGCCCGCGGCCGGACGTGCTGCCCCTCTCGACGGCGCAGCAGCGGATCTGGTTTCTCAACCGATTCGACGCCGGCACCGCCGCCTACAACCTGCCCTTCACGGTGCGGCTGACCGGTCCGCTCGATCCGGCCGCCCTCGACGCCGCCTTCGGCGACGTCGTCTCCCGGCACGAGACGCTGCGGACCGTCTACCCGGCCGTCGACGGGGAACCGCAACAGGTGATCCTGCCGGTCGAACACGTCGACAGCCGGGTCCCCGTGCTCGACATCACCGCGTCCGAGCTGCACGACCGGGTCGTGGCCCTGGCACAGCGCGGGTTCGACGTCGCCGTCGACGTGCCGTTCCGGATCGCGCTGTACCGGCTGGCGGACGACGAGTTCGTCCTGGCGATGGTGTTGCACCACATCGCCGCCGACGGGTCGTCCTTCGAGCCGCTCGTGCGCGACATCGTTGCCGCATACGCGGCGCGGGCCGCCGGCTCCGAACCCGGCTGGTCCGCGCTCCCGGTGCAGTACGCCGACTACGCGCTGTGGCAGCGCGACGTGCTCGGTCTCGAATCCGACCCGAACTCGATCTCCGCGCAGCAGATCGCCTACTGGACTCGGGAACTCGACGGCATCCCGGATCAGCTCGACCTGCCCGCGGATCGTCCCCGCCCGGCGGTCGCCACCTACCGCGGCGACAAGCGCCGGTTCGTGATCTCGGCCGAGACTCACCGTGGTCTCGTCGAGGTCGCCCGCTCGCACCATGCGTCGCTGTTCATGGTGATGCACTCCGCGTACGCCGTCCTCCTGTCGAGACTGAGCGGATCCGACGACATCGCCGTCGGCAGTGTCGTCGCCGGCCGTGGTGATCGTCTGCTCGACGACCTGATCGGCATGTTCGTCAACACGCTGGTGCTGCGTACCCGGGTCGATCCGGGTGCGCGCTTCGAGGAACTCCTCGACCGGGTCCGCGACTCCGATCTGAGCGCCTTCTCCAATGCGGACGTCCCGTTCGAGCGGCTCGTGGAGGTCCTCAAGCCGCCCCGGTCCACGGCTCGGCACCCGTTGTTCCAGGCTGCGCTGGCGGTGGAATCTCCTGGAACGCGCGATATTTCGTTCTCCGGGGTGCGCGCCACCGCGGCCGAGTTCGACGTGCCGATCGCGAAGTTCGACCTGCAGCTGTGGCTCGTCGAGCGGACCGACGACGAGGGGCGCCCGGCCGGCGTCAATGCCGTGTTCGAGTACGCGACCGACCTGTTCGACGCCGACACCGTCGACGTCTTCGGGCAGCGTTTCGTGCGGATCCTCGAAGCGATCGTCGCCGATGCGGCCACGCCCGTCGGTGACATCGACCTCCTCGCGCCCGAGGAGGAGGCCCGGCTCGTCTCGGTCCGCGGCCCCGAACTCCATCGTGCGGAGCGACCGCTCGTCGAACTGCTCACGGCCGGAGTGGATCTCGCGCCCGATACGATCGCCGTCCGATGCGGCGAGTCGGCCCTGACGTACCGGGAGCTCGACGAGTGGTCCAACCGCCTCGCCCGCGTCCTCGTCGACAGCGGTGTCGGACCCGAGACGATTGTGGCCCTGGCCTTCCCGCGCTCCGCGGAGATGGTGCACTGCGTGTGGGCCGTCGCCAAGACCGGCGCCGCGTACGTGCCGATCGATCCCGCCCATCCGGTCGAACGCATCCGGCACATCGTCCGGGACTCCGGCGCCGTCCTCGGTCTGACCACCGCCGGGCACCTGCCGGAGCTGCCGGCGGACTTCGACTGGAACGCCCTCGATGCCGACGAGACCCGCGCGGCGATCGAACGGGCCTCGGCCGCGCCGCTCGGCGACGCCGACCGGCTCGCGCCGCTGCGCCTCGACCACGTCGCGTACATGATCTACACCTCGGGGTCGACGGGCCTGCCGAAGGGCGTCGCCGTGACCCACCACGGGCTCGCCGCGCTCGTGCAGGAGAGCGTCGAACTGTACGGCGTCACCGAGCGGTCACGGGTGTTGCACGTGTGCGCGCCCAGCTTCGACCCGTCGGTGCTCGAGTGGCTGATGGCCGGCTCCTCCGGCGCCGAACTCGTCGTGACACCCGCGAACGTGCTGGGTGGCACCGAACTGCACGACCTGATCGAGACGTACGGGGTGACCCATGCCGTCATCACCCCCGCCGTGCTCGGATCGGTCGACCCCCGCGATCTCGACACGCTGCGCGTCCTCAACGTCGGCGGCGACGTCTCCACCGCCGATCTGGTCGCCCGCTGGTCGCCCGGCCGCCGCTACTTCAACGCGTACGGCCCGACCGAAACCACGATCGTCACCACCCGCGGCGAACTGCACCCGGGCGAGCCCATCACCATCGGCACCCCCGTGGCCGGGGTCGGTGCCCTCGTGCTCGACGCGCGGCTGCACCCCGTTCCGGTCGGCGTGTCCGGGGAGCTGTACCTGACCGGGGACGCGCTCGCGCGTGGCTACCACCGGCGGCCCGCACTGACGGCGGACCGTTTCGTCGCCTCCCCGTTCGGCGCGCCGGGCGAGCGCATGTACCGCACCGGCGACGTCGTACGGTGGGACGACGAGGGCCGGCTGGTGTACGCCGGGCGGACCGACTTCCAGGTCAAGGTCCGCGGCTACCGTATCGAACTGGGGGAGATCGACGCCGCCTACCTCTCGCACCCCGCCGTCGACTTCGCCACCACGATCGGGCACGAAATGCCCTCGGGGCAGACCACTCTGGTCACCTACGTCCACGGCGAGGCGGGACTCGACAGCGAGGAGCTCACCGGGTACGTCGCCGGATTCCTGCCGTCCTACATGGTTCCCTCGGTCTGCGTCGTCCTCGACGCCGTCCCCCTCACCCCGAACGGCAAGGTGGACCGCAAGGCACTGCCCGAGCCGGTGTTCGAGGCGCGGGCCTTCCGCGCCCCCACCACGCCGATCGAGGAGATCGTCGCGGGCACATTCGAGAGCGTCCTCGGCATCGACCGGGTCGGGCTGGACGACGACTTCTTCGAGCTCGGTGGCAACTCGCTCGTCGCGACCCAGCTCGTGTCCAGGCTCGGTGCGGCCCTCGACACCCAGGTGCCCGTGCGTCTGCTGTTCGAGGCGTCGACCGTCGTCGCGCTGGCCGCGCGGGTCGAACACCGTGCCGGCGCCGGCCGCCGCATCCCGCTCGTGGCCCAGCCGCGCCCCGACCGGATCCCGCTGTCCCTGGCCCAACAGCGCATGTGGTTCCTGAACCGGTTCGAGCCCGAATCGGCCACCTACAACCTGCCCTTCGCGCTGCGACTGTCCGGTGAACTCGACATCACCGCGCTGCAGGTCGCCATCATGGACGTCATCGACCGGCACGAGTCGCTCCGAACCGTCTACCCCGAGGGGCCCGACGGGCCGATGCAGGTCGTCACGGACGCTGCCACGGCGGTGCCCAACCTGACGCCGACGTCGATCACGGAAGAGAACCTGCAGCAGGAGATCTCGGCGCTCGCGTCCACCGGGTTCGACGTGACCCGCGAGGTGCCCGTGCGGGCCCACCTGTTCGAGATCGACCCGACCGAGCACGTGCTGGCGATCGTCATGCACCACATCTCCGCCGACGGCTGGTCGATGGGACCGGTCGCACGTGACGTCATGGCCGCCTACGCCGCGCGCATCGAGTGGGAGCGTCCCGCGTGGCCGCCGCTGCCGGTGCAGTACGCGGACTACACACTGTGGCAGCACGAACTTCTCGGCTCCGAGAGCGACCCGGAGTCGCTGATCGCCGACCAGCTCGCCTACTGGCGCACCACCCTCGCCGGGCTGCCCGACCAGCTCGACCTGCCGTCGGACCGGCCGCGGCCGGCACGGCAGTCGTTCCGCGGCGGCACCGAGCGGTTCGTCGTGTCCGCCGAGGTCCATTCCGCGCTCGACGACGTCGCGCGCCGGCACGGCACCACGCTGTTCATGGTGGTGCACGCGGCGCTGTCGGTGCTGCTGGCGCGGTTGTCGGGGACCGACGACATCGCCGTCGGCACCCCGGTGGCCGGTCGCGGCGAGCAGGAACTCGACAACGTGGTCGGCATGTTCGTCAACACCCTGGTGCTGCGGACCCAGGTGGACCCGGACCAGCCGTTCACCGAGCAGCTCGCCCGCGCCCGGGAGGCCGCGCTCGGTGCGTTCGCGCACGCGGACGTGCCGTTCGAGCGGCTGGTGGAGGTGCTCAATCCCGCCCGGTCGACGGCGCGGCACCCGCTGTTCCAGGTCATGCTGGCCTTCCAGAATCTCGGGTCGACCCACGTGGAGCTGCCCCGGCTCGTCCTGGAGACACAAGCCATCGACACCTCGGTGGCCAAGTTCGACCTGCAGCTGACGCTGTCCGAGTCCACGGACGACGACGGCGGAGCCGACGGGCTCGTCGCCGA
>NZ_BCXE01000021.1 GCF_001894945.1 Rhodococcus ruber NBRC 15591
GGTGTGCCACCCGGACGAGGTCGCCGGTACCGGTCGCCCACACCACTCGACGACGAAGGCCCTCCCGGTCGGGAGGGCCTTCGTCGTGTCACCGCTCCCTCAGCGGGAAGCGTGCAGCCGGTTGGCTCCCGCGATCATCGCGCGCAGTGCCGATTCGGTTCCGGTCGCCGCGGCACCCATGCTCCAGAGCCGGCGCCCGTCCGCCTCGCACAGCAGGAATGTCGTGTGGGTGTCGCCGAGGTCGAACTGGTGGAACGAGAGAATCTCGAGCGGCATCCCGAGGGTGTGCATCATGACGGTCATGGCGGACACCGGACCGGTGGCCGTCGCCGCCGCCGTGTGGATGGTCTCTCCCACGCCGAAAGTGGCCTCGAAGTTCCGCCGACCGGCGCACGGAGCCCCGGCCGACCAGCCACCGAGACGGACCGGCCCGTGCGGTGCATAGGTCGCGGTGAACTCGGTCCAGCTCGTGCCGAGCGCCTCGGCACGCAACTCGCGCGGCAGGGATCGTCCGTAGCGGGCGGCGAACGGATCGATCGGCGCCGAGTATGCGGTCTCCGCGTCGCCGGCGGCGTAGGAGGTGCGGGGAGCGGTGGAGGTGAAGGCGTTCATCGTAGGAGGTCTTCCGCGTGAAGGGAGGACCGACAGGTAGCTCGACGACCCGCAGCGAGGGGTCGGTCCGAATCAGACCCCGCTACGGCGGTGAACTACGAGTACGCGCTTCATGAGAGCCCACAGTAGAGCGTTGCCCGGCGGAAGGCAACCACCCGGACGGCCGGCCCGTGACCCAACCGTGACCACCCCGGTTGGAACCTGAGGGATTCCTCATGTATTGTCGGAGATGCCATCCCCCCGATGGTAATGAACCCCAGCCATGACCCCCCATCCAAGGCTGGGGTTCAGCCATTTCCGGACGTCGAACGGATACCTGCCCCGACCGTCGGCGCGGTGCCCCGCCGAGTGATCTACTGGTTCCCATGTCCACTCCGTCACTCGAGGAATCGACCGCGAACGTCTCCGTCGAGCAGGCCGGCATCTGGGATGCCGAGACCATCGCCGATGTCGCAGCCACCACGTTCCCCCTGGCCTGCCCGGCCGACGCCTCCCAGGAGGACATCGCCGCGTTCATCGACGACACCCTCTCGGCGGAACGGTTCAGCGAGTACCTCACCGACCCGACCCGCATCGTGCTCAAGGCGACCGTCGGCGGCGAGATCGTGGGCTACCTCATGGCCGTCGATGCCGAACCGACGGACCCGGAAGTCCGTGAAGCCGTGACCGCGCTGCCCACCACCGAGATCAGCAAGCTCTACGTGCTGCCGGGCAAGCACGGCACCGGAGTGGCGGCGGCCCTGATGGCTGCCGTCGTCGAGCATGCCCGGGCAGCCGGCTGCCGGGGGCTGTGGCTGGGGGTCAACCAGCAGAACTCTCGGGCCCGGCGGTTCTACGCCAAGAACGAGTTCGAGGTCGTGGGAACGCGCACGTTCCAGGTCGGCTCGCAGACCCATCACGACTACGTCATGCAACGCACCCTGTGACGCGCGGACCCCGCCTGCGGCGGGGGCAGCCGGGAACCCGACTCAGCTGGCGGCGGTCTCGAACCGCGACAGCGCCAACAGGCGCGAGGTCGCACGCAGGTACTTCTTGCGGTAGCCGCCGGCGAGCATCTCGTCGGTGAAGATCTCGTCCAGCTTCGCGCCGGCGACGGTCACCGGAATGCTCGCGTCGTAGAGCCGGTCGGCGAGCACCACCAGACGCAGCGCCACGGACTGGTCGTGGGCGGCATGAACCCCGTTGAGGAAGACGGCCGCGACGCCCTCGACGAGCTTGCCGTACCGGGACGGATGCAGCGTGCTCAGGTGCGCGCACAGCTCGTCGAAGTCGTCGAGGGTGGCGCCGGGGACCGCATCGGCGCGATCGAGCAGCTCCTCGGAGCTGATCGGGTCCGGGGCCGGCGGCAGGTCGCGATGGCGGTAGTCGGGACCGTCCACGCGGATGGTCTCGAAGATCGAGGCGAGCTTCTTGATCTCGCGCAGGAAGTCCTGCGCCGCGAATCGCCCCTCTCCCAGCTGCCCGGGCAGGGTGTTGGACGTGGCGACGATGGACACGCCCCGCGCCGAGAGTTCGGTCAGCAGGCGGGAGACCAGCATCGTGTCGCCCGGGTCGTCGAGCTCGAACTCGTCGATGCACAGCACGCTGTGGCCGGACAGCTCCTCGACGGCCTTGTTGAAGCCGAGAGCGCCGACGACGTGGGTCAGCTCCACGAAGGTGCCGAACGCCTTCGGCGACGGCGCCGCGTGGAAGATCGAGGCCAGCAGGTGGGTCTTGCCGACGCCGAAGCCGCCGTCGAGGTAGAGACCGGCGCCGGTGGACGGCGCCTTCCGTCCGAACAGGCCGCGCCGGCCGCCACCCCGGATCTTCGCGATCTTGTGGGCGAACTCCTCCGCCGTCGCGACAGCGGTCGCCTGGCTCGGCTCGTTCGGATCGGGGATGTAGGACGCGAAGCTCACGTCGTCGAACATCGCGGGCGGAACCATCTGGGCCACCAGTTGGTCGGACGGCACCACGGGATTGCGATCGACGAGACGTTCGTGCATTTCTCCAGGGTAGGGCCGTCGCTCGAGGCGACCGGTACACCCGGGGCAGATTGCGACCTACTTCACACCACGTACACCTGATCGTCACATCCGGCGGATCGGACGATCCGGTCACGTGCGCGGGCCCGCGCACCGACCTGGCAGGCTGTGCGCATGCGCAGAACCCGTGTGCTCACCGTGGGCATCGTCGTGCTCGGAACGATGACCGCCGCGTGCGGGGCGGGCCCTTCGGTACGCCCCGACGTCGCGGTAGTGCAGGAGGCGGACGGCCGGGCCACTCCCACCGGCGAGGATCCGGCCCTCGCCCCGGAGCTACCGGTGCCGGCCCGGGACCTGGACTGGCGCGACTGCACCGCCGACACCCTCGCCGCCCAGCAGCTGCCGCCGGGACCCACCGGTCTCGTCCTCGAATGCGCCCAGCTTCCCGCTGCGATCGACGCCACAGGCACCGTGCCGGGTTCGTTTCCGCTCGACGTGCTGCGCGCCCGGCTGGCACAGACTCCCACCGATGCGGCCCCGCTCGTCATGACGACGGGCGCGGACATGCCCTCCTCGGGGGCGCTGGCCGCACTGTCGACCGGCTCGCTCGCCGAACTCGTGGCCTCCCGGCCGATCATCGCGGTGGATCGGCGCGGCCTCGGCGCCTCCCAGCCGATCGAGTGCATCTTCGGAGCGGACCGGCGCGCCCTGGCCGACCACGGACAGTTCGGCCGCACCGGCGACGGTCCGGAGCGGGTCGCCGAACTCGGGCGGCAGGCCACCATCGCATGCACCGACTACCTGCAGCCGCAGGAACTGCTGTTCGACGCCGCCCACGCCGCCGACGATCTCGAGCAGCTGCGAACCACGTGGGGCGTCGATCGGATCGGCGTGCTCGGCATCGGCAACGGCGCCACGGTCGCCCTCGCCTACGCGTCGAAGTACCCGACCACCCTCGGCCGCCTCGTCCTCGACTCCCCCGCCGCCGCGACGGCCGACGCCGAACTGCTGGCCGAGAGCCGGGTGCGCGGCGCGGAGTCGGCGGTCGACGCGTTCGCCCGCCAGTGCGTCGCGCTGGCGTGCTCGCTGGGGCCGGACCCGCGGGCCGCGCTCGAGGACCTGCACGCCCGCGCCGCGACCGGCGCTCTTGCACCGCTCTCGTCGAACGCCCTGCTCACCGCGGTGACGTGGTTTCTGGGAACCCCCCGCAGCGACGCGCAGGCCCGGGTCCGCGAGCTGTCCGACGCTCTGTCCGCCGCCGGTGCGGGAGACGTGACGCCGATGCTCGAACTCGTCGGCGCCGCCGAGGCCGTGCTGTCGTCCGACGGGCAGTTCGTCTCCCGCTGCAGCGACGGTCAGCGATGGCCCACGACGGCCCGGGCCACCGAGCTGCAGCGAACGTGGTCGGCGAACTACCCCCTGTTCGGCGGCGACAGCGCGGTCGGTCTCACCGCGTGCAGCGCCTGGCCGAGCATGCCGACACCGCCGCTGCCGCCGGAGGTGCGCGTACCCGTGCTGGTGACGACGGGTGCCGCCGATCCGCTCGTCGGCAGCGCGGGCCTCGAGTCGGTCACCGGCGCCCTCACCGCCGTCTCGGCCCGGTGGGCGGCGCTGTCCTGGCAGGGTGCCGGATACTCCGCGGTCCTGCACTCCGGCTGCGTCCAGGCACGCCTGGCGGCCTACCTCGACACCGGTGCCCTGCCGCCGAACGGCAGCCTGTGCCCGGCGTGAATCAGCGTGCGCCGCGTCCCGGGCCCGGCGCCGTCGGGTGGGGACGGTGGGCGGCCGCTCCCGGCTCTCGGTGTACCGTGCCGTAGTGTTCCTCAGCCGCCTCGAGCCCCGCACCGCCCGCACCACCGCGGAGGTGGTCAAGTGCGTGGTGTGGCCGTTGGCCGTGCTCACGGTGCTGCACCGTGTGGTGGTCAAAGCCGTCAACGGATTCCGCACCGACGACTTCACTCCCGTCTACAACGCGGCCCTGGCGTTTCTCAACCGCCGGCCGGTGTACACGGCGAACTTCGAGTGGGTGGACCCGCACTATCTGTACCCCCCGTCCGGGACGTTGCTGATCTCCCCGATCGCGGTAATCGACCCCGAACGCTCCCGGTGGCTGTTCATCATCGCCAACGCGATCGCGATCATCGTGGCGCTGTACCTGCTGCTGCGAATGTTCGGCTACGGTCTCGACTCGGTGCTCGCCCCGATCCTCCTGTTGGCGGCGTTCAGTTCCGAGACGGTGACGAACACCCTGGTCTTCACCAACATCAACGGCCTCGTCCTGCTCGGCGAGGTCGCCTTCCTGACGCTGTTGCTGAGCCGGCGCGATCTGTGGGCGGGCGTCGCGATCGGGTTGACGTTCGCGGTCAAACCGATCCTCGCGCCCCTGCTGCTGATTCCGTTCGTGCGCCGGCAGTGGAAGGTGTTCGCCACTGCCGCGGCGGTGCCGCTCGGCCTGACGCTCGTCGCGTGGCCGCTCTCGGTGGACGCCTGGGCGTTCGTCGAGCGCACCACGCCGTACCTGTTCGAGGCACGCGACTACTTCAACAGCGCCATCGTCGGCAACGGCATGTACTACGGCCTGCCGGCGTGGCTGATCCTCGGGCTGCGCGTCGTCCTGGGCCTCATGGTCGTCGTCTCGCTGTGGCTGCTGTACCGGTACTGCCGCCACGACGAGCTCTTCTTCGTCGGCACGAGCACGGGGGTGTTGCTCACCGCGTCGTTCCTGCTCGGTTCGCTCGGCCAGATGTACTACTCGATGATGCTGTTCCCGTTGCTGATGACGGTCGTGTTGCCCAATTCGGTGATGCGGAACTGGCCGGCCTGGCTGGCGGTCTACGGCTTCATGAGCTACGACAGCTGGCTGTCGGGGCGGTGGCCGGAGGCCGGGCGCGCCGCCGAGTACATGAAGACGACGTTCGGGTGGTCGCTGCTGCTCATCGTGATCTTCGCCGTGCTGCTCGACCGCTATCTGGCCGCCCGGCGGGAGGGCCGGCTGGCGGACGGCATCGAACCGTCGTTCCTGTTGCCGGCACACGAGCCCGCACCGCAGGGCGAGCTCGTGGCGACGAACCGCGGTGACGGCTAGCGTGGAGTTCATGGCTGACGCTGTCCCGACCGAACCCGCGCCGAAGGTATCCCGCAGCGACGACGAATGGCGCGCCCGCCTCACCGCCGCGGAGTACGCGGTGCTGCGGCAGGCCGGCACCGAGCGGCCCTTCGTCGGCGAATACACCGACACGGAGACCGAGGGTGTGTACGAGTGCCGCGCCTGCGGAGCCGAACTGTTCCGCAGCACCGAGAAGTTCCATTCGCACTGCGGGTGGCCCTCGTTCTTCGACCCGGCGTCGAGTGACGCGGTGATCCTGCGCTCCGACACGTCCCTCGGCATGCGCCGGGTGGAGGTACTGTGCGCGTCCTGCCACAGCCATCTCGGGCACGTGTTCGAGGGCGAGGGGTACCCGACTCCGACGGATCAGCGGTACTGCATCAACTCGATCTCCCTGCGCCTGGTTCCGAGGGACTGAGGCCCGCCGCGAACAACGCGCGCCACAGTCCGCGGCGACGCTCGGCGGTGGGCAGCGGCTCGACGAGGGCGAAGGAGCAGCCGATGCGGCGGGCCGCACCGTCGGCTTCCTCACTGTCGCCCACCATCAGGGTGCGCTCCGGGGACACCCCGAGCGCCGCGGTCGCGTGCCGGAAGATCTCCGGCTCCGGTTTGACCGCGCCGACTTCGAAGGAAAGCACGAACTCCGACACCAGATCGTCGATACCGAGCGCCGCGAACGCCGGCCGGATGTCGAAGGCGATGTTGCTCAGCACGGCCACCGCGAGGCCCTCGCCGGCGAGCGCCTCGATCACCGGCACCGTGTCCGGGTAGACCGTCCAGCAGCGCGGATCGGTCAGCTTGGTGTACAGGCCGAGGGCCTGCCCCTCGTCGGCGACTCCGGAACGGCGCAGCACCGTCAGGTATGCGTCCCGGTGCCAGCGGGGGTCGCGGTCGCGGTTGATCCAGGCGTGATGCTCGGCGGCGTCCATCTCGACGGGCTGACCGGTGGGGGCGGTCATCCGGCGCATCAGCTCGGCCTGCCGGTGCACGTCGAAGGGCTCGCCCCGCTCGTCGGTGAGGTCGGCCAGCCAGGATTCGTCCTCCTCGAGCCGGAACAACGTGCCGGAGAAGTCGAACAGCACGGCGTCGAACGGTTGAACGTTCATGATGCGAAGGCTAACGGCTGCACCGTCGGGGTGCGGATCGAGCGCGGAGCGACGACGATCGAATCCATGTCGACGACCCGTGCGTCCAAGTCCAAGGTTTCGATCGTCGGCGCCGGCAGCGTCGGCACCGCCGTCGCCTACGCATGCCTGATCCGGGGCTCGGCGGATTCGCTGGCCCTGTTCGATCCGAACACCGACAAGGTGCGGGCCGAGGTGCTCGACCTGAACCACGGCACCCAGTTCGCCCCCGCGTGCCGCATCGACGGCGCCGACGACCTCGCCGTCACCGCCGGCTCCGATCTGATCGTCGTGACGGCGGGCGCCAAGCAGAAGCCGGGCCAGTCACGGCTCGAGCTGGCGGCAGCGAACGTGCGCATCGTCCGGGAACTCACACCGGCGCTGCTCGCGCTCTCCCCCGAGGCGGTGGTGCTGTTCGTCAGCAACCCGGTCGACGTGGTGACGTATGCGGCGATCCGCGCAACGGACGCCCCCGACGGGCAGATCCTCGGGTCCGGCACGGTCCTCGACTCGGGACGGTTGCGCTTCCTCGTCGCGCAGCACGTCGGCGTCGCGGTGGAGAACGTGCACGCCCTCATCGTCGGCGAGCACGGCGATTCGGAGATCACCCTGTGGTCGAGCGCGACGGTGGGTGGGGTTCCGGCCACCGAGTACCGCGACGAGCACGGAGCGGCGGTGTTCGACGCCGCGGTCCGCGAGCAGATCTCCACCCGGGTGATGCGCAGCGCGTACGAGATCATCCAGGGCAAAGGCGCCACCAACCTGGCCATCGGCCTGTCCACCGCCCGCATCGTGGAGGCGGTGCTGCGGGATCAGCACCGGGTGCTGCCGGTCTCGACGCTGCAGCGCGGCGTGCACGGGATCGAAGGGGTGTGCCTGTCGCTGCCGACGATCGTCGACGGCCGCGGCGCCGGCCGGGTACTCGAGATCCCCCTCTCGCCCGACGAGGCCGCCGGGTTGCGGGCGTCGGCGCAGACGTTGCGGGAGGTGCAGCGCTCGCTGGGGTTGTGACCGCCGGGCCCGGCTCCGACCGACGCATCGTCCATCTCCCGGGTAGCGACGGATACCGTCGCTCGGCCCGCAGGTACCCGGGTGGCTCGGGCAGGTACCCCGCCTCAGCGGGTGCGGATCACCGGCGGGTCGTAGGCGCGGATCGGCGGCAGGTCCCCGTCGAAGCGTTCGATCTGCACGAGCGCGTGCTGGCCCGTGCAGCCGCGGGCCAGACTCGAGGTGCCCACGTCGGCGGTGAGCACGTTGGGATTTCCGTGCACACACATCGAGCCGGGATCGGCCGGATCGAGCGGGTCGTACCAGGCGCCGGTGGCCAGCTGCACCACCCCGGGCATCAGGCCGTCGTCGAGGACGGCGCCGGCCAGGCATGCGCCGCGGTCGTTGAACACCCGCACGACGTCGCCGCCCGCCACACCGCGGGCGGCCGCATCGGCCGGATGCATGCGGATCGGTTCGCGCCCGCGGATCTTCGAGGCCTGACTGACGCCGCCGTGGTCGAGCTGGCTGTGCAGGCGGGTCTTGGGCTGGTTCGCGATCAGGTGCAGCGGGTAGTGCTGCGCGCGGGGGCCGCCGAGCCACTCCTCCGGCTCGAACCACGCAGGGTGCCCGGCGCAGTCGTCGTAGCCGAAGCCGTCGATGTCGGCGGAGAAGATCTCGATGCGCCCACTCGGGGTACGCAGGGGGTTGCGCTGGGGGTCGGCGCGGAACTCCTCGAACAGTGTCAGCTCGTCCTCGGTGCGCATCCGCACGTGTCCGCGCACCCAGAACTCGTCGAACTCCGGAGGGGATTCGACGCGGGCGTCGTCGGCGAGGACGAATCCGCGCCACTGCTCGTACAGGTGCTCGAGCCACTGCCGCGCCGTGCGGCCCTCGGTGAACCGGTCCCCGAAGCCGAGACGGTGCGCGAGCGCCGAGAACGTGTCGTAGTCGTCGCGGGCGGCGGCGAATCGCGGGGCGGCGGCGTGCATCGCGACCAGCAGCGGGTCGTTGCGGGTGCAGCTGAGATCCTCGCGTTCGAGGGATGTGGTGGACGGCACGACGATGTCGGCGTGCTTGGCCGTCGGCGTCCAGTACGGGTCGTGCACGACGATCGTGTCCGGGCGGGCCAGGGCGCGGCGCAGCCGACCCAGGTCCTGATGGTGGTGGAACGGGTTGCCGCCGGCCCAGTACACGAGCCGGATGTCGGGGTACGTCAGGCGCCGGCCGTCGAAGTCGTACTCCTGGCCCGGCCGCAGCAGCAGGTCGGAGATCGCGGCCACGGGAATCAGGTCACCGACCGGATTGTCGCCCTGGAACAGGGTCGGGAGCGGGTACGGGACGGGCGCGATGCCGGGTTCGTTCATCGAGCCGTAGCCGTGACCGAACCCGCCGCCGGGCAGCCCGATCTGGCCGAGCATCGCGGCGAGGGTCACCCCCGCCCACGGGGCCTGCTCGCCGTACCGGACCCGCTGCAGCGACCAGGTGACGGTGATCAGGGTGCGGCCGGCGGCCATGCGCCGGGCCAGCGCGGCGAGGGTCTCGGCGGACAGCCCGGACAGGGCGGCCGCCCACTGCGGTGTCTTGGCGACGCCGTCGGTGCGGCCGAGCAGATAGTCCTCGAACTTGTCGTAGCCGACGCAGTAGCGGTCGAGGAAGTCGCGGTCGGCGAGGCCCTCGGTGGCGAGCACGTAGGCGAGGGCGAGCATGATCGCGACGTCCGTCCCGGGTCGCGGCGCGAGGCGTTCGGCGGCGCCGTGCAGATCGTCGTGCAGGGGGCTGACGGACACGACCGTCCCGCCGCGGGCGCGCAGAGCGTCGAGCGCCCCCCGCGTGGGATGGTTGCTGGTGCCGCCGTCGTTGACGGCCGTGTTCTTGAGCGGCACCCCGCCGAAACACACCATCAGGTCGGTGTCGCGGGCGATGACGTCCCAGTTCGTCGCACGGGCGAACAGCTTCCAGTGCGTGCCGACCACGCGCGGCATGATCACGCCGGTCGCACCGAGCGAATAGCTGTGCACCGAGCGGGTGTAGCCGCCGAGCATCTTCAGGAAGCGATGCACCTGACTCTGCGCGTGGTGGAACCGGCCCGGCGACGACCACCCGTACGAACCGCCGAAGATCGCCCGGTTGCCGTGCGCGTCGATCACGCGCTGCAGCTCGCCGGCCAGCAGTTCGGTCAGCTCGTCCCAGGACACCGCGACGAATTCGTCGTCGCCGCGGCGATCGCTCGGCCCCGGTCCGTGCTCGAGCCAGCCCCGGCGCACCGCCGGTCCCGCGACCCGCGAGCGGTGCCGCACCGAGCCGACGGCATTGTCGAGAAACGGTGACGGATCGGCGTCGCCGCGGAAGGGATGCACGGCGCTGACATCGCCCTCGTGCGTCTCGACCTCGAACATCCCCCAGTGCGCCATGTGCTGGTACCGCACGGGCCGAGAACTCATGGTGCACAGTCTGCCAGGGGGTGCACCGCGTCCTTCCGGCGAGCCGACGGCGCCCCCGGAGTCCGCGCAAGGGCGGCGTCTCCGGGGGGTGACGGCGGGCGTCAGGGCAGCGCGGTGATCAGCGTCTCGAGGTCGACGCGCGGTCCGGTGAAGAACGGGGTCTCCTCCCGGACGTGCATGCGGGCCTCGGTGGCACGCAGGTCGCGCATGAGGTCGACGATGCGATCGAGTTCGGGGGCTTCGAATGCGAGGATCCACTCGTAGTCGCCGAGGGCGAACGCGGGCACGGTGTTGGCCCGCACGTCCGGGTAGCCGCGCGCGGCCTTGCCGTGGTCGGCGAGCATCTGGCGGCGTTCGGCGTCGGGGAGCAGGTACCACTCGTACGACCGCACGAACGGGTAGACGCAGACGTAGTTGCCGGGTTCCTCACCGGCGATGAAGGCGGGCAGGTGGCTCTTGTTGAACTCGGCCGGCCGGTGCAGGCACACGTTCGACCACACCGGGGTGGTGGTGCGGCCGAGGACGGTGGTCCGGCGGAAATCGGCGTAGAGCTTCTGCAGGTCTTCGAGTCGCTCGGCGTGCGTCCAGATCATGAAGTCGGCGTCGGCGCGCACCCCGGCGACGTCGTAGATGCCGCGCACGACCAGATCGGTGCCGTCGTAGGCCGCGAAGAACTTCTGGGCGTCCTCGATCGCCGCGGAGCGGTCGTCGCCGAGGGCACCGGGCTGGACCCGGAACACCGAGAACATCGCGTAGCGCAGGGTGGAATTGAGCTTGTCGTAGTCGAGACGTGCCATACCGCTCATCCTGCCACTCGGGTTGCCAGGCGCGTCGCGGCCGTCGTGCCTGATGCGACACATGCCGGCACACCCACGCCGTGGAGCATCGCGCCGGCGACCTCGAGGCCGTCGACGGCGGCGACCGCGTCCTCGAGCGCCGCGACGATGTCGAGGTGCCCGGCCCGGTACTGCGGCAGGCCCCCGTGCCAGCGCTGGACGAACGCGGCCACGGGCTCGTCGGTGACACCGGTGACGGTGGCGAGGTCGATGCGCGCGCGGGCGATCAGCTCGTCGTCGGGGGCGTCGACGATCGCGGCCTCGCCGTAGCGGCCGAACGATGCGCGGGCCAGCGCGACGTCGCGCCCGGCCAGGTGGGGCCACTTGCGGCTCGACAGGGTGAACGCCTTGGCGGACAAATCCTCGCCGGTGGCCACGAGGATCCCCGAGTTCTGCGGCAGTGCGGCACCGTCCGGCAGTGCCAGCGCGACCACCGCCGACGATGCGAGCGGGATCCGGGCCGCCTGGGCGGCTGCCGCCGGGACGGCGTCGGCGAGCAGTTCGGCGGCGCGGTCGGCGGGCACCGCGAGGACGACGCCGTCCACGGGCCCGATCGGGTCGAGGTCCCAGCGGCCGCCGCTGCGGCGCAGTCCGCTCGCGGTGACGTGCCGGATCTCGGCGTCGGCCGCCTTCTCGAGCGCGTCGAGCAACGTGCCGTAGCCGTCGCGCAGGGTGCCGAACACGGGTGTGTCCGAGGGCTCGGGCAGGGCTCGGACGACCGCCTCGCTCAGGCTCGGGGCCCCCGCGTCGAGGGCTGCGGCCAGAGCCGGCAGGGTGGCCCGCACGCCTGCGGTGTCCGAGAGCCCGGAGTAGACGCCGCCGAGGAGGGGGTCGACGGAGCGGCGCACCACCTGCTCGCCGAACCGGGCGGTCACCAGGTCGGCCACCGAGACGTCGCGGGTGCGGTCCCAGTGCAGCGGAACGGTGGGCTCGGCGGCGATTCGCGCAAGGGTCTCGGTGTCGACGAGACCGGTGAGCGCCCCGGCGTCGGCGGGGATCCCCATCAGGGTGCCGCCGGGCAGCGGGTGCAGCGCGGCGCCGGCGTAGATCAGCGGCCGGGCCCCGGACGGGTGGACGATCCGGTCGCTCAGGCCCAGCTCCGCGAGCAGCGCCGGGACCTCGGGGCGGCGACCGATGAACGCTTCCGCTCCCACGTCGACCGGATCGCCGGCGAGCGGCACCGTGTGCAGCTTTCCGCCGAGCCGATCGGCGCCCTCGAGCAGGACGATCCGGGCGTGCGCGCCGAGCAGGCGACGGAGCCGGTACGCCGCGACGAGCCCGGTGATGCCGCCCCCGACGACGGCGAGGCTCGGCGTACCGCTCACAACGAGTGCACCAGGTCGACGACCGCGGTGAGGACGTCCGGGTCGGTGTCCGGGAGGACACCGTGCCCGAGGTTGAAGATGTGCCCGGTGGCTCCCGCGGCGCGGGCGCGGTCCCCCTCGGCGACGATGCGCCGCACCTCTGCCTGGACGACGTCGGGTCCGGCGAACAGGATCGCGGGATCGAGGTTGCCCTGCAAGGCCTTTCCGGCCCCCACCCGGGTGGCGGCGACGTCCAGCGGCACCCGCCAGTCCACGCCGACCACGTCGGCGCCGGCCTCACCCATCGCGCCGAGCAGCTCGCCGGTGCCGACGCCGAAGTGGATGCGCGGCACGCCGGCGGACTCGACCTCGGCGAACACCCGTTCCGAGTGGGGCAGCACGAACTCGCGGTAGTCGGCCAGCGACAGCGCGCCCGCCCACGAGTCGAACAGCTGGACCGCGTCGACGCCGGCGTGCAGCTGGGCCTGCAGGAACGCGATCGTGATGTCGGCGAGCCGCCCCAGGAGGGCGTGCCACGTGCGCGGCTCGGCGTGCATGAGGGCCTTGGTGCGCTCGTGGTTGCGGCTGGGACCGCCCTCGACGAGGTAGGAGGCGAGGGTGAACGGCGCCCCGGCGAAACCGATGAGCGGGACGTCGCCGAGCTCGCGGGTGAGCAGCCCGACCGCCCGTGCGACGGCACCGACCTCGTCGTGCTCGAGGATCGGCAGCTTCGCCACGTCCGCCGCGGTGCGCACGGGGTCGGCGATCACCGGTCCGGTCCCGGCCACGATGTCGAGGTCGATCCCCGCGGCCTTGAGCGGAACTACGATGTCCGAGAACAGGATCGCAGCATCGACGCGATGACGGCGCACCGGCTGCAGGGTGATCTCGCACACCAGCTCGGGATCGAAGCAGGACTCGAGCATGCCGATGTTCGCCCGGATCTCCCGGTACTCGGGAAGCGAGCGACCGGCCTGTCGCATGAACCACACGGGCCGGTGTGCCGGCTCGAGTCCCCGCGCGGCGGCGAGCAGGGGCGCCTGCGGGAGCTGGCGCCGCGTCGGGTACTCCACACGCGGGGTGGAGCCGACGTTCGTGTTCTCCAGGCCGGTCATCGATCCTCGTTCGTCCAGGGGCACGGGTCGCCGCCCATGCTGCCACGTCCGGCCACCCCTCCGGAATCGGCGCGCCTCCCGCGTGGCCCCGGTCACCCGGTCTAACGTCCGCAGTCGTGACCACCTCGCCCGCCGAGCCGGCTCAGTTCCGCGCGGCCATCGACTCGATGAACGCGGCCACCGTGCGGCCGGAAATCGAGGTGGGTCCGATCCGGCCGCCGCAGCGGCTGGCTCCGTACAGCTACGCGCTGGGCGCGGAGGTGCTTCATCCGGACACCGATCTGGTGCCCGAGCAGTCGGAGGGCGACGCGTTCGGCAGGCTGATCCTGCTGCACGATCCGGACGGCGACGAGGCCTGGAACGGCACCATGCGGCTCGTCGCCTACATCCAGGCGGACGTGGACGCCTCGCTGGCTGCCGATCCCCTGCTTCCGGAGGTGGCCTGGAGCTGGCTGGTCGATGCCCTCGACGCGCACGGCGAGCCGCTGACGGCGCTCGGCGGCACCGTGACGTCGACGAGTTCGGTGCGCTTCGGTGACATCGCCGGCCCGGCCCGAGCGCATCAGCTCGAGCTGCGGGCCTCGTGGACCGCGCAGTCCGGTGAACTCGGCCCGCACGTGGAGGCGTTCTGCGAGGTGCTCGCGTACGCGGCGGGCCTGCCCCCGGCGGGCGTGACGCAGCTTCAGCCCTGAATCGTCGGCACGGAATCGTCGGCACGGAATCGTCGCCGCCGGCGCCCGGGTTCCCGACGGGCCGGAACGGGTGTACGGGGCACGTCGCGGTCCTATGATCGAGGCATGCGGCGGCTCAGCGGGCTCGACGCCGCGCTTCTCTACACCGACACACCCGGGCAGCCGGTACAGATCGGTGGCCTCGCCCTGCTCGACGTCTCCACCGTGCCGGGGGGCTACTCCTTCGAACGGCTGGGATCCGACCTGGCGGCGCGGGTCGCGGCAGTGCCGCTGCTGCGCCGGCGAGTGGTCGATTCCCGGTTCAATCCCGGCCACCCCGCGTGGGTGGACGACCCGGGTTTCGACGTCGGCCGGCATCTGCGCCGGTTCACCGTGCCACCGCCGGGTACCGCCGCCGAACTGGCGGTGCTCTGCGGGCAGCGCTTCGCGCAGCGGTTCGACCGGTCCGGGCCACTGTGGGAGACCGCGGTGTTCGAGGGGCTGGCCGACGGCTCGGTCGCGGTGCTGACACGCATCCACCACGCCGTGGTGGACGGCCTCGCCGGAGCGACCCTGCTGGCGCAGTTGTGTGACCTCGAACCGGGGGCGCCGCCCCCGCAACCCGAGTCGCCCGGCGTCGGCGGGGGCAACCGCCTGAGCGTCGCCGCGGGCGGCATCGCCGATCTCGCCGCGCGTCCGCTGCACCTGGCCCGGGCGGTACGGTCCAGCGCGGCGCTGGTGCCCGGTTGGGTGGGCCGGGCCCGGCGGGGCGAGGCGATGGCGGTTCCGCTCACGGCCCCGCGGACGTCGTTCAACCGCCGCGTGACCGGCCGCCGCAACGTCGCATTCGTGACGCTGGATTTCACGGCCGTGAAGGCGGTCAAGCGGGCGTTCGGCGTCACCGTCAACGACGTCGTGCTCGCGCTGTGTTCCTCGGTTCTGCGCCGGTATCTCGCCGCCCGCCGTGAGCTGCCGGCCTCTCCCCTGTTGGCGGCCGTCCCGGTCTCGGTGCACGGACGCGCCCGGGGCGACGCCGGCAACCAGATCTCGGTACTGATCGGGCGGCTGCACACCGAGATCGCCGACCCGGTGGTGCGGCTGCATGCCGTGGCGGCGGACCAGACCGCGGCGAAGGCGCATCAGGCCACGTTCGACCCGGATCTGCTCGGCAGCTGGGGCCAGGTGACCCCGGGAGCGGCGTTCGGTGCGGTGCTGCGGCTGTATTCGGCGCTGCGACTGCCCGACGTGCTCCCCGTGCTCAACAACCTCGTCGTCTCCGATATCCCCGGGCCGAAGGACACGCTGTACTACCTGGGCGCGCGGATCACCGCGCTCTACCCGTTCGGGCCGATCTACCACGGCGCAGGCCTGAACATCACCGTCCTGTCGCTCGACGGCGGCCTGCACTTCGGTCTGCAGTCGTGCCCGGACCTGCTACCGGACCTGTGGCAGCTGGCCGGCGGTTTCCCGGCCGCGCTCGCGGAGCTGGCCGACCGGCTTCCCGGCACGCCGCCGGCCCCGCTCGCCACGCCGGGCTGACTGCCGCCGCGGCTGCGGACACCCGGAGAACGCCGGCCGGGGTGGGTTCGCGCACGTGGAGCGATCGTTCCCGTGCAGATTCTAGAACTCGTTCTACCATGAGGGCATGCATCGACTCAGCGGCCTCGACGCCGGATTCCTGTACCTCGAGACGCCGACGCAGCTGCTGCACGTGTGCGGACTGATCGTCCTCGACCCGACCACGATTCCGGACGGATACCGCTTCGAGACGCTCCGCGCCGGACTCGCCGCCCGCCTTCCGGCCGTACCGTTGTTCCGGCAGAAGATCGCCGACAGCCCGTTCAATCTCGACCATCCGGTGTGGGTGGACGATCCGGACTTCGACCTCGACCGGCACCTGCACCGGGTCGCGGTCCCGGCGCCCGGGCGCCGGGAGGAACTCGCGGAACTGTGCGGGCACATCGCTGCGCAGCCGCTCGACCGCTCCCGGCCCCTGTGGGAGATGACCGTGATCGAGGGTCTCGAGGACGGGTCGGTCGCCGTCATGACGAAGATCCACCACGCGGGCGCGGACGGCGTCACCGGCGCCGAACTCGTGGCACAGCTGTGCAGTCTCGAACCCGATGCACCGCGGCCCGATCCGGTCGCCGACGGTGCCGGCGGGGGGTCGGCGCTCGAGATCGCCCTCGGCGGCCTGTTCAACGTCGCCACCCGCCCCTTGGGTCTGGTGCGGGCGCTGCCCAAGACCGTGGAACTGCTGCCCCGATGGATCACCCGGGCCCGCAGGGGCGAGGCCATGCCGGCGCCGTTCACCGCTCCGCGCACGTCCTTCAACGGCACCATCACCGGTCACCGCAGTGTCGGGTTCACGCGATTCGACCTGGACCGGGTCAAGGCGGTGAAGGACGCGCACGGCGTGAAGGTCAACGACGTCGTCATGGCGGTGTGCGCCGGGGCGCTGCGCCGCTACCTCACCGAGCGCGACGAACTTCCCGACCCCCCACTGATCGGCATGGTCCCGGTGTCGGTGCGCGGCACGTCGGACCGGCCCGGGCGCAATCAGGTCTCGCCGATGTTCGCGAGCCTGCACACCCACATCACGGATCCGATCGAGCGACTGCACGCGATCGCCGATGCGAACGCGTGCGCCAAAGAACACAATTCGGCACTGGGTGCGAGCCTGCTGCAGGACTGGACGCAGTTCATGGCACCGGCGGTGTTCGGCACCGCGATGCGCATGTACGCGTCGCTGCGGCTGGCGGAACGCCACCCCGTCGTGCACAACCTGGTGGTGTCGAACGTGCCGGGTCCCGCCGTGCCCCTGTACTTTCTCGGCGCACGGATCCGGGGCATGTATCCGCTGGGGCCGATCTTCCACGGTGTCGGACTCAACGTCACCGTGATGTCGCTGGACGGCGCGCTCGATGTGGGCGTACTCGCGTGCCCCGAACTGGTTCCCGACCTCTGGTCGCTCGTCGACGGTTTCCCCGCGGCGCTCGAGGAACTCGAAACGAGCCGATGATCCGCCCTGTGCCTTTCGTCACGCCGGGAATCGACGTGGGGACCGCGCGGTTGACCGGGTCGACGCCCCCGTTTCCGCCACCCGGATAGAGTCACGAAGCATGTCGGTAGCCAACGAGCACGAGCCCGCGCGGGCAGCGGTCCCGTTGCTGACCCCGCGGGACGGGGTCCCCGAGGTCGTCACCACGGCTGCCGGAGTGGCCGCGGCCGCGGAAGCACTCGCCGCGGGCCGGGGACCACTCGCCGTCGACGCGGAACGCGCCTCGGGTTTCCGGTACTCCGCGCGGGCCTACCTGGTGCAACTGCGACGGGCCGGCGCCGGCACGGTACTGCTCGACCCGATCCCGACGGCCGGGGCGCTCGCCCCGCTCGCCTCGGCGATCAACGATCTCGAGTGGGTGCTGCACTCCGCCGACCAGGACCTGCCCGGCCTCGACGAGCTGGGGCTGCGACCTGCGGTGCTCTACGACACCGAGCTGGCCGGACGGCTGGCCGGCTTCGATCGAGTGGGGCTGGCCGCCATCGTCGAACGCACCCTCGGTTTCGAACTGCGCAAGGGGCACGGGGCTGCGGACTGGTCCACCCGGCCGCTTCCCGACGCCTGGCTGAACTACGCGGCACTCGATGTCGAGATCCTCGTCGAGCTCCGGGACGCGATGGCGGACGAGCTCGAGCGGCAGGGCAAGTCGGAGTGGGCCGCGCAGGAGTTCGAGCACATCCGTCGCGCCGGGCCCCCCGCCCCCAAACCCGACCGCTGGCGCCGCACCTCCCGGATCCACACCCTCAAGGATTCGCGGCGGCTCGCGATCGTGCGCGAGTTGTGGACTGCGCGAGACGAACTCGCGGCGCGGCGCGATATCGCACCCGGACGGGTACTGCCGGACTCGGCGATCGTCGCCGCCGCGGAGGCCGCGCCCCGCACGGTCGAGGAACTGCGCGCCCTGCCGGTGTTCGGAGGCCCCCGTCAGCGCCGGTCGTCGCGGATATGGCTGGGCGCGATCGAGCGGGCCCGGGCACTGCCGAAATCGGACCTGCCCCCCGTCACGCAGCCGTTCACCGGCCCGCCGCCGGCCAACCGCTGGGCCCGGCACGACCCCGAAGCCGCGGCGCGGCTCACCGCGGCCCGGTCCGCGCTCGCCGAGCTGAGCGAGCAGGTGCAGGTGCCGGTGGAGAATCTGGTCGGCCCCGAAATGGTGCGCCGGCTGTGCTGGGAGTGGCAGGTGCCGGCGGATGCGGACGTGGTCGCGTACATCGAGGAACGGTTCGCCGCCGACGGGGCACGGCCCTGGCAGCGGGAACTGACGGTGCCGCGGCTGGCGAAGGCGCTGTCCGCGGACTGACCCCCCGGATCCCCTCCTTCGCGACGGTCGAGCTCGGCGCGCCGCGATCGTCACCGTCCGCCTCGTGCCCGAGCGCGCGCTCGCCGGTGCCCCCGAGCGCGCTCGCGCCGGTGCTGCAGCCGTCCGAAGCCGGCGACGAGAACTGCCACGGGCAGGATCGCCGGTCACGACCGTCCACGGCCGTCGGCCGCGCCGCCGGAACGGCAGCCCGCGGCGCACCCCTCCCGCCACCCCGGACACGGGTGGTAAGTTACCGGTCGGTAACACGCCGGCGTCCGGGCTCCCGTCGCCGGATGTTCCCGGAACCCTGGCCTCGCCCACGGCGGCGAGCATCGCTCCATCGGGAGGAATACGCGTGGCGTCAACCACCACAACTCAACGCACTGTCGTCTTCGTCGACGGCGTACGCACCCCGTTCGGGAAGGCGGGCCCGAAGGGCATCTACGCGGAGACCCGCGCCGACGACCTCGTCGTCAAGACCATCAGGGAACTGCTGCGCCGCAACCCTCAGCTCGACCCCGCGCGCATCGACGAGGTCGCCGTCGCCGCAACCACCCAGACCGGCGATCAGGGCCTGACCATCGGCCGCACCTCCGCGATCCTCGCCGGCCTGCCCGAGACCGTGCCGGGCTTCGCGATCGACCGGATGTGCGCGGGCGCGATGACCGCGGTCACCACCACCGCCTCCGGGATCGGCTTCGGCCAGTACGACGTCGTCGTCGCCGGCGGCGTCGAGCACATGGGCCGCCACCCGATGGGCGAGGGCGCCGATCCGAATCCCCGCTTCCTCGCCGACAAGCTCGTCGATCCCAGCGCCCTGGTGATGGGCAACACCGCGGAGAACCTGCACGACCGCTTCCCCGGCATCACCAAGGCCCGTACCGACGCCTACGCCGTCGCCAGCCAGAACAAGTACGACGCCGCGAAGAAGGCCGGCCACCTCGCCGACACCCTCGTACCCGTCGCGACGCGGTCCGCGAGCGGATGGGGCCTGGCCACCGAGGACGAGCCGCCGCGTCCGGGCACCACGCTCGAGGATCTCGCGACGCTCAAGACCCCGTTCCGTCCCGCCGGCCGCATCACCGCCGGCAACGCCGCCGGCCTCAACGACGGCGCGACGGCCTGCATCCTCGCCGGCGAGGACACCGCCCGCGAACTCGGCCTGCAGATCGGGATGCGCATGGTCGGGTTCGCCTTCCAGGGTGTCGATCCGGCCGTGATGGGCATCGGCCCGGTGCCGGCGACCGAGAAGGTCCTGGCCCGCACCGGTCTGACCATCGACGACATCGGTCTGTTCGAGATCAACGAAGCCTTCGCCGTGCAGGTCCTCGCCTTCCTCGAGCACTTCGGCATCGACGACGACGACCCGCGAGTCAACCAGTGGGGCGGTGCCATCGCCTGCGGCCACCCGCTCGCCTCGTCCGGCGTGCGTCTGATGACCCAGCTCTCCCGGCAGTTCGCGCAGCACCCCGAGGTGCGTTACGGCCTGACCACGATGTGCATCGGCCTCGGCATGGGCGGCACCGTGATCTGGGAGAACCCCAACTTCGAGGGAGACAAGTAGTCATGAGCGAGCTTTCGTCCCTGTTCGCCGACGAGGTCGTCACGAACGCCTACACCAAGATCCTCCGGGTGCCCGGCATCGACGGTCCCGTCGCGCTGATCACGCTGGACAACGGGTTCGACCACACCAAGCCGAACTCGTTCGGCCCTGCCGGCCTCGCCGCATTCGACGCCGCGCTCGACGAGGCGTTCGCCGCCGATCCTGCCGCCGTCGCCGTCACCGGCAAGCCGTTCATCTTTGCCGCGGGTGCCGATCTCAAGGGCGTGCCCGCGATCACCACCCGCGAGCAGGGCATCGAACTCGGCCGGCTCGGCCACCGGGTCTTCCGGCGGCTGCGCGAGTCGGCCGTCCCGACCTTCGCGTTCGTCAACGGGCTCGCGCTCGGCGGCGGCCTCGAGGTCGGGCTGCACTGCCACTACCGCACCTACGCCGACAACGTGCCCGCGCTCGGTCTGCCCGAGACCATGCTCGGCCTGGTTCCCGGCTGGGGCGGCACGCAGCTGCTGCCGAATCTGATCGGACCCGACGCGGCCGTCACCCTGATCCTCCAGAACCCGCTCGACAACGGCAAAGTGATCCGTGCGAAGCAGGCCGAGCAGATCGGCCTCGCCGACGCGGTGTTCGGATCGGCGGATTTCCTCGAGCAGTCCTTGGCCTGGGCCGCGAAGGTACTCGCAGGGCAGATCACCCCCGCCCGCCCCGAGATCGACCGCGGCGCAGGCTGGGACAGCGCCCTCGAGCGGGCGAAGGCGCTCGTCGCGGCGAAGACTCGCGGCTTCGCGCCCGCCCCCGCCCGGGCGATCGAGCTGCTCGATCTCGCCCGCAACACCGACATCGGTGACCCGCAGTCGCTGTCGGCCGGCTTCGCCGCCGAGGACGAGGCGCTGGCGGACCTGCTCATGTCCGACGAACTGCGAGCCGGACTGTACGCGTTCGACCTGGTCAACAAGCGCGCCAAACGTCCCGCGGGGGCCCCGGACAAGTCACTGGCCCGCAAGGTCACCGGCGTCGGCATCGTCGGCGCGGGCCTGATGGCCAGCCAGCTGGCGCTGCTGTTCGTCCGGCAGCTGAAGGTGCCGGTGATCCTCACCGACATCGACCAGGAGCGCATCGACAAGGGCGTCGGCTACGTCCATACCGAGATCGACAAGCTGCAGGGCAAGGGCCGGCTCTCGCCCGACGCGGCGAACCGCCTCAAGGCGCTGGTGTCCGGCTCGCTGGACAAGGCCGCGTTCGCGGACACCGACTTCGTCATCGAGGCCGTGTTCGAGAACATGGACGTCAAGAAGCAGGTGTTCGCCGATCTCGAGCAGCATCTCTCGCCCGAGACGATTCTCGCGACCAACACCTCGTCGCTGTCGATCACGGAGATGGCTGCGGATCTGAAGCACCCCGAGCGCGTAGTCGGCTTCCACTTCTTCAACCCCGTCGCCGTGCTCCCGTTGCTCGAGATCATCAAGGGCGCGCAGACGGACGACGCGACCCTGGCCACGGCCTTCGCCACCGCCAGGGCACTGAAGAAGTCGGCCGTACTGTGCGCGGACAAGCCGGGATTCGTGTTCAACCGCCTCGTCACCCGCACCCTCGGCGAGGTCATGACCGCCGTGGATGAGGGCACCCCGTTCGAGGTGGCGGACAACGCCGTCGGCGCGCTCGGCATGCCCATGAGCCCGTTCACCCTGCTCGCGCTCGTCGGCCCGGCCGTCGCGCTGCACACCGGCGAGACCCTGCAGGCCGCCTACCCCGAGCGCTTCGTCTCCTCCCCGGGCCTCGAGGCACTCGTCGAGGCCCGCAAGCCCGGCGTGTGGACGTACGTCGACGGCAAGCAGGTCGTCGACCCGGACGTCGCCGCGCTCTGGCCGCAGGGCGACAGGCCCTCCACCGCCGAGGAGGTGCTCGAGCGGACCCGCCGCGCGTTCGCGGAGGAGATCCGGATCATGCTCGAGGAGGGCGTCGTCGCCGCCCCCGAGGACATCGACCTGTGCCTGATCCTCGGTGGCGGCTTCGGATTCTGGAACGGGGGCATCACCCCGTACCTGGATCGCACCGGCACCTCGGAGGCCGTCAACGGCGCACGCTTCCTCGCACCGGGAGTGGCGAGCGTCTGACGTCCGGTTGCTCGTCGGGGCGGCCCGCGGTCCGCGCACTCCGCTGCGGACCGCGGGCCGCCCTCGGTGCATATCGCCCCGGCCACGGTGCCCGCCGAAGCGGCCCCCTCGGTGCACCGTCAGGCGTACCGTCCAGCCTGTGACCGACAGTTCCCACCTCCCCCATTCGAGGCTCGAACAGCAGCACACGGTGACCCGGGCGGTGCTGTTCGCCGCCGCGGCCGCACTCGGCGGATTCCTGTTCGGGTACGACACCGCCGTCATCAACGGCGCCGTCGGAGCCATCCGTGAGCGCTACGAGGTCGGTGCCGGCGCGATCGGATTGTCGGTGTCGCTGACCCTGGTCGGCGCGGCGCTGGGCGCGTGGATCGCGGGCAGCGTCGCCGACCGGCTGGGCCGGATCCGGGTCATGCAGATCGCCGCGATCCTGTTCATGATCAGCGCCCTCGGGTCGGCGTTCCCCTTCAGCATCTACGACCTGACGTTCTGGCGCACCGTCGGCGGTGTCGGCGTCGGCTTCGCCTCCGTCATCGCGCCGGCCTACATCGCCGAGATCTCGCCGGCCGCGGTGCGCGGCCGCCTCGGCTCGATGTACCAGCTCGCCATCGTCCTGGGTATCGCGATTTCCCAGCTCGTCAACTATGCGCTGGCCGCGGCCGCGGGTGGGGCCGGCGAGAACCTGCTCGGCATCCAGGCCTGGCAGTGGATGCTGGCGCTGGAGGTCGTTCCCGCCGGCTTGTATCTGCTGCTGACCTTCCCCATCCCGGAGTCGCCGCGGTTCCTCGTGCGGATCGGCCGGGAGGACGCGGCGCGGCGGATCGTCTCGGCGGTCGAGGGCGGCGACCAGGTGGCGGTCGCCGAGCGCATCGCCACCATCCGCGAGACCCTGCATCTCGAGGCGGCGCGGCCCGGCGTGCGGGACGTGTTCACCCGGCGCTTCGGCGTCGCCACACTCGTCTACGTCGGTATCGCCCTGGCCGCGCTGCAGCAGTTCGTCGGCATCAACGTGATCTTCTACTACTCGTCGACGCTGTGGCAGGCAGTCGGGTTCGGTGAGGATCGGTCCCTGCTCATCAGCGTCGTCAGCGCGCTGGTCAACATCGTCGGCACCTTCGTGGCCATCGCCGTGATCGACAAGATCGGACGCAAGCCGCTGCTGCTGGTCGGTTCGGTGGGCATGGCGCTCTCGCTGGGCACCGCGGCGGTGTGCTTCCACTCGGCGACGTTCGTCGTCGACGAGGACGGGGAGAAGGTCGCTACGCTGTCCGACACCTACGGGATGATCGCCCTGCTCGCGGCCAACGCCTTCGTGTTCTTCTTCGCCCTGTCGTGGGGGCCGGTCGTATGGGTCCTCATCAGCGAGATGTTCCCGAACCGGGTGCGCGCCGTCGCCGTCGGCATCGCGACCGCGTCCAACTGGATCGCCAACTTCCTCGTGTCTGCGACATTCCCCGCGCTGGCCGACTGGAACCTGTCGTTCACCTACGCCGGCTACGCGGCGATGGCCGCGCTGTCGCTGCTGGTGGTGATCAAGTTCGTGCCCGAAACCCGCGGACGGACGCTCGAGGAAGCCGGCTGAACGATCGGCGGGCCGACCGCAGGTGCGGTCGGCCCGCCGACAGCAGCACTCAGCGGCCGGGGTCCCGGCGGACGACGACGTCGCCCGCGGACTCCTCGCCGGCCGATCCGTCCACGGCCGGCTCTGTCTTCTGGGCGGCGCCGAGCCCGACCACCCAACCGGTGACCTGACGTGCGACGTCCTGCGCGGTCAGACCCAGCTCGCGGTGGATCTGCTCCCGCGATGCGTGATCCAGGAACCGTTGCGGCACACCGAGTTCGCGCGTGGGAACGTCCACGCCGGACGAGCGCAGTGCCGACGAGACCGCCGAACCGACGCCGCCGTGCATGCCGCCGTCCTCCACGGTGACGACGAGCCGGAAGTCCCGCGCCAGTCGGGCGAGGGCCGCCGGCACGGGCAGCACCCAGCGCGGGTCGACGACGGCGGCGGTGAGGCCGTGCTGCTCGAGTCGCTCCGCCGCGTCGAGGGCCAGGCCGGCGAACGCTCCGACCGCGACGATCAGCACGTCACCGCGGCGCCCGGACGGCATCCGCAGCACGTCGACGGTGCCGTCGATGCGCTCGACCGCGGGAATGTCGGGACCGACCGCCCCCTTCGGGAACCGGAGTACGGTCGGGCCGTCCGCGACGGCGAGCGCCTCGCCGAACTCCTCGCGCAGGGTTGCGCCGTCGCGTGGCGACGCCACCCGGATCCCCGGGATCACACCGAGCAGGGAGAAGTCCCACATGCCGTTGTGACTGGCGCCGTCGGCGCCGGTGATGCCCGCCCGGTCGAGCACGACGGTCACGGGGAGTTTCAGCAGCGCCACGTCCATCAGCAGCTGGTCGAAGGCACGGTTGAGGAACGTCGAGTACACCGCGACCACGGGGTGCATCCCGCCGAGCGCGAGGCCCGCGGCGGAGGTGACGGCGTGCTGTTCGGCGATGCCGACGTCGAACATCCGGTCGGGGTAGCGTTCGCCGAAGGCCGACAGGCCCGTGGGTCCCGGCATCGCGGCGGTGATCGCCACGACGTCCTGGCGGCGGCCGCCCTGCACGAGCAGTTCGTCGGAGAACACCGACGTCCAGTCCGGTGCCGACGCTGCCGCCGTGGCGCGGCCGGTGACCGGGTCGATGACACCGGTGGCGTGCATCTGATCGGCGACGTGGTTCTCGGCCGGTGCGTACCCGGCGCCCTTGCGGGTGACGGCGTGCACGATCACCGGCCCGCCGAACGACTTGGCCCGCCGGAAGGCCGCCTCGAGCGCGGCCTCGTCGTGCCCGTCGACCGGCCCGAGGTACTTCAGGCCGAGATCGGTGAACAGCACCTGCGGGCTGACCGCGTCCTTGATACCGACCTTCATCCCGTGCAGCACGGAGTACGCGGCCGCCCCGATCCACGGCAGCCGCTTCACGAAGCGGCGGCCGTTGTCGAGGACCCGCTCGTAGCCGGGTTGCAGCCGCAGCGCCGCGAGGTGCTCGGCGAGTCCCCCGATCGTGGGCGCGTAGGAGCGGCCGTTGTCGTTGACGACGATCACGAGCGGGCGGTCCCGTCCGGCTGCGATGTTGTTCAGCGCCTCCCAGCACATTCCGCCGGTGAGCGCGCCGTCGCCGACCACGGCGACCACGGTCCGGTCCTGCTGGTCCGACAGCTCGTAGGCCTTGGCGAGGCCGTCGGCGTAGGACAGGGCCGCCGAGGCGTGCGAGGACTCGATCCAGTCGTGCTCGCTTTCGGCGCGACAGGGATATCCCGACAGGCCGCCCTGCTTGCGCAGCGTGTCGAAGCCGTCCTTGCGGCCGGTCAGGATCTTGTGGACGTAGGCCTGATGGCCGGTGTCGAAGATGATCGGGTCGTGGGGTGAGTCGAACACCCGGTGCAGTGCGATGGTCAGTTCGACGACGCCGAGGTTGGGGCCGAGGTGTCCCCCGGTCGCCGCCACCTTCTCCACCAGGAACCGCCGGATCTCCTCGGCGAGTTCCCGGATCTCGGGTTGGCTGAGCCGGCGCAGGTCCTCGGGCGACTCGATGCGGGACAGGACACCCAACTGGTATTGCTCCCTCCGGCTCGGTCCCGCACGTTTCCGCGCGGGCGGTTCCACCCAGTCTACGGAGCGTCGGGGGTGGCCGACTCGTCACGTCGCGCCGCCGGTCCGTCTCACACCGTGTCCCTCACCTCATTATGCCGGTGCTGTGATGCTGCACACCCTTCCGACGGGGCCGGTTGCGGGATCCCTCGTCGCCGGGGGTGGGCACCACCCGCGGCCACGGCGGGCCGGTCGAATCCGACAAAACCGATTGCCGCGCCCGGCACCGTGGGCAAGGCTGGAGCCATGCCCCCTGCACTGGCCATCGAGACCTCGGGCTTGATCAAACGTTTCGGCGCGGACACCGCCGTGGACGGCATCGACCTCGCCGTGCCCGCCGGCGGCGTCTACGGCGTGCTCGGCCCGAACGGCGCCGGGAAGACGACCACGATCCGGATGCTCGCGACACTGCTTGCACCGGACGGCGGCACCGCGACCGTCCTCGGGCACGACGTGCGCCTCGAACCCGAGCGGGTTCGCCGCCGGGTCTCGCTCACCGGTCAGTTCGCCTCGCTCGACGAGGATCTGACCGGTTCCGAGAACCTGGTGCTGCTCGCGCGGCTGCTGGGATTCTCCAGGGCGGGTGCCCGGTCCCGGGCCGGACAGCTGCTGGCCGCGTTCGACCTGGAAGCGGCCGCGGGCCGTCAGGTGAAGCTGTACTCCGGAGGTATGCGGCGGCGTCTCGACATCGCCGCGAGCCTCATCGTCGCACCCGAACTGATCTTCCTGGACGAGCCGACGACGGGACTCGACCCGCGGAGCCGGAACCAGGTGTGGGAGATCGTGCGAGCCCTGGTGTCCGCCGGGACGACGGTGCTGCTGACGACGCAGTACCTCGACGAGGCGGACCAGCTCGCCGATCGGGTCGCGGTCATCGACCGGGGCCGGGTGATCGCCGAGGGCACCCCGGGCGAACTCAAGGCGTCCGTCGGGTCCGGTTCGCTGCACGTGCGGGTGGTCGATCCTGCGCGCCGGGACGATGCGGCGGCCGTGCTGGGCGCGGCGCTGGGGATGGCGGTGACGGCCGGCTCCGACCCGGCGGCGCTGACCGCGCGGGTGGACGATCCACGGGCCGCGGCGGCGGCTCTGACCGCCCTCGACACCGCGGACATCGGGGTCACGACGTTCGCCCTCGGGCAGCCGAGCCTCGACGAGGTCTTCCTCGCCCTCACCGGCCATCCCACGGAAGTTCCCGACGAAGACGAGGAGATCGCATCGTGACCTCGACCGCCGACCGACGGGCAGGCACGCCCGCCGCCGTCGTGGACGTCCTGCACGTCGCCGGACCGCCCCCGACTCCGGCGTCCGCGTTCGCCGCGTCGCTGTCGTTCGGGTGGCGGGCGCTGCTGCGGATCAAGCACGTTCCCGAGCAGCTGTTCGACGTGACCGTGTTCCCGCTGATGTTCACGCTGCTGTTCACGTTCCTGTTCGGCGGTGCGCTGGCCGGATCGACCGATGCGTACGTGCAGTTCCTCATCCCCGGGATCCTGGTCCAGACGGTGTGCACCATCACGATGTACACGGGCATGACGCTCAACCGCGACATCGAGAAGGGGGTGTTCGACCGGTTCCGGTCCATGCCGGTGTGGCGGCCCGCACCGCTCGTCGGCGCCTTGTTCGGCGATCTCGCCCGTTACACGCTGGCGTCGGTGATCGTGCTGACGCTCGGGATCGTGCTCGGGTTCCGGCCGGCGGGCGGTCCGGTCGGCGCGGCCGCGGCGGTGGCGCTCGTGCTGCTGTTCGCGTTCAGTCTCTCGTGGGTGTGGACGATGCTGGCGATGCTGCTGCGCACCGAGCAGGCGGTCATGGGTGTGTCGATGACCATCCTGTTCCCGCTCACCTTCGCGTCGAACGTGTTCGTCGATCCCGCGACGATGCCGAGCTGGCTGCAGGGCTTCGTGACGGTCAATCCCATCAGCCGCCTCGTCACAGCCGTCCGGGACCTGACGGCGGGTACGCCGGACGCCGCGCACCTCGCGATGGTGTTCGGGTGGTGCGCGGCGCTGGTGGTGCTGTTCGGCCCGGCGACGATGTGGTTGTACAACCGCCGGTCCTGATCAGCGCCCCGCCGCGGCGGGCTGCTCCTCGGTGACGATATCGATGGTCTTCCGCAGGGGACGGTTCGGGATGAACACGACCGCGGCGACGGTGACCAGCGCGATGATCGCGGCGACGAGGAACAGCAACCCGGTGGCGTCGCCGTAGGCGTGACGGATGATCTCCGCGACCGGCTCGGGCAGGGCCGCGAGGTCGAGGTTGCCGCCACCGCCGGCCGAGCCGGTGTCGATGCCGAGGGCGGCGAAGCCGTCTGCGGACAGCGTGGTCACCCGGGTGGCGAGGATCGATCCGAGCACGGACACCCCGATCGCTCCGCCGAAGGTGCGGAAGAACGCGACCGAGCTGCTCGCGGCTCCGATGTTGCGGACACTGACGGTGTTCTGCACGGCGAGCACGAGGTTCTGCATGAGCATGCCCGTGCCGAGGCCGACGATCGCGATGTACACACCGATCAGCCACATCGGGGTGGCGTGGTCGAGGAAGCCGAGCAGACCGAAGCCGACCACCTGCAGGACCGCGCCGAGCACCAGGAACGGCTTCCACCGGCCGAAGCGCGTGATGAGCTGACCGGAGACCACCGAGGCCACGAGCGAGCCGAACACCATGGGGATGGTGAGCAGGCCGGCGGCCGTCGGGCTGTAGCCGCGGGCCGTCTGGAAGTACTGGCCGAGGAAGGCGGTGGCGCCGAACATCCCGACGCCGACGGCGACCGACGCGATGATCGCGAGTGCGGTGGTGCGCTCGGTGACGATCTTCAGCGGGATGATCGGGTCGGCGACCTTGGACTCGACGACGACGGTGGCGGCGAGCAGTCCGACACCGACGCCGACGTACGCGAGGGTCTCCCACGACAGCCACCCGTAGTAGCCGGCCTTGCCCGCGAAGGACACCCAGATCAGCAGGACGCTGACACCGGCCGTCAGCAGCGTGGCGCCGAGCCAGTCGATGCTCACGTCCTGCTTGCGTTCGGTCACGATGTGCAGGGTGCGCTGCAGCAGCGCCATGGCGGCGACGGCGATCGGGATGGAGATGAAGAAGCACCAGCGCCAGCCGAGCGGGCTGTCGACGATGACGCCGCCGAGGATCGGCCCGCCCGACATGGACACGGCCATCACCGCGCCCATGTAACCGGAGTACCGGCCGCGTTCGCGGGGCGGGATGATGCTGCCGATGACCGCGACGACGAGCGCGGTGAGGCCGCCCATCCCGATGCCCTGGATCACGCGGGCGGCGAGCAGGACGGGCACGTTGGTGGCGAGGCCGGCAACGATCGAGCCTGCCACGAAGATGAGGATCGCCGTCTGGACCAGCAGCTTCTTGTTGAACAGGTCCGCGAGCTTGCCCCAGATCGGCGTCGAGGCCGCGTTGGCGAGCAGGGCGGTGGTGATGATCCACGCGAACTGGGTCTGGGATCCGTTCAGGTCCGCGATGATCGTGGGGAGCGCAACCGCCACGATGGTGCTGCTCAGCAGCGCCGTGAAGAGGGCGGCGAGCAGCCCCGCGAGAGCCTCGAGGATCTCGCGGTGCGTCATGGTGGTTTCGGCGGCGCCCGGGGCGCTCATCGAGGAGGGGGGACTGACAGCTGCGGCGCTCACAGGCAGTTCCTTCCGGTGGTGTCGTGGACGGAAAGGGTGTCGTTCAGGTGCGCGAGCGCGCCGAGGGCGGATTCGGCTTGCGCCTGGTCCCAGCCGCCGAGCAGCTCGTGCAATCGGGAGGCGCGACGGTCGCGGATCTCGCGCAGGGCTCTGTGCCCGGTCTCCGACACGCTGACGCGGTGGGCCCGCCGGTCGTCGGGGTCGCGGTGACGGTCCACCATTCCCCGTTCGACGAGTTCGCCCAGCTGCCGGCTCAACGCGGACTGGCTCATACACAGTTCCGCGGCGAGTTCGCTGGGACGGCACTCCCCCATCCGCCACAGGACGAACAGAACTCCGGTCAGGGCGTTGGGCAGCTCGTCGCCCGTCGAGTTGGCCAGGGCCGTGCGCAGCGTGCGACCGAACAGGAAGATCGCGTCGACGAGCGCGTGCGCGGTGTCGGGCTGGACGGCCACGGATCGCCTCCGAATCGATATTAATTGCTTGCAACACGCAACTATACATTTAGTTGCGTGTTGCAAGCAACCACGAAGGCGCGGGACCCTACGACGAGGGCAGCCCCGATCAGCGGGTGAACATCAGCGGGTGAACATCAGCGGGTGAACAAGGCCAGACACTCCACGTGGTGCGTCGAGGGGAACGCCGCGTAGACGCGCAGGTCGGCAAGCTCGAAGCCGTGGTCCCGGTACAGGCCGACATCGCGGCCGAAGGCCGCCGGATCGCATCCGACGTGCACGACGCGCTCCGGCCCCGCCGCCGCGACGGCCGCCACCACATCCCGCCCGGCGCCGGCCCGGGGCGGGTCGAGCACCACGACCTGCGGGGCGGGAAGCTCCGGGAGCAACTGCTCCACCCGGCCCGCATGGAACCGCACCTGTCCGAGATCCGAGAGTGCCTCGGCCCCGTCCTGCGCCGCCCGGCGGGACAGTTCCACCGCCTCGACCCGGCCGCCGGTGCCGACCTGATCGGCCAGGACGGCGGCGAACACCCCCACCCCGCCGTAGAGATCCCACGCCGTCGCGCCCGGCGACACCGCTGCCCACTCCCCCACGGTGTCCGAATAGGCCTGCGCTGCCCCGCGATGCGCCTGCCAGAAGCCGGTTGCCGCCACGTGCCATTCGCGGCCGCCGACGCGCTCGACCGCCCGCCCCGAGCCTTCGACCACCTTCTCGGCGCGGGGCGCACCGGCCGCCGCGCGGCGGGCTGCCGCTCCCCGCCGCCCCGGGCTGCGACGGCCCGTGCGGGACACGGGCGGCGGTGCGATCTCGATCACGTGCCGCGTCCCGTCCGCATCGAGGACCACCTGGACCTCGGAACCAGGTCGCCACACCCGTTCCGCCAGCCCCTCGTAGGCCCGGGCCTCGATCTGCGGGCAGGCCAGGTCGGTCTCGATCTCGTGGCTGCGGTAGCGCCGGTACCCCGCTCGGCCCGCGGCGTCGACCGCCAGGCGCACCCGGGTGCGCCACCGGGTGCCGTCGAGCGCACCACCCGGCAACTCCTCGACGAGCACGTCCCGCTCGACCCCGCCGAGACGGCGCAACTGCTCCGCGACCACCGCGGCCCCGAAGGCCCGCTGGGCCGGCACCGTCGCGTGGGACAGGTCGCAGCATCCCGATCCGCCGGGCCCGGCGATCGGGCACACCCGCTCCCTCCGGTCCGGCGAGGCCTCGAGAATGTGCACGGCGTCGGCGCGGCAGAACGAGCCGCCTCGGTCCTCCGTCACCGACGCGACGACCCGCTCGCCGGGTAGGCCGTGCCGGACGAACACGACCCGGCCCTCGTGCCGCGCGACGCAGAACCCCCCGTGCGCCGGGTTGCCCAGTGTCACCTCGAGCCGGCGTCCGGACCAGTCGACACTCATCGTTCCTCCTCGAATCCCCGCCGCACCGATCCCGGCGCGGAATCCAGACGTTCCGCGCGGGCGTGGGCGGACGAACTCAGCTGCCACGGGACGCTGGTGACCATGACACCGGGCTGGAACAACAGCCGGCTCTTCAGCCGCAGCGCGCTCTGGTTGTGCAGGATCTGCTCCCACCAGTGACCGACGACGTACTCCGGGATGAACACGGTCACCACGTCGCGCGGTGAATCCCGCCGCACCCGCCGGACGTATTCGAGGACGGGACGGGTGATCTCCCGGTACGGCGACTCGACGACCTTGAGCGGGACGGTGATGTCGCTGCGTTCCCATTCGCGCACCAGCATCCGCGTGTCGGCGTCGTCGACGTTGACCGTGACCGCTTCGAGTGTGTCCGGACGGGTCGCCCGCGCGTACGCCAGCGCTCGCAGGGTCGGCATGTGCAGCTTGGACACCAGCACGATCGAATGGGTGCGACTGGGCAACACCCCGTCCCATTCGGTGTTCTCCAGTTCCTCGGCCACGCTGTCGTAGTGACGGTGGATGGCCTTCATCACGCCGAAGATCGCGACCATCGCCACGATCGCGATCCACGCGCCCGCCGCGAACTTCGTCACCAGCACGATCACCAGCACGGACGCGGTCATGGCCAGGCCGATCGTGTTGACGATCCGCGACCGCTGCATGCGTCTGCGCTGCTCGGGATCGGTCTCGGACGCCAGATGCCTCGTCCAGTGCCGGATCATGCCGGTCTGACTGAGGGTGAACGAGACGAACACACCGACGATGTAGAGCTGGATCAGCTTCGTGACCTCCGCGTCGAAGGCCCACACGAACACGATGGCCACGCCCGAGAGGAACAGGATGCCGTTGCTGAAGGCCAGCCGGTCGCCGCGGGTGTGCAGCTGCCGGGGCAGGTAGCGGTCCTGCGCCAACACCGAGGCCAGCACCGGGAAGCCGTTGAACGCCGTGTTGGCGGCCAGCACCAGGATCAGCGCCGTCACGACGGTGATCAGCACGAAGCCGAGCGGGAAGCCCTCGAACACCGCGTGCGCCAACTGTGCGACGAGCGTCTTCTGCTGGTAGTCGTCCGGCGCGCCGCGCAGCTGGGTCTCGGGATGCTCGGCGATGACCACACCCACCTTGTTCGCGAGCAGGATCATGCCGAGAAGCAGCACGATCGCGATCCCACCGAGCATGAGCAGGGTCGTGGCAGCGTTCCGGGACTTCGGCTTGCGGAACGCGGGCACCCCGTTGCTGATGGCCTCGACCCCGGTCAGGGCCGCACACCCGGACGAGAACGCGCGGGCGATGAGGAACACGAACGCGATCGCCGTCAGACCGGACTGCTCGGCGACCAACTCGAAGCCGGCCGACTCGGCCCGGACGTCCTCGCCGAACACGAAGATGCGCACCAGCCCCCAGCCCAACATCACGAGCATGCCGATCATGAAGGCGTAGGTGGGAATCGCGAAGGCCGTGCCGGCCTCGCGGAGGCCACGCAGATTGATCGCGGTCAGCACGACGATCGCGGCGACCGCGAAGAGCACCTTGTGCTGCGCCACGAACGGGACCGCCGAGCCGATGTTCGCCGCAGCCGAGGAGATCGAGACGGCGACGGTGAGCACGTAGTCGACCATCAGGGCGCTGCCGACGGTCAGGCCGGCGGTCGGGCCCAGATTCTTGGTCGCCACCTCGTAGTCTCCGCCCCCCGACGGATAGGCGTGCACGTTCTGCCGGTAGCTCGCGACGACGACCGCGAGGACGAGCGCCACCGCGACGCCGATCCACGGGGTGAACACATACGCCGACAGACCCGCGACCGACAGGACGAGGAAGATCTCCTCCGGGGCGTACGCCACCGACGACAGCGCGTCGGATGCGAACACCGGCAGGGCGATTCGCTTGGGCAGCAACGTGTGACCGAGCGTGTCGCTGCGAAACGGCCTACCCAACAACAACCGCTTCGTGGCGGTCGAGAGCTTGGACACTCGCAAAGCCTAAGCCGTCCCGCCGGCCACCCGCCGGGCGCCCGGGGTCGTGTCCGAAATGCACCGCTGCCGGGGCACCTTCGCCGGGCACTGCACACCGGTCCTGCGCGAGCGGTACGGTTCGGTTCTGCGCGTCGCGACCGGGCGACACGGCAAGCAAGAGAATCGGAGCGAACGGTGTACGTGGTGGTCATGGGTTGCGGCCGGGTGGGTTCCTCCCTGGCTGCGGCGCTCGTCCGGCTGGGCAACGAGGTGGCCGTCATCGATCGCGACCCGAGCGCGTTCCTTCGGCTCGGCCCGGACTTCCCGGGACACACGATCGTGGGGATGGGCTTCGATCGGGACGTGCTGGTGCGGTCCGGCATCGAGCGGGCCGACGCGTTCGCCGCGGTCTCGTCCGGGGACAATTCGAACATCATCTCGGCCCGGGTGGCCCGGGAGACCTTCGGTGTCGAGCGCGTCGTCGCCCGCATCTACGATGCCAAGCGCGCCGCGGTGTACGAGCGCCTCGGGATCCCGACCGTCGCCACGGTGCCGTGGACGACCGACCGGTTCCTGCACAACCTCACCCACGAGAGCCAGACCGCCAAGTGGCGGGATCCGACGGGCACCGTCGCCGTCGCCGAGGTCTCGGTGCACGAGGACTGGATCGGCCGCAACGTCACCGACTTCGAGGCGGCGACCCATTCGCGGGTCGCGTTCGTCATCCGCTTCGGCACCGGGGTCCTACCCGACCGGAAGACGGTGCTGCAGGCCGACGACCAGGTCTACATCGCGGCCGTCTCGGGCACCGTCGCCGAGGCGATCGCCCTCGCCGAACAGCCCCCCGCGGCCGACGACTGACCGTCCGGTGCCAGCAGGCGCAGCCGAACACACGACCCGGACATCACCGAGAGGATCGCCGATGAAGGTGGCCATTGCGGGGGCGGGAGCCGTCGGGCGCTCCATCGCGCGCGAACTGATCCGCAACCACCACGACGTCATGCTGCTCGAGCGCAAGCTCGAGCACGTCGAGCCCGACTCCGTGCCCGATGCCAAGTGGGTGCACGCCGACGCCTGCGAGCTGAGCCTGCTCGAGGCCGCACAACTCGAGCAGTACGACGTGGTGATCGCCGCGACCGGCGACGACAAGGCGAACCTGGTGCTGAGCCTGCTTGCCACCACCGAGTTCGGGGTCGCGCGGGTCGTCGCGCGCGTCAACGACCCGCGCAACGAGTGGCTGTTCGACGAGTCGTGGGGGGTCGACGTCGCCGTCTCCACGCCGCGCATGCTGGCGTCGCTGGTCGAGGAGGCCGTCTCGGTCGGCGATCTGGTCCGGCTGATGACACTGCGCAAGGGCGCGAACCTGGTCGAGATCACCCTGCCGGACACCACCGCGCTGGCCGGGAAACCGGTGCGCAAACTGCAACTGCCCCGGGACGCGGCCCTGGTGACGATCCTGCGCGGGGGCCGCGTCATCGTCCCGCAGCCCGACGACCCGCTCGAAGGCGGCGACGAACTGCTGTTCGTCGCCGCGGACGAGGTGGAACAGGAACTGCGGGGAGCGCTCGGGCTCTAGCGGATCAGCGGACGTCCTGGTCGGGGCCGTCGGCGGCCCGGCCCGGCCCGGTCTCGATCGGCTCGTCGACCGTCTCGGGCGCCGGTTCGACGACCCGATCAGCGCGGCGCACGGCCCACAACGTGACCAGCAACGCCACCGCAGTCAGCGGCCATCCCATGCCGATGCGGGCCACGGCGAGCCAGCCGGTCCGGTCGGCGTCGTACAGCTCGTGTTGCACGAGGTAGCGGGCCGCGAACACGAGCGCCCACGCCGCCGTCGCGATGTCGTAGGCGCGCACGGCGACACGGTGCCGCCGCCAGGACGATCCCTGCCCGTTGAGCATGCCCCAGATCACGCCGACCAGGGGTCGCCGCACCAGGACGGACAGGACGAAGCCGGCGGCGTACAGCAGACTGGTGTAGATGCCGAAGAGGAAGTATCCCTTGGCGTCGCCGGTGCGATAGGCGATGAACGCGCACACACCCACACCGAGGAACCCTGAGACGGCGGGTTGGACGGGAGTGCGCTGGACGAGCCGCCACACGAGCACGGCGGTGGCCGCGGCGAGGGCGGCCCAGATCGCGGCGGTCAGACCCCAGATGCTGTTGACCGGAACGAACACCAGCACGGGCACGGTCGACGAGACCAACCCGCTGAGTCCACCGAGTTGTTCCAGAACCGTCTGCTGCTTCTCGCTCACTCCTACGAGGGTGCCACAGCTCAGCTCAGGGGCGGGTGGCGCCGGGTACGGGCGCGGGGCGACGACCGGGTCAGGCCCGCTCGCGCAGTTCGTAATACGGGTTGTAGAGGACCTTCGCGCCGTCGCGTTCGCCGACGCGGCCGCGCACGAGCAGCGTCTTGCCCGGCTCGATGCCCGGGATGCGGCGACGTCCGATCCACACGAGCTTGACGGCTTCGGTGCCGTCGAACAGTTCCGCCTCGACGGCGGCGCTGGCGGCCTTCGGGCACGCCTCGACACTGCGGAGGCGGCCGAACATGGTCACTTCCTCCCCGCGCGCACAGTCGCAAGCGCGGCGGGCCCCGGTCGCCTGGGCGGTTTCGGCGATCTCCTCGGCGTCGAGCTGTTCGAGATCTTCCGTGAGCCGACGGGTGAGTCGGCGGAAGTAACCGGCTGCGGCGGTTGCCATAGCGTGCTCCTGGAACGGGCGCGGCACGGGTCGCGGGCCGCGCATGGGGCTTTCCTGAGGGCCACTGTAGACCTATCGGGACAGGGCAACCACTCCGGTTCCCACCTGCGCCGACGGGTCCGGCAGGATCGGGGCATGCCCTCCGTGAACAGCTCCCCCGAACGCCACGCGACCAGGGCTGTCGTCGCCGTGATCCTGCCCGGAACAGGCTCCGACGCGCACTTCGCCGAGCGTGCGTTCGCGGGTCCGCTCGCCGCCACCGGAGTACGCACCGTCGCGGTCGACCCGGATCCGGCACGCGTGGTCGGCAGCTACGTCGATGCCCTCGACCGGGCCGCGGCCGAGGGGCCGGTGCTGGTGGGCGGCGTATCGCTCGGGGCCGCGGTCGCACTGCGATGGGCGGCCGAGAATCCCGGACGCACCGTCGGCGTGCTGGCTGCGCTGCCGGCGTGGACGGGCTCACCGGACGCCGCACCGGCGGCGGCGAGCGCCCGATGGACCGCCGGGGAGCTACGTACCCACGGGCTGGCTGCGGTGACCGCCGCGATGGTGGCGTCCAGCCCCGCGTGGCTCGGGACGGAACTGGCCCGCTCCTGGCGGTCGCAGTGGCCGGGCCTGCCGGCGGCGCTCGACGAGGCATCCCGATACCGGGCCCTGGACCTGCACGAGCTGCAGGCCGTGGAGGTGCCGGTCGGCATCGCCGCCGCCGTGGACGACGCGGTCCATCCCCTCGCGGTCGCGCAGGAATGGTGTGCCCACCTGACGCGGGCCGCGCTGGGCACCGTCACCCTCGCCGAGATCGGCGCCGACCCGTCCGTACTGGGAACGACCTGCCTGAAGGCGCTGCGGCGCGTCCGGGGCTGACGGATCGGACCGTCAGAAACCGAGCTGCTGCATCGCCGAGCCCGACTCGCCGTGCCGCGGGCGCGTCTGTGGTGCCGGCTGCTGAGGCGGTGCCGGCTGCTGAGGTGCCGGCTGCTGAGGTCCCGGCTGCTGAGGTCCCGGCTGCTGAGGTCCCGGCTGCTGGGGCGTCGGCTGCGCTGCCTGCTGCGCGGCTGCGTGCTGCTGCTGCTGTGCGGCGGCGGCTAGTTGCTCGGCAAGAGCCTTCGGCAGCACCACCGGCAACGGCGTGCGCACCGGGTGCGGATCCTGGCCGCGACGCACGACGGTTTCGGCGACGATGCTGCGTGCGGTCTCCACCAGCGGCGAATCAGCCGTCACCGAACCGGCCGGCCCGGCGACCACGCAGCGGATCATCCACCGGTAACCGTCGACCCCCAGAAAGCGCAGATCCGCGTTCGGGGTGCTGCCCTGCAGTTCCCGGCCCCACGGTCCGCTCTCGATGCTGACCGTCGCATTGTCGCGGCGCAGCGATTCGGCCAGCTCGGCAGCCACCTCCCGCCACTGCCCCGGAGACTTCGGCGCCGCGTACGCGGAGACGGTGATCCGTCCGTGCTGGGTCACCAGATGCACGGCCTGGGGTTGACCGTTCGGCGCCATCTCCACCTGGATCTGCCCACCCGGCGGCAGCGGCACGAGGACCGACCCGAGGTCGAGCCGGCCGCCGACCGCGTCCTCGCCGATGTCGTCGATGTCGTAGGGACCGCCCTGCGGCACCGGTGTCTCGTCTTCCCCGGGCATGGGCGCGAACTCAGCCTCGTCCGCGAGTCCGGGTGCTTCGGCGTCCCGGTTCTTCCGGCGTCGTCCGAACATGTCAGGAACCTTCCTTCACCAGACCTGCGTGCCCACCGCTCGATCCGTATCCTCCGGCGCCTCGGCTGGTGTCGTCGAGAGAGTCGACCTCGACGAAGTCGACGAGTTCCACCTTCTGCACGAGCAGTTGGGCGATGCGGTCGCCACGACGCAGCTCGACCGCGCGGTCGGGATCGTGGTTGATCAGGCACACCTTGATCTCGCCGCGGTAGCCCGCATCCACCGTCCCGGGGGTATTGACCACCGAGAGCCCGAACTTCGCGGCCAGGCCGGAACGCGGATGGATCAGACCCACCGTGCCGACGGGCAGGGCCACCGCGATGCCGGTCCCCACCAGCGCTCGCCGCCCGGGCTCGAGGGTCACGTCCACCGTGGTGCACAAGTCCACGCCGGCGTCGCCGGTGTGTGCGCGGGCGGGCACAGGAATCCCCGGGTCCAGACGGAGCAGAGGGACGGCTGGAAGATCGGTCACGTGCACCGAGACTACTCTGATGGACGTGTCTCGAACCTCTCGACCCGACGCGGATGCGCAGCAGACGACCGACGTGCCGGTCTACTCCGAACGGATGTGGGTGCCGCTGTGGTGGTGGCCCCTCGGCCTGGGCGTGGCCGCGCTGCTGGCCGCGGAACTGCACATGGGGGCGCCCGGTCTGCAAGCCTGGCTGCCGTACGTGCTGCTGCTGCCGTTCCCTGTCTGGGCGCTCGTGTGGCTGTCCCGTCTGCGGTTGGAGGTGACGGGCGGGGAACTGATCGTCGGCCGGGCGCACCTGCCGCTCGAGGTGATCTCCCGCGCTGTCGTGGTGCCGGCGTCGGCGAAGAGCGCCGCCCTGGGCCGCCAGCTCGACCCGGCGGCATACGTCCAGCACCGCCCGTGGATCGGGACGATGGTGCTCGTCGTGCTGGACGACCCGGACGACCCCACCCCGTACTGGCTGATCAGCACCAGGCGGCCCGCGGAGCTGCAGGCCGCCCTGGGATGCGCCGACCACTCCGGACACTGAACCGGGCACGGCCGGTCAGCGCGATCGTCCGGGACTCAGCGTGGACAGTCCCGCCGGGACTCAGGCTGCACAGTCCCGCCGGGACTCAGGCTGCACAGTCCCGGCAGATCATCACGCCGTTCTCGTCGCTGGCGAGCCGGCTGCGGTGGTGTACCAGGAAACAGCTCGAGCAGGTGAACTCGTCGGCCTGCTTGGGCACCACCCGGACCGACAGCTCCTCGCCGGACAGATCGGCGCCGGGCAGCTCGAAGGACTCCGCGGTATCCGACTCGTCGACGTCCACGACGGCGGACTGCGCCTCGTTGCGTCGCGCCTTCAGTTCTTCGAGTGAATCCTCCGACACCTCGTCGGTTTCGGTTCGCCTCGGTGCGTCGTAGTCAGTCGCCATTTCCTCTACCTCTAGTCCTCGTGCAGGTGCCCGGCCGGAGGACACTGTTCATGTCCTTCGGCGGGGGCAACGCCCGACCGTCTCCGGAAGTTCCCGCCGACCGTGTCCGGGTCCCGGACACGACCCGGGCCTCCCGCTGTCGAAAGCCCGATCATCGAATCTTCGACGACCTGGGCCGCCGAACAATAGCGGAAGTACCCACAGAAGCCGTAACCGATACACGCGATCCGGGGAAATGTCGGTCAATTGTCACCAACACCACAGCAACTCGAGACATTCCACCGTTCGCCCGCCTTCGCGGACCCCCCCGGGGATGCCCTCTACAGTGGTCGCACACACCCCTTGGAGATGCGAGAGGCAGGGCGCCGTGGTTTCCCTGATCACCGAAGGCCGGGCGCGTGACGAACGCGGCCGGCCGTTCCCCCGCCGCCGCGTCGTGCCGGCCGCGGCACTGTTCGCGATTCTGGCTACGGTCGGGATCGTGGTGTGGGCATCGGTGTTCGCCGGTTCCGACCCGGTATCCCGGACCGTGGCATGCAACGCCCCGCCGACCGTGCCGTCGGAGCCCGGAGGACCGCAACCGGCCCCCCTCGGCGAGGTGGTCGACCGGTCCGTCCTGCTCGACGTCGAGCCCGCTCCCCTGGCGGCGACGCGGGTGCGGGTGTTCAACGCCAACGGTGAACGTGGCCAGGCGACCCATGTGGCCACCCAGCTGGCCGAGTACGGCTTCGCGAGCGCACCGGACGTCCAGGCGGGCAACGACCCCGTCTACGTCGACCAG
The DNA here is from genome assembly GCF_001894945.1 of Rhodococcus ruber NBRC 15591. Lineage (GTDB taxonomy): Bacteria > Actinomycetota > Actinomycetes > Mycobacteriales > Mycobacteriaceae > Rhodococcus > Rhodococcus ruber. Next base: position 39,911 of record NZ_BCXE01000021.1, read on the forward strand.
AACATGCAGTGCCACGGTCAGATCAGGTTCGGGGCGGCCGGAGCCGCAGCTGCCAGCACGGTGTGGCTGGTCGCACCGTGCGCCGAACTCGTCCGCGACGACCGTGCCGACGACACCGTCGACCTCGCCCTGGGCACCTACTCCAAGGAGATCGCGCCCAACGCCGATGCCGAGGAGGTGCTGCAGTCGCTGCGGGAGGCGCCGGTGGGTGCGGCCGCCGCGCCGCTGGACATCGACCTGCTGGCGGCGGCCCGCGACGCCCGCTGCTGAGCGCCGCGGACCGTCAGGCCGGGATCGGAGCGTCGGCGCCGAACGTGGCGAGCAGGTCCGCGAGCTGTGCTGCGACGCCGGGTGCAGCGGCGACGGTGATCTCGCCGACGTCGCCGCCACCGGTCGGTAGCCGCACCCAGGCGCCCGCCTCCGCGGCGATCAGCGCACCGGCGGCCCAGTCCCACGGTTGCAGCCCGTGTTCGTAGTGGGCATCGACCCGGCCCGAAGCCACCATGCACAGGTCCAGGGCGGCCGCGCCGATCCGGCGGATGTCCCGCACTCTCGGCAGCAGCTCCGCCACCAGAAGGCCCTGTCGTTCGCGCCGGTGCGGCGCGTAGGAGAAGCCGGTCGCGACGAGTGCGTGGGCGATGTCCCCGACCGGGTTGCAGCGCAGACGCGTCACCGATCCCCCGGCGTCGGTGCGGGTGGCCCCCTCTCCGCGCGCGGCCGAGTAGACATCTCCGGCGGCGACATCGACCACCGCTCCCGCCACGGATCTTCCACCGACCTGGGCTGCTATCGAGACCGCGTACGCGGGGATGCCGTACACGAAGTTCACCGTGCCGTCGATGGGGTCGACAACCCATCGGACACCGGTCGACCCGGCATCGGCGCCGCCCTCCTCTCCGAGGATCGCGTCGCCCGGCCGCGACCGGGTCAGCAGTCGCCGGATGAGGTCCTCGGTCTCGGTGTCCGCCATCGTCACCGGATCGGTGTCGGTGCTCTTCGATCGCACCGCGCCGGCCGTGCGAGCACCCGGGTCGGCGGCCGGGAACAGCTCGGGCCGCCGGGCGCGCACGTGGGCGGCGGCCGCCACCGCGACGTCCACGGCGATCTCCCGCAGCCGGGCCGGGTCCGTGGTGGCGTCGCGGGAAAGGGTGCAAGGGTGGGGATCCGGGGTGTCGGGCACCCGAGTATCCGAACACACTGCGCGGTACGGCACCACCCGCGTTGCCGCCGCGTTCGCATTAGGGTGACGTCACGACAGCGGTTGCCCGCGGTGACTGTTCCGGTGACGAGAGGGAGCGCGAGATGACGCAGACGACCCAGCCGGCCATGCCGGATCCGGACCTTCTGGGATTCGGTGTCGACGTCGGGGGCAGCGGCATCAAGGGCGGGGTCGTCGACATGTCCACGGGTGTTCTGGTGGGTGAGCGCATCAAGATCCTGACTCCCCAGCCGTCGACTCCGCAGGCGGTCGCGGACACCGTCGCCCGAATCGTGGAGCAGGCGCAGTGGACCGGACCGGTGGGGGTCACCCTGCCCAGTGTGGTGACCGGTGGGGTGGCGCGTACGGCCGCGAACATCGATCCGGCATGGATCGGCACCGACGCCCGGGCGTTGTTCGCTTCGGCTCTGGGGGATCGCCCAATCAGCGTGCTGAACGACGCGGATGCCGCCGGTCTCGCCGAGGACCGCTTCGGTGCGGCCAGGGACGCGTCGGGAGTGGTCGTCCTGCTCACCTTCGGAACAGGGATCGGCTCGGCGGTGCTGCACAACGGCGTTCTGTTGCCGAACACCGAGTTCGGGCACATGGAGGTCGACGGGATGGAAGCCGAGCACCGCGCGGCGTCGTCGGTCAAGGAGAGCAACGAGTGGTCGTACAAGCGGTGGGCCAAGGAGGTCTCGCTGGTGCTGTCGCGGTTCGAGGCCCTGCTGTGGCCCGACCTGTTCATCGCCGGCGGCGGCATCAGCCGCAAGCACGAGAAGTGGATCCCGCTGCTGACCAACCGCACGCCCGTCGTTCCGGCCGCGTTGCGCAACACCGCCGGCATCATCGGGGCCGCGTGGGCTGCGAAAACAGGCGTCCACCCCTGAGTCCTGCACATCGCGCACGACGGCGATCGTTACAATGGTGCACAGCCGGCTGCGAACCGGCCTGATCCCGACAGACCTCTCCGCCGGAACCCCTCTGGCGCGACGCCGCACTACCTCGTCACGAAAGGGCGTACGTGGCAGCCACCGACATCCACACGGCTGATTCCCCCAACGAATCGGCAGCCTCCGCGGACGCCGCGGAATCCGCGACCGGTACCGCACCCGCCACGAAGCGGCCGGCGAAGAAGGCCCCGGCCAAGAAGGCCCCGGCGAAGAAGGCGGCCGCCAAGAAGGCCCCGGCGAAGAAGGCCGCCGCCAAGAAGACGACGGCGAAGAAGGCCGCCGCCAAGAAGGCGGGCAAGCCGGCCGGCGACGAGTTCGAGGGCGAGGAAGCCGCGCTCGAGGACATCGACGTCGCCGAGGCCGAACTCGAAGGCGCCGAGGACGTGGTCGTGGAGGCGGCGGACGCCGACGACGAGCCCAGCGACAAGGACAAGGCGTCGGGCGACTTCGTCTGGGACGAAGAGGAGTCGGAGGCGCTGCGGCAGGCCCGCAAGGACGCCGAGCTGACCGCCTCCGCCGACTCGGTGCGCGCCTACCTCAAGCAGATCGGCAAGGTTGCCCTGCTCAACGCCGAGGAGGAGGTCGAGCTCGCCAAGCGCATCGAGGCCGGCCTGTACGCGACCTACCGGTACCGGCTGCAGGAGTACGCCGACAAGGGCGAGAAGCTGCCGGTCGCGCAGCGCCGCGACCTGAACTGGATCTGCCGCGACGGCAACCGCGCCAAGAACCATCTGCTCGAGGCCAACCTGCGACTCGTCGTCTCACTCGCCAAGCGCTACACCGGCCGGGGGATGGCCTTCCTGGATCTCATCCAGGAGGGCAATCTCGGTCTGATCCGCGCGGTGGAGAAGTTCGACTACACCAAGGGTTACAAGTTCTCCACGTACGCCACCTGGTGGATCCGGCAGGCCATCACCCGCGCCATGGCGGATCAGGCCCGCACCATCCGCATCCCGGTGCACATGGTCGAGGTGATCAACAAGCTCGGCCGCATCCAGCGTGAGCTCCTCCAGGACCTCGGGCGCGAGCCCACTCCGGAGGAACTGGCCAAGGAGATGGACATCACGCCGGAGAAGGTACTGGAGATCCAGCAGTACGCCCGGGAGCCGATCTCGCTCGACCAGACCATCGGCGACGAGGGCGACAGCCAGCTCGGCGACTTCATCGAGGACAGCGAGGCCGTGGTGGCGGTGGACGCGGTGTCGTTCACGCTGCTGCAGGATCAGCTGCAGTCGGTACTCGAGACACTGTCCGAACGTGAGGCCGGGGTGGTCCGGCTGCGGTTCGGCCTGACCGACGGTCAGCCGCGGACCCTCGACGAGATCGGGCAGGTCTACGGGGTCACCCGCGAGCGGATCCGGCAGATCGAGTCGAAGACCATGTCGAAGCTGCGGCACCCGTCGCGGTCGCAGGTGCTGCGCGACTACCTCGACTGAGGATCCACCTAGAACTCCTCCGCTTCACGGCGATCGGCCGTCGGCTCCGCAGCCGGCGGCCGTTCGCGTAGCCGGGGTACCACGGCGCGGGTCGCCGGCTCGACGAACCGCGCCGCCACGGGGCCGAGCACCGCCGTGATGAGCACGTACGCCGAAGCGAGGGCTGCGAGCTCGGCGTCCACGTGACCCGAGGTGACGGCGAGTCCGGCGATGACGATGGAGAACTCACCGCGGGCGATGAGGGCGGCGCCCGCGCGAGCGCGGCCCATGGTGGCGATGCCGTGCTGTCGCGCCGCCCACCAGCCGGTGGCGACCTTCGTCAGCGCCGTGACGACGGCGAGCAGCGCCGCCCACCCCAGTACCGGAGGAATGGCGGTCGGATCGGTGTTGAGGCCGAAGAACACGAAGAAGATCGCCGCGAAGAGATCCCGCAGCGGCTCGAGGACGCGGGCCGCGTTGTGGGCGGTCGAGCCGGAGATCGCGATGCCGAGCAGAAACGCGCCGACCGCCGCCGAGACCTGCATCGCCGAGCTGACACCGGCGACCAGCAGCGCGGCGCCGAGAAGCTTGAGCAGCAGCGTCTCGCTGTCCGGGCTGTCGAGCACCGCGGAGACGTAACGCCCGTATCGCAGCACCAGCACGAGCACGACCGTGACCAGCCCCAGCGCGATCGCGACGGCCTCGAGCCCACCGATCAGGCTGACCCCTGCGAGCACCGCGGTCAGGATCGGCAGGTACACCGCCATCGCGAGGTCCTCGAAGACGAGGATCGACAGCACCACGGGAGTCTCCCGGTTACCCAGGCGACCGAGGTCGGTCAGGGTCTTGGCGATGATGCCCGAGGACGAGATGTAGGTGATGCCACCGAGGACGAACGCCCCCGTCGCGCCCCACCCGAGCAGCAGCGCGATCACCACTCCCGGCGCGGCGTTGAGTACGAGATCGAGCAGGCCTGCCGCGCGGGACCGTTTGAGCCCGGTGACGAGTTCGGAGGCCGTGTACTCCAGGCCGAGGAGCAGCAGCAGCAGGACCACGCCGATCTCACTGGCAACGTGACTGAACTCGCTGATGTCACCCAGCTGGATGAACCCACCGGTGCCGAACGCGAGACCGCCGAGGAGGTAGAACGGGATCGGCGACATGGCGAAGCGCGCGGCGAGGCGTCCGAGCACGCCGAGGGCGAAGAACACCGCCCCCAGTTCGATCAGGGCGAGCGTGGTCGAATTCATCGGTCAGCCGTTGCGCAGGATCCTGGCCGCGGCGTCCAGGCCGTCGGCCGTGCCGACGGCGACGAGGATGTCTCCCCCGGTGAGTACGAAGTCCGGCCCCGGCGAGGGCGTCACCTGCCCGGCGCGCATCACCGCGACGACGGACACACCCGTGCGGGTACGCATCGCCGTGTCCCCGAGCACTGCCCCGTCGAAACGGGAGCTGTCGTGGATGTGCAGCTGCCGGGTGATGATCCCGGGCAGTTCCCGGTGGTCCTCCTGGAGCTGGGCGACGAGTTGCGGCGCGCCGAGCAGGTTGCTCAGGGTGGCGGCCTCCTCGACGGTCAGCGGCAGGGAGGCCGCACAGGCATCGGGATCGTCCGCCTTCGAGACGATGAGGTCCGAATGGCCGTCCCGATGCGTGATGACCCCGATCCGCCGACCCGACGCCAGCTCGAAGTCCTTGCGCACGCCGATTCCGGGAAGCGGCGTCACTTCGACGTTCATGCCGCCAGAGTAGGACTCACAGTCCACCCGGGTGACGGCGCACCCTCAGGGATCCCCGAAAAGTCCGTTTCCCCCGGGGCGATAGTCCACCACCGCGGTGACCGCAGCGACCGGCAGCGGGCCGTAGAGGTGCGGAAACGTCATCCCCTCCGGATCGTCCGGGAGGCCCGGCTCCCATCGCACTTCGTCCGCGAGCCGCGCCGGGTCGAGATGCAGCAGCACCAGGTCCGTGCGGCCGGCGAACAACCGGTTCGCCGGCAGGTGCACCTGTTCCGGGGTCGACAGGTGCACGAACCCGTGCGTGGCGAGCGAGTCGGGGGCAAGCTCTCCTTGGCGCTGCGCCCGCTCCCAGTCGGCTCGCGCGCAGATGTGTACCAGCCGATTCGTCACCGCAGCCTCTCCCGGTGGCCGTTCCGGGCCCGCGACACCGCCGAGGGCTCTGCGCTGTGAGCGAACACCCGCAGCCCCGAAACCGCACGTCGTGGGCGTTCGGGGGGGTCGGGGGTGAAACTCGACACGATTTTCGGAGGATTGGAACAACGCGTGAACGGGAATCGTCTGACACAGTAGTTCCACCGCGCCGGCCCGGTGCGGCGGACCAGACCCCAGGCAACCGACGACAGTGGTGGCCAGTTTGGAGGAGTCATGCCCGGAACGTTGACCAGCCCGAAGTTGACCGCCGCAGACCGCTGCGATCGGTGCAGTGCAGCCGCTCGCGTCCGTGCCGTCCTTGCCACCGGTGGCGAGCTGCTCTTCTGCGGCCACCACGCCAAGGAGCACACCGACCGGCTGCGTGAACTCGGCGCCACGATCGAGTCCGACGCCGAAGCCGCCGTCTGATCCACCGTTCCGGAGCCGGACGACTCCGAGACCCGAGCCGAAACGGGCGACCACCGCGGGTGGTCGCCCGTTTCGCCGTTTCGGGGGTGCGTCGGCAGTGGGTTCACCACTGGCGCAGCAGCGCGATGCGGTCGCCGAGTTGCTCGGCCGTGGCGATCGCGGTCGGCGGACCCCCGCACTGCCGTCGCAACTCCCCGTGGATGACCCCGTGCGGCTTACCGGTCCGGTGGTGGTGCATCGCGACGAGCGAGTTCAGTTCCTTGCGCAGCCGGGCCAGCGAGTCGGCGGTCGCCACCCGCTCGGCCACCTGCGGCGGCGGAGCGGGTGCGGGGACCGGCGTCGGCTTGTCCAGCTGCTCCTGCTGCCGGCGACGCAGCAGCGCCCGCATCTGTTCGGCGTCGAGCAGCCCGGGCAGACCCAGGTAGTCGGCCTCTTCCTCGCTGCCGGAGAACGTCGCCGTGCCGAACGAGGAGCCGTCGTAGATCACCTGGTCGAGTTCGGCCTCCGCGCCGAGCGCGGTGAACGCCTTCTCCTCCTCGCCCGGTTCGTCCTTGGTCCGGTTGGCGTCGGCGAGCAGGTCGTCGTCGAAGCCCTCCTTCACGCGGTGCGGCTTACCGAGCACGTGGTCCCGCTGCGCCTCGAGCTGGCTGGCCAGGTCGAGAAGCACCGGCACGGACGGCAGGAACACGCTCGCGGTCTCGCCCTTGCGTCGCGACCGCACGAAACGGCCGATGGCCTGGGCGAAGAACAGCGGCGTCGAGGCGCTGGTGGCGTACACGCCCACCGCGAGCCGAGGGACGTCGACGCCTTCGGACACCATGCGCACCGCCACCATCCAGCGCTGCGTGCTCGCGTCGAACTCCGAGATGCGCCGCGACGCGGTCGGGTCGTCGGACAGGACGAGGGCGGGCGTCTCACCGGTGAGCTGCTCGAGGATCTTGGCGTACGCGCGGGCCACCGTCTGGTCGCTGGCGATGACCAGTCCGCCCGCATCGGGCATCCCGCCCTGGCGCAGTTGCTCGAGCCGCGTGTTGGCGGCGGTGAGGACGGCCGGGATCCAGTCGCCGGCCGGATCGAGAGCGGTCCGCCACGCGCGTGCGGTCTGCTCGGCGCTGAGCGGCTCACCGAGTCGTGCCGAGTACTCCTCCCCCGCGTTGTTGCGCCATCGGGCTTCGCCGGAGTAGGCGAGGAAGACCACCGGACGCACGACACCGTCCGCGAGGGCGTCGGCGTAGCCGTACGCATGGTCGGCCCTGGACTGCATGAAGCCGTCGGTGTTCGGTTCGTATGTCACGAACGGGATGGCGCTGTCGTCGCTGCGGAACGGGGTACCGGTCAGGGCGAGCCGGCGGGTGGCGTCGCCGAACGCCTCCCGGATTCCCTCACCCCAGCTCTTGGCGTCGCCGCCGTGGTGGATCTCGTCGAGGATCACCAGGGTGCGGCGGGCCTCGGTGCGGACGCGGTGTTTGAACGGGTGCGAGGCCACCTGCGCGTAGGTCACCACGACGCCGTGGAAGTCGCTCGACGTCTGGCCGGTGGAGTTGGTGAAGTTCGAGTCCAGGGCGATGCCGGAGCGCGCGGCCGAAGCGGCCCACTGGTGCTTGAGATGCTCGGTGGGGGCGACGACCGTCACCTGGTCGACGGTGCGGTCGCGCAGCAGTTCGCCCGCGACTCGAAGCGCGAACGTGGTCTTACCGGCGCCGGGGGTCGCGACGGCGAGAAAGTCCCGCGGGCTCGTCGCGAGGTACTTCGTCAGGGCTCGGCGCTGCCAGGCGCGCAGCTGTCCGGCCGGGGCGGAGGGCGCTGTTCCGACGGTCTCGGTGCTCACCGGCTACTCGTGCTCCTTCTCCGGTCGTGCGGGTGGTCTCGCTCTGCGGCCCGCCGTCGGGCGGACGGACACCGCCGTGCGGTCGCCGGACGGACGACGGCCGTCGAGCAGCCTATCCCGGTCCGCCGGCCCCGCCCGCATCCGAGCCGCCGGCCGTGACGCGGGCGACAGGAGACGATCATGTCAGAATTCGCGGTGTCGTCGGCCCGCCGCCGCGCACTGCGGCGTGTCGTCAGGAATGCTGGAAGTACCCATGAGCAACACACCTCCTCCGGCCGGATCGACCGCCGCACCGCGCCCGCGGCGGCGGCCGGTGCATCGCGGGCTGCAGGTGCTCGCCCGGACGGCGGTCAAGGCATGGGACGACTCCATCTTCAGCAAGGCCGCGGCGGCCGCCTTCTGGCAGACGCTGTCGCTGCCCCCGCTGCTGCTGGGGCTGCTGGGCAGTCTCGGCTACGTCGCCGGGTGGTTCGGACCCGATACGGTGGAGATCATCCAGTCCAAGATCGTGACGTTCTCCCGCACCATGTTCAGCGAGAACGTGGTCGACGACATCATCGGGCCCACGGTGCAGGACGTGCTGCTGCGGGGCCGCGCCGACGTGATGTCCCTCGGATTCCTGCTGTCGCTGTGGGCGGGTTCGTCGGCGATCTCCACGTTCGTCGACTCCATCGACGAGGCACACGACCAGCACGACCACCGTCATCCCGTCTGGCAGCGGTTCTTCGCCCTGCTGCTGTACGTGGTGTTCCTCGTCCTGGCGGTGTTCACGCTGCCGCTCGTCGCGCTCGGGCCGACCATGATCGGACGGGCGCTGCCGGAGGCGTGGTACGACGTCGGGTCCCGGTTGCTGGACACCTTCTACTACCCCGGGGTGGGCCTGCTGCTGCTCGTGGGCCTGACGACGCTGTACAAGGTGGCGTTGCCGAGGTCCCTGCCGTGGCATCGCCTGCTGGGTGGTGCGATCCTGGCGGGCACGTTCTTCATGGCATCGAGCGCGGCGCTGCGCTGGTACCTGCGATGGGTCTCCGGGACCGGATACACCTACGGAGCGCTCGCCACCCCGATCGCGTTCCTGCTGTTCACCTTCTTCCTCGGCTTCGCCGTCGTGCTGGGAGCCGAGTTCAACGCGACGGTGCAGGAGTTCTGGCCGGCGCGCGAGACCCGCATCGAACAGATGCGCCGGTGGCTCGCCGAGCGGGCGGCCGCAGCGCCCGCACCGGCCGCGGTGACCGGCCTGACCCGGCGGCTGGGGACGGCACCGATCCCGATCCGGCTACCGGACATCATGCGGCCGGGGCAGCGGGAACCCGAGTCGTGCCCCGTGGACGCGCCGCACCCACGCGCAGCGGAGGGCATCGTCGGCGCACCCGCGCCGGCGGCCCCGGACGAGGCGGTCGATCAGTCGCCCTTGCGCAGACCCTCGTAGACCTTCTTGCATTCCGGGCACACCGGTGACCCCGGCTTCGGGGAGCGCGTCACCGGGAAGACTTCGCCGCACAGCGCGACGACATGGGTACCCATGACCGCACTCTCGGCGATCTTGTCCTTCTTGACGTAGTGGAAGAACTTGGGAGTGTCGTCGTCGGTGGTTTCGTCGGTGGTGGTATCCGGCCGTTCCTTGATGTCGGTGCTCACCGTTACATGATGCCGCACCCCGGGTGCGGATGTGTATGTGCATTCCGTGGACGCGAGTGGGACAGTAGAAGGATGTCGAGAACTCCGGGTTTCCATGGGGACTACGACGACGGGTCACCCGAGAAACCGGTTCTGATCACCGAGGCGGCGTCGTCGCTGGAGGAGCAGCACCGAGCGAGGGTCCGCAAGTACCTGACGCTCATGTCCTTCCGCATCCCCGCCATGATCCTCGCTGCGCTCGCGTACGCGGCGTTCGCCAATCCGTGGCTGGCGGTGGGCATCCTCGCTCTGTCGGTCCCCCTTCCCTGGGTGGCGGTGCTCATCGCCAACGATCGCCCACCGCGGTCGAAGGACGAGCCCAGCCGTTGGGACGGCCGCGCCGACGACACCACGGCGCTCGAGGGCCCACAGCCGCGCATCATCGAGGGCTGACCCGATTCCCCGGCCCGGGGCGCGGCACCAGGGTGCTGCCACAATGCGTGGATGGACCGCGACCTGCTGCTTTCGATCTGTCCCGCGCTGCGCACGGCACTCACTCGCGCACGGTTCGACACCGACACGATGCTCGAGCTGCTCGGTCCCGACGCGCACGCCGCGCTGGGACGCGGCGAACCCGTGCCGGTGCGACGGGCCGCGGCGGGCGGCGGTGATCTCGGCACCCTCGTGCGCCTGTTCCTCGTGTGCGACACGCTTCCCGCCGACGAGGTGGGCGACGCGCTCGCACCACTCGACGTGGCGACGGCGATCGCGTCCGGGCTGCTCGAACGCGACGGCGACGGTGTGCGCGCAGCGCTGGATCTGCGACCGCTCGACGCCGGCACCGGGACGCGCTGGATGCTGTCGGACCTCGACGGGGCGATGCGTCCCCGGCGCGCCCGCGAGGATCATGTGCTCGGCGTCGGACACGCGTCGCTGTCGCTGCTGCAGGCCATGCCCACCGATCCGGTCGGCTCGGTGCTGGACCTGGGCACCGGCTGCGGCGTGCAGGCTGTACGCGCGACCGATTTCGCCGACACTGTCACCGCCACCGACGTCAATGCCCGGGCACTGGTTCTGGCCGCCGCCACGGCCGCGCTCAACGAGGTCGAGATCGAACTGCTCGAGGGGTCGTGGTTCGAGCCGGTGGCCGGCCGTCGCTTCGACCGGATCGTCGCGAACCCGCCGTTCGTGGTGAGTACGGGACGGGTCGAGCACACCTACCGGGACTCGGGCCTGGACCTCGACGGCGCGAGCGAACTGATGATCTCGCGCGCCGCCGAGCACCTGAACCCGGGCGGGACCGCGGCGATGCTGGCTTCGTGGGTGCACCTCGAAGGCGAGGACTGGCGCCGCCGGATCGCGTCCTGGCTGCCCGCCCACGGAGTCGACGCGTGGATCGTGCAGCGCGACGTCGCCGACCCCGCCTTCTACGTGGGCACGTGGCTGCGCGACGGCGACGCCGACCCGCGGGATCCGGCGGTGGCGGCACGCGCCGAGGCCTGGCTCGACCACTTCGCGCGGCACGGGGTCGAGGGCATCGGCTTCGGATTCGTCTACCTGCGGCGCACCGACGCGCCGAGCGACGTCCTCGCCGAGGACCTGCGGCACGGCTTCACGGACCCGCTCGGGGCGGAGGCCGTCGCGTACTTCGACCGGCTGGCCTGGCTGCGTGACCACGACGTCCTGGAGGCGCGGTTCGTCGTCCGGCCCGACACCGCCCTCGAACGGGTGTACCTCCCCGGGGAGGACGGCTGGCGGCAGGTGGTGACGCGCGTGCACCGCGGCGGGGGCCCGAACTGGCAGCACGAGGTGGACGAGCCGGCGGCAGCGCTGCTGGCGGGGATGCGGGCCGACGGCCTGCCGCTGGCGGACCTGGTTGCGCTGCTCGCCGTCGCGCACGGCGAGGACGAACAGGCGCTGACCGAACGGGCGGTGGCTCTGGTACAGGCGCTCGTGCGGCACGGGCTCGTCGAGCCGGTCCGGTAGGGCGTTCCGGGCGGGCCGAAAGTTACCGGCCGGTTCCCCCGGTGGTGTGTTCTCAGCAACTTCTCAGGACCTCCGTGCCGTTTGCGCAGGTCAGAGCAGTTCCGGCAATGGAACCTCGGGAACTTTCCCAGGGGCCTGGCGCGTTGAACGCTTCGAGACACCACCGATGAGGAGGCACGTCATGGCACGCCCCGATACCACCGCCCGCGTCGATTCCGACCTCGACAGCCAGAGCCCGGCCGCAGACCTGGTCCGCGTCTATCTGAACGGGATCGGCCGCACGGCCCTGCTGAGCGCTGCGGACGAGGTGGAACTGGCCAAGCGGATCGAGGCCGGCCTGTACGCCCAGCACCTGCTGGAGACCAAGAAGCGGCTCACCGCAGCGAAGAAGCGCGACCTCGCGATCCTGGTGCGCGACGGACAGGCCGCTCGCAGCCATCTGCTCGAGGCGAACCTGCGTCTGGTCGTGTCGCTGGCCAAGCGTTACACCGGCCGTGGCATGCCCCTGCTGGACCTGATCCAGGAGGGCAACCTCGGACTGATCCGCGCCATGGAGAAGTTCGACTACGCCAAGGGCTTCAAGTTCTCGACCTACGCCACCTGGTGGATCCGTCAGGCCATCACCCGCGGTATGGCCGACCAGAGCCGCACGATCCGGCTCCCCGTCCATCTCGTCGAGCAGGTCAACAAGCTGGCCCGGATCAAGCGGGAACTGCACCAGCAGCTCGGCCGGGAGGCGACCGACGACGAACTGTCCGCGGAGTCCGGCATCCCGGTCGAGAAGATCGGCGACCTGCTGGACCACAGCCGCGACCCGGTGAGCCTGGACATGCCGGTCGGCAACGACGAGGAGGCCCCGCTCGGCGACTTCATCGAGGATGCCGAGGCGACGTCCGCGGAGAACGCGGTGATCGCCGGGCTGTTGCACAGCGACGTGCGCAGCGTCCTGGCCACCCTGGACGAGCGCGAGCAGCAGGTGATCCGTCTGCGTTACGGCCTCGACGACGGCCAGCCCCGCACCCTCGACCAGATCGGCAAGCTCTTCGGCCTCTCCCGTGAGCGAGTCCGCCAGATCGAACGCGAGGTGATGGGCAAGCTCCGCGAGGGCGACCGCGCCGAACGTCTGCGCGCCTACGCCAGCTGACCGGGCAGTCGGCCGGACGATCCCCGAGAACCGGGCTGGGTTCTCGGGGATCTTTGTCTCTGTGGCCGGTCCAGCGCAGCCGGCGGGACCGGCGTGGTCCGTCTGGCAGAGCCGGCCGGACCGCCGTGGTCCGTTCAACGCAGCCGGCGCGGGCCGAGGTCGAGTGGGTGCGGCTCGGGACCGATCCGCAGGTGCGCGTCGGTGAGCTCGGCGCCGGTGGGGGACGCGAGGACCGGTTCGCACGCGATCTCCCGTACCTCCGGTAGGTCGTCGGCAAGGGCGGAGATGCGCTGGACCAGGTCGACGAGTGCCGACTTGCTGACCGGTTCGGTGTTGCGGTAGCCGGACAGCAGTGGCGCCGCCTTGGGGGCGTCGATCAGCTCGACGGCCTCGTCCTCGGTGACCGGCAGGACCCGGAAGGCGCGGTCGCCGAGCAGGTCGGAGATGACTCCGGCCAGACCGAACGAGATCAGCGACCCGAACGACGGGTCGTCCTGGACCTGCACGACGCATCCGATGCCCTTGGTGGCCATCTTCTGCACGTGCAGCAACGGCTCCCCCGAGACCGCGGCGAGGTCTCGGTACGCGATCCGCACCGCCTCGGGTCCGAGCAGATCCAGCCGCACACCGCTCAGGTCCGGCCGGTGCCGCCAGTGGGCGCCGGTGGCCTTCACCGCGACGGGAAACCCGATCTCCTCCGCGGCGGCGACGGCTTCCTCGGCAGTGGTCACCGCCCGGAACTCCGCGATGTGCACGCCGTAGCACGCGAGCAGGAGTGCGGCCTCGGTGTCCGAGAGCCAGCGCCCCTCCGGCGACGTCGCGAGCCAACCCTCGACGAGGGTGCGGGCCTTCTCTGCGTCGATGCCCGCCGGGCGGACGACCTGGGAGGCGGGACGGCTGCGCCACTTGGCATACCGCCATGCCCGGGCCAGCGCGAGGGCCGCCCGCTCGGGACCCGGATACGAGGGCACCGAACCTCGGGTGGGGTGACCGTCGGGTCCGCGCACCGCGAGGACGTCGGGCAGGCCCTCGGTGGCGAGGAACGTCGTGAGCACCGGCTTGTCGGTGCCGGCAACGGCGTCGCGCAGGGCCTGCGCGTACGGCTCGACCGTCACGGCGACCGGCGGTACGAACACTGCGATCACCGCGTCGACATCGGTGGATTCGAGTGCGTGGGTGACGGCCGCCGCGAACTGCTGTGGGGACGCCGCGGCCCCCAGATCGACGGGTTCGCCGACGTGCAGGCCCTCACTCCGGGCGGCGTCGACGGCGAGCACACCCAGCGCCGTGGAGTTGCCCACCACCGCGACGCGCGGGCCGGCCGGCAGCGGCTGATAGCCGAACAACAGGGCCGAATCGAACAACTGGGAGATCGAACCCACCTGCACGACCCCGGCCTGCTCGAACAGGTCCCGCACGATGGTGTCGTCCATTTCCCCCGTCCGGGCGGCCAGGACGGGGGGCACGGCGTGCCGACCGCTCTTGACGGCGACGATCGGCTTGCTGCGAGCCACGCGCCGGGCGATGCGCGAGAACTTGCGCGGATTGCCGAAGCTCTCGAGGTACAGCAGCACCACCTCGGTGGCCGGATCGGTGTCCCAGTACTGCAGCAGGTCGTTGCCCGACAGGTCGGCGCGGTTGCCGGCGGAGACGAACGAGGACAGGCCGACGCCGGTCTTGGCGGCCTCGTCGAGGATCGCGATGCCCAGCGCGCCGGACTGGCAGAAGAAGCCGACGTTGCCGGCCGCGGGCAGCACGGGCGCGAGGGTGGCGTTGAGACGGACCTCGGGGTCGTTGTTGGCGACACCGAGGGCGTTCGGACCGATCAGCCGCATGCCGTGTGCCCGTGCCGCGTGCGCGAGGCGGCGTTCCGCGGCCCGGCCTTCCGGTCCGGTCTCGCCGAAGCCGGACGACACGACGAGCAGCGCCTTGACGCCCTTGGCGAGGCAGTCGTCGAGCACCGCGTCGATGGCCTCGGCCGGGACCGCCGCGATCGCGAGGTCGATGTCGTCGGGGATGTCGCGGACGGTCGGATAGGCCCGCACGCCGCGCACCGAGCGGTGCTCGGCGTTGACCGGATAGACCGGGCCGGTGAAGCCGCTGCGCAGCATGTTGACCAGGACCGCGTTACCGACCTTGCGACTGTCGGTGGACGCGCCGATGACGGCGGCGCTGCCCGGGCTGAGCAGGTTGCGGACGCTCCGCGCCTCGGCGGCCCGTTCGCGGGCATTGCGTACCGACACCAGCGCCTCGGTGGGGTCGATGGCGAATTCGAGCCGCACCACGCCGCCCTCGAAACTACGGCTGACCTGGTATCCGGCCTCGCGGAACACCGTGACCATGTTGCGGTTCTCGGCGAGTACCTCCGCGACGAAGGTGTGGATGCCGTTCTCGGCGGCGGCGCCTGCCAGGTGCTCGAGCAGGATGGGGCCGAGACCGCGGCCCTGATGCGCGTCGGCGACGGTGAAGGCGACCTCGGCGGACAGGCCGTCGCCCTCGGGCAGTCCCTCGTAGCGGCCGACCGCGATGATCTCCCCGCCGAGCAGGGCCACGAAGGCGACCCGGCGGTGGTGGTCGACCACGGTGAAGTTGAACAGGTCCCGTTTCGACATCGTCGGGTAGGGACCGAAGTAGCGAAGGTAGCGGGTGCGCTCCGAGAGTTTGCTGTGGAAATCCACGAGCAGGTCCGCGTCCTCGGGGACGATGGGCCGCAGGTGCACGGCCTTCCCGTCGGAGGCCAGGACGTCCGCCACCCAGTGCTTGGGGTAGTTCCGCGCGACGGCGAGTGCCCGCTCCCGGGCGGCGTCCTTCTCCGCCTGGGCGCGCGCTGCGGCGTCGGCCTGCGTGCCGGCGGGTGCGTCGCCGTCGGGCGTCTGTCCCGCGGGGCCGTGAGGCGTGCCCTCGGATGCGGTGCTCTCGGATGCTGTGCTCTCGGATGCTGTGCTCTCGGATGCTGTGCTCTCGGATGCTGTGCTCTCGGATGCTGTGCTCTCGGATGCTGTGCTCTCGGATTCAGTCACGCGGGTCCTCCGGGTCCAGGCCGAGCAGCGGGAAGCAGGCCCGACGGGTGGCGACGATGGCCGAGTCGACTCGGCTGAGGGCACGATCGAACGAGGCGACGCCGGTCTCGGGGGTGCCGCCGGGACCGTCCCACGGCAGATACGCCACGTCGCCGCCCTCCCCCATCACGGTCGGCAGATCGACCCCCGGTGCCATCGCAGCGACCCGCTCCCGCCATTCGCCGGGAATCGGCGTAGCGGGGTCGATCTCGCGGTCGAGCACGGCGGCGATCAGGTGGGTCCACGATCGCGGTACCACCCGCACCAGCCCGTAGCCACCCCCTCCGACGGCGAGCCACCGACCCTCGCAGTGCCGGTCCGCGAGCTCACGCATCGCCAGGTACGCCGCGCGTTGACCGTCGACGGTCAACGAGAGGTCGGCCAGCGGATCCTCCCGGTGGCTGTCGGCACCGCACTGGCTGATGATGATCTGCGGCCGGAACGCGGCGACCGCCGCGGGGACGACGGCGTGGAACGCGCGCAGCCACAGGGCGTCGACGGTGCCGGGCAGGACCGGCAGGTTGACCGCGGTGCCCTCGGCGGCACCGGTACCGATCTCGCTGGACCAGCCGGTGTTCGGCCACAGCGTCGCGGGGTGCTGGTGGACGGAGACGGTGAGCACCCGGGGATCGCCGAGGAACGCGTGCTGCACTCCGTCGCCGTGGTGGGCGTCGACATCGAGGTAGGCGATCCGGTCGAAGCCGTTGTCGAGGAGCCACGAGATCGCGATGGCGGCGTCGTTGTAGACGCAGAATCCGGCGGCCCAGTCGGCCATCGCGTGGTGCATCCCGCCGCCGATGCTCACCGCCCGCCGGGTGCGGCCGGCCGCGATCTCGCGCGCGGCCGCGAGGGTGCCGCCCGCGAGGACGGCGCTCGCCTCGTGCATGCGCGGGAAGATCGGGTTGTCCTCGGTGCCGAGACCGTGCGGGGCCTCCGGTCCGGCGGTCGAGCCGGGAGGCAGGTTGCCGGCGTGCTTGACGGCCTCGACGTAGGCGGGGGTGTGGATGCGCAGCAGATCGGCGTCGGTCGCGGCCGGCGGGCGCAGGGTCTCCACCCCCTCGAGCAGGCCGAGACCCCGGGACAACGCCATCGTGAGATCGAGCCGGGTGGGGTTCATCGGGTGGGACGGACCCCACCGGTAGTCGAGGTAGTCCGGACTCCACACCACCACTCGGTCGCCGCTCGGATGTGTCGGATCGCCCGTCGCGGCGGAGGTCGTGGTCATGGCCACAAAGCTACTGCGCCGCTCCGGGTGACGCGAGTGCCCGAAGACCTCGGCGTGCCCACCGCCCACCGCGCCGGGCGGGGCCGCTCGGGGTTCACCCGCCGGGGGTTTCGCCCGGTTAGAATCGGCCGCAGACGAAGGGGTGTGAGAGTGAAGGACCTGGTCGATACCACGGAGATGTACCTCCGGACGATCTACGACTTGGAGGAAGAGGGCGTCGTGCCGCTGCGTGCGCGCATCGCCGAACGCCTGGAGCAGAGCGGCCCGACTGTGAGTCAGACCGTCGCCCGGATGGAGCGGGACGGGCTGCTGCGGGTGGCGGGCGACCGGCACCTCGAGCTGACCGAGAAGGGCCGCGATCTGGCGGTGTCGGTCATGCGCAAGCATCGGCTCGCCGAGCGGCTGCTCGTGGACGTGATCGGCCTCGACTGGGAGAACGTGCACGCCGAGGCCTGCCGCTGGGAACACGTGATGAGCGAGGAGGTCGAGCGCCGCCTCGTCGAGGTGCTGCACAACCCCACGACGTCGCCGTACGGCAACCCCATCCCCGGACTGGACCAGCTCGGCCTGGACCGGCCGGTGGCGGCGGACGAGCCGCTGGTCCGGCTCACCGAGATTCCGCCGGGTAAGCCGACCGCCGTGGTCGTGCGACGGCTCGCCGAATACGTGCAGTCCGATCACGAGGTGATCGGCCGGCTGCGGGAGGCGGGGATCGTGCCCGACGCACGCGTTACAGTCGAGACGAAGCCTGGGTCGGTGGTCATCAACGTGCCCGGCCACGACGGCTTCGAACTTTCCGACGAAATGGCCCACGCGGTGCAGGTGAAGCAGGTCTGAGGCAGGCCCGTTCGCCGGCCCTGCGCGGGCCGGCGAAGAAGGGGCGCACAGCGTGAGGCTTCTGGTGACCGGCGGCGCCGGGTATGTGGGCAGCGTCTGCAGCACGGTGCTGCTCGAGCAGGGACACGAGGTGGTGGTCCTCGACGATCTGTCCACCGGCAACGCCGACGCCGTGCCGGCCGGCGCGGAGTTCGTCGAGGGCGACATCGCCACCGCCGCCGCGACGGTGCTCGGCGACGGCGCTCGGCCCCGATTCGACGGTGTGCTGCATTTCGCGGCGCAGTCGCTGGTCGGCGAGTCCGTCGAACAGCCGGACAAGTACTGGCACGGCAACGTCGTCGCGACCCTCGCCCTGCTCGACGCGATCCGGCGATCGGGAACTCCGCGGCTGGTGTTCTCGTCGACGGCGGCGACGTACGGCGAACCGGAGCAGGTCCCGATCACCGAGGACGCCCCCGCCCGTCCCACCAACCCGTACGGCGCCACGAAACTCGCCATCGACCATGCGATCTCGTCCTACACGCGGGCCTACGGGCTGGCCGCGACGAGCCTGCGTTACTTCAACGTCGCGGGTGCGTACCACGGCGCCGGGGAGAACCGCGTGGTCGAGACCCACCTGATTCCGCTCGTGCTGCAGGTGGCCCTCGGCCAGCGCGAGCACATCTCGGTGTTCGGCACCGACTGGCCGACCAAGGACGGTACGGCGGTGCGGGACTACATCCATGTCAAGGACCTCGCCGACGCCCATCTTCTGGCACTGGAGTCCGCCCGTCCCGGCGAACACGCCGTCTACAACCTCGGCAGCGGTGAGGGTTTCACCGTCCGGGAGGTCATCGAGGCGTGTCGCCGGGTGACGGGGCTGCCTATCACGGTCGTCGACGCCGCCCGGCGTGCCGGGGACCCGGCCGTGCTGATCGCCTCGAGCCGCCGCGCCGTCGAGGAACTGGGCTGGAAGCCGCAGCACACGAGCCTCGACGAGATCGTCACCGACGCGTGGGCCTACCTGCAGGGGCTCGGCGACCGGTCGCACGCGGCACGGCGCTGAGCGGCCGAGGTCACGCCGCCGGCTCCGGCGGGGGCATTCGCACCCCGAGCCGCGCGGCGATCTCGTAGCCGGTGTCGGCGAGACCGCGCACGGTGTGCGGCCGCAACCCGGCCTGCAGGGCCTGGTCGAGAAGGTCGGCCAGCCGGTGCCGCGGATTCGATTCGAGTGCGACACCCAAAGCGACCCCGGCGAGCGGCCCGTCGCCACGTACGTATGCGCTGTAGCCGACGAGAGCGGCGGCCTCGGCTCGTTCCGGGTCCGGGAGACGCCGGGTGAGCGCGATCCACAATCGTTCGGCAGTGTCGGACTCGGCACCCGTCGCGAGGGCCATCACCGCGTCCCGCACGGTCGAGTTCGACAGCAGGACTGCGAGTTCGGCGAGTTCGGGGGCGAGCAGTTCGGCGCCGTCGCCGTGCCGGGCGATGTGACTCAGGACGGCCTCGAGTTCCTGACGGTCGGCGCGCTCGCGGCCGCCGGCACGGACGGCGAGTTCGTAGGCGAGGTCGCGGGTGTCGATCGCCTCGTCGATGTGGTCGGCGACCTGCAGCCGTCCGGGCATCGGCACGGGGGCCAGCAGGTCGGCGAGTTCGGCGCGCGACCGTCGGATGGCTCCGCCCTCGAAGACCCGAGCGGCGGCGACGGGTGAGGCCTGCGGGTCCGGCACCGTCCCGTGCACGCCGCCGACGAGCGCGAACCATATCTTGCCACAGGCGACTTCGGAGACGGCGTGGGCGCCGGCGATGCGGATCCCGTGACGATCGAGACGGACGGCGAAGTCGTCGAGCAAGCGGCAGGCTGCGGCGACGGCGGGGGCGTCCGGATGGTCGAGGCGGTCGTCGACGAGGACGACGAGCACGGCGTCGGCGCCCTCCCGGTCGCAGAGCGCACCGAACCGCTCGAAGACGTCACGCATCGCGGCCGGTACCGGATCGTCCTCGCCGGGAGGCAGCATCAGGTCGTGGCGCATGACGGCGCCGACGGCCGCGGACCGGGCGCCGTCGCGTCCGCCACCCGCGTCGGACGCGAGACTCAGCACGATCAGCGACCGCGCGGGAAGGAAGCCGAGCATGGCCGGCACGGCGGCGATCAGTTCACCCGGATCGGTGAGTCGCAGCGGGCGGGGCGAGGAAGTCGATGTGGTCATGGCCCGACTGTCCCCGACGGTCCGCGCCCCCGGAGACCGTGCGACCCGGATTCGCCGAATCTGGGGACGAACGCCCCGGTTGTGGACAACTACGGCGGTTGCGGGAGTCCGGACCGCCCGTTGTCGGCGGGCGCTGGTAGCGTGCCGCGCTCGAGCGACTGCACTCAGGCGGCGCGAACACGCTCCACGCTCGCGTCGAAGACCCGGGTGAGGCCGCCGGTGTCGGCGGGCCCGGCACCGAAGGACATGTAGGTCACCAGCACCCGCACGTCGCCGAGCTGGGCGATGCGGCTGGTCATCGACTGGGTGACCACCTCCCGGCCCTCCCCCGACCGGACGGTCCGGGTGAAGGCGAGGGTCTCGACCCCCGGGGGCGCCGGGGGCGCCGACGGGTCGAGCGTGGTGGTCACGGTGGCGGTGACGCCCCGGCGGGTCGCCGCGACGACGGGGCATTCGACGAGATGCTCGCGGTAGGCGGCCAGCTCGTCGGTGACGGCGACGAGTTCCACCGAGATGGTGGCCCGGCTGTCGTTGTCCGTGCCGACCACCATCGCGGTCCCGTCCGGGCCGAAATTCTGCGGCGGTGGCAGGCAGCCGGGTGGATCCACCTTGGCACCCTCGGGCACGCCCGTGAGATCGGGAGCGGCCTGGGCGACCGCCTGCGGCGGGAGTACCACCGCGTCGTACGGCTCGGGGAACTCCTCGGGGGGCAGCAGCAGTTCGGCGAGGGGGCGGCTCGCGGTCGCGGCGTCGCCCGTGGTGGCCAGCGCGGCCGGCTCGGGCTGGGGTGTCCCGCCGACGGTCGACGAGCACCCGGCGGCGAGCAGCAGCACCGCGCCGAACGCGGTGGCGCCCAGCCGGCGGCCGGGGGCCGGGGGGCGGCGCGGCGGCCGGACGTCGTCTCCTGCGCTGTGGGGTGCCACCGGACCTCCGCTGTCGCGTTCCGCCGGGTCACGCCCCGGCGGAAGCTGATCATCAGTTCAACTAGACTCGAACTCCACCATGCCACGCCGGGGACCCGGCGGTATCACGGCGCCCCGGATCGAACGGAGGATGTTCGCATGGACGACCAGTCCCGCATGTACGAGCTCGAGTTCCCTGCGCCCCGGTTGACGTCCGCGGACGGCGAGGGCCCCGTCCTGGTGCACGGCCTCGAAGGGTTCGCCGACGCGGGGCATGCGGTACGGCTCGCCACCACACACCTGCGGGAGAGCCTCGAAAGCGAGCTCGTCGCGTCGTTCGCCGTGGACGAGCTGATCGACTACCGGTCCCGGCGCCCGACCATGACGTTCAAGGCCGATCACTTCTCGGATTACGCCGCCCCGGAACTCAACCTGTACGCCCTGATCGACACCGCCGGTACTCCCTTCCTGCTTCTCGCCGGCGCGGAGCCCGACCTGAAATGGGAGCGGTTCATCACCGCGGTGCGCCTGCTGGCCGAGCAGTTCGGCGTCCGGCGCACGATCGGGATCAGCGCGATCCCGATGGCGATTCCCCACACCCGCCCACTGGGCGTGACCGCGCACTCGACGAACAAGGACCTGATCGCCGATCACCATCGCTGGACGGGCGAACTGCAGGTGCCGGCGGGGGTGTCGTCACTGCTCGAGCTGCGGATGGCGCAGCACGGTCACGAGTCGGTGGGGTTCTCGGTCCACGTGCCGCACTACCTGGCACAGACCGACTATCCGGGTGCCGCCGAGACGCTGCTCGAGAACGTCGCCGAAGCCGGGGGCCTCGGGCTGCCCCTGGCCGCGCTCGGCGAAGCCGCCGCGCGCGTGCGCGAGCAGATCGACGAGCACATCGCCCAGAACGAGGAAGTGCAGGCGGTGGTCCGGGGACTCGAGCGGCAGTACGACAGCTATGTCGCCGCGCAGGAGCAGCAGGCTGCCCAGCTGCCGACGGACGAGAATCTGCCGACCGGCGAGGAGATCGGCGCCGAGTTCGAACGTTTCCTCGCCGAGTACGAGGATCGCGGCGGAAACGGGCCGGGTGAGGCGGAACCGCCCGCCTGACCGGGTTCGAATCGCCGCCGGTCCGACCCCTGATCATTACTCTCTCGTTACCTTTGACGTTGTGCAGGTCACATACAGTCAGTACGCTCGGTTCGACGAGTTGAGCGGAAGGGTCGGGCCGGCGACGGTCCGGCGCCTCGGACGACACAGGTCGACGAGGATCCGGCGGTCAGGAGACGCACATGGGTTCATCACGCACACGCACGCTCCGGCCGGTACCGGATGCGGAGACTCGGGTGGTCTTCCGGACCATCCACGGTTACCGCCGCGCGTTCCGGCTCGCCGGCGACGGGCCCGCGCTGCTGCTGATCCACGGGATCGGCGACAACTCCTCGACCTGGCAGGAAGTCATCCCGCACCTGGCCCGTAAGTACACCGTCATCGCCCCGGACCTGCTCGGCCACGGCCGCTCCGACAAGCCCCGCGCCGACTATTCGGTCGCCGCGTACGCCAACGGGGTCCGAGATCTGCTGTCGGTCCTGGGCATCGAGCACGTCACGGTGGTCGGGCATTCCCTCGGCGGCGGCGTCGCGATGCAGTTCGCGTACCAGTTCCCGCAGATGGTCGACCGGCTCATCCTGGTCTCGGCAGGCGGCGTCACCAAGGACGTCCATCCCGCCCTGCGCCTGCTGTCCATGCCGGGCCTGAGCGAGGTCCTCAAGCTGCTCCGGCTGCCGGGCGCGATGCCCGCGGTACGCGTCGCCGGCGGCCTGCTGGGGCAGTTGCACGACACGCCGCTGCGGCCGGGGGTCTTCCTGCACGACACGTCGGATCTGATCCGCGTCCTGAGCGGATTGCCCGATCCCACCGCCTACGAGGCGTTCCTGCGCACACTGCGGGCCGTCGTGGACTGGCGCGGGCAGGTGGTGACGATGCTCGACCGCTGTTACCTGACCGAGAACCTGCCCGTGCAGCTGATCTGGGGAGATCACGACAGCGTGATCCCGGTGAGCCACGGTTACCTGGCGCATTCGGCGATGCCGAATTCCCGGCTCGACGTCTTCCGCGGCGCCGGTCACTTCCCGTTCCGCGACGACCCCATCCGGTTCCTGCGGGTGGTCGAGGAGTTCCTCGACTCGACCGCGCCTCTCGTGTTCGACGAGGAGCGCTGGCGTGAGTTGCTGATCAACGGCGTCAGCGAGAGCCAGATCACCGGCGGCCCGGCCACCCGGCAGGCCGTGCTCGGTGCGATGGGCGCCGACGAGCGCAGCGCCACCTGAGCGCCCCGCCCACCGTGGCGAGCGGCGGACTCGACGGGGACGGGCGCCGCGGTCCGCGGCCGGCCGGCGCGTCGGCGCGGTCCCGCCGGCAACAACTAGCCTGGAGCGGTGCTGCTTCCGGAACTGATCCCCGACATCGTCGACGAGGACTCGTTGTTCGACGCCTTCACCGCCTTCACGACCGGGCGCGGCCTCTCGCTGTATCCGGCGCAGGAGGAGGCGCTGCTCGAACTGGTCTCCGGGTCGAACGTCATCCTCGCGACGCCCACCGGGTCGGGCAAGTCGATGGTCGCACTCGGTGCGCACTTCTTCGCCCTGGCCACCGGTAAGCGCACGTTCTACACGGCCCCGATCAAGGCCCTGGTCAGTGAGAAGTTCTTCGCGCTGTGCGAGGTGTTCGGCGCCGATCGGGTCGGGATGATGACCGGTGACGCCTCGGTGAACCCCGGTGCCCCGATCGTCTGCGCCACCGCCGAGATCGTCGCCAATCTGGCGCTGCGCGAGGGCGCCGACTCGGACATCGGCCAGGTGGTGATGGACGAGTTCCACTTCTACTCCGAGCCGGACCGTGGCTGGGCCTGGCAGGTGCCCCTCGTCGAGCTGCCCCGTGCGCAGTTCCTGTTGATGTCGGCGACCCTCGGCGACGTCACGTTCCTGCAGAAGGACCTGACCCGTCGCACCGGCCGCCCCACCACCGAGGTCTCCGGCTCCGAGCGGCCGGTGCCGCTGTCGTTCACCTATTCCCAGAAGCCGATCGGCGAAGAGATCGAGGAACTGGTCACCACCCATCAGGCCCCCGTCTACGTCGTCCACTTCACCCAGGCCGCCGCCCTGGAACGAGCGCAGGCCCTGACCAGCGTCAGCATGTGCTCCCGCGAGGAGAAGGAGGCGATCGCCGAGGCGATCGGCGCGTTCCGGTTCTCCACCGGTTTCGGCAGGACGCTCTCGCGGTTGGTGCGGCACGGTATCGGCGTGCACCACGCCGGGATGTTGCCGAAGTACCGGCGACTCGTCGAGCGGCTGGCCCAAGACGGCCTGCTCAAGGTCATCTGCGGCACCGACACGCTGGGCGTGGGCATCAACGTGCCCATCCGGACGGTGCTGCTGACCGGCCTGACGAAATTCGACGGCACCCGGACCCGGCAGCTCAAGGCCCGCGAGTTCCATCAGATCGCCGGCCGCGCCGGCCGCGCCGGGTTCGACACGATGGGCACCGTCGTGGTGCAGGCACCCGAGCACGAGATCGAGAACGTGCGGGCCCTCGCCAAGGCCGGTGACGACCCGAAGAAGCGCCGCAAGGTGCAGCGTAAGAAGGCTCCCGAAGGGTTCGTCTCGTGGGGCGAGGGCACGTTCGACAAGCTCGTCGCCGCCTCCCCCGAGCCCCTCACCTCGCGCTTCTCCGTGAGCAATTCCATGTTGCTGAACGTGATCGCCCGTCCGGGCAGCTGCTTCGAGGCGATGCGTCACCTGCTCGAGGACAACCACGAGACGCGCCCGGCCCAGCGCCGGCACATCCTCAAGGCGATCTCGCTGTATCGGGGGCTCGTGCAGGCCGGCGTGGTGCAGCAGCTCGACGAGCCCGACGAGTTCGGCCGGACGGCGCGACTGACGGTGGACCTGCAACGCGACTTCGCGCTGAACCAGCCCCTGTCGCCGTTCGCGCTCGCCGCGATCGAGCTGCTCGACATCGACTCCCCCACCTACGCGCTGGACGTGGTGTCCGTGATCGAGTCGACGCTCGACGATCCGCGGCAGATCCTCATGGCCCAGCAGCACGCCGCCCGTGGTGAGGCCGTGCAGCAGATGAAGGCCGACGGCATCGAATACGAGGAGCGGATGGAGCTCCTCGAGGAGATCACCTGGCCGAAGCCGCTCGCGGACCTGCTCGAGCCGGCCTTCGAGACGTACCGCACGGGGCACCCGTGGGTCTCGGAGTTCCCCCTGTCCCCCAAGTCGGTCGTGCGGGACATGGTCGAGCACACCATGACGTTCGCCGAACTGGTCGGCCACTACGGGCTGGCCCGCTCGGAGGGGCTGGTGCTGCGCTACCTCGCGGACGCCTACCGGGCCCTGCGCCAGACGGTTCCCGACGCGGCCCGCACCGAGGAACTCGAAGACCTCACCGAGTGGCTGGGCGAGCTGATCCGCCAGGTCGATTCGAGCCTGCTCGACGAGTGGGAGTCGCTGACCAATCCCGGCATCGAATCCGACGATCAGCAGGTGGCCTTCGGTGCGGACGTGCCCAAACCGATCTCGGCGAACCCACGGGCGTTCAAGGTGATGGTGCGCAACGCGATGTTCAAGCGGGTGGAACTGGCGTCGCGACGACGCTGGGACGCACTCGCCGGCCTCGGCGACGGACTCGAAGCGCAGGACTGGGCCGATCTCCTCGAACTGTACTTCGAGGAGTACGACGAGATCGGCACCGGTCCCGACGCGCGGGGCCCGCAACTGTTCACCGTCGTCGAGGAGAAGGACCTGTGGCGCGTCCGGCAGACCCTGGCCGACCCCGAAGGCGACCACGGCTGGGCGCTGCTCGGCGAGGTGAACCTCGCCGAATCCGACGCGGCCGGCGAGGTCGTGTTCGACGAGTTCGAGATCGTCGAAGGCTGAGCCGTGCCGCCGCACCTCGTCCTGCGCAATGCCCGCACCGCTCCCGGCGCCGACCCGGTCGACCTGCCGATCACCGGCGACCGCGTCGTCTCCGATCCCGCGGGCGGCGCCGAGGTCGTCGACGTCGGGGGGCGACTGGTACTGCCGGGACTGTGGGACGCGCACGTGCACTTCGACCAGTGGGCCCTCGCGCACGCCGCGCTCGACCTGTCGGGCGCGACGTCGGCCGCGCACGCGGTCGCGCTGGTGGCCGCCCGCCTGGTCGTCGACCCCGCTCCCGTCGTGGTCGCGCGCGGCTTTCGCGACGGGCTGTGGCCGGACGCACCCACCGCAGCGGTGCTCGATGCGATCGCCCCCGCCCGGCCGGTCGTCGCGCTCAGCGCGGACCTGCACTGCGCCTGGTTCAATACCTCCGCGCTACAACACTTCTCGCTGCATCCACATCCCACGGGATTGCTGCGCGAGAGCGAGTTCATGCCGCTGATGAACGACATCCAGCGCGTGGACGCCGAGGTGCGCGACCGGCTCGTGGACGCCGCGGCCCGAGCGGCCGCGGCCCGGGGTGTCGTCGGGGTCGTCGACTTCGAGATCGCCGACAATCTGGCCGCCTGGTCACGCCGCATCGGCGCCGGGACGCGGTACCTGCGTGTCCGGTGCGGCATCTGGCCCCGGTGGCTCGGTGCCGCGATCGCGGCGGGAATGCGGACCGGCGACCCGGTGCCCGGCACGGCGGGTCTGGCGACGGTCGGTCCCGTGAAGGTGATCGTCGACGGGTCGCTCGGTACCCGCACCGCCTACTGCCACGAGCCGTATCCCGACGGCGAGCACGGGGTGCTGACTGTGCCTCCGGAACAACTCGAGCCGCTGATGCGCCACGCCCACGACCACGGGTTCGAGAGCGCAGTCCACGCGATCGGCGACCACGCGTGTGCGCACGTGCTCGACGCGTTCGCCGCCACCGGGGCACACGGCAGCGTGGAACACGCTCAGCTCGTGGCCGAGCGCGACGTCCCACGCTTCGCGCGGTCCGGTATCGCGGCGAGCATCCAGCCGGCGCACGTGTACGACGACGTGGACCTGGCCGAGCGGTACTGGCCCGGCCGGACGCACCGCTCGTTTCCGTACGCGACGCTCCACGCGGCGGGCGCGCGCCTCGTCCTCGGCTCCGACGCACCGGTCGCACCCCTCGATCCGTGGCGGACCCTGGCCGCCGCGATCGACCGCACCCTGCCCGACGGCCGCGTCTGGCACCGCGAGCAGGAACTGGATCTGCAGGTGGCGCTCGCAGCGTCCACCGGCGGCCGGACCCGCGTCACCGCCGGTGACGTCGCCGACCTCGTGGTGCTCGACGCGGACACGCTGCCCCGCTCCGGCGCGGAGCTGGCCGCGACGGCGGTGTGGGGCACGATGCTCGGCGGCCGTTGGACGCACGGGCCGCTAGCCTGAGCGGGTGAGCGAAGAGTCCGCCCCGGCGTTCCGGCTGGGCTACGTCCCCGGTGTCACCCCCGGGAAATGGGCGCGGGTGTGGGCGGAACGGATACCCGACGTCCCCCTGGAACTGGTACCGGTGGCGGCCGCGGCCGGCGAGAGCGCGGTGCGCGACGGCACGGTCGACGCCGCGGTGCTGCGATTGCCGCTGCCTCGCGACGGACTGTCGGTGATCAATCTCTACACCGAGACGTCGGTGGTGGTCGTGCCCGAAGACCATGCGGTCGCGGCAGTCGACGAACTGGACGTCGCGGATCTCGCGGAGGAAACGGTGCTGCACCCGCGCGACGACGTGCTGGACTGGGCGCGCCTGCCGGGACAGGAGGCGTTCGAGCGGCCGGCTACGACGGAGGCGGCCGTGTCGTACGTCGCCTCGGAGGTGGGGGTGCTGGTCGTGCCGC
This sequence comes from Rhodococcus ruber NBRC 15591, assembly GCF_001894945.1. Taxonomy (GTDB): domain Bacteria; phylum Actinomycetota; class Actinomycetes; order Mycobacteriales; family Mycobacteriaceae; genus Rhodococcus; species Rhodococcus ruber. The sequence continues at coordinate 67,675 of NZ_BCXE01000021.1, forward strand.
AGTCGTTGGCGCGGCTGTACCACCGCAAGGATCTGACGTATCGGCCGGTGACCGACGCCCCGCAGTCCCAGGTGGGACTGGTGTGGCCGTCGGAGCGGACCACCGAGCTGGTCGAGGAGTTCGTCGGGATCGTGCGGGGCCGCACCGCCAACAGCTCGCGGGGCCGGCAGGACGAATCCCAGCCGAAGCAGAAGCGGCGCGGGGAACGCCAGGGTTCGCAACCGAGGAAGGTCGTCGGCGACAAGAAGCCGAAGACCCGCCGCGGCAATGCGGGACGCCCGAAGAGCGCCGGACGTGCGCGGCGGCGTCGATAGCGGGTCCGGCGCGGTGACCGGTCTCGGAGCGGGGAGGCTGCAGGACACCGCGCGCGGAGCCCGGCGTACCCGGCGGCTCACCCCGAACGCACGAGGCAGAACACGTGGCCGCCCGGATCACGGTAGGTACGAAAGGTAGGGCTGGGATTGGGACCCGCGACGCGGGTCGCACCGTGCCGCAGGGCCCACGCCTCCGCGGCCTCGAGGTCGTCCACCTCGAGGTCCAGGTGCGCCTGCAACCGCACCCTGCCGTCCGGCCACGTCGACGGGGTGAATTCGGGTGCCAGCTGGAACGCCAGGCCCCCACCGGCAGGGGCACGCAACTGGACCCAGTCGTCGTCGGTGGCGGCGTCGTCGATGTCCCAGCCGAGCAGCGCGGCATAGAACGAGGCCAGCCCGGACGGATCCGGTGTGTCGAGGACGTAGACCTGCAGTGCGATGGCGGGGCGCGACATGGGCTCATGATCCCGCGAAGTCACCGGCCGGGGCCGGGGAACGCGGCCATTCGACGGCGCGGGCTCCCGTCGACGGCACAGCCCGTGCGGGCTCTACCCGGCCCCAGGGGGCACGACCTCGATCTCGCGTCCCCACGAGACACCGGGAGCGGCGGGCAGCCGGTCTCCGCTCCAGAACCGTCCGGGGTCGTACCAGTTGCTGCCGCGTCCGCGCTGCTCGAGCAGGCCCATCGCCTCGAGGGTCGCGCCCACCACCTCGGCGCAGTACGCGCGCTCGAGGCCCGCGTCCGCCGGACGTGTGCGCCACGGCAGCCGGCCCGCGAACCAGCGCCCCGCCAGCCGGCCCGTCGAGGGGAACGGCGTGCCGTCCAGCCGGGCGACGGTGCGCAGCAGCTGATCCTCCTGCGCCGGCGTCACCTCGACGCCGAGCTGGCGCAGCCAACCGCGCTGGCCGTACCGCGCGCTCCACACCTGCACCGCCTCGCGCAGGTCGTGCAGCTGCACACCGCGGTGGTGCCGGCCGGTCCACATGTCGGGCAGGCTCCTGCCCAGCTCGGCGTGCCACATCAGTGGGGGCAGGTCGTCGAGCACCACTGCCAGGCCGACGTGGTTGACGGGGGCGTTGGTCAGCGTCTGGATCGCGCGGTCGGCGTGGCTGCTGCCGCGAAAGATCCAGAGATCACCGGTGCGGGTCACCGCCACCGCGTCGTCGAGGGTGATCCGGGCCTGCGCTGAGCGCCGCTGCTGCATGATCGACAGCCTCTCACGCGGGGAAGTAGCGGGATCAGGCGCCGGATCGCGGCAGCGGCCGACCCGCCGGCGCCACCCCGCATCGATACGTCTCACCCGAGGTTGACAGTGCGGCAGACGGCGTTACGGTGCAGGGATGGACCACGAGGTCCGGTACGCCGCCGGCGGAGATGTCAGCATCGCATACCAGGTGCTGGGCAGAGCGGGACCCGACCTCGTCTTCGTTCCGGGATTCGTCTCACACCTCGACCTCGCCTGGGAAGAGCGGTTCTTCGCGCGTTTCCTGCGCAGCCTGGGATCGTTCACCCGGCTGATCTGGTTCGACAAGCGGGGAACCGGCCTGTCGGACGTGCCACGGGAGGAGGTGTCCATGGACGCCTGCGTCGAGGACGTCCGGGTCGTGATGGACGCCGCCGGGTCCCGGCGGGCGACCCTGTTCGGGGTCGCCGTCGGCGCCGGGATCTGCACCTCGTTCGCATTGAAGTACCCCGACCGCACACGTTCGATGATCCTGTGGGACGCGCATGCCCGGCTCCTGGAGGACGACGGGTATGCGGCGGGGTGGAGCGAGGAGTTCTTCTCGTCGGTCCTGGCCGGCATCGACGAGGGGTGGGCGACGGGCTCCGGTATCGCGTCGATGAATCCGACACTGGCCGGGGACGAGCGGTATCGATCCTGGTTCGCGCGTCACGCCCGGGCGGCGGCGGGCCCGGCGCAGGCACGGGAACTGTTCCGGCTCTGCGCCGCGACCGATCTTCGTCCGAGGCTGCACGAGATCCGAGTTCCGACGCTTCTGCTCCACCACGTCGACGATCCGTGGCTGTCGGTCGAACACTCCCGCTACGTCGCGGCGCGCATCCCGGGCGCGACCCTCGTCGAACTACCCGGGATCGATCACTGGCCCTGGATCGGCGACATGGACGCGGTGTTGATCGAGATCGAGGCCTTCCTGACGGGGGTACGGCGGGGCCGCCGGAACCGCCCGGCGTGGGGGCCGGAGGCCCTGACCACCCGGGAACGAGAGGTGGGCGCGCTGGCGGTCGCCGGACTCAGCTCCCTCGAGATCGGCCGGCGCCTGTTCATCGGCGAGCGGACGGTCGAGACCCACCTCGCCAACATCTACGCGAAGCTCGGCATCAACTCGAGGGTGGAGCTGGTGCGGCGAGCGGTCGACTTCGGTCTGTGAGCCGGCCTCCGGCACCGCCGGGACGGCGCGCGACGTCCGTACTGGTACCGATGCACTCATCTCTGGTGAGCGCATACCGTTCTCTTCGAAAGCGGTTGCAGGAGGTGCATCATGAACAGGCACGCCGAACTCGGCCACCGGCAGTCGATTCACGATCTGATCCCTCGCCTGCGACAGGCGTCCACACTGCGCGACGGACCGGAGTCGGTCCGTGCGGTTCTGGCCGCGGCAGTCGCCGACGACAGCGACTGGCTGGACCCGCAGTACCAGGAGCGTCCCGAGACGCGGGACTGGGTGCTGTACCCCGTCCACCGGGCCTCGGACGGGCACCTGTCGATCCTGGTGGCGGTGTTCAGGGCCGGAGTGAGCACTCCGGTCCACAATCACGGTGCGTGGGCGGTGGTCGGCGTGTACCGGGGCCGGGAACGTGAGACGTGGTATCGCCGGCTCGACGACGGGCGTGTGCCGGGCAGAGCCCGGCTCCAGGTTGCCGACACCTTCGTGAACCCGCGGGGCACGGTGACCGTCGTACCCGACGGAACGATCCACTCGGTGGAAGCGCTCGACGGGACCGATGCGATCTCGATCCACGTCTACGGCACGGACATTCTCACGCAGAACCGCAGCACGTTCGATCTGCGGACGGGGAGCGAGGCGCCCTTCCGTCCCGACTTCACCGACCTCGGATCCGAGCGCTGACGGCCCGGCGCCGACGGCTGTTTCACCGTATCCACCGGAAGGAGGAGGGGTGACGACGAGAGCGGAGACCCGCGATCGACGATCCGCCGGACAGCTGCCGGAGCGGGACCCGGTACGGGTGGAGCTCCGGCCGGTCGACGCGGTCGATGTGACGACGCTGGTGGACAACTCCTCCGACGTGCTTCTGCCCGACGTGGGGCCCGTCCGCCGCTGGGGGCTGGCCGGATCGGCAGGTCCGCTCCCGATCGTCCCCAGCGATCTGGCGGTCGGATTCCGGACTGTCGACCTCCTCCGCGCGGAGCACGGGTTCTCCGTACTGGTCGAGATCCGGGTCGGCGAAACCACGCACCGCGTCCTCTACGACGCGGGGGCCACGCCGGACGGGCTGATGGCGAACCTCGATCGGCTGGCGATCTCCCCGGACGGCATCGAGGCGATCGTGTTCAGCCACGGCCACTTCGACCACGTCATGGGTCTGCAGGGCCTCGCCCGCCGGCTCGGCTCCCGGCGCCTGCCGATCCTCGTGCACCCCGATTTCTGGACGCGCCGGCGCATCGTCGGTCCCGGCGGCGCCTTCGAGCTACCGACACCGAGCCGCGCGGCGATCGAGGGCGCGGGGTTCGTCGTCGTCGAGAACCGGCGCCCCTCCTTCCTGCTCGACGGAATGCTCCTGGTGACCGGCCGGATCGCGCGGACCACCGGGTACGAGACCGGCATGCCGGGCCATCAAGTCCACCGGGACGGCCGCTGGCGGCCCGACCCGCTGATCGACGACGACCAGGCCGTCGTCCTGCACCTCCGCGAGCGGGGACTCGTCGTTCTCACCGGATGCGGGCACGCCGGGCTGATCAACATCCTCGAGCACGCCGAGCGGCTCACCGGGGTCGGCCGGCTCCACGCCGTCCTCGGCGGGTTCCATCTCCGCGACGGTCCGATCGTCCCTCGGACGGTGACCGCCCTCGCGGCGGCGGACCCGGCCGTGGTCGTGCCCGCCCACTGCACGTCCTGGAAGGCGCAGCACGCGCTGTTCACCGCCCTCCCGGACGCGTTCCACCCCAATGCCGTCGGTAGTCGATTCGAGTTCCGGACACGCCCGCAGCCGGATACGACCGGGACGCAACGGATCACCGGACAGGCCCTGAAACACACTGTCCGCCCGGAGCGTCCGGGAGATCGCGCCGGTCGACGGTGACGAGCATCGGTCACAGGTGAGCGCGGCCCCGACCCGACCCCTGCCGTCTAGGCTCGCGCGCATGGCATTGAAGGGCAGGCAGTGGTGGAAACTCGTCGGGCTCGCCGGAGCGGTCGGCGTCGCCGCGACGGGCGCAGTCGTGATGCGCGACGAGCGCAGGCGGCGTGCGTACACCCCCGACGAGGTACGCACGAAGCTGCACGACCGCTACGCCCGCGTCGCCGCCGCGCACGACACGCAGAGCGCGGTGCCCCTGGACGAGGTGACCACGGGACTGTGCACGCGGATCCGCACCGGGTTCCGGGGGATCCGGATCCGCCGCTGAGGCGACCCGCCCGGCCGGGCGGCTGCGCCGGCCGCCGATCACCCCAGGGCGGAGGCGAACCCGTCCGCGAGGTCCTGCACCTGCTCGTCCGTCATCACGAACGACGGCGAGATCTGCAGTGCACCCTGCCCCGCGGCCCGGCTCGAAATCCCGTGCTGCCGAAGCGTCTTCACGAACTGCAGCGCCTCGGACGCGTCGGCGAGCTGCACTGCGGCCACGGCACCGAGACCGCTGCGGACCTCCGCGACGCGCGGGTGCTCGGCCAGCGGGGACAGCTTCTCGTGCAGGGTCCGCTCCAGCCGCGCCGACTCGGCGAGCAGGTTCTCGCGCTCGAGGATGTCCAGGTTCGCCAGGGCCGCCGCCGCGGCACCGGCATGCCCGCCGTAGGTGTAGCCGTGCCGCCACCACACCCCGCCGGCGAAGAACGGTTCGGCCACCTTGGGCGACACGAACACCGCGCCCATCGGCACGTACCCGGAGGTGAGCCCCTTCGCCGTGGTCATCAGGTCCGGTTCCAGACCGAGCCGGTCCGAGGCGAACCACGAGCCGCCGATGCGGCCGAAGCCGGTGACCACCTCGTCGACCACGAAGAGCACGTCGTGCTCACGGCAGATGTCGCGGACCTCGGCGAGATAGCCCTCCGGCGGCAGGTACACGCCGCCCGCGCCGATGATCGGCTCGCAGAAGAACGCCGCGATCCGGTCGGCCCCGACCCGTTCGATGAGGGCGAGCAGCGACTTCGCGTCGTCCCACGACACCTTGGCGGCGTCGTCCCAGAGGTCGCCGTACCCCTCGGCGTTGACCGGGATTCCGGCGAGGGACGTGCCCCCGACGTGCATGCCGTGATAGGCCTTCTCCCGGCTGACGACGAGGGTCTTCTCCGGCCGTCCCAGCTCCTGCCAGTAGCGGCGCGTCAGCTTGGCCGCCGTGTCGATCGAATCCGAACCGCCGGAGGTGAAGAAGATCTTGCTGCCGGGAACGGGTGCGATCGTGGCGAGCCGTTCCGCCAGTTCGACGGTCGGCTCCGCGGCCAGGTCGCCGAAGTTGGAGTAGTGCGCCACCTTCGCCAGTTGCGCTGCCACCGCGTCACCGATCTCGGAGCGGCCGTGACCGACGTTCGCGAACCAGAGGCCGGCGGTGGCATCGAGATACCTGGTGCCGGCCCGGTCCCAGATGTAGGCGCCCTCGCCGCGCGCGACGACGAACGCACCGTCCCGTTCGACGGCACCCATGTCTGCGAACCCGTGCCACAACGCGCCCACGATCTGCTCCTGTTCCACGAACGGCGATGAAACCGCCATCTTATGCGCCGGGCGGCGCGCAGCGAGAACGCGCGCTTCGCTAGGCTGTACATCCAGCATGTCCACCTCACGCGAGACTCCGCACTCCCCCGCCCCGCCCGGGCCGACACGCCGTGACCTGAAGTCGGCCCTCACCGACGTGTCGCTGCGCGACGAGCATCGCCTTCGCCGGCGGCTCGACCGGGCCCGCCGGCCCGGGGACCTGGCGAAGATCGCCGCCGAGATCGAGCAGGCCCGACTGCGGCTCGCCGCGCGGGTGGCCGCCGCGCCGACCGTCACCTATCCCGAGAACCTCCCGGTCTCGCAGCGCAAGGACGACATCGCCGCCGCCATCCGCGACCACCAGGTCGTCATTGTCGCCGGGGAAACCGGGTCCGGCAAGACCACCCAGATCCCGAAGATCTGCCTCGAACTGGGGCGCGGGGTGCGCGGCCTGATCGGGCACACGCAGCCGCGCCGCATCGCCGCCCGCGCGGTCGCCGAGCGCATCGCCGAGGAACTCGACTCCGAGCTCGGCGACACCGTCGGCTACACCGTCCGGTTCACCGACCAGGTGTCGGACGCAACCCTGATCAAGCTGATGACCGACGGCATCCTCCTCGCCGAGATCCAGCGCGATCGGCTGCTGCGCCGATACGACACCCTCATCATCGACGAGGCACACGAACGCAGCCTCAACATCGACTTCATCCTCGGCTACCTCAAGGAACTGCTGCCCCGGCGACCGGACCTGAAGGTGATCATCACCTCGGCGACGATCGACCCCGAGCGGTTCGCGAACCACTTCGCAGCAGCCGACGGCACGCCCGCACCCATCGTCGAAGTCTCCGGCCGCACCTATCCGGTCGAAGTCCGCTACCGGCCCCTGACGATCGAGGTGGGCGACACACTCGTCGACCGCGACCCGGTCGACGCCGTCTGTGAGGCGGTCGAGGAACTCGCCGCAGAAGGCGACGGGGACATCCTCGTCTTTCTCTCCGGTGAACGCGAGATCCGGGACACCGCCGATGCCCTGCGCGACCGCAGACTCCGGGGCACCGAGATCCTGCCCCTGTATGCACGGCTGTCGGCCGCCGAGCAGCACCGGGTGTTCACCCCGCACACCGGCCGGCGAGTGGTGTTGTCCACCAACGTCGCCGAGACCTCGCTCACCGTCCCGGGCATCCGCTACGTCGTCGACCCCGGCACCGCGCGGATCTCCCGCTACTCGGTGCGCACCAAGGTCCAGCGACTGCCGATCGAGGAGATCTCGCAGGCCTCGGCCAGGCAGCGGTCCGGGCGCTGCGGTCGTGTCGCCGACGGCATCTGTATCCGGCTGTACTCGGAGGAGGACTTCGAGGCCCGCCCCGAGTTCACCGAGCCGGAAATTCTGCGCACCAACCTCGCCTCGGTCGTGCTGCAGATGACGGCGCTCGGACTCGGGGACATCGCCTCGTTCCCCTTCGTCGAAGCCCCCGACCCGCGCGCCGTCCGCGACGGCATCGCGCTGCTCGAGGAGCTCGGGGCGCTCGAGCGGGCCGCGAAGGACGAACTGCCCCGGCTCACCGGGACCGGGCGCGAACTCGCGCTGCTGCCGGTCGATCCGCGGATGGCACGGATGATCGTGGAGGGGCACCGCAACGGATGCCTGCGCGAGGTCCTGATCATCGTCGCGGCCCTGTCGATCCAGGACGTGCGCGAGCGACCGGCCGAGTTCCAGCAGGCGGCCGACGAGAAACACGCCCGGTTCGCCGTGGAGGGCTCGGACTTCCTCGCGTACCTGCAGTTGTGGGACTACCTCAAGCAGCAGCGGAAGGAACTGTCGTCCAGCAGGTTCCGCAAGATGTGCCGCGACGAGTTCCTGCACTGGCTGCGGATCCGGGAATGGCAGGACCTGCAGGGCCAGCTCCGTCAGATCACCCTGAATCTCGGCTGGGAGACCCGGCACCAGGACGTCGGGCCCGACTCGATCCACCAGTCGCTGCTGGCGGGGCTGCTCTCGCACGTCGGCCTGCGCGAGGGCGAGAAGCGGGACTTCCTCGGCGCGCGCGGAACCCGGTTCGCGATCTTCCCCGGTTCGTCGCTGGCCAGGAAGCCGCCGCGCTGGGTGATGGCGGCCGAGCTCGTCGAGACGTCGCGGCTGTGGGCCCGGACGGCGGCGCGCATCGAACCCGAGTGGGCCGAGAAGCTCGCGCCGCACCTGGTCAAACGCACCTATTCCGAACCGCACTGGTCGACCAAGCGCGAGGCGGCCATGGCCTACGAGCGGGTCACGCTCTACGGCATCCCCCTGGTGGCGCAACGGCCGGTGCAGTACGGGGCGATCGACCGGGAGACCTCCCGCGAGCTGTTCATCCGGCACGCCCTCGTCCAGGGCGAGTGGCGGACGCGCCACAAGTTCTTCCATGCCAATCGCGCGCTGCTGGACGACGTCGAGGCGCTCGAGCACCGGGCCCGCCGGCGCGACATCCTCGTCGACGACGAGACCCTGTTCGACTTCTACGACCAGCGCGTCGGACCGGAAGTCGTGTCGGCGCGGCACTTCGACACGTGGTGGAAGAAGGAGCGGCAGAAGAACCCCGAACTGCTCACCTTCACCCCGGACACGGTGGTCAACCAGGACGCCGCCGCGGTCCTCGGCGGCGACTACCCCGACGCGTGGCGGCAGGGCGATCTGCAGTTCCCCCTCACCTACCAGTTCGAGCCGGGCACGGAGGAGGACGGCGTCACCGTCCGCATTCCCGTCGCGCTGCTCGCCGGGGTCCGACCCGTCGGCTTCGACTGGTCGGTGCCCGGCATGCGGGTCGACCTGGTCACCGCTCTCATCAAGACGCTCCCCAAACATCTTCGCCGCCAAGTGGTTCCGGCACCGGACTTCGCCGCGGCGGCCCTCGCGTCGGTCCGGCCCCGGTCCGAGCCGCTCGTCAACGCGATGGCCCGGGAACTGTCGCGGCTCGGGGCGACACGGATCGAGCCGAGCGACTTCGAGCCGACCGCGCTGCCGGACCACCTGCGGATGACGTTCGCCGCCGTCGACGAACAAGGATCGGTTCTCGCGCGCAGCAAGAGCCTGACCGATCTGCGGAGGCGGCTGGGAACCCGCGTCGAGGCCGAAGTCTCGCGGGCGGCGTCGAGCACCGAACGGGAGCCGGCACTGGTCTGGACAGCCGAGACCCTCGGCACCCTCGAACCGACGGTGACACGCACCGTGGCCGGACAACGCGTGACGGGATATCCGACGCTGGTCTCCGAGGATCGTGGTGTGGCGGTCCGGGTGCTCAGCACCTCGCAGGCGCAGCAGGCCGCGATGCGCACCGGGTTGCGGGCACTGCTCCTCGAGGCAGTCCCCATGCAGGCGCGCGCTGCTGCGTCGGGCCTGAGCAACAGCGAGCGGCTGGCGCTCGGACGCAACCCCGACGGCTCCTTCGAGGATCTGCTCGAGGACTGCCGGGCCTGCGCGGTGGACGAGTCGATCGTCCGGCACGGCAAGCCGGTACGCACACCCGACGAGTTCAGCGCGTTGGCGAAGGTGGTGCGCGCCGAGTTGCCGGGCCGGGTCGCGGCGCTGCTGAAACTCGTCGTGCCCGCCCTGGCGCGCGCGCACGACGTGGAAGTCCTGCTCGAGAAGGTGCGCGGCGAGGCTGCCGAGGACGTGCGGGAACAGCTGGCCTCGCTGCTGTTCCGCGGATTCGTCACCGAACTCGGCAGTGCCCGGCTCGCCGATCTGCCCCGCTACCTGGCCGCGGCGGCGCATCGGCTCGAAGCGCTGCCGGCGAGCGCGCACCGCGATCGGCAAGGCATGGACGTGCTGGACCGGGTCTACGCCGAGTACGACCGCCTGCTCGCACGGCTGCCGCAGGAGCGGGCCACCGCCGCCGAGGTGGTGGCGATCTCGTGGATGATCGAGGAGCTACGGGTCAGCCTGTTCGCCCAGCATCTCGGAACCCGTGGGCCGATCTCGGAGCAGCGGATCCTCAAGGCCGTCGCGGCGATTCGCTGAGCGGCGACGCGTCCCGCCGGGCGCTCAGTTCTCGGATCCGGTCTCGCGCCGGTGCTGGTGCTCGCGCAGCTCCTTGATCTCGCGTTCGAAATCCTCTGCGGAGCTGAAGGACCGGTAGACGGACGCGAACCGCAGGTACGCCACCTCGTCCAGGTCGCGCAGGGGTCCGAGGATGGCCAGACCGACCTCGTTGCTCGGAATCTCCGGGGACCCCTTGGCCCGCACCGCGTCCTCGACCTGCTGGGCGAGGAGGTTGAGGGCATCGTTGTCGACGTCGCGTCCCTGACAGGCGCGAGCTACGCCGCGCACCACCTTCTCCCGGCTGAACGGTTCGGTGACGCCGCTGCGTTTGACGACCGACAGCACCGCCGTCTCGACCGTGGTGAACCGTCTTCCGCACTGGGGGCATGCCCTCCGGCGCCGGATCGCGGCCCCCTCGTCGGCTTCACGGGAATCGACGACGCGGGAATCGGGGTGCCGGCAATACGGGCAGTACATGTCGATTCCTTCGTCGTAGCCGTGCTGGCCGCGACGTCGGCGTCGAACCGATGCCGTCCTCCCGAGACCGGACCCACCGGCAGGCGAATCGCTCTCGGCGCGACCACACGAGGTGGTGTCACTGACAAGAGTCGACAATACCTGCATACCCGGGTCGTCGGCCGAACCCGGTGCCTGCCCGCCCATGCCTGTTCACCGCGGCGCGGAGGCCGGAACGAGCAGGGTCTGGCCGGTGCGGAGGCGACCGTCCGGCATGGCATTGAGGTCGAGGATCCGCTCGATCGCCTCGGACCGGGACAGACCCGGAGCCACCCGGGCCGCGACGTCGCCGAGCGATTCGCCCGCCTGCACGACGGTGACGTCGGTGCGTGCGGCGCCGGCCGCGACCTGACTGGTGCGCAGGTGCGCGATGCCGAGCAGTCCCGCAGTCACGAGCGCGGTCAGCAGCGCCGTCGCCAGTATCGTGCCCGGGCGGGTGTGTGCGACCTCGGCCGGCCGGTGCGGGACGCGTGAGACCCGGACCGGAGCGCGCCGGTAGTCCACGATCCCCCCGTCCGGACGGACGGGAAGCCGGCGGGCGGGCGCCTCGTGGGGGCGCCGCACGAGATGCGTCGTCCCTGCCCGGCGTACCCGGTCCTCGGTGTCCTGCGGCCCGGTGTCCTGCGGCCCGGTGTCGTGCGGCCCGGTGTCGTGCGGCCCGGTGTCGTGCGGCCCGGTGTCGTCGAACTGCCGGTGGTTCCGTTCGGTTCGGCGCACTGCTGATGTCCTCATCGAGGCCTCCGTGTCACTCGCCCGCGGGACGGTGCCCGCGACGTGTCGCTCGTCCGCGGGACAGGACCCGCAGCGGAACTTCGGTCATCGCTCGATCGACGGCCGTTCGATCACCTGTTCGAAGGAACGTATGTTCGATGTGTACCACGTCGCTCCGACAAAGTCAGCACAACGGGCGGAAAACGTCGAACAGATGTTTGATAACCGGGCCGCGGAGAGCTAGATTCGATCCATCACATCCAGCACATCCGACACACGACGCACGGAGGTCACGACATGACGGACGGCCATCCCCCGGCGGGGCGGAGCCGGACGACCACCGCGGATCCGGCCGTCGGCCTCACGGAACGCCAGCGCCGCGTCCTCGAGGTGATCCGCGAATCGGTCACCCAGCGCGGCTACCCTCCGAGCATCCGCGAGATCGGCGACGCAGTGGGCCTCAACTCCACCTCGTCGGTGGCGCACCAGTTGCGCACCCTCGAGCGCAAGGGTTTCCTCCGGCGCGATCCGAACCGTCCCCGCGCGGTGGACGTGCGCGGGCTCGAGGATTCGCAGCCGCCGGCGCCGCAGGCGCAGCCGGTGGACGGGGTCGATGTCGCCGCCGAGTCGGCCACGGCGGCTGCCATGGTCCCCGTGCTGGGCAGGATCGCCGCGGGCGGGCCGATCCTGGCGGAGGAGTCCGTCGAGGACGTGTTCCCGCTCCCGAGAGAACTGGTGGGTCAGGGTTCGCTGTTCCTGCTCAAGGTGGTCGGCGAGTCGATGGTCGACGCGGCCATCTGCGACGGCGACTGGGTCGTGGTGCGCCAGCAGAACGTCGCGGACAACGGGGACATCGTCGCCGCGATGCTCGACGGTGAAGCGACCGTGAAGACGTTCAAGCGCGTACACAACGACGTGTGGCTGATGCCGCACAACCCGATGTTCGAACCGATCCCGGGCAACGACGCGGTGATTCTCGGCAAGGTCGTGACCGTGATCCGCAAGATCTGACCTCGCCCCTTCCGCAGAACGCGCACGGCGGCGCCGCGATTCGCGGCGCCGCCGTGCATGTCCCGGTGGGGTCAGAGATTCAGGCCGCGGCCGATGATGTCCTTCATGATTTCGTTCGTCCCGCCGTAGATCTTCTGCACGCGGGCGTCGAGATACGCCTTCGCGACCGGGTATTCACGCATGTAGCCGTATCCGCCGTGCAGCTGCAGGCACCGATCGATCAGCTCGACCTGCTTGTCGGTGGTCCAGAACTTGGCCATCGCCGCCTCCTGCACGCTCAGGGTGCCGGCATTGAGCTGCTCGATGCACTTGTCCACGAACACGCGTGCAAGGGTGGTCTCGGTGGCCAGCTCGGCCAGCTCGAAACGGGTGTTCTGGAAGCTGCCGATCGACTTGCCGAATGCCTTGCGGTCCCGGCAGTACTGCATCGTGTCCTCGAGCACGGCTTCCATCGCCGCCGCCGCCACCACCGCGATCGACAGACGTTCCTGCGGCAGGTTCTGCATCAGGTAGATGAAGCCCATGCCCTCCTCACCGAGGAGGTTGGCGGCAGGCACCCGCACGTCGGTGAAGTGCAGTTCGGCGGTGTCCTGCGCCGCGAGGCCGATCTTGTCGAGGTTGCGGCCCCGCTCGAAGCCCGCCATCCCGCGCTCGACGACGAGGAGCGAGAAGCCCTGCGCGCCCTTCTCCGGGTCGGTGCAGGCGACGACGATCACCAGGTCCGCGTTGATGCCGTTGGTGATGAAGGTCTTGGAACCGTTGAGGATCCACTCGTCGCCGTCGCGCACCGCGCGGGTCTTGATGCCCTGCAGGTCGCTGCCCGTACCGGGCTCGGTCATCGCGATCGCAGTGATGATCTCGCCGGAACAGAATCCCGGCAGCCAGCGCTGCTTCTGCTCCTCGTTCGCCAGCTTCAGCAGGTATGGGGCCACGACGTCGTTGTGCAGCATGAAACCGATGCCGCTGAACCCTCCGCGGGTGGTTTCCTCGGTGACGATCGTGTTGTAGCGGAAGTCCTCGACACCGCCGCCGCCGTACTCCTCGGGCACGGCCATGCCCAGGAAACCCTGCGCGCCGGCCTTCTTCCAGATCTCGCGGTCGACGATCTTGTCCTGCTCCCACTGCTCGTGGAAGGGAGCCACCTCCTGCTCGAGGAACTTCCGGTACGACTCCCGGAAGAGTTCGTGCTCGGGCTCGAAGAGGGTGCGTTCCATGTGCGCTCCTGTATCCGATGACGTACGTCACGCTCACGGTAGACATCGGAAGGCCCGTCTGACGCTGACAGGAACGAGCGTTATTTGTGACCGGACACGCCGGGCGCTCGACGGCGCAGGTCCGCCGCGCGGCGCAGGAGCGGGTAGGCGATCAGGATGCCGATCGAACCCCACGCGATGCCGCCGAGCTCGACGGAGCCCACGGTGAGGGTGAGGTCGCCGATCCCGGCCACCAGCGCGGCGGCGGCCACCATGAGGTTGACCGGATCGGTGAAGTCGACCTTCGCCTCCATCCAGATCCGCACGCCGAGAATGCCGATCAGGCCGTACAGGACCAGGGTGGCGCCGCCGAGCACCCCGTCGGGGACGGTGAAGACGAGGGCCCCGAACTTCGGCGAGAAGGCGAGGACCACGGCGGTCGCGGCAGCCACCCAGTACGCCGCGGTCGAGTACACCCGCGTCGCGGCCATCACGCCGATGTTCTCCGCGTAGGTGGTGGTGCCCGAGCCGCCGCCGACCCCGGCGAGCGTCGTGGCCAGGCCGTCGGCGAGCAGCGCGTCGCCCGCGACGTCGTCGAGGTTGCGGCCGGTCATCGCCGCCACGGCCTTGACGTGGCCGACGTTCTCGGCGACGAGAACCACCACGACGGGCAGCGCCAGCAGCACCACGGAGAGCTCGAACGCCGGGGCGCGCAGTTCGGGCAGGCCGAACCATGCGGCGTCACGCAGGGCCGTGACGCGTTCCTCGGCGAGTCCGCCGGTGACGGCGGCGAATACCCAGCCGACGACGACGCCGACGAGAATGCCGAGACGGCCGACGAGTCCGGGGCCCAACACGGTGACGAGCAGGATGGCGGTCAGCGTGATCGCCGCGACGAGCGGCTGGGCTTCGAAGGACCCGACCGCGACCGGCGCGAGATTCAACCCGATGAGCGCGACGATCGCGCCGGTCACCACGGGGGGCATCAGTGCGTCGACGACGCGGGATCCCAGCGCCCTGACGACGAGTCCGACGAGGACGAGGGCGAGGCCCACGGCGACGATGCCGCCGAGCTGGGCGGCGGGGCCCTCCGCGGCCGAGGCCGTCAGCGGTGCGATGAACGCGAACGACGAGCCGAGGTAGCTCGGTACCCGGCCGCGGGTGATCAGCAGAAACAGGGCGGTGCCGACGCCGGAGAAGAGCAGCGTCGTGGTGACCGGGAAGCCGGTGATCGTCGGCACGAGCAGCGTCGCGCCGAACATGGCGACGACGTGCTGCATGCCGATGCCCACGGTGCGGGGCCAGGACAGTCGTTCGTCCGGGGCGACGACCTCGCCGTCGGCAACGCGACGCCCGTCGCCGTGCAGGGTCCAGCCCAACCCGGCCGTCCGTGTCCTCAGTTGTTCCTTCACAACGGGGAATGGTAGGCGCCCGCCCCGGTCCGGTCGCATCGGCTGCTCCCGGCGGCGATCGCGTCCGTCAGGCGAGTACGCGGGCCGCCGCGTCGCGGGCTTCCCCGGGGTCGACGGCGCGGAGCACCTCGTCCGCGGCCTCGCGGCAGCGGTCGAGGGTCACCGCGGCGAGTCGGGACCCGACACCGGCGACGGCCGCGGCCGCACACGACAGCGAGGTGACCCCCATGCCGGCCAGGACACAGCCGAGCAACGGGTCGGCGGCCGCCTCCCCGCACACCCCGACTCGCTTGCCGGCGGCGCGTCCGGCGGCGGCGGTGCGGGCGACCAGGGCCAGCACAGCCGGCTGCCACGGATCGGTGAGGGATGCGAGGTGGGGCGACATGCGGTCCGCGGCCATCGTGTACTGCGCGAGGTCGTTGGTGCCGATCGACAGGAAGTCGACGTGTTCGAGGAGACGTTCGGCGAGCAGCGCGGCGGCCGGCACCTCCACCATCACGCCGGGCACGAGCCCGCGGGCGCGGACGGCAGCGGCGAAGTGTGCGGTCTCGGCGACGGTCGCGATCATCGGTGCCATCACCCAGGGCTCGGTGCCCGTGCGCGCGGCCGCGGCGGCGACGGCGTCGAGCTGCCGGTCGAGCAGTCCCTCGGTGGCGTTCGCAATCCGGATGCCGCGCAACCCGAGTGCCGGGTTGTGCTCGTCGGGATGGTCGACGAAGCGCAGGGGCTTGTCGGAGCCCGCGTCGAGGGTCCGCAGGACGACCTTGCGGCCGGCGAAGGCGCTGAACACCTCGGCGTAGATCTCCGCCTGCTCCTCGACGGTGGGTTCGGTTTCCCGGTCCAGGAAGCACAGCTCGGTCCGGAACAGGCCGACTCCCTCTGCGGGGGTCGCGCGGGCCGCGCGGGCACCGGCGCCGTCCTGAACGTTGGCGAGGATCTCGACGCGATGCCCGTCCTCGGTGGCGCCCGGGCCGGCCCACGACGCGATGCGCGCCTGCTCGCTGCGGGCCGCGGCGACCGCAGCGGCCGCCTCTTCGGGGTCGGGATCGAGGCGGAGCTCACCGGCCGCGCCGTCGAGCAGGACGCGGACGCCGGCCGGGACGGTGTCGAGGTCGGCCGCCGCGACCACGCAGGGGATGCCGAGCTGGCGGGCGATGATCGCGGTGTGACTGGTGGGCCCGCCGAGGGTGGTGGCGAGTCCGATCACCCGGCTCGGGTCGAGGCCGGCGGTGTCGGCGGGGGCGAGGTCCTCCGCGAGCAGGATGGACGGCTCGTCGGGCAGGTCGAGACCGGGTTCGGGATGGCCGGCGAGTTCGGCGATCACCCGGTCGCGGATGTCGAGAAGGTCGGTGACGCGCTCGGCCATCAGCCCGCCGAGCTTGGTGAACATGTCGGCGAACTGGTCGGTGGCACCGACTGCGGCCTCGATCGCGCCGGATCCGCTGCGGATCTTCGCGGCGACGGCGCCGAGCCACCCGCGGTCCTCGGCGAGCTGTGCGTTGGCGAGCAGGACCTCGGCGGCGGCGCCCGAGGCTCGCCCGGCGCGACTGCGCAGCCGCTCCGCGACCGCGCCGGCGGCGGCCCGGAAGCGCTCGGCCTCGGCGTCGCGTGCGGTGTCCGGGATGCGCTCGAACGTGGTGGGGATCTGTGGCCGCGGGGCGGGGCGTACGACGGGCCCGTAGGCAACCCCGGGCACGACCGGCGTGCCCCGCACGATCGAGATCTCCGCCGCTGCGGGGATCGCCTTCTCCATGTCTCCTCCTCGCCGCCCGGTGTGTCGGGATGAGCCTCCGGGGTAATTCTGTGATCGAGATTACTCCGAACCATTGACATGTCAACACATACGGGCGTAAAACAACATGAAACAACATTCAGCGGCAAGGAGCCCGGTGTGTACGCAGAGGAACGGCAACAGGCGATCGCCGAGCTGATCGGCCGGCGGGGACGGATGTCCGTCGCCGACCTGGCCACCCGCTTCCGCGTCACCACCGAGACCGTCCGCCGGGATCTGGCCCTGCTCGAACGGCTGGGACATGTGCGCCGTGTGCACGGCGGCGCCATCCCCACCGCTGCACTCACCGTCACCGAACCCGCACTGAACGAGCGCGAACACACCCACGCCGCGCAGAAGGACCGGATCGCAGCCGCGGCGGCCCGGTATCTCCCCGCCGCCGGCGGCAGCGTGGTGTTCGACGCCGGCACCACCACCGGCCGCCTGGTGGCGGCCCTGCCCGCCGACGTGGACCTCGAGGTGGTCACGAACTCGGTTCCCATCGCCGCGCGGCTCGCCGGACTCGGATCGGTGCGTCTGCACATGCTCGGCGGCCGGGTCCGCGGGATCACGCAGGCCACGGTCGGCGAGGATGCGCTGCGGTTCCTCCGCGCGCTGCACGTCGACGTCGCCTTCATCGGCACGAATGCACTCAGTGTCGGCCACGGCCTGTCCACTCCCGACCCGGACGAGGCCGCCGTCAAACGCGCGATGGTGCGCTGCGCCGACCGGGTCGTGGTCCTCGCCGACTCCTCCAAGATCGGCCGGCAGCACCTCATCAGCTTCGCCCCCGTCGACGCCGTGGACGTTCTCGTCACCGACACCGAGCTCGACGACACCGACTGCAAAGAACTCACCGACAACGGAATCGAGGTGGTGACGGCATGATCGTCACGCTGACCGCCAATCCGAGCCTAGACCGGACGGTGGCGCTGACGGGCCCCCTCGTCCGCGGCGCCGTGCACCGCGCCGCCGCCACCCGCGTGGACCCAGGTGGCAAGGGCGTCAACGTCGCCCGGGTGCTCCGCGCGGCCGGACGCCCGGTCCTGGCGGTCCTGCCGGGGAACACCGGCGACCCGCTGCTCACCGCGCTCGACGACCACGGCATCGGCTACCGCGCCGTGCCGACCGGGGGTCCCGCCCGCAGCAACATCACCGTCGCCGAGCCCGACGGCACCACCACCAAGTTCAACGAACCCGGGCCGGCGTACACGCAAGGCACCCTGGAGTCGCTGCGCCGGACCGTCGTGGACGCCGCCGCCGCCGCCCACTGGCTGGTGATGTCCGGATCCTTGCCACCCGGTGTGCCGACCGACTGGTACGCCGACCTCGTCCGCGCCGTCCGCGCCGCCGTTGACGGGTCCGCCTGCCGAATCGCCGTGGACACCTCCGAGTCGCCCCTGCTGGCGCTCGCGGCCGGGTTCCCGGACGCCGCACCCGATCTGCTCAAGCCGAACTCGGACGAGCTCGCACAGCTCACCGGCGCGGACGCCACCACCCTGGAATCGGCGGCGGCCGCCGGCGACACCGAACCCGTCGTCGCGGCAGGACGACGACTGGTCGAACGTGGCGTCGGGGCGGTACTGGCCACACTCGGCGCGGCGGGCGCGGTCCTGGTCACCGACGAGGGTGCGTGGCACGCAGTCCCCGGCCCCGTGACCGCGCGCAGCACCGTCGGCGCCGGCGACTCCTCCCTCGCCGGCTATCTCGTCGCGGAGCTGGCCGGACTCGATCCCGCCGAACGGCTCCGCCACGCCGTCGCATACGGCTCGGCAGCCGTGGCCCTGCCCGGCACCACGCTGCCCGGACCCGACGACGTCGCCACCGGCGCTGTCGAGGTCACCCCGATCCGTCCCCGCCCCCTCGGCACCCCCTCCCCGGTCCTCCCTCACCCCCAGTAAGGACACGCCATGCCAGACCTCGCCTCCGGCCCCGCCTCCGGACCCGCGATCATCGACGACGGCCTGATCGCACTCGACGCAGACCTCGGCGCCGACAAGGAGTCGGTCATCGCCGCGCTCGCCGCGCGGCTCGCCGACGCCGGCCGCGCCACCGACGCGGCGGCACTGACGGCCGCCGCCCTGGACCGGGAGGCCAAGTCGGCCACCGGCCTGCCGGGTGGGATCGCCATCCCGCACTGCCGCGCGGACGCCGTCGCCACCGCATCGCTCGGCTTCGCGCGGCTGTCCCCCAAGGTGGACTTCGGCGCCCCCGACGGACCCGCGGACCTCGTGTTCCTGATCGCCGCCCCGGAGGGGGCCGGTGCCGAGCACATGAAGCTGCTCTCCTCGCTCGCCCGGGCGCTCGTGCGGCCGGACTTCGTCGGTTCGCTGCGCGAGGCCGCCACCGCTGCGGACGTGGTCGCGCTGGTCGAGGGAGTGCTTCCGAAGCCGGCGCCGGCTACCGCTGCGGCCGCCGAGCCCACGCCGCCCGCCACCGAACCCACGCCGGCCCCCGCGACCGCCGAGCGCACCATCGTCGCCGTCACCGCCTGCCCGACGGGGATCGCCCACACCTACATGGCCGCCGACGCCCTCAAAGCCGCGGGTGAGCGCGCCGGAGTCACGGTGCGGGTCGAGACCCAGGGCTCGAGCGGCAGCACACCGCTGCCGGCGTCCGTGATCGCCGGCGCCGACGCCGTCATCTTCGCCACGGACGTCGGCGTGAAGAACCGGGAACGGTTCGCGGGCAAACCGCTCGTCGCCTCGGGTGTCAAACGAGCCATCAACGAGCCCGACGTGATGGTCGCCGAGGCGGTCCGCGCGGCGAAGGATCCGTCCGCGAGCACCGTCGACGCGGCCGCCGTCGCCGCCGCCGCCGACGAATCCTCGTCCGGCGAGGTGGGCTGGGGAGTTCGGCTACGGCAGATCCTGCTGACCGGCGTGAGCTACATGATTCCCTTCGTCGCGGCGGGCGGCCTGCTGATCGCTCTCGGCTTCCTGCTCGGCGGGTACGAGATCACCGAGCCCGCCGCCGACATCGTGGTGAACAACTCGCTCACCGACCTGCCGGACGGCGGCCTGCCCACCTACCTCGGCGCGGTGCTCTTCCAGCTCGGCTCGCTCGCGTTCTCGTTCCTGGTGCCCGCACTCGCCGGCTACATCGCCTTCGCGATCGCCGACCGGCCCGGTCTGGCACCCGGCTTCACCGCCGGCGCGGTCGCCGTGTTCGTCGGTGCCGGGTTCATCGGCGGCCTCGTCGGCGGCATCATCGCCGGCTTCGCCGCGCTGTGGGTGGGCCGCATCCCCGTCCCGGTGTGGGCGCGCGGCCTGATGCCGGTGGTGATCATTCCGCTGTTCGCGACCCTCGCCGTCGGCGCCCTGATGTTCCTCGTCCTCGGCAAGCCCCTCGCCGCGATCACCTCGGGCCTGACGAACTGGCTCAACGGCCTGTCCGGGAGCTCGGTCGTCATTCTGGGCGTGATCCTCGGCCTGATGATGTGCTTCGACCTCGGCGGCCCGGTCAACAAGGCCGCCTATGCGTTCGCCGTCGCCGGACTCGACGTCTCGAACAACGCATCGCTGCAGATCATGGCCGCCGTGATGGCCGCGGGCATGGTGCCGCCGCTGGCGATGGCGCTGTCGTCGACCCTGCGACCGGGGATCTACAGCACCGCCGAGCGGGAGAACGGCAAGGCCGCATGGCTGCTCGGGGCCTCGTTCATCTCCGAGGGCGCAATCCCGTTCGCGGCGGCGGACCCGCTGCGGGTTATCCCGTCCATGATGGCCGGCGGCGCCGTCACCGGCGCCCTGGTAATGGCGACCGGGACGACCCTCAGCGCCCCGCACGGCGGCATCTTCGTGTTCTTCGCCATCGGCAATCTGCTGTGGTTCCTCGTCGCCCTCGCCGCCGGCACCGTCGTGGGTGCGCTCTGCGTGACCCTGGCCAAGGAGGTGCACCGACCCGCCCACCTGCGCAGCAGCGACACCGCGGCCCAGCCTGCCGTCGCCTGATCCGATCGACGACCGTCCCTACCCCGAAGGAGTTCTCATGCCCAGCACCACCGTCACCGTCGGCTCGTCCATCGGCCTGCATGCCCGGCCTGCCGGCATCATCGCCGAAGCCGTGGTCGCCGCCGGAGTCCCGGTGACCCTCGCCGTGGACGGCGGCGAACCCGTCGACGCGGGCTCGGCGCTGCTCGTCATGACGCTCGGCGCCACCCAGGGCACCGAGGTCACCGTCACCAGCGACGACGCCGACGTGCTCGCCCGCATCGCCGAACTGGTGGCCGCGGACCTCGACGCCTGACCTCAGCCGCGGCGGCGGCGCGACGACCGTCGCCACAGCCCGCCCGCAGCGGCGGCGACCACCACGATGCCCGCGGCGATCGCCGCGGGCATCGCGCCGCGCGGGGTCCGC
This sequence comes from Rhodococcus ruber NBRC 15591, assembly GCF_001894945.1. Classification (GTDB taxonomy): domain Bacteria; phylum Actinomycetota; class Actinomycetes; order Mycobacteriales; family Mycobacteriaceae; genus Rhodococcus; species Rhodococcus ruber. The sequence goes on from NZ_BCXE01000021.1 coordinate 88,870, forward strand.
ACCGGCTCCGGCGCGGCCACGGGCCGGAAGAGGGTCACCACGTCACGCCACACCCGCACGGGCGGCAGGGCACCACCGACGGATTCGGACGCGGTCAGCAGGTCCCCGTCCGCGGTGAAGGCCACCGCCTCGCCCTGTGGTTCGCCGGGCACCGGCACCCGCAGGGACGGTCCCGCCGCGAGCGCGGCCGCGACGTCGCCGTCGGGGGCATGGAAGAGGTGGACATCGGTGTACGTGCGTACCGCGGCGACGGTGCCGTCGGGACTGATCGCGCCGCCGGTGATCAACGTGGAGGACGCCCCGCCGACGGGGCCACCGGGGGTGTCCGTGGGACCGAGGGTGACGGTCCCGATGCGTTCGAGAGGGACCGGACCCGGCTCGGGCAGCTCGTCCACGCTTCGTCCGCCGGCCGGCCGGTAAAGGCCGGCGCTGCCGAACAGGGGCTTGGAGACGATCAGCGGCACCCCGTCGCGGGGGACGAGCAGCGTCTCCGCATCGCGTGGGCCGTCGGGGTAGGCGAGCCGGTGCAGACTCCCCGCGCCGGTCTGCGGGTCGACCGAGATCAACGCGACGGTGTCGCGTGCGGCGCGATTGTCGCCGAGGTCGCCGAGCCAGAGCCGGCCGTCCGGACCCGCGGCCAGGTCCTCCACGTCGTACGGGTCGACGGCCGGCGGGATGCGTCGCAGCACCGCACAGTCGTCCCCCAGCTCGAAGACCGCCTCGTCGGCACCGGCGTCCGGCACCGCGAACAGTCGCCCCCCGGCGACGGCCAGGCCCGACAGTTCCGCGAGGGCAGGATCGGCGGGGGTGCACAACACGCTCCCGTCGACCTCGGCGGCCGGGGCGGTGGTCTGCGCCGTGGCGGCCGGGGCGGTGGTCTGCGCCGCGGCGACCGGGGCGGTGGTCTGCGCCGCGGCGGCCGGCGACGACACCGTCGCGACCACCAGGGCGACGAGAGCGCCGCGCACTAGGCGGCGTACTCGACCAGGGCCGACGCGAGGGCCCGCGGCACGCGGGCGTGCACGCGCGTACCGTCCACCTCGTGCGCGGAGGTCAGGACCTGCCCGTCCGAGTGGATCCGCGCGAGCAGGTCCCCTCGTGTGTACGGCAGCAGCACCTTCACCTCGACGTCCGGGTGTTCGAGCAGCGCGGCGAGGTGCTCGCGCAGATCGTCGAGTCCCGCGCCGCTGCGCGCCGAGACGAACACCGCGTCGGGGAGCAGGGCACGCAGTTCGGCGACGGTCAGCGGGTCTGCGGCGTCGACCTTGTTCACCACGATGAGCTCGGGCGGCGGCGGCGCGTCGGACTCGCGCAGCACGTCGGTGATCACCTCGCGCACCGCCTTGATCTGGTCGGTCGGCAGCGGGTCGGACCCGTCGACGACGTGCAGCAGCAGGTCCGCGTCCGTGACCTCCTCGAGGGTCGACCGGAACGCCTCGACGAGCTGGGTCGGCAGGTGCCGCACGAACCCGACGGTGTCGGTGAGCACGTACTCGCGCCCGTCCGGGAGTTCGGCCCGGCGGGTGGTCGGATCGAGCGTCGCGAACAACGCGTTCTGCACCAGCACACCGGAACCGGTGAGCTTGTTGAGCAGGCTCGACTTGCCGGCATTGGTGTAGCCGACGATCGCGACCGACGGGATGCGGTTGCGCATCCGCCGGGTGCGTTTGGTGTCGCGAACGGACTTCATCGCCTTGATCTCGCGGCGCAGCTTGGCCATCCGCTCGCGGATACGGCGACGGTCCGTCTCGATCTTCGTCTCGCCGGGACCACGCAGGCCCACGCCCCCGTTGCTGCCGGCACGGCCACCGGCCTGCCGCGACATCGATTCGCCCCAGCCTCGCAGCCGCGGCAGCATGTACTCCATCTGCGCGAGCGATACCTGCGCCTTGCCCTCGCGGGAGGTCGCGTGCTGGGCGAAGATGTCGAGGATCAGCGCGGTGCGGTCGATGACCTTCACCTTGACGATCTTCTCCAGGGCGGTCAGCTGCGCGGGGGTGAGCTCGCCGTCGCAGATGACGGTGTCGGCGCCGGTGGCCAGAACCACCTGGCGCAGTTCCTCGGCCTTGCCGGAACCGATGTAGGTCGCGGCGTCGGGACGGTCCCGGCGCTGGATCAGGCCCTCGAGCACCTGGGAACCGGCGGTCTCGGCCAGGGCGGCGAGCTCGGCGAGACTCGCCTCGGCCTGAACCGCGGTGCCTCCGGTCCAGACCCCGACGAGCACGACCCGTTCGAGGCGCAGCTGCCGGTACTCGACCTCGGTGATGTCCTCGAGTTCGGTGGACAACCCAGCGACGCGGCGCAGGGCGCTGCGGTCCTCGAGTTGCATCTCGCCGACCGACGGGTCGGCGGCGGCCCAGCCGGGGACGCGGTCCGTGTCGCCGGTGGCCGATTCGTTTCGTCGTGTGTTCGTCATACACGACCATCGTCCCACTTCGGGCGCGCGGACGCATGCGACTTTCCCGGTGTCCGCGCAGGGCGAAACCGTGCGACGACGCGGCGTCGCCGTGACAGTCAGTCCAGGCCGTCCCACCAGTGATCGCCGATCGTGCCCGACGCGACCAGCACCGAGGGGCCACGCAGCGCGGCCCGGCCGTCCTCGAGGCGCACCTGCACCGCCCCGCCGGGGACGTGCACCCGGACGGTGCCGGAGTCGGCGCCGTCGAAGCGCAGCGCCGCCGCGGCGGCGGCGACCGTGCCGGTGCCGCAGGACCGGGTCTCGCCCACCCCCCGCTCGTACACCCGCATGTCCACCGCGCCCGCGGCGATCGGGGTGAGGAACTCGATGTTGACGCCCTGGGGAAAGAAGCCGGGGTCGAAACCCGGACCGGACAGGTCGAGGGCGGCCAGGGTCGCCGCGGTCAGGTGCGGATCGACGCAGGCCAGATGCGGGTTCCCGACGTCGATGCCCAGACCGCGGTACACCCGGCCTTCGATGGTCGCGGTCGACTCCCCCAGCTCGCGCACCACGCCCATGTCGACGGTGACGTCGCCGTGCGTCGCGTCGGCGCTGTGCACCTGCACCGGCTTGCCGCCGGCGCGACTGCCGACGACGAACGCGTCACGCGATTCGAACCCGCCGGCGGTGACGAAGTGCGCGAACACCCGCACCCCGTTGCCGCACATCTCCGCGATCGACCCGTCGGCGTTGCGATAGTCCATGAACCAGTCGTCGGCGGCCGTCCCCTCCGGCAACGCGGGCAGGACCCCCGCGTCGACGAGCGCCCCGGCCCGCGCCACCCGCAGGACCCCGTCGGCGCCGAGACCACGACGACGGTCGCACAACGCCGCCACCCGCTTCGGCTCGAGGGAAATCCGCACCTCCAGATCGGGAAGGATCACGAAGTCGTTCTCGGTGCCGTGGCCCTTGCTGAAGTCCATGCCGCCACCTTAACGACGGTCCGCCCCGGCGAGAACTCGAAGCGCCGCGTCCCGCAGCGCAGGATCGGCGCCGTCGATCCAGTGCACCCGTGGGTCCCGGCGGAACCACGAGCGTTGCCGGCGCACATAGCGCCGGGTGCCGATGAAGGTGCGCTCCCGCGCGTGTGCGAGGTCGCACTCCCCGGCCAGGTACTCGAGTACCTGCGCGTACCCGATCGCCCGGCGAGCCGTGACCCCCTCGCGCAGCCCCCGTTCGCACAGCGCCGCGACCTCGTCGACCAACCCCTGCTCGAACATCCGGTCCGTGCGCCGCGCGATCCGGTCGTCGAGCGCCGCGGTGTCCCGGTCCACCCCGAGCACGACCGTCCCCCATCTGGGTTCGCCGATCTGCGGCTGCGACGCCGCGAACGGCGCCCCGGTGAGTTCGACGACCTCGAGTGCGCGGACCATGCGGCGACCGTCGGTGGGCAGGATCGTCGCCGCGGCCACCGGGTCGGCCCGGCGGAGCGCGTCGTGCACCGCGGCCACCCCCTCGTCGGCGAGCAGCGCCTCCCACTTGGCGCGGACCTGCGGATCCGTCGCGGGGAACTGCCACTCGTCGAGGAGCGCCTGGACGTACATCATCGAGCCGCCGACGATGATCGGCACGACGCCGCGCGACCGGATCGCCTCCACGTCGGCGGTCGCGGCCTGTTGATACCGCGCGACCGTGGCAGTCTCGGTGACGTCGAGGACGTCGAGCTGATGATGGGCGATGCCGCGGCGCTCGCCGACGGCGAGCTTGGCGGTGCCGATGTCCATGCCGCGGTACTGCTGCATCGCGTCGATGTTGACGATCTCCCCGCCGAGTTCCTCGGCGAGATCCAGGCCCAGGTCGGACTTTCCGGTGGCCGTCGGGCCGACGACGGCGACCGGGCGGACGGGGTCGACGCTCACGGCCGCCACATCCCCACGTGGTATCCGACCCCGTACGGCGCGCTGCTGTGGGTCGTGGCGGCCGACGCCGGTCCCTCGGGACCGAACACCGCGGCCAGCACCTGCCAGGCCGCGCGGCCGTCGCAGACCGTTTCGGCGCAGAGTGCCGGGTCGAGCGCGGCGAGGGCGGCGACGTCGCCGACCGCGAGGGCGACGCCGAGCGCCTCGTCCAGGTTCTGCGCCTCGGGACGGTAGGAGCCGGGAGACTTCGCGGTGAGCGTGGCGGGACCGTCGGCCACCACGAGCAGTGCCGTCGGGGTGCGGTCCGCGTCCAGGGTGCTGCGCAGCTGCCGCCCGAGCCGGGCGCAGTCCTGCGGGGTCGTCCCGGCCGGCACGACGTGCGTGGTGGCGCGCACGACCGGTGCGGTCCGGTCGCGCAGCCAGCCCGCGATCAGCGCCGGCAGCGGCAGCTGCGGATCGGGGGTCCCCGTGGCCGCCGGCCCGAGCGCGACGACCAGGTCGACGCCGAAGCCACGGAACGTTCCGACGGCGGTGTCCGGGACGTCCGTGGCGTCCGTGCCCGCACCGACGACGACCCACCGTGCCGCGGCACGCAGCTCCGTCCCGACGGCGAGCACGGCGGCGCGCAGGTCGGCGGTCTCGGCGGCCGCGGAGCCGGTCAGCTCGGGAACGAGCAGGGGCGGGGACGGCACGAACGCCGCGGCGATCAACACACGGGCCACCGTAGTCGACCCGACCCGCCGACTCGCGGCCGTGCGACCTGTTTCAATAGTGGGCGGGCGTGGTCTCGGAGCGACCTCCGCGGCCCGACCACGCGAACCAATGCGACCAGGCAGCCGTGCCGCGCGGCAGAGATGAGGACCGATGACCGACCCGAACGCAACCCAGGAATCCCGCGCTCCGAAGCCGGGCGCCCCCAAACCGGGTCGGCAGCGGCCGGCCGCCGAGACCTCGGCTCCCAAACCGCACCCGGCTGCCCATCCCCACCCGCAGCCCACCGTTCCGGCCAGCGATCCGAGCCGGTGGGGCCGCGTCGACGAGGACGGCACGGCGTGGGTGAAGACCGCCGAGGGCGAGCGGTGCATCGGGTCCTGGCAGGCGGGCGACGCCGCCGAGGGTCTGGCCCACTTCGGCCGCCGATACGACGACCTCGCGACCGAGGTGGCAATTCTCGAGTCGCGGCTGCGTTCGGGCACCGGCGATGCGAAGAAGACCCGGGCGGCCGCCCAGGCGCTCGCGGAGTCCCTTCCCACCGCCGCGGTGATCGGTGACCTCGATACCCTCGCCGCACGGCTTGCGGCGATCGTGGCGGACTCCGAGAAGGCGGCTCTCGCCGCGAAACAGGAGAAGGAGCACCAGCGGGCAGCGGCCACCGCCCGCAAGGAGGCCCTCGCGGCGGAGGCCGAGCAGATCGGCGCCGAGTCGACGCAGTGGAAGGCCGCCGGTGACCGGTTGCGGGAGATCCTCGAGGAGTGGAAGACGATCCGCGGCGTGGACCGGAAGGTGGACGACGCGCTGTGGCGGCGTTATTCGAAGGCCCGCGAGGCGTTCAACCGACGGCGTGGCGCGCACTTCGCCGAACTGGACCGTGAGCGTGCCGCCGCACGGGCCCGCAAGGAGGAACTCGTCGCGCGGGCCGAGGACCTGCAGGACTCGACGGACTGGGGGGCGACGGCGGCCGCGTTCCGCGAACTGCTGGCGGAGTGGAAGGCGGCCGGCCGCGCCCCGCGCGAGGCCGACGATCAGCTGTGGAAGCGGTTCAAGGGCGCCCAGGACGTGTTCTTCGCCGCCCGCAACGCCGCCGCCTCGGAGCGGGACGCCGAGTTCGAGGAGAACGCGCGGGCGAAGGAGGCGCTGCTGCAGTCGGCGGCGTCGATCGATCCGTCGGCGGACATCGACGCCGCCCGGGCCCGGCTTCGCGAACTGCAGGACCGGTGGGAGGAGATCGGCAAGGTCCCGCGGGAACGTATGCACGACCTCGAGAGTCGTCTGCGGGCGATCGAGAAGCGGGTCCGCGAGGCCGCCGAGTCCGAGTGGCGGCGCACCGACCCGGAGGCGCTGGCCCGTGCCGCCCAGTTCCGGGAGCGTGTGCGCCAGTTCGAGGAGCAGGCGGCCAAGGCCACCGCGGCGGGCCGCCCGAAGGACGCCGAGAGCGCCCTCGCGCAGGCGCAGCAGTGGCGGGAGTGGGCCGACGCCGCGGAAGGTGCCGTCGGGGAGCGGTGAACCCCGGGCACGACCGAACCCGGACACGACCGAACCCGGACACGACCGAACCGCGAGCACGACCGAGCCCGGACACCACGGTGCCCCCGGCTCGTTCGAGCCGGGGGCACCGTGGTTCGTGCGGTTCCGGGACGATCAGTCGTCGAGCAGGCCCTTGTTCTCGTCCCGGGCGGCGGCGTCCCGCAGCTCCGCCTCGGCGGCGAGCTGGAGCGCGGTGCGCGTCCACACCACCTTCGCCCAGTGGAAGGTGAGCACCATGACGGCGAACCAGCCCAGGATCAGGCCGATGCCCGGTCCCGCTCCCGGGTCGCCGACGGGCAGGGTCTGCCGGGTCCAGATCGAGAGCATGCCGAACACGATCGACACCGCGGAGCCGGCCAGCGCCAGCCACGCCAGCACCCATCGGCGGGTGACGAGCGCCAGGATGGCGAAGATCGAGCCGAAGACCAGGGCGAGCCACACGAAGATGCGGGACGGCAGGGCAATGGATTCGGCGGTCGCATCGGGGGCGAAGGACAGCACCTCCCACCCGTTGGCCGCCCCGGCGTGGGGCAGGCTGAACGAGCCGAGCAGCACGAGCACCCCGACCGCGACGACGAGCGCCCGGGCGCCCGGGTCGATCTCACCGGCGATCTTGCGTTCGGCCGCTTCGAGGTCGGCACGGACTTCGTCCATCGGATCCCTTCCGTCGTTCCCGGCACCGTCGCCGGGGGTCCTGCCCTCGTCGGGGCCGCCCGCCGTCATGCCCCGCATCCCGTCCGGGCCGGAAGCGGTTCGGGCGCACCGATCTGCGGGAGACCGAGTCCGACACCGATGGGTGGTGTCTTGGGTGTGCGGCCCTGCTCGAACCGGTCGCCCGCGCGGGTGCGCCGGTGGGTCAGGATCGGGGTGTCCGCGACGAGATGATGGGGAGCGGCCTCGCTGACCACGACGGTGACGATGTCGCCGGGGCGGACCGCACGGTCGACGTTCCCCTCGGGCCGGAAATGCACGAGCCGGCCGTCCCGGGCGCGACCGCTCATTCGGGCGGTCTCGGCATCCTTGCGGCCCTCCCCCGCGGCGACGAGCAGTTCGACCTGAGCACCCACGAGCGCGCGGTTCCCCTCGAGGGTGATCCGTTCCTGCAGGGCGATGAGTCGTTCGTACCGTTCCTGGACCACGGCCTTGGGCAGCTGGTCGTCCATCTCCGCGGCGGGAGTGCCGGGACGCTTGGAATACTGGAACGTGAAGGCGCTGGTGAAGCGGGCCTTCTCGACGACGTCGAGGGTCTCCTGGAAGTCGTCCTCGGTCTCGCCGGGGAATCCGACGATGATGTCGGTGGTGATCGCCGCGTGCGGCATGGCCGCGCGCACCTTCTCGATGATCCCGAGGAATCGCTCCTTGCGGTACGACCGTCGCATCGCACGCAGGACGCGGTCCGAACCCGACTGCAGCGGCATGTGCAGCTGCGGGCACACGTTCGGGGTCTCGGCCATCGCCTCGATGACGTCGTCGGTGAACTCCGCGGGGTGCGGGGAGGTGAACCGGACCCGTTCGAGGCCCTCGATGTCGCCGCACGCGCGCAGCAGCGCGGCGAACGCGCCCCGGTCCCGGGGCTGCTCGGGGTCGGCGAACGATCGGCCGTAGGAGTTGACGTTCTGCCCGAGCAGGGTCACCTCGAGCACGCCCTCGTCGACGAGCGCGCGGACCTCGGCGAGGATGTCACCGGGCCGGCGGTCCACCTCCTTGCCGCGCAGCGACGGGACGATGCAGAAGGTGCAGGTGTTGTTGCAGCCGACGGAGATCGACACCCACCCGGCGTAGCTGGACTCGCGCCGGGCCGGCAGGGTCGAGGGAAACGCCTCGAGGGATTCGAGGATCTCCACTTCGGCGCGGCGGTTGTGCCGGGCACGATCGAGCAGTGCCGGCAGGTTGCCGATGTTGTGCGTGCCGAACACGACGTCGACCCACGGCGCCTTCTTCACGACGACCTCGCGGTCCTTCTGGGCGAGGCACCCGCCGACGGCGATCTGCATGTCGGGCTTGGCATCCTTGACCGGCCGGAGATGGCTCAGGTTGCCGTAGAGCTTGTTGTCGGCATTCTCACGCACCGCGCAGGTGTTGAAGACCACGAGGTCGGCGGCCGCACCCGGCCCGGCCTTGACGAATCCGGAGTCCTCGAGCAACCCGGACAGCCGCTCGGAGTCGTGCACGTTCATCTGGCAGCCGTAGGTGCGCACCTCGTAGGTGCGGGCGGCGGCCTCGCCGGTCGCGTCGAGGGCGGCCGGGGCGTTGGGGGGTTCACGGTCGATCGATGACACGTCTCAGCCTAGCTCACGGACCCGGCCGGCCCCGCAGTGGGCCGAGGGAAACAACGCCAAGGGAGACAACTTAGTCCATCGCCCGTCGCCGCGGGGCGAACCGGCTCCGGCCTTTCGGCGCCGACCGTAAATTTTCCATTACGCAGTCCGAACTCGGCTTCCGAAAGTTGCTGCACGGCGGCACGGGCAGCATAGGGTTCTGACCATGACACCAGCGGCGGTCGAATCCGAGAAGCCCTCCGGCTCGACGGGCGGCGCACCCCCGATGATCTCGATGTCGGAGGTGCAGAAGCACTTCGGAGCCCTGCACGTGCTGCAGGACATCAATCTGGACGTACCTGCGGGGCAGGTCGTGATCGTGGTCGGGCCGTCCGGGTCCGGCAAGTCCACCCTGTGCCGGACCATCAACCGGCTCGAGCCGATCGACTCGGGTGAGATCCGGGTGGACGGCAAGGTGCTCCCCGCGGAGGGCAAGGCGCTCGCGGCGCTGCGCGCCGACGTGGGCATGGTGTTCCAGTCGTTCAACCTGTTCGCGCACAAGACGATCCTCGAGAACGTCATGCTCGCCCCGGTGAAGGTCCGTCGCAAGGGCAAGAACGAGGCCAAGGAGCAGGCGCTGCAGCTTCTCGACCGGGTCGGCATCGCCAACCAGGCGGAGAAGTACCCCGCCCAGCTCTCGGGCGGGCAGCAACAGCGCGTCGCGATCGCGCGGGCCCTGGCGATGAACCCGAAGGTCATGTTGTTCGACGAACCGACGTCGGCGCTGGATCCCGAGATGGTCCAGGAAGTGCTCGACGTCATGACGTCCCTGGCCCGGGAGGGCATGACGATGCTCGTGGTGACCCACGAGATGGGTTTCGCCCGCAAGGCCGGCAACCGCGTGCTGTTCATGGCGGACGGGCAGATCGTCGAGGACACCGATCCCGACACGTTCTTCACCGCGCCCAAGTCCGCCCGCGCCCAGGATTTCCTCGGCAAGATCCTCAGTCACTGACCCGGCGTCGCTGCCGCATCCGGCGGCACCACCCACAACACGGAGGTACTCGATGAGAATCACCCGCTCGGTTCGCCTGGGCATCGGCGCGATCGCCGTCGCTGTGCTCGCCACCGCGTGTGGCGGAGACGAGCAGCGCAGCGTGTCGCAGTCCGCCGAGAGCGGCTCCCTCGTCGTCGGCATCAAGTTCGACCAGCCCGGACTCGGGTTGCGCAACCCCGACGGCACCTTCAGCGGGTTCGACGTCGAGGTCGCGAAGTACGTCGGGCAGCAGCTGGGGGTGGCGCCGGAGAACATCGAGTTCAAGGAGGCTCCGTCCCCGCAGCGCGAGACGCTCATCGAGAACGGTGAGGTCGACTACATCGTCGCCACCTACTCGATCACCGACGCGCGCAAGGAGAAGGTCGACTTCGCCGGGCCGTACTTCGTCGCGGGCCAGTCGCTGCTCGTGCGGGCCGACAACACCGACATCACCGGACCGGAGTCGCTCAGCGGCGGTAAGCGGCTGTGCTCGGTGGCCGGTTCCACTCCCGCCCAGAACGTCAAGGACACCTACGCGCAGGATGTGCAGCTGCAGGAGTTCGACACGTACTCCGCCTGCGTCGAGGCGCTGCGCAACGGCGCGGTCGACGCCGTGACCACCGACGACATCATCCTCGCGGGTTACGCGGCGCAGTACCCGGGGCAGCTGAAGGTCGTGGGCGAGCCGTTCACCGAGGAGCGCTACGGCATCGGCCTGGCCAAGGGTGACACCGAGTCCCGCACTCTGCTCAACGACGCGATCGAGGAGATGATCGCGAGCGGTGCCTGGCAGGCGGCCCTCGAGTCCACCGTCGGCCCGTCCGGGTACCCGTTGCCGGAGCCGCCGCAGGTCGACCGCTACTGACCGTCCCATGCCGTCCGGCCGGCCCGTGCGACGACTCGTCGCGGGCCGGCCGGACCCCAGTCCCCGATCGGTGGAGTTGACCTGTGGATCTGTTGAGCAAGTACGGCGACGAGTTGATCGACGCCTTCTGGACCACTGTGCAATTGACGGTGCTCTCGGCGATCGGCGCGCTGATCCTCGGAACGATCCTCGCCGGGATGCGCGTGTCCCCGGTACCGGTGGCGCGGGCGGTCGGCACCGTGTACGTGGGGATCTTCCGCAACACCCCCCTGACGCTGATCATCATCTTCTGTCTCTTCGGCTTGTCGCAGACGCTCGGCATCAGCCTGGCACCGCAGTCGTCGCCGACGTTCCTGGTGGACAACAATTTCCGGCTCGCCGTGCTGGGACTGAGCGTGTACACCGCGGCGTTCGTCTGCGAGTCGCTGCGCTCGGGCATCAACACCGTGAACGTCGGGCAGGCCGAGGCAGGCCGCTCCCTCGGGTTGACCTTCGGCCAGAATCTGCGCCTGATCGTGCTGCCTCAGGCGTTCCGTGCGGTGATCGCCCCCCTCGGTAGCGTGCTGATCGCCTTGACCAAGAATTCGACGATCGCGTCCGTCATCGGCGTCTCGGAGGCCTCCCTGTTGATGAAGACCATGATCGAGAACGAGGCGCAGATCTTCGTCATCGGCGGCATCTTCGCCCTCGGCTTCGTGATCCTGACCCTGCCCACGGGCCTGCTGTTCGGCTGGCTGAGCACGCGATTCGAGGTGTCCCGGTGAGCACCGGCCGCGCAACCGTCCTCTACGACGCTCCCGGTCCCCGGGCGCGAACCCTCTACCACGTCGCCTCGGCGGCGGTGGCCGTGCTGCTCGTCGCCGTCGGCTACTTCGTCTACCGGGCGCTCGACGACAAGGGTCAGCTCACCAGCGACAAGTGGGACCCGTTCCTCGAATCGAGTTCGTGGACCACGTACCTGATCCCCGGCATCCGCGGCACCCTCGTCGCCGCGGCGATATCGATCGTGCTCGCCCTGCTTCTCGGGGCCGCACTGGGCATCGGCCGGCTCTCCGATCACCGGCCCGTGCGCGCCGTGTCCGGGTTCGTCGTCGAGCTGTTCCGGGCGATCCCGGTGCTGATCCTGATGATCTTCGCCTACCAGCTGTTCGCCGAGTACCAGGTCTTCCAGTCGGAGTATCTGGCACTGGCGGCGGTGGTCACCGGCCTGACCCTCTACAACGGCTCGGTGATCGCCGAGATCGTGCGTGCCGGCATCCGGTCCCTGCCCCGCGGACAGACCGAGGCCGCTTCGGCGCTGGGCATGCGCAAGAGCCAGATCATGCGCCTGATCCTGCTGCCGCAGGCCGTCACCGCGATGTTGCCGGCGATCGTCTCGCAGATGGTGGTGGCCCTGAAGGACTCCGCACTCGGTTACCTCATCGGCTACGTCGAAGTCGTGCGATCCGGTCAGCAGCTCGGTGCGTTCTTCGGCAACTACCTGCCGTCGCTGCTCGTGGTGGCGGCGATCATGATCGTGCTCAACGGCGCGTTGACGATCCTCGCGACCCGGCTCGAACGTCGCCTGCGCACCGGGCGCAAGAACCGGGCCGCGATGCCGGAGGCCGACGAGAACGCGCCCGACAACGTGCTGTCCGGCATGACCGTGCCCGGGGTGGACATCACGAGCGACCACGACAAGCGCCGGTAACGCGTCAGTCGGCGGCGAATTCGCCGGGCCCGGAATCGTGCCCGGCGAGTTCGTTGCGGACCACCTCGAAGGCCAGGCCCTGCGGGTATCCCCGGCGGGCGAGCATGCCGACCAGCCGTCGCACCACCTTGTCCCGCTCCGCAGCGATCTCGCGCCGGTCGCCCTCCGTGGGCAGCGGCGGTTGGGTGCGCAGCTTCTTGCGCACCAGTTCGGTGGCACGGGCGCGCTCGTCGTCGCCGTCGATCTGCTCGAGTGCCTCCGCGGCCTCGACCTGCCCGATTCCCTTGCGGCGCAGCTCCATGGCCAGGGCACGTTTGCCCTTCCCGGCGTACAGGTGGCGGGAGCGTACCCACTGCTGGGCGAACTCGGCGTCGTCGACGAGACCGACCTCCGTCAACCGGTCGAGGGTCCGCTCGGCGACGTCCGCGGCGAAGCCCTTCTGTTCGAGCTTCGCGGCGAGTTCGGCGCGGCTGCGAGCCCGGTCGGTCAGCAGACGGAGGCACAGGTCCTTGGCCTGTGCCTCCGTTCCACCACCGGGCCGGTCGCCGCCGCGCCGGTCACCGCGACGGGAGTCGCCGTCCAATGCCCGACTCAGAAGTCGGCGGGCTCGTCGGCGTTCTCGGCGGTGATATCCGCCCCGATCCCGAGCTTCTCCTTGATCTTCTTCTCGATCTCGTCCCGGATGTCGGTGTTCTCGAGCAGGAACTTGCGGGCGTTCTCCTTGCCCTGACCGAGCTGATCGCCCTCGTAGGTGTACCAGGAGCCGGACTTGCGGATGAAGCCCTGCTCGACACCCATGTCGATGAGCGAGCCCTCCTTACTGATGCCGTGGCCGTAGAGGATGTCGAACTCGGCCTGCTTGAAGGGCGGCGACACCTTGTTCTTGACGACCTTGACGCGGGTGCGGTTGCCCACCGCATCGGAGCCGTCCTTGAGGGTCTCGATGCGCCGCACATCCAGTCGCACCGACGCGTAGAACTTCAAAGCCTTACCGCCGGTGGTCGTTTCGGGTGAATTGTGAACCATTACACCGTCGACGAAGTAGTTGTGGTTGCCCTCGACCTCGATATCGAAACGGCTCATCGACCGGGTCGGCGGCTTCACGTGCACGTCGAGCACACGCGAGGGGACGAGCCGCTGAGTCGGCTCCACGAATTCGGGAGCCACGATGCCGAGACCGCGGAAGCGGGGCAGCAACTTGTACTCCATCGAAGGGGCCATGTACGGCGCGACGATCTCCTGGAACTTCGCGGAGGCCGACGTGGAGAAGACCAGCACGGCCTTCTGCGCGGCGCCGGCGAGTCGCAGCCGAACGTCGAGTCCGTGGACATCTCGCAGGTAGTCGCGCAGACGTGCGCGCGAGCCCTCGCTCATGGCCTCCACACAGATCTCGATACGACCACTTCTGCCCTCGGTACGCTGCTGCACTCCCTTGGAACGCACAGAGAACGACCCGTCGTCCATGTACCAGACCGCCAGCGCAAGCGGTGTGAGCGACTTCAGATACTCCTCCGAGAGAAACTTCTTGCCGTCCCCGAGGTACACGGCGCGCTGCAGCTCCGCCAGCTCGGGCAGCGGCGTGAATTCGACGAACTTCGCACCCTTGTCGTTCTCCCGCACGGAGTGCCCGATGTTGCCGAGCAGATTCGTCTTCCAGTCGAGGTACGCGTGTTGCGCAGGACCGTGCCCCATGCGGAAGCGAACGCCGTTGCGGTCACGCCGGTTCGGGGAGAGATTGCCGTCCCCCATCAACGAGCCCAGGACGATCTGGAACTGCTGGTCGCTCAGGCGATGCGGTTCCATCGAGAGGACGCGGTCACCGGCGATGATCTCACCGGCAGGGGTCCACCCTCCCGGTGTACGGATGAGATGGTTCGGAGTCGCGGCGAACTGAGACCGACCGTTCCCTCCGGACTTCTCCACAGTGAACTGCAGGAAATGGTCGGCACGGCCGTTGTCGAACCAGTTCACGATCCGGCGCGGCACGATGCTGTCGGTGTCGGGATCGTAGGACATCACCTCGACGTCCATCTTCTGGTTGACGATCTTGCCGATCTTCTCCGTCGTGCCGTCGGCCAGCTGGACCCGGGTGCCGTAGGAGAAGCATCCGAACATGACTCCGATCTTCTCGCGCAGCTGGTTGATGAAGATCGCGGTGGTGCCGGAGTTGTTGAGCGCGCCGGTCATCTTGCGCAGCGCCTGGCTCATCAGGCGGGCCTGCAGTCCGACGTGGCTGTCACCCATCTCACCCTCGATCTCGGCGCGCGGCACCAGGGCCGCCACCGAGTCGACCACGATGATGTCGAGCGCGCCGGAACGGATCAGCATGTCCGCGATCTCGAGTGCCTGCTCACCGGTATCCGGCTGCGACACGAGCAGGGCGTCGGTGTCGACGCCGAGCTTGCGGGCGTACTCCGGATCGAGAGCGTGCTCGGCGTCGATGAAGGCCGCGATGCCGCCGGCGGCCTGGGCGTTGGCGACCGCGTGCAGCGCGACCGTCGTCTTACCGGACGATTCCGGGCCGTAGATCTCGACGACCCGTCCGCGCGGGAGGCCACCGATGCCGAGCGCGACGTCGAGTGCGATCGAGCCGGTCGGGATCACGGCGATGGGCTGGCGGGACTCCTCCCCCAGGCGCATCACCGAGCCCTTGCCGAAGCTCTTGTCGATCTGCGCGAGCGCCAGTTCGAGCGCCTTGTCGCGATCGTGTGCCTGTGGTGCCATCGTGGTCCCCTTTTCGAGTCTCGTCTTGCTTGCCGATGACGTTAGAGTCCGGCACCGACAAGTTCGCCGTCCCGACCGGCGAGCGGCCGGATCTGTGGATGAATCGGACGCCTGTGGACTACTTCTCCACCACCCGCGCCCCAGCATAGGCGAACAATTGTTCGAACGGAACGGCGCGGCGGTTCACCGGCGTGCGGGCGGGACGTCGAATTCGTCGCACAGGGCCCGCCACACCTCGCGGGGTTCCTGCCCGGCCTCGATGGCCTCGGCGGCGGTGTGCCCGCCGAGGGAGAGCAGGACGTGGTCACGGAGCAGGGCGTCGCCACGCATCTGCCCGAACTCGTTGCGGACATACTCGTGGAATTCGGTCAGTCGCACCCGAGCCACGGTAGTCGCTCTCCGGCGTGGGCCCCGGCGCCCGGCGCCTGTCCCATCACCGCGCCCGCGTCACCGCACCCGCGTCACCGTACCTCGGGCACGACGCCGCGGCAGACGGCGATCGGGTCCTCGACCTGCGCTGCCGTCGCGGCGGCCAGGCGCGCCGACCGGGCGAAGCGCGGCTCGGCCAGCACGGTGTCCACAGCCGCCCGCAGTGCGCCCGGCTCGAGTGGCCGCACGACGACCGCGCTGCCCTGCCGGGCGGCCCGATTGGCCAGTTCCCACTGGTCGCCGCCGCCGGGCACCACCACGGCGGGCACCCCGGCGCTCAGCGCCTTGGCGAGCATCCCGTGCCCGCCGCCACACACCACCACGTCGGCCTGCTCGAGCAGCAGGTCCTGCCGGCCGTGCCCGGCCACGACACCGTCCGGCCAGGCCCGCTCGGGCGGCTCGAGCATCGCGACGACGATCCGCATCCCGGAGCCGCCGAGACCCGCGCACACGGCGTCGAGCAGGCCGGGCACGCCGGTGGCCGCGGTGGACGGCGCCACCATCACCAGGGGTCCGTCGCCGGCGGGCGGCTCCAGGACCTCGCGGGTGGGTTCCCACAGCAGCGGGCCCACGACGTGCGCCTGCGCGGGCCAGTCCGGTCGCGGCACCTCGAGGGCCGGAAGCGTGGCGACGAGCCGGGCTGCCGGTCCCGGATCCCGCGCGGCCAGGCCGATCCCGACGCGCGCCTGCGCCCGTTCGCGCTCCCCCTGCCGAATCGAGCGGGCGGTCGCCGCCCGCAGCACCGCGTCCCGCGCCCGGCCGCGCAGGCCGGTGCCGGGGGCGAGACCGCTCCCGACGGGCGGCAACCCCCGCGAGGGCAGATACAGCGGATGGGGCGACAACTCCACCCACGGGATGCCGAGACGTTCCGCGGCCATGCCGCCGCCGGCGGTGAGGACGTCCGAGACGACGAGATCGGGAAGCAGGGCGCTGAGCCCGGGCAGCATCTCCGCCGCGATATGCGCGGCGCGGGCATGGATGCGGGCGCCGGCATCGGCATCGTCGTCCTCCGGACGCGGCGCCAGGCCGGCGAGCGGGGCCAGGGTCACGCCGTCGAGGTCCAGGCCCAGCCACCGCTCGCCGGTGAACAGAACCGGGTCGTCGCCCGCCTCGGCCAGCCGCAGACTCAGGGCTATCGCGGGGATCGCATGCCCCGCGTCCGGCCCGGCCACCACTGCCACTCGCATCGATTCAGACTGCCACACCGGGTTCCCGCACTCTGCGGACAGCGAGGATCGGGCCGGCGGCGGGGCACCCGGACGTGCCGATCCCGTCGGCCCGCCCGGACGGTGCGACGAGGTCGTCGCAGGCGGGCACGTCGACGAGCACGCAGCGTGGCGCCGTCCCCAGCCGACGTTCGTCGCGCACGCGCCCGTGATGCCGGGTCCGGCGGACGGCCGCTCCCCCACAGCGAGCGGGCAGGTCCCCGCACGGGTGGCTTCTTCGACGGTCGGCTCACCGATCGGTGGTCGGTCCCTTCGAAGACGGGTATGGCGGTCGCTTCCGGTGATCACTCCGTTCCGGTCGCCCCGGGCGAGCGGCCTTTCAGGGATACGCCGACCAGAACTGGAGCACCTGTTCGCGGGTGGTGACCGTTCCGTTCTCGATGATCAGCAGTTCGTTCCGGTCGAACGTGTAGCGCACAGGTCCCGACACGACCGTGAATCCGGCGGCGTCCGGGACGGCATCGGCCAGCTCGATGTCGGCGCCGTCGCCGAGTCGCAGACCCTTGTAGTAGAGGCCGTCGAAGCCGTTGCGGCACACCAAGACCCGAGATTCCGAAGTGCGCGCCACCGCGACGGCCTCGTCGGCAGCGTTGCAGCGCGGCCCGATGTCGTCGTCGAAGCCCCGGATACCTGCCTGCGCGACGGGGATGCGGTCCGGGCGGCTCTGTGGCGCGGCGGTGGTCGTCGGTGCGAGGGCGGAGGTGGTGATGTCGGTGATCTCCGCCGTGGCCGGGACGGACACCGAAGGAAGCGTGGCCGGGCCGGGGGTGTCGACCCGTCCGGTAGCCGAGATGCCGGCCCGCACGTCCGCGTCCTGCGAGCCGTCGCGGGCGAGCAGGATCCCGGTCAGTGCCCCGGCCAGCGTGACAGCCGCCACCACGCCCAGCAGCACGAGCAGCGGCCGCGGAGAACGCGCCCCCGGATGTCCGGACGCGGCAGGGGGCCCGGGAGACACCGGGGTGGCGGTCGACGCGGCGGAGACCGTCCGCGTCGGCTCGGTGACCGGCTCGTCGAGAGCGGCGCGCGCGGCTGCGGCCAGCGCGCCGCACGTGGGGAAACGATCCTCGGGCCGCTTGGCCATCGCGCGGGCGATCACCGCGTCGAGCGCGGGTGGTAGCTCGGGCCGCGCCGCGGTGGGACGTGGCGGGGCCAGATGCAGATGTGCGTGGACCAGATGCGCCGCCTCGGTTCCCGGGAAGGGGGGCCGCGCCGTGAGCAACTGATAGAGCGTGCACCCCAGGGCGTAGACGTCGGTGCGAGGGCCGGGCGGCCGTCCCTCGATCTGCTCCGGGGAGGCGTACTGCAGGCTGGCGACGAGGATGCCGGTCTCGGTGACCGCCGTGCTGCCGAGACTCTTGGCGATCCCGAAGTCCGCGAGCAGGACGCGCTCCGGTTCACTTCCGCTGCTCGGGGCGAGCAGGATGTTCGCGGGCTTGACGTCGCGGTGCAGCACACCGTGCGCATGCGCGTGATCGAGTGCCCGAGCGGTCTCGGACACGATGCGCACGGCGCGCGCCGGACGCATCGGCCCCTCTCGCAGAGCGCCCACCGCATCGGTGCCGTCCACGTACTGCATCGCAATCCACAACTGGTCGCCGACGTTGCCGCGGTCGTACACGGTGACGATGTTGGGATGTTCGAGCCGCGCGACGTGATCGGCCTCCCGGAGGAACCGGCTGCGGTTGCCGGGATTCGCGTTCGCCGACAGGTCGAGCAGCTTCAGTGCAACGAAACGCGGCAGGTTGGGATGCCGCGCCAGGTAGACGCTGCCCATGCCCCCGGTCGCGAGGCGGCGTTCGATGCGGTACCCGGCGAACACGGAACCGGGCTGCAATTCTCCCACGGTGTCGTCCACTCCCGAGTCCGTCGTGGCGCCCGCCCGACGGCCGTCTCAGAATATCGCGCACCGACGCAGGACCCGCACCCGAATGCTCCGAATCGGATCGCGGTGCTACCCGATGTCGCCCGAGGCGCGGCAGCGTCGCCCGCACCCGGCGTCGGTGGCCCGGTCGGCGGCAGGTGATCACGAGGGCACGAGGCACGCAGCCACCTGGCCGGTTCTGCCCGGCTGCCGGAGCCGGGCAGAACCGTGGGGTCAGCCCGCGTGCAGGAAGGGGTAGTCGGTGTAGCCCTCGGCGCCCGACGAGTAGAACAGCGCCGATTGCGGCTGGTTCTCCGGGTGCTCCCCCGCCCACCGCTCGACCAGGTCCGGGTTGGCGAGGACCGCCCGGCCCACGGCCACGGCATCGGCGTGGGCGGCCTCGATCAGCTCCACCGCTTCGTCCCGGGTGGTCGGCGAGCCGAAGCCGCTGTTGCCGATCAACTTGCCGCCGAACCGCCGGCGCAGCTCCTGCACCAGTTCGCCGGCCGGTTCCTTGTGCAGCACGGAAAGGTATGCCAGGCCCAGTGGACGCAGTCGATCGAGGAGGGCGCCGTAGGTGGCGAGGACGTCGTCGCGGTCGGTCTCGTAGGCGTCCTGGATGTTGTGCTCGGGCGAGATCCGCAGTCCGACCCGGCCGGGGCCGATGGCCGACGCCACCGCCGTGACCACTTCGACGACGAAGCGGGCCCGGTTCTCCGGAGAGCCGCCGTACTCGTCCGTACGCTGATTGGCGGCCGGTGAAAGGAACTCGTGCAGCAGGTAGCCGTTGGCGCCGTGGATTTCCACCCCGTCCAGCCCGGCCTCGATCGCCCGCCGCGCCGCGGCGACGAAGTCCTCGACGATCCCGCGCGCTTCGTCGGTGGTCAGCGCGTGCGGTATCGGGTACGGCTGCTCGCCCTTCTCGGTGTGTCCCACGCCGTCGATCGCAATCGCGCTCGGAGCGACGACCCGTCGGCCGCCGTTCACGTCGGGGTGGGTCACGCGTCCGCCGTGCATCACCTGCATCACGATGTGGCCGCCGCGGGCGTGCACCGCGTCGGCCACCCGTCGCCAGCCGGCCACCTGCGCGTCGGTGACGATTCCCGGCTGGCCGACGAAGGCCTGCGACTCGTGGTTGGGGTAGGTGCCTTCGGTGATGATCAGCCCCACGCTCGCCCGCTGCCGGTAGTGCTCGACCACCAGGTCGCCGGGAACACCCGACGGTCCGGACCGCAGCCGGGTCAGCGGGGCCATGACGACCCGATTGGCGAGCTCGAGATCTCCGAGAGTGACGGATGTGAACAGGTCCATGGCAGGGGCAACGGGTGCGGGCACACCTGCGATTCCCGATCGGAGTGCGGCAGGTGTCACACCGGTCGCTGCCGGGGTCAGTCCGGCACGTCAGCCAGCACGTCACCGGCGACGGCGAGCGCCCTGGCCCGGTCACCGGGTACGAGTCCGATCCGGGTGCGGCGGTCGAGGATGTCGTCGACATCCAGGGCGCCCTCGTGGGTGACCGCGAACTCGAGTTCCGCCCGGCTGACGTCGAGTCCGGGGGCGATCGGCTCGAGCGCGTGCGGACCCGCGGCGAGCAGCGCAGCTTCGGTTCCGTAACGCCGCACCAGGTTCGGCGGGGCCGCGACGGTGCGCAGCACGCCGGGCGGGGCTGCGCCGACGAGGGCAAGCCGCGTGGTGCGGCACGGTCCGGCGCGCAGCCCGGCGGCCTCGACCGCCGCGTCGACGGCGTCCTGCGCCATCCGCCGGTAGGTGGTGAGCTTGCCCCCGACGATGCCGATCGGACCGTGCTCGGACCGCACGACGGCGTGCCGGCGTGACAGGTCCGCGGTGGCGTCCCCGATTTCGGTGCCCGGTGCGGACGAGTCGAGCAGCGGCCGCAGTCCCGCGAAGGCCCCGAGGACGTCGTTGCGGGTCAGGGGTGTGGCGAGGGCCGTGTTGGCGGTGTCGAGGAGAAAGTCGATCTCGTTGTCGGTGGCCTGCGGGACGTCCGGCAGCGGGCCGGGCGCCGGCTCGTCGGTCAGACCCAGGTAGATCCGGCCCGACTGGGCGGGCAGCGCGAAGACGAATCGGTTGGTGGCACCGGGAATCGGCACGGTCAGCGCGACGGTCGGGTTGCCGAGGGCGGTGGCGTCGAGGACGAGGTGCGTGCCGCGGCTGGGCCGTAGCCGGATCGAAGGATCGACCTGTCCGGCCCACACGCCGGCCGCATTGATCACGGCGGCGGCCGCCACCCGGATCTCGGTGCCGGTGAGCGTGTCACGCAGGACGGCGCCGCCGGCGGTGACGGACTGCGCGTCGACGCGGGTGAGGATGCGGGCGCCGTGGGAGGCGGCGGTGCGGGCGAGCGCGACGACGAGCCGGGCGTCGTCGACGAGCTGACCGTCGTACGCGAGCAGGCCCCCGCGCAATCCGTCGCGCCGGACGGCGGGCACCAGGCCGGCGACGCGTCCCGCGCCGATGCGACGCGAGCGCGGCAGCACCGCGGACGGGGTGTGCGCGGAGACGCGCAGGGCGTCGCCGGCCAGGAACCCGGTGCGTACAAGTGCGGCCTCGCCGCGTCCCACCGACGGCAGCAGCGGCACCAGCTGCGGCATCGCCCGCACCAGGTGCGGCGCCGTGTGGGTCATGAGGATGCCCCGCTCGACGGCGCTCTCGCGGGCGATGCCGATGTTCCCGGTGGCGAGGTAGCGCAGTCCGCCGTGGACGAGCTTCGAGCTCCACCGGCTCGTGCCGAAGGCGAGATCGTGACGTTCGACGAGGACGACGCTCAGGCCGCGCGACGCCGCGTCGAGGGCGGCGCCCGTGCCGGTGACCCCACCGCCGACGACGAGCACGTCGACGGAGGGGTGGGCGGCGAGGTCGTCGAGTTCCCGCCGTCTGCGGGCGGCGTCGAGGGCGCTGGAGGCAGGTCCGGTCACGGTCGATCCTCTCCGGCAGGGGCCAGGTAGGTGTCCACGGCGTGCGCCAGCTCGGTCAGCAGTGCCTCCCGGTCGACCACCTCGGCGATCATTCCGGCGGACTGTACGACCGACTGGGCGGTGAGCAGTACGAACGCGGCGAGCGTACGGGCGTCCCCGGCGCGGACGGTGCCGTCGCGCTGACCGCGGGTGAGCGCACCGGTCAGCACCTCGAGGACCGCGTGCTGGCTGGTGCCGAGCCGGTCCACGATGTACGTCATGAGCAGGTCCGGATCCGATCGGAGGATCTTCTCGAACAGCGGGTGCGCGCCGATCTCGTCGACGGCCGTCACGACGGCCCGTACGATCCGCGGCCGGACGGGTCCCTCGCCGTCGAGATCCGGGAGTACGGCGCGGATCTCCCGGGTGAGCAGGTCCGCGACCAGGGCACGGGTGTCGGGCCAGCGGCGATAGACCGTGGGGCGGCTGACACCGGCGCGGCGTGCCACCTCGGCGAGGGTGGTGCGCCGCAGTCCGAAGTCGAGCAGGCAGGAGCGGGTGGCGTCGAGGATCTGATCCTCGACGGTCGTTGCCGGCGCACCCGACGACCGGAATTCTTCGTTACGGATAGACATTGTATGTAACACTGTAACGCATGACTGTGAGCTTCACACCCCGCCATCCGTCCGCTGCCGCCGAGATGGAGTGGGACGCGTGGGGTACGGCGGATCGCCGGAAGGAACTCGGCGACGGCGTCCGCACCCTGCTGCAGCAGGCCCTCGGCGTGGACACCCACCGGGCCCCGTCCCTGGCCGAGAGCGCGGTGCGACTCCTCCCCTCCCGCCTGGACACGCGGCACCGCCACGGCCTCGGCCGCATCGTCGGCCCCGGGCACGTCGGCGACGACGACGCGGCCCGCCTCCGTCACGCCGGCGGCAAGAGCACCCTCGACCTGCTGCGACGACAGGACCCGGGACCGCAGGATGCTCCCGACGCGGTGGTGCGGCCCGGCAGCCACGACGAGGTACTCGCCGTACTCGACTACTGCGCCGGCGAGGCGATCGCCGTCGTCCCGTTCGGCGGCGGCACCAGCGTCGTCGGCGGCCTGGACCCGGTGCGCGACGGATTCGACGCCGTCGTCGCCGTGGACCTGCAACGGATGAATGCGCTCACCGATCTCGATCCGGTCTCCGGCGTGGCGACGCTGCAGGCCGGCGCCACCGGACCACAGGTCGAGGAACTGCTCGGCGCCCACGGCTTCTCGCTCGGGCACTTCCCGCAGAGCTTCCGCCACGCGACCGTGGGCGGGTTCGCCGTGACCCGGTCCTCCGGCCAGGCATCGGCGGGCTACGGCCGGTTCGACGACATGGTCGAGCATCTCGTCGTCGCGACGCCGAGCGGTACCGTGCGCGCAGGGCGCGCGCCGGCCTCGGCCGCCGGACCGGACCTGCGGCAGTTGTTCCTCGGCTCCGAGGGACTGTTCGGCATCGTCACCGAGGTCGGCGTGCGAATCCACCCGGTCCCCGCCGCGGTCGCCCGTCGCGCCTGGTCGTTCCCCGACTTCGCCACGGGTGCAGACGCGCTGCGCACCCTGGTGCAGACCGGCGCCGTCCCCACCGTGCTGCGTCTGTCGGACGAGTCCGAGACCGCCGTCAATCTCGCGCTGCACGAACACATCGGTTCGACCGCCCCCACCGGCTGCCTGGCCGTGACCACCGTCGAGGGCACCGCGGACCACGTGCGCGCCCGCGCCGCCGAGGTCGATGCGCTGCTCGCAGCCACGGGCGGCACCGACCTCGGCGAAGAACCGGCCCGGACCTGGGAGGACGGCCGATTCGACGCACCGCACCTGCGCGACGCGCTGCTGCGGGCCGGGGCGCTCGCCGAGACCCTCGAAACCGCCACCACGTGGAGTAATCTGGCGCGGTTGCGGACCGCGGTGACCGACGCGCTCACCGCATCGCTGCAGGATCAGGGCACCCCGCCTCTGGTGCTGTGTCACATCTCGCACACGTACCCCACCGGGGCATCCCTGTACTTCACCGTCGTGTGCGCACAGGCGGACGATCCCCTCGCGCAGTGGTCGGCAGCCAAACGCGCCGCCACGGACGCGATCGTGACGGCCGGCGGCACGGTCACCCACCATCATGCCGTCGGCCGGGACCACCGGCCCTGGATAGCCGAGGAGATCGGCACACTCGGCACCTGCCTGCTGCGTGCGGTCAAGGACGCAATCGACCCGCGCGGCATCCTCAACCCTGGGAAGCTGCTGCCGTGATCGAATCCGTCACCGTCCTGACGAATCCGGCCGCGGGTCCGCGTACCGCGCGCGCGACCAGGGCTGCCACGACCCGGTTGCGCGAACGGGGCCTGCACGTCACCGAGATCGCCGGCGACACCCCGCAGCACTCGCTCGAACTGGTCCGGCGCACCGTGGCCGCCGGTACCGGGGCACTCGTCGCGGTCGGCGGGGACGGGCTCGTCTGGCTCGCCTGGCAGGCACTCGCGCAGAGCGGCATACCGCTCGGCATCGTCCCGGCCGGGACCGGGAACGATCTGGCCCGCGTCCTGCAGCTGCCGTCGGACCCGGTGGCCGCGGCCGACGTGGTCGCCGACGGGTCGACGCGGACGATCGATCTCGGCCGGGTCCGGGCGGCCGGCCGGCCGGACCACTGGTTCGGCACCGTGCTCGCCAGCGGCTTCGACTCACTGGTCACCGACCGCGCCAACCGGATGCGGCGGCCGCGCGGCCGACTGCGCTACAACGTCGCGATGGTCGCGGAACTGGCGCATCTGCGCTTGCTGCCGTACCGCATCACGCTGGACGACGGCGACCTCGAGGTGGCGGCGACGATGGTGGCCGTGGGCAACGCCTCGACCTACGGGGGCGGCATGCGCATCGCCCCGGCCGCACGTCTCGACGACGGTCTCCTCGACGTCGTGATCGTGACCTCGGCCAACCGGACCCGCCTGCTGCGCCTGTTCCCGACCGTCTACCGCGGCACCCATGTCGAGCTGGACGAGGTGACCGTGCGCCGCACCCGGCGAGTGCGGCTCGAATGTCCCGGCATCTCCGCGTACGCGGACGGCGAGCCGCTCGGCCCGCTGCCCGTCGACGTCGAGGCCGTACCCGGAGCCGGAGTCGTCCTCGTGCCCGGTGCTCAGCCCCCGAACGTGTAGAGCTCGAAACCGGCGGCCCGGTCGAAGCCGGGCAGCGCCGCGGTGGCCGACTCCACCTGCGCCCGGGCCTGGTCGATCACCGGGTCGGCCGCGAGCGCCTCGAGGTAGCGGCGATGCTCGGCGAGGGACGCGACGCCGGCCTCGACCGTGTCGGTGACGTCCACCGCGTGAGTCGGAGACGTCGTGTTCACCGCGACCCACCGCACCCCGGGCCACGGCGGCAGCCCCTGCTCGGCCAGCTCCGGGAAGATCCATTCGTTCGCCGCGTCGGCGACCGCGTCGAGCACGCTCAGTCCCAGGGCCCGATGGTCGGCACTGTTGAGGACACCGGGAAACCACGTGAGCCCGAAGTGGCCGGTCACCACCATCTCGGGACGGTGCCGCCGGATCGCCGCCGCAAGATCGCGACGCAGGTCCGGCCCGGCCACCAGGCGGCCGTCCGGGTGCCCGAGGAACTCCACCACCTCGACTCCGACGACGCGAGCCGACGCCCGCTCCTCCTGCTCACGCAGCGGCCCGCACTCGGCCGGCGGCAGACCCGCGATGCCGGCCTCACCGCTGGTCGCCAGCACGTACCGCACGTCCTTGCCCTGGCGGGTCCACCGCGCCACCGCCGAGGCCGCACCGTACTCGATGTCGTCCGGGTGCGCGGCGATCACGAGCGCACGCTGCCAGTCCTCGGGTACCGGTTCCATTCCTCTACTATCGCCGATCCCGGTGCGCCGGTGGGAGCCTCGCGCATACTGGATGTCGTGTCGTGGTCCGGACTCGTCGAAGCAGCGCTCGACGTGCATCTGACCACGACGGCTGCCGCCGTGGTGTTTGTCGTCCTCGCCGTCGGCGGTTTCACCGCGCTCGTCGCACGCCGTAGCCGCCGATGGCTCGTCGTGTGGGTTCCCGTGGCCGTCGTGTCCACGGTTGTGCTCGTGCTCGCGGCGGCCGTGCTCGTCGAGCAGGTGTGGCGACCGTTTCCGGACCGACTGCCGCGCTCGGTGTACGTGTGGTCCGGCCTGGCCGTCCTGGCAATCGCGCTCGGCGCCGGCCGCTGGGTCGTCCGGCACCGGGACCGGCGACCGCTGGCCGCGGCCGGTCTCGTCGTGGCCGTCGTAGCGGTGGTGGTGGCCGCCGCGGGGCAGGTCAACGCGGTGTACGACGCCTACCCGACGGTGCGTGCGGCTCTGGGTCTGAGCAACTACCGCACGGTGCCGCTCGCCGAGGCCTTGGGCTCGGCGGCGGCGACGATCGACCGGCGACCTCTGTCGGAGAACTGGACACCGCGCGGCGACCTGCCGGAAACCGGGGCGGTGACGACCGCACGGATACCGGGCGCTGTCTCCGGATTCCGTGCGCGGGACGCACGAATCTACCTCCCCCCGGCGTACTTCGCCGACCCGCGACCCGAACTGCCCGTGCTGGTGCTGCTGGCCGGCCAGCCCGGTGGCACCGAAGACTGGCTCGTCGGCGGACGGTTGACGCAGATCATGGATGCCTACGCGGCGGAGCACGACGGCCTCGCACCCGTCGTCGTGCTGGCCGACGGAACCGGCGGGCAGTTCGACAACCCGCTGTGCGTCGACTCGCATCTCGGCAACGTCGCGACGTACCTGACCGTCGATGTGCCGGCCTGGGTGCGCAGGCAACTGCAGGTCGACCCGGATCCGTCCGGATGGGCGATCGGCGGCTTCTCCTACGGCGGGACGTGCGCCCTGCAACTGGCGACCACCCGGCCCGACGTCTACCCGACCTTCCTCGACCTGTCGGGGCAGGCGGAACCCACCATCGGAGACCGGGACCGCACCGTCCGGGAGGTATTCGGCGGCGACGCGGCCGCCTTCGCGCGCAACAACCCGGCCGAGTTGCTGACGCGTAACCGGTACCCCGGATCGGCGGGTGTCTTCGTCGTCGGTCTCGACGACCGCGAATATCGCTCCGGGCTGGAGCAGCTGACGACAGCGGCCGCGGCCGCCGGAATGGACGTCCACCTGACGGAGCTTCCCGGCGCACACAGCTTCGCGGTGTGGTCCGCCGGATTGGAGAAGGAGTTGCCGTGGCTCAGCCGACGACTCGGCCTCGTCGCTCGATGACGGCGCGTGCCGGTGGGGTGCTGCGCCGGGCTCCGGTGTCCCTGACCCTGCTCGCGGTGTTCTGGGTGGCCGGACTCGTCACTGGTTCGGTGCTGCACGGCCCGTCGCGCGAGTTGGCCCTCCAGATCTCGCTGGGTACCGGCAGCATCGGCGAAGGCCGCGTATGG
Organism: Rhodococcus ruber NBRC 15591; assembly: GCF_001894945.1. Classification (GTDB taxonomy): domain Bacteria; phylum Actinomycetota; class Actinomycetes; order Mycobacteriales; family Mycobacteriaceae; genus Rhodococcus; species Rhodococcus ruber. Next base: position 115,866 of record NZ_BCXE01000021.1, read on the forward strand.
GTGCTGTGGACCTCCGGGCTGTTCGCCTCCGGTCTCGGCGAGTACATTCTGGCGACTGCGGCGATCCTTGCGGTGGCCGTGCCCGTCGAGAACCGGATCGGTGCCGGCAGGTTCGCGGTGGCCGCCGTGGTCTCGCAGGGCGCAGGTGCCACGCTCGCGCTCGTCGTGGCGCTGCTCGCGTCCTCCGTACCGAACTCGTGGGGATTCGAACTGCACGGTCACCTGATCGAGGACCCACTGCCGTGGATCCTGGGCGCCCTGCTCGCGGCCACCGCGGGGATGGGCACTCTGTGGCGTCGCCGTATTCGCACACTGGTGCTGGTGTTCCTCGTCACGACCGCGCTGTTCGCCGGCCACCTGCAGGACGTCACGCGCCTCTGCGCGGCGCTGACGGGGTTTTTCCTCGGTCCGGTGCTGTTCGGGCGGGCCGCCCGCGGTCCGGCACTCGGCGGCACGGTGCGGGAGCGCCGCACCCTGGTGGCGCTCGTCGTGGCGGCGAGCGTCCTCGGGCCCGTCCTCGCGGCGTTCTCGCCACACGCCATCGGCCCGCTGTCCGCGCTGCGCGAGCTGTTCGACCAGGTCCCCTATACCGCACGGGAGCTGGTCGACGTCTGCGCGGACCCGGCTCTGCGTGACGAGTGCCGCAAGGGGCAGCAGGCGCTGCGCTTGTCGGGCATCGGGCCCCTGGTGATGAACCTCATGCCGTCGGCGGTGCTACTGGTCGGGGCGGAGGGTCTGCGTCGCGGGCGCCGCGCCGCCTGGCTCCTGTCGGTATGGGGACACGTCGCACTGATCGCCGTGGCCGCAGTGAGCGTGATCGTGCAGATCACCGAGCAGGACGAGACCCGCTCACTGCTGTACGGCGCGCGCCGCAGCAGCTCGGTCTCCATGGAACTCGCACCGCTGCTCGCCCTTGTCGCGGTGCTCGTGCTGCTGCTGGCGACCCGGCGGTTGTTCGGCGTGCAGGCACCGCGCGGCACCTATCCCCGCGTGTGGCTGGGCACCGGGGCCGCCGCAGGCGTCGCCCTCGTCACCTATGTGGCGCTGGGAACGCTGCTCTCCGACGACTTCGACCGCGATCCGGGCATCGGCACGCTGCTGCGCGACGCGCCGCGACGGCTCGTGCCGCCTGTGTACCTGCAGTTGTTCGAACCCCCCGTACTGCCGCTGACGTCACCCGCCACACTGCTGTTCGAGTGGGTCGGAGTGCTCGTGTGGGTCACATTCTGCATGCTGATGCTCCGCAGCTTCGTGGTCCCCGCCGTCGGGCACGATCCCCGCGACGAGCTTCGCGTCCGTGCGCTGCTGCACCGCCCCGGGGGTAGTTCCCTGTCCTGGATGACCACGTGGAGCGGCAACCGGTACTGGTTCACCGCCGACGGCCGGCACGCCGTCGCCTACCGGGTGCACTCGGGTGTCGCGCTGACCACCGGTGACCCCGTGGGCAATCCGGCCGACCTCGAGCGGGCGGTCGACGAGTTCGCCACGTACTGTCTCGGCAACGGCTGGACCCCGTGCTTCTACTCGGTCGGGGAGGACACCGCCGCAATCGGCCGGGGTCACGGCTGGAGCTGCCTGCGGGTAGCCGAGGAGACGGTCGTGGCATTACCCGGCCTCGCCTTCAAGGGCAAAAAGTTCCAGGACGTGCGCACCGCCCTCAACCGCGCCGTCAAGGACGGAGTGCAGGCACGGTGGACGACGTTCGCCGAGGCTCCGCTGGCGGTGACGGAACAGATCGTGGCGATCTCCGAGGAGTGGGTCGCCGACAAGGGCCTCCCCGAGATGGGCTTCACCCTCGGCGGCCTCGAAGAACTGCGCGACCCGGAGGTGCGACTGCTCCTGGCGATCGACGCGGACGACCGCGTGCACGCGGTGACGTCGTGGCTGCCGGTCTACCGGGACGGCGCCCTGATCGGTCTGACGCTGGACTTCATGCGCCGCCGCTCGGAGGGATTCCGTCCCGCAATGGAATTTCTCATCGCCTCCGCCGCGATGTCCGCGCAGGAGGAGGGTCTCGAGTTCCTCAGCTTGTCGGGCGCGCCGCTCGCCGGAACCGACCCGGCGGCCGACGCACTCGACCGCGGCGCACTCGACGCGCTGCTCGATCTGCTGGGCCGCACCCTCGAGCCGGTCTACGGATTCCGGTCCCTACTCGCCTTCAAAACGAAGTTCCAGCCGCAGCACCGGCCCATGTACATGGTCTTCCCCGACGCCGCAGCACTGCCCACGATCGGACTCGCCGTCGGGCATGCGTATCTGCCCGACGTGTCGCTCGGGCAGGGACGCCGGCTGGTCGCGCAGTTGCTGCGCCGATGAGCCGGCGTGACCTCACACCCGGGTGATGTGATCGTCCTTGCTGCCGCTCACGGCCTTGTACACCATGTAGCCGCCGAAGATCAGCGCACTCACCACGAGAATTCCGAACAGGTGCTCCGCGAGCGCCCCGATCACCACGAGAGCGATCCACACCAGCGCCACCACACCCACGATCTTCCAGAACATCGTCCACTCCTTGCCTCGTTGCCGTCGAGGTCGATCCTGACACTCCCCGCACCGAAAAACACCAGGTCAACGCAGAGATCAGGGAAAGATGGGTGGTTACCCGGAGACCGGAGCCGCACTGCTGGGGGCCCGGCCCGGAGCGGGGTGGTGACAGGGAGCACGCCGCGGCGACATACCCTCGACAGGTTCGGTCCCCTCGTCAGAAGGCTGAGAATCGTGTCCTCGACCCGCAGCACGCCCGCCCGCGACCTGGCACAGATCGCCGTGTTCGCCGCCCTGATCATCGCCCTGGGCCTGCCCGGACAGATCACCATGGGCTCGTCGGGCGTGCCGATCACGCTGCAGACGCTGGGCGTCATGCTTGCCGGCGCCCTGCTCGGCGTCCGCAGGGGCGTGCTGTCGGTGGCGACGGTGATCGTGCTGGGCCTGGCGCTGCCGGTGCTCGCGGGGGGACGCACCACGCTCACGGCGCTGGCCGGGCCCACGGTCGGCTTCCTGCTCGGCTGGCTGCCCGCCGTGGCGGTGATCGGCTGGCTCTCGGCGCGCATGCTGCCCCGCTACCGGGTGCTGCCGGGCATCGCCGTCAACGTGCTCGGCGGCATCGTCGTGCTCTACGCGTTCGGGATCGCCGGCATGCTCGCGCGCACCGATCTCACGCTGTGGGCGGCCCTGAGCGCGAACGCCACCTTCCTGCCCGGTGACCTGCTCAAGGCCGTCGTGGCGGCGGTCGTCGCCGCGCAGGTGCACCGCGCCTACCCCGCCCTGTCGAGTCCGAGCGCACCGGCGCGCCCGGCCGCCGATCCCGCGCACTGAACGTCGCGCCGGACACGACCGCATGAGCGAGATCCGCTTCCGGCAGGTGGGGCACGCCTACGGGGAGCGCACCGTCCTCGACGGCATCGACGTGACCCTCACCGAACGCCGCGTCGGGATCGTCGGTGCCAACGGCAGCGGCAAGTCCACCCTGGCGCGGATGATCAACGGACTGGTGGTCCCGACCTCCGGCACCGTCACGGTGGACGGCCTCGACACCGCCCGCAAGGCCCGCGAGGTGCGCCGGCGCGTGGGATTCGTGTTCACCGATCCCGATCATCAGATCGTGATGCCCACTGTCGCGGAGGACGTCGCCTTCTCCCTGCGCCGCAGCGGACTCGGCAAGGACGAGCGCGCGGAACGGGTACGGCGGGTGCTCGCCGACTTCGGGCTGGCCGGGCACCACGACCACCCGAGTCACCTGCTCTCCGGTGGGCAGAAGCAACTCCTCGCCCTCGCGGCGATCATGGTCACCGAGCCGCACGTACTGGTGGCGGACGAGCCGACGACGCTGCTGGACCTGCGCAACGCCCGGCTGATCGCCCGGACCTTCGCCGCCCTCGAGCAGCAACTGGTCGTGGTCACCCACCATCTGGATCTACTGGCGGGCTTCGATCGGGTGCTCGTCGTCGACGGCGGCCGCGTCGTCGCCGACGATGCGCCGGGCCCGGCGATCGACTTCTACCGCAAGCTGGTCTCGTGAGCACCCTGGGGCTGTACCACCGCGCGTCGTCGCCGGTGCACCGGGCACCGGCGGGACCGAAGCTGCTCGTCACGGCCGCGCTCATCGTGGCGCTCACGGTGTGGATGCGGCAACCGTGGCAGGTGCCGGCCGCCTCGGCACTCGTGCTCGGGCTCTACCTGCTGGCCCGGATCCCGCCCCGTCCCGCGCTGCGACAGCTTCGGCCGCTGCTGTGGATGCTCGTGGTGATCGCGGCGTTCCAGGTGCTGCTCGCCGGCTGGGAACGGGCGGTGGTGGTGTGCGGCCAGCTGCTGGTCGCGGTGGCCCTGGCCGCGCTGGTCACGCTGACGACCCGGGTGAGCGACATGCTCGACGCGATCGTGACGGGACTTCGTCCGCTCCGCCGGGTCGGCGTCGACCCGGAGCGGGTGGGTCTCGTCCTGGTGATGACCGTCCGGGCGGTCCCGATGCTCGGAGCGATCGTCGCGCAGGTCACCGAGGCGCGGAAAGCCCGCGGCCTCGGCTTCTCGCTGCGGGCCCTGGCGGTGCCCGTCGTGGTGGGGGCGCTGCTGACCGCCGAGGCGATGGGTGAGGCCCTCGTGGCCCGCGGCCTGGACGACTAGTCGCCGGCGCGCCGTCAGTTCCGGTAGCGGCTCTCGATCTGCTGGATCTCCCGCCACGACTGGGCCCAGCCCTCGAGTCGATCCGACGCCGAGATCAGCTCGGCGCGCTGACGGTCGAGCAGATCCATCGAACGGGTCCCGTCCGGGGCCGCCGCGAGCCGGGCCGCGGCGGCGACGAGTTCCTCGAACTGGTCGACGCCCGTGTCGAGCCGCTTCCCGGCGGCCGCGACGGCCGGACCGAGGTGGGCTTGGGCGGCGGCGCTGTCGCGGGCCGCGGCTTCGAGTGCGACCACGTCGACCGCGACTGCTTCGAGGGCGCCGGCGGCGTCTCGGGCGGCCGACGCGATCTCCTCCAGATCGTCGGCGGCGACGGTGCGGGACCGGGCCAGCACCGTCAGCAGCTGGGCGAGACTCTGTTCGTCGCTGGCGAGCCGGGCCATCGGGGACCGCGCGACGGAACCCGACGGCGGCAGGGCCCGGCGGGCGGGCGCCGGCGGCGGCAGCGCCACGGCGTCGAGACGCCGGAAGGTACGGAACGCGAGTGCGGCGGGCACGACGAGCGCGGCCGTCGTGCCGCCGGTGGCGACGACGGTCCAGTCGGGAGCCGACGCTGCCACCAGGGTCGCGGTGCCGACCCCACCCATTCCGGAGGCAGTGCCGAAGATGCGGGCACGGCGACGCGCGCGACGCTTCTTGCGCCGCAGCCGGGCCGCGGGGTCGTTCCAGCGGCGCGCCGCCTCGACCACGTTGCCGGTCATGTCCCGGAGCGCGGCCGCGGCCGGACCGGGAAACTGTCCGGTCCGGCCGCGTGCGGGAATGTTCATGACGATGTCGCGTTTCTGCAGTCGGTGATCGACGCCGGCGCTACTGAGAGCCGGCGCTACCCGCCGCCGAGGGCGGTTCCTTGGTCGGGTTGACCGCGGGGGTCGCGGGCGCCGCGGCGCCGGGCAGCGCCTCGCCCTTCATGGAGGCGCGGATCTGCTCGAGACGGCTGTGGCCGGCCATCTGGACGGTGGCCTGCTGGACCTCGAGCATCCGGCCGTGCACCGAGTTCTGGGCGAGCTCGGCCGACCCGAGCGCGGTGGCGTAGCGACGCTCGATCTTCTCGCGGACCGCGTCCAGGCTCGGCGTGGTGCCCGGCGCGGCGAGCGTCGAGTCCATCGAGCGCAGGGACTCGCTCACGCGCTCCTGCATCTTGGCCTGCTCGAGCTGGCTGAGCAGCTTGGTGCGCTCGGCCACCTTCTGCTGCAGCGCCATCGCGTTCTGCTCGACGGCCTTCTTCGCCTGTGCCGCAGCCTGCAGCGACTGGTCGTGCAGGACCTTCAGATCCTCGACGGACTGCTCGGCGGTGACCAGCTGGGCAGCGAAGGCCTCTGCGGCGTTCGTGTACTGGATGGCCTTCTCGGTGTCGCCGGCCGCGTTGGCCTGGTCGGCCATGAGCACGGCCTGCCGCGCGCTCGCGTTCAGCTTCTCGACCTCGTCCAGCTGCCGGTTGAGCTTCATCTCCAGCTGACGCTGGTTGCCGATGACGGACGCGGCCTGCTGGGACAGCGCCTGGTGCTGACGCTGCGCATCCTCGATCGCCTGCTGAATCTGGACCTTCGGATCGGCCTTCTCATCGATCTTGGAGTTGAACAGTGCCATCAGGTACTTCCAACCCTTGACGAACGGATTAGCCATGGGTGTGATCCTGCCTCCATCTGGTACGCCGCGGCGAACGCGACCCGATGCACGGCCCTCGCGCACCGTTTCCGGACGGTCCCGGGAGCCCCGCATACCCGGCCGTCGTGTGTCCCGAGCCACCCCCCGGTGGTGACCCGGAGTGTGTCGCTTTCGTCCGCGTCCGGCCAGGCCGTCGCGGTCCGACCTCCATGTTATGCGGCAGCCAGCGCGCGTGCCGCCGGCGGCGGGATCACCACCCGCGTGTCCTGCGCCACGAGTGCCGCGTGCTCGGCGGCGAGGGCCTCCGAGTCGCGGGGAGCCGGCTCGGCTCCGACGACCGCCGCTCCCACCGGGGTCCGGCCGCGGGCGGGAACCGCATCGGCGAGCGACTCGCTGACGTCGAAGAGCACGTCGGACAAGGGCACGTCGAGGGCGTCGCAGATCGCGGCGAGCAGTTCGCTCGACGCCTCCTTGCGTCCGCGTTCGATCTCGGAGAGGTAACCGAGGCTGACCCGGGCGCTGCTGGAGACCTCACGCAGGGTGCGGCTCTGCGAAACGCGGGTGCGCCGAAGGCTGTCACCGATTGCCTCACGCAACAACAGCGCCATCCCATCCTCCTTCGTCCGTCGTCGCTCAACCCGTCAACGCACGACGCACGTCGCCGGGTTCCCGGCTCCCCGCCCGGGCACGAAAACCCCTGCCGGGCGCGGCTCCGCACGGGTCCGGTTGCCACCGGTACCGCGGTGTCAAGACACTACATCCCCGCGGCGGCGTGCACGCGGGTGAGTAGGCCCGACACGGCGGCGTGGGTGGCACCGGACCGGATGTCCCACCGGTCTCCGGACACCGACGGACAAGTGACCACCGTGCCTCCCGGTCCGGCGATCCCGAGGTACAGCGTGCCCGGCGGATGCCCGTCCTGCGGATCCGGCCCGGCCACGCCGGTGACGCCCACGCCCCACGTCGCGGCGCAGCGCGCCGCGGCGCCCTCGGCCAGGGCCGCGGCGGTCGACTCGGAGACCGGCCCGTCCGCCGCGAGGCGCCCCGCATCCACCCCCGCCAGGGTGGACTTGAGGTCGGTGGCGTAGACGATCAGCCCGCCGCGCAGCACCACGCTTGCACCGGGTACCCCGGCGATCGTCGCCGCAATCAGCCCGGCCGTGAGAGATTCGGCCGTCGCCACCGTCTGCCGCTGCGCGGCCAGGGCCGCGACCAGCTCCGCGGCCGCGGTACCGGCAACGAGGGGGTCGGGCACCATCCCACTCACTGCCCGTGCTGTTGCTCGACGCGGTGCACGCCGGCGCGTAGCCGCACCGCCTGGACGACGTAGTCGATGCCGGTGCCGACCGTCAGGATCACTGCCAGCGCCATCAGCGCGACCGCGAACGGCGTCGCCGCCGCCGGCAACGGCAGCAGGTACAGCACGATCGCGAGGGACTGGAACAGGGTCTTGGCCTTGCCGCCGCGGCTCGCGGGGATCACCGCGTGCCGCAACACGAAGAAGCGCAGTGCGGTGACGCCGAGTTCGCGCGCCGCGATGATGCCGGTCACCCACCACGACAGGTCACCGAGCAGCGACAGGCCCACGAGGGCGGCGCCGATGAGGGCCTTGTCGGCGATCGGATCGGCGAGCTTGCCGAAATCCGTCACGAGTCCGTGCTTGCGCGCGAGCTGGCCGTCGATCCGGTCCGTGATCGCCGCGACGGCGAACACGGCCGTGGCGGCGAGGCGCCACGCGGCATCGTGGCCGTCGCCGGCGAACAACACCAGCAGGAACACCGGCACCAGAGCGATCCGCACCATGGTGAGGATGTTGGCGATGTTCCACAGCGGCACCGGCTCCGCGGCCGCGGGCGCGTGCGGCCCGGGGGCCGCCGCGGCCCCACCGGTCCCGGCCACCTCGGGATGCGGCGCGCTCACACCGGCCTCCCTGCCGCGGACGGCGCCGGGGGACGACGCGGACCCGGGTCCGCCGGGGCGACACGTGAGCATGGAGATCCGACCGGCACACGGACACAATATCGGTAGAGCGACCGGCTACTGTTCACCACTATGAATTCGCGGACGACGGACCCGGAACCCCACGACCGCATAGTCGTGCGACGGGCGCGAACCGGCGACATTCCGGAGATCAAGCGACTGGTCGACATCTATGCGGGCAAGATCCTCCTCGAGAAGAATCTCGTCACGCTGTACGAGTCCGTGCAGGAGTTCTGGGTGGCCGAGACGGCGGGCACCGTCGTCGGCTGCGGGGCCCTGCACGTGCTGTGGTCCGACCTGGGCGAGATCCGCACCGTCGCGGTGGATCCGCGGGTCAAGGGCCGCGGAGTCGGCCACCTGGTCGTCTCCCACCTGATCGACGTCGCCCGCGACCTCGAACTGGAGCGGCTGTTCGTACTCACCTTCGAGGTCGAGTTCTTCGGCCGGCACGGATTCACCGAGATCGACGGCACTCCCGTCACCGCGGAGGTGTACGCGGAGATGTGCCGTTCCTACGACACCGGTGTGGCCGAGTTCCTGGACCTGAGCTACGTCAAGCCGAACACCCTCGGAAACACCCGGATGCTGCTCTCCCTCTGAGCCTCTTCCCCCACCACGAATGCGAGGATCCATGCCGCTGTTCGCTGTCGAGTACACCTACTCCGAGGCCACCGCCGACGGCCGCGACGAGCACCGGCCCGCCCACCGGGGCTGGCTCGGAGAACTCGTCGACGCCGGGACGGTACGCGCGACCGGCCCGTGGGCCGACGGGTCGGGCGCGCTGATCGTCGTCGAGGCTGCGGACGAGCCGGCCGTGCGCGAGGTCATGGCGCAGGATCCCTTCGCGCGTCGCGGCCTGGTCGACGACGTCCGGATCACGGAGTGGCTCCCGGTGATGGGCGTCTTCAACGACTGACGCCCCTCACCGGTGCCGCGAGGTCAGGTGAGGTCGGCCTTCTCGCTGCGCGTCTTGAGCAGACTCGCCACGGTCGTCACCACGAGCACACCGACGATCACGCCCAGCGACAACCACGTCGAGATCTCCGGCACCGCGACGTGCTCCCCGCCGTTGACGAACGACAGCGTGTTCTCGTGCAGCGCGTGGAGCACCAGTTTGATCCCGATGAACCCGAGGATCACGGACAGGCCGTAGGACAGGTAGACCAACCGTTCGAGCAGGCCGCCGATGAGGAAGAACAGCTGTCGCAGGCCCATCAGAGCGAACGCGTTGGCGGTGAACACCAGGTAGGGCTCGCTGGTGAGGCCGTAGATCGCGGGGATCGAGTCGAGCGCGAACAGGATGTCGGTGAAGCCGATGGCGGCCAGGGCGAGCAGCATCGGGGTCGCGAACCGCTTGCCGTCGATCCGGGTGAACAGCTTGTCGCCGTGGTACTCGTCGGTGGTCGGGTACACCTTGCGGACCAGGGAGACGATCCGGTTCTCCCGCTCCTTCTCGTGCTCGACCTCCTCACCGTGCTCGCGGATCAGCTTGATCGCGGTGTAGATGAGGAATGCGCCGAAGAGGTAGAACACCCAGCTGTAGGTGTTGATGGCCGCGGCACCGACGGCGATGAACGCCCCGCGCATCACGAGTGCCAGGACGATGCCGATGGTGAGTACCTTCTGCTGGTACTCGCGCGGCACCGCGAAGGTCGACATGATGATCACGAAGACGAACAGGTTGTCGACGCTGAGAGCCTTCTCGGTGACGTACCCGGCGAAGTACTCACCGCCGTACGTCGGTCCCCAGACGGCGAACACCACGACGCCGAACACCACGGCGAGGCCGATGAACACCGCCGACCAGAAGCCCGACTCGCGCAACGTGGGCGCGTGCGGTTTGCGGACGTGCGCGTAGAAGTCGAAGACGAACAGTCCCAGGATCACCAGGATGGTGACGATCCAGACGAGCGGGGTGACATGCATCTGCAGGCATTCCTCCGGTAGGCACAGCAAACCACCGGAGGTCTCTCCCACCTCGACTCACGGCTCCGAGGAGCGGCTTCGAGGTCGACAGCCCCGGGACGACATCGGTGTCGCACGTGTTGACGGAACTGCCGCGAGTTAGGGGATACTCCCCTCCACTTCGTCCATTCAACCACATGCGGGAAGCGGCATCGATCCGTGCCGCCCCTACTCCGCCGGTGCCGGCGCGTCCGCGTCCCCGCCGCCCCGGATGGAGAGCAGCAGGCCGTCGAGTTCGTCCGGCTTGACCAGGACCTCCCGCGCCTTGGAGCCTTCGCTGGGACCGACGACCCCGCGGGTCTCCATCAGATCCATCAGGCGCCCCGCCTTCGCGAACCCGACCCGCAGCTTGCGCTGCAGCATCGACGTCGACCCGAACTGACTCGACACCACCAGCTCGACCGCCTGCAGGAACACGTCGAGATCGTCACCGATGTCGGGGTCGACATCCTTCTTCTCGCCGGGCTTCGCGGTGGTGACACCCTCGGTGTACTCCGGTTCCTTCTGGTTCTTGGCGAAGTCGACGACGGCCGCGATCTCCTCGTCGGTGATGAACGCGCCCTGCATTCGGATCGGCTTGCCGGCACCCATCGGCAGGAACAGGCCGTCACCCATGCCGATGAGCTTCTCGGCACCGGGCTGGTCGAGGATGACTCGGGAGTCCGTCAGCGACGAGGTGGCGAACGCGAGTCGCGACGGCACGTTCGTCTTGATCAGACCGGTCACCACGTCGACGGAGGGCCGCTGGGTGGCGAGCACCAGATGGATGCCGGCGGCCCGGGCCTTCTGCGTGATCCGCACGATGGCGTCCTCGACGTCACGGGGGGCCGTCATCATCAGGTCGGCGAGTTCGTCGACGATCGCGAGGATGTAGGGGTACGGCCGGTAGACCCGCTCGCTGCCGAGCGGCGCGGTGATCTCGCCGGACCGGACCTTGGTATTGAAGTCGTCGATGTGCCGGACCCGGTTGGCCTGCATGTCCTGGTAGCGCTGCTCCATCTCCTCCACCAGCCACGCGAGAGCGGCGGCTGCCTTCTTCGGCTGGGTGATGATGGGCGTGATCAGGTGCGGGATGCCCTCGTACGGCGTGAGCTCGACCATTTTCGGGTCGATGAGGATCATCCGGACCTCGTCCGGGGTGGCCCGCACGAGCAGCGACACGAGCATCGAGTTGACGAAACTGGACTTGCCGGAGCCGGTGGAGCCGGCGACGAGCAGATGCGGCATCTTGGCCAGGTTCGCGCAGACGAAGTCGCCCTCGATGTCCTTGCCGAGCCCGATCACCAGCGGATGGTGATCCTTGCGTGTCGACGGAGCGGCGAGCACGTCGGCCAGACGCACCAGTTCGCGGTCCGAGTTCGGGACCTCGATGCCGACCGCGGACTTGCCGGGGATCGGCGCGAGCAGGCGCACGTTGTCGGTGGCCACGGCGTAGGCGATGTTGCGGGCGAGCGCGGTGATCTTCTCGACCTTCACGCCGGGTCCGAGTTCCACCTCGTACCGTGTGACCGTCGGGCCGCGGGTGAAGCCCGTGACCGCGGCGTCGATCTTGAACTGTTCGAGCACCTCGGTGATGGCCTCGATCATCTGGTCGTTCGCCGAACTGTGCTTCTTGGGCGGATCGCCCTCGAGCAGCAGCCCGAGCGACGGCAGAGCGTAGTCGCCCTCCACCACCCGGTCGGGAACGAGCGGCTCGAGCTTGCCGTCGTCGGAGGGTTCCTCGACCGGCGGGACCGGCGCGGGAGCCTTCTTGGACCGGGCGCGGGCGCGCGGCGGCTCGGGTGCCGGATCCGGTGCGGGTTCCGGCGCCGGAGGCGCGGCGGGCGCCGGCTCCGGATCCCACACCGGCAGCACCTCGGTGCGGGCGTCGCCGTCGAATTCGTCCGTCGGGTAGTTCTCGACGGGGGTACGCCGCCGGCCCCGGGTACGCCGCTCGACCGGGTAGCCGTCGGCGTCGAACAGAGTCGGGTCGTGCTCCGGGTCGTAGTCGTCGGCGTGGTCCGGGTCGTACGCGCCGTACTCGTCGTCGGCCCGATAGTGCAGGCCGAAGTACTCGCGGAACATCCCGGGCAGTTCCCGGATCGTCGTGCCGGTGAGCAGCAGGATCCCGAACCCGGCTGCCATCAGCAGCAACGGCACCGACAACCACACCGTCAGACCGTCGGTGAGGGGCCCGCCCACCAGATATCCGAGGAAGCCGGCGCCCCCTGCCCGGCCCGCGCCGTCGGTGGGCATGCCCGAGGCGATGTGCCACAGGCCGAGCGCGGGGAGGGCGACGAGTATCGACCCCAGGACGAGCCGGGGCCGGATCTCCGGCCGCGGCTCGGTGCGCATGAGGACGACCGCGATCACGAGACCGGTCAGCGGCAGCACGGCGCTGGCGCCGCCGACGAGCGCGCGGACCGCGGCCTCGATCCAGCCGCCGAGCGGGCCGCCGACGGCGAACCAGACGCTGCCGGCGACGACGACGCTCGCGGCGATGAGCCCGAGGGCGATGCCGTCGCGGCGGTGGCCGTGCTCGACCTCCGTCACCCTGCCCACCGTGCGGGTGGTGGCACCCACCCCGCGGGCGATCATCGTCCAGCCGGTGCCGATCCCGCGGCCGAGCGTCTGCAGGACGCCCGGCCGTGATGAACGAGAGGGCGCCTTGCGCCGGGGGCCGGCGGTGCTGCGAGCCGGGCGTCGTGCGGCGGGTTGCCGGCGGGTCGTCGTGGCGGGCTTGCGGGTGCTGCCCTTCGCCCGCGACGCGCCCGAGGCCCCGGACGAGCCGCGCGCCCCCGACCTCGACCGTGAGGTCGTCGACGACGATCCGCGGGCACCCGACTTTCCTGCCATACCCGTCAGGTTAGTCGCAATGTCCACAACCGAACCATCCGCAACACCGGCATCAGCCGCGCGCGGTGGTCACACGGGCGGATCAGATGCCGCGACCGGACGCGGCAACCTCCGCGACGTCGGCGGCCGGCCCGGTGGTCTCGACGCGCACCTCGTCACGGCCGAAGGCGTGCAGCAACAACTCGGACGGTTCGCCGCGCAGGATCACGGTGCGCGGACCGCGCCGACGGACCGTCGCGCGGGTGCCGTCGGGGCGCTCGAACACCACGGTGACGTCGGTGCCGCGGTAACCGCGCCGGCCGATCTGCCGGGCCATCTGCCACAGGCGGTCCTGGGTCGGTGCGTCGAGCGGTCGCGGCTGCCACCCGGGCGCGGCGCGGCGCACGTCCTCGTGGTGGACGAACATCTCCGCGGCATTGGCGATCCCGTCGACGAGGTACAACGGCGACCAGACCGGCGGGCCGGACTCGATGTCGGCGAGCAACTGCTCCCACGGTCGGTCCGCCGCCCCGGCGCGCACCCGCTCGGTGTGCCCGGCCAGCGGAGGCAGGACGATGCCCGGCATCGTGTCGATCCGGCGTTCGCGGACCACGAGATGGGCGGCCAGGTCCCGGGTGGTCCAGTCCCCGCACAGGGTGGGGGCGTCGGGACCGGTCTGCGTCATGGTGCGGACGAGTGCGTGTCGTTCGTCACGGGCGAGGCTCACACGGCCCACTGTAGCGTCGGACCACCGCTGCCGCCGGACCGTCCGCGCCGTGGAGTGCCGCTACGCCGGACCCGGAACGGTGATCACCGTCGGCACGATCATCGGCCGGCGACGGTAGGTGTCGGACACCCAGCGCCCGACGACGCGGCGGATCGCCTGGGCGATGCGGTGGGCGTCGTCGATGCCCTCGGCAGCGAGTTCGTTGAGGACCTTGTCCACGAGCTGCGCGGCCTCGGACAGTGCCCCCGGGTCGTCGGAGAACCCGCGGCCGGACACCCCCGGCGTGCTCACGGCGCGGCCGTTCTCGTCGACGGCGACGGAGATGGAGATGAAGCCGCCCTCGCCGAGGATCAGCCGGTCCGACAGGGTGGATTCGCCGACGTCGCCGACCGACAGGCCGTCGACGTAGACGTGGCCGACGGGTACCTGCCCGACGATCTCCGCGAGCCCGTCGACGAGGTCGACGACCACGCCGTCCTCCGCCAGCACGATCCGCTCCCGCGGAACCCCGGTCGCCTCGGCGAGCGCCGCGTTGGCCCGCAGGTGCCGCCATTCACCGTGCACCGGCATCGCGTTCGTCGGGCGCACCGCATTGTACAGGTACAGCAGTTCGCCCGCGGAGGCGTGGCCGGAGACGTGCACCTTCGCGTTCTGCTGGGTGACGACGGTGGCGCCACGCTTGGCGAGGCCGTTGACGACCGCGAACACCGAGTTCTCGTTGCCCGGGATCAGCGAGGACGCCAGGACGACGAGGTCGTCGGCCCGGATGTTGATCTGCCGGTGTTCGCCCCGCGCCATCCGGGAGAGCGCGGACAGCGGTTCCCCCTGGGAGCCGGTGGAGATCAGCACGAGCCGGTTGTCGGGCAACGTCGCCGCGGTGTCGAGATCGACGACGAGCCCGTCCGGCACCCGCAGGTAACCGAGGTCCTGCGCGATCTGCATGTTGCGCACCATCGACCGCCCGACGAAGGCGATGCGGCGGTTGTACCGCTCGGCGACGTCGACGACCTGCTGGATGCGATGCACGTGGCTGGCGAAGGACGCGACGATCACGCGCTGGGTGGCCTTGCCGATGACATTGTCCAGCACGCCGCCGATTTCGCGTTCCGGCATCACGAAGCCGGGAACCTCGGCATTGGTGGAGTCGACGAGGAACAGGTCGACGCCCTCGTCACCGAGCCGGGAGAAGCCGGCGAGGTCGGTGAGGCGGCCGTCGAGCGGCAACTGGTCGAGTTTGATGTCGCCGGTGTGCAGCACGAGGCCGGCCTCGGTACGGACGGCGACGGCGAGCGCGTCCGGGATCGAGTGGTTGACGGCGAAGTACTCGCACTCGAACGGCCCGTGCGTGGTCCTGTCCCCCTCGACGACCTCGACGAGGTTGGGACGCAGCCGGTGCTCGCGGCATTTCGCGGCGACGAGTGCGAGGGTGAACTTCGAACCCACGACCGGGATGTCGGGACGCAGCCGCAGCAGGAACGGCACCGCCCCGATGTGGTCCTCGTGCCCGTGGGTGAGGACGACGGCTTCGACGTCGTCCATGCGGTCCTCGATGTGCCGGAAGTCCGGCAGGATGAGGTCGACGCCGGGCTGCTGATCCTCGGGGAAGAGCACGCCGCAGTCGATGACGAGGAGCTTGCCCTGGTGCTCGAAGACCGTCATGTTGCGGCCGATCTCGCCGATGCCGCCGAGCGCGACGACGCGCAGACCCTTGCGCGGTGCCTTCGGCGGGGTGCCCAGACGCACCGACATGTCCGCGACCTTGCGCGGGTCGGGCCGCTGGGTGTCGGCCGAATTCTGCACGGTCCGGCGGACGGGCCGGGTGCTGGGCGGTCCGGCGTTGCGGGTGGCGCGGCCCCGGCCGCGCGACGGGCGGCTCATGCGAGCACCCCTGCGGCGTGCAGGTCGGCGGCCAGTGCGTCGATCTGCAGGGAGGTCGGCGCCACCTGCGGCAGGCGGGGCTCGCCGACGTCGAGGCCCATCAACCGCAGCCCCGCCTTCGACGCGCTCACCCCACCGAGGCGGGAGACGGCACGCAGGATCGGCATGAGGCTCAGGTTGATCGCGCGAGCGCGGACGAGATCACCGGCCTGGAAGGCGTCGTACAGCTCCCGCAGGCGGCCGGGCACGAGATGACCGATGACACTGACGAATCCGACGGCACCGACCGACAGCCACGGGAGGTTGAGCGGGTCGTCTCCGGAGTAGAACTTCAGGTCGGTGGTGCCGATGAGCTCGGCGCCGGCGTTGAGGTCGCCCTTGGCGTCCTTGACCGCCACGATGCGGGGGTGCTCGGCGAGCCGGCGCAGCGTCTCCGTTTCGATCGGCACGACCGAGCGCGGCGGTATGTCGTAGAGCATGACGGGCAGGTCGGTGGCGTTCGCGACGGCCGTGAAGTGGGCGTAGAGCCCGGCCTGCGGCGGCCGGGAATAGTAGGGGGTGACGACGAGCAGTCCGTGGGCGCCGGCTCGCGCGGCGTCGCGGGCCAGTTCGACGCTGTGGGCGGTGTCGTTGCTGCCGGCGCCGGCGATGATCTTCGCGCGGTCCCCCACCGCGGCGAGCACGGCGCGCATCAGCTCGAGCTTCTCGTTCTCGGTGGTGGTCGGCGATTCACCGGTGGTACCCGCGAGGACCAGCGCATCGCAGCCGCCGTCGACCAGATAGGCGGCAAGACGCACACCCGCGTCCACGTCGAGCTTGCCGTCGGCGGTGAACGGGGTCACCATCGCTGTGGCGATGGTGCCGAACGGAAGCTCGACAGCAGAAGCGGAATCACCGTTGGTCATGGTCAGAAGGCTACCGCGTGACCCGGGCTCTTCCACACACACCTGCCGGTCAGGTCTCGGTCGCGAAGGCACCGGCGGCAACCTCGGAACCGTCGGGCAGACGGGTGATAGTGAAGTCGCCGAAGATGTTCGGCGCGGCGTCCTGCAGCTGGCGCAGGCACTCGACGGCGAGGCGGCGGATCTCGACGTCGGCGTGCTCGGTCGCACGCATCGCCACGAAGTGCCGCCAGGATCGATAGTTGCCGGTGACGACGACGCGGGTCTCGGTGGCGTTGGGCAGTACCGATCGCGCGGCCTCGCGGGCCTGCTTCGCACGGATCGGCCCCTCGGGCAGATGGGACAGCTTCTCGTCGAGCGCGTCGAGCAGTTCGATGTACGCGGCCCGGCTGGACTCGGTGGCGGCGAGGAACAGGTCCTCGAGTCGCGGGTCCCCGGCCACGGCCGGCGGGACCACGACCGGAGCGTCGCTGCCGCGGACGAACCGCTGGGACAGCTGCGAGTAGGAGAAGTGGCGGTGCCGGATGAGTTCGTGGGTGCAGGACCGGGAGATGCCGGTGATGTAGAAGCTCACCGAACCGTGCTCGAGCACGGACAGGTGCCCGACCGTGAGCAGGTGGCGCAGGTATCCGGCATTGGTGGCCGTGCGGGGGTTCGGCTTGGACCAGCTCTGGTAGCACGCCCGGCCTGCGAACTCGGCGAGTGCCTCTCCGCCGTCGGCGTCGGTCTCCCAGGGCACGTCGGCGGGCGGGACGAACTCGGTCTTGGCCACCAGCCTGACCTTGAGCGTGACTGGCTCGGGCGCCATCGGTTCTCCTCCAGGTTGTCGATCCAGTCGACCGTAGCGCCGCGCGGGGCGGCACCCGACCGCGGGCTGCATTCCGACGCCTTGACTGACATCACATATGACGTCATGATGGCGTCATGCGCCTCGATCCGTATCTGGATGCGATCACCGATTCCCTCGTCGCCGCCGCGGAACTCGGCGACGAACAGACCCGCCGGACCGCGGCGGCCCTCGCCGCAGCGGTCGCTGCGCCCGCCCGCCTGGCCGTGCTGCAGGCACTGTCGGACATGGCGGCGGAGATCTCGGGCGAACTCGGCGACCGGGTGGTCACCGTACGTCTGGACGGCGACGACGCCGTACTCGAGGTGCGGTCGGAGATGTCCGCCGAAACCCCCAGCCCTGCCCAGACTTTCGAGGACGTCACCGGAGACATCAGCCGGGTGACCCTGCGCCTGGTCGAGCAGATCAAGGCCCGCGCCGAGGAGGCGGCGGCCCAGAACGGCGTGTCGCTGAACTCGTGGGTGTCGCAGGCCGTCCAGGGGGCGCTGCGCGAACAGATGCGATACCAGCGCCGCGCCGACGAGCGCGCCACGAGGCGCCCCGCCGACGAAACCGGAGCGGGTCCGTCCGAAACCTCCGAGCGCGAGGACGGTTGAGCGGGAGGCGGTGCGGTACATTGCCGACGCACGTCACCCGAAAGCCGAGGAAGTGAGCGCATGGCCGTCAGCAGTTCCAGCAGTTTCGAGATCAAGGCCGACCCGAGTCGCGTGATGGCGGGCATCGCCGCGGTCGATCGACTGCCGGAGTGGTCCGGTCCGCACAAGACCGTCGTCGTCGAGACCACCCACCCGGACGGCCGCCCCCACCGCGTCCGGATGACCGTGTCCATCATCGGAATTCACGACGAACAGGTGGTGGACTACTTCTGGAACGGCGACGAGTCGATGTCCTGGACCCTGATCGAGAGCCACCAGCAGCATCAGCAGGACGGCACCTACACCCTCACCGCCACCGAGAGCGGCACCCGGGTGGACTTCACCCTCACGATCGACCCGAAGATCCCGCTGCCCGGCTTCATGGTGAAGAAGGCGCAGAGGATGGCGATGGAGACCGCCGAGAAGGGTCTGACGAAGTTCGTCGAGAAGCTGCTCTGACGCGCCGCGCGGTGTCCGCGCGGTCAGACCTCCGGTGACACGGACACCGCGACGGTCGCCCCGAGCTCGTAGCAGCGCTCCCGGACCTTCGCGTCGATCGGACCGGTGATCTCGAGGTCCTGCGTGACCTGCGCCAGGGCGAGGCCCGTGACGAGTTTCCGCACGGAGGCAACGGCGCCCGCGGTGTCGTTGTTGCCGTGCACCCACAGCCCGTACGGCCGCCCTGCGACCGCGTCGAGGCACGGGTAGTAGACGGTGTCGAAGAAGTGCTTCAGGGCCCCCGACATGTACCCGAAGTTCGCGGTGGTGCCGAACACGTAGCCGTCGGCGGCGAGCACATCCGGCACCGTCGCACCGAGCGCGGGCACCGTCCGCACCCGCACCCCGGCGATGTCGGGGTCGTGCGCCCCGGCGAGCACCGCCTCGAGCAACTCGCGGGTCGACGGGGACGGGGTGTGGTGGACGACGAGCAGCGTGCGCTCGCCGTCGGCAGGAGCCTCGGTCACACCCTGCAGGGTACGTCGCCGGCCGCGCGGTGTCCGTGCCCCGCAACGGCACCCGCCACCCGCGCCGGGCCGGGTGCGGGTGCCGCCGACGTGGATCGAGCGCATGTACCGCCCGCGACTGCCGAGGAGAGGACCGATACATTCGCTCGGCGCGGGATCAGTCGGGGGACTGTGTGCGTTCGAGCTTCTCGAGGGCGACCGCCCGGCGCATGGTCTCCCGGGCCCGGCCGCGGTCACCGGCGTAGTCGTAGGCGCGGGCCAGCCGGTACGAGTGGCGCCAGTTGTCCGGGTCGGCCTCCCACTCCTCCTTGACCTGCTCGAACAGGGCGTCGGCGGCGTCGCGGTCGACCCGTCCCGAGGGCCGGCGTGGCAGATCGCTCACGTCGAGTTCGAGGCCCTCGTCGTGGATCCGCCGGGCCAGGTGCTGGTGCTGGAGACCGGCCCGCAGGGTGGCGTAGACGATCCACACACCCACCAACGGCAGCAGCAGCACGCCGATACCGAGGCCGACGGCCGCAGCCTCGCCCGAGCGCACCAGTTCGAGCCCACGCCCGCCGAGGAGCACGAAGTAGAACCCCAGCGCGAGAACGATGAAGACGATCGGCGCCAGGACCTTGACCAGGTCGCGTCTCACAGGTCGAGGAGCGGGTCGATGCCGACGGTGAGGCCGGGCCGGCCGCCGATCTCGCGTACGCCGAGCAGCACGCCGGGTGCGAAGGAGGAGCGGTCGATCGAGTCGTGGCGGATGGTCAGGGTCTCGCCCTGGGTGCCGAGCAGGACCTCCTGGTGGGCGACGAGACCGGCCAGACGCACGGAGTGCACCCGCACCCCCGCCACGTCGGCGCCGCGGGCACCGTCGAGTTCGGTGGTCGTGGCGTCCGGGCTGCGGCCCACGCCGGCCGCGGCGCGGGCTTCGGCGATGAGCGCCGCGGTGCGGTACGCCGTGCCCGAGGGCGCGTCCGCCTTGTTGGGGTGGTGCAACTCGATGACCTCGACGGAGTCGAAGAACCGAGCTGCGGCCTGCGCGAAGCGCATCGACAGCACGGCACCGATCGCGAAGTTCGGCGCGATCAGGACGCCGACCTCAGGTTTCGCGGCCAGCCAGGCGCGGACCCGGTCGAGCCGTGCCTCGTCGAATCCGGTGGTGCCGACGACCGCGTGGATGCCGTGCTCGACGAGGAACTGCAGATTGCCCATCACCACGTCGGGATGGGTGAAGTCCACCACCACCTGCGCCCGGGAGGTGACGAAGTCCTCGAGGCTGTCGTCCCGGTCGACCGCGGCGACGAGCTCGAGGTCGGTGGCCGCCTCGACGGCCGCGCAGATCGCCTGTCCGACCTTGCCCTTGGCGCCGAGCACACCCACCCGGATTGCTGCTGCGTTCACTTGACTCTCCACGCTTCCTCGTCCGATCTCCGTCCCGCAGCAGCCTACGCAACCGGACGTCCCTGTCCGTGGTCAGGCCGCGGTCACGCGACGAGGGCGCGCACCGACGCGGGCAGGTCCCGGGGCCGCCGGTACGGCCCGGCGACGGCCGCAGCGAACGGCCGGTGCAGCAGTTCGGCGGCGACCTCTCGGACCTCCGCCGCGCTCACCGACGAGATCCGCTCGAGTGTCTCGGTGACGCTCCAGTGGGTGCCGTAGCTCAGTTCGCTGCGGCCGATCCGATTCATCCGGGCCCCGGTGTCCTCGAGGCCGAGCACCAGGGCGCCGCGCAGCGAGCCCTTGGCACGGGCGCACTCCGCCTCGGTGACGCCGTTGTCGGCGACGTCGGTGAGCACCTCGCGGACGAGGGCGGCCACCTCGCCGAGGTTCTCGGGCTGGCACCCGGCGTAGACGGAGAACGCCCCGGTGTCGGCGAAGGTGTCCACGCCCGAGTACACCGAGTAGGCGAGCCCGCGCTGCTCCCGGATCTCCTGGAACAACCGTGAGCTCAAGCCGCCACCGACCGCGGCGTTGAGCACCGACAGCGCCCAGCGCCGGGAGTCGTGGCGGCCGAAGGACCGCACACCGACCGCCAGGTGGGCCTGCTCGCCGTCGCGGTCGGTGATGCTCAGCGTCGGCGCCGTACGCAGGCGGAGACTGCCCTCCCGCCGGGGGGCGGCGGTCGCGGCGGGGTCGAGGTGCCCGGCGAAGGCACGACGGACCAGTTCCACGGTGTGGTCGTGGTCGACGTTGCCGGCGACGGCGACGACCATGCGGTCCGGCGTGTACCGCCGCACGTGGAACGAGTGCAACTGGGTGCGGGTCATCGCCTCGATCGACTCGACCGAGCCGATGATGGGCCGGCCGATCGGGTGGTCGCCGTACAGCGCGGTGAGGAAGGCGTCCCCGAGCAGATCCTCCGGATCGTCGTCGCGCATCGCGATCTCCTCGAGGACGACCTGTCGTTCCAGGTCGACGTCGGCGCTGCGGCATCGGCCGCGCAGCACGACGTCGGCGACGAGGTCGACGGCCAGGGACAGGTCGTCGTCGAGCACGTGGGCGTAGAAGCAGGTGTGCTCCTTCGCGGTGAACGCGTTGAGTTCACCGCCGACTCCGTCGACGAGTTCGGCGATGTCGAGCGCCGTCCGGGTGGGGGTGGCCTTGAACAGCAGGTGCTCGAGGAAGTGGGCGGCACCGGCGACGGAGGGCTGCTCGTCGCGGGAGCCGACGCCCACCCAGACACCGACGGCGGCCGACCGCACGCCGGGCACGTGCTCGGTGACGACGCGGAGCCCCCCGGGCAGGAGGGTGCGCCGAACCCCGGCGTCGGGTTCGGTGGGCGCCGAGGTGGATGCGGCGACGGACGGGGCGGCGGAGCGGCGGGTGGCAGCCATGAAGATGTTCGACGGTCCTACAGGCGAGTGGGTGTGCTGGACTGAACGACTCACACTACACGCGGCGCCGTGCACCCGATCCGGTCACCACCCGCGGCGGCGAGGCTGCGACCCGACGAGCTGTCCCTTCGCGGCGACGTCCCGGCTCCGGTAGACCACATACGGCCGGAACAGGTATCCGACGGGCGCGCTGAAGGCGTGCACCAGGCGGGTGAACGGCCACAGCGCGAACAGGATCAAGGCGATCAGCGCGTGCAGCTGGAACGACAGGGGTGCCTGCACCATCAGATCGCCGCGCGGCTGCAGGATCCAGATGGATCGGAACCACGGCGAGACGGTCTCGCGATAGTTGTGCTCCTCCCCCACGACACCCGAGCCCATCAGAGTCGTGGCGAGTCCCGCGACGATCGCGGCGACGAGGACGACGTACATGAGCTTGTCGTTGGCCGTCGTCGCCATGAACACCGGACCACGGGTGCGGCGACGGTAGATCAGCAACAGGATCCCGACGAGGGTGGCGATCCCGGCGATGGTGCCCAGCGTCACCGCCTGCACGTGATACGCGTGCTGGCTCAGGCCGACCGCCTCGGTCCAGGACTGGGGAATGAGCAGACCGATTACGTGGCCCACGATCACCACGAGGATCCCGAAGTGGAACATCGGGCTGGCGATGCGCAGCAGCCGGCTCTCGTAGAGCTGAGACGAACGCGTGGTCCAGCCGAACTTGTCGTAACGGTAGCGCCACCACGTACCTACGACGACCACGGCGATCGTGACGTACGGCGCGACATCCCAGAAGATCTCCCCTGCGGACATGGTCAGCCGGCTCCTTCGACTCGGGTCTGCGCCGCGGCGGGTGCGGTCCGGCGCGGCGGGACCGTGAGGGTGAACGGTTCGAGACCGATCGCCTCGGCGGGTGGACCGGCCTCGGCGAGGTGCCGGGCGCGGTGCACTTCCTGATCGCCGACCGGAGGCAACGTCGCACACACCGCCCCGATCGTCGCCGCATAGCAGGAATTGCGTTCCTCGAGTGCGATGCGGAGCACGTCGATCGGGACCCGGTGCGCGGCGAGCAGTCGCTCCCCCGCATCCGGGTCGACGGTCGCGGCGAATTCGAGCACCACCGGCAGATGATCGGGCGCCTCGCCGGTCGGTGGCTCGACGCCGGCCTCCCGGTAGGCCTGCGCGAACGCGTGGATTGCCGTGCCGCGGTTGCGGGTGTCACCGCCGGTCCAGTACGTGAGATACATCGTCGACCGCCGGCGCATGTCGAAGGTGTCGACGTAGTCGGCCTGCGCAGCAAACGGATCGGCGTCGCGCAGGGCGGCGAGAGTCCGGCTCAACAGCTGCGCCGGTGCCCCGGTGATGTGCCCGAGAAGACCGTCGACCGTCGCGAGGCGCGACCGCAGCCCGTCGTCGGGGTATGCCAGCAGCAGCGAAGCCGCCTGCCGGATCAGCCGGTGCTGCAGTTGCCGCGACGCGGTGTCGCGCCCCCGGCGTATCCGCGCCCTCATTGCCCACTCCCCCGGTCGTCGACACGATGCCCGGCCGGGAACAACCCCTGGGGCACGCCCTTACCGTCCCAGTTGAGCAGGTTCACGCGGGAGGGATTCGACGCGTTCGCCGCCATTCCCTCGGAGGTCTGTCGCTGCCGGAGCGCGTGGAAGGTCTCCACCGCGACCGGGACCGGGCCTCCGCTGGCCTCGCCGAACGGCCCGGAGTCGTACATGCCCGGGCCGCCGTCGTACGACAGGGCGCAGTCGGTGGCGGATTCCTCGAGCCGGTGCCCCTCGGCGGCGTAGGCGGTCGGGATCACGTACCGCTCGTCGTACTTGGCCAGGGCGAGCAGGCGGTACATCTCGTACATCTGCTCCTCGGTCATGCCGACGGCGTCGGGGATCTCCGGTCGCGTGTCCCGGCCCAGGTTGATGTCCCGCATGTACGACCGCATCGCGGCGAGCCGGTGCAGCACTGCTTCGACGGCATCGGTGTCGCCCGCGGTGAACAGTCCCGCCAGATACTCGATCGGGATGCGCAGCGATTCGAGGGCACCGAACAGATTGCCCATGTCCTCGCCGTCGTGACCGTCGCGCGAGACCGCGTCGACCACCGGGGACAGCGGCGGCACGTACCAGACCATCGGCATCGTGCGGTACTCCGGGTGCAGGGGCAACGCGACCCGGTACGTGTTGATCAACGCGTACACGGGTGACCGCTGGGCGGCCTCGATCCATTCGTCGGAGATGCCCTCGGCGCGGGCGCCGGCGATCACCTCCGGGTCTGCAGGGTCGAGCAGCACCTGTCGCAGTGCGTCGTAGAGGTCCTTCTCGTCCTCGACGGACGCGGCCTCGAGCACCCGGTCGGCGTCGTAGAGCACGAGGCCGATGTAGCGCAGCCGGCCCACGCAGGTCTCGGAGCACACGGTCGGCAGGCCCACCTCCACGCGCGGATAGCAGAACGTGCACTTCTCGGCCTTGCCGGTCTTGTGGTTGAAATACACCTTCTTGTACGGACATCCGGACACGCACATCCGCCAGCCGCGACAGCGGTCCTGGTCGACGAGAACGATGCCGTCCTCGACGCGCTTGTACATCGCTCCCGACGGGCACGACGAGACGCACGACGGGTTCAGGCAGTGCTCGCAGATGCGAGGCAGATAGAACATGAAGGTCTGCTCGAGTTCGAGCCGGACCTGCTCGCCGACCTTCTTCAGGACCGGATCGTCGGGCACGATCTCCGGGGAGCCGCCGAGGTCGTCGTCCCAGTTCGCCGACCATTCGACCTTCATCGGCTTGCCGCTGATCAGACTTCGCGGCGGCGCCACCGGGATCTGGTCGCCGAGCGGCGCGGTGGTGAGGTTCTCGTAGTCGTAGGTCCACGGCTCGTAGTAGTCGTCGATCGCCGGCATCTTCGGATTCGAGAAGATCCGGAAGAGCTTGTTCCACCGGCCGCCGTCCCGCAGCCGCAGCCGCCCGTTGCGGTCGCGGATCCATCCGCCCCGCCAGCGTTCCTGGTCCTCGTAGGTGCGCGGGTATCCCTGGCCGGGGCGGGTCTCGACGTTGTTGAACCACACGTACTCGGTGCCGGATCGGTTGGTCCAGGCCTGCTTACAGGTGACCGAGCAGGTATGGCAGCCGATGCACTTGTCGAGGTTCATCACCATCGCCATCTGGGCCATCACCTTCATGCCGGCCTCGCTTCGCTGGTCGTGGTCGTGGGCATCGACATCAGTACCTGACCTCCTGCGACCGGCGGCGTACGACCGTCACCTCGTCGCGTTGATTTCCGGTGGGCCCGAGGTAGTTGAACGCGAAGGCGGTCTGCGCGTAGCCACCCGCCATGTGGGTGGGTTTGATCAGGATCTTCGTGAGCGAGTTGTGGATGCCGCCGCGGGTACCGGTGGTCTCGGTGAGCGGCACATCGATGGTGCGCTCCTGCGCGTGGTAGACGTACACGACACCCTCGGGCATGCGGTGCGAGACGATCGCGCGGCACACCACGACGCCGTTGCGGTTGACGGCCTCGACCCAGTCGTTGTCCCGCACCGAGATCTTCGCCGCGTCCGCCGGACTCATCCACATGGTCGGTCCGCCGCGCGAGAGCGAGAGCATGAACAGGTTGTCCTGGTACTCGGAGTGGATCGACCACTTCGAGTGCGGGGTCAGGTACCGCACGGTCAGTCCGACGCCGTCGCCGCTGCCGACGGCCGGTTCACTGCCGCTGCCGCTGCCGACGGCCGGTTCACCGAACAGGCGCGACATGTCCAGCGGCGGGCGGTAGGTGGGGAGTTGTTCGCCGAGTTCCTCGATCCAGTCGTGATCGACGTAGAAGTGCATGCGGCCGGTGAGCGTGTGGAACGGTTTGAGTTCCTCGATGTTCACCGTGAACGGGGCGTAGCGGCGCCCACCGGTCTCGCTGCCGGACCATTCCGGGCTGGTGATCACGGGGACCGGGCGGGACTGCGTGTCGGCGTAGGTGATACGGCGTTCCTCACTGCCCTCGGCGAGGTGCACGAGCCGGCGGCCGGTACGCTTCTGGAGTTCGCGGAAGCCCTCGACCGCGAGCCGTCCGTTCGAGGTGCCCGACAGCGCGAGGATGACGTCGGCCATGCGTTCGGCGCTGGTGACCGCCGGGCGGCCCTCGCCCGCACCGGAATTCATCACGCCGAACTTCTCGGCGAGTTCCGCGACCTCCTGCACCGGGTGCGTCGTGACGCCCTTGGTGGTCAGGCCGAGGGTGTCGACGAGCGGCCCGAGGGTCGACCACTTGTCGGCGATCGCCCCGTAGTCCCGTTCGACGACCGCGAGCGGGCCCATGGTCCTGCCCGGGACCGGCACCTCCCCGGTCACGCGCCAGTTGTTCTCCGTGCCCGACGGATACGCCATCGCCCCCGGGGTGTCGTGCTGCAGAGTGCCGAGCACGATGTCGGTGCGGGTGCCGAGGTGCTTCGACGCCAGCGCGCTGAACACCTTCGCGACGGCGCCGAATGCCTCGTAGTCGGAACGGGTCTCCCACGGCGGGTCGATCGCGGGACTGAACGCGTGGATATAGGGATGCATGTCGGTGCTCGACAGGTCGCCCTTCTCGTACCATGTCGCGGCGGGCAGCACCACGTCGGAGAACAGGGTGGTCGACGTCATCCGGAAGTCGATCGACATCAGCAGGTCGAGTTTGCCTTCGGGCACCTCGTCCGGACCTTCGACGTCGTGTGGACGCTGGTCCGGGCCGGTGGGGGCGCCCTGGATGTTGGCGTCGGTCCCGAGCAGGTGCCGCAGGAAGTACTCGTTGCCCTTGCTGGACGAGCCGAGCAGGTTGGACCGCCACACGTTCAGCACCCGCGGCCAGTTGCGCGGGTTGTCCGGGTCGGTGACCGACAGCTTCACCTCGCCGCTCGCGAGTTTCCGGGCGACGTACGCGGGGATGTCCTCGCCTGCTGCTCGCGCCTCGTCGGCGAGGTCGTGCGTGTTGCGATCGAACTGCGGGTAGAACGGAGTCCACCCCATCGCGACGGCGGAGACCATCACGTCCATCGTGTGCTTGTCGCGGAACCGGCCCCGCCCGAGCGGGCTCGCGAGCGCGTCGGCGCGGTACCCGTCGTAGCGCCACTGGTCCGTGTGGACGTACCAGTAGGAGGTTCCCGCCATCTGCCGAGGCGGGCGGGACCAGTCCGTTCCCATGGCCATCGCGGCCCACCCGGTGACCGGACGGCACTTCTCCTGACCCACGTAGTGTGCCCAGCCGCCGCCGTTGCGGCCCATGGAACCGGTGAGCATCAGCAAGGCGAGAATTGCCCGGTAGGTGGTGTCGCCGTGGAACCACTGGCAGATGCCGGCACCCATGATGATCATGGACCGGCCGCCGGATTCCTCCGCGTTGCGGGCGAACTCGCGCGCGATCCGGACGGCCTGTGCGGCGGAGACCCCGGTGATCGGCTCCTGCCAGGCGGGGGTGTACGGCGAGGCCGGGTCGTCGTACCCGCTGGGCCAGTGTCCGGGCAGTCCCGGACGCGCGACGCCGTACTGGGCCAGCATGAGGTCGAACACCGTGCACACCAGATGTCCGCCCACCCGCCGCACGGGGACGCCGCGTTCGACGGTCTCGCCGTGGCCGTCGACGGTGTCGAAACCGGGCAGATGGACGAGCGCGGTCTCGTCCGCGGCGTCGTCCCGATGCGCGACGGTCAGCGCCGGCACGAGATCGCCCAGGTCCAGGTTCCATTTTCCGGCTCCGTCGTCGCCGTAGCGGAACCCGAGGGAGCCGTGCGGCACCGCGACCGTGTCGGTGGCACCGTCGAGCAGCACCGGCTTGAACGCCGCGTTCTCCACGTCCTGGCCGAGGTCGGCGGCGGTGAGGTTCTTGCCGGGCACCAGCCTGCCGTCGCGTTCCTCGAGCCGGACCAGGAACGGCAGGTCGGTGTACCGGCGGACGTAGTCGACGAAGAACGGCACCCGCCGTCGCACGAAGCACTCGGTGAGCACGACGTGCCCCATCGCCATGGCCAGCGCCCCGTCGGTGCCCGCCGCGCACGGCATCCACTCGTCGGCGAACTTCGTGTTGTCGGCGTAGTCGGGGCTGACGACGACGACCTTGGTGCCGCGGTAACGGACCTCGGTCATCCAGTGCGCGTCCGGTGTCCGGGTGACGGGGACGTTCGATCCCCACATCATCAGGTACGCCGCGTCCCACCAGTCGCCGGACTCCGGCACGTCGGTCTGGTCGCCGAACACCTGGGGCGATGCGACGGGCAGGTCGGCGTACCAGTCGTAGAAGGAGGTCATGACGCCGCCGATCAACTCGACGAACCGGGAACCGGCCGCGAACGACACCATCGACATCGCCGGGATGGGCGAGAATCCGGCCACCCGGTCGGGGCCGTACTCCTTGACGGTGTGCACGTGCGCGGCGGCGATCATCTCGGTGGCCTCGGCCCACGTGACCCGGACCAGACCGCCCTTGCCGCGGGCCCGCTGGTACCGGCGGCGTCGCTGCGGGTCGTTCTGGATGTCGGCCCAGGCCAGCACGGGGTCACCGAGCCGGGCCCTGGCCTCGCGGAACATCTCGACGAGCACGCCGCGGGCGTAGGGATAGCGCACCCGCGTCGGCGAGTAGGTGTACCACGAGAACGCCGCCCCGCGCGGGCAGCCGCGGGGTTCGTACTCGGGACGGTCCGGTCCCACCGTGGGATAGTCCGTCTCCTGCGTCTCCCAGGTGATGATCCCGTCCTTGACGTAGATCTTCCACGAGCACGACCCGGTGCAGTTGACGCCGTGGGTGGAGCGAACCACCTTGTCGTGACTCCAGCGGTCACGGTAGAAGACGTCACCTTCGCGGCCGCCGCGGCGGGTGATCGTACGACCGTCCGCGGAGATCTCCCCCGAGGTGAAGAAACGTCCGCTGCTGCGCAGCAACTCTTCGGCGGCACCGCCGGTGTGGTGGATGGTCACATGCACTCCTTCGGGACGGAATCGTCAGCGGCTGTCGGCCTGCACGGGCTCGTGCGCGTGCAGCTTCACCGCGGTGTAGACGAGCGCGACGAGCGCGGTCGCCACGAGCAGCAGCAGACCGATGGTGTAGTCGTTGTCGGCGGAGTCGTAGGTGGCGCCCATGACGAGCGGCGGAAAGTACCCGCCGAGCCCGCCGGCGGCCGCGACGAGGCCGGTGACCGATCCCACGGACGTGGCGGGTGCGCGACGCGCCACCCACGCGAAGACGCCACCGGTGCCGATGCCGAGGAAGATCGCGAGCAGGATGAACGTCGCCGCGGACCACACGTCCGGGGGCGGCTGGGCGATCGCAATCGCGGCCATCGCTGCCGTCCCGGCGAACGACACGAGCACGACGTACTTCGGGGCGATGCGGTCGGACAGGGCACCCCCGATCGGCCGGGCCAGCACTGCGGCCAGAGCGAACGCCGCTGTCCGCGCGCCGGCGTCGACAGCGGAGAAGCCGTAGATCGTCTTGATGTAGGTGGGAAGGTAGTTGCTGAAGGCCACGAAGCCACCGAAGACGACCGCGTAGAGGAACGACATCTCCCAGGTCACGCGGAGTTTCAGCGCAGCGGCAAGCTTCGGGACGACCGCGTCGGTGTTCGGGCGGAACTGCGGCGAATCACGCATCACGAGGAAGCACACCCCTGCCGTGACGGCAAGCGCCGCGGCGACGATGACGTGGGTTACCAGCAGCCCGAACCACTCTGCGAACCGCGGAGTGAAGAACGCGGACAGGGCCGTCCCCACCATGCCGGCTCCGAAGACGCCGGTCGCGAAGCCCCGCCTGGACGCCTCGTACCAGTTGTTGGCGAACGGGATACCCACTGCGAAGATCGTTCCGGCGATACCGAGGAAGAAGCCGAAGACGAGCAACAGAGGGTAGGAGCCGACGCTGCCGGCCACACCGACGGCGAGCACCGGGACGATCGAGGCCAGCGAGATCGCGATGAACATGACGCGGCCGCCGTAACGATCCGTGAGCGAGCCCACCACGATGCGCCCCAGGGATCCTACGAGAATGGGCGTCGCGACGAGGATCGAGGCCTGTGTACTGCTGAGCGAGAGGTCGCCCGCATACGTCGTGGACAAGGGGCCGATCATGTTCCATGCCCAGAAATTGATTGCCGAGACCCACGTTGCCAGCGCGAGGTTCGAGCTCCGCCGCGCCTCTGTAACACCTACCGAAGCCGTCACGGATCCAGCAAATCATCGATACGCGCACGCGGGGTGAATTCGAGGAAAGTACCGACGGTCCGTTCCGCCCCGGAGCCGCGGCAGGGGCGGGTGCTCCTCCTGTTCGAGGCCGGGTGTTCACCCTCGGGCTGCGGTTTCGGGCTGCGGTTTCGGCCTGCGGTTTCACCCTCCAGGGGTGAGGCGCCGCACAGGGGTACGACCTACCGTCGGAATCGACCGCGGATTCACTCGCGGCCGAAAGGCGCACCCGCGTCCCGATCGAACGAAGTGGATCGACGATGACCGCACCCACTCACTCCACCGTCCGTACCCGCGCGCAGAACGCGACGTCACGCAGGGGCGGTGCGTCCCGCCACGACATGCCCTGGTCGCTGCCGATTCCGGCCATCGTCCTCGGCGCCGCAGCGGCCGCCGCGGCACCCGTGGGGGCGTACACCGGCTCCGTTCTCGCCGGCGTCGTCACTGCGGCGGCAACGACCGCGGCCGTGGCGTCCGCCGCGTTGATGATCCGGGCCTGACCCTCAGCCCTCGACGATCCCTACCGGGAACTCCCGAAGGACCCCATGAGGAGACGACAGACCGCGGGTGGCCTCACCCCGACGGCCACGATGACCACCGAAGAGATCAAGACCCGGATCACCGCGATGTTCGACTACGGGAACGACACTGTTCCCGGGTCCGACCGCGCCGCGGAGGAACGGTCGCAGGCGCCGGAGCGCGGTCGATCCGTCACCGGCTCGCCGGGCACGTGACCCGGCTTCCGATCCGCCTCCGTTCACCGCGGATCACCGAACCCGTCCCATGACGAGGGCACCGGCCGCCGCACAGGACTACTCTCGTCGCATGACGGGGCCACCGGCCGGCGCGCAGGACGAGCATGCTCCCGCGTTGTCGATGGTGCGTTCCCTCGTGCCTCGGCTTCCCGGCCGGGTGGTGCGGCGCGCGCGTCTCGAACGCATCCTCGAAGACGGGGTGAGTGCCGGCACCGTGCTCGTATCGGCACCGGCCGGGTCGGGTAAGACGCTGTTGCTGGCCTCCTGGGCAGCGGCACATCCCGGGCCCGTGGCATGGCTCTCGGTGGAACGTGAGGACGCCGAACCGACGCAGTTCTGGAGCCGGGTCCTGGACTCGCTCCGCGCCGTCGGCGGGTTCCCCGCCGGGTCGTTGCTGGCGACGATGCAGGTCCCACCCAGCTTCGACCCCCGATTCGTCTCCGTGTTCGCCGATGCGTGTGGCCGGCTTCCCCATCCCGTCGTCCTGGTGCTGGACGACATGCACCTGCTCGCGGGGACGCCGGCCGTGGAGTCGCTCGCGGCAGCCGTCCGCAGGGGGCTCGGCAACGTGCGACTGGTGATCGCCACTCGCAGCGATCCCGCGTTGCCCCTGCAACGACTCCGCCTGAGCGGTCAGCTGACCGAGATCCGCGCGGAAGCGTTGCGGTTCGATGCCGCCGAGGCGAAACAGCTCCTGGCCGACCACGATGTCCTCCTCGAACCCGCGCAGATGCAGACCCTCCTCACCAAGACCGAGGGATGGGCGGCCGGCCTGCGGCTCGCGGCCCTGTCGCTCCGGAACTCGAACGATGTGGAGGCCACCGTGGAGTCGCTTGCGGGGGACGAACGGTCGGTCGCCGACTACTTCGCGGAAGAGGTTCTGGCCAACCAGGATCCGGCACTGGGCCGGTTCCTGCTCGACACGTGCGTCGTAGGGCGGATTTCCGCCGAACTGGCCGACGTCCTGACGGGGCGTACCGACGGCCAGCAGTTTCTGATTCGGCTCGAACGGGACAACCTGTTCGTCGTCGCGTTGAACCACCGGCGGGAGTGGTACCGCTATCACCAACTGTTCGGGGACCTGCTGCGACACCGACTCAAGTCCCAGGATCCCGAGCGCCGCCGCGTGTTGCACCGGCGTGCCGCCCGGTGGTTCGCGGACCACGGCGAACTCCTCGAGGCGGCCCGCCACCTGCGCGCCGCGGAGGACTGGCTCGGACTTGCCCGGTTCGTCCTGCGAGCGGCGGGAGCAGAAATCCTGGGTCCGGAACGTCCGGCGCTGGTGGCACTGCTGCGGGACGCACCCGCCGAGCTGGTCGGGGGGCATGCCGAGGTGGCGGCGGCCGCCGCGGTCGCCGCGTATGCGGAGTACGATCCGGTCGGCGTCGCCACCCACATGGCCCGCGCCCGCGAGCTGCTCGACCCTCTCCCGACCGCCGACGCGCGGCTCACCGGGACGGTCCTGGTCACTCTCGATGCGGTGCTCGCCTGGATGAAGGCAGATCCGTCGCGGCAGGTCAGCGCCGCACGAGAAGCGATCCGCCAACTCGAGGGGATCTCGCCGGCGGACATGCCGGCCTCTCCCGTATACCGAATCGCCGCCGGCACCGTCCTCGCGATGGGCAAGCTGTGGTCCGGAGAACTCGATGCCGCCGAGGCGATGCTCGCGTCCACGACTTCGGCGCTGGCCGCCGGATCGGCGATGACACCGGTACTCGCGCTGCACCTGCACGGCAACACAGCCGTGCTCATGGCGATGGCCGGCCGGTTGCGGGCGGCACGCAGAGAGGTCGATCTCGGACTGGCTGTCGCCGACGAGCTGGGATGGACCTTCCTGCCGCCGTCGGCCACGGCGCTGCTGGCCGAGTCCATGATCCGCCTGCTCGAGGCGGACATCGAGGCCTGTTCCGTTGCGGTCGAGCGGGGGCACACGAGCCTGGGCGAGTTCCGCGACCGCTACATCGAAACCAGCTTCGGGCTCGTACAGGCACGGCTCGCGCTCTCGGCGGACAACCCGGCGGCGGCACGGGCGCACCTGGGGCGATTGCGGCAGCGCATGTCCGACTGGGTCATCCCGCGCTTCCTTGCCGAGTGGTACGAACTCGTCGAGGCAGAGATCCTGCTCGCCGAAGGACGGGCCCACGAGGTTGCGGCGCTGCTGTCCGCCGAGAAGGGACGAGCGGATCTCGCGCGCCCCGGCGCGCACCGTGTGGTCCTCGTGGCGCGGTCGTACCTGGCGTCCGACGAACCGCGCCGATGCCTGCAACTGGTGGCACCGCTGCTCGGGGGAGAACCGATCGACAACGGGCCGACCGTCGATGCCTGGCTGCTCACCGCACTCGCACACGACCGGCTGCAGGCGGATGGCGAAGCCGAGATTGCCCTGGCACGTGCCCTCGTCGTGGCCGCGCCCGAAGGAATCGCGCGGCCGTTCCTCCTGGCCGGGGGCCGAGTCCGAGCACTGCTGGAACGACACAACCGCCTCGACGACGCCCACCGCGAGTTCGTCTCGATGCTGATCGGCAGGATGGGCGGGACCGCCGACCGGTCCGAGGCCCCGCAACTGCTCGAGCCGTTGACCAGTCGCGAACGGGCTGTCCTTCTGCTCCTGCCCACCATGATGAGCAATGCCGAGATCGCCGACGAGCTCTTCGTGTCAGTGAACACCGTCAAGGCACATCTGAAGTCTCTGTACCGCAAGTTCGGTGCCACGAGTCGCCGCCAGGCGGTGGTGCGGGCGCGGGAACTCGGACTGCTGTCGAGCGCAGGCGCCCCGACTACCTCCCAGGGGCCGTAGCAGGCGCCGCGCCGGCGGGAGAACACGCGACCGCCCGCGTCTCCGTCCGTCCCAGGGACAGACGGAGACGCGGGCGGCCGGGATCCGAGTGTCAGCTCTCGGCGGTGTCGCCGGACTCGGCCGGAACTGCGGGTGTCGCGTCCGAAGCGCCGGCGGTGTCCTCGTCGGGCACCGGCACCAGGCTGATCTTGCCCCGGTTGTCGATGTCGGCGATCTCGACGCGGATCTTCGAGCCGACGTTGACGACGTCCTCGACCTTGGCGATGCGCTTGCCGTTGCCGAGCTTGCTGATGTGCACCAAGCCGTCGCGGCCCGGCAGCAGCGAGACGAACGCACCGAACGCCGTGGTCTTGACCACGGTCCCCAGGAACCGCTCGCCCACCTTCGGCAGCTGCGGGTTCGCGATGGCGTTGATCTTGTCGATCGCGGCCTGGGCGGACGGGCCGTCGGCGGCGCCGACGTACACCGTGCCGTCGTCCTCGATGGAGATGTTCGCGCCGGTCTCCTCGGTGATCGAGTTGATCATCTTGCCCTTGGGGCCGATGACCTCGCCGATCTTGTCCACCGGGACCTTGATGGTGGTGATCCGCGGAGCGAACGGGCTCATCTCGTCCGGGGTCTCGATGGCCTCGGCCATCACCTCGAGGATGGTGGCGCGGGCGTCGCGAGCCTGCGCCAGCGCGCCGGCGAGCACCTGGGACGGGATCCCGTCGAGCTTGGTGTCGAGCTGCAGCGCGGTGACGAAGTCCTTCGTGCCGGCCACCTTGAAGTCCATGTCACCGAACGCGTCCTCGGCGCCGAGGATGTCGGTCAGTGCGACGTAACGGGTCTCACCGTCGACCTCGTCGGAGACCAGGCCCATCGCGATACCGGCGACGGGCGCCTTGAGGGGCACGCCGGCGTTCAGCAGCGAGAGCGTGGAGGCACACACCGAGCCCATCGAGGTGGATCCGTTCGAGCTGAGCGCCTCGGAGACCTGACGGATCGCGTAGGGGAACTCCTCCTGGCTGGGCAGGACCGGGATCAGGGCCCGCTCGGCGAGGGCGCCGTGGCCGATCTCGCGGCGCTTCGGGGAGCCGACGCGGCCGGTCTCACCGGTGGAGTACGGCGGGAAGTTGTAGTGGTGCATGTACCGCTTGCTGGTCTCGGGACCGAGCGAGTCGATCTGCTGCGCCATCTTCACCATGTCCAGCGTGGTGACACCCATGATCTGGGTCTCGCCGCGTTCGAACAGCGCCGAGCCGTGCGCGCGCGGCACCACCGCGACCTCGGCGGACAGGGCACGGATATCCGTGACACCGCGGCCGTCGATGCGGAACTGGTCCCGCAGGATCCGCTGGCGGACCAGCTTCTTCGTCAGGGAACGGAACGCCGCGCCGATCTCCTTCTCGCGGCCCTCGAAGTTGGGGGCCACCTGCTCGAGGACCTCGACCTTGACCTCGTCGGTCCGCTCGTCGCGCTCCTGCTTGCCGGCGATGGTCAGCGCCTCGGACAGCTTGGCCGACGCGGCGGCCTCGACGGCCTCGTACACGTCTGCCTCGTAGGCCGGGAACACCGGGAAGTCACCGGTGGGCTTCGCCGCGGCGGCGGCGAGCTGCTGCTGGGCGATGCACAGCCGCGCGATGAACGGCTTGGCGGCCTCGAGGCCCTCGGCGACGACGGTCTCGGTCGGTGCCTGCGCCCCGCCGGCCACCAGCTCGACGACGTTCCCGGTGGCCTCGGCCTCGACCATCATGATCGCGACGTCGGCGGTCTCGGGGTTGTCGCCGCCACCCACGATGCGGCCCGCGACGACCATGTCGAACACGGCGTTCTCGAGCTGCTCGACCGTGGGGAACGCGACCCACTGGCCGGTCTTGTTCTCCTCCGAGGTGATCAGCGCGACCCGCACGCCACCGACGGGTCCGGAGAACGGCAGGCCGGCGATCTGCGTGGATGCCGACGCGGCGTTGATGGCGACGACGTCGTACAGGTCGTTCGGGTTCAGGCTGAGCACCGTCACCACGACCTGGATCTCGTTGCGCAGGCCGTCGACGAACGACGGGCGCAGCGGCCGGTCGATGAGACGGCAGGTCAGGATCGCGTCGGTCGAGGGCCGGCCCTCACGACGGAAGAACGAGCCGGGGATGCGTCCCGCGGCGTACATGCGCTCCTCGACGTCCACCGTCAGCGGGAAGAAGTCGAAGTGCTCCTTGGGCTGCTTGGAGGCGCTCGTCGCCGACAGCAGCATGGTCTCGTCGTCGAGGTACGCGACGACGGAGCCGGCGGCCTGTTGGGCGAGGCGGCCGGTCTCGAAACGAATCTGACGGGTGCCGAAGGACCCGTTGTCGAGGACCGCGACGGACTCGAACACGCCCTCGTCGACCTCGACTGCGGAATTGCTGGTCATCTCTACTCTTCTCTTCCCTCTCGTCTTCGCCGTACCCGCGCGGGCGCCACAACCCTCGTGGCTGCAGCTGCGCACCGATCGCCCGTACCCGCGTCTCACGGGCCGAGCGTGCGGAGGCGGTCGTCGATCGAAACCGTCCGGACCGGGTCCGGAAGGTCACTACCGAAGACCGACACCGTCGGTGCATACGGTTCCGCGGGCGGTGTCGCCGTCCGCGGGTGCCGCTGCCGGTGTCCGACGGGCACGTAGCCCGTCTCCGACCGCACAGCGGCCAAACACCGATAGCCAACGAGGCTCAGTCTAAGCATTGCCTCGTTGGCTATCGGAAAGATCAGCGAACGCAGATCGCGTCGTCGCTTCGTCGCGCTCCTATCGACGCAGACCCAGACGCTGGATCAGCGAACGGTAGCGGTTGACGTCGACCTTCTCGACGTACTTGAGCAGCCGGCGACGACGACCGACCAGCAGCAGCAGGCCGCGGCGGGAGTGGTGGTCGTGCTTGTGCTGCTTCAGGTGCTCGGTCAGGTCCTGGATGCGCTTGGTGAGCATCGCGACCTGCGCCTCGGGCGATCCGGTGTCGGTCTCGTGGAGGCCGTACTCGCCGAGGATCTGCTTCTTCTGCTCGGTGGTCAATGCCACTGGTGATACTCCTGATCGATGACGTCCGCGCGCTTCGTGAAACGGGCCGGAACCCGTCGGTGCGGCCACCGCGAACCACAGCACACACCAGCGGATGAGCGTACCAGAGGGGTGCGCACCCGCTTCGGTCACCCTCGCCCCCGGGGGCCGGTGCCGGATCGCCGGCCGCCGGTGGCCTCGATCACCTCGGCGAACCCCTCCTCGAGGAGGGTCGCGTACCGATCGAGGTCCGGCATCAGCAGCGGGGAGCTCATGACGGTGACGGCGAACGAATCGCCGGCCCGGCTGAAGGAGTGCACCAGACCCATCCCCGGACGCAGAGACTGGATGCCGGCGACGAATCGGAATGCCGCGCCGCCGTAGGTCCAGTCGGCCTCGCCGCCACAGTCGACACTGGTGACCGCCGTCTGGGCCGGGCCCGGGGCTCCACCTGCCGACGCCGCGCGGTCGTGCCGGTCCGTCACCCGGCGGTACACCGGATACGGCACCGCACCCGCGCCCGCGAGGCGGTCCAACACCTCGGGAGACGTCGCGATCCGCCGCTCGTGGGCGAGCGCGTCGGCCACGGCCGCCACCCGGTCGCGGGGATCGGCGACCTCGGTGCACAACGGAACGATCGCGGCAGTCAGCCGGTTGACGCCCAGCGCGACACCGGCCGCGCCCACCGCGACCGGAACCGCGACGCGTACATCGACGACGGGCGCGCAGTGCTCGCCGAGGTAGCGCTGCAGCGCCAGGGATACCGCCGCCAGGCCCATGGCTGTCACGGTGTAGGTCCGGCCCACGAGACTGCCCAGGTCCGGACGCACGATCCGGATCGCCCGGTCGCGCCCGGGGGCGCGGGCGAGCATCGGCCGCGCCGCCGGCGACGGGACCGCCGGGGTGTCCGCGGACCGCGCCGATGCCGCCCGCCGCACCAGGACCGCGCCGAGCCCCAGGTACCAGCGAGCGAAGCGTGCCACCCCCGACACCGCTGCGGCGGCGTGGTGCGGGCGCGTCGCGGCCGGCGCCAGACCGGGAACGCGCAGTGGCTGCCCGTCCGCGCCGAACAGTGCGCCGAGGAAGGCACCCAACGCCGAACCGACCATCACGGCGTGGCTGACCTGCAGCACGACGACCGTCACGGTCGCCGTCGGGTCGTCGGGGTCGGACACTCCGGCGAAGACGTGCAGGCACCACGCACGCCGCCGGACGTCCAGCGGGTCCGCGCAGAGGTCGGCGATGGCGTCGATGCAGTCCGTGAACGAGCCGCCGGCCCACTCGCGGTACTCGATACGTTGCTCGGGCGGGAGTTGCGCCCGCACCCAGTACGGGTAGTCCAGCCGGCCGGGCGCCTCGACGATCCGCCGGTCCAGCGCCGTCAGCAGATGCGTCCGGGAACGCAGGTGAGCGAGCGCGTCCCCGGGGCCGCGAACGGTCCTGTCCTGCTCATCGAACACGACGAATGCGGACCAGTCGGTCGGCCGGCCCGGTTTCGACTCGTAGTAGTTCGCGGCATCTGCCCAGGTCAGGCGCGCGTGCCGCCACTGACGTATCGACACACCGGGAATTGTCCCCGATCGGGGCGCGATCCCGGGCCGGAACGGCCCCTAGCCGCGAGCGCGCTCGAGCACTTCGCGTGCCCGCTCGGCGTCACGGTGCATCGCCGAGACGAGGGCCTCCACCGATTCGAACCGCTCCATCCCGCGCAGCCGCTCGACGAAGTCGACCGCGACGTGCTGGCCGTACAGGTCGGCCTCCTCGTCGAGGACGAACGCCTCGACCGTGCGGGTACGCCCGGAGAAGGTCGGGTTGGTGCCCACCGATACGGCCGCGAGGTACCGCTCCCCCGGGGTGACGGTGCCGAGTCCACCGCTACCCGGACCGAGGACGGTGAACCAGCACGCGTAGACGCCGTCCGCGGGAATGGCCGAGTACATGGGCGGCGCGACGTTCGCGGTGGGGAAGCCGAGATCGCGGCCCCGGCCGTCGCCGTGCACCACGACGCCCTCGACGCGGTGGGGGCGGCCCAGCGCGTCGGCCGCGGCGGCGACGTCGCCGGCGTCCACGCACGAGCGGATATAGGTGGACGAGAACGTCACCGCATGTTCGCTGAGCAGGGTCAGGCCCTGGACGGCGAAGCCGAAACGCTCGCCGATGGTGCGCAGCAGATCCACATTGCCGGCGGCCTTCTTGCCGAAGGTGAAGTTCTCGCCGACGACGACCTCGGCGACATGGAGCCGCTCGACGAGGATCTCGTGGGCGTACCGCTCGGGGGACAACTTCATGAACTCGGGCGTGAACGGCATGACGCAGAAGACGTCGATGCCGAGTTCCTCGGCCAGTTCGGCACGTCGCGCCAGGGTCGTGAGCTGCGCCGGGTGGCTGCCCGGCCGGACGACCTCCATCGGGTGCGGATCGAACGTCATCAGGGCGCTGGCCGTGCCGCGTTCCTTCGCCGACTTCACCGCCCGCGCGATCAGTTGCTGATGCCCGCGGTGCACACCGTCGAACACCCCGATCGTCAGGACACAACGACCCCAATCCGCAGGAATTTCGTCGAGACCTCGCCATCTCTGCACACGCTGCAGCCTACGACCCGGCGGCCGGGCGGTCATCTCCGGCTCGCCCGGAGCGCCTCATGGACAACTCCGCCAGTGTCCCGCCATAATTTCGGCATGCCGAACATTTTCGTTGGACTACGCAAAATCGTGGTGGTCGTCGCGGCCACGACGGTCCTGGCGGGCTGTGCCGCGGCGCAGAGTTCCGACGACGACCGGCCCCTGGTACTGACCACTTTCACCGTGCTCGCGGACATGGCCCGCAACGTCGCCGGGGAGCACCTGCGGGTCGAGTCGATCACCAAGGTCGGCGCCGAGGTCCACGGTTACGAACCCACCCCGGGCGACCTGCGTTACGCCTCCCGCGCCGACCTCGTCCTCGACAACGGCCTCGGCCTCGAGCGCTGGTTCGAGCAGTTCCTCGCCGATACCGACGCGGCCCACGCCGTGCTCAGCGACGGGGTTCCGCCGCTGCCGATCGGCGAGGACGCCTACGCGGGGCGGCACAACCCGCACGCGTGGATGTCCCCGTTGGCGGCCCAGACCTACGTCGACAACATCGCCGCCGCCTTCACCGACCTCGACCCCGAGCACGCCGCGGACTACGCCGCCAACGCCGCGGCGTACCGCACCGAACTACAGGCGCTGCACGAAGAACTCGTCGCCGATCTGGCCGTGCTGCCGCCGAACCACCGGGCGCTGGTCACCTGCGAGGGGGCCTTCAGCTACCTGGCCCGCGACGCCGGCCTGAGCGAGGCCTACCTGTGGGCGGTCAACGCCGACCAGCAGGGCACCCCGCAGCAGATCGCCCGCACCGTCGACTTCGTCCGGACCAACGCCGTGCCTGCCGTGTTCTGCGAGTCCACCGTCTCGGACAAGGCCCAGCGGCAGGTCGCCGAGGACACCGGAGCCCGGTTCGGCGGAACCCTGTATGTCGACTCGCTCTCCGAGCCGGACGGTCCCGTGCCCACCTACCTCGACCTGCTCCGGCACGACGTCCGCACCATCACCGAAGGGCTGCGTCCATGACCGCGACACCCACCCCCGCCCTGGCCGTCTCGCGGCTCAGCGTGCACTATCGCACCGTCACGGCGCTCGACGGCGTCGACCTGACGCTCATCCCCGGCCGGGTGTGCGGGCTCGTCGGTACCAACGGCTCGGGCAAGTCCACCCTCTTCAAGGCGATCATGGGCATCGTGCGACCGAGCACCGGCACCGTGTCCATCGGCGGGACCGACACCGTCACCGCCCGGAAGGCCGGTGCCGTCGCGTACGTGCCGCAGAGCGAGGCCGTCGACTGGGACTTCCCCATCAGCGTGGGCGAAGTCGTGATGACGGGCCGCTACGGCCGGCAGAACTGGCTGCGCCGGCCGCGGCCCGCCGACCACGCCGCCGTCCGGGCCGCGCTCGAACGCGTCGACATGGCCGGCTACGTGCAGCGGCAGATCGGCCAGCTCTCCGGGGGTCAGCGCAAGCGTGTCTTCGTCGCCCGTGCCATCGCCCAGGGCGCTCCCCTGCTCCTGCTCGACGAGCCGTTCGCCGGCGTGGACAAGCGCACCGAGGCTGCCCTGACGGAGGTGATCCGGGACCTTGCCGGTTCGGGGCACACGATCCTCGTCGCCACCCATGACCTCGCCGGACTGTCGCTGCTGTGCGACGAGGCCGCGCTGCTGCAGCGGCGCATCCTCGTCCACGGCGCCCCGGACGAGGTGCTGCGGCCGGAGAACCTCGCGCGCGCCTTCGGCGTCGACCCCCTGCTGCCGGCCCCCCACGTCGCCCAGGAGGCACGGTGAACCTCGTCGAACTGATCGTCGAACCTCTGCAGTACGGCTTCATGCA
Organism: Rhodococcus ruber NBRC 15591; assembly: GCF_001894945.1. Taxonomy (GTDB): domain Bacteria; phylum Actinomycetota; class Actinomycetes; order Mycobacteriales; family Mycobacteriaceae; genus Rhodococcus; species Rhodococcus ruber. The sequence goes on from NZ_BCXE01000021.1 coordinate 156,840, forward strand.
GCGCGCCCTCGTCGTCGCGGTGGCCGCCACGATCGTGTGTGCCCTGCTCAGCTGCTGGCTCGTACTCATCGGGTGGTCGCTGATGGGCGACGCCGTCTCCCATGCCGTGCTGCCCGGCGTGGTGCTGGCCTACCTGGTGGGAGCGCCGTTCGCGGTGGGCGCGCTGCTGTTCGCCGGGGCCGCCGTCGCTCTGATCGGGCTCGTCCGCAACACCACCAAGGTCAAGGAGGACGCCGCGATCGGCGTGGTCTTCACGACGTTGTTCGCCCTCGGTGTCGTGCTGATCTCGAAGAACCCGAGCCAGGTGGACCTGCACCATGTGCTGTTCGGCAACCTGCTGGGCCTGGCCACCGCGGACATGTGGCAGGTCACCGCGCTCGCAGTGGTGGTGCTCGTCGTGTTGATCGCCAAGCGCCGCGACCTGACCCTGTTCGCGTTCGACCGGGGGCAGGCCCACGCCCTCGGGATCTCCCCGGCCCGGCTGTCCGCGCTGCTGCTCGCGCTGCTGGCGGTCACCATCGTCGCCGCCATCCAGGCCGTCGGGGTCATCCTCGTCGTGGCGATGCTGATCATCCCCGGTGCGACGGCGTACCTGCTCACCGAACGGCTGTCGCGGATGCTGGTGCTCGCTCCCACCCTGGCTGCACTGACGTCGGCGACCGGCGTATACGTCAGCTACTACACCGATGCCTCCACCGGCGGCGTCGTCGTTCTGGCCCAAGCGGTCGTGTTCACGATGGCCTATCTGTTCTCGCCCCACCAGGGACTCGTCACCGGAGCCCTGCGACGGCGCACTCGGCTGCGCGAGCCGGATGATTCGACGGTGAGAGTTGCCTAAGCTGTCCCCGTGGGCGACAGGAGCGGGGCGACCGAGGTGGCGGCGACGGACATGCTGACGCCGGTCGCGCAGGACTATCTCAAGATCATCTGGACCGTCCGGGAATGGTCGGGTGAGAAGGTCTCGACGAAGCTGCTCGCCGAGAAGCTCGGAGTGTCGGCCTCGACCGTCTCCGAGGCCGTCCGCAAGCTCGCCGAGCAGGGTCTCGTCGACCACGCACGCTACGGCGCGATCTCGCTCACCGAGGCCGGGCGCGCGGCGGCCGTGGCCATGGTCCGCAAGCACCGCCTGCTCGAGACGTATCTGGTCCGGGAACTCGGCTACGGCTGGGACGAGGTGCACGACGAGGCCGAGGTGCTCGAGCACGCCGTCTCCGACCGGCTCGTCGCCGCGATCGACGCCAAGCTCGGCCATCCGGAACGGGACCCGCACGGAGATCCGATCCCGGCGGTCGACGGCACGATCCCCACGCCGCCGGCCCGCCAGCTCAGCGCGTTCGTCGACGGTGAGCACGGCCGGGTCGCCCGCATCTCCGACGCCGACCCGGCAATGCTGCGCTACTTCGACGACGTGGGCATCGCCCTCGACACCGACATCCGCGTCGTCGAACGCCGCGACTTCGCAGGCACCGTCGCGGTTCGCATCGGCGGCGACGCCGGCAGCACGGTCGACCTGGGACATCCCGCCGCCGACGCGATCTGGCTGGTGTAGGCGGCTCCGCCGCTACCGGGATGTGGGTCAGTGCGCCGCCGTTCACGGCGGTGGTGAAGGCCCGCGCGGGAAGGGCCGCCAGGGCCGAGCCGTGCCCTGGACGGGACGGTTCTGCTGCTCGATGTACTGGCGCACGATGCTCAGCGGCGCGCCGCCGACGGACCCGGCGAAGTAGGACCCGGACCACAGCCGTTGCGCGCGCCAGTAGTGCCGGACCAGCTCGGGGAACTCCTGGCGCAGACGACGGGAGGAGACGCCTTTCAGGCTGTTGACCAGCTTCGAGACGGCGACCTTGGGCGGGTAGTGGACCAGCAGGTGTACGTGGTCGGCCTCGCCGTGGAACTCGACCAGCTCGGCCTCGAAGTCCGTGCACACCGCGCGCATGATCTCTTCCATCCGGTTCAGGTGCCGGTCACCGAACACCTGGCGCCGGTACTTCGTGACGAAAACCAAGTGCACATGCATGAGGAACGTGCAGTGTCTGCCAGTGCGGATGTCGTCGTCATCGCCCATAAACCAATACGGTACAGTGGTCTGTGTGCAGCTCCGGTACGCCTACCGGCTCGACCCGACCCCGGCCCAGCGCCGAGTGTTGGCGCGGGTGTTCGGCTGCGCCCGGGTGGTGTTCAACGACGCCATCGCCGCTCGGCGGGCGGCGCACGAGGCGGGGGCGCCGTTCCCGACCGACGCGGCGCTGTCGAAGGCGCTGACCGCGGCGAAACGGACCCCGGAACGGGCATGGCTGGCCGAGGTGTCCGCCGTCGTCCTGCAACAGGCCCTCGCCGACGCCTGCGCCGCCTACCGGAACTTCTTCGCCTCCCTCGACGGCACCCGGAAGGGTCGCAAGCTCGGCGCGCCCCGGTTCCGGTCACGGACGGACCGGGCCCAGTCGATCCGGTTCACCAAGGCCGCCCGGTTTCCGGGTGCTCCCGAACGGGCGGCTGCGGCTGCCGGGGGTCGGGGACGTCCCGGTGCGCTGGTCGCGCGACCTGCCCTCGGCGCCGTCGAGCGTGACGGTGACGATGGACGCGGCCGGGCGGTACCACGCCTCGTTCGTCGTCGACGTCCCCGACCAGCCGTTGCCCCTCGTGCCGCACGAGGTGGGGATCGACCTGGGGCTGACACACTTCGCGGTACTGTCGGACGGCACGAAGGTCGACGCCCCCCGCCTCGCCCGCAAGGCGCAGGCCAAGCTGCGGACCGCGCAGAAGGAACTCGCCCGGCGGCAGAAGGGCTCGGCCCGCCGGGAGCGTGCGCGCCGAAAGGTGGCGCGCTGCCACGCCCGGGTCGGGAACACCCGCCGGGACTGGCTCCACAAGCTCTCCTCCACGATCGTCCGCGAGAACCAAGCGGTGTACGTGGAGGACCTCGCCGTGTCCGGGCTGGCCCGGACGAAGCTCGCCCGCTCGGTGCACGATGCCGGGTGGTCGACGTTCACGGCGATGCTCGAGTACAAGGCACGGCGGCACGGGCGCACCTTCGCCCGGGTCGACCGGTGGTTCCCCTCCACGCGGGCGTGCTCGGTGTGCGGGGCCATCGGGGAGGCCAAGCCCCTGCACGTCCGGTCGTGGACCTGCCCGTGTGGCGCGGTCCACGACCGAGATGTGAACGCCGCGAAGAACATCCTGGCCGCGGGACGCGCGGACAGCCCAACGCTCGTGGAGCCGGTGTCAGCCGGGACCCCGGTCCCGCACCCGGCCGTGAAGCGAGAACCCGCCGGGAGCACCGCATGAGCGGCGCAGACCGGAATCCCCGCTGTTCACGACGGGGAGGACGTCAAATGGTGGCCGGGCGCACGACGAACACCGCCGAGGCCCGCGTGCCCTTCTCCTGGAGCAGCGCCGCGGCGCGGCCGGACGGATCGATCGCCGCGTACACGCCGGGGATCCCCACCGGGTCCAGCCACCGGCCGTTCGCGAGCAGTGCCGCCTCCGCGGCGGTGACGTCCCGGCACGGGAACGCCGTCCGGATCGCGGCGTCGATGTCCAGGCTCACGGTCGGGTCGTCCTCGAGCTGGGCGAGCGTGCGAGCGTGCTCGAGCCCGAACGGGCCGACCCGGGTGCGGCGGAGCGCGGTCAGATGCGCGCCGACACCCAGCGCGGACCCCAGGTCGCGGGCGAGCGCCCGGATGTAGGTGCCCGACGAGCACTCCACCTCGACGTCGAGGTCGACGAAACACCCGCGGTCCGCGCGCACCTCACGCCGGGCGAGTACCGCGAAACGGGAGACCGTGACCGGGCGGGCCGCCAGCTCGACGGCCTCCCCGTCGCGCATCCGGGCGTAGGCACGCTTGCCGTCCACCTTGATCGCGCTGACGCTGGCGGGCACCTGGGAGATGTCCCCCGTGAGCGCGGCGACGGCCGTAGCGATCGCCTCGTCCGTGACCGCGGCGGCGTCGGTGGTCGCGAGCACCTCGCCGTCGGCGTCGTCGGTGACGGTGCTCTGGCCGAGCCGGATCGTCGCCGCGTACGCCTTGGTGGTGAGGGCGAGCAGACCGAGGATCTTCGTCGCGCGCTCCACCCCGAGGACGAGCACGCCCGTCGCCATCGGATCCAGGGTGCCGGCGTGACCGACCTTGCGAGTGCCGAGCAGTCGCCGGCAGCGGGCCACCACGTCGTGGCTCGTCATGCCCGCGTCCTTGTCGACGACGAGCAGACCGGCACGGGTGAGGGCGGGGTTCTCGGAGGCAGACACGGGGCCCGATTCTGCCACGACGACTGCGACGTCAGCGCACGACGATCGCCGTGAGCACCAGACCGTCGGCGATCAGCCAGCGCCCGTCGAACGCGGCCAGGGGGGCACCCGTCCGGGTGTCTCCGGGGACGAGCAGGTCGGAGCGAAACGTGCCCGACGCGACTGCGCCCGGTGCGGCCGCGCCGTCGCGCTCGAACGTGATGTGGGCGTCCTCGAAGCCGAGCCAGCGTCCGGTGAGCGGGAACCACGCCTTGTAGGTGGCCTCCTTGGCGCAGAAGAGCAGGCGGTCCCAGTGCAGACTCGGATCGGTGCCCGCGAGCCAGGTGCGCTCCTGGGGCAGGGAGACCGCTTCGAGCACCCCGTCGGGGAGAGGTCCGTGCGGCTCGGCGTCGATCCCCAGCGACCGCACCTGCAACGCATAGGCCAGAACAGCTCCGCGGTATCCGTCGCAGTGGGTGAGGCTGCCGACCACCCCTCGCGGCCAGACCGGTGCCCCTTTGTCGCCCTTGAGCACCGGGCCGGGTTCCATCCCGAGCTGCCGCATGGCCAGCCGGGCGCAGTGCCGTGCCCCGGCGAACTCCCGCCGGCGCTTGTCCACCGCGCGGGCGACCAGCGGCTCTTCCTGCGGGTGCGGTCGCAGACCGGGCGGGTCCTCGAACAACTCCGCGGCGGCGATCCCGTCGGGCAGGATCCGGCTGATCAGCCCGGTGCGGGTCGCGGTGGTCGGGTCGGTCATCGCAACTTCCCTTCGCGCCCCGCGCGCATGCTCTGTGCAGTGCGCGCTGCACGCATCTTCTCGACTTCGGCTTCCATCTCGGGCGTGACCCGGAAGTGTCCGCCCCATTTGTTCAACGATCCCGGCGGGTACTCCGGCACGGGCAGGATCTGGCGTAACAGTCGATCCGGCAGGCCCCGGCGCTGCCATTCCCGCGGATAGCCGAGAGAGACCTCCTCGAAGCGGACGCCGTCGTAGTACGTGGTACGCGGGATGTGCAGGTGCCCGTACACGGCGCAGAGGGCGCGGTAGCGCAGGTGCCAGTCGGCGGTCTCGGTCGTGCCGCACCACAGGGAGAACTCCGGATAGAACAACATCCGGGTGGGCTCGCGCACCAGCGGGAAGTGGTTGATCAGCACCGTCGGCAGCGACGGATCGAGGGCGTCGAGACGCTTGCGGGTCTCGTCGAGCCGTACGCGGCACCACACGTCCCGAGTGACGTACGGGTCGGGCGCGAGCAGGAATTCGTCGGTGGCGACGACGTTGCGTTCACGGGCCAGCGCCAGGCCCTCGGCCTTCGTCGCGGTGCCCTCGGGAAGGAAGGAGTAGTCGTAGAGCAGGAACATCGGCACGAGCGTCACCGGTCCGCCCTCGCCGTGCCACACGGGGTACGGGTCCTCCGGGGTGAGCACGTCGAGTTCGCGGCACATCGTCACCAGGTAGTCGTACCGGGCGGCGCCGTGCATCTGAACCGGGTCCTTGGCGGTGGTCCACAGTTCGTGGTTGCCGGGAACCCAGATCACCTTCGCGAAACGGCTGCGCAGCAGCGACAGTGCCCAGCGGATGTCGTCGGACTTCTCGGCGACGTCGCCGGCGACGATCAGCCAGTCGTCCGGCGATTCCGGGTACAGATCCTCGGTGACGGGGCGATTGCCTCGATGCCCGACGTGGATGTCGCTGACCGCCCACAGTTTCCCCGTCACCGGCTCTCCTTCTTCGTCTCGTCGCGCGCCGTCTCGTGCGGGGGCCGAGCCTGCCGGTCCGCACCGGTCACCGCCCACCGCCCCGACCGCGTCCGCCACACGACGGCCGCCATCCGGAACACGATGAACACCGTAAGCCCAGTCCAGATACCCGCGAGACCCCAGTCCCACACGAGCGAACACCACACGAGGGGCAGGAATCCGAACAGTGCGGACGCGAGCGTGGCGGTGCGGAGGAAGGCGGCGTCGCCGGCGCCGAGCAGCACGCCGTCGAGCGCGAACACGACACCGGCGACGGGTAGGAGCGCGACGAAGAACCACCAGGCGACGTCGATCTGCTCGAGCACCCCGGGATCGCTGGTGAACAGCGCCGGAATCGCGTCGCCGCCCCCGAGGAACACCAGCGCCAGGCCGGTGGCGAACACCGTGGACCACGCGGTGATCCGCCACGCCAGGCGCTTCGCATCGGAGCGGGCTCCTCCCCCCAGGGCCGCGCCCACCAGCGCCTGGGCGGCGACGGCGAGCGAGTCGAGGGTGAGCGAGACGAAGTTCCACAACTGCAGCACCACCTGGTGTGCTGCGACGGCGGCCGCCCCGAACCGGGCGGCGACCGCGGCCGCGGACAGGAAGCACGCCTGGAAGGCCAGGCTGCGGGCGATCAGGTCGCGGCCGAGCCGCACCTGCGCGGCGATCACCGTCCGTTGTGGTCGTAGCGGCACACCGGACCGGAGCAGTGCCCCGACGAACAGCGCTGCGGACACACTCTGGCCGGCGACGTTGGCGACGGCGGAGCCGACGAGTTCCCAGCGGGGGGCTCCGGCCAGGCCGTGCACGAGCAGCGGGCACAGCACCGCCGAGAGCGCGAGCCCGGCGAGCACGTACCGCAGGGGGCGGGCGGTGTCCTGCACACCGCGCATCCAGCCGTTGCCGGCGAGGCCGACGAGGATCAGCGGTGCGCCGAACAGGGCGACGCGCAGCCACGACACCGCGGCCTCGGCGATCTGCTCGTCGCCGGCGATCAGCGCGGCCACCGGTTCGGCCAGGAGCTGGCCGACGATCAGGATCGCCGTCCCGACGGCGAGTGCGAGCCAGGTGGCCTGCACCCCCTCGGCGACGGCGGCGTCCCGCCGTCCGGCGCCGTGGAATCTGGCGGCCCGGGCGGTGGTGCCGTAGGACAGGAAGGTCAACTGGGTGCTGACCTGGGCGAGGACGAGGCCGCCGATGGCCAGTCCGGCCAAGGCCAGGGCGCCGAGCCGGCCGACGACGGCGATGTCGAACAGAAGGTACAGGGGTTCGGCGGCGAGTACTCCGAGTGCCGGCACCGCGAGCCCGAAGATGCGTCCTGCGGTGGCCTCGGGGACGAGGTGGGACGCGGCGTCCGGTTCCGGGCCGGCGGTGTCCTGCGGCGCCGGCATCGTCAGTCCAGTGCCGCGCGCAGTGCCGCGACGACCAGGTCGCGGTCGCCGTACGCGGTGTAGCCGGATGCGAACCGGTGCCCGCCTCCCCCGAGCGCGGCGGCGGTCGCGGAAACGTCGATGTGCCGCTTCGATCGCAGCGACACCGTCCACACGTCCGGCCCGCACTCCTTGAATACGGCGGCGACCTCCGCCTCTGCCGTCGTTCGAACGATGTCGATGACGCTCTCGATCTCCTCGGCTCCCAGATGCGCGGAGTCCGCGCGGCGCACTGTCGCGTGGACGAGTCCGCGACCGCCGGCGGCATCGGGGACGAGCGTCGCCGAGGCGAGCACCATCGACAGCATGGGCAGCCACCCGAACGGGTGGGTGTCGAGAAGCCGGCGGGTGATCGCGGCGCCGTCGATCCCGGTCGCCAGCAGCCGTTCCGCGAGGCGGTGCGAGCCCGCACGCCCCCAACGGAACGATCCGGTGTCGGTGACCAGCCCCGCGTACAGACAGTGGGCGAGGTCCGCGTCGATCTGCACGCCCCACTCGTCGAACAGATCGGCGAGCACGGCGGTGGTGGATTCGGCGGCCTCGTCGATCAGATTGTGGGTGCCGAACCGCGTGTTGGAGCGGTGGTGGTCGATCACCAGGATGCGCTTCGCTCCGGCCAGGCGGCCCGCGAGTTGCCCGAGTCGGCCGACCGTGCCGCAGTCCACGGTGACGAGGAGATCCACCTCGTGACGGACCTGCCCGGCGGGCACCCGTAGGTGACCGCCGGGCAGGTCGCGCATCGAGGCCGGAACGGCAGCCGGAGACGCGAATGCCACCTGCACCGGAGTGCCACGCCGCTCGAGCACCGTGCCGAGGGCCAGGCCGGAGGCGAAGGTGTCGGCGTCGGGCTGGACATGGCAGAGGATCGTCACCGACGTCGCGTCCTCGAGGAGCGCGACGGCGTCGCGGAGATCGACCGCCGGGGCGGCCTGCGTCGATTCGGCCATCGGTGCGCTACAGATCGTCACCGTCGTCGGGACGCGACAGATCGTCACCGTCGTCGGGACGCGACAGATCGTCACCGTCGTCGGGACGCGACAGATCGTCACCGTCGTCGGGACGCGACAGATCGTCACCGTCGGGACGGGTCCGGGGCTCCTTGTATGGGTCGGGCTCGCCGGCGGGTGCGGCTCCCTCCCGGGCCTTGGCCAGCTCCTCGTCGGCAGCCCGTGCGCGCTCGAGAAGTTCCTCCATGTGCCGGGCGGTGTCCGGCACGGTGTCGGTGACGAAGGTCAGCGTGGGGGTGAATCGCACTCCGGTTCCCGCTCCGACCTTCGAGCGCAGCACACCCTTGGCCTTCTCCAGGCCGGCGGCAGCCGCGGCCAGGTCGGGTTCGGCGTCCAGATTCTCGCCGCGGACCGTGTAGTAGACGGTGGCGTCGTGCAGATCGGCGGTGACCTTCGCGTCGGTCACCGTGACGAACGCCAGCCTCGGATCCTTGATCTCGTGATCGATGGCCGTGGCGACGATCGTGGCGATGCGCTTGGCCAGTCGGCGTGCCCGTGCTGGATCGGCCATGTCAGTCGGTTCCTCTCCCCGGCCGCCGACGGCGACCACATGTTGTTCGACCGGTCCGGTCAGTCCTCCGGACCGAAAATTCTTCGCCGCACGGAGAGCAGCTGCAACTCCGGGCGTTCGGCGACGAGCCGCTCGCACGTGTCGAGCACCTCGTTGAGGTACGGCACCGCGGACGCGGCCACCGCCACCCCGATCTCGGCGCGGCGGTAGAGGTCCTGGTCACCGGTCTCGGCGGCACTGACCGTCATCCGCCGCAGCTCGGCGAGCACAGGACGGATCACGGACCGCTTCTGCTTGAGCGAGCGCACGTCGCCGAGCAGAACGTCCAGTTCCAGAGCCCCGAGATACATCCGTCCTCCGATGTCGTGCGGTGCCGATCTCCGGCACGCCGACGGCGGCGGGCGATCATCTCGCCCACCGCCGCCGACGAGACCGTCGGGTGTATCCGGCCGCGTCAGTCGCGCGGCTTCTCGCGCAGCTCGTACGCCTCGATCACGTCACCGATCTTGATGTCGGAGTAGGTGACCGTCAGACCGCACTCGAAGCCTTCCCGCACCTCGGTCACATCGTCCTTCTCGCGCCGCAGCGAGGAGATGGTGACCGTCTCGGCGACGACGTTGTTGTCGCGGAGCAGACGGGCCTTCGCGTTGCGCTTGACGATGCCGGACTGGACCATGCAGCCCGCGATGTTGCCGACCTTGGACGACTTGAAGATCGCCCGGATCTCGGCGCGGCCGAGCTCGACCTCCTCGTAGATGGGCTTGAGCATGCCCTTGAGCGCCTTCTCCACCTCGTCGATCGCCTGGTAGATGATCGAGTAGTAGCGGATGTCGACACCCTCGCGGTTGGCGAGCTCGGTGGCCTTGCCCTCCGCGCGGACGTTGAAGCCGATGATCACAGCGTTGGACGCGGCAGCCAGGTTGACGTTGGTCTCGGTCACACCACCGACACCGCGGTCGATGACTCGCAGCCGCACCTCGTCCCCGACCTCGATACCCATGAGGGCCTCCTCGAGGGCTTCGACCGTACCGGCGTTGTCGCCCTTGAGGATGAGGTTGAGCTCGTTGTGCTCCTTGAGCGCGGCATCGAGGTCCTCGAGGCTGATCCGCTTGCGGCTCTTGGCGGCCAGCGCGTTGCGCTTGCGCGCATTGCGGCGGTCCGCGATCTGCCGTGCGATGCGGTCCTCCTCGACGACGACGAGGTTGTCACCGGCGCCGGGCACCGACGTGAAGCCGATGACCTGGACCGGCCGCGAGGGCGACGCCTCGAGGACGTCGTCGCCGTGCTCGTCCACCATGCGGCGGACCCGGCCGTACGCGTCACCCGCGACGATCGAGTCGCCGACCCGCAGCGTGCCGCGCTGGACCAGGACGGTGGCCACGGGGCCGCGGCCACGGTCGAGGTGCGCCTCGATCGCGACGCCCTGCGCCTCCATGTCCGGGTTGGCCCGCAGATCGAGGGACGCGTCCGCGGTGAGCAGCACGGCCTCGAGCAGCTGGTCGATGTTCAGGCCCTGCTTCGCCGAGATGTCGACGAACATGGTGTCGCCGCCGTACTCCTCGGTGACCAGGCCGTATTCGGTGAGCTGCTGGCGGATCTTCTGAGGGTTCGCACCCTCCTTGTCGATCTTGTTCACCGCGACCACGATCGGCACGTCCGCAGCCTGAGCGTGGTTGATCGCCTCCACCGTCTGCGGCATGACGCCGTCGTCGGCCGCGACCACGAGGATCGCGATGTCGGTCGACTTCGCGCCACGGGCACGCATGGCGGTGAACGCCTCGTGACCCGGGGTGTCGATGAAGGTGATCAGCCGGTCTTCGCCGTTGAGGTGGGTCATCACCTGGTAGGCACCGATGTGCTGGGTGATGCCGCCGGCCTCGCCCTCGCGGACGTTGGCCTTGCGGATCGTGTCGAGCAGGCGGGTCTTGCCGTGGTCGACGTGACCCATGACGGTCACCACCGGCGGGCGCTGCACGAGGTCTTCCTCGGTGCCCTCGTCCTCGCCGTAGGTGATGTCGAACGACTCGAGCAGCTCGCGGTCCTCGTCCTCGGGGCTGACGACCTGAACGTTGTAGTTCATCTCGGAGCCGAGCAGCTCGAGAGTCTCGTCGTTCACCGACTGAGTGGCCGTGACCATCTCACCGAGGTTGAACAGCGCCTGCACGAGGGCCGACGGGTTCGCGTCGATCTTCTCCGCGAAGTCGGACAGCGACGCCCCGCGAGCGAGACGGATGGTCTCGCCGTTGCCGCGCGGCAGCCGCACACCGCCGACCGACGGTGCCTGCATCGAATCGTATTCCTGCCGCTTCTGCCGCTTCGACTTGCGGCCACGGCGCGGAGCGCCACCGGGACGGCCGAAGGCACCCGCGGTGCCACCGCGGCCACCGCGACCGGCACCACCGCCGCCACCACCGGGGCGACCGCGGAATCCACCGGGAGCGCCGGCACCGGTGCCGGCACCCGGAGCGCCGCCACCACCACCGCGGTAACCGCCGCCACCGCCGGCCGGACGCCCACCGGGGGCACCGGGACGACCGGGACGACCGGTCGGGCCGGGACGTGCAGCACGCTGCGGCATCGCGCCCGGGTTCGGACGCGGGGGCATCGATCCGGGGGACGGCCGGGGGCCACCCTGACCGGGGGCCGGACGGGGACCGCCGGGACCGGCCGCGGGGCGACCCTGGCCGGGGGCCGGACGGGCACCACCGGGACCGGCCGCGGGGCGACCCTGACCGGGAACCGGACGCGGGGCGCCCGGACGCGGCGCAGGACGCTCCGCGGGGGCGGACGAGTACGGGTTGTTGCCGACGCGCGGCGGCTTGGGACCGGGACGGGGACCGCCCGGCTTGGGGCCGGGGCTCGGCGTCTGCGGGGCCGGTGCCTGCGGGGCCGGTGCCTGCGGCGCGGCCTGCGCCGCCGGGGTCTCCGGGACGGCCGGCTTCGGGGCGGCCGGGCGCGGAGCGCCGGGCTTGGGGCCGGACGCGGCGGGACGCGCCGCCGGAGCCGGGCTGGGCGCCGGGGCGGCGGCTTCCGGCTGCGGGGCCGGGGCGGGTGCCGGTGCGGCCTGCGCGGGCGCAGCCGGACGGGGGCCGGGGCGCGGCGCCCCGGGCTTGGGGGCCGCCGACGGGGCTGCGCCGTCGCCGTTCGCCTTCGCGAAGGACTCGCGCAGTCGGCGCGCCACCGGCGGCTCGACTGTCGAGGACGCCGACTTCACGAATTCGCCCTGTTCCTTCAAACGGGCGAGAAGTTCTTTACTGGTGACACCGAGTTCCTTGGCCAACTCGTGTACACGGGCCTTGCCTGCCACTGCTCTCCTCACTGATGAGGTCGAGCGGCTGGTGCCCGCACGACCTCGGGTTATCTCCGATGGACGTTCATCGCTGGTGCTTCACGGTGTGCTCATGAGTGTTCGTACCTGTTCTTCTCAGAGTTGGTGTCCCCGGTCCGGCGCGTATCGCTACGCCGAGTTCCCCTCGTTCCGGACCCCGACCAGCTGAACAAGCGCGGACGGGTCGATTGTTCCCGACACCCGCAGCGCTCTGCCGAATGCTCGACGCCGCTCCGCCTGACCGAGGCATTCCGGATCGGGGTGCAGCCACGCGCCCCGACCGGGCATCCTCCGCCCCGGATCCGGCACCAGCACGAAACCTGTCGACTCCGTCGCCCGCGCCACGACCCTCAGCAGATCGGCAGCCAGCACCCGCTGCCGACACCCGACGCAGGTGCGCACCGGAGCGATGCGCTCTCGGCCGGCCGAGGGCAGCTCATGCTGAGCCATCGACCACTCTACCGCTGATCGGGCCGGAACCGTGCATTCCACCCCTACCTGCCTGTCGCGGGCGACCCCGCCGACTCCGAACCACCGGCCGCGGCGTCGCTGCGGATGTCGATCCGCCACCCGGTCAGCCGCGCAGCCAGGCGGGCATTCTGCCCCTCCTTGCCGATCGCGAGGGAGAGCTGATAGTCGGGGACGACGACCCGGGCCGCACGCGCGTCGGGATCGACGACTGTGACGGATACCACCTTCGAGGGGGACAGTGCGTTGCCGACGAACCTCGCCGGGTCCTCGTCGAAGTCGATGATGTCGATCTTCTCGTCCCCGAGTTCACGCATGACGTTGCGCACCCGTTGCCCCATCGGGCCGATGCACGCGCCCTTGGCGTTGAGCCCCGGCACTCGCGAATGGACCGCGATCTTGGAACGGTGGCCGGCTTCCCGCGCGACGGCGACGATCTCCACCGACCCGTCCGCGATCTCCGGCACCTCGAGGGCGAACAGCTTGCGCACCAGATTGGGGTGCGTCCGGGACAGCGTGATCTGAGGACCGCGCTGCCCACGGGAGACCCCGACGACATAGCAGCGGATCCGGTCACCGTGCTCGTACGTCTCGCCGGGCACCTGCTCGGCCGGCGGGATCAGCCCCTCGGCGCCGGTGGTCTCGCCACCGATCTTCACCACGACCATGCCGCGGGCGTTGGCGCGGGTGTCGCGCTGGACGACGCCGGCGACGACCTCGCCCTCGTGCGTCGCGAACTCCCCGAACCGCTGTTCGTGCTCGGCATCGCGAATGCGCTGCATGATCACCTGGCGCGCGGTGGTCGCCGCGATGCGGCCGAAGCCCTCGGGGGTGTCGTCCCACTCGGAGACGAGGTTGCCGTCCGCGTCGAACTCCTGCGCCATCACCCGCACAGCGCCGGTCCTGCGGTCCACGTCGACACTCGCGTGCGGCTGGTGCCCGTCGGTGTGCCGGTAGGCGGTGAGCAGGGCCGTCTGGATCGTCTCGATCAGCGCATCGAACGGGATGTTCTTGTCGGCCTCGAGGACCTTCAGGGCTGCGATGTCGATATTCACTTGTCCACCTTCACTTCGTCCGTGCCGTTGTAGTCGGTGCCGTTCTCGTCGTCCGGATCCTCGCCGTCGCTCTCGGCGATCTCGCCCGCACGCACCCGGCCGTCCGGCACCCCGCCCGCGAGTTCGAGTTCGCGCGGATTCGGCGCGTTGAACTCGACCTCGACGACGGCGCGGCGCACATCCGCGAGCGGAAGCACCCGCACGGACGGCCCGTTGCGGCCGGGGACGACGACCCGGACCTCGTCGCCGACGAGCTCACCGATGCGGCCGACGATCGTCTCGTCGTCCAGGTCGATCCGCGCCTTGCGGGCCTGGGACCGGCGCCAGTGCCGTTCGAGGGTGAGCGGGCGGCCGATGCCGGGGCTGGTCACCTCGAGCACGTAGGGCGACTCGCCGAAGTCGGCGACGGAATCGAAAACCTCCGAGACGAGAGTGCTCAGACGGGCGGCCTCGTCGAGGCTCAGTCCGGTGTCGCTGTCGACGAACAACCGCACCGTGCTGTGCTTGCCCGCAGACGTGACCACGATGTCCTCGAGGTCGTATCCCTCGCGCTCGATCGGTCCGGAGACGAGTTCGGCAATTCTCTCCGGGGGCGGCACCGGCATCGCGACAAGCTCCTCGTTCAGTTGTGATCGCAGCGGACGACATGCCGGCGCACGAGCGGACCGGCAGGTATCCCAGGATATCGCGCATTCGGTGCCCCCGTGACCAACCCCCGCGGCCGACCACCGTCGGATCCACGCGGACCGGGCTGGCACGATGGTGCGGTGCCGACGCTCGCATCCTCACCGCCCGTATCCCGCCGCACCGTGTTGCGGTGGTCCGGCGCCGCGCTCGGCAGTCTCGGCGCGCTCGCCGTCGCCGGGTGCGCTGCCGGCGAGGACGACGGCAGCGGAGAGGTCGATCCGCTGATCGCGCAGGCCGAGCGGGCGCGCGTCGACGCCGCGACCGCCGCCCTGCTCGTCGCGCTGCTTCCGGACCGTGCGCAGGCGCTGCAGGCCGTCGCCGCCGAACGCACGACCCACGCCCAGACCCTGGACGCCGAAGTGGCCCGGCTCGCCGGGACCGACCCGACGGTGTCGGACGTCACGACGACGACCGTCGCTCCGGCCGCGGATCCACCGACCCTCGATCTGATGCGCGACCGGCTGGGCACCTCGCGGCGCGCCGCCGCCGATCTCGCCCGCACCCTGCAGGGGTACCGGGCGGGCCTGCTCGCCTCGATCAGCGCCGCGTGCGCCGTGCACACGGGGGTGCTGCTGCCGTGAGTTCGCAGTCGCTGGGTGTCGAGCAGCAGGCCCTCGTGGACGCGTTGAACGCCGAGTACGCCGCGGTGTTCGGGTACGGAATCGTCGCCGCCTTCTCCAACCCCGCCCGGGCGGCCGAGGTCTCGGCCGACACCGCGGCCCACCGCGCCCGGCGCGACGCCACCACGGATGCGCTGCGGGCCGCGGGCGTGACCCCGCCCCCCGCTGCCGCCGGGTACACCACGCCCTTCCCGGTGACCGATCCGGTCTCGGCAGCACAGCTGGCGGTACAGATCGAGGCCGATGTCGCCGTGGCGTGGCGTTCCGTCGTCGAGCGGGCCCGCAGCGAGCACACCCGTGGAGCGGCGATCGAGGCGCTCACCGAGTCGGCGATGCGGGCGGCACGGTGGCGCGTCAACCTGGGGATCGCCCCGTCGTCCGTCGCGCTGCCCGGGCAACCCTGAGCCGTCCGGCGCGGCGGGTCAGGCGGTCATCACGGCGATCGCCACGCCGTCCCAGCCCTTGACCCCGACGGTCTGCAGCGCGGTCGCGTCGAGGCGGGGCTCCGCCCCCATGAGTTCGAGCACCTCCCGGGCGCCGCGCACACGCTCGTCGTCGAGGTCGGCATTGGTCACCGATCCGCCGCGGATCACGTTGTCGACGACGATCACGGTTCCGGGTCGGCCGAGCCGCAGCGCCCACCGCACGTAGTGCGGGTTGTTCTCCTTGTCGGCGTCGACGAAGACCAGGTCGAACGGGGCCTCGCCCTCGAGGGACGGCAGGAGGTCGAGGGCGGCGCCCACGCGGACCTCGACGCGCTCCCCCACCCCGGCGCGGTCGAGGTTGGCGCGGGCGACCTCGGCGTGCCGCGGTTCGTACTCGAGGGTGACCACGCGCCCGTCGTCGCCGACGGCCCGCGCCAGCCAGATGGTCGAGTACCCGCCGAGCGTGCCGATCTCGAGGATGCGCCGGGCACCGCGGATCCGGGCCAGCAGGTGCAGCAGCTTGCCCTGCACCGGTGCCACGTCGATCGGCGGCAACCCGGCCGCGGCGTTGGCCTCGAGCGCCGCGGTCAGGGCGGGGTCGTCGCCGACGAGGAGCTCGGCGAGGTAGCTGTCGGTGGCGGCCCAGTCGTCGGCCGTGTCGCTGTCGGTCATGACACCGATTGTGGGGTCCGACGCGCCTCAGCGGCCGAGGATCTCCTGCAGCGCCTCGTCGGCCGGAACCTCCCGGGACTCGCCGCCGAACCGGTCGCGCAGCTCGACCTTGCCGTCCGCCCATCCCCGTCCGACGACGACCACCAGCGGCACGCCGAGCAGCTCGGAGTCCTTGAACTTCACCCCGGGCGAGGCCTTGCGATCGTCGAGCAGGACCGCGACTCCGGCCTTGTCGAGTTCGGCCGCCAGGTTCTCGGCGCCCGCCCGGGCCGCCTCGTCCTTGTTGGCGATCACCAGGTGCACGCCGAACGGAGCGACCTCGGCCGGCCAGCGCAGACCCTTGTCGTCGTGCTGCTGCTCGGCGATCACCGCGACGAGCCGCGAGACGCCGACACCGTAGGAACCCATGGTCGGCCGCACCGGCTTGCCGTTCTCGCCGAGCACGTCGACGGCGAAGGCATCGGTGTACTTGCGGCCGAGCTGGAACACGTGGCCGATCTCGATGCCGCGCGCCGACACCAGGGGCCCGGCACCGTCGGGCGACGGATCACCGTCGCGCACCTCGGCGGCCTCGATCGTGCCGTCCGGGACGAAGTCCCGGCCCGCGACGAGTCCGACGACGTGCCTGCCGGGTTCGTCGGCGCCGGTGATCCACGACGTGCCGTCCACGACCCGCGGATCGACGAGGTAACGGACCCCGTTGTCCAGCAGCGCCTTCGGACCGATGTACCCCTTGACGAGGAACGGGTGGGCCGCGAAGTCGGCGTCCGTGAGCAGCTCGTACTCGGCCGGCTCGAGCGATGCACCGAGCCGCTTGTCGTCCACCTCTCGGTCGCCGGGGATGCCGATACCGAGCAGTTCCCACTCCCCGCCGGGTCGCCGCGTCTTGACGAGGATGTTCTTCAGGGTGTCGGCGGCGGTCACCGGGCGGTCGAGCGCCCCGGCTGCCCACTCGACGAGAGTCTCGATGGTCGGGGTGTCGGGGGTGTCGTGCACCACCGGCTCGGGCAGCCCGTCGAACGCGACCGGCTCGGGAGCCAGAGTGCGCACCGCTTCGACGTTCGCGGCGTAGCCCGACTCGAGGCAGCGCACGTACGTGTCCTCACCCACCTCGCTCTCGGCGAGGAACTCCTCCGACGCGCTCCCGCCCATCGCGCCCGAGGTCGCGGAGACGATGACGTACTTCACCCCGAGACGCGCGAAGATCCGCTCGTAGGCGTCGCGGTGGGCCCGGTAGGACTCGGCCAGGCCCTCGTCGGTGAGATCGAAGCTGTAGGAGTCCTTCATCACGAACTCGCGGCCGCGGAGGATCCCGGCACGCGGCCGCTCCTCGTCCCGGTACTTGGTCTGGATCTGGTACAGCGTGACCGGAAAGTCCTTGTAGGAGTTGTATTCGCCCTTGACGGTGAGCGCGAACATCTCCTCGTGGGTGGGCCCGAGCAGGTAGTCGGCGCCCTTGCGGTCGTGCAGCCGGAACAGCCCGTCGCCGTACTCGGTCCACCGGTTCGTGGTCTCGTAGGGGTCGCGCGGCAGCAGTGCCGGCAGCGAGATCTCCTGCGCGCCGATCGCGTTCATCTCCTCGCGCACGACGCGCTCGACCTGCCGCAGCACCCGCAGACCCAGTGGCAGCCACGAGTACACCCCCGGCGCTATGCGGCGGACGTAGCCGGCGCGCACGAGCAGCTTGTGGCTGGCGACCTCGGCGTCGGCCGGATCGTCGCGGAGGGTGCGGAGAAACAGGTGCGACATGCGGGTGATCACGGGAGAGCAGCCTACCTGCCGCCCCCGGACCGGCCTCGGTACGGTTACCGCTTGTGCTGGTGCTTCTGCCTCCTTCCGAAACCAAGTCCGACGGCGGCGACGGTGCGCCCCTCGACCTGGGCGAACTGTCGATGCCGCAGCTGACCGTGACTCGCGAGGCGCTGGCGCAGGCACTCGTCGACCTGGCCGCGGACCACGAGGCGTCGACCGTGGCGCTCGGCCTGGGTCCCACGCAGGCGGACGAGATCGAACGCAACGCCAAGCTGTGGGTCTCGCCCACGCGACCGGCGCTCGCGCGATACACCGGAGTGCTGTTCGACGCCCTCGACGCCGCCGGGTTCACCAGGGCGCAGCGGGCGAAGGCCTACCGGCGGCTCGCGATCGGGTCGGCGCTGTTCGGCGCGGTCCGTGCGGGCGATCCCGTCCCTGCATATCGCCTGTCGGGCGGATCGAAGCTGCCCGGGTTCGGCACCCTCGCGTCGTTGTGGCGCCCGGAACTGAGCGACGCACTGTCCGCGGAGGCCGCCGGGGAGCTCGTCGTGGACCTGCGCTCGGGGGTGTACCAGCAACTCGGACCTGTCCCCGGTGCGGTCACGGCAACCGTGCTCACCGAGCAGCCGGACGGCAGCCGCAAGGTGGTCAGCCACTTCAACAAGCACCACAAGGGCCTGCTGGCACGTGCGCTCGTGCTGACCCGCGCGGAGCCGGCGGACGTCGACGGTGTCGCGCGGGTCGCGGCCCGCGCGGGTCTGCGGGTGGAGACGGCGTCAGCCACCGAACTCGTGATTCTGACCTGATTGCGGTGTGCGCCCGGTGTCCTGCACCGCGGTGAGGAACCGGTGCGCCGGGTGCCAGAAGCTCCCGAGCACGGCCGCCACCCGGGGATCACCGGACCCGGCGGCCGAGCGCTGCAGTTCGGCGAGCCGGCGGGCGCACCGGTCGCGGGCCTCGTCGAATCGCGCGGGGTCGTCGTGGGCGTCCCCGATCCGGTCCACGAGCCCGGCAAGGGCCGTCAGGAGGGCGGGCACGGAACACCGCGCCGCGTCGTCCGCCTCGGCGAGAACACCGTCCGACGCCGCCTCGGCGACACGTGCGAGTTCGCGCAGCGCCGGCACGGCGTACCACAGCCGGTCCAGGACGCCCTGGGAGGCCGTGGCCTGGTCCCGGACCCGGTCTGCGATCGGACGCGGATTGAGCCGCGCGCTCTCGCGTGCCCACTGCGAGGATTCCGCCGCGCGCTCCATCATCCGGTCGATCTCCTCCGCCCGGCGCGCCCAGCCCCCGGTGCCCGGGCCCGCGTCGTCGCCCGTCCCGGCGGCCATGTCGCACAGCAGGGATCGGATCTCCCGGGTGAGTACCTCGAGCTCGTCTCCGACCGGGTAGACGGGCGGGAAGAGCGCCGCGGTCACCACGAGTCCGCAGACCGCGCCGATGGCGGTCTCGATCAACCGGTCTCCCAGCATCACCGGATCGCCCGCGACGCCCGTCGCGATGACGAACAGGGCGGTGATCGCCACCCAGATCCCGTTGGTGCCGAACACCCGCCACCGGCCGACGAACCAGCCGACGAGCACGGCTGCGCCGATCGACAGCGTCGGTCCGGGCACGAGCGCGATCGCCGCCGCGGCGAGCAGTACCCCGGACAGGACGATCGCCATCTGCACGAACGCCTGCCGGACCGACCGGAACACCGTCGTCTCGACGAGGAACACCGCGACGTACGGCGCGAGATAGGCCTGCGGCAGCGCGAGCCACTCGGCGGCGACGAGCCAGGCCATCATCGCAGCGACGGACGCCTTGGCAGCCTGGGTGGCGATGTGGCGCTCGTGGCCTCGTTCGCGGACGGCACGTACCGTCCACGACGCCGAGTATCGAACCCGGTCGGTGAAGGCGGACAGCATGTGCTCCGGCTACCCGGGACGCACGGCGGTCACACCCCGGTGCGGGCGGCCACCGCGGCGGAGGTCTGTGTGCTGTTGCACCTCCGGCGGCGGAGGTCTATGTACCCTGCGCCTCCGGCGGCGGAGGTCTATGTACCCTGTGCCTCCGGCGGCGGAGGTCTATGTACCCTGTGCGCCGCCTTCTCCGCTTCCTGGGCCTGCGCGACCTGCTCCGGGGTGAAGCGGATGAACAACGCCGCAGCCCCCGCGATCACGGCGCACACCGCGCAGCCGACGAGAGCGAACAGATAGCCCTCCCCCAGCGCGTAGAGCTGGGCGGGGTCCATGTCGGCGACGGCGCCGGACGTACCCCCCAGGGCCAGGGTCCGGGAGGTGGCCATCGCGCCGATCACGGCGAGACCGATCGGGCCGCCGAGCGTCTGCGCCACCTGGGCGATCGCAGCGAGCGGGCCGATCTCGTGCGAGCCGACGCCGGCGATCGCACACAGCGGCAGCGGGACCACGGCCAGGCCCACGCCGAATCCGACGACGAGCACCAGGACGAACAGCGTCGGCACGTACGCGACGGTGTGCGACATGGTCGACCCGTACAGCAGGCTGACCGCCATGATCAGGGCTCCGGTGACGACGAGCCACCGGGGCCGCACCCGGACCGCGAGCTTCGACGCGACCGCAGCGGCGGCGCCCAGCCCGAAGGCGAACGGCACGAACGCCAGACCGGCCTGCAGCGGCGAGTACCCGAGGATGTCCTGCACGAACAGGGCGACGAACGCGGCGAGGCTGAACATGACGGCACCGGCGAAGAAGATCGACACGAACGTCGCGACCCGGTCGGGATTGCGGAACAGCACGAACGGCAGCAAGGGGTTCTCGGCGCGGCGCTCCACGACGAGGAACACCGCGAGCAGCGCGGCACCGGCGAGCAGCGCGCCGACCACCGCCGGGCTGCTCCACCCCATCTCGGGGCCCTCGGTGAGCCCGAAGACGAGACCGGTGCAGCCGAGCGTGGCGAGCACCGCGCCCGGCACGTCCAGCGGCAGCCGCTCGGCGGCGGTCTCGCGGAGTGCGATCACGGCCAGGGTCACGATCAGGATCCCGATCGGCACGTTGATCAGGAAGATCCAGCGCCAGGACACCTCGGTCAGAGCGCCTCCGATGATCAGCCCGGCGATCGAGCCGACACCCGTCATGGCCGCGAAGATGGCGATCGCCTGGTTGCGGGCCGGTCCGGGTGCGAAGGTGGTGGCGACCAGCGCCAGGGCCGTGGGCGAGGCCACAGCGGCGCCGACGCCCTGCAGCGCGCGGGCCGCGACGAGGGTGCCCTCGTTGACGGCGAGTCCGCACAGCAGCGAGGCGAGCGTGAACAACCCGACGCCGGCGATGAACATGCGTTTACGACCGAAGGCGTCGCCGAGGCGTCCGCCGAGCAGCATGAGACCGCCGTAGCTCAGTGCGTACGACGTGAGCACCCAGTTGCGGCCCGCGTCGCTCAGGCCGAGGTCCTCCTGCAACGGGGCCAGCGCGAGATTGGCGACCGTGCCGTCGAGGACGACCATCAGCTGCAGGCCGCTGAGGACGACGATCGCCAGACCCAGCGCACGCGTGGTGACGGGGTAGCTCACGGGCGAGGAGGTTTCGGCCATGTGGATCAACGTTACCGAGCGTCCGAGGCGACCTCGGCCACCGGCCCGACGTCGAACGCGGCCACCGGCCCGATGACGACGATGGCCGGCGGGCGGATCTGCTCCTCCCGGACCCGCGCGGCGACGGTCGCCAGATCGGCGCGCAGCACCCGCTGGGTGCGCAGCGTGCCCTCCTGGATCACGGTGACCGGCGTCTGCGCGGGCCGGCCCCCCTCGAGCAGGGCGGCGGCGAACTGCTCGATCCGCTCGACCGCCATCAGCAGCACCAGCGTGCCGCGCAGGCGCGCGAGCGCACCCCAGTCGGTGAGCGAATCCGGGTGGTCCGGGGCCACGTGCCCGCTGACCACGACGAACTCGTGGGTGACCCCGCGATGGGTGACCGGGATCCCCGCCGCGGAGGGCACCGAGATGGCGCTGGTGATGCCCGGAACGACCGTCACGGGCACCCCGGCGGCAACGCATGCCTCGAGTTCCTCGTAGCCGCGGCCGAACACGTACGGGTCGCCGCCCTTGAGCCGGACGACGAACTTCCCGGCCTTCGCGCCGTCGATGAGGGCCTGGTTGATGGCCTCCTGCGCCATCGCCCGGCCGTAGGGGATCTTGGCGGCGTCGATCACCTCGACGTGGGGGCCGAGCTCGGCGAGCAGTTCCGGTGGGGCCAGCCGGTCGGCGACGACGACGTCGGCCCGGGCCAGCAGGCGCCGCCCGCGGACGGTGATCAGGTCGGGATCGCCCGGGCCACCCCCGACCAGCGCGACCCCGGGACGGGCGGGTTCGGCGTCTGCGACGACGGCGCCGGACTGCAGGGCCTCGCGGATCGCGGTGCGCACGGCCGCGGAGCGGCGGTGGTCGCCGCCGGCCAGCACACCGACGGTCATCCCGTCGTAGTGGGCGGTGGCCGGGGTGACCGCGGTGCCGCGACGGGCGTTGTCGGCCCGGACGCAGAAGATGCGGTCGCGTTCGGCCTCCGCGACGATCGCGGCATTCGTGTCCGGTTCGTCCGTGCAGGCGATGGCATACCAGGCGCCGTCCAGATCCCCGGCGCGGTAGTCGCGCAGTTCCAGGGTGATCTGCCCGGCGGTCGCCATGCCCTCGACGGCGGGCGTCGCGGCACGGGTGATCACGTGCACGTGGGCACCGGCGGCGACGAGCAGGCCGAGCCGCCGCTGTGCGACGGTACCGCCGCCGACCACCACCACGCGCCGGCCCCGCAGATTGAGCCCGACCAGGTAGTTGGTCTCGTCGTCGGCAGCACTGGACACCGGCACTTCCCATCTTTCGGCACTGTCTGCAACGCGCATCACGCTGCGTGGAACGCACAAACACTACGGGCACGGTGGTTTGCGGCGCCATCCGCCGTACGAACTTCGTGAGCGACGCCGCAGTCGCGACCCGCACGGCTGCCGGAGGGATCAGCCGGGGAGGAGAGACTCGCGGACCTGCCGGCGCAGCACCTTCCCGATCTGGGAGCGCGGCAGGTCCTCCACCACCACCACACGTCGCGGAACCTTGTAGGCGGCCAGGCGCGACCGGCAGTGCTCCCGCGCCGCCTCGGGGTCGACGTCCTCACCCGAAACCAGCACCGCCGCCACCACGTCCTCGCCGCCGTCGGAAGCCGGCAGTCCCACCACGGCGGCATCGACGATCCCCGGGAACGACCGCAACGCCGCCTCGACCTCGGACGGCATGACATTGAATCCACCGGTGATGACCAGTTCCTTGATCCGATCCACCACCGTGACGAATCCGTCCCGGTCGACCTGGACGATGTCCCCGGTCCGGAACCAGCCCCCGTCGAGCAGTGCTTCCGCCGTCTGTTCGGGCTTGTTCCAGTATCCGGAGAACACCTGCGGACCCCGGAGCAGCAATTCTCCCCGCTCCCCGGGTTCGACGTCGCGCGCCGGGTCGGCAGGATCGACCACCCGGATCTCGGTGCTCGGGAAGGGCACCCCGACGGCGCCGGGCCGGCGGGTGAGTCCGATGGGATTGCCGATCGCCACCGGCGACGTCTCGGTGAGCCCGTACCCCTCGACCAGTACCCCGCCGGTGACCTCCTCCCACAGTTCCAGGGTCTCCGTCGGCAAGGGCATCGCCCCGGAGATCGACCATCGCGCCGACGTCAGGTCCACCGATCGCTCCCGGGCCGCGCGGGCGAGCCGCTCGTAGATCGGCGGCACCGCCGGCATGAACGTGGGCGGGTGCTTCGCGGCGGCGGTGAGCACCAGATCCACGTCGAACTTGGGGAACAGGACCAGCCGGGCGCCGATACTCATCGCGAAGGTCACGCACAGCGTGAGCCCGTATGCGTGGAACATCGGCAACACCGCGTACACGACCTCTTCGCCGTCCACCAGGCCCGGTACCCACGCACGACCCTGGGCGGCGTTGGCGCCGAGGTTGCGGTGGGTCAGCATCGCGCCCTTCGGGACGCCGGTGGTGCCGCTCGTGTACTGGATCACCGCCAGATCCTCGACCGAGGGCCCCGGTCGATCGGGGTCGACGGGCCCGTCCGCCAGCAGCCGATTCCACGGAATCGTCCCGGGCGCAGAGCCGGTCAGCGCGTCCCGCGCCGCACGCGCTTTCGGAACGGGAAGGGCGAGCGCGAGCCGCTTGGACCACGGCATCGAACGCGTGATGTCCACCGCCACGATGTGCTCGACGGCCGTGTCCCCGGCGACCCGCTGCAGCAGCGGACAGACCTTGTCCCAGGCGATCGCCACCGTGGCGCCGTGGTCCGCGAACTGGCGGGCCATCTCTTCCTCGGTGTAGAGCGGATTGTGCTCGACCACCACGCCGCCGATCCGCAGGACCGCATAGAACGCGATCACATGTTCCGGGCAGTTCGGCAGGACGAGCGCCACCCGGTCACCGGGGCGCACACCGAGCCGCCGTAGCCCCTCCGCGCCGCGGTGCACCCGGTCGGCGAGTTGCGAATAGGTCAGTTCCGCGCCGAAGAACTCGAGCGCCGGACGTGGTCCGAACCGGGCTGCCGAAGTCTCGAGCATGTCGACCAGCGAGTGCTCCGGAGGCGTGATGTCCGAGGGCACGCCCTCGGCGTAGCTGGCGAGCCAGATCCGTTCCCTAGCGGTGCTCACAGCCCTGCCCCTCTCCACGCTGGAACCAGCGTAGACCGCCGGGCGGGGACACCGGCATGTTCCGGCGGACGAGGCGGCCCGCCCGGGACCCGGCCGGGTCCCGCGCGGGCGGCCTCGACGACTGGACGGTCAGACCGTCGCCGGCTCCGCCGGGGCGGGGGCGTCGACCGGGGAGGCGACATCGAGCTGCAGGGACTTGGTACCCCAGCGCCAGACCTTGTCGAACAGTGCGGTGTCGTCCGAGAGCCTGACTCCGAGGGACGGCACCATCTCCCGCAGGGTGTCCTGCCATGCCGTCCACCGGTCGGGGAAGCACCGTTCGAGCACGTCGAGCATCGCCGGAACCGCGGTCGAGGCCCCCGGCGACGCGCCGAGCAGACCGGCGATCGTGCCGTCGCCGGCATTGACCACGGCGGTGCCGAACTCGAGCACTCCGCCCGCGCCCTTGCGGCGGATGACCTGTACCCGCTGGCCGGCGGTGATGAGCTCCCAGTCCGCCATGCGGGCCTGCGGCACGAACTCGCCCAGGGTGCCGATGCGGTCGCGCGGCGACTGCATCAGCTCACCGATCAGGTACTTGGTCAGTCCCATCTCGGTGAGGCCGACGCCGATCATCGACAGCAGGTTGTTCGGCTTGACCGACCCGGGCAGGTCGGTGAACTTGCCGTTCTTGAGGAACTTCGGGGACCAGCCGGCGTAGGGGCCGAACAGCAGGCCCTGCTTGCCGCCGATCACGCGGGTGTCGAGGTGCGGGACCGACATGGGCGGTGCACCCACGGCGGCCTTGCCGTACACCTTGGCGCTGTGCATGGCGATCAGCTCCGGATTGGTGCAGCGCAGGAACTGACCGGAGACGGGGAAGCCGCCGAAGCCCTTGGCCTCCGCGATACCCGACTTCTGCAGCAGGTGCAGCGCGCCACCGCCGGCACCGACGAACACGAACCGGGCGTGCACCTTGCGGGCCTGGCCGGTGCGGCGGTTGCGGACCTTGACGCTCCAGCTTCCGTCGGACTGCTTGTCCAGATCCGTCACGTCGTGGCCGAAGTGCACGGTGCCGCCGGACGCGGCGACGTTGTTCAGCAGTTGCTTGGTGAGGGCGCCGAAGTCGACGTCGGTGCCGTCCTGGGTCCAGTTCAGCGCGATGGGCTCGGAGAAGTCCCGGCCCTGCGCCATCAGCGGCAGCCGTTCCGAGAAGTACTCGGGGCTCTCCGAGTACTCCATGCCGGCGAAGAGCGGGTGCCCGGCCAGCGCGTCGTAGCGGGCACGCAGGTACTTCACGTTGTCGGCGCCGTGGACGAAGCTGACGTGCGGAACGGGATTGATGAAGTTCTTGGGATCGGTGAGGATGCCGTTGTCCACCGCGAACGCCCAGAACTGGCGCGAGACCTGGAATTGCTCGTTGACGTTGATCGCCTTGGTGATGTCCACGCCACCGCCCGGCTTGGCGGGCGTGTAGTTCAGCTCGCACAGCGCCGAGTGGCCGGTGCCCGCGTTGTTCCAGGGATCACTGCTCTCGGCCGCCGCGGCGTCGAGCCGCTCGAAAGCGGTGATGGACCAGTCGGGCTGCAGCCGGCGCAGGATGGCGCCGAGTGTCGCGCTCATGATGCCCGCACCCACGAGCACTACATCGGTCTTGGCCTCTACCACGTTCTCTGACACTGGAGGATCGACTTCCTTGTCTGTTCGCACGCGCCGCTGCGTTCCGCACTGCACCGCGTGAGTGTCCCGTGCACGTCCGTGCTCGTCCGCCGGGTCTCGCTGAACTCACGGATCCCGGCGACGTCGCGGCCGCGCCGACTGCGACGAACAGGTTACCCGCGCGTTGTCCGGCGTTTGTCTTCACCCAATTGTGCCCCCACGACAGGTCCGCGTACCGACCAATACAGTGTGATCGTGACTACTTGGCAGCCCGATATCCTCGGCGACGGATACGAGCAGCTCACGCTGCATCTCGGCCCCGATCCGGACGGCGAGGGCGAGGCCACCGCCACCCTCGTCCGCTACCAGCCGTCCGTCTACCCCGGCGGCGAGTCCGCGCCGGACCGCGCGGTGATCTACGTGCACGGCTTCACCGACTACTTCTTCCAGCAGCACCTCGCCGAGCACTTCGCCGCCCAGGGGTACCGGTTCTTCGCCCTGGACCTGCGCAAGTGCGGGCGCTCGCGGCAACCCGGGCAGACCCCGCACTTCGTCACCGATCTGACCTACTACGACGCCGAACTCGAGGAGGCACTGCGGATCGTCCGCGGTGAGGTCGGCGGCGGGATCCTGCTCGTGGCGCATTCCACGGGCGGGCTGGTCCTGCCGTTGTGGCTCGATCGGATGAACCGCCGACCGGGCGGTACGGGCGGCGCCGGGATCCAGGGCCTGATCCTCAACAGCCCGTGGTTCGACCTGCAGGGACCGTCGATCCTGCGCGGCCTCGGCACCGTCGCGGTCGATGCCGTCGGCCGGGTGCGCAGCCGCGCCGTCATCCCGGGGCAGAGCCTGGACACCTACGGGATGAGTCTGCACAAGGACGCCAACGGCCACTGGGAGTACGACCTGGACTGGAAGCCGCTGGCCGGGTTTCCCGTCACGTTCGGCTGGCTCCGTGCCGTCCGCCGCGGCCACGCGACACTGCACCGCGGCCTCGATGTCGGCGTCCCGTCGCTGATCCTGCGGTCGAAGGACACCCGCTGGGCCCCCGCGTACGACCCCACGGTGGACACCGCCGACGCGGTCCTCGACGTCAAGCAGATCGCCCGGTGGGCCGGATGCCTGGGCGACCGCACGACGATCGTTCCGATCACCGGCGCCCGGCACGATGTGTTCCTCTCCACACCCGACGTGCTCGACGTGGCGTTCCGGGAATTGGATCTGTGGCTGCACTGGTTGGACGGTCACAGCAGATCCCTGTGATCGTCCACGCGAACCTGACAACGGGAGAACAGTGAGTCACTACGACCTGGCCATCATCGGCACCGGCTCCGGAAACTCGATCCTCGACGAGCGATTCGACGGCCGGAAGGTGGCGATCCTCGAGCAGGGCACCTTCGGTGGCACCTGCCTCAACGTCGGCTGCATCCCCACCAAGATGTACGTCTATGCGGCGGAGGTCGCGCAGACCGTGCGCAAGGCCGCGAAGTACGGTGTCGACGCGACGATCGACGGGGTCCGGTGGAGCGACATCGTCGACCGGGTGTTCGGCCGGATCGACCCGATCGCGGCCGGCGGCGACCGCTACCGCACCGAGGACTGCGCGAACGTCACCGTCCACCGCGGGCACGCCCGGTTCGTGGGCGAGCGCACCCTCGACACCGGCACGGGCGAGATCATCACCGCCGACCAGGTCGTCGTCGCAGCGGGCGCGCGTCCGGCGATCCCGCAGGAGGTACTCGACGGCGGGGTCCGCTACTACACCAACGACGACATCATGCGGCTGCCGAAACTGCCGGAATCGCTGGTGATCCTCGGCTCCGGGTTCATCGCGATGGAGTTCGCCCACGTCTTCTCCGCCCTGGGCACCCGGGTGTCGGTGCTCGCCCGCACCGGTCAGTTGCTGCGGCACCTCGACCACGACCTCGCCGAGCACTTCACCGGCCTGGCCACCGACCGGTGGGACGTGCACCTGTCCAACCCCGCGACGGCGTTCCGTCCCGTCGGCGACGGCGTCGAGGTGGAACTGGCCGACGGCACCACCGTCAGCGGCGACGCGCTGCTCGTCGCGGTCGGCCGGACACCCAACGGGGACGCACTCGACGCCGCCGCGGGCGGCATCGCGCTGCACGACGACGGCCGGATCGTCGTCGACGAGTTCCAGCGCACCACCGCGCGCGGGGTCTTCGCGCTCGGCGACGTCTCGTCGCCGCACCAGCTCAAGCACGTCGCCAATCACGAGGCCCGCGTCGTACAGCACAACCTGCTCCACGACGCGTGGGGCAAGGACGTCTCGGTCCTGCGCCGCTCGGACCATCGGTTCGTGCCGTCCGCGGTCTTCACCGACCCGCAGATCGCGACGGTCGGCCTGACCGAGGAACAGGCCCGCGCCCAGGGCTACGACGTCGCGGTGAAGATCCAGTACTACGGCGACGTCGCGTACGGCTGGGCGATGGAGGACACCGAGGGTTTCTGCAAGGTGATCGCCGACCGCACCACGGGCAAGCTGCTCGGCGCGCACATCCTGGGCGCCCAGGCGTCGTCGGTGATCCAGCCGCTGATCCAGGCCATGAGCTTCGGTCTCACCGCCCGGGAGACGGCCACCGGACAGTACTGGATCCACCCGGCCCTGCCGGAACTGGTCGAGAACGCTCTCCTCGGGTTGTGATCGGTGTGTCCTTTGGGCGGCTCCCACCGCCCAAAGGACACACCGGCGGCGAAGCCGCCTACCAGCTGCCGGTGCGCAGGGCGATCGCGCTGGCCAGTTCCGCCGGCGCCTCGGCCGGGATGTTGGCCACTCCGCTCAGTTCGACGACGCGGAACTCCGACAGGACGTACCGCATCGAGGCGTCGGCTTCCGGGCGGCGCGCGGCGCTGCCCACGAGCACGGTGGTGGGCACCTCGGCGGGGGCGGCGTCCGCGTCCCGTACGACGCCCTCGACGTCCGGCACCGCCGGGTGGCCCCGGTCGGCGACCACGAGGCTGGCGAACCGGCCGAACCGGCCCGAGGCGGCCGCCCACGCCAGCTCCGCTCCAGCCCCACTGCCGACGAGGTGCACCCACGGCAACTGCAGGGCGTCGAGCAATGCGTGCACGCCCGCGACGTCGAGACCCTCGATGGTCTCCGGTACGAACGTACGCAGATCCGAATGGTGCAGCCGCGTGCACACCGCGTCGTAGACGTCGGCGGATTCCCCGGCGCCGGGCAGCAGCAGCACCGCGTGCCGGCTCTCGGGGCCGTCGATTCGCACGGTGAAGGTGCCGGCCGGGATCGCCACGTCAGTCGGTTCCATGCCGAAGCACGGTACGCGACAAGACGATGCGCCCGGCACCCGGCCGCGTCACGGCAGCGTGAGGATATCCGCTCCGCTGTCGGTGACGACGATGGTGTGCTCGAACTGGGCGGTCCACTTGCGGTCCTTGGTGACCACGGTCCAGCCGTCGTCCCAGATCTCGTAGTCCACGGTGCCGAGGTTGATCATCGGCTCGATCGTGAACACCATTCCCGGCTCGAGCACGGTGTCGACGGACGGCTGGTCGTAGTGCAGGATCACCAGCCCGTTGTGGAACGTCTCGCCGATGCCGTGACCGGTGAAGTCACGCACCACCCCGTACCCGAACCGGTTCGCGTACGACTCGATGACCCGGCCGACGACGTTGAGCGCCCGGCCCGGCTTGACCGCCTTGATCGCCCGCATCGTCGCCTCACGGGTCCGTTCGACCAGCAGGCGGTGCTCCTCGGAGACCTCGCCCGCCAGGAACGTGGCATTGGTGTCACCGTGCACTCCCCCGATGTAGGCGGTGACGTCGATGTTGACGATGTCGCCGTCCTCGAGCACCGTCGAATCCGGGATGCCGTGGCAGATCACCTCGTTCAGCGACGTGCAGCACGACTTGGTGAAGCCCTTGTACCCCAGCGTCGAGGGATACGCGCCGTGGTCGCACATGTATTCGTGCGCGATCCGGTCCAGTTCGTCGGTGGTCACGCCCGGCGCGACGGCCTTGCCCGCCTCGGCCAGGGCCTGCGCGGCGATGCGGCCGGCGACCCGCATCTTCTCGATGGTCTCCGGGGTCTGCACCCACGGCTCGTGCCCTTCGTTCGCCGTCGGCTTCCACGCGTACTCCGGTCGCTCGATCCCGTTGGGGACGGCGCGGACGGGTGAGACGGTTCCGGGGACGAGTGCGGTGCGAACAGGCATGGTCACCAGGATAGGCCCCGACCGACGGGGGGCGACGCGGCGCCGGCCGCGCCGCCCCCACGCGGGCGGCTCAGCCCTGACGCAGGATGTAGCGCTGGATCTTGCCGCTGGGCGTCTTCGGCAGCTGCGGCACGAAGTGCACGGTCCGCGGGTAGGCGTGCGCCGCGAACTTGCGCTTGACCAGCTGCTGCAGCTCCACCTCGAGCTCGTCGGTGCCGTCGACGCCGTCGCGCAGCACCACGAACGCTTCGAGCACCTCGCCGCGCAGCTGGTCGGGCATGCCGACGACGGCGGCCTCGACGACGTGCTCGTGCATCACCAGCACGCTCTCGACGTCGAACGGGCCGATCCGGTAGCCCGCCATGATGATCACGTCGTCGTCGCGGGCGGAGAAGTAGAAGAACCCGTCCTCGTCGACCTGTCCGGCGTCGCCGGTGAGGTACCAGCGGCCGTCCTCGGTGAACCGCTGCGCGGTCTTCTCCGGCGCGTCCACGTACCCCGTGAACCACAGCAGGGGGCTGGCGTGGGTGTCGATCGCCACCCGTCCGGGCACGCCGGGGGCGGCGATGTCGTCGGAGTCGTCCGAGAGCACGGCGCAGGACCACCCGGGCAGGGGCTTACCCATCGATCCGGGCCGCACTTCTTCGCGCAGCCCGTCCGCCCACGCGTTGACGACGAACATGCCGTGCTCGGTCTGGCCGTAGTGGTCGCGCACGATCACGCCGAGGGTCTGCTCGGACCATGCCACGACGTCCGGGGTGAGCGGCTCGCCGGCGGACGAGGCGCGCCGCAGCGAGACCGACTCCGGCACGGGCGCCGAGTCCGCCCGCAGGCTGCGGTAGACGGTGGGCGCGGCCGCGAAGTTGGTGACCCCGAACTTCTCCATCACCTGCCAGGTGAGGGCGGCGGAGAACCCGGCGTGCAGCAGCAGGCTGCGCACACCGGCGGCCAGCGGCGCGAGCAGCGCGTAGTAGAGCCCGTACGCCCAGCCGGGATCGGCGGCGTTCCAGAACACGTCGTCCTCACGCACGTCGAGGCCGAAGTCCAGGTAGGCGTGGAACGACGCGAGCGCCCGCACCGGCACCGGCACCCCCTTCGGGGTGCCGGTCGTGCCGGAGGTGAACAGCTGCACGAGCCCGCCGTGCCCACCGACGGCGACCGCGGCGCCGCGCGGATCGTCCGCATCGTGCGAGGCCACCAGGTCGGCGAAGCGGACGCCGATGCCGGCGGTGCCGGCCTCGGCGGGACCGGCAACGACGATCTGCCACGGCGCGTCGGCGGGGATGTCCTCGCCGGGCGCGAGCTTGCCGACCTGGTCCGCGTCGGCGACGACGACCTTCGCCCCGCTGGCCTGCAGCCGGAAGCCGATCGCCGGGGGTGCGAAGGCGGTGAACAACGGCACGTGCACGGCACCGCGACGCCAGATGCCGAGCAGCGCCACCACCAGGTCCGCGGACTTGCCCATCAGGGTGGCGACATGGTCGCCCGGCTCGACGCCGAGATCGGCCAGGGCCGCGGCGAACCGGGAGGACTGCTCACGCAGCTCGCCGAAGGTCAGGTCGGTCGCGGTCAGATCCGCCTCGACCACTGTGAACGCGACGGCGTCCGCGGGATGCCCGTCGCACAGCAGCTGTGCGGCACACGCGTCGGCGGTGTCGTAGCGGTCCAGCAGTTCCCGCACCCGTGCCTCCTGCCCGGAATGCGCACGCGCGGTGGTCTCGGTGGTCATCGAATCCGTCCTCTCGTGAAGCGCCCCGGGGTGAACGTCCCGAGGATCGATTCCTTTATGATCCAGGTCACACGTCCGTCCCGATACCCCCGGAAAGGGGTGACCGATGGCGCCGGCCGGCACCTCGCCTCTCCTTCGTCCCCGCGACAGCGACGCCCTGCGCGGGGAGCTTCGCCGTACCGCGGCGGAGGCCCTGATCCCCGTCGTGTTCGCCGGGGAGGTCCGCGACGGGAACCTGCACCTGACCGAGTTCTTCGGCACCCGCACCAACGCTCTCGAGGGGGTCGTGGTGCCGCCGCGGGCCGGTCTGGGCGGCCTCGTGGTGGACCGGGCCCGGCCGGCGACGGTGCCGGACTACGGCCGGTCGTCGTCGATCACCCACCACTTCGATCGGCCGGTCCTCGGCGAGGGGCTGCGCTCGATCCTCGCGGTGCCGGTGATGGTGAGCGGGGCGGCTCGTGCCGTGCTCTACGGCGCGATCCGGGAGTGTTCACCGCTCGGCGACCGCGCGGTGGGAGCCTTCGTGCAGGCGGCGCGACGGCTCAGCAGCGAGATCGCCGTCCGGGACGAGGTGGACCGGCGGCTGGCGATGCTCGGCTCCCTCGACCGCCCGGCCGAGAGCCCGGTCGCGGCCGCCCAGATCCGGGACGTGCACGCAGAACTGCGCGGTCTCGCCCAGTGCGTCGAGGATGCCGGCCTGCAGCGTAAGCTGCGGGACCTGTCGGACCGGCTGGCCGGGGCGCTCGGCGGCGCGGCACCGCTCCAGAGCGACGTGGTGCTCTCGCCGCGCGAGACCGACGTGCTCGCGCACGTGGCGCTGGGATGCACCAACGCCGAGATCGCCGACCGGCTGTCGGTGGGCCCGGAGACGGTCAAGAGCTACCTGCGCAGCGCGATGGGCAAGCTCGACGCCCACACCCGGCACGAGGCCGTCGTGTCGGCGCGACGCCTGGGGCTGCTGCCCTGACCGGCGGCCGGTGGGCTCTCCCGCGGCGCGCCCGGGCCGGTCAGTAGCCCTCCGGCAGCGCCGCGAACATGTCGCGGGTGACGGCGACGGCGTTGTCGGAGCTGCCGCCGCGCACGACGAGCGTCGCGAAGGCCAGGTCACCGCGATATCCGACGAACCATGCGTGGGAGCCGCCCGCGACCTCGGCCTCACCCGTCTTGCCGTACACCTCGCCCTGGTCGCGAATCCGGTCGGCGGTACCGCTGGTGATCACCAGGCGCATCATGCCGCGCAGGCCGTCGACCATCTCCGGGGTGACCGGCGGCCGGTCGCCGGTGACGACGGTCTCGCGTCCCTGCAGCAGGTAGGGCACGGGTGCGCTGCCGTGCGCGACGGTCGCCGCGGCCAGGGCCATCCCGAACGGGCTGACGACGACCCTGCCCTGACCGAAGCCGTCCTCGGCGCGCTGGACCAGGTCCTCCGCGGGCGGCACCGATCCGGAGAACGTGGGCATGCCCACCACGTCGTACTCGGGTCCGATGCCGAACTGCGCGGCCGCGACGGTGAGGGCGTCGGGCGCCATCTCGGAGGCGAGTTTGGCGAACGAGGTGTTGCACGAGCGCGCGAACGCCGTCGCCATCGGCACGGTGCCGACCGAGAATTCGTTGTAGTTCGGAACACTGCGCTCGCCGATCGTGATCCGGCCCGGGCAGGCCACCATGGTGCCCGGTCCCGCGAGCCCGCTGGAGATGGCGGCACCCGAGGTGATGATCTTGAAGGTGGAGCCGGGCGGGTACTGTCCGGCCAGCGCGACCGGCCCGTCGCGGTCGGCGGCCTTGTTCTGCGCGACGGCGAGGACCGCGCCGGTGGACGCCTCGATCACCACCATCATCGCCTGTTCCGTGCGGGCGTCGACGGCGGCCTGCGCCGCCACCTGGATGGGACGGTCCAGGCTGACGGAGAAGGACGGCGCGGGTTCGGGCGGCGTCTCGGTGAGGACCCCGGTGTCGACACCGTTCTGGTTGACCGCGACGACGCTCCACCCGGCCTTGCCGTCCACCTCGTCGATCACGGTCTTCTTGACCTGGCCGACGAGGTCGGGGGCGAAGGTACGGTCGGTGGCGACGAGATCGGCCTGCTCGGTGATCGTGACCCCGGGCACCGCCGCGAGGGTGTCGGCGACGCGTTCGTAGTCCTCCTCACGCAGCCGCACGACCGAGTAGGCGCCGTCGGCGGCGGTCGCGGTCTCGGCGATCGACTGCGCGGTCAGCGACGGGTCGAACTCGGTCAGCGCCGCCGACAGCGCCCGCGCCGCGGCCCGGACATCGCCCGCCTGCGCCGCATCGAAACCGATTCCGTAGACGATGCCCGGAACGAGCACGTCCGAGCCGGAATGCTCGTTGACGCGGGCACGCGGGGCGGGATTGGTCCGCAGCTGCATCCGCTGCCGGTCCCCGAGCTGGGGATGCAGGTTCGACCGCGTCCAGCGCACCACCCAGTCCTCGCCGCTGCGGCCCATGTTCATCTGCCCGGAGTACCGCCACACGCGCTCGCCGGGCAGGTCCCACTCGTAGACGTAGGTGACGGTCGCGGTGTCCCCGTCGATCCGCACCCCGTCGGTGTCCACCTCGAGACCCTCCGCCTGCAGCCCCGTCCACGTCGCCGCGAGCGCCTCCTCGGCCGAGTCGGGACGATCGGTCAGGGCAGCGGCCGCAGCGAAGTCCCGCTCGGCGAAGTCGGTGAGGAACTCCTGTGCGGCAGGCTCCGGTCCGGCGGGTTTGGGGGTGCATGCCACGACGCCGCCGGCCAATGCGACGGCGGCTGCCAGGATCGGCAGGAGCCGACGCGGTGCCTGGACGAACCGGACGGACGGGACCGGGGCGCAGACGGGTCGAGTTCTCATCGCCGTCATCGTAGGACCGGTGGCACCCGGGATCGGGGAGGCGACACGGCCCGGACGGAGCGGCCCCTCAGTCCAGCAGAACCGTGCAGAAGGTCGCGACCTGCCGGAAGCCGATCCGGGCGTACGCCGCGCGAGCGCGGTGATTGAAGCTGTTGACGTACAGGCTCGGCAGCCGGCCACCGGCGGTGACGGCGGCGGCGACGGCCGCGGTGCCGGTCGAGCCGAGGCCGGCGTCGCGCCTGCCGGGGTCCACCCACACGCCCTGGATCTGCCCCACAGACGAGGACTGGGAGCCGATCTCGGCCTTGAACACCACCCGGCCGTGCTCGAAGCGGGCCCATGCGCGTCCGGTGGCGATCAGGCTCTGCACCCGGCGGCGGTATCCCGCTCCGCCGTCACCCGCGCACGGATCCACACCGACCTCCTCGCGGAACATCGCGATCGCGGCCGGCATGTAGGCGTCGATCTCGTCCGGTCGCACGCGCCGCACCAGCGGGTCGGGGACGACGAGGGGTTCCCGGTCGAGCACCAGCAGCGGTTGCTCGGCCCGCACCTCGCGGGCGGGACCCCATTCCGGCTGCAGGACCTCCCACATCGGCAAGGCGAGTTCGGCACGGCCGACGAGCGACGAGCACAGGCGGGGGCCGCGGGCGGCGCGGTCCGCGAAGGCATGCAGGTCGTCGCGATCGCCGAGCAGCGGGACGAGGTTCGCCCCCGAGAAGCACAGCGACTCGTCGGGTCCGCCCCGGCTCCACATGTCACCGCCGACGGCGCGGGAGTCGAGGCCGTACTCCTCGATCCGGCCGGCCACCATGCACGCCGCCACCGGATCGCGGGCCAGCACCCGCAGCACGTGTGCGGTGTCACGGCCGCCGAGAGACCGGACTCCCAGAAGCTTGAGCACGTCCCACCACCTGTCGACTGCGGATACGCACTCAGACTGCCAGAAGCCGGGGCCGCGCGGGAGTCCTGTGCCCGCCGAACCGGTTCAGCCGACCGAGACCACCGGGTTTCCGGTGCCGGCGTCGCCTTCCATCTCCTCGGCGATGCGCATGGCCTCCTCGATGAGGGTCTCGACGATCTGGGCCTCGGGGACGGTCTTGACGACCTTGCCCTTGACGAAGATCTGGCCCTTGCCGTTGCCGGACGCGACGCCGAGGTCGGCCTCGCGTGCCTCACCGGGGCCGTTGACGACGCAGCCCATGACCGCGACGCGCAGCGGCACCTCCATGCCCTGAAGGCCTGCGGTGACCTCGTCGGCGAGGGTGTAGACGTCGACCTGCGCGCGGCCGCACGACGGGCAGGAGACGATCTCGAGCTTGCGCGGCCGCAGGTTCAGCGACTGCAGGATCTGGGTGCCGACCTTGATCTCCTCGGCGGGCGGCGCCGACAGCGACACCCGGATGGTGTCGCCGATGCCCTCGCTGAGCAGCGCACCGAACGCGACGGCCGACTTGATCGTGCCCTGGAAGGCGGGCCCTGCCTCGGTCACACCCAGATGCAGCGGGTAGTCGCACTGCGCGGCGAGCTGACGGTAGGCCTCGACCATCACGACGGGGTCGTTGTGCTTGACCGAGATCTTGAGGTCGCCGAAGCCGTGCTCCTCGAACAGGCTCGCCTCCCACAGCGCGGACTCGACGAGCGCCTCGGGCGTGGCCTTGCCGTACTTGCTCAGGATGCGCGGATCCAGCGAGCCGGCGTTGACTCCGATACGGATCGGAATGCCCGCGGCGCCGGCGGCTTTGGCGACCTCCTTCACGCGGCCGTCGAACTCCTTGATGTTGCCGGGGTTGACGCGCACGGCGGCGCAGCCGGCGTCGATGGCGGCGAAGATGTAGCGCGGCTGGAAGTGGATGTCCGCGATGACCGGGATCTGGCTCTTCTTCGCGATCGCGGCGAGCGCGTCGGCGTCCTCCTGCCGCGGGCACGCGACCCGGACGATGTCGCAACCGGACGCGGTGAGCTCCGCGATCTGCTGCAACGTCGCGTTGACGTCGTGCGTCTTGGTGGTGCACATCGACTGCACCGACACCGGGTGGTCGCTGCCCACGCCGACGTCGCCGACCATGAGCTGACGGGTCTTGCGCCGGGGCGCGAGGACGGCGGGAACTTCGGGCATGCCCAAACCGACGGGGCTGGTCACGTTTCGCCTTCTTTCGTAGCTACGCGGCAATTCTAGCGGTGTGGGTCAGAACAGCTGGATGGGGTTGACGATGTCCGCGGTGAGTGTCAACAGCATGAACGCGCCGCCGATGAGGACGAACACGTAGGTGACGGGCAGCAGCTTCGTGTAGTCGACCGGGCCGCCGACCGGCAGCCCGCGCAGCCCGCGGATCCAGTTGCGGACCTTCTCGTACACGACGACGGCGATGTGGCCGCCGTCGAGCGGCAGCAGCGGGAGCAGGTTGAACATGCCCAGGAAGAAGTTCAGCTGGGCGAGCAGCAGGACGAACATCTGCCAGATGCCCCGCTCGGCGACCTGCCCACCGATGACGGAGGCACCGACCACGCTGATCGGGGTGTCGGGGTCGCGTTCGCCGCCCGTCACCGACTCCCACAGCGCCCCCACCTTGCTGGGCAGGTCGGCGAGGGCCTGCGCGGTGAGCACGAACATGTCGCCGGTGAATTGCAGCGTGCCGCCCACTGCGGTGAACGCGTTGTATTCGGTGACGGACGGCGGCGCGGCCACCCCGATGGCGCTGACGGTCTCCGAGGTGATCGCGCCCGTCTCGGGATCCTGCACCCAGCGCTGGGCGGACTGGACCGGCACCGGGATCGTCAACGTGCGACCGTCGCGCTCGACGACGAAATCCACCGTGCCGGTCGCGGCGCGGGTGACCTCGACCAGGTCCGCGAATGTCGCGACCTCGGTGCCGCCGACGGAGACGACGACGTCCCCGACTTCGAGGCCGGCGGCAGCGGCCGGACCCGGCCCGCTGCACGGCGCGAGCTCGTAGCCCCCGGATTCACCGGCCTGGGTCGGTGCGACGCACGAGAGCTCCCCGATCTCCGCCGGGGTCTCCCCCAGCCGCGGCAGACCCCACGCCACGGCGAGCCCGAAGATCAGCACCATGCCGAGGAGGAAGTTCATCGCGATGCCGCCGGACATCACCACCACGCGCTTCCATGCCTTCTGCTTGAACATGGCGCGCTCGTGCTCGTCGGGAGCCAGCTCGTCGAGCGCCGTCATGCCCGCGATGTCGCAGAAGCCGCCCGCCGGGATCGCCTTGAGGCCGTACTCGGTCTCACCGCGCCGGAACGAGTACAGCCGCGGCCCGAACCCGATGTAGTAGCGCCGCACCTTCATGCCGAGGCGCTGCGCGGTCCACATGTGCCCGGCCTCGTGCAGGGCGATGGATACGGCGATGCCGAGGGCGAACAGCACGACGCCCAGAACGAACATCATCGGTGGCCGGTCCTCCTACTTCACGAGCGCGCGGGCTCGGTCCCGAGCCCAGCCGTCGGCGGCGAGCACATCTTCCACGGTAGCGGGTGCCGCGGACCAGGCGTCGGCGTCGGCCAGCACCGCCGCCACCGTGCGCACGATCCCGGGGAACGGCAGCGCCCCCGCCAGGAAAGCCTCCGCGGCCACCTCGTTCGCGGCGTTGTACACCGCGGTCAGGCATCCGCCGGCCACCCCGGCGGCCCGGGCGAGTTCGATCGCGGGGAAGACGTCGTGATCCACGGGTTCGAACTCCCACGTCGAGGCGGTCGTGAAGTCGAGGGCCGGCGCCGCGTCCGCGATCCGGTGCGGCCAGCCCAGCGCGAGCGCGATCGGCAGCTTCATCGACGGCGGCGACGCCTGGGCCAGCGTGGACCCGTCGGTGAAGGTGACCATCGAGTGCACGATCGACTGCGGGTGCACGGTGACGTCGATCCGGTCGTAGCCGATGCCGAACAACAGGTGCGTCTCGATCAGTTCCAGGCCCTTGTTCACCAGCGTCGCCGAGTTCAGGGTGTTCATCGGGCCCATCGACCAGGTCGGGTGGGCGCCGGCCTGCTCGGGGGTGACCGACTCGAGCCGTTCGGCCGTCCAGCCGCGGAACGGACCACCCGAGGCGGTCAGCACGAACCGGGCCACCTCGTCGGGGCTGCCGCCGCGCAGGCACTGGGCCAGCGCCGAGTGCTCCGAGTCCACCGGCACGATCTGCCCCGGGGCCGCGGCGGCGGTGACCAGTGCGCCGCCCGCGACGAGCGACTCCTTGTTGGCCAGCGCCAGGCGTGCGCCCGTCGCCAGTGCGGCCAGGGTCGGCTCCAGCCCGAGGGATCCGACGAGGGCGTTGAGCACCACGTCGGCCTCCACGTCGCGCACCAACCTCGTCACCGCCTCCGGCCCGCTGCGGACCTGCAGGCCCGGGAGGTCGAGGCGCGCGGCGGCCTGTGCGTTCGCGACGGCCACCTCGGTCACACCGGTGACGCGGATCTGTTCGGCGAGCAGATCGATGTTGCCACCACCGGCGGCGAGACCGACCACCTCGAACCGGTCGCGGTTGGCGGCGATCACCTCGAGTGCCTGGGTGCCGATGGAGCCGGTGCTGCCGAGCAGCAGGACACGGGTGCGGGAGCTGGGTTGCGAGTCGGCCACGCCGACATTGTTCCCGACCGTCCTGAGGGGAGGCTGAATCACCCGCCCGGCGCGCGGGAGCGCGCCCCCACTTCGTACGACGGGCGGTCGTATGTCACGATTGGCCCAACAGCGAAGATCTTTGCGACCAGGAGGACAAGCGGTGGCCGGTACCGAGTTGAAGACCACTGGCGTCGACACGGCCGAGGTGCCGTCGGCGGAGTGGGGCTGGAGTGGCGAGGCGCCCCGCCTGTTCCGTTTCATGGGCTGGCTCATCGCCCTGTTCCTGCTGGCGATGATCATCGGCAACCACAACGGCAACGTCGAGAACTGGTTCCTGATCGGTTTCGCCGCGCTGCTCGTCGCCATCCTGGTGCGCGACATCGTCCAGCGCCGGCGCCGCAGGTAGCCGCACGTCCCCACAGCAACACCGAAGGGTCCGCCCGGTTCGTCCCGGGCGGACCCTTCGCTTGCCGCGAGTCCGTGTTCAGTTCTCGGCGGCGAGCTGGCCGCAGGCTGCCGCGATCTCCTGGCCCCGGGTGTCCCGCACGGTGCACGAGACCCCCTGAGCCTGGACGCGACGAACGAACTCGCGCTCGACCGGCTTCGGGCTGGCGTCCCATTCGCTGCCCGGCGTCGGGTTGAGCGGGATCAGGTTCACGTGCACCAGCGGGCCGAGCGCCTTGTGCAGCTTCTTGCCCAGCATGTCCGCCCGCCACGGCTGGTCGTTGACGTCGCGGATCAGGGCGTACTCGACGGAGACACGGCGACCGGTCCGGTCGGCGTAGTAGCGCGCGGCGTCGAGCACCTCGGCGACGGGCCAGCGGTTGTTGACCGGCACCAGCGTGTCGCGCAGTTCGTCGTCCGGCGTGTGCAGCGACACGGCGAGGGTCACGTGCAGTCCCTCGTCGGCCAGCCGGCGGATCGCCGGCGCCAGACCGACGGTGGAGACGGTGACCGACCGCTGCGACAGGCCCAGTCCCTCCGGCGGCGGGGCGGTGATGCGCCGCACCGCGGCCACCACCCGCTTGTAGTTCGCCAGCGGCTCCCCCATCCCCATGAATACCACGTTGGACAGACGACCCGGTCCCCCGGCCACGTCACCGTCGCGCAGGGCCGCGGCCGCGGCGCGCACCTGATCGACGATCTCGGCGGTGGACAGGTTCCGATCCAGGCCGCCCTGGCCGGTCGCGCAGAACGGGCAGGCCATCCCGCAGCCGGCCTGGCTCGAGATGCACAGGGTGGCGCGGTCGGGGTAGCGCATGAGCACACTCTCGAGGAGGGTGCCGTCCCCGGCGCGCCACAGCGTCTTGCGGGTCTCGCCGCCGTCGCACGCCACGTGCTTGACCGGTGTCAGCAACGCGGGGAAGAACGCCGCCCCCACCTGCTCGCGCACCTTCGCCGGCAGATCCGTCATCTTCTCCGGATCGGCCTCGAGCCGCCCGTAGTAGTGCCGGGCCAGCTGATCGGCCCGGAAGGCCGGCAGGCCCAGTTCACGCACGGCCGCCCGGCGCTGCTCGGCGTCGAGGTCGGCGAGGTGACGCGGCGGCATACCGCGTTTGGGCGCGTCGAAAACCAGGGGAAGAGAGGAGGGCATAATGACCCATTATCCATTACGGCGGCGGAGCCGGTCTTCCTCGCCGAATACGGTGTGCAGCGGCAGCCGGAGCGAGATGATCGATCCATGACCGACCGCCCCGCGAATCTGCCCGATCCGGTACCGGACCTGCCCGGCGGGGATCGGCCCGACCGGCAGGGCTCGACGAAGGCCACGCCCGATTCCGACCTCCGTCCCGCGCCGGAGATTCCCCTCGACCGCAGCCGCGCGGCATCGACGTGGACCGGCCTGGTCATCGGTGTTCTGGTCCTGATCCTGCTGCTCGTGTTCATCCTGCAGAACCTCGACTCGGTCACCATGGAACTGTTCGCCTGGGAGTTCACCCTGCCGCTGGGGGTGAGCCTGCTGCTGTCGGCCATCGCGGGAGCCCTCGTCATGGCGCTGGCGGGCGGTGTGCGGATCCTGCAGATCAAGCGTGCCGCGAAGCGGCGGTGACACAGCGCCGCCCAGCGGCGGGTGACGAACACAACGCACCCAATCTCCCCAACGCGGCGACAAGAGGGCACCCTGGAGACAAGACCTTCACCCGAGGAGCCTGACGTGACCGCCCACCTGGATGCCCCCGCCTCCGCCACCGTCGCACCCGAGCTCGCCCGATCCTGGCTGCTCGTTCCGGGCACCGCCCCGGAGCGCTTCGCGGCGGCTGCCGCGTCCGCAGCCGATGCCGTGATCCTCGACCTCGAGGACGCCGTGCCGGCGGCCGGCAAAGCCGCCGCACGGGGTCACGTCGTCGAATGGCTGCGCGGCGGTGGCCGTGCCTGGGTGCGGATCAACGACGCCACCACCGTGCACTGGGCCGACGATCTCGCCGCGCTCGCCGCGGTTCCCGGCCTGCAGGGCGTGATGCTCGCCAAGACCGAAAGCGGCCAGCAGGTCGACGCCACCGCCGCTCAGTTGCCGCCCGGAACCCGCATCCTCGTGCTCATCGAGTCGGCGGTGGGCCTCGAGGCCACGCCCGAGATCGCCCGCGCCGACGGGACGTTCCGGCTGGCTTTCGGCAGCGGCGACTTCCGCCGCGACACCGGAATGGACGACTCCCCGCTCGCGATGGCGTACCCGCGTTCCCGCCTGGTCGTGTCGAGCCGGGCGGCCCGCCTGCCCGGTCCCGTCGACGGACCGTCGCTGACCGACGACCCCGAGGTTCTCGAGCGGGAGGCGAAGCTGACCGCCTCCATGGGAATGACCGGGAAGCTGTGCATGACCCCGGCCCGGGCACCGTTCGCCAACGCCGCCCTGAGCCCCAGTTCCGACGAGGTCGGCTGGGCCCGCGACGTGATCGACACACTCGGGGAGGACGGCCGCGGTGTGCGCGACGGCAGTGACCTGCCCCGCCTGGCCAAGGCCAAGAGGATCAGCGAACTGGCCCGGGTGTTCCGCATCCGGGGCACCCACCACCGGTAGGTTCGCGGCCCCGGCAGGTTCGCGACCCCCGGCAGGTTCACGGCACGGTCAGGCGATCTCCAGTCCCCGGGGCTTGCGGCGCACGTGCAGCCGGTAGCGCACCGTGAGGGCGGTGCCTGCCGTGCCACGCACCGCACGCTCGGCAACCTGGGGGCCGAACTCGATGCCGAGTACGCGCTCGAGCGTGGCGCGGTCCGGGAAACGCCACTCCGTGTCGAGCCGGCGCAGGTCGAAACCTTGGGCGTCGAAGAACGCCTCGACTGTGCGCGGGTCGTAGTGCGGCAGGTCCGCGCGCATCCATTCGCCGTACGGATGGGCGGTCGCGTCGAGATCGACGATCGCGAGGGCGCCGCCGGGCCGCAGCACGCGCATCGCCTCGGCGATACCTGCCCCGCACCCGGGACCGAAGAAGTACGCGGTACGGGCGTGCACGAGGTCCACGCTGCTGTCCGCGAGCGGCAGGTGCTCGGCCGAACCGGTCTGCACTCGCACGCCCGGTTGGCCCCGCATCCGTCGCCGTGCCAGTTCCACCAGCGGCGGGTGCGGTTCGACACCGGTCACGGTGCGCGCCGCGGCCGCGAACATCGGCAGGTGGAAGCCGGTGCCGCAGCCCACGTCGACCACGTCCCGACCGGCCCAGTCGTATGCCTCGCGCAGCGCCGTGTACACGACGCCGTGGACGTCCTGGGCGCGGTTCTCTTCCTCGTAGACCTCC
Organism: Rhodococcus ruber NBRC 15591; assembly: GCF_001894945.1. GTDB lineage: Bacteria > Actinomycetota > Actinomycetes > Mycobacteriales > Mycobacteriaceae > Rhodococcus > Rhodococcus ruber. The sequence goes on from NZ_BCXE01000021.1 coordinate 200,121, forward strand.
GGCCAGTGCCAGATGTTGGGGCTGGGCACCACCCCGTGCGTGTCGGACCGCTGCCTTCTCGTCACCGGCCTAGACGAAGGCCCCGAGGACGAGCCAGGTGACGAACGCGGACGGCAGGATGGAGTCCAGCCGATCCATGATCCCGCCGTGGCCGGGCAGCAGGGTGCCCATGTCCTTGATGCCGAGATCCCGTTTGACCTGCGACTCGATCAGGTCGCTCGCCGTGGCCGTGGCGGCGAGCACGACGCCGAGGAGCACACCGATCCACCAGGCGGCGTCGAGCAGCAGGGTCACCGTGAGCACACCGGCGACGGTGCAGGCGAGAACCGAGCCGCCGAAACCCTCCCAGGACTTCTTCGGGCTGATCGCGGGCGCCATCGGGTGCTTGCCGAACAGCACCCCGGACGCGTATCCGCCGACGTCGGATGCGACGCACACGATCATCAGGCAGAACACCCGGGCGGCACCGTCGTCCTCGAGGACCATCAGCGTCGCGAACGACGCGAGGAAAGGTACCCATGCCGCGGTGAAGACGGTGACCGCGGTGTCGCGCAGGTAGTTGCGGGGCCGGCCGCGCAGTCCGCGGTCGAACAGCCGCCACAGCATCGACACGACGGTGGTGCCGGCGAAGGCGCCGAGCACGCCGGTGGTGCCGTAGGGCCAGCCGAGCCAGATCATCGCCTGCCCCCCGACCAGGAGCGGGACCCGGGGAACCAGGACGTCCGCCTCACGCAGGCGCTTGGTGACCTCCCAGGTGGCGATCGCGATGGCCACCGCGACGACGAGGAGCCAGGCCTTGGGGGCGAACGCGAGCACGCCGATGACGAGGCCACCGAGCCCGGCGCCCACGCCCACGGCGGCGGGCAGGTTCCGGCCGGCGCGGGACGCCTTCTTCTCCGGCTCCGCGGCAGGGGTCGGATCGGGCCGGCCCGGCGGGACCTCGGTGCCCGCCTTCGCGGCGTCGGCCGCCGAGTCGGCGTCGGTGACGCCCAGGGGGAGCTGCGGATCGGACGACCCGGCGGCGGTACCCACGGTTAAACCTCCAGCAGCTCGGCTTCCTTGTGCTTGACCAGCTCGTCGATCTGCGCCACGTACTTCGCCGTGGTCTTGTCGAGCTCCTTTTCCGCGCGGGTGACGTCGTCCTCGCCGGCCTCGCCGTCCTTCTGGATGCGGTGCAGCTCCTCCATCGCCTTCCGTCGCACGTTGCGCACGGACACCTTGGCGTCCTCGCCCTTGGCCTTGGCCTGCTTGACCAGCTCGCGGCGGCGTTCCTCGGTCAGCTGCGGGATGGAGATGCGGATCAGGGACCCGTCGTTGGTCGGATTGACGCCCAGGTCGGAGTTGCGGATCGCGGTCTCGATCGGGCCGAGCTGCGAGGCCTCGTAGGGTTTGACGACCACCATGCGCGCCTCGGGGACGTTGATGCTGGCCATCTGCGTGACCGGGGTGGGCGCGCCGTAGTAGTCGACGACGATCCTGGAGAACATGCCGGGGTTCGCGCGGCCGGTGCGGATGGATCCGAGATCGTCCTTGGCCACCGTGACGGCCTTTTCCATCTTCTCCTCGGCTTCGAAGAGAGCTTCATCGATCACGGCTGTTCCTCCATGTTCCGTTGTCCGTTCATGACCGTACGAGTGTTCCGATCTTCTCACCGGCGACAGCCCGAGCGATATTCCCCTCGGTGAGCAGGTTGAAGACCATGATCGGCATGTCGTTGTCCATGCAGAGACTGAAGGCGGTCGCATCCGCGACCTTGAGGCCCTTCTCGATGACCTCGCGGTGGGTGATCTCGGTGAACAGGGTCGCGTCGGCGTCGATCCGGGGGTCGGCCGAGTAGACCCCGTCGACGGCCTTGGCCATCAGGACCACCTCCGCGCCGATCTCGAGGGCGCGCTGCGCGGCGGTGGTGTCGGTGGAGAAGTACGGCATGCCCATGCCGGCACCGAAGATCACCACGCGGCCCTTCTCGAGATGCCGGCGGGCACGCAGCGGCAGGTACGGCTCGGCGACCTGCCCCATCGTGATAGCGGTCTGGACGCGGGTGTCCACGCCCTGCTTCTCCAGGAAATCCTGCAACGCAAGGGAATTCATTACCGTGCCGAGCATGCCCATGTAGTCGGAGCGAGCGCGGTCGAGACCGCGCTGCTGCAGTTCGGCGCCCCGGAAGAAGTTGCCGCCGCCGATGACCACCGCCACCTCCACCCCGGAGCGGACGACCTCGGCGATCTCCTCGGCCACGGTCGTCACCACGTCCGGGTCGAGACCGACCTTGCCCCCGCCGAACATCTCCCCGCCGAGCTTGAGCAGCACCCGACGGAAACCGGGACGTTCCTGGGCGTGTTCGGACATGGTTCTCCTCGGGTCGAGCGGTGGGTCGGCCCTTTCATCCTGCCTCATCCGACCCCGTGGAACCGAGACGGGGGCGCGAGTGTCCGATCGGCCCGATATCGGGTCGCCGACGCGCCTCGACCCCGCCGGCGAGCGCCGACGGGGTCGAGGAAACGAGAGGTCTAGCTGCCGCCGACCTCGAAACGCACGAAGCGCGACACGGTGGCACCGGCATCGTCGAGCAGCGCCTTGACGGTCTTCTTCGAGTCCGTCACCGAGGCCTGCTCGAGCAGCACGACGTCCTTGAAGAAGCCGTTGAGCCGACCCTCGACGATCTTCGGCAGGGCGGCCTCCGGCTTGCCCTCGTTCTTGGCGGTCTCCTCCGCGATGCGGCGCTCGTTCTCGACCGTGTCGGCCGGAACCTCGTCGCGGGAGAGGTACTTCGCCTTCAGCGCGGCGACCTGCATCGCGGCGGCACGGGCGGCCTCTGCGGCGGCGTCACCCTCACCGGAGTACTCGACGAGCACGCCGACAGCCGGCGGCAGGTCGGACGCACGCTTGTGCAGGTACACCGCGACGGGGCCGTCGAAGACGGCGAGACGGCGCAGCTCGAGCTTCTCGCCGATCTTGGCGGAGAGCTCCTGCACGAGGGTGTCGACGGTCTTGCCGTCGACCTCGACGGCCTTGAGGGCCTCGAGGTCGGCCGGCTCGGCCTCGGCCGCAGCGGTGACGATCTTCTCGGCGAGAGCCTGGAACTCGTCGTTCTTGGCGACGAAGTCGGTCTCGGAGTTGAGCTCGATGAGCACGCCGTTCTTCGCGGCGACCAGGCCCTCGGCGGTGGAGCGCTCGGCGCGCTTGCCCACGTCCTTGGCGCCCTTGATGCGCAGCTGCTCGACGGCCTTGTCGAAGTCGCCGTCGTTGTCGGCGAGGGCGTTCTTGCACGCCAGCATTCCGGAGCCGGTGAGCTCACGCAGACGCTTGACGTCGGCGGCGGTGTAGTTCGCCATGGGAAGCGAGCCTCCTGTGTCTGTTGTGCGCGATGGGTGCTCGCGCGGAAGTTTCCTCTGATGCGGCTCGGTCGCGTGCGGGTGCACTGATGCGGCGCGGTCGCGTGCGACGGCCCCGACCATGATCTCAGGATCTACCGGTCGGGGCCGCGCATCGGATCAGGCTTCGGCGGAGGGCGCCGCGTCGGCGGCGGGGGCCTCGGCTTCGGCGGCCGGGGTGGCCTGCGCGAGCAGCTCCTGCTCCCACTCGGCGAGCGGCTCGCCGGCGCCGGCCTCCGGCTTGGCGTCCTTGTCGGCGCTCTGGCCGGCGCGGGCCTGCACGCCCTCGGCGACGGCGGAGGCGACGACCTTGGTCAGCAGCGCAGCCGAACGGATCGCATCGTCGTTGCCCGGGATCGGGTAGTCGACGACGTCGGGATCGCAGTTGGTGTCGAGGATCGCGACGACCGGGATGTTCAGCTTGCGGGCCTCGCCGACGGCGATGTGCTCCTTGTTGGTGTCGACGACCCAGATCGCCGACGGCACCTTGGCCATGTCGCGGATGCCACCGAGGGTGCGCTCGAGCTTGGTCTTCTCACGCGTGAGCATGAGGATTTCCTTCTTGGTGCGACCCTCGAACCCACCGGTCTGCTCCATCGACTCCAGCTCCTTCAGGCGCTGCAGGCGCTTGTGGACGGTGGAGAAGTTGGTGAGCATGCCGCCGAGCCAGCGCTGGTTCACGTAGGGCATCCCGACCCGGGTGGCCTCTTCCGCGATGGACTCCTGCGCCTGCTTCTTGGTGCCGACGAACAGCACGGTGCCACCGTGGGCGACCGTCTCCTTGATGAACTCGTACGCCTTGTCGATGTACGTCAGGGTCTGCTGCAGGTCGATGATGTAGATGCCGTTGCGGTCGGTGAAGATGAACCGCTTCATCTTCGGGTTCCAGCGACGGGTCTGGTGACCGAAGTGGGCGCCGCTGTCGAGCAGCTGCTTCATTGTTACGACAGCCATGGCTGTTCTCTCTTTCGGTTCGGTTGCCGCGGGAGATCGGGTGATCCCCGCCCTGGCGTCCGCATGCCCGTCGGACCCTTGCGGGACCGGCCGACGGCCAATTTCCGATGGCGCCCGGAGCACCGGGCGGCGATCAGCGCGCGGACGCGCGAAGTCGATCTGCGAACACAGACCGCTCGAACAGTGTACGGCCTTGCCCTGCGGGAACCACAACTGCCTGATCAGCGGGCCGGTTCGGACGATCTGTGGACGAATCGGAGGGTTGTCCACAATGCCGGGCAGACTCTGTCCGTCGCGGGCACCGCCCGGCACGCTGGGCGGATGAAGATCACCGGGATCGCCGTCCTGACCGCGCTCGCCACACTGGCGGGGTCGGTTCCCGCCGCGGCGTCCCCCCGCGAGTTCGGCTGGCCGCTGCAGCCACGGCCGGCGGTGGCCCGCCCCTTCGACGGTCCCGAGCACGACTGGCTTCCCGGGCACCGGGGCGCCGACCTCGCCGGCCGGCCCGGGCAGCCGGTGCTCGCCGCCGGTGCCGGCGTGGTGGTGTTCGCGGGGACCGTCGCCGGCAAACCCGTGGTCTCGGTGGAGCACGCCGGCGGGCTGCGCACCACCTACGAGCCGGTGACCGCGACGGTCACCGCCGGCCGGCGCGTGGAACGGGGGGACCCGCTCGGCACCCTCGAACCGGGCCACGAGGGTTGCCCCGCGGTGGCCTGCCTGCACTGGGGTCTGCGCCGAGGCCGCGACGACTACCTCGACCCGTTGCCGCTCGTGCGGTCGGTGATCCGTCTCGAGCCCGTGTCCGGGCGCGGCGGTGGGACCGCTCAGGCGCGCCCGCGGCTCGGCTCCGGGCGGCGGTCCGCGGCGTGACGTCCCGACACCGCGGCGAAGTCGTCGGCGACCATGGCGGCGAGTTCGAGGAAGGCGCGACGAGTGGCGGGCCGGAGCAGAGCGAGGTCGATCTCGGCCCCCTCGGCGAGGTGCTCGTCGAACGGCACCACCTGCACGGCCCGGCACCGCGCGAGGAAGTGGCCCGTCAGTGCCTGCATGTCGATGTTGGTGGCCCCGGGCCGGGCAGCGCTGATCACCACGACGGTGCGCTCGACGAGCGCCCCGAAACCGTGGTGCTGCAACCAGTCGAGCGTCGCTGCAGCGCTCCGGGCCCCGTCGATCGCCGGGGATGCGACGAGCACGAGTGCGTGGGCGAGATCGAGCACCCCCCGCATCGCCGAATGCATGATGCCCGTGCCGCAGTCGGTGAGGACGACGTTGTAGTACACCCGCAGGATGTCCACGACGCGGCGGTAGTCGTCCTCGCTGAACGCCTCGGACACGGCCGGGTCGCGTTCGCTCGCAAGCACCTCGAGACGGCTCGGCGCCTGCGACGTGTGCGCGCGGACGTCGGCGTAGCGGGAGATCCGCGGGGCCGCGGCGAGCAGGTCGCGCACCGTGGACTCGGTCTGCTGGGGCACTCGCTGCGCGAGCGTCCCGAAGTCCGGATTCGCGTCGACCGCGATCACGCAGTCCCCCCGCAACGAGGCGAACGTGGAGCCCAGACCGACGGTGGTCGTCGTCTTCCCGACACCGCCCTTGAGGGAGAGCACCGCGATCCGGTAGTCGCCGCTGATCGGCTGCCGGACCCGGTCCCGGAGCTCACGCCGGTACGCCTCGTCGGTCGATTCGCCGGGCGCGAGGATTCCGCCGGTGAGCCGGTGCACGCTGCGCCGCCAACCGGCTGCCGGAGAGCGCCGGGACCGCCGGACCAGGGCGCCGGAGGTCAGGTCGTGATCGGACGGCCGGGGCTCCGGCGCGCCGGACTCCACCGTGCCGGTTTCCCGGCGGTGTCCTGGGGTGGAATGCCCGGGAGGGGTCGACGACGTCGGGCGTTCGGGATCGTCCGCCGCTCGCAGGGGTGACCCGGCGGCGTCCGCGCCGGGCGTGGGTGGACGCGGTGCGGGCTCGGTGCGGTGATGTTCCCCCGGACCGTTCTGCCCCGCCGCCTCCTCCGGACCGGTCGCAGTCGCGGGCCCGGCCACCGCGGCGTCGGCGGGTTGTCCGGTGACAACCGGTTCCGGCACCACCGGTTCTGTTGTTGCGGCTTCGAGGGCGGGTTCCGGGTCCGCAGGTTCGGGCTCCCCAGGTTCGGGGTCCCCAGGTTCGGGGGTGACGGGTTCGGGGGTGACAGGTTCGACACGGGACGGTTCGGGAACCGCTGCATCGACGATCCGCGCTTCGGGCACAGATGCGGGACGTTCTCGAGGAGGCATGCCGAACGGGACCGACGGCACCGGATCCGGCAGACCCGTCGACCGGTCCACCTCGACGGGCGCGGGCCGGGACGGCGGATGTACAGGCTGCGCAGGCGGCTCCGGCTGCGCAGGCAGCTCCGGATGCGCAGGCAGCACGACCGCACGGTCGCCACCCCGTCGCCTTCCGCGGCGGCCGACCGGCGCCGGTTCGTCCCGAAGCCAGGCAGGCAGAGCGTGCGTCGACTCCTCGTGTCCCACAATTCCCCCCGGATTGCGCAGCAGGTGCGGCGGCGACCGTACCAAACCTCGGGTTCGTCGTCGCCCGGGTCACGCCCGCGGATGCGCCTGTTCGTGCGCCGCCCTCAGCCGCGCTACCGACACATGGGTGTAGAGCTGGGTCGTCGCGAGGCTCGCATGTCCGAGCAACTCCTGCACCACCCGCAGGTCGGCCCCGCCCTCGAGCAGATGGGTGGCGGCGCTGTGCCGCAGCCCGTGCGGCGCGAGGTCGGGCGCGCCGGGGACCGCGGCCACGTTCTCGTGCACCACGGAACGGACCTGGCGCGGGCCCAGCCGCCCGCCGCGTGCACCGAGCAGAAGTGCGGGCCCGGAGTCCGGGCGCGCGAGGGCGGGCCGTCCGCTGTGCAGCCACGCGTCGAGCGCAGTGGCGGCGGGCGCACCGTACGGCACGGTCCGCTCCCTGTTGCCCTTGCCGAGCACGCGCAGCGCCCGACGATCGGCATCGACGTCGTCGACATCGAGCCCGCACAGCTCCCCGACCCGGATCCCCGTCGCGTACAGCAGCTCCAGCACGAGCCGGTCGCGCAGCGCCACCGGGTCCAGCTCGCGCGCACCGGCTTCCGCAGCCGCCATCACCTCGCATGCCTGGTCGGCCCGCAACACCGGCGGAAGGGTGCGATGGGTGCGGGCCGACACCAGCCGAGCCGCGGGATCGTGGTCGAGCCGGCCGGTGCGGGCCAGCCACGCGCAGAAGGTCCGGGCGGAGGAGGTGCGCCGCGCCAGGGTCGTACGGGCAGCGCCACCCGCGACCTGGTCGGCCAGCCAGGAGCGCAGCACCTCGAGGGTGAGGTCGTCGATCCGCGCATCCGGGTGGCCGGCCTCGAGGTGGGCGAGGAGGGTGCGGATGTCGGTCGTGTACGCGCGGATCGTGTGGGCAGACCGGCCGCCCTGCAGGTCGAGGTGCTCGACGAACTCCTCGAGGTGCACGGCGAGAGGCGGCGGCAGCGCGGTGTCCATGGCCGTCACCGTGCGCCGTGGGTACCGCCCACGCAACCGAACACGCCGATCGGGCCCACACTAAGGTTAGTTCGTGAGTAAAACGATTCCGTTGCCGATGCTGTTCGGTCTGGCACTGCTCTCCGCCACCGCACCGCTGGCCACCGACATGTATCTGCCGGGACTGCCGATCATGTCGGAGAGTCTCGGCACCAGCACGGTCGGCATCCAGCTCACGCTCACCACCTTCATGGCCGGCCTCGGCGTCGGGCAGCTCGTCGTGGGACCGCTCTCCGACGGGTGGGGCAGGCGTCGCCTGCTACTGGCGGGCACCGTCGTCCTCGCCCTGAGCAGCGCCCTGTGCGCGACGGCGCCGACAGTGGAGGTGCTCATCGCGGCGCGCCTGATCCAGGGCTTCAGCGGCGGCACGGGAATCGTGCTGGCGCGCGCGGTGATTGCGGATCGCTCCCGCGGCAACGAGGCCGCCCGCCTGTTCAGCATCATGATGATCATCGGCGGAGTGGCACCGATCGTCGCACCCCTGCTCGGCGGCGTCCTCCTCGGGCCGATCGGTTGGCGCGGCATCTTCTGGGTTCTGACGGGCCTCGCGGTGGTGATGGTCGTCGCGGTGCTCACGGTCGTTCCGGAGACACTGCCGCCCGAACGCCGCCACAGCGGGGGCCTGGCCACGCTCGCCCGCAACTTCGGCACGGTGATCGGCAATCGGCAGTTCGTGGGTTACGCCGCGACGTTCGCGCTCGGCTTCGGCGCCATGTTCTCGTACATCTCCGCGTCACCGTTCGTGGTCCAGGAGGTCCTGGGAATGACGCCGGGACAGTTCTCCCTGATCTTCGCCGTCAACTCGGTGGGCCTCGTCGCAGGCAACATCGTCAACACCCGGCTCATCGGCCGCTTCGAGGTGCGGAACCTGTTGCGGTACGGCGTAGCCCAGATGCTGGCCGCCGGAATCCTGCTGGTGCTCGCGGTCCTGGTCGCGGACACGGCCCGCTGGCTGGTGCTGCCCCTGCTGTTCCTCGTCGTCTCCAGCCTCGGCTTCGTCATGGGCAACGCGACGGCGCTGGCGCAGGGGCAGGTGCCGAAGACGGCGGGCACCGGTTCCGCGGTCATGGGCGCCTCGCAGTTTGGCCTGGCCGCCCTGGTGTCGCCGCTGGTCGGGCTCGGCGGGGAGGACACCGCGCTGCCGATGGCGCTGGCGATCGCGATCTCGGCCGCGCTGTCGATGACCGCACTGCTCACCCTCACCCGCGAACGCCCCTGAGCCCGCTCACCGCGCTTCGGCCGTGGCGAGTTCGCGCTTCCACTCCCGGAAGCCCTCCTCGCTGCGGCCGCGCCGCCAATACCCGGAGATCGACGCGTGTGCCGCCGGAACCCCGCGGGTCTTGCGGACGTACGGCCGCAGGTACTGCATGACGGTCTCCGCTTCCCCGTGGATGAACACGTGCGGGTCTCCCGGCAGCCACTCCGCGCCGGTCACGGCCGAGACCAGGGGCGCGCTCGCGCCGGACAGGTCCGGCCCGGTAGTTCCGGCAGCGGAGCCGCGGTGCAGCCAGGTGACCTCGACTCCGGCGGGCGCCTCGAGGGCGATTTCGTCGTCGGGACCGGCCACCTCGAGGAACACCCGGCCCCGCGCATCCGGAGCCAGGGCTTCGAGCGCCGCGGCGACGGCCGGAATCGCGGTGTCGTCCCCGGCGAGCAGGTGCCAGTCGGCGTCCGGATCCGGACGGTAGGCGCCTCCCGGGCCACGGACCACGACGGTCTGCCCCGGCCGTGCGGACGCCGCCCAAGGGCCGGCGACACCCTGATCGCCGTGGACGACGAAATCGATCGCGATCTGCCCGGCCTCCCGGTCCACAGCCCGCACCGTGTACGTACGCAGGACCGTCTCGCCGTCGGCCTCCAGCTCGAGTTTGACGTACGAATCCGTGTGCGGGCCGGGTTCGAACTCGTCGAACCCGGGACCGCCCAGGTACACCCGCACCAGGTGCGGGGTCAGGCGTTCACTGCCCGTCACCGTCAGGGTCGTCGATCGCGGGGACTTCGGGGCCACGCCCACCTCCATATTTGCTCAGCCTTACCTAACCACTGCAGCGTACGCGTGCCGCTCGTCGCCGGCCACCGCCCCCCGCATCGACGCGACACCACCGGGATCGGCCGATCCGCCGACATCGCCCCGGAATTCCGCCATCGTTGCGGTATGCGAGAAACGATGAACACCGTCACGTCGCAGTACCTGACCAGCCTCGTCGGCGCCCTCGAGGAGACGGACCGCCGGCGCGAGGCGATCGGCGCACAGCTGGCCGAGCTCGAGTACGTCCTACTCCAGACCGGGGAGACCGAGCTCGCGGCCCAGGTGACCCGGGTGCTCGGCGACAAGTACTACAAGCCCATCCTGGCCAAAGCCGAGGAGCTACGCGGGCACGAGCAGTCCTGACGCTCACCCGCCGCCGCGCGCCCACCCGGCTGCCTCCCGCTGCACGTGTCCCTCGAGTTCGAGCAGCGGAAGCGCGGCCCGCACCCGCTCCGGGAGCAGCCCCGACGCCACCGACAGTTGCTGCACCGACACCGCACCCACCGCGGGCAGAGCTTCGTACACGGCCGCCATGTCGCCCGAGAGCCCGTCGAGCGCTCGCGCCCACCGCCCGTCACCGTCGTCGGCCACACCCATCGGGCCGACCTCCTCGACCACCTCGCGTGCGGTGCCCACCAGTCGCGCCTCCTGTTCCCGGATCATCCGATGACAGCCCTGCGACGCCGCCGACGTCACGGGCCCCGGAACCGCCAGTACCGGCCGTCCCAGCCGTCTCCCCCACGCCGCCGTGTTCCGCGCCCCGCTGCGCCAGCCCGCCTCCACCACCAGCACGCCCCCGCCCAGCGCCGCGACCAGTCGGTTGCGGGCCAGGAACCGGAACCGCGCCGGCAGCGTGCCGGGCGGATACTCGCTGACCACCGCCCCCTGCTCGGCGATCTGCCGCAACAACCCGGTGTGCGCTGCCGGATAGGCGCGGTCCACTCCGCACGCGAGCACCGCCATCGTCGCGCCACCGACCCCCAGGGCCGCCCGGTGCGCCGCCGCGTCGATCCCGAAGGCCGCCCCCGACAGCACCGCCCACCCGTCGGTCGCCAGGTCCCCGGCGATCTCCGCGGTCACGTTCTCGCCGTAGCCACTGGCCGCACGCGTGCCGACGACGGCAACGGACCGCTCCACCAGCTCGTCGATCCGCCGTCGCCCCAGCGCCCACAACGCCGGCGGCGCGGCATCGGCGTCCGCGCCGTCGAGACCGTCGAACGCGAGCAACTGCCACGCCGGCCACTCGTCGTCGTCGGGTGTGACCAGACGGCCGCCCAGCCGCTCCACCAGCTCGAGGTCCCTCGCCGCGGAGTCGAGATGGGCACGGGCGGCGGTACGCCTGCGGAGGGGACCGCCGATCGAACCGTCGCGCACCGCTGCCGCGACCACCTCCGGGCCGGCCTCCGCGATCGCGGCGTTCAGCATGCGCGACGCCCCCTGCGCCACGACCGACAGGTAGGCCCACGCCAGCCGGCGCGGATCCGTCGCGCTCACACCGTCCCCCGATCCCGGAAATCCAGAGCCGTCGCCACCTGCACTTCTCCCGGGGCGTCGAGCCCCGCGAGATCTGCCAGCGTCCACGCGACTCGCAACGCACGATCCGCGCCGCGCGCGGTGATCGCCCCCTTCCGCAGCGCCCACTCCACGGGCCCCAGCGCCGCGCGCGGCAGGCGGAACTTCTGCCGCAGCGCGGGACCCGGGACCTCGGCGTTGGTGCTCCATCCGTGCGCGTTCCAGCGGGCTGCCGCGGCGGCCCGGGCCCGGGCCACCCGGGCGCGAACATCCTCGGTGCTCTCCCCCGCCTCCCCCATGAGCGCGCCGGTCGCTACCGTCTCCATCCGAACCCGCAGGTCCACCCGGTCGAGCAGCGGGCCCGACAACCTTCCCAGGTAGCGGCGGCGCGCGGCGGGCGGGCACACGCAGTCGGCGTCGCGAGGCGGCGCACACGGGCACGGATTGGCGGCGAGAATCAGCTGGAAGCGCGCCGGATAGCGCGCGACGCCGTCGCGGCGGGCGATGCGCACCTCACCGTCCTCGAGCGGGGTCCTCAACGCCTCGAGCGCCTTGGTGCCCATCTCGGCGACCTCGTCCAGGAAGAGGACGCCCCGGTGGGCACGGCTGACCGCACCAGGCTTGGCCGTGCCGCTGCCCCCGCCGACGAGCGAGCTGACCGACGCGGTGTGGTGGGGAGCGATGAACGGCGGGTCGGTGACGAGCGGCTGATCCGCCGACAGCGTTCCGGCGACGGAGTGGATCGCGGTCACCTCGAGCGCCTGTTCCTCCGTCAACGCCGGCAACACCCCGGGAAGCCGCTGGGCGAGCATCGTCTTCCCGATGCCGGGCGGGCCGGTGAGCATCAGATGATGCGCACCGGCGGCCGCGATCTCGATGGCCCGTCGTGCCTCGTGCTGACCGACCACCTCGCTCATGTCCGCCCGTCCCGGCCGCTCCCCCGGTGGACGGGGACCGGGTCGCTCGAGCGGTCCGTCGCCGCGCAGCCACAGCACCACCTCGGTGAGAGTGCCCGCCCCGTAGATGTCGATGCCGTCGACCAGGCCGGCCTCGGGCATCGTCGCGGCCGGCACCACCACCCGCTCCCACCCGGCACGCTTGGCGGAGAGCACCGCCGGAAGGACTCCCCGCACCGACCGGACCCGGCCGTCGAGCGCCAGCTCCCCGAGCAGAATCGTCCGCGCAACCGACTCCGGTGGAATCGACTTGGCGGCGTTGAGCACGGCGCACGCGAGGGCGAGGTCGTAGACGCTGCCCACCTTCGGCAGCGTCGCCGGCGACAGGGCCAGCACCACCCGCGAATCCGGCCATTCGCCACCGGAATTCGTCACCGCCGCCCGGACTCGGTCCCGGGACTCCTGGAGCGCGGTGTCGGGCAGACCGACCATCTTCACTCCCGGCAGTCCGCGGCCGATGTCGGCCTCGATCTCCACGACCTGTCCGTCCACCCCCGTGACCGCCACCGAGTAGGCCTTCCCCAGCGCCATCAGAGCACCTGCCGGCGATGGGTGATCACGGGTGCGCCCCGGGACGGGAGCAGCACCGTGACCACATCGACCCGGATGCGCCGCCATCGTCGCTCGTGGCTGGAAAGCCACAGCGCGGCCAGCCGCCGGATGCGGTCCGCCTTCGCCGCGGTCACCGCCTCGGCCGGCGTGCCGTACCCGAGGCCGGTGCGGGTCTTGACCTCCACGAACACCACGGTGTCGCCGTCCTCGGCGATCAGATCGAGTTCGCCGTACCGGCTACGCCAGTTGCGCGCGAGCACCACCAAGCCCGCCGACTCGAGAAACTCGGCGGCCAGGTCCTCCCCCAGCGCCCCCACCTGCTGATTACGTCCCATCCCCGTCCCTCCCTGTGTGGCAACCACTGTGCGGCACAGGAGGGACGCCCGCGGCCCCCGCCGGTCCGGATCACGGAATCTGTGGATGAACTCGCCGGGTGTGGACAACTCCTGCCGACGGGGCGAGGCCGGGGAACGGCCCGTGGCCGAATGTCACACCGCTTCGATCGAATCGACTGAATGTGACATTCGGCCACGAAGGCGCGGATGGGGTGAGCCGGCTATCCCAGCTTGTCGGGCAGGCGCAGGTCCGGCTTGTCGAGCTCTTCGATGTTGACGTCCTTGAAGGTGATGACCCGGACGTGCTTGACGAAGCGGGCCGGACGGTACATGTCCCACACCCACGCGTCGGACATGCGCACTTCGAAGTACACCTCGCCGCCGGAATTGTGCGGGAGCAGCTCGACCGCGTTGGCGAGATAGAACCGTCGCTCGGTCTCCACGACGTACGCGAACTGACCGACGATGTCCCGGTACTCCCGGTACAGCGAGAGCTCCATCTCGGTTTCGTACTTCTCGAGATCCTCGGCACTCATCGGTCTCGGTGTCCTCCCGTTCTGGTGTGTCGATCCATCATCCCGCATCCGCCTCGTCGGAGCCGAATCGGCCGTGGCCGGAGTCGTCGCCGAGGAGGGCGGCGACGTTGGCGTATCGCAGGCGATGCTCCCGGCTGGGGCCGAGATCGCGCAGCGCCGCCATGTGCGCGGCGGTGCTGTAACCCTTGTGGACGGCGAAGCCGTAGCCGGGCAGCTCGCTGTCCAGGTCGACCATGATCCGGTCCCGGGTGACCTTGGCGAGCACGCTCGCCGCCGCGATGCAGGCCGCCGCGGCGTCCCCGCCGATGACCGGCAGCGACGGCGCCGGCAGGCCCGGGACCCGGAACCCGTCGGTGAGAACGTACCCGGGCGCGACGGACAGCCGCATCACCGCACGGCGCATGCCCTCGATGTTGGCCACGTGCACACCGATGGCGTCGATCTCGGCGGCCGGCACGATCACCACGCTCCACGCCACCGCGCGGCGTCGGATGATCGGGAACAGCTCCTCCCGGGCCTTCTCGGTGAGCTTCTTGGAGTCGTCGAGACGCGCGAGCGTCGGATGTGGTCGGGGATCGAGGATGCACGCGGCGACGACGAGCGGCCCGGCGCAGGCGCCGCGGCCTGCCTCGTCGACCCCCGCGACCGGCCCGAGCCCGCACCGCACGAGCGTCGACTCCATGGTGCGCAGGCCCGCGGACCTGCGGATCACAGCGCGCGGCGGCCACGGGGTCACGGTTGCTGGATCTCCGGGGAATCGATGGTGCCCCACCGCGAGGGCGGCAGGACGATGAACCGGGCCTTGCCGATGACGTTGTCGACCGGGATGGTGCCCTGGTTCTCGTCGGCGACGTGGTAGCGCGAGTCCGCGGAGTTGGAGCGGTTGTCCCCCATGACCCAGATGTGGCCGTCCGGCACGGAGACCGGACCGAAGCAGCGGCCCGAGCGCACCTCGGTCTCGCAGGTGACCACGCCGGGGGTGAACGGGAAGTCCATCTCGATGTACGGCTCGTCGAGGGGGCGGCCGTCGACGAGGACGCGGCCCTGGTCGTCGCAGCATTCGACGGTCTGCCCGCCGACGGCGATCACGCGCTTGACGAGGTCGTTCTCGTCGGGTGGGACGAGGCCGACGAGGGAACCCACCTCCTGCACGCCGCGGATCACGACGTTGTCGGAGCGGGTGGAGACGTATCCGGTGGACCAGGAGTCGGGGCCGCGGAAGACCACGACGTCGCCGGGCCGGGGATCGCCGAAGCGGTAGCCGATCTTCTCGACGACGATCCGGTCGCCGGTGCAGCCGGGGCAGCCGTGCAGGGTGGGCTCCATCGACTCCGAGGGAATGAGGTACACCCGCGCGACGAAGGTCTGGAGCAGGAAGCTCAGCACGAGCGCGACGAGGATCAGGACGGGCAGTTCCCGCAGGAACGACTTCTCCTTCTTGTCCTGTTTCCGATCGCGTCCAGGCGTGTCGTCGGTGCTGTGCTGCTGCATCTCCGGCACGGCCGGGTCTCGCGAGGAATCTGCCACCGAATCAGAGTAGCCCGGCCCGGAACGGATCCGGACCGGGCTACTCGGGGCCTGACGGTCAGCGCGTGACGATCAGCGCTTTTCCTTGATCTTGGCGGCCTTGCCGCGCAGCTCGCGCAGGTAGTACAGCTTGGCGCGGCGCACGTCACCACGGGTGACGACCTCGATCTTGGCGAGGTTGGGGCTGTGCACCGGGAAGGTCCGCTCGACGCCGACACCGAACGAGACCTTGCGCACGGTGAAGGTCTCGCGGATGCCACCGTTCTGGCGACGGATCACGACGCCCTTGAAGACCTGCACGCGCTCCTTGGAGCCCTCGATGACCTTGACGTGCACGTTCAGGGTGTCGCCGGCACGGAAGTCCGGAATGTCGTCGCGCAGGGACTTGGCGTCCAGGAAGTCCAGGGTGTTCATCGGTTGTCATCCTCGCTTGTTCGCATGAGCAGAGGAACCGAGCGGCATCCACCGGAAGGCGGTGCTCGACTGGTTCGTGCCCAGGTCAGGTATGCGTGCCCGAGCCGGGCAACCCGTCAATTGTGCCAGACGGTGCCGGGGTGGCGGAAATCGGCGGGGGTGCGGCGTGCACGGTGCGGGCCAGTTCGGCTTCGGCGGCGACGCGGGAGTGCTGGACGGCTCCCTGCACGGTGTCCATCGTCGGCTTGCCTGCCACGAGGTCCTGCACGAAGATCTTCGCCCGGATCACCGGGCGTCGGTAGCGCCGCTCGCGTTCGATCGCGCGGCGCATCTTGCGGGTCTTGCCGGTGTAGCGCCAGCGGGCCCAGGGTGCGCCGGGCCGCGACAGGCGCACCGCCCCGACCAGCAGCAGGGGGAAGACGAACAGACCGACCAGGCCCGTCCAGATCTTGCCCTTGGCCAGCACGACCGCCGCGAGGGCCAGATTTCCGACAGCGGAGAGGGCGATCAGGGTGCGGGTCACCCATGACGGGTCCTCCCGGAAGTTGGTGATGTCGGCGAATTCGAGGGGCTGCAGGCCGAGCAGCACCAGGCCGGTGACGGCGATCGCGACGAAGACCGCATCGACCGAGACGCGTCCCTCCTGCTCCCAGTACACGTCGTTGAGGTAGAAGATCAGGGCGAACTCGTCGAGCACGAGCGCGGTCCCGATGCCGAAGAGCGTGGCCAGGGCCGCCCCGGTGGTCTGCGTGCCGTCCTCGTAGACGGCGATGAGGGATCCGCCCGCGATCACCATGGTGACGACGCCGAACACCACGTGGTGCACGTGGTGGCCGCCGGGGGTGACGTTGCCGGGCCACCAGCGCACCTGGGCGCGGATCATGCGGACGCTGAACCGGATGAACAGGAACGCGAGGAGAAATCCGAGCAGGAAGAACAGCAGTGGCAGGCGCCCGCGGTCGATGATCTCGCGTTGCAGCCACTCGGTCACGGCCGTCACGGCGCGATCGCCCTCGGGACTTCGTCGGCGGGGCGGGGCGGGTCCTTCGGCGCGCGGCCGGTCGTCACCGTGGGCTGCATGCTCCCGAGGATGTCAGGAACCGGGCCGCGCCGGTAGTCGGCGCGGCCCGGCGGCGTCTACTTGCCGAATCCGGCGCGCCGCAACGCGTCCGCCATCGAGCCGGCGGCCGGCGGGGCGTCCTGGCGACGGTCCCCGCGGTGACCACCCTGCCCCTGCCCGCCCTGACGCTTGCCCTGCTGCCGGCCACCCGGCCGGCGTCCGCCCCGGTCCTGCGGACCGCGCGAGTCGCCGCCGCCGGACGGGGCGCCAGCGGGGATCTCGTCGTCGAGGCGCAGCGTCAGGCCGATCCGCTGCCGCGGCACGTCCACATCGAGCACCTTGACCTTGACCACCTCGCCGGACTTGACGACGTCGCGCGGGTCCTTGACGAAGCTGCGGGACATCGCGGACACGTGCACGAGACCGTCCTGGTGCACCCCGACGTCGACGAACGCCCCGAACGCCGCGACGTTGGTGACGACGCCCTCGAGCACCATGCCGGGTTTCAGGTCGGCGACCTTCTCAACGCCGGCGGCGAACGTCGCGGTCTTGAACTCCGGGCGCGGGTCGCGGCCCGGCTTCTCGAGTTCGGCGATGATGTCGGTGACCGTGGGCAGACCGAAGCGGTCGTCGACGAAGTCCTCCGCGCGCAGGCGCCGCAGCACTGCGGTGTTGCCGACCAGCTCGCGCACGCCGCCGCCCGCGGTGTCGACGATGCGCCGCACGACCGGGTACGCCTCGGGGTGCACGCTCGACGCGTCGAGCGGATCGTCGCCGTTCGGGATGCGCAGGAAGCCGGCACACTGCTCGAACGCCTTCGGGCCGAGGCGCGGCACCGCGGTGAGGTCCTTGCGGGTGCGGAACGGCCCGTTCCCGTCGCGGTGGGCGACGATGCTCTCGGCGAGGGACGACGTGATGCCCGACACCCGGGCCAGGAGCGGCACCGACGCGGTGTTGACGTCCACACCGACGGCGTTGACCGCGTCCTCGACGACCGTGCCGAGGGAGCGGGCGAGCAGCGTCTCGGACACGTCGTGCTGGTACTGGCCGACGCCGATCGACTTGGGATCGATCTTGACGAGTTCGGCGAGCGGGTCCTGCAGGCGCCGGGCGATGGACACGGCACCGCGGATCGACACGTCGAGGTCCGGCAGTTCCTTCGAGGCGTACGCCGACGCCGAGTATACGGACGCGCCGGCCTCGGACACCACGATCTTGGTCAGGTTCGTGGCGCCGGACTTCGCGATCAGTTCGGTGGCGAGGGCATCCGTCTCGCGGGAGGCGGTGCCGTTCCCGATCGCGATCAGTTCCACACCGTGCTGCGCGACGAGCCGCGCCAGGGTGGCCAGGGCCTGGTCCCGCTTGTTGTGCGGCTGGTGCGGATAGATCGTGTCGTGCGCGACGACCTTGCCGGTGGCGTCGACGACGGCGACCTTGGTGCCGGTGCGGAAACCGGGGTCGAGTCCCATCGTCGGCCGGGTGCCGGCGGGGGCGGCGAGCAGCAGGTCGCGCAGGTTCGCGGCGAACACGTCCACGGCGTCCTTCTCGGCGGACTGCCGCAGCCGCATGCGGATGTCGAGGGCGAGGGAGACGAGCAGTTTGGTGCGCCACGCCCAGCGGACGGTGTCGAGGAGCCACTTGTCGGCGGCCCGGCCCTCGTCGGCGATGCCGAAGCGGGTGGCGATGCGGCCTTCGTAGTAGGTGCGCTGCCCGGGCTCGGGTTCCTCGGAGTCCGGTTCGAGCGACAGGCTCAGCACCTCCTCCTTCTCGCCGCGCAGCGCCGCCAGGATGCGATGCGAGGGCAGGTCGGGGAAGGGCTCGGAGAACTCGAAGTAGTCGGCGAACTTGGCACCCTCGGTTTCCTTGCCGGGACGCACGGTGGACTTCAGCTGGCCGCGGGTCCACATCGCCTCGCGCAGCTCGCCGACGAGGTCGGCGTCCTCGGCGAAGCGTTCGACGAGGATGGCGCGGGCGCCGTCGAGCTGTTCGGCGCTGTACTGCGCGGGGTCGGTGGTGGGGTCGCCGAGGAGGGCGTCGGCGACGGGCTCGTGACCGGCCTCCCGCGCGATCTGCGCCTTGGTGCGGCGCTTCGGCTTGAACGGCAGGTAGATGTCCTCGAGCCGGGCCTTGGTGTCGGCGAGCAGGATCTGCGTGCGCAGCTCGTCGTCCAGCTTGCCCTGGGATTCGACGGACTCGAGCACCGCCGTGCGGCGCTCGTCGAGTTCACGCAGGTATCGCAGGCGTTCTTCGAGCTGCCGGAGCTGGGCGTCGTCGAGCCCGCCGGTGACCTCCTTGCGGTAACGGGCGATGAACGGCACCGTCGCGCCGCCGTCGAGCAGGTCGACCGCCGCGGCGACCTGACCTTCCCGGACGGCGAGTTCCTCGGCGATGCGCTGATTCACGGTCTTGAGAGCGGTCGTCACAGCGGTCGACCCTACCGCTATCCTTCCTCCGCCCTCGGTGACGCGGAGGGGCGTGCGCGTCTCCTCGACGGTGGGACGAGTTCGTCGGACAATCGACAACAGGAGGGTGGATATGTCCCGGGTGCGCGGCGGACGCTGGGCGATGCTGGCGCTGTCGTTGCTGACCGCAGCGACGGTGGGGGCGTGCGGCCCGGAGCCGGTCGGGTCGCCGGTCGCCCTGCCGTCCGCCGGCGTCGAGTCCCCCGGTCCGCTCGAACCACTCGGTTCGCTGCCCGATCGGATGACGGCCGCGGCGGCGACCGCGGCCGGGCGCGGCGCCGACGTCACGATCGCCGCGCTCGACCGGCGGACCGGGCTCCGGGTCGTCGGCGGCGTCGACACACCCGTCGAGACCGCGTCGGTGGCCAAGCTGTTCATCGCCGACGACCTGCTGTACCGGGCGGCGACGGGCGAGTTGCCGCTCGGCGGCAGCGACTACGACCGGATCACCGCGATGCTCGAGTCGTCGGACGATTCGGCGGCGAACGACCTGTGGTTCCGGCACGGCGACTCGGAGATCGTCGAGCGTACCGCCGCGCGGCACGCGCTCACCGGCACCGTCGCGCCGGCGGACGGGCTGTGGTGGAACACCGTCACCACCGCGTCGGACCTGCTCACCTGGTACGCGGATCTGCTCGACGGCACGGGCGGGCTCGACGAGTGGGGCCGGGCGACGATCCTGGGGCACCTGCGTGCCGCCGGCCCCGTCGGCGCCGACGGGTACGACCAGCGATTCGGGTTGCCGGACGGGCTGAGCGACACCACCGGGCTCGGCGTCAAGCAGGGTTGGATGTGCTGCCTGGACGGGCGCTGGATCCATCTGTCCACGGGGTTCGTCGGGGACGACGAGCGGTACGTGCTGGTAGTGCTCTCCCGCGAACTCGTGCACTACGACGCGGACGACGACCGGTGGACCGATCTGCCGGACACGGCGCTGTTCGATGCGACCGGGGATGCGAGCGCGCAGCACGCGCGGGAGACGGTGACCGAGGTGGTCCGCACGGTGTTCGGCAGCGCCGGGACGCACTGAGCGTGGGTCAGTCGGCGAGCAGGTCGGGTCGGCGTTCGCGGGTGCGCTCGAGCGCCTGTTCCCGCCGCCACGCGGCCACCTTGGCGTGGTCCCCGGACAGCAGTACCGGCGGCACGTCGAGGCCGCGCCAGCTGACGGGGCGGGTGTAGCTGGGGCCCTCGAGCAGCCCGTCGGAGAACGAGTCCTCCTGGTGGGACTGCTGATTGCCGAGGACGCCGGGCAGCAGCCGCACGACGGCCTCGGTCATGACGAGGACGGCGACCTCGCCGCCGATGAGCACGTAGTCGCCGATGCTGACCTCTTCGACGCGTACCCGGCGCGCGGCGTCGTCGAAGACGCGCTGGTCGATGCCTTCGTAGCGGCCGCAGGCGAATACGATGCGCTTCTCGCCGGCCCAGCGTTGCGCGGTGGCCTGGTCGAACGGCACACCGGCCGGGGTGGGGACGACGAGCAGCACGTCGGGGTCGGGTTCGCCGTCGGGCCCGGCGAGCACGTCGTCGAGGGCGGGCCCCCACACCGTGGGTTTCATGACCATGCCCGGTCCCCCGCCGTACGGGGCGTCGTCGACGGCCTTGTGCACGTCGTGGGTCCAGTCCCGCAGGTTGTGGATCCCCACGGAGACGAGCCCCTTGTCGATCGCCTTGCCGAGCAGCGCGACGCGCAGCGGCTCGAGGTATTCGGGGAAGATGGTGACGACGTCGAAACGCACGGGAGGCTATGTCTCCGAACCGAAGTCGGGGTCGAGCAGACCCTCGGGCGGATCGATCTCGACGACACCGGCCGCGAGCGAGACCGTCGGCACGATCGCGGTGACGAACGGAATCAGCAGTTCGCGCTGTTCGTCGCCGGCCGGCCGGACGGAGAGCAGTTCGCCGGCGGCGGTGTGCAGCACCTCGCGAACGGTGCCGATCTCGGTGCCGGCGTCGGGCCGGCCCCCGACGATACGTACGGACAGTCCCTCGAGTTCGTGGTCGTAGAATTCGTCCGGGTCGTCGGACGGCGGCAGATCGGCGCTGTCGACGACGAACAGGGTGCCGCGCAGGGCGTCGGCGGCGCTGCGATCGGTGACGCCCCGCACGCGCAGCAGAAGCCGCCCGGAGTGTTCCCGGGCGGCTTCCACCGTGTACGTCTGCAGGGTCTGCTCGCGGGGCTTGCGGCCGTGCAGCACCGCGCCGACGGCGAAGCGCTCCTCGGGTTCGTCGGTGCGAATCTCGACGACCACCTCACCCTTGATGCCGTGCGACTTGGCGACACGGCCCACCACGAGCTCCACCGCGGCGCGCCTACTGGTCGGTGTCGACGACGTCGACGCGGATCCCTCGGCCACCGATGCCGGAGACGAGGGTCCGCAGGGCGGTCGCGGTGCGGCCACCGCGACCGATGACCTTGCCGAGATCGTCGGGGTGCACGTGCACCTCGACGGTGCGCCCCCGACGGCCCGTGATCAGCTCGACGCGCACGTCGTCGGGGTTGGCGACGATTCCACGGACGAGATGCTCGACGGCATCGGCGACAACGGCGCTCATTACTCGGCAGCCTCGGTGGACTCGGAGGACTCCTCCGCGGCGTCTTCCTTGGCGGCCTTCTTCTTCTTGGGCGTGATGGCCTCGGCAGCCGGCGCGTTCTCGGCCTGCGCGAGGGCAGCCTGGAACAGCTCGAGCTTGGACGGCTTGGGCTCGGCCTTGCGCAGGGTGCCCTCGGTGCCGGGCAGGCCCTTGAACTTCTGCCAGTCGCCGGTGATCTTGAGGAGGTTCTCGACCGGCTCGGTCGGCTGTGCACCGACGCCGAGCCAGTACTGGGCCCGCTCCGAGTCGATCTCGATCAGCGAGGGCTCTTCCTTCGGGTGGTACTTGCCGATGGTCTCGATGGCGCGGCCGTTGCGGCGGGTGCGCGAGTCGGCAACCACGATGCGGTACTGCGGGTTGCGGATCTTGCCGAGACGGGTGAGCTTGATCTTGACAGCCACTGCTGCGAATCTCCTTCGGCGCATGCGAAATACGCCTGTCACGTGCAATTCGGACGACGCGCCCTTCTGGCACGCCCGGTTTTGCCTCTATCCTGTGACCGCCGCGCGGTGCGTAACCGGATGCGACGACAGCGGTCCATTCTGCCAGATCCACCCGGCGGGACGAAAACGACAGGTCAGAGCAGCAGCAGCAGACCCAACGCGGGCAGGGTGTTGTTGAGCGAGTGCGCCACCCAGGACGAGAACACCGACCGGCCGCGCAGCCGCGCGAACCCCATCGCCGCGCCGCCCCACAGCAGCACCGGCAGCCGCCACCATTCCTGATGCCACACGGCGAACACGACGGTGGTGATCGTCAGGACGCCGATCGGGCGTCCCCACCACCGGTCGGGCCGGCGTTCGAGCGCCCCCCCACAGCATGCCGCGGAACATCAGTTCCTCGCCGAGGGGGGCGCCGAACCACACCCAGGCCACGAGCAGCAGTTTCCACCCCGTGGGCAACCCGACCAGCGCGGTGAGCGGGGAATCGGCGGCGTCGATTCCCAGGGCGACGACGAGGATCGCCGCCAGGATCAACGCGCCGAGCAGCGCGATCCCCCCGCCGAGCAGACCGACCCCGAGCTGGTCGCGGAACTCCGCCCACGACCGCGGCAGACCGAAGTCGGCGACGGGCCCGCAGCCCCGCCACACGCTGAACGCGAGGGCCGCCGCCCCGGCGAGCAGGGTGGGGGCCATGATGGCGAGCACGTACGTCTCGGCGACGAAGCCCTCCCCGGCCAGGATCGGTCCCAACGTGAATCCGACGAGGTTGACGGCCAGCACCGCCAGCGCGGCGGGGATACCCCACCGGTGTGCGGGCCGGGACGGTGCGGGCAGCGCGGGAGCCGCAGCGGTCCCCGGGTCGGGCGGTTCGGGGGCGGTCATGTGCGGGCGGCGCGGCGGGTGACGACGGCACCCCGGAGCATCACCAGATCGGGCCGGGCCAGCACGTCCGGGCCGCTGCGCGGGTCGTCCGCGTACACCGTGAGGTCGGCCGGCGTGCCCGGTTCGAGGCTCGGGTGTCCCAGCCAGGTGCGGGCCGCCCAGCTGGCGGCGGCGAGCGCCTCGGTCGGGGTCAGCCCCGCCTTCCCGAGGGCGGCGACCTCGTCGGCGATGCGCCCGTGCCGCACCGAGCCGCCGGCGTCGGTGCCGGCATAGATCGGGATTCCGGCGTCGTGGGCAGCGCCGACGGTGTCCGCGACGCGGGCGTGCAGGTCCCGCATGTGCGCCGCATAGACCGGGAACCGGGCGGCCGAGTCGGCGATCTCCGGGAAATTGTCGATGTTGACCAGCGTCGGCACGAGGGCCGTGCCCTGCGCGGCCATCGCGGCGATGGTGTCGTCGGTCAGGCCCGTGCCGTGTTCGAGGCAGTCGATCCCGGCGGCGAGCAGGCCGGGCAGCGCGTCCTCCCCGAACACGTGCGCGGTCACCCGCGCTCCCTCCCGGTGGGCCGCGGCGATGGCCTCGACGAGGATCGCGTCCGACCACAGCGGGGCGAGATCGCCGGTGCCGCGGTCGATCCAGTCGCCGATGAGCTTGACCCAGCCGTCGCCGGCACGGGCCTGGCGCACCACTTCATCCGGCAGCTGGGATTCGTCGTCGAGGTCGACGGGCAGGCCGCGGATGTAGCGCTTGGGCGCGGCGATGTGCCGTCCCGCGCGCACGATCCGCGGCAGGTCGGCCCGCGCGTCGAGGTGCCGGGTGTCGACCGGGGATCCCGCGTCGCGCAGTAGCAGTACCCCGGCGTCGCGTTCGGTGACGGCCTGCGCGATCAGCCCGTCCGCGTCCTCCGCGCCGCCACCGAAGCGGATCCCGACGTGGCAGTGGGCGTCGACGAGACCGGGCAGGATCCAGCCGTCGGCGGTGAGCAGTTCGGCCCCGGGGATCGGCTCGGCGGCGAACGTGCCGTCGTCGTCGATCCACAGCTCGATCGGTTCGCCGTCCGGCAGGGACCGTCCGCGCAGGGTGAACGCCACGGCGGTCTACTTCTTCGGCAACTTCAGCTGCGAGAGGTCGAAGTTCTCGAGACCGGGCGGCAGCTCGTCGAGGCCCTTCGGCATCTTCGACAGGTCCGGGAACCCGGCGGGCATCCCACCCATGCCGGGCATGCCGGCGGGCATGCCGCCGGGGAACCCGCCCTTGATCTTCGGCGGGGTCGGCCCGCGGCCGCCCTTCTTGCCCTTCTTGCCCTTCTTCGCGCGCTGCGGCTTGCGGGATCCGGGCATGCCCATGCGCCCGGCCATCGCGGCCATCATCTTGCGGGCTTCGAAGAACCGGTCGACGAGCTGGTTGACGTCGGAGACCTTGACGCCGGAGCCGTTGGCGATCCGCAGCCGCCGGGAGGCGTTGATGATCTTCGGGTTGGCGCGTTCCGCCGGTGTCATGCCGCGGATGATCGCCTGGATGCGGTCGAGCTGCTTCTCGTCGACGTTCGCGAGGGCGTCCTTCATCTGGCCCGCACCCGGCAGCATGCCGAGCAGGTTCGCGATCGGCCCCATCTTCCGCACGGCCATCATCTGGTCGAGGAAGTCCTCGAGGGTGAGCTCACCGGAACCGATCTTCGCGGCGGTGGCCTCGGCCTGCTGGGCGTCGAAGACCTGCTCGGCCTGCTCGATGAGGGTGAGCACGTCGCCCATGCCGAGGATGCGGCTGGCCATGCGCTCGGGGTGGAAGACGTCGAAGTCCTCGAGCTTCTCACCGGTGGACGCGAACAGGATCGGCTGGCCGGTCAGCTCACGGACGCTGAGGGCGGCACCGCCGCGGGCGTCGCCGTCGAGCTTGGTGAGCACCACGCCGGTGAAGCCGACACCGGCGCGGAACGCCTCGGCGGTGCTCACGGCGTCCTGGCCGATCATGGCATCGAGCACGAACAGCGTCTCGTCGGGCTGCACGGCGTCGCGGATGCCGGCGGCCTGGGCCATCAGCTCCTCGTCGATGCCGAGACGGCCGGCGGTGTCGACGACGACGACGTCGTAGTGCTTGGCGCGGGCCTCTGCGATGCCGTCGCGGGCGACGTTCACCGGGTCGGCGGCGGTGATGCCGAGCGGGTTCTCGCCTCCGCCGATCGAGGTGCCGGGGTGCGGGGCGAACACGGTCGCGCCGGCGCGCTCACCGACGATCTGCAGCTGGGTGACCGCACCGGGTCGCTGCAGGTCACAGGCGACGAGCAGCGGGGTGTGTCCCTGGTCCTTGAGCCACTTGGCGAGCTTGCCGGCGAGGGTGGTCTTACCGGAACCCTGCAGACCGGCGAGCATGATCACCGTGGGCGGGGTCTTGGCGAACTGCAGCCGGCGGGTCTCACCGCCGAGGATCCCGACGAGTTCCTCGTTGACGATCTTGACGACCTGCTGGGCGGGGTTGAGCGCGCCGTGCACCTCGGCGCCCTTGGCACGTTCCTTGATCTTGGCGATGAACGAGCGCACCACGGGAAGCGCGACGTCGGCCTCGAGCAGCGCCAGGCGGATCTCCCGGGCGGTCGCGTCGATGTCGGCGTCGGAGAGGCGCCCCTTGCCGCGCAGGTCCTTGAGGGCTCCGGTCAACCTGTCGGAAAGGGATTCGAACACCGAATGCGCTCCTGGGTCTGGCGAAGATGCGGACAGTTCTGCGTTCCAGGGTAGCCGTTCGCGGCACGAGTTCTCGCACGTGCACGAGCGCCCACCCCACGCTCAGCCGTTGTCCTCGGGTTTCTTCGGTTCCGGCGCGGGCACCACGGCCAGCACGGCCCGCTCGATCCGCTCCCGGTTCTCCCGGGTGTCGGAGCCTGCGAGGTCGATGCAGAACGCGTCCACGACGGTGCGTCCGAGAGTGGCGACCCGGGCCCAGCGCACGTCGGCACCGCACCGTTCGAACGCGTCCGCGAGCCGGCACAGCATGCCCAGCCGGTCCTCGGCGCGCAGTTCGAGAATCGCCTGCCCCTGCTCCGGGGCGTCGATCCAGATCAGGTGCGGAGGCGCCTGCGCGTAGGTGCCCGGCACGGCCCGCTCCGGTCGTTCGGGCAGCTGCGCCTCGCGGGCGGCCTGCTCCTTCGCGGCGAGTGTGGCGAGCAGGTCCAGGTCCCCGGAGCGGGCCCGGACGAGTTCCTGCCGCAGTAGGCCCGCCGCCGGCGGGGCCCCGAACAGCGGGGCGACGGCGAAACTGTTGACCGCGCTGCCGGCGTGGCTGCCCACCGAGGCGGACAGCACGCGCAGGCCGTACAGTGCCAGCACTCCGGCAGCGTCGGACAGCAGGCCCGGCTCGTCGGGCGCGACAACCGTCACGGTGTAGGCGTGCGGGTTCTCCCCGGGTTGCAGGTCGACGTGGATGCCGCCCTGTTCCGCCCGCCCGGCGAGCTGGGGGTCGATCGGATCGGGGTGCGGCAGCTCCTCCCCCGCCATCATCAGCCGGCAGCGCCGGACCAGTTCCCGGATGAGCGCCGCCTTCCAGTCGCCCCACACTCCCGGGCCCGTCGCGAGCGAGTCCGCCTCGGCGAGTGCGTGCAGCAGTTCGAGCAGCACCGGGTCGCCGTCGATGGCCTCGACGACGGACTCCACCGTGGCGGGATCGTCGAGATCGCGCCGGGTCGCGGTGTGCGGAAGCAGCAGATGGTGGCGGACCATCGCGGACAGCACGGCGACGTCGGAGGGCCACAGGCCCATCCGGCGTCCGATCCGGGTGGCGAGCTCGGCTCCGACGACGCTGTGGTCGCCGCCGCGGCCCTTGCCGATGTCGTGCAGCAACGCCCCGAGCACCAGCAGATCGGGGCGCGCGACGCGGGTGGTCAGGCCTCCTGCCTGCACGGCGGTCTCCACCAGGTGCCGGTCCACCGTCCAGATGTGCACGGCATCGCGCGGGGGCAGATCCCGCACGGCGCCCCACTCGGGCAGCAGGCGGCCCCACAGTCCCGTCCGGTCGAGGGCCTCGATGGGGTCGATCGCGCGGGTCCCCGAACCGAGCAGCACGAGGAGGTCGTTCAGTGCGGTGCGCGGCCACGGTTCGCGCAGTTCCGGTGCGTTGTCGGCCAGCCGGCCGAGAGTCGACGCGGAAATGGGCAGGTCGTGCTGCGCCGCGGCCGCCGCGACCCGCGTGATCAGACCGGGGTCCTTGCGGGGGTTCGCGTCACGGGCCAGCGTCACCTCCCCGCCGTGCTCCACGACACCCTCGTCGAGGGGACGGCGGACGGGGACGCGCCGCAACCGGGACAGTCCCTTGCGGGGCAGCGCGTTCCCGGCCGTGCGTACGCCGACCTCCACCGAGTAGCTCACGGTCCGCGCGGCCTCGGTGAGCACCCGGGCCAGGTCGAATCGGTCGCCGATGCGCAGGGCGGCGCCGATCTCGTCCGCGTCCTGGGCACGGAGCTGGTCGCGGGGACGACCGGCGACGCGGTGCAGCTCGGTGCGCACATCGAGCAGGCGGCGGTGCGCGGCCGCGAGCCCGCCGCCGGGAACGTCGGGGCCGAGGCCCGGCATGCCGTCGGTGAGCTGCGCGACGGACAGGGCGTTGAGCAGCTGCACGTCCCGCAGCCCGCCGCGGCCGCTCTTGAGATCGGGTTCGGCCCGGTGCGCGATCTGCCCGCTGCGCTCCCATCGGGCCTCGGTCAGTGCGATGAGCTCGTCGAACCGGCTGCGGATGCCGGTGCGCCACTGCCGCCGCACACCCCCGATCAGCAGGTTGCTCAGTTCGGGGTCGCCGGCGATGTGGCGGGCTTCGAGCATGCCGAGCGCGGCGGTCAGGTCGGATGCCGCTACCTGCAGAGCCTGCGGAACGGTCCGGACGCTGTGGTCGAGCTTGATGTGGGCGTCCCACAGGGGGTACCAGAGCCGGTCGGCGACGCGGGACACGACCGCTGGGTCCATGTCGTCGTGGAGCAGGACGAGGTCGAGATCGGAGTAGGGCAGCATCTCGCGACGGCCGAGGCCGCCGACGGCGACGACGGCGAAGCCGCAGTCGGGTGCGATGCCGAGTTCGGCGCCCTTGGTGACGAGCCAGAACTCGTGGAGGTCGACGAGGGCGTGGCGCAGGGCCGGGGCGTCGAGTCGGCGGTGGCGGGCACCACCGGAGAGCAGCTGGGTTCGGGCTCGGGCGAGGTCGGTGGCGGCGGTGCCGGTTCCGGCCGGTCCCGCAGACACCGGCGGCCCCGATCCCGCTGCGGAGGCAGCGGGACCAGGGCCGCGAGTTCCGGACCCGTTGGGGTCAGAGTGCATCGGCACCTCGTTCACCGGTGCGCACCCGGACCACGGTCTCGACCGGGGTGACCCATACCTTGCCGTCGCCGATCTTGCCGGTGCGGGATGCCTCGACGATGGTCTCGACCACCTTGTCGACGGTGGCGTCGTCGACGACGACCTCGACGCGGACCTTGGGAACGAAGTCGACGGAGTACTCCGCTCCACGGTAGACCTCGGTGTGGCCCTTCTGGCGACCGTATCCCTGCACCTCGCTGACGGTCATGCCGAGCACACCCGCCTGCTCGAGGCCTGCCTTGACGTCCTCGAGGGTGAACGGCTTGACAATTGCCGTGATCAGCTTCATATCCTCATCCCTTCCCAGTCTCCAGTGCCCTGCTGTCTTCTTATCACTTGAGGGCGGCCGCGAAGTCGTATGCCGACTCCGCATGCTCGGCCTCGTCGATGCCGCGTGCCTCTTCCTCCTCCGACACCCGCCAGCCGAGCGGCTTGAGCGCGAAGGCGACGATCGCGGTGACGATGCCGGTGTAGACCAGGGCGAATACTGCGATGACGATCTGGATCACGAGCTGCTTGTAGTCGCCGCCGTAGAACAGTCCCGTCTCGGTGCCGAGGAAACCGATCGCGACGGTGCCCCACAGGCCCGCGACGAGGTGCACGCCGACGACGTCGAGGGAGTCGTCGTACCCGAACCTGTACTTCAGGCCGACCGCCAGGGCGGACAGGACGCCCGCGACCGCGCCGAGCACGATGGAGCCCACCGGGCTGAGCGCACCGGCCGCCGGAGTGATGGCGACCAGGCCGGCGACGGCACCCGAGGCGGCACCGAGGCTGGTGCCCTTGCCGTCGCGGATCCGTTCGGCGAGGAGCCAGCCGAGGATCGCGGCGGCGGTGGCCGTGGTGGTGTTGACCCAGGCCAGGCCGGCCACGCCGTCGGCGGCGAACGCGGAGCCGGCGTTGAACCCGAACCACCCGAACCACAGCAGCGCGGCGCCGAGCATGACGAACGGCAGGTTGTGCGGACGGAAGGCCGTGCGGCCGAACCCGGCGCGCTTGCCGATGATCAGCACCAGGACGAGCGCGGCGATGCCGGCGTTGATGTGCACGACCGTGCCACCGGCGAAGTCGATGGGCGCGACGGTCGCGACGAGCCCGCCCTCACCGTCGTCGGAGGTGCCGAAGATCTTGGCGGCGAGGCCGTCCTCGGAGCCGGAGAGCAGGCCGCCACCCCACACCATGTGGGCGAGGGGGAAGTACGCGACGGTGACCCAGACGGCGGCGAAGGTCAGCCAGGTGCCGAACTTCACGCGTTCGGCGAGGGCACCGCTGATCAGGGCGGTGGTGACGACCGCGAAGGTCACCTGGAAGGCGATGTCGATGATCTGCGGATAGTCGCCGAGACCGGGCAGGAACTCACCGGCGTCGTCGTAGATGGCGCCCTGCAGACCGAACATCTGGAACGGGTTGGCGAAGATGCCCCCGATGTCCTCGGTGCCGTAGGACATCGACCAGCCCCACAGCACGTAGATCACCGCGATGACCGCCATCGCCCCGAAGGACATCATCATCATGTTCAGGACGGCCTTCGTGCGCGACATGCCACCGTAGAAGAACGCCAGACCGGGCGTCATCAACAGCACCAGGGACGCCGATATCAGCATCCATGCCGCGTCGCCGGTGTTCACCACTTCCTCCACTTGCAACCTCCCTGTTGGCCGCGCCGGTCAGCGCGTCGTCGAGAGAAGAATGCTGTGGTGATGTTTCGGTGGGAGCGCCGCGCTGTTTCAGCGCAGTGAACGCAAATCGGACATGTGTTTCGTTCGTGTTTCGCCGCGAACCCGGCCGCCGTGGACCGTCCTCCGCGTCTCCCCGACGGTGGTCGCGGGAGGCGACGGCGGCGGGTCGGCGGGACTCGGGCCGGACGGATCCGGCGGGACCGGGTGGCCAGCGCGGCGAGCTCCCGCAGGAGCCTCTCGTCGCTGCTTCCCCGTCGCCACCCGCTCCCGCGGGATCCGTCCGGCACCTGTTTCTACCGAACCCGAGTGGCAGATGGGAACCGAGTGACGATTTGTTATCTTTCCGTGACAAAAACCGGCCACCCGGTCGGAGGCCGGGTGGCCGGGGTCGGTCGCGAGGCGGCGGGGTGCCGGGGCGTCAGCCCAGCAGGGCGTCGACGAATGCCCCCGGCTCGAACGGCGCGAGATCGTCCGCGCCCTCCCCGAGTCCGACGAGCTTCACCGGGACCCCGAGTTCGTGCTGGACCTGGAACACGATTCCGCCCTTGGCGGTGCCGTCGAGCTTGGTCAACACCACGCCGGTGATGTCGACGACCTCGGCGAACACGCGCGCCTGCATCAGGCCGTTCTGCCCGATCGTCGCGTCGAGCACCAACAGCACCTCGTCGACCGCGGCCTTCTTCTCCACGACCCTCTTGACCTTGCCGAGCTCGTCCATCAGACCGGTCTTGGTGTGCAGGCGGCCGGCGGTGTCGACGAGCACGGCGTCCACGCCCTGCTCGGTACCCCGGGCGACGGCGTCGAAGGCGATCGCGGCCGGGTCGGCCCCCTCCTTGCCGCGCACGACCTCGGCCCCGACCCGCTCGGCCCACGTCTGCAACTGGTCGGCGGCCGCCGCCCGGAAGGTGTCGGCGGCGCCCAGCAGGACGCGGCGGCCGTCGGCGACGAGGACCCGGGCGAGCTTGCCGGTGGTGGTGGTCTTCCCGGTGCCGTTGACCCCGACGACCAGCAGCACCGCCGGGTGATCCTGGTGCGGCAGGGCCCGGATCGACCGGTCCAGCTCCGGGTGCAGCGCCTCGACCAGCACGTCCCGCAGGACGGCCCGGGCCTCGGCCTCGGTGCGCACGCTGCGGGCGGCCATCTGCACGCGCAGCCGCTCGACGATCTGCGTCGTGGTCGCGGCGCCGAGGTCGGCGATCAGCAGGGTGTCCTCGATCTCCTCCCACGAGTCCTCGTCGAGGTCGCCACCGCCGAGCAGACCGAGCAGGCTCTTGCCCACGGCCGACTGCGACCGCGCGAGCCGGCCACGCAGCCGGTCCAGCCGGCCCTCGGTCGGGGCGATCTCCTCGATCGGCGGCACCTGCGGGACCGGCGCAACCTCGGGCTCGACGGCCGGTGGCGCGATGACCTCGGGTTCGGCGGCGGGAGCCGGCGGGGCTTCCTCCACCGGCGGGGCCTCCTCCACCGGCGGGGCCTCCTCCACCGGCGGGGCCTCCTCCACCGGCGCGGCTTCCTCCACCGGTGCGGTCTCCTCGACCGGCGGGACGACCTCGGACGGTGCCGGCGCCGTCTGCGGCTCGACGCCGGGGACGGGCTCGACCCGGGGTGCCGGTTCGACGGTGGGGGCGGCGCCGGCTTCCGGAGCCTGCTCGGGTTCGACCGTCGGTGCCGGAGCCTCCGAGACCTCCGCCGGCAGTGGCACGACCTTCGGTTCCGGGAGCACCGTGGATTCCGGAGCGACCGGCGGTTTGGGGGACGCCGGCGGTTCCGGGATCACCGGAGGTGTGGGGGCCGGCCGCTCGACCGGCTGCGGTGGCGCCGTCGCGGTCGCACCCTGACTGAAGCTGAATCCGCCCGCAGCCTTGTAGCCGCCGGATCGGTCCTTCTGCTCGGTGCTTTCGAGCTGCGGTGTCTGCTGCGCTGTCAGCGACACCTGCCGCCTCCGGTACAGCGTCAAGCCGACGACGAGCGCGACGAGGAGGACGGCAAGCGCCGCCGCGATGGCTATCCAGGCTCCGGTACTCACGCCCCCATACTGTCAGGCGCGGCGGCGGCGTTCAGCTCTGGGCGAGAAAGATCCTGACCGCGCATCCGCTGGGAGATGACACGGGTGATGCCGTCACCGCGCATGCTGACTCCGTACAGGGCGTCGGCGATCTCCATCGTCGGCTTCTGGTGGGTGATGACGATGAGCTGGGACTTTTCCCGCAGCTGCTCGAACAACCCGATCAGCCGGCGCAGGTTCGTGTCGTCGAGGGCGGCCTCCACCTCGTCCATCACGTAGAACGGCGACGGCCGGGCCCGGAAGATCGCCACGAGCATCGCCACCGCGGTCAGCGACTTCTCGCCTCCGGAGAGCAGCGACAGCCGCTTGACCTTCTTGCCCGGCGGCCGGGCCTCGACCTCGATGCCGGTGGTGAGCATGTCCGACGGATCCGTCAGCACGAGGCGGCCCTCGCCGCCGGGGAAGAGCTTGGCGAACACCTGCTCGAACTCGCGCTCGACGTCCGCATAGGCCTCGGTGAACACCTGCAGGATGCGGGCGTCGACGTCGGCGACCACGCCGAGCAGGTCCTTGCGGGCGTTCTTGACGTCCTCGAGCTGCGTGGCGAGAAAGTTGTACCGCTCCTCGAGGGCGGCGAACTCCTCGAGCGCCAACGGGTTGACCTTTCCCAGGGTCGCCAGGTCCTTCTCCGCGCGCTTGGCGCGCCGCTCCTGGGTGGCACGGTCGTACGGCTGCGGCTGCGGCGCGACGACCTGCTCGCCGCGCTCGCGCGCCTGCTCGAACTCGGCGATCTCGAGTTCGCTGGGCGGCAGCGGCACGTCGGGGCCGTACTCGGCGACCAGGTCGTCGGGTGCTATGGCGAACTGCTCGACGACGGCCTGCTCGAGCTGCTCGATCCGCAGCGCCGCCTGCGCGCGGGCGACCTCGTCCCGGTGTACCGCGTCGGTGAGCTGGGCGCGCTGCGCGCCGAGGTCGCGTACCCGTTCCTTGACCCGGTCGAGTTGTTCGGCGCGCTCGGCGCGCTGACGGGTCAGCTCGTCGCGGTGGGCCGATGCGGCGGCGATCACCTCGTCCAGGTGGGCGGCGACCCGGGCTCCGGACTCGGCCACGGCCGCGGCGACGGTCGCGGCCTGCCTGCGGGCCCGCTGCGCCCGCTCGGCGCGGGCCCGCGCCTCCCGTTCGGCCTGGGCGGCACGGCGCAGCGAGTCCGCCTTGCCGCGCAGCGCCTGGGCGCGTTCCTCCGCGGTGCGGGCCGCAAGCCTCGCCTCCATCTCCACCGCCCGGACCTCGGCGAGGGCGGCCGCGGCGACCTCCCGGTCGAGGGCCGTCGCGTCCGTGCCGGGGTCGGCGCCGTCGTCGCCCTGCTCCTGCTCGGCCAGCCGCAGCCGCTCCTCGAGCTCGACGACCTCCCGGCGGGCCGTGTCCCGTTCCGTCTCGGCGCGGGTGCGCTGCGCGGCGAGCCGCTCGGACTCGGCGTGGGCGGCGCGCGCGGCCTGCCCGAGCCGGCCCAGTTGCTCGTACACCGCGGACATCGCGGCGTCGGATTCGTTGAGGGCCGCGAGGGTCTGTTCGGCCACCTCGGCACGTGCCGCCTGCTCGGCCAGGGCCCCGGCGAGGGCCGCCGAGAGTTCCTCGGAGCGCCGCACCGCGCGGTCGAGGTCGGTGCGGGACGCGTCGATCGCGGCCTGCACCTCGAGCGTGCTCGGCGCGCGCCCGGAGCCGCCGACGACCCAGCCGGAGCCCGCGAGATCACCGCTGCGGGTCACGGCCCGCAGGTCGGGACGCACGTGGCACAGTTCGATCGCGGAGGGCAGGTCGTCCACGACGACGGTGCGCGCGAGCAACGCGTCGAGTCCGCCGCGCAGTTCCGGCGGGCAGTCGATCACGCCCCGCACCCAGCGTGCCCCGGCCGGCAGGCTCGCCGGCTCGGACGGTGCGGTGGTGCCGCCGGCGACGAACGCGACCCGGCCCTGGTCGGCGTCCACCAGCGCGGCGACGGCCGCGGCGGCCGCCGGGACGGAGTCCGCGGCGAGCGCATCGGCGGCCGGGCCCATCGCCGCTGCGACGGCGACCTCGTATCCGGCCTCGACGCGGACGCGTTCCGCGAGCGGCCCCGCCAGTCCGAGATCGGGACGGTGCTCGAGGAGCCAGGCGGCGCCGTCCTTGCGTTCGAGGCCCATCGACAGCGCCTCGATGCGCGCCCCGAGGGAGGCGACCTCCTTGCCCGCCGCGCGCTCGGCGTCCTGCAGTTCCTGCACGCGCGCGTCGGCGAGCCGCAGGGCCTCGAGGGCGCGTTCGTGCTGGGCGTCGGCGTCGATCTCGCCGGCGTCGAGGTCGTCGATGCGGGCCTGGGCCGTCTCGAACTCGGCCTGGGCGGCGACACCCCGCAGCCGGGCCTCCTCGATGGCGACGGTCAGCCGGGTGACCTCCGCGTCGATGGACTCGGCGCGCGTGCGCACGGTCTCGACCTGTCCGGCCAGGCGCGCGAGTCCCTCCCGCCGGTCGGCGACGGCCCGCACCGCGGCCAGGTGCGCCCGCTCGGCGGCCGCGGCGGCCTCCTCCTGGGCGGCGAGTTGCTCCT
Organism: Rhodococcus ruber NBRC 15591; assembly: GCF_001894945.1. Lineage (GTDB taxonomy): Bacteria > Actinomycetota > Actinomycetes > Mycobacteriales > Mycobacteriaceae > Rhodococcus > Rhodococcus ruber. Next base: position 234,892 of record NZ_BCXE01000021.1, read on the forward strand.
TCGCGGCTTCGAGGGTGCCGTGGGCGATCTCGACCGCCTCGAGCAGGTCGGCCTCCTCTTCGGCGATCCGGTCGGCGCGGGCCTCCATCTCGTCCGGGTCCTGGCCGTCGCGGGCCGCCGGGGCGGTGTCGAGGTGGCGGGCGCGTTCCTGGGCGATGCGCACGGTGGCACCGAGGCGTTCGGCGAGCGCGGACAGGCGGAACCAGGTCTGCGACGCGGCCTCGGCGCCGGGGGTGAGCCGAGCGACCGCCTCCTCGTGGCGTGCGAGTTCGGCGTTGGCGTCGTCCAGCTCCGCAGCGACGTGGTCGAGTCGTTCGCGCAGGACGCGTTCCTGCTCGTCCTGATCGGCGAATTCGGCGCGCCGGGTGACGAGGTCGTCGGCGGCGAGCCGCAGGCGGGCGTCGCGCAGGTCGGCCTGGATGGTCTGGGCGCGGCGCGCCACCTCGGCCTGACGGCCGAGCGGTTTGAGCTGGCGGCGCAGCTCGGCGGTGAGGTCGGTCAGGCGCGCCAGGTTGGCCTGCATCGCGTCGAGCTTGCGGACCGCCTTCTCCTTGCGCTTGCGGTGTTTGAGGACACCGGCAGCCTCCTCGATGAAGGCACGGCGGTCCTCCGGCCGGGACTCGAGGATGGCGGAGAGGCGGCCCTGACCGACGATGACGTGCATCTCCCGGCCGATGCCGGAGTCGGACAACAGTTCCTGCACGTCCATCAACCGGCACGAGGTCCCGTTGATCTCGTATTCCCCCGCGCCGTCGCGGAACATCCGCCGGGTGATGGACACCTCGGAGTACTCGATGGGCAGCGCGCCGTCGGAGTTGTCGATGGTGAGGGTGACCTCGGCCCGGCCCAGGGGCTGCCGGCCGGCGGTGCCGGCGAAGATGACGTCCTGCATCTTGCCGCCGCGCAGCGCCTTGGCGCCCTGCTCGCCCATCACCCAGGTGAGGGCGTCGACGACGTTGGACTTGCCGGAACCGTTCGGCCCCACGACACACGTGATGCCCGGTTCGAACCGCAGAGTCGTCGCGGACGCGAAAGACTTGAAGCCCTTGAGCGTCAGACCCTTCAAATACATGTGCGAGAACCTTACCGGCGGACCGTCACCGCTCGACGAAGCCGGTCAGGTCGCCGCGCGCCGGCTCCCAGCTCTCCACCACCAGCCGCACCGTGCCCGGGGTCTCGCCCGAGCGCAGCGCGGCGAGCAGGCGTTCGAGGGCGTCGCGGGGGCCCTCGGCGATGACGAGCACGCGTCCGTCGGGGTGGTTGGTGGCGTGACCGACGACGCCGAGTTCGAGGGCGCGCGAGCGGGTCCACCAGCGGAATCCCACACCTTGGACGTACCCGTGCACCCAGGCGGTGAGCCGGACCGCATCCGGCGACGACTGCATCACGACGGCTCCCCGGCATCGCGGACCGGACGCACGGCGTGGACGGAGCCGTCGAATCCGGTGGTGTAGAGGACGTCCGGGTCCCAGCCGGGACCGTCGCCGAACGCGACGGCGGAGACGAAGGGGACCCCGGTGGCGATCGTGCAGCCGGCGCCGGTCACCGGGTCGACGCGCAGGATCCTGCCGGCGACGTTGAGCGGGACGTACAGCGCACCGTCGGGCCCCACGTCGAGGTCGTCGGCGGTTTCGAGGGGGCCGGGACCGGACGGGTCCAGAGTCCGGGCCGGGCCGTCGAGATCGTCGGCGTCGAGCGCATGAATCCGGGTGGTCGGATCGAATGTTGTTGCTGCATACACGGTTTTGCCTTCGATCGCGAGTCCGTTGACGGAACCGAGGTCGGTGCGGAGCGTCTCCGGGGCGCGGCCGTCGACCGGGACCCGGGTCAGGCCCGGGGGGCTGCCCAGATTCCGGCTGACGAGGAAGTCCCCGCCGGGGAGGCGGACGAGGCCGTTGGGCATCGTGAGGCCCGCCGCGACGGTGCGGCGCGCCCCGGTGCCGAGGTCGACGGCCTCCAGGGTGCCGTCGGTGCGGCCGAGCAGCCCGGAGACGGTGCCGTTGCCCGTCGTGAAGAACGCGGTGCCCTCGTCGACGACGATGCCGCCGGGCGCCGGGACCTCGGCCACCACGGTGTCGGCCCGCCCGTCGGGGGTGAGGGTCAGCAGCGACCCGCCGCCCGCCGGGGTGGACGCCGAGGCCAGCAGTCCGCCCCGGCCGTCGAAGGCGAGGTTCTCGAGGATGCCGAGCCCGGACGCGACGACGTCCACCCGCCACGGCGTGCAGCTCGTCGGGGCGGACGCGGCCGCCGCCGGCGCTCCGCCCGCGAGGAGCCCGACGGCGAGCGCGAGTCCGGCCGCTTTGCGATCCATCCGCCCTCCCTGCCGATATCCGCCGCTCACGCGTCCCGAACGATGTTCAGCGTCACCTTGGTGCCGGCCTCGAGGGTACGGCCGACGGTGCACACCTTGTCGACGGATCGCTCCACGAGCGCGACAAGACGCCGTTGCGCCTCCTCGTCCAGCTCGCTGAGGTCCAGCACCATCTCCTCGACGAGGTGCGGGTACACCTCGTTCTCCCGGTCCGCAGCGCCGGAGACCCGGATCGTGGCGTCGTAGTCGTCGCCGAGCCGGCGCGAGAGCGGGAAGTCCGAGCTCATCCCCGAGCAGGCCGCCAGCGCGATCTTCAGCAGCTCGCCGGGGGTGAAGACGCCGTCGACGGTCTCCGATCCGATCAGCACCTCGGCACCGCGGGAGCTGCGACCGGTGTAGCGGCGGGTGCCGGTGCGCTCGACCCACAGCTCGGTCGTCGGGGTGTCGGAAGTCTGTTCAGCCATGCGGGAGATCCTGCCATGATCACCCGACGGCCAGTTCGCGCAGGATCGCGACGAGCTCCTCGGCGGCGACGGGCGTGTCGGCGCTGGTGCGGCGCAGCAGCCCGACGGGTTCGGCGGTGCCGGGCGTGGGCACCGGCAGCCGCACGAGCGTGCCGTCGTCCAAATCGCCCTGCGGGACCCGCTCGGGGGTCAGCCACACGGCGTCGCCGGTGCGCACCAGCCCGCGCGCGACCGAGACATCGAGGGTCTCGATGATGCCGGACGGCAGCCGCAGCCCGTGCCGGGCGAGGAAGCCCTCGGTGTGGTGCCGCGGCACCGTGCCGGCGGTGGCGACGACGAGGGGATGATCCAGCACCGCCGGCACCGACACCGGACCCTCGGCCAGCGGATGATCCGGGCGCACGACCAGGGCCAGCGACTCGGCGTACAGAAGTTCGAACGAGAGCCCCCGCATGGTCTCCGGGTCGGCCGTCCGGCCGAGGACGAAGTCGAGTTCGCCCGCGCGCACCGCGCCGAGGAGGGCGGTGTTCGGGCCCGTGCGGATCTGTACGCCGACGTGTGGGCGCCGGTCCCGAAACCGGGTGATCGCGCCGGGCAGCAGGGTGCTCGCGACGGTGGGCAGGGCGCCGACCCGCACCGGGGCAACGGCCGGTTGTCCCGTTCCGGCCAGCACGCCTGCGGCGGATGCCAGCGCATCCGTGACCTCGACGGCACGACTCAGGAATTCTTCCCCGGCCCGCGTGAGCCGGGCGCCGTGCCGTCCCCGGTCCACGAGGCGCGCGCCGGAGAGCGCTTCGAGCTCGTTGAGGGTCTTGGTGACCGCCGGCTGGCTCAGGTGCAGCCGGGCGGCAGCCCGGCCGAGGTTGCCCTCCTGGGCGACGGCGACGAAACACGTCAGGTGACGTAACCGGATGCGATCGAGAAGCCGCGATGCCCGGTCACCCGGTGGGACACCCTCACTTTGCATCACTGAAAGTTATGCAAGATCGCCGAAATCGTCAATTTACATGACTCTTGCTCACCCATAGCGTGATGCACATCCCGTCCGTCGCAGTGCGACAGTTCCCAGGAGTACCGCCTCATGATCATCGCCGCCCCCGGCGCCGCGTCCGGCGAGTTCGTCGAACGCGACCACACCCAGCACCCGCCCGCGCTGACCCCCGGATACCGCACATCGGTGTTGCGTTCCCCACGCAATGCACTGATCGCACCGCGCCCCACGCTCTCGGAAACGACCGGGCCGGTGTTCGACCCGCGCGAGCTCGGCGAGAAGGACAACGACCTCATCCTCAACTTCGCCAAGGACGGCCTGCCGATCGGTGAGCGCCTGATCGTGCACGGCTACGTACGCGACGAGTTCGGCAACCCGGTGAAGGGCGCCCTGGTCGAGGCCTGGCAGGCCAACGCCGGCGGCCGCTACCGCCACAAAAAGGACCGCTACCTCGCGCCGATCGACCCGAATTTCGGCGGGTGCGGCCGCATGATCACCGACGAGAACGGCTACTACTTCTTCCGCACCATCAAGCCCGGGCCGTACCCGTGGGCCAACAGCACCAACGCCTGGCGGCCCGCGCACATCCACTTCTCGATCAACGGCACCGGCTGGGCACAGCGCCTGATCACCCAGATGTACTTCGAGGGCGACCCGCTCATCGAGCGCTGCCCCATCGCGAAGACCGTTCCGACGCTGGACCAGCTGCGCAGCCTGATCGCACAGGAGGATCCCGCCAACAACGCTCCCTTCGACGCGCGTACCTACCGCTTCGACCTCACCCTGCGCGGCCGCCGCGCCACCTTCTTCGACAACATCACCCTTCCCGGAGCCCCCCGATGAGCCTTTCCCCGCACAGCATGATCGCGCGCCGCCCGGAGACCCCCTCGCAGACCGGCGGCCCGTACGTCCACATCGGGCTCGCGCCGCAGCAGGCCGGGTTCGACATCTTCGACCACAACTTCGGCAACGTCCTCACCACGCCGGAGACGAAGGGCGAGCACATCACCCTCGAGGGCCGCGTGTTCGACGGCACCGGCACCCCCGTGCGCGACGTGCTGATCGAGATCTGGCAGGCCAACGCCGCCGGCAGGTACGCCCACCCCGGCGATTCCCAGGACGGCCACACCCAGGGCGGCCGTACCCAGGCTCGGGAGATCGATCCGACCTTCCGCGGCTGGGGCCGCACGGGCGGCGACTTCGACACCGGCGTCTACACCTTCGAGACGATCAAGCCGGGGCCGGTGCCGGCGAACGACGGCGGGACCCAGGCCCCGCACATCCTCATGGTGCTGTTCGCCCGGGGCATCAACCTCGGCCTGCACACCCGGGTCTACTTCGACGACGAGGCCGACGCCAACGCCGCCGACCCCGTCCTGACCGGGATCGAGTGGGAGACCCGCCGCGACACGCTGATCGCGACACGCTCCGAACGCGACGGCAGGGTGGTCTACACCTTCGACGTGTACCTGCAGGACACCCCGGCGGGCGGCCACGAGACCGTGTTCTTCGACATCTGAGCGGGATCCACGGGCGAGGGCGCGCGTTTCGGGGAGTGGCCGCGTGGGCATCCTTGCGCCGACCACATCGCAGCGAACGAAGGCCCGGCACTGGACACCGCGATCATCTACGTCTCCGCCGGGCTCGCGCTGCTCTTCGCCGTCACTGTGCCTCGGCTCTTCCACAACCGCGCGATCTCGGCACCCATGATCGTGCTGGTGGCCGGCGCGTTGCTCGGGCTGCTGTTCGACAATGTCGAAGCCGTCACCCCCGGCTGGCACCCGGCCGTGGCGGAGTACCTCAGCGAGGTCTGCGTGATCGTCGCGCTCATGGGAGTCGGCCTCGCGATCGACCGCCCGCTCGGGTGGCGGTCGTGGAAGTCCACCCGGCGGCTGCTGCTGGTCGCGATGCCCCTCGGCATCGTGGCCGTCGCGGTGCTGGGCTGGTGGGCCGCGGCCCTCACTCCCGCGGCCGCCGTGCTGCTCGGGGCCGCCCTCGCCCCGACCGATCCCGTCCTCGCGTCCGACGTGCAGGTCGAGGGGCCCACGTCCGGGGAGGGTTCCCACCGCGAGGACGACGAGGTGCGGTTCGCGCTCACGTCCGAGGCCGGCCTCAACGATGCGCTGGCGTTCCCCTTCGTCTACCTCGCCCTCTTCCTGTTCACGAAGGGCCCGATCGAGGACTGGATCGTGTCCTGGGTCCTGTGGGAGCTACTCGGCAAGATCGTCCTGGGCGCCGTGGTGGGCGCGCTGGCGGGCCATCTCGTCGGGCGGGCGGTGTTCCACTTCCCCGTCGCACACGTGCGGCTGGCCGACCGGGGTGAACCGATCGTCGCGCTCGCGGCCACCTTCGCGGTGTACGGAATCGCCGAACTGGTCGGCGGCTACGGCTTCCTCGCCGTCTTCGTGTGTGCGGTCGCCATGCGGCGCATCGAACGCGCACACGAGTACCACGCGGAGATGCACAGCCTCGTCGAGCAGCTCGAGCACGTCCTCACGCTTGCGGTCCTGCTCCTGCTGGGGGCCGGCCTCACCACCGGCCTGCTCGCCGAGTTGTCTTGGGGTTCGGTTCTCGTCGGGGCCGCCCTGGTCCTGGTGATCCGGCCCGTGGTCGGCTGGCTCTCGCTCCTGGGCTGTGACGAGATGGACGTCCGCGAACGCCGCGTCACGGCCTTCTTCGGCGTGCGCGGCATCGGCTCCGTCTACTACCTCGCGTACGCCGCGGCGGAGCTCGACATCGCGCAGGAGCAGGAGCTGTGGGCCGCCGTCGCCTTCACCGTCGTCTTCTCCGTTCTCGTGCACGGAGTGAGCGCGACGAGGGTGATGCGCATGCTCGACGACGCGCGCGCGCAGGGCCCGCCGTAGGCGCTCCTCGTCCTCGACAGGCGGGTTAAGCGCTCCCCTCTTGTCAGCGACTGAACACGCGTTTAACATACTGATCATGAGTTCAACGCCGGGTCGGCTCTCGGCGGCCGAGCGCCGGGATCTCACGTCCGCCGCGCGCATCCGGGAGGCCGCAATCCTCCGTTTCGCCCGCGACGGGTTCGGCGCGTCCCTGCGGACCATCGCCGCGGACGCGGGGGTGAGCGGGGCGTTGATCGTGCACCACTTCGGATCCAAAAAGGATCTGCGACGGGCGTGCGACGCGTGGGTCCTGGAACAGATCCGCGACTCCAAGCGGACGACTCTCGCGGACGGCGACTCCGGCCCGTGGCCGGCCCAACTCGGGCGGGCCGAGCGGTACGCTCCGCTCGCCGTCTACGTCGCCCGCACCTTTCAGGCCGGCGGCGAGAGCGCGGCCGAGTTCTTCGACCACTTGGTCGACGACGCGGTCGACTACCTCGCCGAGGGCGAACGCAGCGGCCTGATCCGGCCGTCCCGGGACAACCGCGCCCGGGCCCGCCTGCTCACCGCCATGAACGTGGGGTCGATGCTGCTGCAGATGACCCTGCACCCGGATCTCCTGCGGGGCGGGGACTTCACCGGGTTCTTCCGGCACCTGACCGAGACCGTCACCGCCCCGGCCCTCGAACTGTATTCCGAGGGCCTGCTCACCAGCCGCAAGCTGCTCGACGACTACCTGATGTACGTCCCGGACCCACCGGCGGGCGCCGGGGGCGGCGAATCCGCCGCTCCCCCTTCCTGATCCGGAACCCGCCTACCCTCAGGACACAGTCATGAACACGATCGTCGAGGTCCACGACCTCACCAAGACGTTCGGCGCCACGACCGCGCTGGACGGTCTCAGCTTTCAGGTCGGCCGCGGTGAGGTGGCCGGCTTCCTCGGCCCCAACGGTGCCGGCAAGTCCACGACCATCCGGATCCTGCTGGGGCTCCTGCGCGCCGACGGCGGCTCCGCAACCGTGCTCGGGTTCGATCCGTGGCGCGATGCCGTCGAGTTGCACCGGCACCTCGCGTACGTCCCGGGCGAGGTGAACCTGTGGCCGTCGCTCACCGGCGGCGAGGCCATCGACTTCCTGTGCCGACTGCGGGGAGGGGCCGACCGCGCACGTCGCACCGAGCTGGTCGAACGCTTCGAACTCGACCCTCGCAAGAAGTGCCGCGCCTATTCCAAGGGCAACCGCCAGAAGGTGGCGCTGATCTCGGCACTCGCCTCGGACGTGGATCTCCTCGTCCTCGACGAGCCGACGTCCGGCCTCGACCCGTTGATGGAGCGGGTGTTCCAGGACTGTGTTGCCGAAGCGACCCAGCGCGGGTCGTCGGTGTTGCTGTCGAGTCACATCCTCGCCGAGGTGGAAAAGCTCTGCGACACCGTGACGATCATCCGGGACGGACGGACCGTGGAATCCGGGTCGCTGGCCCAGCTGCGGCATCTCACCCGGTCGACGATCACGGTCCGCACCGACCTCGACGCGTCCGGACTGGCGCAGGTCGAAGGCGTACACGAGCTGCGAAACGAGCACGGGCACACCGTGTTCGAGGTCGACAACGGTCACCTCGAGGAGGTGGTCCGCCGGCTCGCGGAGTACGGCGTCCGCAGCCTCGAGAGCGCACCGCCGTCGCTCGAGGAGCTGTTCCTGCGCCACTACGGCAGCGATCGACAGGTCGCCGGCGTGGGCGGCGGACGATGAACGCCTTCGCCGGGACCGCCTTCCTGGTCCGCTTCGACCTGCGCCGGGACCGGATCCGGCTGCCGCTGTGGGTGATCGGCATCTCGGCCCTGGCGGCGTACTTCGTCGCGGCCCTGCGGCTGGCGTACCCGGACACCGAGGACCTCCGCAGCGTGGCCGGTTTCGCCGACAATCCAGCGGGGGTGATGATGTCGGGTCCCGGCTACGGCATGGACGACCCCACGCTCGAGGCATTCGTGGCGAACCAGTACGGGCTGTACCTGCTGGTCGCCGCCGGGTTCATGAATATCCTCCTCGTCGTCCGGCACACCCGGGGCGAGGAGGAGAACGGTCGCACCGAACTCGTCCTGGCGGGTCAGGTGGGCCGGCGCGCCCCGCTGACCGCGGCCCTGGTCACCGCGCTCGTCGCGAACGCCGCCCTCGTCGTGGCCGGCGGCGCGGCAATGACGGCGGCCGGGGTGGACGCCGGCGGGGCGGTGCTGTTCGCCGCCGGGTTCGCGGCGCTGGGGCTGTTCTTCGCCGCACTCACCGCCCTGGTGTGCCAGGTGTGCGAACACGCGCGCACCGCCACAGGACTGGCTGCAGCGGCACTGGGAACGGCCTTCGTCGTGCGGGGCGTCGGCGACGTCCTGGAGCGGCACGGCAGCGCGGTGTCCTGGCTGTCCCCCATCGCCTGGTCTCAGCAGACGCGAGCATTCGTCGATCCGCGATGGGGACCGCTGGCCTTGTCGTTCGGGTTCGCGGCGGTCGCCGCAGCGGCCGCGTACCGGGTCGTGGACCGTCGCGACCTCGGCGCCGGACTGGTGCCCCCGCGGCCGGGCCGCGACGAGGCGGCACCGGCGCTGGCGACCCCGTTCGCGCTGGCGCTACGGTTACAGCGCGGCAGCATCGCCGGGTGGGGCACGGGCCTGGCACTGACGGGATTGTTCTACGGCTCCCTGACCGGCTCGATCGCCGAGAGCTTCGCGAACCTGCCCGAGGACATTCTTGTGCTCATGGGTGGTTCGACCGCGAATCTCGTCGACGGCTTCCTGGGCCTGACCGGGTACACGATGGCCTTCCTCGCCTCCTGCTTCGCGATCCTGTCCGTCCGTCGCTTGCGGAGCGAGGAGCAGTCGGGCCGGATCGAGCCCGTCTTGGCGACCGCGACGGGCCGGGCCGGATGGATGGCAGCGGGGCTGTCCGTGACCGCCCTGGGCGTGGTGGCGCTCCTCGCACTCGCCGGCCTGGGGACCGGACTGGGGGCTGCGGCGTCCACCGGCGAGCCGATCCGGGTGGCCGCGTCGGTATGGGCGCTTCTCGGCTACGTTCCCGCCGTGCTCGGTGTCGCGGCGATCGCAACGGCGCTGTTCGGTCTCGTCCCTCGCGCCTTCGATCTGGTCTGGGTGCTGGTCGTCTACGGCTACCTGGTGGGCAGTTTCGGACCGATCCTGGATCTGCCCGGCAGCGCCGGCGCTCTCTCCCCGCTGAACCATGTACGGCAGATGCCGCTCGAACCGTTCGCCGCGGGTTCCTTCGTCGCTCTCGTCGTTCTTGCCGCGCTCGTCACGGCGGCCGGGCTGGCCGCGTTCCGGCGGCGCGACCTCCTGAGCGCATGACCCACCCGCGGCGGACTCTCCTTGCCCCTCCGTAATGTTAGTAGCTAACATTATGAGGTGTCCAAGTCCGCGCGAACCCGTCAGCGCATCCAGGCGACGGCGGTGCACCTGTTCACCGAGGACGGCTACGACGCCGTCACCGTGGACCGGATCGCCTCCGCCGCCGGGGTGTCGCACATGACGTTCTTCCGGCACTTTCCGTCCAAGGATGCGGTCCTGCTCGACGACCCCTACGACCCGGTCATCGCGGAGGCCGTGGCCGCGCAACCGGCGGACCGGAGCCCGCTGGAACGGGCGTGCCGGGGGATCCTCGAGGCCTGGGCGCAGATTCCCGAGAGCGACCTCGGGGACGTGCGCACCCGCCTGAGAATCGTCGCGACGCATCCCCGGCTGCGCGCGCGGATGTGGGAGAACACGCTGCGCACCCAGGAGGCCGTCGCCGCCGCGCTCGCCGAACCGGGCACCCGACGACTCGAAGCCGCCGTCGCCGCCGGGGCCTGCATGGGCGCCCTCATGGCGGCGCTGACGGACTGGGCAGAGACCGGCGACGGGACGCTCGGCAACCGCATCGCGTCGGCCCTGCGCCAGCTCGTACCGCAGGCCCATCCCTCGCGGCAGTCGCGGGAGACGTCATGACGACGGTCGGCGACGTCGTGCTCGAGTGCCGCGACGTGTGCACACGCTACGGCTCCACGACGGTGCTCGAGAACGTCTCCACCGAGGTGCGTGCGGGCGAGGTGCACGCCTTCGTGGGCCTCAACGGGGCGGGCAAGACGACCCTGATGCGCCTGTTCCTCGGCATGATCGAGCCCGACGACGGAATCGTGCGCGTCCGGGGCCTGGCACCGGCGTCGATGCCGGCTCGGCACTGGACGGGGGTCGGGCACCTCGTCGAAACACCGCTTCTCTACCCCGAACTCACCGTCGTGCAGAACCTGCGCATCGCGGGGCGTCTCGCCGGCCTGTCCGCGGCGGGCGCCACCGCCGCGGCCGACCGGTGGATCGAGGAACTCGTCCTGGCCCGGTGGGCGCGGACCGGTGCCCGGAAACTGTCCCTCGGCAACCGGCAGCGACTGGGGCTGGCCGCGGCACTGATCGCGGACCCGGATGTGCTGATCCTGGACGAGCCGACCAATGCGCTGGATCCGGCCGGGATCATGCTGTTGCGCACGCTGCTGCAGCGCAGCCGGGAGCGTGGCACGGCGACGCTGGTGTCGAGTCACCACCTCGACGAGGTCGCCCGCGTGGCCGACCGCATCACAGTCGTGAACGAGGGGCGCACCGTCGGCGCCCTCGACCCTCGCGGCATCGATCTCGAGCGGCAGTTCTTCGACCTGGTGTACCGCGACAGCGAGGCGCGCCGATGACCACGTCCGAGCAGGTCCGGGCCGCACTGGCGGTGGAATGGGCCAAGTTCCGGCGGGCGCGTCCCGTGTGGGTCACCACCGTCCTCCTCACGACGGGGGTGGTGGCCATGTGCGTGCTGACCCTGCGATCCGTGCACGGCGCCGACGCCACGATGGCGGGCAAGGCGCAGGCGATCGTCGAGGACGGCGGCCGTGCGGGGCTGTTCGCCGCAGCCGATACCATCGTCTCGGTGGGCGGGCTTCTCGGGTTCGGTGTGGTCGTCGGCTGGGTCTTCGGCCGCGAGTTCACCGACGGGGCGATCAGCGGGCTGTGGGCCGCCCCGGTCTCCCGCCCGGCCGTCGCTGCAGCGAAACTGCTGATCCTGCTGACCTGGTCCGTCGCCGTCAGCGTCGCGACGGGCGCCGCGCTTGCGGTCGCGGGAACGTTCGTCGACGACGATCCCCTCGACCCCGGGACGGCTGCGCTCGTCGGCCGATTCCTCGCCGTAGCCCTGCTCACCGCGGGGCTCGCCGTTCCCTGCGCCTGGGTCGCCACCGTGGCACGGGGATACCTGCCCGCGATCGGGACGATCATCGCCGTGGTGATCGCCGCCCAGATGGCGGTCATGACGGGAGCCGGCGGCTGGTTCCCGTTCTCCGCTCCGGGTCTGTGGGCGGCGGGACCGCAGGCCGGTTCCGTGACCGCTCCGCAGCTCGTGCTGGCCCTCACCGTTCCGGTCGTCTCGGCGGGCCTGACCCTGTGGTCGTGGCGTCGGCTCAGCCTCGTGCACCAGTGACTTCAGGCGGGACCGAGGCTCCCTCGATCCGGGCCTGATGCCCGGAGTGCCGGGAAATCCGGTCGGCGATCGGTGCTCGCATTTCACGACCAGGGAGGCACCATGGGCCGTGCCGCGGTGGACGTGCCGCCCGGGACGACGTCCCGCCGTCCGAGATCGTGGTCGTCGACACCGATCCGTTGATGCGCGAGGTCGCCGCCCACGGCAGCCACGATTGCGAGCGGCTCCACGACACCGGCATCGGCCGCGGTGAACCTCAGTTGGGGCTTCCCCCGGCCGCCAGGAAGTTGTCGACGGCGCGTTGGAGCCGGTCGAGCGCGGCGCCGTACGACGTGAAGTCGCCCGTGCGCTGAGCCTCGCGCAGATCCGCCAGGGCGCTGTTCAGTTCGACGACGGCGGCGGTCAGCTGCTCCGGGGTCGGCTCCGCGGCCGGCGGGGGCGCGGTGGTCGGCGGCACCGCGGCGCCGCCCTCGGACGGCGGTGCGGTCGCAGGATCCGGCGAGGTCGCGGCGTCTCCTCCGGGCGCGGTCGCCACCCGGCCCGTTCCCGCCCCGAAGACCTGGTCGAGGGCCTCGGCGAGGGTGGGCGCGTACCCGACACGGACGCCGCCGGCGCTGGGTTCGCGATAGCTGACCAGCACCCGCGACAACTGCGGGAACGTCGAACCGTCGGCGGTGCTCGTGAGACGTTCGGTGAACAGGGGCTCGACGTAGAGCACCCCGCCGTCCGCTATCGGCAGCGTCAGCAGATTGCCGTAGTGGATCCGGTTTGACCGCTCGAGCAGGGTGCGTTCGGAGGCCACCCGGGTGTCGGAGATCATCGAGTTCTGGGTCTGCTGCGGACCCTGGGTCTGCGTGTCGGTCGGCAGCTGCAGCACCTCCATCCGGCCGTAGTTGTCCGGGTCGGAGTCCACCGAGATGTAGGCGGAGAGGAATTCTCGGTTGAACCCCACCATCGCGCTGGCCAGACGGAAGGACGGTTCCGCGCTCTCGCGGTCACCGACCAGCACGTAGTACGGCGGCTGAGACCCCACGGCCTCGGAGGTGGGGTCGCTGGGAACGGACCAGAACGCATTGTTGGTGAAGAATTCCCGTGGGTCGTCGACGTGGTACTTCGCGAGCCGGTCCCGCTGGAGACCGAAGAGGTCCTCCGGGTAACGGAAGTGGGAGCGCAGTTCCGGGCTGATCGATTCCGGCGGTTGCACGGCGTCGGGGAAGGCGCCCATCCACGCCGCGAGGACCGGGTCGTTCGTGTCCACCTGGTAGAGGGTGACGGTGCCGTCGTAGGCGTCCACCGTGGCCTTGACCGAGTTCCTGATGTAGGAGACGGCCTCACCCGGCAATAGCCGGCCGGTCTCGGTGACGCCGGCGCCGGGCAGCGCGCCGGCCTGGGAGTACGGGTAGTGCGCGAGGGTGGTGTAGCCGTCGACGATCCAGACGATCCGGCCTGCCACCACCGCCGGGTACGGGTTGGCGTCGGTGCGCAGCCACGGCGCGACCCGCTCCACGCGGGTCTTCGGATCACGATCGAAGATGATCTTCGAATCCGCCCCGATGGCGCCGGAGAACAGGATGTTGCGCTCGCCGTAGCGCACCGCGAAGGCCAGCCGGTTGATCCAGCTCCCGATCGGCACTCCCCCGCTTCCGGTGTAGGTGTACTGGGAGGTGTCCGTGTCGTACTCGCGCGGCGCCGCACCTGCGGGCCCGCCGACGATCGCGTAGTCCGGGTCCGACGCCGCGATCAGCTCACCGAAGTAGATGCGCGGTTGCTCGACCGGGATCAGTTGCCGGCCGGAGGCCTGGGAAGCGATGTCGCTGACGGTGTAGATGGGGTAACCGCTGTCGCTTCCGCTGCCGGCCGCGGCCGCGTCCCGGACGGCGGCGTTGACCCGGTTCGCCGGCGCCGCCACGAATCCGTTGCCGTGGGTGTAGACGGTGTGCCGGTTGATCCACTGGGTCTGGTTGCCGCTCAGACTGTCCGGGGAGAGTTCCCGGGCGGCGACGATGTAGTCACCGACCTTCCCGTCGATGGTGTACCGGTCGATGTCCAGCTGCGGAGTGAACCCGTAGAAGTTCTTCAGCTGCTGTTGCTGGGTGAAGGTCCTGGAGAGCACGTTCGGGTCCAGCAGCCGGGCATTGGCGATCGTGGTGACGTCGGCCGGGATCTCCCGCGGCGGCCGGGTTCCGACCCCGGGATAGTCGAGGTACTCGACGCGATCGGCCTCGATCTCGTACGCCTGCCTGGTCGCGGCGATGTTGCGCTCGATGTACGGGCTCTCGCGATCGGCCGCATTCGGGCGCACCGAGAACTGCTCCGTGAGCGCCGGGAAGACACCGCCGACGACGATCGACGACAGGACCAGGAGCGCGGTCGCCATCAGCGGCACCCGCAGGTCGTCCAGCAGTATCGAGGCGAAGAACGCCGCCGCGCAGAGCACGGCGATCGCCACCAGGATCAGGCGCGCCGGCAGGACCGCGTTGATGTCGGTGAACCCGGCCCCGGTGAACGTCGGTTCCTTCCGGCCGCTCCACAACAACTCGTACCGGTCGAACCAGTACGCGACCGCCTTGAGCGCGACGAAGCTCCCGGCGAGAACCGCGATCTGGATCCGGGCCGCGCGCGTCGTCGCGCCGGTGGTACCGCGTCGGGTCTCGGAGCCGGTCGTGAAGGGCACCCGGAGTCCACCGAAGAGGTAGTGGGTAGCCGCGCAGAGCACGAGTGCCAGGAACAGCGCGACGAACGCCCACGTCAGCAGGAGCCGGTAGAAGGGCAGGTCGAAGACGTAGAACCCGATATCGTGCCCGAACTCGGCGTCGGAGCTACCGAATGCTCCGCCGTGGAGGAAGAGCTGCACTCTGGCCCACTGGCTCTGTGCGCTCAGGCCGAAGAACAGTCCCAGCAGCAGCGGAATGCCGATCGCGTACAGCTTCGGGCGCCGCAGCACCATGATCCGGTATCGCTCGATCGGATCGTCCGGACCGGTGGCGAACAGGGGGCGCGATCGGTACGCCCACACCGTCGCTCCGAAGAGCAGCCCCGTCACCACCAGCGTCACCACGGCGAACAGCACCAGCCGGGTCACGAGGACGGTGCCCCACACGTCTCGGTAGCCGACTTCCCCGAACCAGAGCCAGTCCGTGTACACCGCCACCAGCCGAGGTCCCACGACGAGCAGAGCGAAGAGGACCAGAAACGCGACGAGCGCCCGATACGCCCGGCGGGGTAGCACACGCGCGGGTTCGGAGGGATGCACGTCCACCTCCGATCACCCGCGTACACCGCGGTGGCCGGGGCGGCGCGGGATCGGGTGCCGCCGCGATGTCCGTCCGTCCATTCTAGGCGGGGTCGATCGCCTCGCCCAGGAATCGCCGATCCCTGTCACGCGACCCGGCGGAGCCTCAGCGCTGGTAGACGTCCGGGATGCCGTCGTGATCCGCGTCGACGGTCTCGAGTTCGGCGATCCTGCGGTAGGCCCGGTTCCGGGAGCGGAGCACGACCGAGGCGGCGAGCGCCGCCGTGAGGGAGCCGACGAGGACGGCGACCTTGACGTGGTCGGCCGCGACCGTGCCGGCGCCGTACGCGAGATCCCCGATGAGCAGGGAGACGGTGAAGCCGATGCCGCCGAGCAGCGCGACTCCGAGCACGTCCAGCCAGCTCAGACCCTCGTCCAGGTGGGCGCGGGTGAACCGGGCCATCAGGTAGGTGACGCCGAAGATCCCGACGACCTTGCCGAGCACGAGGCCCGCGACGACACCGATCGAGATCGGGTCGCGGAGCGCTTCACCCAGGCCGTCGAGGCCACCGATCGTCACGCCGGCGGCGAAGAACGCGAAGATCGGGACAGCCACCCCGGCCGACAGTGGCCGGAGGCGATGTTCGAACTGCTCGGCCATGGCTTCGGTTCCGGTGCGTGTCCGGCGGGCGACCGGCACGGTGAACCCGAGCAGGACGCCGGCCACGGTGGCGTGCACGCCGGATTCGTGGACGAGGAACCATGTGAGCGCCGCCAGCGGCACCAGCAGCCACCAGAACCGGATGCCTCGCTGCACCGCGAGCGCGAAGGCGAGCAGCGGCAGCAGCGCCAGTCCGAGGTATACGAAGTCGAGGTCGTCGGTGTAGAACACCGCGATCACGGTGACGGCGAGCAGGTCGTCGACGACGGCGAGCGTCAGCAGGAAGGTACGCAGGGCGGCCGGGAGGTGCGTCCCGATGACGGCGAGGATGGCCACGGCGAAGGCGATGTCGGTGGCGGTGGGCACGGCCCATCCCGCCAGGGCGTCCCCTCCGCCACGCAGATTCACCGCGACGAACACCACGGCGGGAACCGCCATTCCCCCTACCGCGGCGGTGATCGGCACCGCGGCGCGCCGTAGATCGCGCAGGTCGCCGGCGACGAACTCGCGCTTGAGTTCCAGGCCGACGACGAAGAAGAAGATGGCGAGCAGGCCGTCGGCCGCCCACGTCCCGAGAGACAGGTCCAGATGCAGGGCGGACGGGCCCACCGTGGTGTCACGGAGGCTGTGGTAGGCGTCGGACCACGGCGTGTTGGCCCAGATCAGGGCCGCGAGCGCGCCGATGAGCAGCAGGATGCCGCCGACCGTCTCCTTGCGGAGAATCTCGGTCACCCGCTTGGATTCCTCCCACGATCCACGTGAGAGCAACGGCAGGCGGGAGAAGGGTGTCGTCATCGATCGTCCTCGGATTTCGCGCAGCGGTCATCGTTTGCCGACCAGACTTCCCGGCGCACCGAGTCCACCGTATCCCACCCGGCGCCCCCGATCCGAGCCGAGAGGCACCGAAGGCGACATCGCCACGCAGACGGCAATGCGGGTCCTCGGCGTCGACGATGCGGTGCACACCGGGCGTCCGCGCGAAACGCCGGACGGTCTTCCCGTCGCCCTGGCATCGCCCCCGTACCGGACCCGGCAGCTCGAGCGAGGCATTCTGCAAGCAGACGCGCGAGTGCGTGGGTCCCCGATCGCCGCGAATCAGAATGCATGCCGCACGAACGGGATACGCTCCGGAAGGTGTTCACCGTCTCCGAGGTCGAGACATATTCGAAGCCTGCCCACTTCGCCCCCCGCGCCCCTGGGGTCGTGGACGTACTGCGATGTGACCGGTGTCGCCATCCGGTACCGCACAGATCCGCAGGCCCGACGCGTCACGTCCGGGGGGGCTTCGAGATCACCGAAGCGGTCGTCGAGATCGGATACGCGATGAACCGCGGCGTGGGGTCGATGGCCGGCGGCGGCTACATCCCACACATCGGCAGGCCCGGCACGGCCCTGAGCCACCCGACGCTGTACCCGATCGATCTCACCTACACGCAGGAGGGGCAAGCGGAGGGAACGATCGACCGGCATTTGCTCACCTGGGAGGAGAACCCCACCCAGAGGCACGTCGCCGACGCTCCGGCCGGATTGCCGATCGACGACGTCACGCGCGGCCACCAGGCCCTCCAGGTCGCCTCGGCACGGAGGTTGTGGACATGAGCGGGCATTTCGAAGGAGGGGTGTGCGTCGTCACGGGCGGGGCCTCGGGGATCGGCCGCGCCGTCGGCGAGGCGCTCGCGCGCGCGGGCGCGGTCGTCGTGCTCGCCGACCGCGACTCGGAGCGGCTCGCCGCGGCACGTGAGTCCCTCGTCGAGCACGCCGGCCGCGTCGAGTGCGCAACCGTGGACGTGATGCGGCAGCAGGAGGTCCAGCACCTGATCGAGGAGGCGGCCTCCCGCCACGGCCGCCTCGACTTCCTGTTCAACAACGCGGGGGTAGGCGGCACGTTGCCGATCGGTGAGGCGACGCTCGAACAGTGGCGGCGCATCGTGGATCTGAACCTGTGGGGTGTGATCTACGGGATCCATGCCGCCCTGCCGATCATGCGGAGGCAGGGCGGCGGTCACCTCGTCAACACCGCATCGGTCGCGGGGCTGGTGCCGTTCCCATATCAATCGCTCTACTGCACAACGAAATTCGGGATCGTAGGGTTGAGCGAAGCATTGCGGTACGAACTTGCCGCCGACGGCATCCGGGTCTCGGTGGTGTGCCCCGGCAACGTTGCCACCCGGATCTTCGAGACCTCGCTCATGGGAGATCCCGTCGCGGGCCGAGCCCCCGACGACTCGATCACCGCCGACGAGGCCGCGCGGACGATCCTGGACGCCGTCGCCGCGGGGGAAGGGATCATCGCCTTCCCCGAGGGCCCGAAACACCTTTGGGACGTCTACCGCACAGCCCCCGAGCAGGTCGCCGAATACATGCTGGGCCTGGCGGATCAACGCCGGTCCGCCTACGCGACGGACGACGCCGAGGCGCTGTTCCGCCCACGCCGGCTCGGAGACGGCTGAGCAGCGCCGCTACGGAGACGGATAGGTACTGATCGAGATCAGCGTCCCGTCACCACCCGACGAGACCGAGATGGAGGCGCCCTCCCCCGTCTTCCTGATCGTGAGACTCGTGCTGTACGGAGTGACACTTTCGGAGACCGTCTGCCACCCCTCCCGGCCCACGAAGTCGAGGTAGAAGGCGCCGACCTGTTCGATCGGGTCGGAGGTCGTCAGGACGGTCGAGCCGATCGATCGGCTGACGAGTGTCGACGGCTGATAGGCCGGGATCCCACCCGTCGCTTCGGTGACCTGCGGCTCGGTGCCCGGCTGCCCGGGTTCGGACCCGGCCGTCCCGGTCGGTGGGGTCGTCTCCGGGGCTGTCTCGGTGGTCGTCTGCGCCGACTCGCTCGGGTACGTGTCGTCGGTGCCGCAGCCGCCGACCGCGAGTGCCACCGCCAGCGCTGCCGCAGCCACGGGTACGGCCGTCCTCGATGTTCGCATGTGCGTCCTCCTCCGCCGCTCCCACTGTGCCTGCCCGGAGCGGGATCGTGAGGCGGATTCGCCGCTTCGACGGTTTCGGAGGTGGGCGGAAGCTCAGACTCGCCGCGCGCTCCGGGGCGGCGGCTGACAGGTCGGGCAACTGAACGACGAGCGGTTCATGAACTTCTCGCGCCGGACCGGCGTACCGCACCGTGGGCACGGCAGGTTCTCCTGGCCGTAGACGTTCAGCGACCGATCGAAGTATCCGGACTCGCCGTTGACGTTGACGTAGAGGGCATCGAACGAGGTGCCACCCTGCGCGAGTGCCTCGCCCATCACGTCGCGGGCCGCGTCGAGGAGCCGGCGCAGGGTCGGTCCCCCGAGCCGGTCGGCGGCACGGTTGCCGTGCACGCCGGCCCGCCACAGCGATTCGTCGGCGTAGATGTTGCCGATGCCCGACACGACGGTCTGGTCGAGGAGGAGGCGCTTGATCTCGGAGTGCTTGCCGCGCAGCACCTTCACCACGGCGGCCGCGTCGAACGCGGGGTCCAGGGGGTCGCGGGCGATGTGCGCGACGGGTTCCGGCAGGACGGCACCGTCGACCTCGACGAGCGGGGCGAGGGCCCAGCCGCCGAAGGTGCGCTGATCCACGAACCGCAGATCGGTGCCGTTGTCGAGAACGGCACGGATGCGCAGGTGTTTCTCGTCCGGCACCGCAGGCGGCTGGACCAGCATCTGTCCGCTCATCCCGAGATGCACGACCAGCGCGACGTCGGCGGGCTCGAGGACGAGCCACAGGTACTTGCCGCGACGCTGGACCGCGGCGACGGCCTGCCCGGTCAGCCGCAACGCGAGATCCCGCGGACCGGGTTCGTGCCGGCGCACCGCACGCGGATGCAGCACCTGGACGGACTCGATGGTGGCGCCCCGGACGTGCGCGTCCAGGCCGCGGCGGACGACCTCGACCTCGGGCAGTTCGGGCACGTCGGGTCAGTTCTGGTCGGCGGCGGCGCCGGTGGGGGCGGCGTCGCTGTCGGACAGGCTCTGCCAGGCCGCGGCGGCGGCCTTCTGCTCGGCTTCCTTCTTCGTGCGTCCCACGCCGACGCCACGGGCGTCGCCCGCGACGATCACGGTCGCGGTGAATTCCTTGTCGTGGTCCGGGCCGGTGGCGGTGATCTCGTACGCGGGCACGCCCACGCCGCGTTCCGCGGTCAGTTCCTGCAGGCTCGTCTTCCAGTCGAGGCCGGCGCCGAGGCGCGGGCCCCGCTCCAGGAGTTCGGCGAACAGGCGCAGCACGACGGTGCGTGCGACGTCGATGCCGTGCTGCAGGTGGACGGCACCGAGCAGCGACTCCATGCCGTCCGCGAGGATGCTGGGCTTGTCACGGCCCCCGGTGAGTTCCTCACCCTTGCCGAGCAGCAGGTGCGGACCGAGGCCCCCCTCCCCGAGGGAGCGCGCGACCTCGGCGAGGGCGTGCATGTTCACCACCGAAGCGCGGATCTTCGCGAGTTCACCCTCGGACTTGTCCGGGTGTGACAGGTACAGCTTCTCGGTGACGGTGAGGCCCAGGACGGCGTCACCGAGGAACTCGAGACGCTCGTTGGTCGGCAGGCCGCCGTTCTCGTAGGCGTAGGAGCGGTGCGTGAGCGCAAGCGTCAGCAGCTCCGGATCCACATCGACACCGAGGGCGGCGAGAAGGGACACGTGTTCCCCTTCGCCGCCCTCGGATGCGGTGGTCGAATCGCTCGTCACGATGTCTCAGAATTCGAGAACTAGACGGCGGCGGTCACCTGACGGCCGTTGTAGGTGCCGCACGACGGGCACGCCACGTGGGGCAGCTTCTTCTCACCGCAGCCACGGTTCGGGCAGGTGACGAGCGTCGGCGCAGTGGTGTTCCACTGGCTCCGCCGCGACCGGGTGTTCGAACGCGACATTCTGCGCTTGGGGACGGCCACGTCTACTTCTCCTCGTTGTTCTTGCTGTCGGGTGCACTGCTGGGTTCTTCGGAGCCTGCGCCGAAAGCGGCTGCCAACCCAGCCCAGCGAGGATCCATTCTCTCATGCCCGTGCCCGGATTCCGCAATCGCCAGGCGAATGCCGCATTCGGGGCACAGTCCCGCGCAGTCGTCACTACACAACGGCCGCAGCGGAAGTTCCAGTCCGACGGTGTCGACGATGACCGGCTCGAGGTCGATCGTGTCGTCCACCAGGCGGTGGACCTCGTCCTCGTCGGTGGTCTGCTCCGTGACGCTGTTCGGGTAGGCGAACAGCTCCGTCAGGTACAACTCCACCGAGTCCTCGAAGGGTTCGAGGCAGCGCGAGCACTCGCCGACTGTATCGGCACGCACGGTCCCGGTGACGAGGACCCCCTCCGAGACCGCTTCCAACCGGAGGTCGAGTTCCACATCCGTGCCTTCCGCGATCGCGATCGCGTCGAGTCCGATCCGCACCGGCGCGGGTACCACTTCGTGGACGGTGCGCATGGAGCCCGGACGGCGGCCGAGCGAGAGTACGTCCAGCACGAGACCCGAATCCCGGGCGGGATGCTGGGAGCTGTGACGGCGGGCAGACACGGGAATGCTTCTTCCTCTTTCCAGGTGGCGGATGCCGCGGGGCGGCTGGGCAACCACTCCACGATACGCGACGGACCCGGGCTCGGCGAAATCGCCCCCGCGCGGACGCCGGTGGCGTCAGCGGCGCCGCTCGGACCGGCGTTCGGCCTCCGTGTAGTCGGGCACCCCGGCGCCTGTTCGCAACTGCTGCCGGCCGCGGCCCACCGACCGCAGGGTCGTGCCGAGCACGTCCTCGAACTCGGCGAGCTTGGAGTCGACGTACTCGTCGCATTCCGACCGCAACCGATCCGACTCGGCGTGTGCGGCGTCGATGACCCGGGCCGACTCGGCGTGCGCGGCCTGGACGACCTCCGTCTGCGACACCAGCCGGGCCTGCTCGGCCTCGCCGTCGGCGACCGACCGCTCGTACGAGGCCTTGCCTGCCTCGATCATGCGGTCGGCCTCGGCCTGCGCGCGGGCCGTCACGGACTCGTACTGGTCCTTGGCGTCGGCGATCGTGTCGTCGGCTTCGGCCTGGGCGTCGCGCAGCAGATCGTCGGCGTGGGCGCGGGCCTCCTGCACCATCCGGTCCGCCTGCGCCTTCGCGTCGGCGAGCATGCGATCCGCGTCCGCGCGGGCGTTGTCGAGAGTCTCGCGGGCCTCCGCGTCGGCATCCGCGACCGTCTTGTCGGCCTGAGTCCGCGCGTCCCCGATGAGCTTGTCGCGATGGTCCAAAACGTCCTGCGCGTCGTCCAGTTCCGCCGGCAGCGCGTCGCGGACGTCGTCGAGCAGATCCAGTACGTCGCCGCGCGGGACCACGCAGCTCGCGGTCATCGGGACACTGCGTGCTTCCTCGACGATCGCGACCAGCTCGTCGAGTGCCTCGAATACGCGGTACACGCCCAACCCCAATCGTCGTCCCGGCGCGGCCGGTGCGACCGGCGCCGGATGCAAGTCTGCCGCAGGTACCGTCCGAGTCGCGCATCGCGCACCCGGTGTGTCGGCAATCGAACGGGCCGCGCCGACCCGCCCGTCGGATCCGATCAGTGCTGCGCGGCTGGGTCCGATCAGCGCTGCGCGGCTGTCCGCTCCGCGATCCGCGCCAGGAGCCGCTTGTGCACCGTTGCCGGAAGCATGTCGGCGACGTCGCCGCCGTAGGTGGCGACCTCCTTGACGAGAGAGCTCGACAGGTAGCTGTAGGCCGGGTTGGTCGCGACGAAGAGGGTGTCGACGCCGGTGAGCTTGTGGTTCATCTGCGCCATCTGCAGCTCGTAGTCGAAGTCGTTGGCCCCGCGCAGGCCCTTGACGATGGCGGTGATCCCGTGGGCGCGTGCGTAGTCCACCAGCAGGCCCTGCCAGGAGTCGACGCGCACGTTGCCGAGATGGGCGGTGGCTTCGGTGAGCATCTCGATGCGCTCGGGGACCGTGAACATTCCCTGCTTGTTGGGGTTGATCACGACGGTCACCGTCACTTCGTCGAACTGCACGGCAGTCCGCGAGATGACGTCGAGGTGGCCGTTGGTCACGGGATCGAACGAACCGGGGCAGACCGCACTGCTCATGAGTCCGAACCGTAGCAGGTGGCGATCTCGATCCGGGTCTCACCGTACTTGCGGACGCGTTCCGGTTCGAGGGCGTCCGGCCAGACCGTCTCCGGCGAGCGGGAAGAACGCTCGAGCACCACCACCGAGCCCTCCCCCACCCAGCCCCCGTCGACCAAAACGGTGAGCATCGCGGACACCGCCTGCTCGGTCACCGCATACGGCGGATCTGCGAGCACGAGGTCGTAGACCCGGTCCGGGGCACCGCCGAGCACCGCGGCCACCGGCGCCGCCCGCAGCACCGCAGGCAGCCCGAGTTCGCGGATGTTCCGGCGAATCACCGCGGCGGCCTGCGCGTCGGACTCGACGAGCAGGGCGTGGGCAGCGCCCCGGGACAACGCCTCGAGCCCGAGGGCGCCGGAGCCGGCGTACAGGTCCAGCACCGACGCGCCGTCGAGCTCCATCCGGGCCGTGAGCGAGCTGAACAGCGCCTCGCGGACCCGCTCGGAGGTGGGGCGGGTCCCGCGGGGCGGCACCTTCAGGCGCCGCCCCCCGGCCCGGCCGGCCACGATCCGGGTCATCGCACCGTCCCGGAGAACCGTCCGATCACTCCGCGCTCTCCTCGGTGGACACGACGACCAGCAGGTCACCGCCCTCCACCTGGGACACCCCGGCGAGGGCGACGCGAGTGACCACGCCGCCGCGCGGAGCGGTGATCGCGGCCTCCATCTTCATCGCCTCGATGGTGGCGACGGTGTCGCCGGCGGCGACCCGGTCACCCTCGGCGACCAGGAGGGTCACGGCGCCGGCGAAGGGCGCGGCGACGTGCCCGGGGTTGGCGCGATCGGCCTTCTCCGCGGCCGGAACCTCGCTGGCGACGGACTTGTCGCGCACCGACACCGGGCGCAGCTGCCCGTTGAGGATGCACATCACGGTCCGGAAGCCGCGCTCGTCCGGCTCGGAGATCGCCTCGAGCCCGATCAGCAGCTCGACGCCCTTGTCCAGGCGCACCCGGTGTTCCTCCCCGCGCCGCAGCCCGTAGAAGAACTGGTTGGCCGACAGCTCCGAGGTGTCGCCGTAGCGGTCCCGGTGCTCGAGGAACGCCTGGGTCGGGCCGGGGAACAGCAGCCGGTTCAAGGTGGCGCGGCGCTCGGTGGAGGTGTCGTCGAGGGCCTTCTCCTCCTCGGACGTCAGCGGCACCTCGGCCTTGGGGGCGCCCCGGCCCTCGAGGGCCTTCGAGCGGAACGGCTCGGGCCACCCGCCGGGCGGAGTGCCGAGCTCGCCGCGGAGGAATCCGATCACCGAGTCCGGGATGTCGAAGCGGGACGGATCGGCCGCGAACTCCTCGCTGGCGACGCCGGAGCCCACCAGGTGCAGAGCCAGGTCACCGACGACCTTCGACGAGGGGGTGACCTTGACCAGCCGGCCGAGCATCCGGTCGGCGGCGGCGTACTTTGCCTCGACCTCCTCGAACCGGTCACCCAGGCCCAGCGCGATGGCCTGCTGCCGCAGATTCGACAGCTGCCCGCCGGGGATCTCGTGGGTGTAGACGCGGCCCGTGGGTGCGGGCAGGCCCGACTCGAACGGCGCGTACACCTTGCGCAGCGCCTCCCAGTACGGTTCGAGGTCGCACACGGCCTGCAGGTCGAGGCCGGTGTCGTGCTCCGAGTGGGCCGCCGCGGCGACGATCGCCGACAGCGCGGGCTGACTGGTGGTGCCGGCCAGCGCGGCGGACGCCCCGTCGACGGCGTCGGCGCCGGCCTGCCACGCCGCGAGGTACGTCGCGAGCTGGCCGCCGGGGGTGTCGTGGGTGTGCACGTGCACCGGCAGGTCGAAGTTGCTGCGCAGCGCCGAGACCAGGGTGGCGGCCGCGGGGGCGCGCAGCAGTCCGGCCATGTCCTTGATCGCCAGCACGTGGGCCCCGGCCTCGACGATCTGCTCCGCCAGGCGCAGGTAGTAGTCGAGGGTGTAGAGCGTCTCTCCGGGATTCGACAGGTCCCCGGTGTAGGACATCGCGACCTCGGCCAGGGCGGTCCCGGTCTCGCGGACCGCGTCGATCGCCGGCCGCATCTGGTCGACGTTGTTCAGCGCGTCGAAGATGCGGAAGATGTCGATGCCGGTGTCGGTGGCCTCACGGACGAACGCGCGGGTGACCACCTCCGGGTACGGGGTGTAGCCGACCGTGTTCCGGCCGCGCAGCAGCATCTGCAGGTTGATGTTGGGGATGGCCTCGCGCAACGCCGCAAGACGCTCCCACGGATCCTCGTGCAGGAACCGCAGCGCGACGTCGTAGGTGGCGCCGCCCCACGCCTCGATCGACAGCAGTTGCGGGGTCATCCGCGCGACGTGACCGGCGACGGTGAGCAGGTCCTTGCTGCGCACGCGGGTCGCGAGCAGCGACTGGTGCGCGTCGCGGAAGGTGGTGTCGGTGACGGCGAGGGCCTTCTGTTCGCGCAGCGCCTTCGCGAAGCCGTCCGGGCCGAGGGCGAGCAGCCGCTGCCGCGAGCCTGCCGGCGGGGCGACGTCGAGGTCGATCTTCGGCAGCTTGTCGTGCGGGTACACCGTCGTCGGGCGCTCGCCGTGCGGCTTGTTCACCGTCACGTCGGCCAGGTACTCGACGATCTTGGTGCCGCGGTCCGCGGACGTCTTGGCGGTCAGCAACTGGGGTCGCTCGTCGATGAACGACGTGGTGACGTTGCCGGCCCGGAAGTCCGGGTCGTCGAGCACGGCCTGCAGGAAGGGGATGTTCGTCGACACGCCGCGGATGCGGAACTCGGTGACCGCGCGGCGGGCGCGGGCGACGGCGGTGGGCAGGTCGCGGCCGCGGGCCGTGAGCTTGACCAGCATCGAGTCGAAGTGGGCGGAGACCTCGGCGCCGACGGAGGTGCCGCCGTCGAGGCGGATGCCGGCGCCGCCGGGCGTGCGGTAGGCACTGATGCGGCCGGTGTCGGGCCGGAAGCCGTTGGCCGGATCCTCGGTGGTGATGCGGCACTGCAGCGCCGCGCCGCGGATGGCGACCTTGTCCTGCGACAGGCCCAGGTCGGTCAGCGACTCGCCGGAGGCGATGCGCAGCTGCGCCTGCACCAGGTCGACGTCGGTGATCTCCTCGGTGACCGTGTGCTCGACCTGGATGCGCGGGTTCATCTCGATGAAGACGTGGTTGCCGCGGGAGTCGAGGAGGAATTCGACGGTGCCGGCGCAGCTGTAGCCGATCTGCTTCGCGAACGCGACGGCGTCCGCGCAGATCCGCTCGCGCAGCTCGGGCGCGAGGTTCGGTGCCGGGGCCAGCTCGATGACCTTCTGGTGGCGGCGCTGCAGCGAGCAGTCCCGCTCGAACAGGTGCATGACGTTGCCCTGGCCGTCGGCCAGGATCTGCACCTCGATGTGCCGGGGATCGACCACGGCCTGCTCGAGGAACACCGTGGGATCGCCGAACGCCGCGTCCGCCTCTCGGGACGCCGCCTCGATCGCCTCGCGCAGCTGGCTGCGCTCGGCGACGCGCCGCATGCCGCGTCCGCCGCCGCCGGCGACGGCCTTGACGAAGATCGGGAACTCCATCGACTCGGCCGCCTCGAGCAGCTCCTCGAGGTCGGCCGACGGCTCGGACGACGCCAGCACCGGCAGGCCCGCCGCCTTCGCCGCGGCGATCGCCCGGGCCTTGTTCCCGGTCAGCTCCAGCACGTGCGCCGACGGACCGATGAAGGTGATGCCTTCCGCCGCACACGCCGCCGCCAGATCCGGGTTCTCGGACAGGAAGCCGTAGCCGGGGTAGACCGCGTCGGCCCCGGCCTTCTTGGCGGCGGCGACGATCTCAGCCACGGACAGGTACGCGCGGACCGGATGCCCCTGCTCCCCGATCTGGTAGGCCTCGTCGGCCTTGAGCCGGTGCAGGGAATTGCGGTCCTCGTACGGAAACACCGCGACGGTACCGGCACCCAGTTCGTAGGCGGCACGGAACGCGCGGATCGCGATCTCGCCTCGGTTGGCGACAAGCACTTTGGAGAACATTGGACGACGGTACCGCGACGTAACACTCCGTTCGGCGCCTGCATCCCAGATCGTGGGACGAACGGCAGTCTTCGGCCGACTGAAACGATGCAGGTCGAGAGATCTTTAACGCGCCGGAAACACGGAGGAGGCGTCCGCCGTCACCTCACGCGGGCGCCGCACCCGACGTGCGCGAAACGTAACCTCACGACTTCTCG
This sequence comes from Rhodococcus ruber NBRC 15591, assembly GCF_001894945.1. GTDB lineage: Bacteria > Actinomycetota > Actinomycetes > Mycobacteriales > Mycobacteriaceae > Rhodococcus > Rhodococcus ruber. Next base: position 262,089 of record NZ_BCXE01000021.1, read on the forward strand.
AGGTACGCGACCCGTTCGGTGTCGAGCGCGGCCGAGACCATGCGGGCCAGACCGGGGTGGTCCTCGAGCCGCGGATCACGGTCGGTCACCGCACGGGCGAAGGCCTGCGCGGCCGAGATGACCTCGACGTCGTCGACGAGCGAGAGCATCCGCAGCGTCGACGTGGTGCCCGACTGGGCGACGCCGAGCACGTCCCCCTCGCGGCGCTGCTGCAGGTCCAGCTGGGCGAGCGCGAATCCGTCGGTCGTCGCGGCGACGGCCTCGAGGCGGGCCATGGCGGGCGCGCCCGGTTTTGAATCGGTCACGAGCAGGCAGAGCCCCGCATGCCCGCCCCGGCCCACCCGGCCGCGCAGCTGATGCAGCTGGCTGACCCCGAAGCGATCGGCATCCACGATGACCATCACCGTCGCGTTGGGCACATCCACGCCCACTTCGACGACGGTGGTGCACACCAGCACGTCGATGTCGCCCGCGGCGAAGTCGCGCATCACCGCGTCCTTCTCGTCGGCGGGCAGGCGCCCGTGCAGCAGCCCGACCCGCAGATGGGCGAGCGGCCCCCCGGCGAGCTCCTCGAACTGCTGGAGAACCGACTTCGTCTCGGGAGGCGTGCCCTTTCCCCTGCGCCCGCCGGTCGTCTCCGCCTCGTCGACGTCGACGTCGACGAGGTCGGCGTCCTCGTCGCTGTCGCCGTCGCCGATGCGCGAGCACACCACATACGCCTGCCGGCCCGCCGCGACCTCCTCGCCGATGCGTTCCCAGGCGCGCGTCACCCAGCTCGGATGCACCTTCGCCGCCACGACCCGGCTGGTGATGGGCGACCGGCCGCGGGGCAGTTCCCGCAATGTGGACACCTCGAGGTCGCCGAGGACGGTCATCGCGATGGTGCGCGGGATCGGTGTCGCCGTCATCACCAGCACGTGCGGGCTGGCACCGTCGCGGCCGCGGTTGCGCAGCACGTCGCGCTGCTCCACCCCGAAGCGGTGTTGTTCGTCGACGACGACCAGCCCGAGGTCGTGGAACTCGACGCCCTGCTGGATCAGCGCGTGGGTGCCGATCACGAGCCCCGAGTCGCCGCTCACGATGTCGAGCAGGGCCTGCCGCTTGCGGGCGGTGCCCATCGATCCCGTCACGAGGGTGACCTTCGTGGCCAGTTCGTGGGCACCGAGTTCGCCCGCCTCGGCGAGGTCGCCGAGCATCCTCGTCAGCGACCGCGCATGCTGGGCGGCGAGAACTTCGGTCGGGGCGAGCAGCGCGCACTGGTGCCCCGCGTCGATGACCTGCAGCATGGCCCGCAGCGCCACGATCGTCTTGCCCGAACCGACCTCGCCCTGCAGCAACCGATTCATCGGATGCTCGCCGGCGAGGTCGGCCGCGATCTCGCCCGCGACGGCGAGCTGGCCGGCGGTCAGTTCGAACGGCAGCCTCCGATCGAACTCGTCGGCGATACCGCCGCTGCGGCGCGGGCACGCCGGGGCGGTGCGCACCGCGACGTCGTGTCGGCGCCGGGCGAGCACGAGCTGCACCGCCGCGGCCTCGTCGAACCGCAGGCGCTCGCGGGCGGCGGTGACGTCGTCCCGGTCGTCGGGCAGGTGGATGCGGCGCAGCGCCTCGTCCAGCCCGATCAGGCCGTGCTCGCGACGCACCCAGTCGGGCAGCGGGTCGTCGATGGTCTCGAGCTGGTCGAGGATCTGCCGCACGCATCGCATCACGGTCCACGATTCGACGTCGCGGGTGGCGGGATACATCGGGATGAGGGCCCGGTCGAAGATCGACATGTCGATGCCGCCGTCGCCCTGGGCACTGCGGGCCATCCCGGCGAGGGCGCCGGCGCCACGTACCCGGGCGGGCCGGGGGGCCGCGCCGCCGATCTCGGGGCCGCGGGGCTCGGGCAGGATGATGTAGCTCGGGTGGGCCAGGCTCCACTTGTCACGGAAGTACTTGACGGTGCCGGAGAACATGCCGCGCACCCCGGGCTTGATGTTGTACTTGACCTTGTGCGGGTTGAAGAAGGTCACGTCGATCTTCTGCCGGTCCGATTCGAGCACGACAGCGAGACGGGTACCGGGGCGGCTCTTCATCCGCACCTCGTCGGCCTTGGCCACCCGCGCGATGATCGTCACGTGCTGGCCCTCGGCCGGTTGCGAGTCGCCGAGCTCGGCGCCCTGGGTGGCGTACCGGTGGGGGTAGTGGCGCAGCAGGTCCTCGACGGTGGTCATGCCGAACGACTCGGCGAGTGCCTCCGCGGTCTTGCGGCCGAGAAGATGATCGAGTCGGTCCGCGAGTGTCGCCACTGCCGCCCTCTCCGCTCCGATCGACACCGGTACCCGGCGTCCGACTGTTCCTGTGCCGGCTATTCCACGCCGAGCTGCAGCAGGTCGCTGCGCTGCCCTCCGTGGTACACCAGCACCTCCACCTCGGGGTGGCGGTCGTTGACGTGCCGGGTCAGCTGCTCGGCGAGTCCGTCGGGGGCGTCGAGACCGACGAGCATCGTCACGAGCTCTCCGCCCGCGGCGAGCACCTTGTCGAGCAGCGACGCTCCCGCCGTCACGAGATCATGCTCGATGACTACGACATCGTGACCCGACAGGCCCAGGCTGTGCCCCGGCTCGCAGGTTCCCACCCAGGTCAGGGCGCGTTCGTTCGCGATGCGCAACGAGCCCCACCGCGTCGCGGCGGCCGCCTCCGACATGGCGAAGGCGTCGTCGGCGGAATCGCGGCTCGGGTCGTGCACCGCGAGCGACGCCAGCCCCTGCACCATCGACGAGCAGGGCAGGAACATCACCTCACGCCGGTGGTCGCGGGCCGCCGCACCCACGGCGACGAGTTCCTGGGCGGGCAGCGCACCGTTGGGCAGAACCATCACGTCGCGGCTGCCCAGCCGGCGGATCGCGTCGAGCAGATGCCGGCGGGTGATCGGATGGTCCGCTCGCACGATCGCGGCACCCTCGGCTTCGAACAGTTCCGCCGCTCCGTCGCCGGCCACGACGGCGAGCACCGAGCGAGTTCCGGCACCGGAACCGACCGGATCGACGCCGCTCCGCTGCCGAGCCTCCAGCGCGAAGCAGGTGACGCTGACCTGGTGCAGCCTCCCGGCCTCCAGGCCGGCCTCGACGGCGGCTCCCGCGTCGCAGCAGTGCACGTGCACGGACCAGGTGCCGGCGCCGTCACCGACGACGGCAACCGAGTCCCCCAGCGCGTCGAGACGGGCACGCAGGACGTCCATGCGGGTGGTGTCGGAGCCTTCCACGAAGTACATGACCTCGAAGTCCTGGCCGTCGTCGCGGAGGCCGCGCCCGTCGTGCCCGACATGCCGGACGGGGGCGCCGGGCCGCGACGTCGCGATCGGCGCCCGGTCCGGACGCCGGCCGGAAACCGTCTCGACGAACGCGTCCAGCAGCAGGAGCAGACCGAGTCCACCGGCATCGACGACCCCAGCCTCGGCCAGCACGTCGAGCTGTGCCGTGGTGCGTTGCACGGCCTCGGCGGCGGCATCGGCCGCCGCGGTCGCCACCGCCACGAGCGAACCGGATCCGCCGGCCGCGTGCGCGCCGTCGGCGGCCGCGTGCAGCACACTGACGATCGTGCCCTCGGCGGGGCAGCTCAGGGCGCGGGTGACGAGGTCGGCGGCGTGACACCAGGCGCGCCCGAGTTCGGCGCCGTCGACCACGACGGCACCGTCGAGCGCATCGGCCAAGCCACGCAGCATCTGGGCGAGGATGACCCCGGAGTTGCCGCGGGCGCCGTGGAAGGCGCCGCGCGCCAGGGCGCCGACGATCGTGGCGACATCGTCGGCGTCGGCCGCGGAGGTGTCGAGTTCCGCTGCCGCGGAGCGCAGGGTGACGAGCAGGTTGGTGCCGGTATCGCCGTCGGGGACGGGGAAGACGTTGAGACTGTTGATCTCGTCGCGGCGCTCGGCGAGGACCCGCAACCCGAGATCCACCCATCTGCGCAGGGCGGTCCCGTCGACTGCTTCCCCGACCTCGAGCACCTGCTTCCCCCTCTTCGCCCACCACGCAACCGGTGACGCAAGGGTAACGGTGTGCCCGCAGGCCGGCCGGTTTGGCCATTGCCACACCCACCCGCTACGCTTGCAGGGTTGCCTCGCACGGGTGGCGGACGCCTTCCCGTGTTCGCAGGCCGACGAAGACACGAAAATATCCACTACTCACCAAGGAGTTCGCGACTATGGCTGCCGTCTGCGACGTATGCGCCAAGGGCCCCGGCTTCGGTAAGTCGGTCTCGCACTCGCACCGGCGTACCAACCGTCGTTGGAACCCGAACATCCAGAGCGTTCGCGCTCAGGTTGCCCCGGGCAACACGCGCAAGGTCAACGTGTGCACCTCCTGCCTCAAGGCAGGCAAGGTCGTCCGCGGCTGATATCCGGTTCGACGAGGCCCCGGCGTTGCGACGCCGGGGCCTCGTCGTGTCCGGTCCCCCTCGCGAGGGACTCGCAGCCACCCGTCGCGACGGACTCGCAGCCACCCGCCGCGAGGGACTCGCAACCACCCGTCACAAGAGGCTCGCCCGGACGGTAGCGACGGCCTCGCACCGACCGTCGGGGCACCCGGTAGGGTGCCCCGGGTGACCGAATCAGTACTGTCCCACGTCCGTATCGAGGACGGCGTGCTGCGCATCGCCGTGGCGACCGCCGAGCGTGGCACCTCCCTCTCCCCCGCGGGCATGGCCCAGGGGATCGAGGCCCTGCGATCCGCCGGCGCCGGGGTCGGCGCCGTTCTGCTCGTCGGTGAAGGCGCCAACTTCTGCGCGGGCGGCGACGTCCGTGCGTTCGCCGCCGCGCCGGACCGCGGCGAGTTCGTCGGCGACGTCGCACGCCTGTTCCACGACTTCGTCCGTGCCCTCGACGCGGCTCGCATGCCCGTGGTGGCCGCGGTCCAGGGCTGGGCGGCGGGCGCGGGCATGAGCATCGTGCTGCACGCAGACATCGCGCTCGGCGGTCCCTCGACGAAGCTGCGCCCGGCGTACCCGTCGATCGGGTTCACACCCGACGGCGGGATGTCGTGGACCTTGCCGCGCGTCGTCGGGGTCGCCCGCGCGCGGGAGATCATCCTGACCGACTGTGTCCTGAACGCCGACGAGGCCGTGCGGCTCGGGGTGCTCAGCCGTCTCGTGGCCGACGACGAGGTGCAGGGCGAGGCGATGCGGGTGGCTCGCACCCTCGCGAACGGTCCCACCGCCGCCTACGCCGGCATCCGGCGACTGGTGGCCGAGTCCACGGGACGGTCGTTGTCCGAGCAGCTCGACGCGGAGGCCGAGGCGATCGCCGCGGCGGCCACCACCCCCACGGGCATCGAGGGTGTCGACGCGTTCGTAGAGAAGCGGCGCCCCGACTTCGAGTCGATCGACCGGGGCTGAGCGACTGCGGCTGAGCGACCGGGGCTGAACGACCGGGCCTGAACGACCGGGGCTCAGCCGCACCCGGTTCAGGCCAGGCGCCAGTCCACCGGGTTCCCGCCCTGATCGGCCAGCAACGCGTTCGCTCGGCTGAAGGGGCGGGAACCGAAGAACCCGCGGGAGGCCGACAGCGGCGACGGGTGCGCCGACTTCACGGTGGGCACGTCGCCGAGCATCGGCTCGAGCGTGGCCGCGTCCCGACCCCACAGGATCGCGACGAGTGGTGCCGTGCGCGCGACGAGCGCTCGGATCGCCTGCTCGGTCACGCGCTCCCAGCCCTTGCCGCGGTGCGACGCGGGCTGGCCGGGCTGCACCGTCAGGACGCGGTTGAGCAGCAGCACCCCCTGCGCCGACCACGGCGTGAGGTCGCCGTTCGGTGGTGTCGGCAGGCCGAGGTCGTCGCTGTACTCGCGGTAGATGTTGGCCAGGCTGCGCGGCACCGGACGTACGTCCGGTGCGACCGAGAAGCTCAGCCCGACGGCATGACCCGGCGTCGGGTACGGGTCCTGGCCGACGATGAGCACCTTCACCCGGTCGAACGGCTCGGTGAAGGCCCGCAGCACGTTCGCGCCGGCGGGCAGGTAGCCACGTCCGGCGGCGTTCTCGGCGCGCAGGAAATCACCCATCGCGGCGATGTCGTCGGCGACGGGGGCCAGTGCCCGCGCCCAGCCCTCCTCGACGATCTCCGGCAAGGGTCGTACAGCCATCGGTGGTGCCCGGTCCTTCTAGTCGATCCGCCGCAGCGCGCCGCGGTAGTACTCGGCGTTCGCCGCGTACATCTTGGCGTTGGCGTCGATGTGCCCCTCCGGCACCTCGTATCCCTCCCGGACCTTCGCCGGGACACCCATCGCCATCGAGCGCGGCGGGACCTGGAAGCGGGGAGCCACGAGCGCACCGGCCGCGACGATCGCCCCGTCGCCGACGACGGAGCCGTTGAGCACGAGGGAGCCGGAACCGATCAGGCAGCCGTCGCCGATGGTGGAGCCCTCGATGTGGGCGTTGTGGCCGACGACGGTTCCGGCGCCGATGACGGTGGCGTCCACGGCGGTGCAGTGGATGATCGTCCCGTCCTGGATGTTGCTCTCGGCGCCGACGACGATCCGGCCGTAGTCGCCGCGCAGGACCGCGGTGGGCCACACCGAGGCGCGGGCACCGAGGGTGACGTCGCCGATGACCACCGCATCGGGATGGACCCAGGCGTCGGGATGAATATCGGGCACACGGTCGCCGAGCGCATACACAGCCATGTCCTGAAACCTATCTCGAGAAGCTCTGCCAGCCTCCGGGGCCCGGCCGGTCGTGACCGTCGACGGTGACGCCGCGGCCCTCACGCACCGTGCCGACGGGACGCCAGCCGGCGGGTAGCGACGCGTCCGGGGGAAAGCAGGCGGCCAGGGCGTGGTCCTCGCCGCCGGTGAGCACCCACTCCCACACGTCGACACCGAGTTCCGCGGCGGCGGACCGCAGCCCGGGTCCGGGCTCGAGCAGCTCGTGCGAGACGTCGATCGCGACGCCGGACGCGGCGGCGATGTGCCCGAGGTCGGCGAGCAGGCCGTCGGAGATGTCGGTTGCGGCGTGGGCCCCGGCGGCGGCCGCGGCGGGGCCCGCGGCGTACGGGGGCGACGGCACCTTGTGGGCGGCCACCAGATCCGGGTGACCGGCGAGTCCGGCGGTGAGCACGGCCAGTCCGGCGGCGGAACGCCCGGTCGGACCGGCCAGCGCGACGATGTCGCCGGGCCGGGCCGCGGACCGCAGGAGAGGCGGGTTCCCGCCGAGGTCGCCGAGGACGGTCACCGCCACGACCAGTTGCGACGCCTGCACCAGGTCGCCGCCGACTACGCCGGCGCCGAGCGCCTCGGCGGCCTCCCCGATCCCGGCGGAGACGCCGTCGAGCACGCCGACCGGGGTGTCGGGCGGGCAGCCGAGCCCGACGAGGAAGGCGGTGGGGCGAGCGCCCATCGCCGCGACGTCGGCACCGTTCTGGGCGACGGCCTTACGCCCGACCTCGTGCGGGGTGGACCAGTCGAGGCGGAAGTGCCGGCCCTCGACGAGCATGTCGGTGGAGACGGCGACCCGTCCGTCGGCGGCGGCGACGAGAGCCGCGTCGTGTCCCGGTCCGACGAGGGTGGTGGGGGGCTGGCGGCGTCCGGCGACCGCGCGGTCGATCACGGGGAACTCGCCGAGGTCGGCGACGGTGGGGCCGGGGCGGTCGGGCGCGGTGATGCGATCCTCCCGTTCGTGGGTCGATGCGGGGCGGGCGGTGGCGGACACGGTAGTTTCGACCACGCTACCGTTCCCCGACTCCGAGAGATCATGACCGAGCCGACAGTCTCCCCCGACCCCGATCCCGACGGCACGTCCGGCGACGACGAGCACCGCCGCAGCCCTGCCCTCGTCGCCACGGCCGTCGCGCTGCCGGTGGCGTTGCTGATCGGCATCGTGGTGGCGGCGGTGCTGGCGAACCGCACCCCGGAACTGGCGCCCGTGGCGCTGGGACCGGTGGTGGCGCCGCAGGCCGAGTCACCGGAGTGCGCGGCCCTGCTGGGAGCGTTGCCCGAGGAGGTCGGCGACCTGCGCCGCGCGGAGCTGACGGACCCGGCCCCCGCGGGCGCCGCGGCGTGGCAGCCCGTCGAGGGCGAGCCGGTGGTGCTGCGGTGCGGACTGGAGCGGCCCGCGGAGTTCGATCGCGCGGCGGCGCTGCAGGTGGTCGACGGCGTCCAGTGGTTCGAGGTGTCCGGCGCCGCGGAGGGCATCGACGCGAGCACGTGGTTCGTCGTGGACCGGCCGGTGTACGTGGCGCTGACGGTGCCGAACGGTTCGGGTCCGACTCCGCTGCAGACGGTGTCGGCGGCGGTCACGCAGTCGCTGCCCCAGCAGCCGATCGATCCCGCGCCGGTCGCCGGCGGCTGACGCCGGTCGGCGACCCGCGGGATTCACTGCGCCAGCATGGATCCCGTCTCCAGGAAACGCTGGTGGAAGGACAGGGACTCGCCGAGCAGGTGCGGGGTGTGTCCCGCATCCGGCACGGCCTCGGCCCGGTCGACGTAGTCGTGCAACATGTCCCGGTAGTCCGGGTGGGCGCAGTTGTCGACGACGACCCGCGCCCGGCGCCGCGGCGACAGCCCGCGCAGGTCCGCAAGTCCCTGTTCGGTGACCAGGACCTGCACGTCGTGTTCGGTGTGGTCGACGTGCGGCACCATCGGCACGATCGACGAGATGCTCCCGCCCTTCGCGGTGGACGGACTCAGGAACATCGACAGGTAGCCGTTGCGCGCGAAGTCGCCGGATCCCCCGATCCCGTTCATGATCTTGGTGCCCATGACGTGGGTGGAGTTGACGTTGCCGTAGATGTCGGCCTCGAGCATGCCGTTCATGGCGATGATGCCGAGGCGGCGCACGATCTCGGGATGGTTGCTGATCTCCTGCGGACGCAGCACGATGTGCTCGCGGTAGAAGTCGATGTTGGACACCAGCTCGTCGATCCCGGCCTCGCTCAACGCCAGCGACGTGGCGGACGCGAAGCGGACGGTGCCGTGCTTGATCAGGTGCAGCATCCCGTCCTGGATAACCTCGGAGTAGCAGGTCAGCCCCTTGTGGGGTCCGGCGTCGAGACCCTGGAGGACCGCGTTGGCCACGTTGCCGATGCCGGACTGGAGCGGCAGGAGCGAATCCGCGGGCAGCCGTCCGCGGGAGACCTCGTGCTCGAAGAAGTCGAGCACGTGCGCGGCGATCGCCCGGCTCACCGCGTCCGGCGGGGTCAGCGGGCTGGCGCTGTCGCGGGCATGGGTCTCGACGACCGCGACGACCTTGCCGGGGTCGACGCGGAACGTGCTCTGGCCGATGCGGTCCTCGACGTCGGTGAGCATGATCGGCTTGCGGTGCGGCGGCAGCGCGGTGCCGTAGTACACGTCGTGGATGCCCGTCATCGCGGCCGGAACCCACGAGTTGACCTCGAGGATCACCTTCTCGGCGACGTCGAGCCAGGTCTTGTTGTTGCCGATCGACGCGGACGGGATCAGTTCCCCGGTCTCGGTCACGCCGGAGACCTCGACGACCGCGACGTCGACGTGTCCGTAGTAGCCCTCCCAGACCTGCTGGGCGACGTGGGACAGGTGGATGTCGACGTAGTCCATCCGGCCGTTGTTGATGTTGCGGCGGGCGGTGGGTTCGGCCTGGTACGGCATCCGCAGGGAGATGCCGGCCACCTCGGACAGCATCCGCTCGGTCTCGGCGGAGACCGACGCGCCGGTGAGGAGGTTGACCGTGAAGTCGGTGCCGGCCGCGCGGGCCGCCCCGATGCGTTCCGCGAGCGCGGGGGTGATCGCCTTCGGCGTGCCGGCGCTGGCGAAGCCGCTGATGGCGACGGTGTGGCCGGGCTGGATCCAGCGGACGGCTTCCTCCGCGGAGACGACCTTCTGCCGGAACGCCGGGTGGTCGATTCGGCTCGGGGAAGAGTCGGATGCGGGGCGGAGGAACTGCGTCTGCATAGCGAACAGGGTACGAGCATGCCCGGCGGTCGACGAAGTCTCCGTCACAGCGATCGGCCGGTTGGGGCGCGGACCACTCCCCCGCCGCAGGCCACCCCACCGGATCCACGCGGCCGCACGCCGCCCCCGCGACGGTGCCCGAAAGTGCCTGTGCGGCAGCCGGTCCTACCATCGCGACTGCACCGCTCCCGGCTCCGGGCGGCTGGGACGCCGACGGTCCCGACGCGAACGGCGTCCCGCGTCCACGCGGGGACGGGACGCGGCATCCCGACCGGCCCGACGGGTCGTTCGCCGCCGGAACGACCCCGTTCGTCGCGGAACCGGGCACGTTCGTCCCCGAAGCGGACACCACCGCCGGCCTCGCCGGCGCCCCGATGTCGTCACCGTCCGGCACGATGGGTCCCATGAGCACCGCCACCACGGATCTACGCGACGACGCCGAACGACTGCTCCGCGATCTCGCCGGACCCGGGGCCCGGTTGCGCGAGGACCAGTGGAACGCCATCGAGGCACTGGTGGTGCATCGCCGGCGAGCGCTGGTCGTCCAGCGCACGGGGTGGGGCAAGTCGGCGGTCTACTTCATCTCCGCCAAGTTGCTCCGTGCCCGCGGGCACGGGCCGACCGTGATCGTCTCCCCCCTTTTGGCCCTGATGCGCAACCAGGTGGAGGCGGCGCGGCGCGCGGGTGTCCATGCCGCCACGATCAACTCCGGCAACGTCACCGAGTGGGAAGAGATCCATCGGCAGGTCGCCGACGGCGCGGTGGACGTGCTGCTCGTCAGCCCGGAGCGACTGAACAATCCGGACTTCCGCGACCAGGTGCTGCCGTCGCTCGCTCGCGACGCCGGGCTGGTGGTGGTCGACGAGGCGCACTGCGTCTCGGACTGGGGCCACGACTTCCGCCCGGACTACCGGCGTATCCGCACCCTCGTCGCCGACCTCGGCGAGGGCATCCCGGTGCTCGCGACCACCGCGACCGCGAACGACCGCGTCGTCGCGGACGTGGCGGCACAACTCGGCGTCGGGGAGGGCCGGGGCGAGACCCTCGTACTGCGCGGGGGCCTCGACCGGCCGTCGCTGCACTTGTCGGTCCTGCGGATCGACGAGCCCGCCCGCCGGGCGGCGTGGCTCGCCCAGCACCTCGACGAGCTGCCCGGGTCCGGGATCGTCTACACCCTCACCGTGTCGGCCGCGCACGACCTGGCCGCGCTGCTGTCCGAGCACGGTCACACCGTCGCGGCATACACCGGGCAGTCGGACCCCACCGAGCGGGAACAGCTCGAGGCGGACCTGCTCGGCGACCGGGTCAAGGCGCTGATCGCCACCTCGGCCCTGGGCATGGGCTTCGACAAACCGGATCTCGGGTTCGTCGTGCACCTGGGAGCCCCGTCGTCGCCGATTTCCTACTACCAGCAGGTCGGGCGCGCGGGGCGCGCGACCGAGCGCGCGGAGGTGATTCTGCTTCCGGGTCCCGAGGACCGGCAGATCTGGAGCTGGTTCGCGTCGGTGGCCTTCCCGCGGGAGGAGGTGGTGCGGCGGGTGATCGAGGTGCTCGAGCCGGAGCGGCCGCAGTCCACGCAGGCCCTCGAGCCGCTGGTCGACCTCACCCGGTCCCGGCTGGAGATGGTGCTCAAGGTGCTCGACGTGGACGGTGCGGTGCGCCGGGTCAAGGGCGGCTGGATCGCCACCGGTGCGCCGTGGGAGTACGACGCCGACCGGTACGCCAAGCTCGAGCAGGCGCGTGCGGCCGAGCAGGAGGCGATGCTCGAGTACGAGCGGACCACCGGGTGCCGGATGGTGTTCCTGCGCACCCAGCTCGACGATCCCGGCCTGACATCCGAGACCGCGGGCTGCGGTCGGTGCGACAACTGCTGCGGGGCCCGGTGGTCGGCGGACGTCGACGACACCGAACTGGGCCGGGTGCGGGCCCGGTTGGATCGGCCGGGGGTGGACCTACCGCCGCGGCGGCAGTGGCCGACCGGAATGGCCAAGCTCGGCGTGGCGCTGTCCGGAAAGATCACCGACGGACCCGAGCCGGGGCGGGTCCTCGGCCGGCTGTCGGACCTGGGATGGGGGCCGCGGCTGCGGGCGCTGCTGGACGGCCCGGACGCGCCGGTGCCCGATGCGGTCGTGCAGGCCGCCGTGGACGTGCTCCGAGCATGGGACTGGGCGCAGCGGCCGACCGCGGTGATGGCCCTGGAGTCGGCGACCCGGCCCCTGCTGGTCGGTTCCCTCGCGACGCGCCTGGCGCAGCTGGGCCGGCTCGAGGATCTCGGCGTGCTGCGTGCCCGGCCCGGCCGGCCCGCGGTGACGGCAGCGAACTCGGCGTACCGGATCGCCGGCCTCGTGGACGCGTGGGAGAGCCCCGACCTCCACGGAAACTCTGGGCCGATCCTGCTCGTCGACGCGGTCACCGACACCGGCTGGACGCTGACGATGGCGGCCCGGACCCTGCTCCGCGCGGGTGCGTCCGCGGTGCTCCCGCTGGCTCTCGCGAGCCCGAAATAATCGCCGCGACCGGTCCGGGCGCTACATCGAGTGATCCTTCTCACACCCGCGTCTCACCTGCACGGAGGCGGGGTATCCGGTGACGGATTCCGACAAGGCGGGTGAATCCCGCCCGCGAAGTTGTTAGGTTCGAGACCGCTTATGACGCCTGTGACACCGAGAAGTACCCCGCCCACCGCGCCTGCCGAAACGGTGAACGCACCTGCCGAGCCGAATTTCCGCGCACCGCGCATTTCCGACGGAATTCGCATGTGGCAGATCGCGCGCGATTCGAAAGTGCTCGACGTCAATTCCAGTTACGCGTACGTGCTGTGGTGCCGCGACTTCGCGGCGACCTCGGTGGTCGCCACCGCTGGTGACGACGAGGCGGTCGGTTTCGTCAGCGGCTACCGCCGTCCGGAGGCACCGGACACGCTGTTCGTCTGGCAGGTGGCCGTGGACCAGGACCAACGGGGCCGCGGCGTCGCGGGCCGGATGCTCGACAGCCTGTGGGACCGACTCACCGACGCCGGTGTGACCCGGCTCGAGACGACGGTCAGCCCGGACAACGAGGCATCGATCGCGATGTTCACCGCGCTCGCCCGGCGACGCGGACTGCGCATCACCCGGAGCGAATTGTTCACCCCTTCGGATTTTCCCGATTCACACATGGCCGAGGATCTCTACACGATCGGCGAATGAATACACGACCGGCGAAAACGAATTCGCCGCAGGAGGACGAGGAATGACCATCCTGGAGCACCCCGAAACCCCCGCCAAGCACAGCATTTTCGATCACCTCGAATCCGAGGTGCGCAGCTACAGCCGTGGCTGGCCGGCCGTGTTCGAAACGGCATCCGGATCGTGGATCCGCGACGAGAACGGCAAGGACTACCTCGACTTCTTCGCCGGTGCGGGAGCCCTCAACTACGGGCACAACAACCCGATTCTGAAGACCGCGCTCGTGGACTACATCATGGGCGACGGCATCACCCACGGCCTGGACATGGCCACCCCCGCCAAGCGGGAACTGCTGGAGTCGATCGAGAGCCACATCCTGGCTCCGCGCGGCCTCGACTACAAGGTCCAGTTCCCCGGCCCCACGGGCACCAACTCGGTCGAGGCGGCCCTCAAGCTCGCCCGCAAGGTCACCGGTCGCGAGTCGATCATCAACTTCACCAACGCGTTCCACGGGATGACGCTGGGTGCGCTGTCGGTGACGGGCAACTCGATGAAGCGGGCCGGGGCCGGCGTGCCGCTGGTGCATGCCACCCCCATGCCGTTCGACAACTACTTCGACGGCGTCACCGAGGACTTCCACTGGTTCTCCCGCGTGCTCGACGACTCCGGCAGCGGCCTGAACCGCCCGGCGGCGGTCATCGTCGAGACCGTGCAGGGCGAGGGTGGCGTGAACGTCGCCCGTCCCGAGTGGCTGCGAGCCCTCGCGGACCTGTGCGCCGAGCGCGACATCCTGCTCATCGTCGACGACGTGCAGATGGGCTGCGGCCGCACCGGCCCGTTCTTCTCGTTCGAGGTCGCCGGGATCACCCCGGACATCGTGACCCTGTCGAAGTCGATCGGCGGGTACGGCCTGCCGCTCGCGCTGACGCTGTTCAAGCGTGAACTCGACGTGTGGGGCCCGGGCGAGCACAACGGCACGTTCCGCGGCAACAACCCGGCGTTCGTCACCGCGGCGAAGGCGCTGCAGCACTACTGGGCCGACGACCGTCTCGAGCGCGACACGCTGCGCAAGGGCGAGCGGATCCGGCAGACCTTCATGAACCTGTCCGACATGTTCGACGGCGTCTCCACCCGCGGCCGCGGCATGGTTCAGGGCCTGGTGTTCGACGAGCCGAGCGACGCGCAGAAGGTGTGTGCCCTGGCGTTCGAGCAGGGCCTGCTCGCGGAGACCTCCGGCCCCTCCGACGAAGTCGTCAAGCTGCTCCCGCCGCTGACGATCAGCGACGACGAGCTCGAGCACGGCCTGAACATCCTGTGCGAGGCCACCTCGGTGGTCCGGGCCTGAGCCCCGGCCACCGTCGAACCCCGCACGCGAAGACGAGCACCGGAAGGACCTGCGCATGATCGTCCGTACCACCGAAGAAATCACCGGCACCGACCGCGACATCACGTCGGACAACGGCAACTGGCGCAGCAAGCGCATCGTGCTCGGCGGCGACAAGGTCGGTTTCTCGTTCCACGAGACCACGATCGAGGCCGGCACCGTCAACGAGTTCCACTACGCCAACCACGTCGAGGCCGTGTGGCTCATCGAGGGCACCGGCACGCTCACCGACCTCGAGACCGGCACCGTGTACCCGCTCGCGCCCGGCACGATGTACCTGCTCGACGGCCACGAGCGGCACCGGGTCGAGCCCGACACCCGGATGCGCATGTTCTGCGTGTTCAACCCGCCGGTCACCGGCCGGGAGGTCCACGACGAGAACGGCGTGTACCCCCTCGTCGAGGTCGTCTGAGCGCCCGCAGCGTGTGACCGGCCGGCCCTTCGCGCCTAGAGTCGGATCCATGACCTACGAGCGACAGCCGCGGATCGCCGTCGGCCCCGCCCCGGACATCGTGTTCGACCGGGCGATCGGGGCCGGCGGCGGTCGCGTATGCGGGTTCGACGACCACCCGGACGCGGTGGTCTGGACCGGCGGATCGGACGAATTCCCCGCGGCGTTGCCGACGTCGGTGCGATGGGTCCAGCTACCCGCCGCCGGCGTGGAGGACTGGCTCGACGCCGGCATCATCCGCGCTCACCCCCAGGTGACGTGGACGTCGGCTGCCGGGGCGTTCGCCGCGACGGTCGCCGAGCATGCGCTCATGCTGCTGCTCGCCGGGGTGCGGGCGCTGCCCGACCATCTGGCCGCGACGTCGTGGACGCCGGGCGTGTTCTACCCCCAGCTGGGAACCCTGCGCGGCGCCACCGTCGGCATCATCGGCGCCGGGGGCATCGGCCGGGCCCTGATCCCCATGCTCGGCGCGCTGGGCGCGCAGGCGCTCGCGGTCACCCGCAGCGGCCGTCCGGTCCCGGGCGCCGTGGAGACCGTCCCCGTCGCACGGATCGACGAAGTATGGTCCCGCGCAGATCATTTCGTGATCGCCGCCCCGGCCACGGCTGAGACCGAGCAGCTGGTGGGGGCCGACGAACTCGCCGCGATGAAGCCCACCGCGTGGGTGATCAACGTTGCCCGCGGCAGCCTCGTCGACACCGACGCGCTGGTGGATGCTCTCAGCCGCCGTGTCATCGCGGGCGCCGGTCTGGACGTCACGGATCCCGAACCGCTGCCGGACGGGCACCCCCTGTGGTCCCTGCGCAATGCCATGATCACGCCACACGATTCCAATCCCCCGGCGCTGCGCATCCCCGCGTTCGCCGAGCACGTCACCGAGAACGTCACGCGCTTCGCGGCCGGCCTCGACCTCGCCGCGGTCGTCGACCCGAGCGCCGGGTACTGACGCACCGCTATCCTGGGCGGGGTGATCGAACCGCTGCACCACCTGCTCGACGGCCGGCGGTTGTGCGTGCTCACCGGCGCCGGGATCTCCACCGATTCCGGCATCCCGGACTACCGCAGTCCCGGCGCGCCACCCCGCAACCCGATGACCTACCAGCAGTTCGTGGGCGATCCCGAGTTCCGGCGCCGCTACTGGGCGCGCAACCACGTCGGGTGGCGGCACATGGACTCCGCGCGGCCCAACGCCGGGCACCGTGCCCTCGCCGCGCTCGAACGGCGCGGCGTCGTCCTCGGTGTCCTCACCCAGAACGTGGACCTGCTGCACACCAAGGCCGGCAGCCGGCGGGTGATCGACCTGCACGGCTGCTACGCGCAGGTGCGCTGTCTGGCGTGCAACCACCGGCTCTCGCGGTTCACCCTCGCCGAGCAACTCGCCGCCGCGAATCCGGGCTTCCTCGACCGGGTCCGGGGGACGACAGGCCTGGAGGTGGCCCCGGACGCCGATGCGGTCGTCGACGACACCGACAGCTTCCGCCCGGTGGACTGCGAGCGGTGCGGGGGAATGCTCAAACCGGACATCGTGTACTTCGGTGAATCGGTGCCTCGCGAACGTGTCGAGCGCGCGTTCGCGCTCGTCGACGAGGCGGATGCGCTGCTCGTGGTCGGCAGCTCGCTCACCGTGATGTCCGGACTGCGCTTCGTGCGGCACGCCGCGAAACTCGGCAAGCCCGTGGGCATCGTCAACCGGGGCACCACCCGGGGCGATGCGCTGGCCACGGTGAAGGTCGACGCCGGGTGCTCGGAGGTGCTCACGGCCCTCGCTGCCGGATCGCCGGCTGCCGCACCGGTCCGGTGAGCGCCCGCCTCTACAGGGTCACGAGGTCGTCGGCGTGCACCACCGGCCGCTGCAGGTCCGCCGGCAGCTGCCGGGTGGAGAACCCGATCATCCAGTCCAGTTCGGCCGCGTCGTAGGCCACTACTCCGCGCCCCACCGTCCGACCGTCGGGACCGACCAGCGCCACCACGTCCCCGCCGTGGAAGCGACCGCTCATGCCGGTGATGCCCGCCGCAAGCAGCGAACGGCGCCGTTCGACCACTGCCCGCACCGCGCCCGCGTCCAGGTGCAGGGTGCCGTGGGTGTCGGCAGCGTGCCGCACCCAGAATCGCCGCGCGGACATCCGGTCGGGCCGAGGGGCGAACGCGGTCCCCACATCCGCGGCACCGAGGGCGCGGTCGGCCTGGGACGCGGCGGTGAGCAGCACCGGCACCCCCGAGTCGGCGGCCAGTCGCGCCGCGGACAGCTTCGAGGCCATCCCGCCCGTGCCGAGGGCGCCCCCGGACCCCGCGACGACGCCGTCGAGGTCCTCCGGGCTCGTCACCTCCGCGATGAGGTGCGCATCGCCCTTGCGGGGATCGCCGTCGTAGAGGCCGTCGACATCGGAGAGCAGGATCAGCGCGTCCGCCCCGACGAGGTGCGCGACGAGCGCGGCGAGACGGTCGTTGTCACCGAAGCGCAGTTCGGCGGTCGCGACGGTGTCGTTCTCGTTGACCACCGGCACGGCGTGCAGCGCGCGCAGCCGGTCGAGGGTGCGCTGGGCGTTGCGATGCTGGGTGCGTCGCGCGATGTCGTCGGCAGTGAGCAGCACCTGCCCGACGGTGCGGCCGTACCGCGCGAAGGAGGTACCCCACGCGTGGGCGAGGGCGAGCTGCCCGACGCTGGCCGCGGCCTGCTTGGTGGCCAGGTCACGGGGCCGGACGGTCAGGCCGAGCGGGGCGAGTCCGGCACCGACCGCACCGGAGGACACCACCACGACGTCCGAGCCGCCGCGCATGCGCCCCTCGAGCGCGTCGACGAGACGGTCGAGTCGGTCCCGGTCCAGTCCGCCGACCAGGCTGGTGATGGCGGACGAGCCGATCTTCACCACGACGCGGCGTGCGCCGGCGACGGCCTCCCGGGTATCGCTCACGATCTCCTGCTTCTGGTTCGAGGTGGTCAGAACTCGTCGTCGGTCGCGAGACCGCGTCGCACCTTCTTGGCGTGGCGACGTTCGGCCGCCCCGACGCGATCGACCTGGTCGAGGCGGGCGTCGGTGCCGCGTCCGGTGGGCACAACGTCCACGCCGGCCTGCGTCTGCGGCTCCCACTCGAAGGAGACGTCGCCGATCGTGACGGACGCGCCCGGTTCGGCGCCCTGCTTGACGAGTTCGTCCTCGACACCGAGGCGGGCCAGCCGGTCCGCGAGGTAGCCGACGGCCTCGTCGTTGTCGAATGCGGTCTGCCGCACCCAGCGTTCGGGCCGGGTGCCGCGCACGATGAAGCCGCCCGGCGTCTCGGGATCGGCAACGACGCTGAACCCGGTCTCGTCGACGGCGACGGGCCGGATGACGGGCCGTCGCGGCGCCGCCGGCGGATGCGCCTTCCGGTACTCCTCCACCATTCGCGCCAGCGCGAACGTCAGTGGCCGCAACCCCTCCCGGCTGACGGCGGAGATCCTGAACACCGGCCAGCCCCGCTCCTCGAGATCCGGGGTGACGAAGTCCGCGAGTTCGGCGGCGTCGGGCACGTCGACCTTGTTCAGGATGACGATGCGGGGACGGTCGGCGAGATCACCCAGGCTGCTGTCGCCGGACAGCGCCGGCCGGTAGGCGGCCAGCTCGGCCTCGAGCGCATCGATGTCGGAGATCGGGTCGCGGCCCGGCTCGAGCGTGGCGCAGTCGACGACGTGGGCCAGCACAGCGCACCGCTCGAGGTGGCGCAGGAAGTCCAGGCCGAGCCCGCGGCCCTCGCTGGCACCGGGAATCAGGCCCGGCACGTCGGCGACGGTGAACGTGGTGTCGCCCGACTGCACGACCCCGAGGTTGGGGACGAGGGTGGTGAACGGGTAGTCGGCGATCTTCGGCTTGGCCGCGGACAGCACCGACACCAGGGACGATTTGCCCGCCGACGGGAAACCGACCAGCCCGACGTCCGCGACGGACTTGAGTTCGAGGACGAGGTCGCGCTCCTCCCCCTCCTCGCCGAGCAGGGCGAAGCCGGGGGCCTTGCGGGCCTTCGACGCCAGGGCCGCGTTGCCGAGACCTCCGCGGCCGCCGTGCGCGGCGACGAAGCGGGTGCCGGAGCCGACCAGGTCGGCCAGGATCCGGCCGTCCTTGTCGAGCACGACGGTACCGTCGGGCACCTTCAGCACGAGGTCGCCGCCGTTGGCGCCGTCGCGGTTGCTGCCCGCGCCCTGGGTGCCGTTCGTGGCCTTCGCGTGCTGGTGGAAGTGGAAGTCGAGGAGGGTGTGGACACCCTCGTCCACCTCGAGCACGACGTTGCCGCCGTTTCCGCCGTTACCCCCGTCGGGGCCGCCGAGCGGCTTGAACTTCTCCCGGTGGACGGAGGCGCAGCCGTTACCACCCTTGCCGGCGGTGACGTGCAGCACCACCCGGTCGATGAAGCGGGACATGGGTGGACCTCCGTCGAATGGTGGAACTGTTGTGTCGGCCGGTGCTCCCGCTGTGCCGGGATCACCGGAGTCGTGCCGGGACCACCGCGCTGCCGATGGTCCGAAAACAGTAGGGGCGGACCCGGGTGTGCGACCCTGGTCCGCCCCTACTGGGAGTATGTGCGAAGGAGACCTTCGCGGTGTCCGATTCGGACGGCAGATCAGGCGTCTGCCGCGACCGGAACGATGTTGACCGTCTTGCGACCACGCTTGGTGCCGAACTCGACGGCACCGGCAGCAAGCGCGAAGAGCGTGTCGTCGCCGCCACGACCGACGTTCACGCCGGGGTGGAAGTGGGTGCCACGCTGGCGCACCAGGATCTCACCGGCGCTGACGGCCTGGCCGCCGAAGCGCTTGACGCCGAGACGCTTGGCGTTCGAATCGCGACCGTTGCGGGAGCTGGATGCACCCTTCTTGTGTGCCATGACGAACCCTCCTGGGGTTTGAAGCGGAAGCCCGAATTACTTGATGCCGGTGACCTTCAGGACCGTCAGCTTCTGACGGTGACCCTGGCGCTTGTGGTAGCCGGTCTTGTTCTTGAACTTGTGGATGCGGATCTTCGGGCCCTTGGTGTGCTCGACGATCTCGCCGGTGACCGTGACCTGCGCCAGCTTGTCGGCGTCGGTGGTCAGCTCGGCTCCGTCGACGACGAGGACCGGAGCAAGCGAGACAGCAGTGCCGGGCTCACCCTCGATCTTCTCGACCTTGACGAGATCGCCCTCAGCGACCTTGTACTGCTTACCGCCGGTCTTGACGATCGCGTACGTTGCCATCGGACGGCTACCCCTTGCTAGTTCGAACGTGCTCGCGCCACGGTGTGCAACGCGACTGGTCTGGTGGTTGCTGACTCGGGGCCGCCACAATCCCGCATCGGGCGCAGCAGGGCCGTATCGCCGAGTAGCGACTGACCAAGATTACGGGAAGGTGACTGCCAGGGTCAAACCGGGCCCGGCCGCGGTCGGGCCCGGTTCGACCTCATGCCTGCGCTTCGACCGGCGGGCCGGCAGGCCGGCCGGCGGCCCGGCGACGACGTGGCCGTCGAACGGTCACCGGTTCGGCGCTGTCACCGTCCGAAACCGCCGCGGTGGTCACCGGCTCCGGGGCCGGAGCGGTGGCCACGGGCTCCGGGGTCGGAGCGGTGGCCACGGGCTCCGGGGCCGGAGCCGGCACCACGAAGACGGTGCCGGTGCCGTCGCCCGTCGGAGCCGAAGGAGCCCGCGAGACCCGGCGACGGCGACGGGCCGCCGGCTCGGCGGCCTGCTTACCGGCCTCCGGTGCTTCTGCCGGTTGCGCCTCGCCCGATTCGGCCGGCGCCTCGCGCGATTCGACCGGGCGCGCCTCGCGGGGTTCTGTCACCGGTGCCGACGCGGCTTCGGTGGGCGTCTGCGCGGGCGCTGCCTCCGCCGGCTCGGCACCGGACTCGGTCGGGTGCTCGTCGTGGTTGTCGTGGTGCGCGGCCATCGCCAGAGCGACCGGGTGGGCGCGCTTGACCGTCGCGTCCACCACCGGCGCCTCGGGGGCCGGCTGGGGTGCGGCCGTCTCGGTCGTCGCCGGTTCCGGCTGGGTGCCCCGATCACGGCCGCGGCGGCGACGGGAGCCGCTCTCGCTGCGCGCGGGCCGGCCACCGTCCTCGGCGGCGGCGACCTCGACGGGTTCGCTGTGCACGAGGATGCCGCGGCCGTGGCAGTGCTCGCAGGTGGTGGAGAACGCCTCCACGAGCCCCGTCCCGAGCCGCTTGCGCGTCATCTGCACGAGTCCCAGCGAGGTCACCTCGGAGACCTGGTGACGGGTGCGATCCCGGCCGAGCGCCTCGGTCAGGCGTCGCAGCACGAGGTCCCGGTTCGACTCGAGCACCATGTCGATGAAGTCGACGACGATCATGCCGCCGATGTCGCGCAGCCGCATCTGCCGCACGATCTCCTCGGCTGCCTCGAGGTTGTTGCGCGTGACGGTCTCTTCGAGGTTGCCTCCGGCGCCGGTGAACTTGCCGGTGTTGACGTCGACGACCGTCATCGCCTCGGTGCGATCGATGACGAGAGTGCCACCGGACGGCAGCCACACCTTGCGGTCGAGCGCCTTGGCGAGTTGCTCGTCGATGCGGTGTACGGCGAACACGTCACGCGCGCCCGACTCGGAATCGTGCCGCTCCACGCGGGGCAGCATGTCCGGGGCGACGGTCCGGATGTAGTTCTCGACAGTGTTCCAGGCGTTCTCACCCTCGATGACGAGCTTGGAGAAGTCCTCGTTGAACAGGTCGCGAATCACCTTGACCAGCAGGTCGGGCTCTTCGTAGAGGGTCTTCGGCTGTCCCGAACCGTCGGCCTCGAGCTTGGCGGCCTGCTCCTCGATCGAGGCCCACTGCGTCTGCAGGCGCTGTACGTCGCGGGCGAGTTCGTCCTCGCTCACGCCCTCCGCCGCAGTACGGATGATCACACCGGCCTCGGCCGGGACGACCTCACGCAGGATCTCCTTGAGCCGCTTGCGCTCGGTGTCGGGCAGCTTGCGGCTGATGCCGGTGGACGAGCCGCCCGGCACGTACACCAGGAATCGGCCGGCGAGACTGATCTGCGTGGTGAGCCGGGCGCCCTTGTGCCCCACCGGGTCCTTGCTGACCTGCACGAGCACCCGGTCGCCCGGCTTGAGGGCCTGCTCGATCTTGCGCGAGTTGCCACCGAGCCCGGCGGCGTCCCAGTTGACCTCGCCGGCGTAGAGGACGCCGTTGCGACCCCTGCCGATGTCGATGAACGCCGCCTCCATCGAGGGAAGCACGTTCTGGACGCGGCCGAGGAAGATGTTGCCGACCATCGAACCGGAGCCGGCGCTGGTCACGAAATGCTCGACGAGGACGCCGTCCTCGAGGACCGCGACCTGGGTGATGTTCCCGGGGTTCGCGGTGTCACCGGTCTTCTCCCGCACCACCATGACGCGGTCGACGGACTCGCGGCGGGCGAGGAACTCCGACTCCGTGAGGATCGGGGGCCGACGGCGGCCTGCGTCCCGGCCGTCGCGGCGGCGCTGGCGCTTGGCTTCGAGCCGGGTGGAACCGGTGATGCCCTGAACCTCGTCCTTGGGGGCGCGCGTCTTGGATCGCGGCTCACGTTCGTGGACGACAGTGGGGACCGAGTCGTCCTCGACGGCGGTGTCGGCTCCGTCCGCACTGCCCTTGCGACGACGACGACGACGGCGACGACGGGAAGACCCTTCCCCGGACTCGTCCTCGCCCGGCCCGGACTCCTTCTGCTCGGGCTCCGTCTGTCCGGACTCCTTCTGCCCGGACTCCTTCTGCTCGCCTTCGGCCTGGTCCGCGCTCGGCTCGTCGGTCGCGACCTCTTCCGTCGCCGGCTCCTCGGGCTTTGCTTCCGGGCCCTCGCCCTTCTCCGGCGCAGCGCCCTTCTCCGGAGCGGCGCCCTCCTCGGCAGCAGTCTCCGTGGGGGACGTCTCCTCGGCGGTGGTCTCCTCCGACGTCTCGGATTGCTCGCCACGTCCACGGCCCCGGCCGCGTCGACCACGACGGCGACGGCGCGGCTCCTCCTCGGCGGACTCCTCACCCGGCTCCGCCGCAGCGGTCTCCTCGGTGACCTCCTCGGCGACTTCCTCGACGACGGTGGGCTCGGGCGCCTCGGCCGCCCGGCGGGAACGGCGGCGGCGCGGTGCCGCCTCGGCGGGGGCGGTGACTTCCGGCTGCAGGAACAGTGGCGCGCTGACGACGGGTTCGACGGCGCCCGGTTCCGGCGCGGTGAACGCCGGGGTCTCCTGTTCCATGCCGGTGAACAGGGTCGGAGCCGCAGGTGCCGCGGCGGGTTCCTGAGCGGTGGTGTCCTCGACCGCGGTCTCCGGCTCGGCGGCCGGTTCCCCGGCGGGCCCCTCGGCGCCGGCCGGTTCTCCGAGGGGAGCCTCGGCGGTCTCGGCGGCGGGCACCTCGGGTACCTCACCCACCGGTTCCGGTGCGGCTTCCGTCCCGGTCTCGGCGGGCGCACCGAGAGCGGCGCGGATCTGTTCGGCGAGGTCGCGCTGCAGGCTCGAGTGGGCACTGCGCAATTCGGTGCCGAGGTCGGCGGCTTTGGCCATGACCTGCTTGCTCGTGAGACCGAGCAGTTTGGCGAGTGCGTGCACGCGCATCTTCGGCGGCAGCACCACGGTGCCCTCATCGATGGAAGTGTCGTTCGGCGGCGCTTGTTCGGCCACGTAGGTCTCCTCGGGCCCCCGGGCGCGTCCATCCTCGATCTCGAGCGATGTGACGCGGCCACGCGGGGGCGCTGTCTGTGTGGGCTCGCACCGGGAGGCGCGAGATGTGCGGTCTCGCATCGCACGGTCGTCCGGTGCCCGTTTTCACTGCACGGCCGAGCGGTGCCTGGCTGGATCGCGGATCGAGCGCCGGTGCATCCAGCGTGCCACCGGGCGAGGTGTCTCCTGCGTCCCCGGTCACAGCGATGTCGGGCATCGATCCGTGATGTCGTTCGGTCGTTCCGCAACACTCCGAAGCGGGGCGACCTACCTCAGTATCCCACACAGAGGTCCGTGAATACGCCAACGGCGCCCCGAAGGGCGCCGTGGCACGTAGGTCGACGGACGGATCAGGACCCGGCGAGGGCCGGGAACCACAGAGCGATTTCACGCTCGGCCGACTCCACCGAGTCGGAACCGTGCACCAGGTTCTCGCCGGCGTCGAGCCCGAGATCACCGCGAATCGAGCCGGGTACGGCCTTCTCGACGGGGTCGGTGCCGCCCGCGAGCTGGCGGAATGCGGCGATGGCGCGGGGCCCTTCGAGGACCGCCGCGACCAGCGGCCGCGAGGTGATGAACTCGATCAGGCCGGGATAGAAGGGTTTGCCCTCGTGCTCGGCATAGTGGGCGGCGGCCACCTCCTCGGTGGCGGTGCGCAGCTCGAGTGCCACGATGTCGAGTCCCTTGCGCTCGATGCGCGAGAGGATCTCGCCGACATGACGACGGGCCACGCCGTCGGGCTTGATCAGTACCAGGGTCCGCTCAGTCACGCGCACAGCGTAGTGGTCAGCCCCGCTGCCCCGGTAGCAGGCCCCGCGCCTCGCGGTCCTTCATGTCCTTGCGCAGGTACAGGATGTAGCCCCACACCGCACTGAAGATCACGCCGACGATGCCGAGCGCGAGGTCGACGAAGAAGCCCAGCAGGGTCAGCACCTGCAGCGCGAGGTTGTACCGGAGCGCCCAGGGCCGGCCCTGCAGCCCGGCGCCCGCGATCATCGCGACGGCGAGGAACACGATGTAGCCACCCGAGAGCCACGTGAGTCCCCCGCCGACGACCGCGACAACCGGTAGCACCAGCAGGACCACGATGGCTTCGAGGACGAGCGTGCCGGCCATGACGCCTCGCAGCCCCTTCCACGGGTCCTTCGCGGGGGGCCGGACGGCGGAGTCCCGGTCCGGCGATGCGGCGGAGTTGTCAGCTGCCTCGCTCACGCGGGGTCCTTTCCGAAGAGAGTGCGGGCGGCGCCGGCGGTCACCACCGAGCCGGTGACCACGACACCCGCCCCCGATACTGCCTCACCCGGCTCGGCGACCTCCTCGGCGATGGCGACGGCGGTCTCGAGGGCGTCGGGCAGTGTCGGCGCGACGACCACGCGTTCGTCGCCGAACCGCGCCACGGCCAGGTCTGAGAGCTCGTCGACGTCCATCGCCCGCGGCGAGCCGTTGTGGGTCACGACGATCTCGTCGAACACCGGCTCGAGGGCGTCGAGCAGACCGGGCACGTCCTTGTCGGCCATCACCGACACCACTCCGACCAGCTTGCGGAAGTCGAACTCGTCGGCGAGGGCCGCAGCGAGAGCCTTCGCCCCGTGGGGGTTGTGGGCGGCGTCGAGGAACACCGTCGGAGCGCTACGCACCCGTTCGAGCCGGCCCGGGTTGAGCACCGAGGCGAACGCCGCGCGCACCGCGTCGGCGTCGAGCTGCCGGTCGGCACCGGCCCCGAAGAACGCCTCCACGGCGGCGAGCGCGAGCGCGGCGTTACGGGCCTGGTGCTCGCCGTGCAGCGGCAGGAAGATGTCGGTGTACACCCCGCCGAGGCCTTGCAGCTCGAGTTGCTGCCCGCCCACGGCGATGCGCCGGGCCAGGACCTGGAACTCGGCGCCTTCGCGTGCGACGGCGGCGTCCGCTTCGACGGCCCGGCGCAGCAGCACCTCCATCACCTCGGGTTCCTGCTGGGCCAGGATTGCGACGGTGTCGCGGGGCACGAGCCCGTCGTCGGGTGCCTTCTTGATGATCCCGGCCTTCTCCCCCGCGATCGTCGCGAGATCGGGGCCGAGGTATTCGGTGTGGTCGAGCCCGATCGGGGTGACGACCGCGACCTGCGCGTCGACGACGTTGGTGGCGTCCCAGGTGCCACCGAGTCCCACCTCGACGACGGCGACGTCGACGGGGGCCTCGGCGAACGCGGCGAATGCCATGGCCGTGGTCACCTCGAACTTGCTCATCGCCGGGCCGCCCGCGGCCTGCGACTGCGCGTCGATCATCGCGACGTACGGCTCGAGTTCGCGATAGGTGTCGACGTAGGTGCGCGGGGAGACCGGCGCCCCGTCGATGCTGATCCGCTCCGTGGCCAGCTGCAGGTGCGGGCTCGTGGTGCGGCCGGTGCGCCGGTGCAACCGGGTCAGCAGGGCGTCGATCATGCGGCTCACCGACGTCTTACCGTTCGTGCCGGCGATCTGGATGGACGGATAGCTGCGCTGGGGGGATCCGAGCAGATCCATCAGCGCCGCGATCCGGGTCAGCGAAGGCTCGATCTTCGTTTCGGGCCAGCGCTTGTCGAGTTCGGCCTCGACCAGGGTCAGCTCGGCCAGGTCGACCGGCGACGGCGTCGCCGGGCCGGCCGCGGACCGGTCCTCGCTCACGCCGACCCCAGTTCCTGCAGGCGCGCGGTGATCCGGGCGATCTCCTCCTCCGCGATCTGCCTGCGGGCGGTGATCTTCTCCACGACCGCCGCGGGCGCCTTGGCGAGGAACGCCTCGTTGCCGAGCTTGGCGGACGTGCCCGCGAGCTCCTTCTCGGCGACCGCGAGGTCCTTGCCGAGACGGGCGCGCTCGGCCGCCACGTCGACGGTGCCGGAGGTGTCCAGTTCCACGGTGACGGTGGCACGGGACAGGCGCACCTCGATGGCGGCGGTGGCGGCGAACTCCTCCGCAGGCTCGGTCAGCCGCGCCAGGGACCGTACGGCCGGCACCTGCGCAACCAGGTCGGCGGCGTCGATCTCGGTGAGGCGTGCGGCGACCTTCTGCGACGGCTTGAGGCCCTGGTCGCTGCGGAAACGGCGGACCTCGGTCACGAGCTTCTGCAGATCCTCGACGCGACGCGCGGAGTCGGCGTCGGGCTCGGTGCCGGTGGCGTTCGGCCAGGACGCGACGACCACGGACTCGCCGCCGGTGAGGACCTTCCAGAGGGTTTCGGTGACGAACGGGATCACCGGATGCAGCAGGCGGAGCAGCTGGTCGAGGACGTTGCCGAGGACCGCCTTGGTGCCCTGCGCGTACTCGCTGCCGTCGGCCAGCTGCACCTTGGCGAGCTCGAGATACCAGTCGCACACCTCGTCCCATGCGAAGTGGTAGAGCGCCTCGCACGCCTTGGAGAACTCGAACCGCTCGAACGCCTCGTCGACTTCGGCGCGGACCTGCTCGAGCCGGTCGAGGATCCACCGGTCCGCGTCGGTGAGGGCGGTGCGCGCCGGGAGCTCGGTGACGACCGCGCCGTTCATCAGGGCGAACTTGGTCGCGTTGAACAGCTTGTTGGCGAAGTTGCGGGAGGACTGCGCGTGGTCCTCGCCCACGGCGAGGTCGCTACCCGGGTTGGCGCCGCGGGCCAGGGTGAAGCGCAGCGCGTCGGCGCCGTACCGCTCCACCCAGTCCAGCGGATCGATGCCGTTGCCGCGCGACTTGGACATCTTCTTGCCGAACTGGTCGCGCACGAGGCCGTGCAGGAACAGGTCCTTGAACGGCACCTGGACGCCGGACTTCCCGCCGGCGGTGATCGCCTCGTCGTTCGCGACGTACAGGCCGAACATCATCATCCGGGCCACCCAGAAGAACAGGATGTCGTATCCGGTGACGAGAACGCTGGTGGGATAGAACTTCTCGAGCTCCGGCGTCCTGTCCGGCCAGCCCATCGTGGAGAACGGCCACAGACCCGAGGAGAACCAGGTGTCGAGGACGTCGGGATCCTGCTCCCAGCCCTCGGGCGCGGTCTCGTCCGGTCCGAAGCACGCGACCTCGCCGTCCGGGCCGTACCAGATCGGGATGCGGTGACCCCACCACAGCTGCCGCGAGATGCACCAGTCGTGCATGTCGTCGACCCACGCGAACCAGCGCGGCTCCTGGCTGGCCGGGTGGATCACGGTGTCGCCGTTGCGGACCGCGTCGCCCGCGGCCTTGGCGAGCGCATCGACCTTGACCCACCACTGCATCGACAGCCGGGGCTCGATTGTCTCGCCGCTGCGCTCGGAATGACCGACGCTGTGCAGGTAGGGACGCTTCTCGGCGACGACCCGGCCCTGCTCGGCCAGCGCCTCGCGCACCCGGACCCGCGCCTCGAACCGGTCCATGCCGTCGAATCGTGTTCCGGTGTCGGCGATCCTGCCGGCCTTGTCCATGATGGTGGGCATCGGCAGGTTGTGCCGCACGCCCATCTCGAAGTCGTTGGGATCGTGGGCGGGGGTGATCTTCACGGCGCCGGTGCCGAATTCGGGGTCGACGTATTCGTCGGCGATCACGGGGATACGCCGGCCGGTGAGGGGATGCTCGAGGGTGGTGCCGACCAGGTGCTGGTAGCGCTCGTCGTCCGGGTGCACCGCGACGGCGGTGTCACCGAGCATGGTCTCGACCCGGGTGGTGGCGACGATCACGTGCGGCTCGTCGTCGTCCAGGGAGCCGTAGCGCAACGAGACGAGTTCGCCCTCGACCTCCTCGAACTTGACCTCGATGTCGGAGATCGCGGTCTGCAGCACGGGCGACCAGTTCACCAGTCGCTCGGCGCGGTAGATCAGCCCGTCGTCGTAGAGCCGCTTGAACATCGTCTGCACGGCCCGCGAGAGACCCTCGTCCATGGTGAACCGGTCGCGGGACCAGTCGACGCCGTCCCCGATGCGGCGCATCTGCCCCTGGATGGTGCCGCCGGATTCGCGCTTCCAGTCCCAGACCTTCTCGACGAACAGTTCGCGACCGAAGTCCTCCTTGGTCTTCCCGTCCACCGCGAGTTGCTTCTCGACGACGGTCTGGGTGGCGATGCCGGCGTGGTCCATGCCGGGCAGCCACAGCACCTCGTAGCCCTGCATGCGTCTACGGCGCGAGAGCGCGTCCATGAGGGTGTGGTCGAGTGCGTGACCCATGTGCAGGCTGCCGGTCACGTTCGGCGGTGGCAGCACGATCGAGTAACCGGGCTTGTCGCTGGACGGATCGGCGGCGAAGTAACCGGCGTCCACCCAGCCCTGGTACAGCTCGTCCTCTACGGCGCTGGGGTCCCAGCTCTTGGGGAGGGCGTCGGCGGGGTTCTGGTGGTTCTCTGGCGCACTGGTCACCCCGCAATCGTAGTCAGCGGAGGCAAACCGCCTGCACACGCCCCACGTGCCCGGATCGGGCCTGCTGGACTGCGGATCACGGGTACGGCACCGTGGCAGACGTGAACGAGTTCCGCTTCGCCACGAACGTCTTCACCCTGGAGTCGGCCGGCGCGTTCGCCGGCCGATGCCGCCGCATCGAGGCGCTCGGGTACGACACGCTGTTCGCCGCGGACCACCTGGGGGTCGTCGCGCCGTTTCCCACGCTCGTCGCCGCGGCGCAGGCGACCGAGCGGTTGCGAGTGGGCACGCTCGTCCTCAACGCTCCGTTCTGGAACTCGGAGCTGTTGGCCCGCGACGTCGCGACCACCGACGTCCTCACCGGTGGCCGGCTCGAACTCGGCCTCGGCGCCGGGCACATGAAGTGGGAATTCGACGAGGCCGGCATCGGCTGGGATCCGATCGGCCGCCGCGTCGATCGGCTCGAGGCCCTGATCGAGGGTCTGGGGCGCCGCTTCGCGGAGGGCGGGTACCCACAACAGGCCGAGCTGCGCGCCGGCCTGGACCTGGCACCGCTGCAGCCGGTCCAGCGGTGCGGGTTCGGCGGCACCGGTCCCCCGCTGCTGATCGGCGGTACCGGGGACCGGGTGCTGCAGCTGGCGGCCGAGCGCGCCGACATCGTGGGGGTGGCCGGTGCCGTGCAGGTGCCGGGACAGGCGCCCGGGGTGCTGCGCATCGCGACGGCCGCCGAGGCCGACGAACGCGTGCGGTTCGCCCGCGAGCGCGCCGGCGCCCGCGCGGACCGCCTCGAGTGGCAGGTGCTGGTCCAGGCGGTCGTGGTGACCGACGACCGAGAGGCCGCGGCGCGGGCACTGCTCGAGCGCTTCGGTCCGATGACGAGCGTCGAGGAACTGCTGGACACGCCGTTCGCACTGATCGGCACGGTGGAACGGATGGCCGATCAGGTCCTGCGCGACCGCGACCGCTACGGCTTCACCTACTACACCGTCCACGGGCCGTACCTCGAGGCGTTCGCCCCGGTGCTCGAGCGGGTGCGGACGCTGGGCGGGTGAGCGTCGCCCCCGACGGAGATGCCGTTCGACTCCCGCGCCGCGCACCGCCGGGATCCGCGTCAGCCGAGCACCTCGGGCAGTTCCCGGGGACGCGCGAGCACGTGCTCCGCGAGGAACGCCTCGACCACCTCGTACCAGATCTTCGCGTGCTGGGGGCCGAGCACCCAGTGGTTCTCGTCGGGGAAGTAGAGGAAGCGATGCACGGTGGAGCCGTCCTCGGCGGCGGGTGCCCCCGACTCGGAGAGCAGTTCGTACCACAGTCGCAGCCCCTCCCCGATCGGCACGCGATAGTCCTTGTCGCCGTGGATCACCAGCATGGGAGTGACGATGTCGGCGACATACAGGTGCGGTGAGTTCTCCACCGCCATCTCGGGGGTCATCTCCCGCGCCCAGTACCAGGCCGAATCCGTGGTGGGTCCGAACTGGTCGAGAGCCCACAGGCTCGCGTGGGTGACGATCGCCCGGAACCGGTCGGTGTGCCCGGCCACCCAGTTGGCCATGTACCCGCCGAAGGAGCCGCCCATCGCGGCGGTGCGGTCGGCGTCGATCTCGGGGAGCTCGATCGCGGCATCGGTCAGCGCCATCAGGTCGGTGTAGGGCTCCTTGCCCCATCTGCCCCACCCGCGCCGGACGAAGTCCTGCCCGTAGCCGGAGGACAGGGCGGGGTCCGGGAGCAGCACGGCGTAGCCGCGGGCGACGAGAAGCCACGGGTTCCATCGCCACGACCAGGTGTTCCAGGAGCTGAGGGGGCCACCGTGGATCCACAGCAGCAGCGGTGCGGGGGCGTCGGGGTCGGCGGTGGCCGGCAGGGCCAGCCAGGCCCGCAGCGGGGTGCCGTCGGCGGCGGCAGTGGTCAGTTCCGTGAGGCGGCCGGGGAGGTCCGGCAGCTCGGCGGGAGCGCGCAGAACGGTGACGGCGCCGGAGCCGTCCAGCGGGATCCGCACCGGGTGCGGCGGAGCGTCGTAGGCCGCACGCAGGGCGTAGACGCACGTTCCGTCGGGTGCGACGCGCAGGTCGGTGTAGGCGGCCGGGTCGGTGGTCAACGGGGTGGGGACGTCGGCCCACAACGCGACCTGGAAGATCGGCGCGCGGCCGTGCTCGTCGGCGGTCACGAGCAGCGCCCCGGAGTCGGGACGCCAGACGACCGACGTCGGCCACCGGTCCCATCCGGGCACCAGAACCGTCGTGTCTCCCGATCGAAGATCGAACAGCCGCAACGTGATTGTCGGCGCGGTCTCGGGGTCGGAGTGTGTCTCGTGCAGGAATGCGATCCGGGTGCCGTCCGGCGAGATCGCGGGGGCGAACACGTCGGCGGTCTCGTCGTCGACGAGGACCGTGCGCAGTCCGGTGTCCGTGTCGATGCGCACCAGGGTGGTGCGGCGGGAGGCGAGCGGCCCGGGGACCGACCAGGTGGTGACGACGAACGTGCCGTCCGGGGCGAGGTCGAGGGTGGCCTCGCGCAGCGCGCCCCCGGGTCCGGGAGTCAGGTCCGACAGGGGCGGGTGGAGGCCGTCCGCGAGGGCGAGCAGGTGCGGCTCGGCCGGGCCGAGGTCGTGATCCCAGTGCCGGATCGGGTATCCGGTGTGCAGCACGGCGGAGATCTTGTGCTTCCTGCGGGCGTCCCGGATCCGTTCGTCGTCGCCGTCGGTACGGCCGAGCACGTCCGCCGTCACCACGATCCGGTCGGCGGCCCGCGCGGCGTGCACTGCGCGTACCCCGCCCTTGCGGGACACGACGCGCTGCGCTTCGCCACCGGCCGCCGGCAGCCGCCACAGTGCGACGGGGGCATCGTCGCCGTCCGTCCCGTCGGCCCGGGCCGCGGTGAACAGCAGGTCACCGGTGGCGGTGAAGACCGGGTTCGACTCGCCCTTCGCACCCCACGTGAGCCGCCGGGCGGGCTCCTGTCCGTGCGGGTCGACCTCCCACAAGGCCCCGACGTACCCGGTCCCCTCCTCGTCCAGGGTGGACTGGGCGATCACGACACGGGTCCCGTCCGGCGACAGCGCGAGCGCGGTGACGCGCGGGAGAGCGAGATAGTCGTCGAGGTCGTCGAATGCGGTCATGGTGCCCGAGGGTAGTGCGCGCCGGGGGCGTCACCGGGGAGCCGACACGGCCGTTTCGGACGGCGAATGCCCCTGCCGACCGGCACTGTGGTCTGCGCCGTCGCCGGCGCCGCGTGGGCGCTGCCCCCACGGTCGGACTCCTGGCGCCGCGTCACATGCGCGGTTGCCTCATCGCATCACCGGCAGGATCCGCGCGCCCGACCGGCCCGATGCCGCTTCGATAAAGTCCCGCGCGTCCGGGACGGCGGCGAGCACGTTGCGGGTGCGTTCGAGTGCCTCCGATTCGGGCGGCGGTCCGCCGACCGTGTCGACGACGTCGAGCAGGTGGACGGTCGTTTCGAGGATGGCCAGGTCGAGGAGTGCGCCGAGCGTCACCGAGCCCAGCAGAGGGTGTGGGACGACGGTCTCACGATCGAGGCCGGTCAGGCGATCGAACGCCTGCGGCAGTTCGACGGCGAATCGCTCGACGAGCGTCTCCCGGCCGGCGTCGGTGGCGGCGTGGCGGACCATCTCGGCGATCCGTCGGTGCATCGGTTCGGCGGCGACCGGGTCGGCGTTGAAGACGCGGAGCATCTCCGCGGCGCTGGTGACCTTTGCCGTGCCCTCGGGCGCGGGGTCGGCGATCAGGGCGATCAGGGCGTCGGGTGCGACGTGGACGTACAGGTCCCGAACGGTCCAGCCCGGCAGCCGGGTCGGGGCCGTCCACTGCTCGTCGCTCAATGCCCGGGCCCGTTCGGCCCAGGAGCGCCACAGCCGGATCAGCAGGGCTCGATCCCGGTCGAAGGTCGATGTCACCGCTCCCCCTCGTTCGGTCACCCGCGCGGCGGCCTCGGCCGGTGGGTGGTCGTCTTCCTGATGCTCCCGTCGGTGTCGTAGTAGGTCCACTCACCGGTCTTCCTGCCGTGCTCCCAGTGTCCGCTGTCGACGAGTGTCCCCGCCGCCGTCCAGCGTTCCCAGTAGCCGTGCTTGTCACCGTGGGCGAACCCGCCGCGCTGCAGCAGACCACCGGTGGCGCGGTACCAGGTCCAGGGACCGTGCAGGACGCCGCGGTCGTAACCACCCTCGGAACGTAGCGCCCCACCGGCGGAGAAGTGCCGCCACGTTCCGTGACGCTCGCCGTCGACGTAGGTGCCCACCATCAGCCCGCCGTGCGGGTCGGGCTCCGCCCATTCGCCGGTCTTGCGGCCGTGACCGTCCACGGCGTTCGGGCGCTCGAGGGGCGCGCTCACGTCGTGCCCCCGACCCGGGCCGGGGCTTCGCATACGCCGCTCGGTCCTGTGGCTGTCCGCGAGACATCACTCACAGATACCGACTATATGCAAGCAACTGCTTGCATATCAAGGGATCGGCCGATTCATCGCGTCACGGGTTCGCGCCACATCTTCCACAGGGTCGGCCCTCCGTTCGGGACGGCGATCTCGCCGGTGACCCGGAACCCGAACCGCTCGTAGTAGGAGATGTTCTTCTCCTTGCTCGATTCGAGATACGCGGGCATCCCGTCGGCGTCACAGCGGTCCAGCCGCGACCGCAGCAGGGCCTTCCCGAAACCTCCGCCACGCGCCGCGTTTCCGGTTCCGATGGCGGAGAGGTACCAGTGCGGCTCGGCCGGATGCGCCTCGTCGAGCGCGCCGTCGACCTCGGCGCCGACGCGGGCCCGGCGCCCGAGCGCGCGGATCATCCCCGCAGTGACCAGCACGGACCGCCACCCCGGGGCTTTCCAGCGACCCGGCGGCGCCCACATGGTCGCGCCTCCGGCGGAACCGTCCGGCCCCTCGGCGAGCTCGAGTCCGCCGTGCGACAGCAGATGATGCTGCGCCTCGGCGGCGAACATGCGTGGCAGACCTCGGCGCCGGCGCTCGTCGTCGGGCCACATCCACATCATCACCGGATCGTCGAAGAACGCGTCGGCGAGGGTGCGGGCGAAGACCGGTATGTCCCGTCGGGTGGCCGGGCGGACGACAGGGGTCATGCGGACGAGGCTACCGGCCTCGACGGAGCATCGTTGCCGCCCAGCAGGTTTTACGTCGTTGTCACACAGCGAGAACCGCGCGTGTTTCGTTTTATGCAACACTGTTTCCCTGTAAGAAACAACCGAAGTGCGAGCTGTGAGGAAATGCGATGACCGAAACCGCGAACATCGTCATCGTCGGCGGCGGACTCGAGGGCCTGGCTGCGGCCTGGTCCCTCGCCGAGCGCGGCGAAACGGATGTCCTCGTCCTGGAACGCGGGACGATGTGTTCCGGCATGACCGGCAAGTCCAGCGGCATCGTCCGCTGCCACTACGGCGTTCCGTCGCTGGCCGCGATGGCCTGGCACGGCGTGCAGGTGTTCTCCGAAGCCGAGGAGATCTTCGGGGCCGACATCGGCTTCCGGCAGACCGGATACGTCGTCGGCGTCGGGCCCCAGAACACCGCCCCGCTCGCCGCGAACGTCGAGATGCACCGGGCCCTCGGAGTGCCCGTCGAGACGATCGACGCCGGCGAGGTCCGCCGCCTGCTACCGGGGATAGCCCTCGATCCCTTCGCGGCCTTCGCGTACGAGCCCCTCGGCGGCCACGGCGACGCCTACATGACCGGAATGGCCTACGGCACCCGCGCCCGAGCCCTCGGCGTGCGAGTGCGCCAGGGCACCCCCGTCGCCTCCCTCCTGCAGCGCGAGGGCGGCGAGGTCTACGGGGTGCGGCTCGCGGACGGCTCCGAAATCCACGCGGGCACCGTCGTGCTCGCAACCGGCGTGTGGTCACCGGCACTCGGCGCGACCGCCGGCGTGGACCTCCC
This sequence comes from Rhodococcus ruber NBRC 15591, assembly GCF_001894945.1. Lineage (GTDB taxonomy): Bacteria > Actinomycetota > Actinomycetes > Mycobacteriales > Mycobacteriaceae > Rhodococcus > Rhodococcus ruber. The sequence continues at coordinate 296,852 of NZ_BCXE01000021.1, forward strand.
GATCCGGGCCCAGCGGGAACAACTCCTGCTCGTCGACCAGGGCGAACCCACCCCCGACATCCCCACCTTCTCCGACCTGGTGAACCTCCAGTACATCCGCCGCGAGCCCAACGGAGAGCTGCTGGTGGGCAACAGCGATCACTCCGCGCCGGAGTGGGCGGACCCGGACGACTACGCCAATCGCGCCGACGACCCGTTCGTGGAAACCGCCGTCGCGAAGCTCGACCGGTTGCTGCCGGCCATGCCCGATCCGCGGCTCGCCTCGTCGTACGCGGGATGCTACGACACCACACCCGACTACAACCCGATCATCGGCCCGTCCCCGGCGCCGGGACTGTTCCTGCTCGTGGGCTTCAGCGGCCACGGTTACAAGATCTCCCCTGCCGTGGGCCGGCTCGCCGCCGACCTCCTGCTCGACGGCATCAGCAGCGACCCCGCCGTGGACGGCACCGACTTCCGGTACTCGCGCTTCGCCGAAGGCAAGCCCCTCGCCAGCCTGAACCCGTACGTCGGGGCCGGGGAGATGCGCTGACGAAACGAACCGCCGGACACGCCGCTGTACCGAGGCCCGGGCGGGGTATAGAACAGAAGGTGAGGCTTCGGCGCGGAAACCGGAGAAGGTACACGTCATGCCGGACGACGAGGATCTGTTCTCGGCCACGGGAGAGCCGGACACGGTTCTCCGCGTGTTCGAGGCGCTGCCGTTCGCACTCGGAGCGTGGCAGGGACACGACCACGTGTACGTCGCGACCAACGCCGCCTACCGTGCGCTGCTCGGACGGGGCGATCTCCTGGGCCGGCCGGTGCGCGAGGCCGTCCCGGAACTCGAGGGTCAGCAGTTCTTCGAGCTGCTCGACCGGGTGGCGGCGACCGGCGTCGCCGAGACCGCCAAGGAATGGCGCATGCAGATCGACACCGACGGCAGCGGCGTGGTCCGCGAGCGCTACTTCGACTTCACTGTCGCCCCCTGCCGCGACCCCGGCTGCGGCGTCGCCGGACTGCTCTTCTTCGCCTCCGACGTGACCGACAGTGTCCTGGCGCGGCACGTCGCCGAGGCCCGGGCCCAGCTGATGTCGGAGAAGTACGAACAGGCCCGCGACGCGGTGACGGTGATGCAGCAGACCCTGCTGGCGCCGTCCGTTCCGGTCGTGCCGGGAGCCGAGGTGGCGGCGGCCTACCTGGTCGCCGCGGAGGACACGGCCGCCGGCGGTGACTGGTTCGACGCGTTGGCCCTCCCCGGCGGCGAGCTCGCGCTCATCACCGGAGACGTCGTCGGGCACGGCGTCGAGGCCGCCGCCGTGATGGGACAACTCCGGGCGGTTCTGCGCCAGCAGATCCTCGCGGGTGCAGACGTCGCCGGCGCCCTGTCCACGCTCGACGCCTTCTCGGCGCACGTCCCCGGCGCCCGCACCGCGACGGTGTGTGTCGCCGTCCTCGACACCGGAAGCGGCCGAGTCCGCTACTGCACGGGCGGGCATCCCCCGCCGCTGGTGGCGAGCCCGGTCGGGACGGTCCGCTACCTGCCTCCCTCGGGCGCGACGCCGATCGGAACCGGCTCGACGTTCCCCGTCGCCACCGACGCCCTCGCCACCGGCGACGTCGTGCTGCTCTACACGGACGGATTGATCGAGCGTCCCGGCCGGCCGCCCCCGGCGAGCACCGCCGAACTCGCCGAGCGGGCGGCTCTGAGCGTGGCCGGCCGCTCGTTCCCGATCCCGGACACACGCGCCCGGACGGTGGATCGGGTGTGCGGGGAGGTCCTCGAATTCCTGCTTCGGGAAACCGGATACAGCGACGACGTGACCATCGTCGCGGCTCAGCGGACGGCGATGCCGGATCCCCTGCACGTGCACCTGCACGCCGACCGGGAGGCGCCGAAGGCGGCGCGGTCGGCGCTGTGGCAGTGGCTCGTGCGTATCGGGGCCGACCATGCGGGGACCGTGGCCGTCGAACACGCGGTCTCCGAACTGGTGTCCAACGTCGTCGAGCACGCCTATCCCGGCACCGACGCCGAGCACAGCCCGGTCGAGATCGGCGGAGTTCTCGACGCCGACGGCTGCCTCCGGATCCGCGTACGGGACCGGGGCCGCTGGAAGACCCCCGCGACAACCCCGGAGTCCCACCGGTTGACGGACAGCCGCGGCCGCGGACTGACGATGGTCCGGCTCTTCGCCGACGATCTCCGCATCGACTGCGACGACACGGGCACGACTGCGACGGTCACGTTCCGGCTCACCCGGAGCGCCCGCGTCGTCACCGAGTTCACCGACGGCGCGATCGTCGGCCGTCCCGAGTCCTCGCGCGACTTCGCCGTCGACGAGACCGCACCCGGCCGCCTCGCGGTGCGGGGCGATGTCGACATCGACACCGCCCCCATCCTCAAGGGTCACCTCGACGTGGCGTCACGCGGCGGAACACTCTCGGTGACAGTGGATCTGAGCGAGGTCACCCATCTCGGCTCCGCCGGGGTCTCGTTGCTCTCGACGGCCCGTGAGCGTGCGGCCGGGCAGCACACCGCCGTGACCCTGGTGGCGCCGCCGGGCACCACCGCGCACCACGTGCTCACCCTGGTCGGACTCCACGGCCGGGCCGCACCCCCCGCGGGTGGCATCGCCGAACCCTCAGGCGACCCGGAGACGTGAACCCGGCACCGACGAAATGTCGATGCCGGGCGAAATCCTCGTCAGCTCGCGATCTTCCGTCTCCGGGACTGCACGTACTTCTCCCGCTCGGCGACCGACATCCCACCCCACACCCCGTAGGGTTCGCCCATCGTGAGCGCGTGCTCGCGGCACTGCTCGATGACCGGGCACCGATGGCACATCTCCTTGGCCTTCGACTCCCGCTGGTAACGCGCTCGGCCCCGTTCACCGTCGGGCGAGAAGAACACCGAGGAGTCGACACCGCGGCACAAGCCCTGCATCTGCCAGTTCCAGACATCGACGGTCGGCCGGAGGGGGTGAGGTGACAATGGCACGGGGCTCTCCTTGACAGCAGGCTCGCACGCAGTGCGAGCGGACCGGACGAAAGTCTGCGACCTTTCGTTCACTTCGATCCACGCGCCGCGACCCCCGCGAAGGGCCGGGTCTCGGTTCGTCGATCTCATGGACCGGGGAGTACCCCACGCCGCCGGAATTCATGCCAACAGAAAGAGAGATTTGTCGAAGATCCACGAAACTGGGGGCCGGACCGACCGCCCGCCCGGTCCCCGACCCGCATACCGCCTGTTCGCGGGGCGACGCGGCGGTACCCTCCTCGGACCCGGACCCGCGTCCGGTCGCGCGGAGCCGCCGGGGACGGTCAGCGGCCGGCCATCGCCCGGAGCAGTGGGGCGGCGGGCAGCGACGCGAAGAGCGCCGCCTCGTCGCGCCACGACGACTCCTCGTCGAGGAACCGCAGGATCGGCTCCGCGGAGGACCGGTCGAACAGGCCCGCGAAGGCGCGCTCGAGCACGGCGGGCCGCTCGACGACGGCCCGCAACAGCCCCTGGTCGTACCGGGCGAACCGGGACGGGGCAGGGCGCACGTCGAAAGGATGCCCGTGCCGGGCGAGCGACCGCGCGAGGGCCTCACTGTCGCGCTGGATCCGCTGATAGGCATATCCGCTGCTGCCCTTGAGCATCCCGCCCGCGGCGCCGATCCGCACGATGTTGCCGCGGCGCCGCGCGGGCGGCTGTGAGGCCAACGGCATCCGCGCGGACTCGTCCGCCTCGACCACGTAGGCGTCCTCGTCGGCGCCGAGCACCGTCGCCAGGTACTCCCGGAGTGCCTCGTCGTGGACGGCGGTGCCGACGGGCCCGGCGTCGGGACGCGCGAAACACGTGTGCTCGACGAGGGCGCGACGGTCGTCGGTGGGCAGCACGTACACGAAGGACGCGGCCCGGCCCTGATCGGTGCGGAAGTCGAACAGGGTGGGGACGCCGGGATCGAACAGGGGTGCATCGGCGCGGATCCGCCACCCCCGGAAGTCCAGCCACGCATCGGGGCCCGTCCCGTCGCGCGGGTCACCGCTGTCGGGGCCGCGGCCGTCGAAGACCCACTCGGGGTGCAGTTCCGTGCCGTCGGACAGGCCGACGCGCGGACGGGCCCCGTCGTGCACCCGCGTCACATGCCCGGTGCGGAACCCGATGTCGCCGACTGCATCCGTGATCTCGTCGACCACCGGCACCAGATCGGCGCCGCGGACGACGCCGTACCGGTACCGGCCGAGACCGAGGGTGCGGGACCGTCCGCCGACGTGAACCCGGATCCGGGCGAACCGCGCGGAGACGGCGGCGTCGAGGAGTCCGGGCCGGCGGGACCAGAACGCCCATCCGACTTCTCGGATGTCGCGGGCGCCGTCGTCGACGAGCACCACCGGACCGGGTCGCGCCGGGGCGGTGGCGAGATGGGCCGCCAGCGACAGCCCGCTCAGGCCCGCCCCCAGGACGGCGATACCGCCGTCGACCGGTTCGTTCCAGGCTCGCACGCTCGACCCTCCCCTCGCCGGAGCCGTCTCCTTCGTCACCGTACCGGCCACCGGGCACGGTCGTGCGGTCCTACGCGGCGTAGGTCCGTGTCCGTTCCCGCAGCCAGGCCATCGCCGGCCTGCGGTAGGAGTCGATGCCCTTGTACGCGGCGATCTCGCCGGGCAGCTCCTCGACGATGTCGGCGAGCTGTTCGGCCCACACCGGGACCTGCGCGATCTCCTCGAGCGGCGCCATGTAGGTGCGGATGTTGAACACGAGCGTTCCTGTCATGGGCAGCCGGATCAGGTGCTCGAGTTCGATGCGCAGCTGGATGCGGCCCCAGTCGCGGTCGGCGACGAGCCGTGGCATGTCGTCCATCCAGTCGGGCATCGTCTCGAGACTGGTGTCCCGCCGCCGCGAGCCGACCGCGGAGAAGGTCCAGTTCACCCGCCGGTACGGCCGCTCGGTCGTGAGCCGGCGCATGAACTGCTCGGCGCGGTCGGTCACCCCGTTCGAGGTCAGGCCGGGTACGGGACGGTGTATCTCGTGCAGGCTCATGCCGATGTCGAACTTGACGGACCAGTCGGCGGACGACGTGACCAGCGCCGCGTCGAACCACAGGTGCCCGTCGCGCTCGGTCACCAGCAGCACGTCGTCGGGCAGCTGGCATCCGATGAAGACCAGCGGGTGTTCCGGCAGGGTGGACAGATCGCCGAGCGCGAACCGCTGATCGATCCCGAGAAGGTCGTTGCGCCAGCGATACCCCTCGTTCTCGACGTCGAGATGCATGACGTCGGGGAAGGAGGCCGTCATGTCCCGCATGTAGTAGAGCATCAGATCCCAGCAGGCCGGCGTCATGTGGGGCAGCATCTGCACGCGGCCGGGGTCGGCCGCGAGGATCGCGCGACGCAACCGCATCATCTCGACGTACTCGGCGGGGCTCTTGCCGAGGTCGACGATGTGCTCGCCCCAGGCCCCGGCGGCGGTCTCGGTGCGACGCGGTGCCGGTTCGACATTGACGGCGTAGCGAAACACTCTGTCGCCCTGGGGGAAGGGCCACGGCAGGCAGGACAGGTCGCTGGCGACGGAGGCGGTCACGACGGTTCCTTTCCGGTAGGTGTCAGGCCACAGCGCCGAGATAGGCACCGTGGTGCCCCGACAGGTGGGGGCGGATCTCGAGGTCCAGGCCGCACGAACCGCAGGCGACGACATCCCCGGGTTCGGCGTCGACGGCCCGGGTCGTGCCGCAGTGCGGGCAGAACAGCGGCACTCCGTCGACGGCGGTGACATAGGTGGTCGTCTCACACGGCAGCAGGCCGGCGGTGCGCGCCGCAGCCGTCGCTGCCATCGCTTCCCGCCGCGGTCCGGCGATCAGCACGCGGGTACCGGCGCGAGCCTCGCGCACGAGCCGCGCCACCTCCGCAGCGCTCGCGTCCGGAACCACGGTGGCGACGCGGCCGGCGGCGAGCGCCCGCGCCGCCCAGGCCGTCACCGCGGCCCGCGCGTCGGCGCAGCCACCGAGGCAGAACATGAGGTGGATGCGCCCACTCGGATCGAGCGGGGGCAGCGCACCGGTGAGGAAACCGGAGTTCTTCACGGCCGCACACCCCCGAATTCGCGCAACCACTTCAGGCCCGGCTCGCGGGTGCGGGTGAGGCCCTTGTAGTCGGCCATGTCCTCGGGGAGTTCCTCGAGGACCCGGTAGAGCCGATCGGCCCATTCCGGCACCAGCGCGATCTCCTCGAACGGCAGCAGGTAGGTGCGGATGAGGAACATGATCGCGCCGGACGCGCCGAGCCGGATCAGGTGCTGCACCTCGACCCGCAGGTGCAGGCGACGGCCGACGTCCTCGAGGGGCCCCTCGGCGAGCAGGCGCCGGTCGCGTCCCCACTCGGGATACGTCTCGGTGGCCGTGTCGAGCCGGCGGTCCACGGTGAGGGTCCAGTTGGTGCGCCGGTACCGCTGCCCGGGTTGCAGTCCCATGAGGAAGGACTGGGCGCGGGTGATCACTCCCTCGGCGTGGATGCGGGGCACGGGACCGTGGATCTGCAGGAAGCTCATCCCGACGTCGAAGCGCAGCGACCAGTCCGCCGCGAACGTCACCAGGCCCGCGTCGCCCCACAGGGCACCGTCGCGCTGGTCGAGCAGCACGACGTCCTCCTGGATCTGCCGGCCGATGTACAGCAGGGGTGGCTCGGGCAGGGTGGCGGACTGCCCGTAGACGAACGCCTGCTCGAGGTCGAGGGCGAGGTTGCTCCACCGCCAGACGGTGCCGTCGCGGTCGAGCGCGAACGTCTGCGGGTACGCCTCGGCCAGCATCTTCATGAGGGTGAGCATCGCGTCCCACTGCGCGACCGCCATGTGCCCGAGCGTCTGGAAGCGGCTCGGGTCGGCGTCGAGCACGCGCCGTCGCTCGGCGAGCTCGTCGAGGAGGAAGCCGTCCATGTCGACCGGGTGCTCGCCCCAGCCGCCGGCCGCCGTGTCCGCGCGGGTCCCGGCCGGCTCGACGTTGGTGCTGTACCGGTAGGCGTCCCGCGGGAAGGGGAACGGGAACCGCGCGACGCGTTCCGGGAGCGCCTCGAATTCGGTTGCGGCAGTCACAGGTCCAGCTCCAATCGCTCGCCGCCGGCGCGGGAGACGCACGGCATCATGCAGTCGCCGGCGAGTTTCTCCGCGTCGGTCAGGTACAGGTCGCGATGCTCGATCGCGCCGCCGGTCACCGGGATCCGGCATTCGCCGCACACTCCCTGCCGGCACAGGTTCGGCACCGCGACCCCGTTCGTGTCGAGCGCGTCGAGCAGGCTCACGCCGGAGTTCACGACGATGTCGGCCCCGGTGCGGCGCAGATGTGCGGTGAACGGGGAGCCGGGGTCGAGGTCGCCGACACCGAAGTGCTCGTAGTGGATGCGGGCGTCCGGCCACCCCGCGCCACGGGCGCGGGCGGTGAGTTCGTCGATGAGACCGGTGGGCCCGCACACGTACAGGTGGGTGCCGAGCGGCTGATCGAGCAGGGCCGGGCCGAGTGCGGCCCAGAACTGCCCGGGTGTGTGATAGGTGTGCAGGCGGTCGCCGCACAGTTCGCGCAGTTCGCCGAGGTGCGGGCCGTCGCCCTCGCGGAACGTGTAGTGGACCTCGAAGGAGCGGCCCCACTGAGCGGCGGCGCGGGCGTGCGAGAGGATGGGTGTGACGCCGATGCCGCCGGCCACGAGCAGGTGGTGACGCGCGGTGAGGACCGGCGCGAAGGCACTTCGGGGCCTGCTGACCTCCACGACGTCGCCGACCTCGAGACCGTGGACCCAGCGGGAGCCGCCCCGGCCGGTCTCGTCGAGCCGCACGGAGATCGAGTAGCTGTGCGGTTCGAGCTCCGGACCGGTCAGGGAGTAGGAGTTGCGGCGGGGCCGGCCGTCGTCGCGGGGGCCGCAGGAGAGCACGACGTGGCTGCCCGGGGTGAACGACGGCAGTGGCGCACCGGTGGGGTCGACGAACCGCACGTGCCGCACGCCGGTGGCGACGGTGGTCACCTCGGCGACGGCGAGGGTCAGGGTCGCGTCGTTGCGCCGGACGGCCGCTCCGGAGTCGGATACGAGAGTCATCAGCATTCCTCCGCGTCGAGCTGGTAGCCGAGATATGCGCCGTGGTGGCGCGAAACGTGGTGGTAGACGACGAGGTTCGCTGCGCATCCCGGGCACGTGCTCGTCTGCCCGATCGCGGCGGCGGTGTCATGGGTGTGCGCGCAGTGCGCGCAGTACACCGTGCGGGTGTCCGTGGTCAGCACCTCGGGCAGGATCTCGTCGTCGAGTGCCCCCGCGGCGACGGCCACGGCCCGGGCGGCGAGGACGGCGGCCTCGTCGCCCACCAGGACGAGCCGCCAGCCGACGCGGGCCGCGGCGAGCTGGCGTTGCAGGACCTCCGCGGCCGCGTCGCCCCAGGTGGCGGGCGCCCGTAGCCAGCTCACCCGCCGGCCTTCGAAAGAGGTCACGAGGCGGCGGGCGTGGTCGCCGGCGGCGGCGCCGAACGACAGGACGGTGACGGTCCTGCCGCCGTCGGCGACGATGCGTTCCTCGTCCCAGCGCGGGACGCTGGTCGTCTCCGTACAGACGCTCATGTCCGGGTCCTCACGGCGCGAACGTGCGCTGGCCGACGTAGAACGCCAGGGCACCGTCGGGAGTGGTGAAGCGGATGCGTGAGCCCTTGGGGAAGAAGATCGCGTCCTTGGCGCGGGCGATCTCGACCTGGCCGGTGTCGAGGTTCTCGAGCCGGAACTCGCCTTCGAGGACGACCTTCATCTCGTCGTACTCGTACAGGTAGTCCAGGGGGGCGTCGGTGTGCTCGAGCTTGAAGTAGCCGGCCGCCATCTCCGACCCCTCGGGATTGGGGTAGACGTCGTCGATGAAGCCCGCGGTGCCCGGAAATTCGTCGGTGGACATCTGGGGCAGGCTCTTCCAGAAGTCGGCGGTGACGCGGAATGCGGGGGCGGTGGTGGTCTCTGCCATGGAGGCTCCTGGGATCGGGGCCGGTCGAGCCGGCGGGAGTGGAGAACGTCGATCGCTGACGTGAAACAGACAGTAATGAGGTGAAACACCCCGGGCGGTTGCCACCGCGTTAACGCGTGTAACCGAATCCTCTCAGCATCAGGAGAATTCGCGGCTCGGCGATCCGCCGGGCACGTCGAGCCGGACCGTCACCACAAACTCACGACCACGTAACACGCCCGTCATGCATGCTATGTTTCATTTCATTCGACAGCGATTCACCTTATGAAACTTCGCAGCCGGACCCCAGGAGTACCCATGACGCTCGAAGCCACCGACCTCCCCGTGATGCGTCTGCCCTCCCCGGACGCCCCCGCCGCCGAGCTCGCCGCTCTCGCCCGCGCCACCGACACCCGCTTCATCCTCGCGGTGTTCACCAATCTCGCCGGAAAGCCCTGCGCCAAGCTCGTCCCGGTCGAGGCGGTCGACGAGCTCCAGTCCGACGGGGTCGGTTTCGCGGGCTACGCGGCCGGAGCGATGGGTCAGGTCCCGAAGGATCCCGATCTCGTCGCACTCCCGGATCCCACCTCCTTCACGCCGATCCCGTTCGTGCGTCCGGGGCTCGCGCTGGTGCACTGCGATCCCCACGTCGAGGGCAAGCCCTGGCCCTACGCCCCGCGGGTGATCCTGAGGCAGGTCCTCGGCAAGGCCGCCGAGCGCGGGCTGTCCGTCAAGGTCGGCGCCGAGATCGAGTACTTCCTCGTCCAGCGGGACGAGGACGGGACGCTGCGCACCGCCGACGCGCTCGACACCTCCCGGCAGCCCTGCTACGACGCCCGGGACGTCACCCGCATGTACGAACACCTGACCTCGATCTCCGCGGCGATGAACTCCCTCGGCTGGGGCAACTACGCCAACGACCACGAGGACGGCAACGGACAGTTCGAGCAGAACTTCCACTACGCCGACGCGATGACCACCGCCGACCGGGTGGTCACGCTGCGCTACCTGATCTCGGTGCTCGCCGAGCAACGGGGCATGACCGCGACGTTCATGCCCAAGCCGTTCGCCGACCGCACCGGCTCGGGCATGCACATGCATCTGTCGCTGTGGCGGGAGGACGGGGCCGCCTTCCCCGATGCCGGCGATCCCCGCGGACTCGGACTGTCCGAGACCGCCTACGCGTTCATCGCCGGCATCCTCGACCATGCCTGCGCCCTGCAGGGCGTGATCGCCCCGACCGTCAACTCCTACAAGCGGACCGGTGCCACCGCGACCAGCTCCGGCGCGACGTGGTCGCCGCGGCACGCCACCTACGGCGGCAACGACCGCACCCACTATCTGCGCGTTCCGGACGGCAACCGCGTCGAGCTGCGCGGCGGGGACGGCTCGGCCAACCCCTACCTCGCTGCCGCGGCCGCCGTCGCGGCGGGCCTCGACGGCATCGACCGCAAACTCGATCCCGGCGTACCCGGAGGCACCCCGAATCCGGAGACACTGCCGATGACCCTGCTGCACGCGATGGACGCCCTCACCGCCGACCCCGTGGTGACCGGCGCCCTCGACGCCGCCGGCCCGGGTGTCGCCGAGTACTTCGCCGCGCTCAAGCGCGAGGAGTTCTTCCACTGGCACAACACCGTGACCGCGTGGGAGATCGACAGCTACCTGACCGCCTTCTGACCCGTGCGGGTCACCGCGAACGACGATCGAAAAGGAGAGACGACCCATGTGCGGAATCGTCGGGCTTCACCTGCGTGACGCCGCCCTCGCCCCCCGGCTGGGCAGCCTGCTGACCGGCATGCTCGGCCAGATGGTCGACCGGGGACCGGATTCGGCCGGGGTCGCCCTCTACGGCGACCCCACCTTCTCCCCCGCCGGCCACGCGTCGGTGTCCCTGCTCGGCGCCGCCCCGGACCTCGCCGCCACCGTCGGTGCCGCACTCGGGGTGAGCGTGACCGGAATCGACCTGGCGCCCACCACGGTGCTGCACGCGCCGGTCCCGGCGCAGCTGCTCGCCGACACTCTCCGCGCTGTCGATCCCGGCGCCACGCTCATCGGCTTCGGCGACGACGTGACCGTCCTCAAGGGCATGGGCGACCCGGTGGCGCTGGCCGAGCGCTTCGGGATCCCCGCCGCCTCCGGATGGCAGGGCGTCGGCCACACCCGCATGGCCACCGAATCGGCCGTCACCGCCGCGGGCTCGCACCCGTTCGCCGTCGGCCCGGACCAGTGCCTGGTGCACAACGGCTCGTTCTCCAACCACCTGTCGGTCAAGCGGGAACTCGAGGCCGAGGGGGTGGCGTTCGACAGCGCGAACGACACCGAGGTCGGGGCGCGATTCGTCGCCAAGCACCTCGCCGAGGGCGCCGACCTCGAGAAGGCCCTGCGTCTGCTCGGAGAACGCTTCGACGGGTTCTACACCCTGCTCGTGTCGACGTCCGACTCCTTCGCCGTCGTGCGCGACCCGATCGCGTGCAAACCCGCGATCGTCGCCGAGACCGACGCGTACGTCGCGATGGCCTCCGAGTTCCGGGCCCTCGCCGGCCTGCCCGGCATCGCGGACGCCCACATCTTCGAACCCGAGCCGGAGCGGGTCTACGTATGGCACCGCTGACCAGCACCGACGCTTCCCCCATCTCTTCGACGCCGGAGACGACCATGCCTGCCGAGACCCTGCCTTCCGAGACCCTGCCCACCGACACGCTTCCCGCCGACATGCTTCCCGCCGGCACGACGTACGACCTCGACGTCACCACCACGCGCGAACTCAACGCCGCACTGCAGGCCACCGAGGCACCCGCGTCGGTGACCGTCACCAATCCCCAGGGCAAGCACGCACTCGCGTGCGGGCTCGACCGGCCGATCGACGTGCGCATCGACGGCCACGTCGGCTACTACGCCGCCGGAATGAACAAGCACGCGACCGTCACCGTCGCGGGCAACGCCGGGGTCGGGGTCGCCGAGAACATGATGTCGGGCACCGTGCGCGTCACCGGGGACGCCTCCCAGTCCGCCGGCGCCACGGCCCACGGCGGGCTGCTGGTGATCGAGGGCAACGCCGCCGCCCGCTGCGGCATCTCCATGAAGGGCGTCGACATCGTCGTCGGCGGCAGCATCGGCCACATGAGCGCCTTCATGGGGCAGGCCGGGCGGCTCGTCGTCCTCGGCGACGCCGGCGAGGCCCTCGGAGATTCGTTGTACGAGACGCGCATCTACGTCCGCGGCACCGTCGCCTCGCTCGGCGCGGACTGCGTCAAGAAGGAGATGCGGCCCGAGCACCTCGAGGAACTGCGCGAACTCCTCCGGGCCGCCGGCTTCGACGCCGACCCCGCCGAGTTCACCCGCTACGGCTCCGCCCGCGGGCTCTACCACTTCCACGTCGACAACGCCTCGGCGTACTGATCGCACCGCATCCCAGGAGAACCCCATGACCTTCCAGCCCGGACTTCGTGAGTCGGCCACCTTCGACCGCAACGTCATCCACGAGATCCAGCGTGCCGCCGACACCGGCATCTACGATATCCGCGGATGGGGCGCCAAGCGCAAGCTCCCGCACTTCGACGACCTGCTGTTCCTCGGCGCGTCGATGTCGCGATACCCGCTCGAGGGTTACCGCGAGAAGTGCGAGACCGACGTGGTCCTCGGCGACCGGCACGCGAAGTACCCGCTGCACCTCGACATCCCGGTCACCATCGCCGGCATGAGCTTCGGGGCGCTGTCCGGGCGGGCGAAGGAGGCGCTCGGGCGCGGCGCGAGCGAGGTCGGCACCTCCACCACCACCGGCGACGGCGGCATGACGCCGGAGGAACGCGGCCAGTCCAAGCACCTCGTCTACCAGTACCTGCCGTCGCGCTACGGCATGAACCCCGACGACCTGCGCAAGGCCGACGCCATCGAGGTCGTCCTCGGCCAAGGGGCCAAGCCCGGGGGCGGCGGCATGCTGCTCGGGCAGAAGATCACCGAGCGCGTCGCCGGGATGCGCACCCTGCCGGTCGGTATCGATCAGCGCAGCGCCTGCCGGCACCCCGACTGGACCGGCCCGGACGACCTCGCGATCAAGATCATCGAGCTGCGCGAGATCACCGGCTGGGAGAAGCCGGTCTATGTGAAGGTGGGCGCAACCCGCACCTACTACGACGTCAAGCTCGCCGTGAAGGCCGGCGCCGACGTCGTCGTCGTCGACGGCATGCAGGGCGGCACGGCGGCCACGCAGGACGTGTTCATCGAACACGTGGGGATTCCGACGCTCGCCGCGATCCCGCAGGCCGTGCAGGCGCTGCAGGAGCTGGGGATGCACCGCACCCCGGGCGGCGTGCAGCTCGTCGTCTCCGGCGGCATCCGCTCGGGTGCCGACGTCGCCAAGGCCATGGCCCTCGGCGCAGACGCCGTCGCGATCGGTACCGCAGCGTTGATCGCGTTGGGCGACAACGACCCCCGATACCAGGCGGAGTACGAGAAGCTCGGCTCGGCCGCCGGGTTCTACGACGACTTCCAGGACGGCAAGGATCCCGCCGGCATCACCACGCAGGACCCGGACCTGCAGGCCCGGTTCGATCCGGTCGAGGGTGGCCGCCGCCTCGCGAACTACCTGCGGGTGCTCACCATGGAGGCCCAGACCATCGCTCGCGCCTGCGGCAAGTCCCACCTGCGCAACCTCGAGCCGCAGGACCTCGTGGCCCTGACCCTCGAGTCGGCCGCCATGGCGCGCGTACCGCTGGCCGGCACCGACTGGATCCCCGGCCGAGGCTTCTGAACCGCTCGGGCCCCGAGCGAATGTGCCTTGCCGTCGGACTGTCCGACGGCAAGGCACATTCGCTCGCTTTCGCATGTCCACCCCCCGCACGACCGTCCACTGTCGGGAAACAGCACGTACAGTGAGGACATGAGCAGCCCCGAGCGCCCCGTACTGCACGACGTGCCGGGCCGGGAGGTCCCACGGGACACCCCGACCGGGGTGGACCTGGAACGTGCCATCGCCCGGGAGGTCCGCAAGCTGCGGATCGCCAGCGGGCTCTCCGTGGGCGACATGGCCGCGAAGGTGGGCATCTCCAAGGCGATGCTGTCGAAGATCGAGAATGCCCAGACCTCGTGCAGCCTGTCGACCCTCGCTCGCCTTGCGGCGGGTCTCGACGTCCCGGTGACGTCGCTGTTCCGGGGCGCCGACGCGCAGCGCGAGGCGGTGTTCGTCAAGGCCGGACAGGGCGCGGAGATCGTCGGCCGCGGCACCCGCGTCGGACACCACTACGAACTGCTCGGCACGCTGCGGGGTCAGCACAAGCGGCTCGAGCCGGTCCTGGTGACGCTCACCGACGCGAGCGAGGTCTTCCCCCTGTTCCAGCACCCGGGAACCGAGCTGCTCTACATGCTCGAGGGCGAGATGGTCTACGGGCACGGCGAATCCGAGTACCGGCTCCAACCGGGCGACGCCCTGCTGCTCGACGGCGAGGGCATCCACGGGCCGAACGAACTCGTCACCCTGCCGATCCGGTTCCTCGCCGTCACCGCGTATCCGGACAAGCACCAGGACTGACCCGCCTCCCCCACGAGCGGGGAGTTTCCGCGCCGAGAGGGACACCGCCGCGGTGAATCGCGGGTGCGGGCAGCGGTGACCGCCCCTCGTCGCGAGAGTCTCCCGCTCGACGACGAACGAGGCCCCCGCCGTAGCGGGGGCCTCACCCGTTGTCGGTCCTCGGTCAGAGCTTCTCGGCGGCGGCCTTCGACGTGAGCACCGTCGCGGCCTCGGCCACCGACGCCGCCTCCGGGCGGGACGTGCCGGAGAATCCCACCGCGTCGAGCACGTACGCGGTTTCGCCGTGCACGACGACGTCGAGGCCTTCGTATTCGGTCTCCGGGTCGACGCGCAGGCCCATGACCAGGTCCAGACCCTTGGCGATGATCCAGGTGACCGCGAAGGAATAGGCCAGCACCGCGAGCACGGCGACGGTCTGGGTGCCCAGCAGACCGAATCCGCCGCCGTAGAAGAGCCCGGTGGCACCGCTCGGCGCCGCCGGCACGGCCAGGAATCCGATGAGAATCGTGCCCAGGACACCGCCGACGAGGTGGATGCCCACGACGTCGAGCGCGTCGTCGTAGCCCAGGCGGAACTTCAACGAGATCGCGAAGCAGCACAACGCGCCGGCCAGGGCGCCGACGACGAGCGCGCCGATCGGCGAGACGGCACCGCAGGCCGGGGTGATCGCGACGAGGGCGGCGATGAGGCCGGACGCCGCACCGAGTGTGGTGGCGTGGCCCTCCCGCAGCCTTTCGACGATCAGCCAGCCACAGATGCCGGCGCACGCCGCGGCGAGGGTGTTGAGCACCACGACGGAGGCGCTGTTGTTCGCGGCGAGCGCGGAACCGCCGTTGAAGCCGAACCAGCCGAAGAACAGGATGCCGGCACCGAGAACGGTCAGCGGAAGGCTGTGCGGCCGAGGCGGATTGAGGAACGATCGGCGCTTGCCGAGAACGAGGATCACCGCGAGAGCCGCGATGCCGGCGTTGATGTGCACGGCGGTGCCGCCGGCGAAGTCGACCGCGCCGAGGGTGTTGGCGATCCAACCGCCGACGACGGACCCGTCCTCCGAGTCGAACGCGAACACCCAGTGCGCGACGGGGAAGTACACCAGCACTGCCCACAGCCCGGCGAACACCATCCAGGCCGAGAATTTCATGCGGTCCGCAAGGGCGCCGCACACGAGGGCGACGGTGATGCCTGCGAACAGCAGCTGGAATCCTGCTATCAGGGCCGGGGGCAGCCCCGGTTCGGCCGGCGCCGCGAGCAGCTGGCCGAGCCCGAGATACTCGAGGGGGTTGCCGAGCAGTCCGGCACCGCCGAGCGAGTCTCCGAGCACGGCCGAGTAGCCGAACAGCACCCACAGGACTCCGACCAGTGCGAATCCTGCGAACGTCATCATGATCATGTTGAGCGTGCTGCGGACGCTCACCATGCCGCCGTAGAACAGCGCGAGCCCGGGAACCATCAGCGAGACCGCCGTGAAGGCCGCGAGAATCCAGGCGGTATCGGCGGCAGCGATTGCCTCTTCCATAGGTGTCCACCTTGTCCAGTCCCGAGGGATCGCCCCTCGTCCGTGTCGCGGTGACTGTCTTATGTTGTTAATCACCGTCACCTGAGAGTGAACTCGCTGTGTAATGTGCGTGGGAGCCGCCGGTGAACTTCGTGTAACGGCAGCTCGCGCCCGGAACTGCCACCCCCGATCGCTCGCTCGGCGGCAACCGGTAGCGTTCGAACTGGTATGCGCATCTCCCGCGGGTGAGGATGGACACATGACTCGACACGGTCCGCTGCACGACATCGTGGAATCCGACCTGGAGGTCACCGGGCCGAAGGACCACGCCGCCGGTGTCCCGGCGGTCCTGGTGTCGCTGAAGCGCGCCTACGAACAGATGGGCGTCGCCCGCACCGCCGCGACGCTGCCGCGTCTGAACCAGCGGCACGGCTTCGACTGCCCGGGCTGCGCCTGGCCCGAGACTCCCGGTCACCGCAAACCCGCGGAGTTCTGCGAGAACGGCGCCAAGGCCGTCGCCGAGGAAGCCACCCTGCGCACGGTCACGCCCGAATTCTTCGCCCGGCACTCCGTCGCCGAGTTGTCGCAGAAGACCGACTACTGGCTCGGACAGCAGGGCCGGCTGACCCATCCGATGGTGCTGCGCCCGGACGCGAGCCACTACGCCCCGATCGAGTGGGACGACGCGTACCGGCTGATCGCCGACCACCTGCGCGACCTGCCCACCCCGGACCACGCCGTCTTCTACACCTCGGGCCGCACCAGCAACGAGGCCGCGTTCCTCTACCAGCTGCTGATCCGCAGCTACGGCACCAACAACATGCCCGACTGCTCCAACATGTGCCACGAATCGTCGGGCAGCGCACTCGTCGAGAGCATCGGAATCGGCAAGGGCTCGGTGTCGGTGCCCGACCTCGAACAGGCCGACCTGATCCTCATCGCCGGACAGAACCCCGGCACCAACCATCCGCGCATGCTCTCCACCCTGGTGAAGGCCAAGGAGAACGGCGCGAGGATCATCGCGATCAATCCCCTGCCCGAGGCCGGGCTGCTCCGGTTCAAGGACCCGCAGCGCGTCGACGGCGTGCTCGGGCACGGCACCGACATCGCGGACGAATTCCTGCAGATCCGCCTCGGCGGCGACCTGGCCCTGTTCCAGGGACTCGGCAGGCTCCTGTTCGAGACGGAGGACGCGGCCCCCGGCACCGTGATCGACCGGGCTTTCGTCGACGCCCACTGCGCGGGCTTCGACGAGTACGAGCGGCACATCCGCGCGGTGGATCTCGGCACGGTCGTCGAGGCCACCGGGCTGAGCGAGGAGCAGCTGCGCGCCACCGCCGCGGACCTGGCGCGCTCGCAGCGCACCGTCGCGTGCTGGGCGATGGGACTGACCCAGCACACCCATGCCGTCGCCACCATCGCCGAGGCCGTCAATCTCCTGCTGCTGCGGGGAATGATCGGCAAGCCCGGCGCGGGTGTGTGCCCGGTGCGGGGACACTCCAACGTGCAGGGCGACCGGACCATGGGCATCTGGGAGAAGATGCCCGAGTCGTTCCTCGCCGCGCTCGACCGCGAGTTCGGCATCACGAGTCCCCGCGCACACGGGTACGACACCGTCCACGCGATCCGTGCGATGCGCGACGGACGGGCGAGCTTCTTCATGGCGATGGGCGGCAACTTCGTCGCCGCGACCCCGGACACCCGTGCCACCGAGGAAGCGCTCCGGCGCTGCGACCTGACGGTGCAGATCTCGACCAAGCTCAATCGCAGCCACCTCGTGCACGGCCGCACCGCACTGATCCTGCCCACTCTCGGCCGGACCGACCTCGACGTGCAGAAGAGCGGCAGACAGCTGGTCTCCGTGGAGGATTCGATGTCCATGGTGCACCTGTCCCGCGGCCGGCTGCACCCCGTCAGCGACGAACTGCGCAGCGAGGTCGCAATCGTGTGCCAGCTCGCGCGCGAGTTGTTCGGCCCCGACCACTCCGTCCGGTGGTCGGCGTTCGAGGGCGACTACGACCTGATCCGCGACTCGATCGGGCGCGTCGTGCCCGGCTGCGAGGACTACAACACGAAGGTCCGCCGACGCGACGGGTTCCAGCTGCCGCACCCGCCGCGCGACAACCGCGAGTTCGACACCCCCACCGGCAAAGCCAACTTCAGCGTCAACGACCTCGTCTGGGTGCCCACTCCCCCGGGCCGGCTCGTCCTGCAGACCCTGCGCAGCCACGATCAGTACAACACCACGATCTACGGACTCGACGACCGCTACCGCGGCGTGAAGAACGGCCGCAAGGTCGTCTTCGTCAACGCCGAGGACATCACCGAACTGGGCCTGACCGACGGCGATCTCGTCGATGTCGTGTCGGAGTGGCAGACCGGGGACACGGTCGAAGAACGCCGGGTGAAGAGCTTCCGGGTCGTCGCCTACGACACCCCGCGCGGCAACGCCGCCGCCTACTACCCGGAGACCAACCCGCTGGTGCCGCTCGACCACGTCGCCGAGAAGTCCAACACCCCGGTCTCCAAGGCGATCGTCGTGCGGCTCGAACCGGCCGGGACGGACTGATGGGCCGAGTCACCGCCCGCCGGCCCGTCCTGCGGATCACCGCGGACGGGCAGGCGCGCCGGCCGGACAGCCTCGCGGTGGAGGAACCGCTCGAGATCCGCCTGGACGGCCGCGCCCTCACGGTGACCATGCGGACCCCGGGACACGACGTGGAACTCACCCACGGCTTCCTCCTCGCGGAGGGCATCATCGGCGGCCGCGAGGACGTCGCCGTGGTGCGCTACTGCGACGGGGTCGACGACACCGGCGCCAACACGTACAACGTGCTCGACGTGCAGCTCGCGCCCGGGGTCGCGGTGCCGGACGGGGCGGGCGCACGCAACTTCGTCACGAGTTCCGCATGCGGGGTGTGCGGGAAGGAGTCCCTCGATCAGGTGCGCACCCGTACCCGGTTCCCGCTGACCGACGGTTTCGCGGTCTCCGCCCGCGCCCTCACCGGAATGCCCCCACGGATGCGTCAGCGGCAGAAGGTCTTCCAGAGCACCGGGGGCCTCCACGCCGCAGCGCTGTTCACCCCCGACGGCACCCTGCTGGCGCTACGGGAGGACGTGGGCCGGCACAACGCGGTCGACAAGGTGCTCGGCTGGGCGCTGACCGAGAACCGGATCCCGTTGTCGGACAGCGTGCTCGTCGTCAGCGGGCGGGCGTCCTTCGAGCTGGTGCAGAAGGCCGTGATGGCGGGAGTACCGGCGCTCGGCGCGGTTTCGGCCCCGTCGTCGCTCGCGGTCGATCTCGCCGCGGAGTCGGGCCTGACACTGGTCGGCTTCCTCCGCGGCGACTCGATGAACGTCTACACCGGCACCGTCGCGTGAATCGACGGTCCGGACCTCAGCTGCAGACGGCCGCCGGCGCCTCGCCGGAGCTCACCTCCTCGACGAACGAGCGCACGTCGTCGTGGGCGGCCTCGAGCACGCCGCGGTGGTCGGCGCCGTCGTAGACCTCGTACGAGACGGGGGATCCGTTGCTGCACAACGAGTTCGTGACCTCGTCGGTGATCTGGCGGGAGACGAGCACGTCGGTCGTCCCTTGCACGACGAGCGTCGGCACGGTCAGCGTCAAGGCTTCGGGTTCCTGCGTGGCGAAGTACTCGGTCAGGCGACCGACGTCGGCGCCGGGCGCGAACACCTGGTCCACGGGCACGGTTGCGGCCGCGGCGCGCACGTCGTCCATGCACCCGGTGCGCGCCGCCGCGAGCAGCGGCCGGGAGGCGTCGGTGAGCATCGCGTCGGCCGCGATGTCCGGGTCGGCGGCCTCGGCGCCGAGCAGGAGGACGGGCAGGAAGCTCAGCGCCTGCGCGATGCCCGGACCGCCGGTTTCGAAGTAGGCGGCCGTCTCGCTGGTGCGGCTGCCCGGCGCATAGGCGACCGCTCCCTGCAGTTCGAGCTCGGGGGCGCGCTCGGCACCGTGCGCGGCGGTGAACAGCGCGGCGTGCCCGCCCTGGCTGTGGCCCATCGCCGTCCACCGGGTGCCGACCCCGGGATCGGCTTCGCGGGCCGCCCGCACGATGTCGACGACGGTGTTCGCGGCGCTGTCGCCGTTCATGTACGGGTGGCCGCCGGGCGTGCCGAGCCCCTCGTAGTCGGTCTGCACGACGACGTAGCCGTCCGCGACCCACCGATCGAGCATGGCGGTGGTGCGGGACAGGTAGCCGTGGGCGGGTCCGCCGACCGTGTCGGCGGACGGTGCGCAGGCGTCCCCGACACCGGTGGTGCCGTGGGCCCAGCTGATCACCGGCCACCCACCGTCGGGAGCATCGCCCCGGGGGATTGCGACGGTCCCGGATACGAGGATGGTGCGGCCGGCCGCATCCTCGGACAGGTAGGTGATCAGGTCGGTACGCGCCGCACTGGGCAGTGCCGCAGCGGTGGTCAGGGGGCGGGAGCTGACGAGTGCACCGGGTGCGCGCTCGGACGGCGGCGGATCCGACTCCGAACACGCCGATGCAGCCACTACCGAGGACAGAGCGAGCGCGACGACGATGCGCCTGCCGGAAAGTCGGGTCACGAGTTCCTCCGTTAAGATGCTCGTATTAAATGGAAAGTTGAGCTTCTTAGTACAGTGGACGTCATGGTCGTGTCAACGGGTCGTCTCGCCCTGCTCGATGCCGCGGAGGAACTGATCGCGCACCGCGGCATCCACGGCGTCTCGGCGCGGGAGGTGGTCAAAGCCGCCGGTCAGCGCAACAATTCGGCCGTCGCGTACCACTTCGGGTCGTGGCACGGACTGCTCGACGCGGTGTGGACCCGGCACGCACCGCGAGTCAACGCGGAACGGGCCGCCCTCGTGGACGCCGCCCGCCTCGACACGCCGCCGCGCCTGGAACGGCTGGTCTTCGCCTACGTCCACCCCCTCACGACCGAGGTCGCCCGCGGCCGGCCCAGCTACTGGGCCCGCTTCAACGAGCAGTGGCTCGCCGTGGCGCCCCTGGAGTTCCTGACGATCCCCGCCTCCGGCGCGTCCCGTGCCGACTACTACCCGACCGACGAGTCGCTCACGGTGCTCACGTCGCTGTTCGAGGCGATCGTGCACAGTCTCGAGCTGGCCGAGGCCGAGGCCCGGCGCCGGGTCGGCCTGACGGTGCGGTTCGTCATCGGCTCCTACGCCGCCTGGGAACGCGCCCACGACGTGGGGGAAGCGCCCGAACTGGGAGCGTTCGAGTCGGAGATCGTCGATCTGGCCTGCGCGATGCTCCGCGTGCCCAAACGGTAGCCGCCCCGGAGGACGCACCCGGACGTGCCGGTCAGACGGCGACCTTCTCCGCTTCGATCAGGGCGGTCATGTGCGCGAGCATCCGCTCCGCATCGGGCTCCACGCCGGTGAAGATGCGGAATGCGTCGACGGCCTGGAAGACGGCCATCCCCGCCCCGGTCAGCGTCGGGGCGCCGAGCGCCCGAGCCCGCAGGACGAGCTCGGTCTCGATGGGCCGGTAGACGACCTCGGCGACCCACAGGTCGGGCCGCAGCAGCGCCGGGTCGAAGGCCGTCCCGGGGTGGGTGGCCATGCCGACGGGCGTCGCGTGGACGAGGCCGTCGGCGGCGGCCAACAATCGGGGCAGCTCGTCCGGCGTCGCCGTACCGACAGCGGCGCCCGGGAACAACACGGTCAGCTTGTCGCGCAGTGCGGTGGCTCGCGCGAGATCGGCGTCGACGACGGTGAATTCGCGCACGCCGCGGGTGAGCACCGCATAGGCGACCGCCGCACCGGCTCCCCCGGCCCCGAGCTGGACCACCCTGTCGAGGGCGACACCGCCCAGACCCCGGTCGAAGTTGCGACCGAATCCCGACCAGTCGGTGTTGTGCCCGATCGCCCGGCCTCCGTCGAAGAGGACGGTGTTGACGGCACCGAGCCGGCTCGCCTCCGGGGAGAGGTCGTCGAGGTGCTCGATGACCGCCTGCTTGCACGGATGGGTGATATTCAGGCCACGGAAGCCCAGGTCGTGCGCGGAGCGGAGCAGCCGCGGCAGATCGGCCACCGCCAGACCCAGCACGTCGAGGTCGACGATCTTGTAGACGTAGCGCATACCCTGTCGCGCGCCCTCCGCCTCGTGCATGGGCGGGGTCAACGACGCACCGATGCCGGTTCCGATGAGGCCGCAGAGGATGGAGTCGGTCATGGCGGGCCTTTCCCAGCGCAATGTACGAACTAGTGAGTTACAAGACACAGCGTACGGCCACGGAGGGCACCGGCACAACACCCGGTCGATAGGGTGGCGCCATGGCAACCGAGCAGACCACCGGCCGACGCCGCCGCAACAGCGACCTCACCAGGGAGAACATCCTCGAGGTGGCCACGGCGGAGTTCGCGGACAAGGGGCTGTCCGGAGCCCGGGTCGACGAGATCGCCGAGCGCACGCAGACCACCAAGCGGATGATCTACTACTACTTCGGCGACAAGGAGGGCCTCTACCGGGCCGTCCTCGAGAACTCGTACGGAACGATCCGCGCCCAGGAGCGCGAGCTGGACCTCGCGGACCTCGGCCCCGTGGAAGCCATCCGCACGCTGGCCGAGGCCACGTTCGACCATCACGACCAGCATCCCGACTTCATTCGCATCGTCGCCAACGAGAACATGCTCCGCGGCGAGCACATCCGCCGGTCGACCCGGCTCGCCGGCCTGGGGGCGCCCGCCGTCGACGTGCTCACCGGCATCCTCGAACGCGGCCGGGCAGACGGGATCTTCCGCGACGGCGTGGACGCTCTCGACATCCACCTGGTGATCAGCAGTTTCTGTGTCTTCCGCACCGCCAACCGGTACACCTGGCAGGCACTGTTCGACCAGGATCTCGCCACGGACGAACTGCGGACCCGGCACCGGCGGATGCTTAGCGATCTCGTGGTCGCCTACCTGACGACCGCGCCCGACTGAGCGACCCCGACGCCACGGCACACCGGCACGCCTCCCGAAAATTTATGAACTATCTAGTTCATACATCTTGCGGCGGGCGTGTGATGGCGCCTACATTCGGAACGACGCAGAACGAACCCGGGTTCGTATCTCGAACATCCCCCATCTTTTCCGCACAGGAGACGCGATGACCGCGCACACCCTCGACACGCCGGAGAATTCCGGTATGACGACCGCTGCCCGCCCGCACGACACCACCAAGGTCAAGCGCGCGGCGTCGTCGGCCTTTCTCGGCAGCATGCTCGAGTACTACGACTTCTACATCTACGCCTCCGCCGCTGCCCTGATCTTCCCGACGGTGTTCTTCCCCGACAGCGGGCACGCGGCACTGCTGTCCCTGTCGACCTTCGGCGTCGCCTACGTCGCGCGTCCCCTCGGCGCCGTGGTCCTCGGCCACTTCGGTGACCGGGTCGGGCGCAAGAACGTCATGCTGTTCACCCTCATCCTGATGGGTGTCGCCACCTTCGGCATCGGCCTGATCCCCAGCGCCGAGTCGATCGGCGTGCTCGCCCCCGCCCTGCTCGTACTGATGCGCATCTTCCAGGGCATCTCCGCCGCCGGCGAGCAGTCCGGCGCCAGCTCCCTGACCCTCGAGCACGCCCCGCAGAACCGTCGCGCATTCTTCGCGAGCTGGACGCTCAACGGCACCCAAGCCGGCTTCATCCTCGCCAGCCTGGTGTTCCTGCCCGTCGCGGCCATGCCCGACGACATCCTCTACAGCTGGGGCTGGCGCGTCCCGTTCTGGGGCAGCCTGCTCGTGCTCGTCGCCGCGTGCGTCATGCGGCGCAAGCTCGAGGAGCCTGAGGAGTTCGCGGAGACCAAGAAGGCCGACGACGTCGCCAAGCTGCCGGTGGCCGACCTGCTGCGAACCCACTCCGCCAACCTGGCTCGCGTGGTCTTCTGCGCCTTCGTCGCGGTCGTGAGCACGATCTTCGCCGTCTTCGGCCTGGCGTTCGCGACCAGCGACGAAGTGGGCATCGCCAAGTCGACGATGCTCGCGGTCGCGATCGCCGCCAACGCCGTCGCCCTGTTCAGTCAGCCCGCCCTCGCCGCCCTGTCGGATCGCGTCGGCCGTAAGCCCGTCTTCGTCACCGGCGTCCTCGGCTCGGCGGTGTTCGTCTTCGTGTACTTCCAAGCCATCTCGACCGGTAACGTCGCGCTGATCTTCGCCGCCGGCATCGCCCTGATGGGTCTGCTCTACGCCGCACCCAATGCGATCTGGCCGTCGTTCTACGCCGAGATGTTCAACACGAAGGTCCGCTACTCCGGTATGGCGATCGGAACCCAGCTCGGCTTCGCCATCGCCGGCTTCGCCCCCGCCATCGGCACCGCGCTCATGGGCGGCGACCCGACGAACTGGCTGCCCGTCGCCATCCTGACCTCCGGCGCCTGCCTGGTGTGTGCGGTCTCCGCGCTGTCCGCGAAGGAGACCTTCCGCACCCCGTTGCGCGAGCTCGGCAACCGGATCTGACCCTCCCCCCAGGGACCGAATGTCACATCGCGTCGATCACATCGATGCGATGTGACATTCGGTCACACAGGTTCCGGACATACGAGTAGGCCCCGGCACGTCGTGTGCCGGGGCCTACTCCGTGTTCCGCGATCAGGCGGTCTTGTCGCGACGCTCGCGCTCGGGCTTGCGCGGCACGATCGTGGGAAGCACGTTGTCGTTGACGGTTTCGGCGGTGACGACCACCTTGGCGACGTCGTCGCGGCTCGGGATGTCGTACATCACCGGCAGCAGGACCTCCTCCATGATGGCGCGCAGACCGCGGGCGCCGGTACCACGCAGAATCGCCTGGTCGGCGACGGCTTCCAGGCCGTCCTGGGTGAACTCGAGTTCCACCCCGTCCATTTCGAAGAGCCGGACGTACTGCTTGACGAGGGCGTTCTTCGGCTCCGACAGGATCTGCACGAGCGAATCCTTGTCGAGGTTCGTCACCGAGGCGACGACGGGCAAGCGACCGATGAACTCGGGGATGAGCCCGAACTTGATCAGGTCTTCGGGCATGACCTCGGCGAAGTGATCGGTGGTATCGATCTCGGCCTTCGACTTCACCTCGGCGCCGAAGCCGATCCCGCGCTTGCCCACCCGGTCCGAGACGATCCGCTCGAGTCCGGCGAAGGCACCGGCGACGATGAACAGCACGTTGGTGGTGTCGATCTGGATGAACTCCTGGTGCGGGTGCTTGCGCCCGCCCTGCGGCGGCACCGACGCCTGGGTGCCCTCGAGGATCTTCAGCAACGCCTGCTGGACGCCCTCACCGGACACGTCGCGGGTGATGGACGGGTTCTCGCTCTTGCGGGCGATCTTGTCGACCTCGTCGATGTAGATGATCCCGGTCTCGGCGCGCTTGACGTCGTAGTCGGCCGCCTGGATGAGCTTGAGGAGGATGTTCTCGACGTCCTCACCGACGTAGCCGGCCTCGGTCAGGGCGGTGGCGTCGGCGATCGCGAACGGCACGTTCAGCATCTTCGCCAGGGTCTGCGCCAGGTACGTCTTGCCGCAGCCGGTGGGTCCGAGCAGCAGGATGTTCGACTTGGCCAGCTCGACCGACTCGCCACGCGTATCGCGCGCCTTCTCGCCCGCCTGGATGCGCTTGTAATGGTTGTAGACCGCCACCGCCAGGGTCCGCTTCGCGGAGTCCTGCCCGATGACGTAGTTGTCGAGGAACTCGCGGATCTCGGCCGGCTTGGGCAACTCGTCGAGCTTGACCTCGTTGGACTCGGCCAGCTCTTCCTCGATGATCTCGTTGCACAGGTCGATGCACTCGTCGCAGATGTAGACCCCTGGGCCCGCAATGAGCTTCTTGACCTGCTTCTGGCTCTTTCCGCAGAAAGAACATTTGAGCAGGTCGCCCCCGTCACCGATACGTGCCATCTGTCAGGTCCCTACTTCCTCGTGAGCGTGCAACCGATCCCGCGACCGCCGACAGCGCCGGTCCGGGGAGCGGGCCCTTGGAACGACCGTACCCGGAGACAGCGACGGCGGTCGACCGGTTCCGGGCGATTCGGGCCATTATTTGTGCGCCGCAGCGGCAACGCCGCTCGAGCACACCGGCCCGGTCCCGGAGGCGCGCGGGGCGCACTCCGGGCCGGGCCGAGGCGGTTACTTCTGAGCCGAGAGCTTGCGGTACTCGAGCACGTTGTCGATCAGACCGTAGTCGACGGCCTCCGCGGCGGTGAGGATCTTGTCGCGGTCGGTGTCCTTGCGAATCTGGTCGGGATCCTTGCCGGTGTGCTTGGCCAGCGTCGTCTCCATCAGGCGGCGCATGCGCTCGATCTCCGCTGCCTGGATCTCCAGGTCGGACACCTGGCCCTGGATGCCGCCGGTAGCGGGCTGGTGGATGAGCACGCGGGCGTTGGGCAGGGCGAGCCGCTTGCCGGGGGTGCCGGCAGCGAGCAGCACCGCCGCCGCCGATGCGGCCTGGCCGAGGCAGACGGTGGTGATGTCGGCCCGCACGTACTGCATGGTGTCGTAGATCGCCATCAGTGACGTGAAGGAGCCGCCGGGCGAGTTGATGTACATCGTGATGTCGCGGTCCGGGTCCAGCGACTCGAGCACCAGCAGCTGAGCCATGACGTCGTTCGCGGAGGCGTCGTCCACCTGCACGCCGAGGAAGATGATGCGTTCCTCGAAGAGCTTGTTGTACGGGTTGGACTCCTTGACGCCGTAACTCGAATGCTCGATGAACGAAGGCAGGATGTAGCGGCTCGCCGGGGATGCGGGGGCGGTGCCCCCAGGTGCGGCAGCAGCTTGGCCGCCGAGCTGGCGCGGATCGAACAGGTTGGTCATCGCTTCTCCAGGAATTCGTGGGGCGTAGAGCGGATCGGGGGGCTCGGAACTAGTTGCCGGTGCCGCCGGCCTGCTGCGCCCGCGAGACGACGTGATCGACGAAGCCGTACTCGAGCGCTTCCTTGGCGGTGAACCAGCGGTCGCGGTCCGAGTCCTTCGTGATCTGCTCGACGGTCTGGCCGGTGTGCTCGGCGATCAGTTCCGCCATTTCCCGCTTGGTGTGCGCGAACTGTTCCGCCATGATCGCGATGTCACTCGCGGTACCGCCGATACCGGCGGACGGCTGGTGCATCATGATCCGCGCGTGCGGCAGGGCGTACCGCTTGCCCCGCGTGCCGGCCGAGAGCAGGAACTGCCCCATGGAGGCAGCCAGACCCATCGCGAAGGTCGCCACGTCGCACTCGACGAACTTCATGGTGTCGTAGATCGCCATGCCGGCTGTGACGGATCCACCCGGGGAGTTGATGTAGAGCGAGATGTCGCGAGTCGGATCCTCCGCGGACAGCAGCAGGATCTGCGCGCAGAGCTTGTTCGCGATGTCGTCGTCGACCTGGGTACCGAGGAAGATGATCCGCTCGCGCAGCAGCCGCTCGTAGACCGAGTCGCTGAGGTTGAGCCCAGCGGTGGCCGAGGTCATCGTGGGACCGATGGATGTCGCCGGATTCTGAGGAGTCACGGTACCTGCCTTCTCGTCAATCGTGGATTGCTGACACTGACAGTAACGAAGTGGGGCGGCACCGGATGCCCGGTGCCGCCCCACTTCGCTCAAAGCGGAAATTTCCACTCGGCGTACCCGGCGGAGGACCGTTGCCACGCCCCGCATGCAATCGCGCGGTGCGGCAACGGATCTCGGCCGACTACTCGGATTCGCCCTCGCCGGCCGGAGCCTCGGCGTCCTCGGACTCGTCGTCGCTCTTCGTGCCGAACAGCTCGGAGGTGTCGACCGTGGCGCCACTGGTGTCGGTGACGGTCGCGCGGTCGACGACGCTGCCGAGGGCCTTGCCGCGACGGACGTCCGCGTAGACGGCGCCCAGCTGGTTCGCCTGGCCGATCTGCTGGATGAACTGCTCCGGCGGAATCCCGTAGCGCTGCGCCTGGAAGAAGATGCGCTCGGTGAGCTCTTCCTGCTCGACGGTGGTGCCTTCGGCCTCGGCGATCGCGTCGAGCAGCAGCTGCACCTTCACGGCGCGCTCGGCGGACTCACGGGTGTCCTTGTCGAACTCCTCGCGGCTCGAGCCCTGCTCTTCGAGGAGCTCGTCGAGCTTGGTCTCGTCGTGATCGAGCGCGTGGATGGCGTCGTGCAGGGCGCCGTCGATCTCGGCCTGGACGACGGCCTCGGGCAGCGGCACCTCGACCGTCTCGAGCAGCACGTCGAGAACCTTGTCGCGGATCTGACCGGCCTGCTCGACCTTCTTGACCCGGGAGACCCGCTCGCGCAGGTCCGCCTTCAGCTCGTCGAGGGTGTCGAACTCGCTCGCGAGCTGGGCGAACTCGTCGTCCTCGGCGGGCAGCTCGCGCTCCTTGACACTGTTCACCGTGACGGTGACGACGGCCTCGTCGCCGGCATGGTCACCGGCGACCAGCGTGGTGGTGAACTCCTTCGACTCGCCCGCGGACATGCCGACGAGCGCCTCGTCGAGGCCGTCGATGAGCTGACCCGAACCCACCTCGTGGGACAGACCGGTGGTGGAGGCCTCGGGGACCTCCTCGCCGCCGACGGTCGCGGACAGATCGATGGACACGAAGTCACCGTCCTGCACCGGACGCTCGACACCGGTGAGGGTGCCGAAACGCTGACGCAGCGACAGCAGCTGCTCCTCGACCGCCTCGTCGGTGATCTCCACGGGATCGACGGTGACCTCGATGGTGGAGAAGTCGGGCAGGGCGATCTCGGGCCGGACGTCCACCTCGGCGGTGAAGACGAGCTCGACGTTGTCCTCGAGCTTGGTGATGTCGACCTCGGGCTGGCCGAGGACCTTGACCTCGTTGGCGGTCACTGCCTCGCTGTAGCGGGCCGGGATGGCGTCGTTGACGACCTGCTCGAGCACGGCGCCCCGCCCGACGCGGGCCTCGAGCAGCTTGCGCGGAGCCTTACCCGGCCGGAAGCCGGGCAGTCGGATCTGGCTGGCGAGTGCCTTGAACGCGCGGTCGAAATCAGGCTGGAGCTCCTCGAAGGGCACCTCAACGTTGATACGGACTCGCGTCGGGCTGAGCTGCTCGACGGTGCTCTTCACGGACATGCTCCTTCTGTCGTGCTCGTGTGTCGTTCTGTTCGTGCTCGTGTGTCGTTCGATCAAGCTGTCACGGGTGCTCGGTCTTCCACCCGGTTCGTCCTGGTCGGGATGACAGGATTCGAACCTGCGACCCTCCGCTCCCAAAGCGGATGCGCTACCAAGCTGCGCCACATCCCGTCAACACCGGCACCCGGAACCTTCCGGGGACCCGCGGGAGAATCCTACGGCCCCCCGATTATGAAATCCAAAGCGAGGTTCGGTACAGTCTGTTCCTGCACGCGGCGGACCCGGAAACCGGGGTCGATCGCATGCATGGGGATGTAGCTCAATGGTAGAGCCCCAGTCTTCCAAACTGGCTACGCGGGTTCGATTCCCGTCATCCCCTCCACCGGACCGTCACCGGTCCCGCCGCTCCTCGGCGTCGGCGAATTCGCAGAACGCGGTGTACGCCCGCGAACCGTAGATCGTCGCGGGCCCTCCCTGCATGAGGAATGCGACGCCGATCGCCTCGGCCGCCTCCTGCCTGCTCGCTCCGGCACGGACGGCGCTGCGCGCATGAGAGGCGATGCAGCCGTCGCATTCGTCGACGACGCCGATCGCGAGGGCGATCAGTTCCTTGGTCCTGGTATCCAGGGCTCCGGGAGCGAAGGCGGCCTTGCTCAGTGCGTTGAAACCCTGATAGACCTCGGGGATCGCCGCACGCAGCGCCCGGTGCTGCGGATTCAGTACGTTGAGGATTTCCTGGTAGTGCCCGTGCTCGCTCATGAGCCGACGGTAGACATCCACCCCCGGCGCGGGCATCGAATCGGCGGATTCGGGGCGTGTCACACAGCGTGCGAGAGCCGCAGCAGCCCGTCGATCTCGTCGGTGAAGGCGCGGACGAGATTCTCGGGATCGGGCACCCGGTCCGCGTCCGCCTTGAAGCCGACCCGGACCCTGCCGCTGTAGCTGAAGATCGAGACACCCAGGGTCTGCTCGCCTGCGCCGGGCACCCAGGCGAGCACACCGCGGATCTTCGTTCCTCCCAGGTACCGGTCGCCCGTCGGGCCGGGGACGTTGGTGGTGACCCCGATCGCCTTGTCGGAGAAGAAGTCCACGAAGAACCTCTCCAGTTCCGGGCCGGTACGCCCGATCGCCTTGATCAGGCCGAAGGTGAGGGTCACCTCCGGTGAGTGCTTGATGACCTCCATGCGCCGGTGGGTCTCGACGATGCGTTCGAGCGGAGTCGCCAGCGCCGACGGGTATTTGAAGAGCACCAGTGCGAACTGGTTCCCGAGTTCCTTCGGGAGGGGCTGGTCGAGGGGGCGAACGTTGACGGGCACCATCGTGGGTACGTCCTGCGGCTCGCCGCCGTGCTCACGGATGTACGTCGCGAGTGCGCCGGCGACGGCTCCCATGAGCACGTCGTTGACGGTGGTGCCGGTCTCGTGACCGATGTGCTTGATGTCGTCGAGCGGAAAGGGCTCGCACCACACCGCGCGCTTGGCCGTTCCCGGTCGGCCACTGAGCGGCGTGTGCGGCTTGGGACCGAGCACGAGCTTGTCCGCGATCCCGCCGGTGCGTTCGACCTGGGTGAAGGCGTCGCCCAGGACATGCGGGTCGAGCAGTTTGGGCAGGTCCCACAGCATGTGGGCGACTCCGGACGCGGCACCGGCGGTGGTCGCTATCGCGGTGCCGGCCAGTTTGGCCGCGCCCTCGAGGAGACCGGCACGGTGCTCGGGCTCGGTAGCCCCGGGGGCGTCGAGGTCACTGTCCGGAGTCTCGCCGGTCATCGAGAGCATCACCTGGTTGAGCGCGATGCCGTCGGCGATGCAGTGGTGGAGCCGGGTGTAGACGACGGCTCCGTGCCGGTATCCGTCGACGAGGTGCATCTCCCACAGCGGGCGGTGACGATCGAACGGCACCGGCATCCGCTGCTCGATGTACCGCTGCAGCGTCGCGTCGTCACTGCGGGGCAGGGTCGTCCGGATCAGGTGGTTGTCGAGATCGAACGCCGGGTCGTCCTCCCAGTGCGGCGACCCGATGTGGGTGCGCGGTTGCACCGGGCGTTGCCGGAAAGCGGGGTAGGCGTCGACGAAGCGGCGTTGCACGAGGGACACCACGCGCGACCAGTCCACGGGCCCCTCGAAGAACATCAGCGAGTCGATGATCATGAGGTTCTCGGGCCGGTCCATGTTGAGCCAGATGGTGTCCACCGGCCCCATCGCTCTGTTCACCACGGATGTCCCTTCTCGAGTGGGCGTCTACGAGTTTTTCACCGGCACGCGGACCGCGGAAGGGTCATTGGCCCTCGGACCGCGACGCGAACACCCCGCCCAGCTCGCGCAGGGCGGGGTGTTGCCGCGGCGGAGAATGCGGTGGAGGCGCAGTCTCGTCGAGGTGCGGTCAGCGGCGAAAGAGTCCGCCGAGGGTGTGTGCCTGCGCACCGGGGGTGGTGTCCTGGCCGCAGGTGCAGCGCTCGGGTGCGGGCACGGAACGCATGACGGCATCGACATGCTGGCCGCAGCCGCCCCAGCCGGTCTTCCCACAGTTCGGGCAGGTGACGGGGTAACACATGGGGTCCTCCTAGGGGTGACAGGGTCGGCGTCAGGCGCCGGCGGCGGCCTTCTGGTCGGCGATCCGGGCGTGGACCTCGGTCATGTCCAGCGCCTCGATCTGCCCGATGAGGTCTTCGAGGGCGGCCGCGGGCAGGGCGCCGGGCTGGGAGAAGACCAGGACGCCCTCTCGGAACGCCATGATCGTCGGAATCGAGCGGATGTCGGCCATCGCGGCGAGCTGCTGCTCGGCCTCGGTGTCGACCTTGGCGTGCACGATGTCCGGGTGCGCCTGTGACGACTTCTCGAACACCGGGGCGAAGGCGCGGCACGGACCGCACCACGACGCCCAGAAGTCGACGAGGACGATGTCGTTGCCGAGGATTGTGGACTCGAAGTCCGCGAGGGTGAGATTCTTCGTTGCCATCGGATGGTTCCTTTCGTTCTCGTCGGCG
>NZ_BCXE01000022.1 GCF_001894945.1 Rhodococcus ruber NBRC 15591
CCGGTCAGGCGGGGACGTGGGCCTCGGCCCAGGCGTTGTACCCGCCGAGCAGGTCCGACACGTTCTCGAAGCCCTGCGCCCGCAGCAGCGACGCGGCCACACTCGACCGCCACCCGCCGGCACAGTGCACCACGATCGGCTTGCCGGTGGGCACCTGCTCGAGCCGCGCCCGCAGCTGCGCCAACGGAATCGGCACCGCCCCCGGAATCGTCCCGAACTCCCGCTCCCCCGGATTGCGGATGTCGACCAACGCCACCGCCTCCGCGGCGAGCATCTCGTCGAGCTCGGCGACGGTGGTGCGCGGCGCGCTCTGCACCAGCTCCGCCAGCTCCGCCGGGAACACCCCGTCGTGATCGACCGTCAGATACCCCAGCGCGTTGTCCGACCCGATCCGGGCCAGCCGCACCGCCGCGTCCTGCTCCTCGCCCGGATAGGTGATCAACACGATCGGCTCCCCCACCTCGGCGACCATGCCGCCGGTCTCGGCGAACCGCCCGTCGAACCCGACGTTGACCGACCCGCGCAGATGCCCCGCCGCGAACTCGTCCACGCTGCGCGCATCGAGCACCCGGGTCCCGGCGGCCAGCTCCGCGCGCACCCGCTCCGGGCTCAGCGCCGGGATGGCCCGGCCCTGATCGAGCAGCGGATGCAGGCTCTTGTTCAACCCGGCATCGACCGAGAAGTACGACGGCGCCGCGGGCTGGCCCTCGGTGACCAGCGCGACGAACGCCTCCTCGCTCATCGGCTGCACCGACGGGTTGCTCACCCGCTGCTCCCCGATCGTCGAGGTCAGCTCCGCCGACAGGTTCTTCCCGCACGACGAGCCGGCGCCGTGCGCGGGCATCACGGTGACCTGATCGGGCAGGGTCAGCAGCTTCTCGTGCACCGTGTGGTACATCGCCCGGGCCAGGTCCTCGGTCGACGAATCCCCCAGGTTCACCAGGTCCGGCCGGCCCACGTCCCCGATGAACAGCGAATCCCCGGTCAGCACCGCCGTCGGCGTCGCCCCCGGATGCTCGCGCACCAGCACCGAGATCGACTCCCAGGTGTGCCCCGGGGTGGACAGGATCTCGAGGTCCACCTCCCCGAGCGAGAGGTGCTCGCCGTCGCGCAGCCGGCGGATCGGGTAGTCCGCCTCGGCGGCCTCGCCGAACCCGATCCACGCCCCGGTCGCCTCGAGCAGCTCGAGGTGCCCGGAGACGAAGTCGGCGTGGAAATGGGTGTTGATCACACCCTCGATGCTCAGCCCGTGCCTGCGGGCGTCGTCGAGGTACTCGGTGACGTCCCGGCGCGGATCGACCACGATCGCCCGGCCGGTGCCCTCGTCACCGATCAGGTACGACGCGTGCGACAGGCACTCGATGTAGTACTGCTCGAGAATCATCGTGGTTCCTCCGTATGAGTCGATTTCGTCCTCGATGTGGACAACCCTGCCACATACCCCCTAGGGTATGTCAAGTACCCCATGGGGTATCCAAGCGAACCCCGCTCCCCCCGACCGGAAGCACAACCATGAACACTCCTGCCGCCCCCGTCGCCCGGACCGCCGTCACCCCCGAAGCCGATACCCAGGTGCTGCATCGGCTGCGCCGCGCCCAGGGGCAGCTCGCGGGCGTCATCGCCATGCTCGAGTCCGGCCGCGAGTGCCGGGACGTGGTGACCCAGCTCGCCGCCGTCTCCCGGGCGCTCGACCGCGCCGGCTTCAAGATCGTTGCCGCACAGCTTCGTCGGTGCATGCTCGACGAGGAGGACGACACGTGCCCCGACCGGCTCACCGAGGAACAGCTCGAGCGCCTCTTCCTCGCACTGGCCTGAGGGCTACCGCCCGGTGACTCTGAGGGCTACCCGCCCGGTGACCCTGAGGGCTACCGCCCAGTGACCCTGAGGGCTACCGCCCAGTGACCCTGAGGGCTACCGCCCAGTGACCCTGAGGGCTACCGCCCAGTGACCCTGAGGGCTACCGCCCAGCGACTCTGAGGGCTACCCGCCCAGCGACTCTGGGAGCTCCCCCCGGGTGACGACGTTCGCGCCGCGATCAGCGCCGTCGGGCCCTGACCACGGTGTCGTGCACGGTGACGACGCGTCCGTCCGGGTCGGTGACCTCCCGCGCGACGGCGGCATCGGTGACGACGTCCCAGCCGTCGGGATCGAGCAGCGCCACGACGTCCGCCCCCGTGAAGAACAACTCGGGTCGCGGCGGACGCGGCACGGTGGTCTGCAGGTCGGAGGGGTGATGCCCGACGATCAGGAGGGTGCCGCCGGGGGCGACCGCCTCCCCCAGCCGACGGAAGAGGACGTCACGTTCCGGCGAGGGCAGGTGCATGTACTGCGCGGAGACCAGGTCGTATCGCCCTCGGCCCGGGTCCCAGGCGGTCAGGTTCTCGTGCAGCCACGAGATGCGGCCGGCGACCTCGGCGCCGGCCCGGTCCGCGTGCTCGGCGGCGCGTTGCAGGGCGACGCCGGAGACGTCCACACCGTCGACTCGCCAGCCGCGCTGCGCGAGCCAGATGGCGTCCGCGCCTTCGCCGCACCCGACGTCGAGGGCGAGTCCGGGCGAGAGGCCGGCCACCTCCCCCACGAGGTGACGATTGGGCTCACCGCTCCACAGCGCGGGACGGGAACGGTAGCGCTCGTCCCAGAGTTCTTCGTCCTGTAGATGTTCGGGCACTACGACTCCTTCGATCGTCGGGAGGGGGGCGCGGCCGGCCGGCCGCGGACCGTATCGGCGAGTCGGGACCACACCGTCCGCGGCCGAGGCCCGATCAGCTCGCCCACCCGGCCGGGGAGATGCCGCTCGATCGCCGATTCAACTTCTTGCACAGAGGGATTGACGAGCGCGACCGGTCCGACGAAGACCGTCGGCACGATCTCGTCGCCGCCGCTCACTGCCCGGATCCGCGCGGCGGCGGCCCGGTCCTGCCAGATGTCGGTCTCGACGACCTCGATGCCGCGCCTGTGCAGGCCCCGGCGCAGGCGCGAGCAGAACGGACACCCGGGCCGCCACAACACCTCGACTCCGTCGACGAAGTCGGGCAATGTCATCCGGTTTCTCCTTCCGCCTACGTCTCGTCCATATACCCAGAGGGGTATACGACCTCACTGTACCGGCCCGCCCGGCGCTGCGCCGCGCGGCCGGCGCCGTTCCCCGGCACGGTGACCTTCGGCCCTTTCCGGCGACGCCCGAGGGGTGGACCGTGGAACCACAGCCGCGAGGCGATGCGGAAGGAGAAGCCGTGGCCACGTGGGTCGTTCTGACCGGTGTGCTCCTGGTGGTGGCGCTGTTCGTCCTGTCGCAGGCAGTGCACGTGGTGACCCAGTACGAGAAGGGCGTGCTGTTCCGGTTCGGCCGGCTCATCGGCGTCAGGGAACCCGGACTGCATCTGATCATCCCTCTCGTCGACCGGTTGACGAAGGTGTCCCTGCGGATCGTGACGATGCCGATCCAGTCCCAAGGCATCATCACCCGCGACAACGTCAGTGTCGACATCTCTGCTGTGGCGTA
This sequence comes from Rhodococcus ruber NBRC 15591, assembly GCF_001894945.1. Taxonomy (GTDB): domain Bacteria; phylum Actinomycetota; class Actinomycetes; order Mycobacteriales; family Mycobacteriaceae; genus Rhodococcus; species Rhodococcus ruber. The sequence goes on from NZ_BCXE01000022.1 coordinate 3,503, forward strand.
CTTTCGCGTCATCGACGCCGTGAAATCCGTCGTCGCGATCGAGAACGTGGCGGCGGCTATCGATCAGATCGCCCAGACCACGCTGCGCAGGGTCGTCGGCCGGCACACGCTCGACGAGGCACTGTCCGAAACGAATGTGATCAACGCGAACATCCGTGAGTTCCTCGACGTGTCCACTCTGGAATGGGGTGTCGAGGTGACGCTGGTGGAACTGAAGGACATCCAGTTGCCCGACAGTATGAAGCGGGCCATGGCGCGGCAGGCCGAGGCGGAACGGGAGAAGCGGGCCAAGATCATCGCCGCCGAGGGTGAGTCGATCGCCGCGACCGCCCTAGGGCAGGCGTCCGACACGATGATGGCCCACCCGCTCGCCCTGCAGTTGCGCAACCTGCAGACCTTGGTGGAACTGGGGGTGGAGAAGAACACCACCGTGGTGTTCCCGGCCCCGATGATGAGCGCCATCGCCGAACTGAAGGCATTCCTCGAACGCGAAACCACCGCTGTCACGGACACGGCCGCGCCGGGAGGCCTCGCGGGCCGCACACGACAGACGGAATCGCCGGGACCCGAGTTCACCGGAAACGGAACCCCGGCACCCACGGTATCGGCACACGAGAGGCACGAGGGGTTGGCGCCATGACGGAACTCGACGGCGGATCGGTCATTGTCACGGGCGGCAGTCGCGGCATCGGCGCCGCCGTCGCCACGATCCTCGCCCGCGAAGGCGCCGGCGTCGTCGTCGCCGACGTGCTCGACGACGAAGGCACCCGCCACGCCGCGACACTCGGCGACGGCTCGAAATTCGTGCACCTCGACGTGACCGACGAAGCGCAATGGTCGGAGGCGGTCGCCGTGGCCGAATCCATCGGCCCGCTGCGGGCGCTGATCAACAACGCCGGCATCCTGTCCGTCGGCACCATCGAGGACCAGACCCGAGCGGAGTTCGAACACGTGCTGCAGGTCAACCTCGTCGGAGCCTGGCTGGGAATGCACGTCGCCGGCCCGGCCCTGCGTCGCGGGCGCGCAGTCGTCGTCAACGTCTCCTCCACGGCGGGACTCATCGGCTACGCCGGCCTCGGCGCGTACGTGGCCGGCAAATGGGCCCTGCGTGGCCTGACGAAGACCGCCGCGCTCGAGTTCGCCCCCGACGGGGTCCGGGTGTGCTCGGTGCACCCCGGACCCATCGACACCCCCATGACGGCGGGGATGGACCGCGGCATCGCCGCCACTCAGCCGATCCCCCGTTTCGGCAGTCCCGAGGAGGTGGCCCGGATGGTGCGGTTCGTCGTCACCGAGGCCACCTACTCGACCGGCTCCGAATTCCTCGTCGACGGCGGCGCCACCACCGGCACGGTGCTGAACCTCGGGACGACGGATGTCCCTGCAGCGCAGTAGCTCGGGAAACGAGTGCACCGGCGTCGGTGGGGTGATTCAATGGCCGGGTGTGCAGATGGATGGCCTACTCGGGCGAGCCGATCCTCGTGGAGGACCTGCTGTTCAAGCCCGAGCATTCACTCATCGACCAGAGCCTGCACTCCCATCTCGGAGCCACCACGACCAACGGTGACGGATTCGGAATCGGCTGGTACGGAATAGGTTCCGAACCGGCCCTGTTCAAGGGCATCGATCCGGCGTGGAACAACCACAACCTGCGGGAGATCGCCGGGCAGATCCGCACCCCACTGCTGTTCGCACACGTGCGCGCCTCGACCGGCACGCAGGTGCAGCGCAGCAACTGCCACCCGTTCCGGCACGGGGAGTGGCTGTGGATGCACAACGGCGAGATCCTCGGCTTCCGGGAGATCAAACGCGAACTGATGATGGCCGTGGATCCGTCGCTGTATCCGGACGTCGCGGGTACCACGGACTCCGAGGCGCTGTTCTTCCTCGCCCTCACGTTCGGTCTCCGGGACGATCCGTTCACCGCGGTCGGCCGGGCAGTCGGGATGGTCGAGAAGGTCGCCCGCGACCGCGGGATCGACGACCCCGTCCAGATGACCGTGGCCACCACGGCCGGCGACACGATCTGGGTGTTCCGCTACTCGACCGAGGGCCGGACCCGGTCTCTGTTCTACTCCACCGAGGTCACCAAGCTCCGCGAGCTGCACCCCGAGGTGGAGATGTTCCATCGCCTGGGCATCGACACCCGGTTCGTCGTGTCCGAACCGCTCCGCGATCTGCCGGGCGCCTGGAACGAGATGCCCGAGTCCTCGGCCGCCGTGGTCGGCCCCGCCGGCAACGACATCCGGCCGTTCCGGCCGCTCGAACCGGTGTAGCCGAGATGGGGGACCTTGTGCCCTGTAGCCGCGCGAGGGCAGCATGCGAAGGTCGAACCTGCGTGAACCAGCCCTGTGTGAACCCAGCAATGCCGGAGGACGGCCCCGAGAGGTCCATGCCATGAGTCTCGAGAGTTCACAGAAGGGGCCGGCGACGGCCTCGGGTTCCGCGCTGGTGCTCGCGGTGCTGGCCTCGGGTCAGTTCCTGATGACCCTCGACAGCTCCGTGATGAACGTGTCGATGGCGACCGTGGCCGCGGACGTGAACACCACCATCACCGGCATCCAGACCGCCATCACCCTCTACACGCTGGTGATGGCCACCCTGATGATCACCGGCGGCAAGGTCGGCACCATTCTCGGCCGGCGCCGTGCGTTCGGGCTCGGCCTGATCATCTACGGTGCCGGCTCGTTCGTCACCGGCATCGCCCCGAATCTCACCGTCCTGCTCATCGGCTGGTCCCTGCTCGAGGGCATCGGCGCCGCCCTGATCATGCCCGCGATCGTCTCCCTGGTCGCGGCGAACTTCCCCGCCGAACGCCGTCCCGCCGCCTACGGACTGGTGGCCGCCGCGGGTGCCGCGGCAGTCGCGGTGGGGCCGCTGCTCGGCGGGGCGGTGACCACGTTCGCGTCCTGGCGCTACGTCTTCTTCGGCGAGGTCGTCCTCGTCGTCCTGATCCTGCTCACGCTGCGCCGCGTGGAAGACATTCCAGCGCAGCGGATCCGGCTCGACCTCGTCGGCTCGCTCCTGTCGGTCGTCGGCCTGGGAATGTTCGTCTACGGCGTGCTGCGCTCGAGCGAATGGGGCTGGATCCAGACCAAACCCGGCGGACCGGCAATCCTGGGACTGTCCCCCGTCATCTGGTTGCTCCTCGGCGGCCTGCTCGTGCTCTACCTGTTCCTGCGCCGGGAGACGTACCTGGCGAAGACGGGCGGCGAACCGCTGGTCGACCCCGCGCTGCTGAGGAACAGCCAGCTCTCCGGCGGGCTGGGCATGTTCTTCGCCCAGTTCCTCATCCAGGCCGGGGTGTTCTTCTCCGTCCCCCTGTTCCTGTCGGTGGTCCTCGAACTCAGTGCGCTCGAGACGGGTGTGCGGATCCTCCCGCTGTCGATCGCTCTGGTCCTGGCGGCCGTCGGCATCCCCAAGCTGCGACCCCAGGCGAATCCCCGGCTCGTCGTCCGGGTCGGCCTCGGCATCATGGCCGCCGGCATCCTCCTCCTCGTGGGCGGAATGGACCCCGGCGCCAACGCGGCGGTCGTGTCGATCCCGATGCTGCTGATGGGTCTCGGCCTGGGTGCGCTGGCCTCCCAGCTCGGTGCGGTCACGGTGTCCGCGGTGCCGGACTCGCAGAGCGCCGAGGTCGGCGGTCTGCAGAACACGGCGACCAATCTCGGCGCGTCCCTGGGAACCGCCCTGATCGGGTCGATCCTCATCGCCACCCTGACCACCTCCGTCATCGCCGGCATCGAGAACAACCCGGCAGTACCGGAATCGGTGCAGCAGCAGGCCACCACGGACATGGCTGCCGGGGTGCCGTTCCTGTCCGACACCCAGCTCGAGGATGCCCTGGCCGACGCCGGGGTGGACGAGACCACCGCGGATGCGATCGTCGAGGTCAACTCGGACGCGCGCCTCGAGGCGCTGCAGGTGGCCTTCGCCGTCACGGCCCTGCTCGCCGTCGCCGCCCTGTTCGGCACCGGCTCCCTGCCGCGCGTGCCGGTGGGCACCCGGCCCGAGGAAGGTCAGCGCAGGCCCGACGAGACCGGCGACGAGCGCTGAGGCCGGAAGGCCAGGTCCCGGAGCCGCGCCCAGTCCCAGGTCGGTGCCGAGACCAGGGCTCCCGGACGGTGCCGGGGCACCCGCACGCGGAGCACCTGCGGCTCGACCGTGCATCGCACGGGCGTGGGCAGCGTCAACGCTTCCCCGTCCACCCCGACCGGTATCTCCGGGGCGTCCGCGTCGACGACCACCTCGGTGGCCGCGCGCTGCACCAGACCCCGGCTGCGCGCGCGGCGCAGCAGGTCGACCGCCTGCCCGGCGCCGGCCACCGAGATCGCCACCACTCCGAGCACGCCGCGGTCCAGACGGGGCCGGCGTCCCAGCCCCGCGAGGTCGTCGGTCGCGTACGGGTCGTTGCTCACCAGGACGGCCTGCGCGCCCTCCACCGTCGTGTCACCGTCGATGCGGGCCCGCAGCCGGGTCGCGCTGTCCCGGGCGAGCAGGTCGGGCATCATCCGCAGCGCCGTCCCGGTCTTGTCGTCCCGGTATTCCGGGCTCTGCACCACGTCGGCGTAGACGCCGAACGAGGCGTTGTTGACGAACACCCGTCCGCCGATCCTGCCGAGATCGACGCGCAGTTCCACCCCGTCCCGCAGCGCGTCCAGGCCCGCGGCCGGGTCCTCCCGGTCCAGGCCCAGATCCAGCGCGAAGTGGTTCCGCGTGCCGGCGCTGATCACCAGGAACGGCAGTCCGTGCTCGGCCGCGATCGCCGCCACCAGGGCCTGGGTGCCGTCGCCTCCGGCGACACCGAGCAGGTCGGCGCCCCGCTCCACCGCCTGCCGGGCCAGGGCCTCGACGTCGACGGGACCCGGCCCGGCGAGCAGTGCCACCTCGGCACCGAGTTCCTCGGCCTTGCGTTGCAGATCGAACTTCACGACCTTGCCGCCCCCCGAGCGGGGGTTCATCACCAGGAACGGGCGGTGGACCGGCGGAGCGGGGTACTCGGGCATCCCCTGTTCCGAGCCCCGTCGCAGGGCCGCCCGCGCGCACAGCAGCGCGAGCAGCACCAGGGCAACCGACACCAGCGCGACCCACAGCACGCCCTCCCGCACGAACAGCACGGGCAGGGCGAGAGGTGCGATCACAGCCAGGCCCAGTGACAGCGCACGCGCCAGCCCCCGGGTCGCGAGGAACCAGTACAGGGCCGCGACCGTCACCGCTGCCACCGCCACGCTCACCACCAGGAGTGCAACAGCGCCGCGCAGGCCCGCGACGACCACCGGCACGACGGCAGCGCAGAGGACGGCGACGAATGCCGCCCGCGCCCACCAGCGGCGCGAAGCCGGTACCTGGTCGCCGGGAGCGGCGTCCACCGGGTTCACGACCCGGTCTTCGAGCCCGGCAGCTTCTCCGTCGGCTGCTCGCCCGCCGGCTGTTCGCCCGTCGGAGATGCGCCCGTCGGAGATGCGCCCGTCGGAGGTGCCGACGTCACGTCCCCCGCCGGCTCTTCCCAGGCCCGGGCCGGCCGGATCAGTACCTCGAGGGCGAGCAGAGCCAGCAGGGCACCGAGAACGACCCACACGACCACGAGACCGGTCGGATAGCGCCAGAACATCAACATCAGCGCGGCGATGCCGATGACGGCCAGTCGCAACGCGGTCCGGGCCCGGTACGCGCCGGCTTCCACCTGGTTCGGCGGCCGCGTCCTGCGGGCCCGCTGCAGCGCGTCCATGCCTCGCCCGAAGCCGCGGCGGACGGCAGCCGCGGAGGCCGATCCACCGGTCAGGTACGCCCCGACCGCGATCACGAGACCCAGGACCGCCACCGCCCGCAGCGCGTTCCGCAGCGGCACCAGCACGGTGTCGACGATCGCCGTTGCGGCGTCCGGGGACAGCACGTCCGGAGGAATGTCGTCGAGGTAGAGCGACCGAACGACGATGAGCGCAATGGCGAGGATCAGCATCCCCACGACCAGCGCCGCGCCGACGAATGCCAGAGCACGACGCCGACGGCCGGGTGGGGCCACGGCCACCGCGGCCACGGCGGCGGCGATCGTGAGCCACGGCAGCACATCCGACGCCGTGTCCAGTGCGCCGACCGCGCGTTGCGCCCGGACCAGCTCCGGCGACTGGAACAGCACGAACTGCTTGTCGATGTCCGGGATCTTCTCGGCGAAGGTGAATCCCCGCTCCAGCAGCCGGGCCTGGACGTTGTCGATGACCGTGCCGAGGGAGATGCTGACCGTGCCGCTGTCGTCCACCGTCACCGACGACGGGCCCCCTTCTCCGGTGACCACGGCCACCAGTCCGGTGTGCGCGGCGCGGTTGGCCTGGATCCACAGATCCTCGAACTGGTCGGTCTGCACCAGCGACAGCACCGTCTCGTACACGAAGTTGCGCGCCTGACCGGCGATCACCGGCGCCAATCCCTCGACCGCCCGGTCCACCCGGGGCGCGTCCGCGGTCGCCGGAACCGCATCGGTCAGGGCCGTCAGCGCGTCGGCGGTCAGCCCTTCGACGTCCACGCGCGCGAAGATCTCGTCGGTGACCGTGCCCGCGATCTCGGTCTGGATCGCGGGATCGGAACCCAGGGGTGCGACGGTGGCGACGTACCGATCCGTGTCGAGGACTTCGCTGCGTACGAACCGCGCCGTCACCGACGTGATCGCCAGCAGTGCGACCAGCACGGTCAGAATCGCCACCGCGGTCCAGCGCAGCGCGTGCCGCGGCGGACGCGAGACGGGCGGGGGCGGCGGGGCCTCGGGCGCGGCCTCCGTCCGTGCCCGCAGCGCGGTCACCTCGGCCCGCAACCGCTCCAGTTCGGCCCGCTCGGCGGGGTCGAGGGGGGCGGTGCCCGTGCCGCTGCGCGTCAGGTTGCTGTCCATCGTCTTCTCTTTCCACTCGAGAGGCACGGCGGCACAGACTGAACGTGCCCCGGGGGCCCGAGACGATCCCGGCCCCGTCACATCACGCTGGCCGACCGCCGGCCCGGTCGATCCCCCCGGGCGGGCCGCCGGTCGAACCTAGTAGTCCAGCCGCGGATTCCAGGTCGATACCGCCCAGATGACCACCACGTCGAGCGCGATGACCAGAATCGACCACCACGGGTAGTACGGCAACCACATGAAGTTGAGCAGGATCGACAGGGCGGCAATGACGATCGCCGCGACTCGTGCCCAGGTGGCACCGGTGATGAGCGCGATGCCCACCAGGATCATGACGGCACCCGCGACGATGTGGATCCAACCCCAAGTGGTGAAATCGAACTTGAAGGTGTATTCCTGTCCCACCACGAACAGTTCGTCCTCCGCCACTGCCGCGATGCCTTGCAGCAGTTGCAGGATGCCCACGGTGGTGAGGACGACGGCGGCACCGATCGACGTACCGGCTGCGATCCCCTGCTTGACGTTCCCCTCGCCGGCACCGACCCGGCCCGCGCTGCTGTGGCTGACACTGCCCTGATCGACACGCACATTCTCGGACACGACCGATCCCCTTTCCTGAGATGCGGCTCGGTGAATCTGTGGCGAAACAACCTGTCGGACAACTTCACTCACTCAGTCGACGGGAGAACCGCGGATCCGGGACACCGATCGGGTCTGCGCCCAGGACTCGGGCTTCAGGTCGTCGACCTGCACGTCCGGGCCATAGAATTCGTGAACCAGGCCGAGGACACGGGCGAGTACCTCCGTGTCCGTGAGATCGTCACGAAGCACCACATGCAGTTGCGCCGGAGTGTCGCCGGATTCCGTCGACACCACCAATCGGCAGGCCCAGTCGCTCATGTCGATCTCCCGGCAGGGCATCGGGACCTCGCGGCAGGGCATGGGTTCGGGCAACCGGATCGCGCACGCCGGTCCGGGCCGAACAGCATCCCGGTATGCACTTGCGTCCGTTCTGCAGAGGCAGGGTCGGTCAGCCCAGCGTCCATCCCGGGCTCCTTCCGACATCGTTCCATTCACGATCCAGGGCCGACACCCGTCGCCGCACGCCGACGCGATGAACTCCGTAGACGAGCAGCAGGGCGAGGCCGGAGCCGACCCCCCACACCGTGAGCGCGGCACTGATGCCGGCCACGACGCCGTCCGAGCCCGTCCTGGGCGCGGCGACGGGATCACCGGTCGAGTCGATCCAGATGTCGATCGTCTCGCCCGGCTCCGCGCCGTACGGCGTCTCCACCCTCCCCGTGCGCGTTTCACCGGTCGTCGTCGTCCACCGCGCGGTCGCACGGTCCGGGTCGGCCGGGCCCCGGGTCGCGGTGTCCGTCATCGCACCGGCACCCGTCGGGGCGGGTTCCTCGAGGAGAATCGCTGTCACCTCACGTCGTTCCAGGTGTTCCTGCAACGCCAGCTGGCCGACCCGGGCATAGGTCGCCGTCCCGTACGCGGCGGCGAGCGGCACCAGCGCGAGCACGAACATCACGACGATCAGAACGAGTGCGGATTCGAATCGCTCGGATCGTCGCATCAGCGGGTTGCCGCTCCACGGAGCGCGGCGCCACAACCGGAGGACCAGGGGCTGCTCTGCGTTCATCTCGAAACTCCTGCAGTTACTTGACTACAGTGTTCCGCCGACGACGGTGCGTGGCGTAGGGCACAAGGTCACCGCTCCTCCGCAGATCAGGAGCGAGGGTGGCCCGGCCGACCGTCCGGGGCCGACGGACCCGGGGGCTCGGTGCCCGCGGCGTACTCCTGCATCGGCACGGCGTGGGCCGACCACGCCTTCATCACCGGATCGACGATCCGCCAGGCTTCCTCGGCCTCGTCGCCCCGGATGAACAACGTCGGGTCGTTGTGGAGCATCCCGGGGAGCAGGTTGGCGTAGGGAGTCCGGCCCGACGCCGGCTCCCACAATTCGAGTTCGGTTCCGTTCGTCGCCCCGGATGTATCGCGGTCCCGTCGGGGCACGCCGACGGAACTCGTTGCGCTCACCGGGCCGGTTCGAGCGGCCGGAACGGCCGGATCTCGTCCTCGCCGGGCCGGACCACGCCCGCGGAGGACTCCGGCATCTCGTTCCATGCGCCCGGTAGATCGCGTAGGGGTTCGGACACGATGAAGCGGGTCTCGGCGCCGAGCTGATGCAGCACCTCGACCTCCGGATGCAGTTCGAGGAGTTTGGCGAGCTTGGTGGAGTAGAACAGCGACCGGCTCTTACCCTCGCTGGAATAGCGGAACACCCACATCGACTCGCCGTCCGTGGTCGCCACCGTCATCTGTACGGGGTGCTCGATCCCATGGGTGCGCGCGGCCTGCTCCACGTATCCGACGGCCCGGGCGACGGCAGTGAACGGGTCCTCGGTGAGGCCGAACGTCAGCGCGAGGTAGAACAGCATCTCGGAATCGGTCGAGCCCTCGATGTCGGGATACAGTGCCGGATCCACGGCCAGCACCAGCTCGCGCTTGATCTCCCGGAACCCGTTGACGACGCCGTTGTGCATCCACAGCCACCGCCCGTGCCGGAAGGGGTGGCAGTTGCTGCGCTGGACACCCGTCCCCGTGGAGGCACGCACGTGTGCGAACAGCAGCGGCGTCTCCACCTGGGCGGCGAGTTCGCGAAGGTTCCGGTCGTTCCAGGCCGGGTCGATGCTCTTGAACACCGCCGGCTCCGGCCCTTTCCCGTACCACCCGATGCCGAAACCGTCACCGTTGGTGGTGGTGGCGCCGAGACGCGAATGCAGGCTCTGGTCGATCAGCGAATGCACCGGACGGAACAGCAGATCCTCGGCCAGGACCGGATCGCCGGAATACGCCATCCATCTGCACATCTCCCCATTGGACCACCGCTGAGACGTCGAACGCGTTGCGGAACGGCCACAGTTCGGTCCTCGTTCGTATCGGATCCGCAGTCACCGAGCGCAGTGAGGACAGCTGCGCGTCGGAGCCCGCGGGGTTTCGGGGTCTTTATCCCCTGGGGAGGCGCTGGATGCGGTGTCATTCTCGATGTGAGGCGCCCGATATCGCGAGGGTTCGGTCCCATCGCCGGGTCCGCTCACAGGAGGTTCACATCATGGATTCGTTCTGGGATTACGTGTGGTACACGATCATCGTGTTCGCCTTCGTGGCGTATCTGATCGTGCTGTTCCAGATCTTGGTCGACCTGTTCCGCGATCACACCGTGTCCGGTTTCGCCAAGACCCTCTGGGTGATCGGACTGGTCGTCCTCCCGTACCTGACCGCGTTCGTCTACCTGATCGCCCGGGGTCGCGGCATGGCGGAGCGGTCGATGCGTGCCCAGCAGGAGACCAAGCAGGCCACCGACGAGTACATCCGGCAGGTGGCCGGCAAGTCCCCGGCCGAGCAGATCGCCGATGCGAAGGCGCTGTACGACTCGGGCGCGATCACCCAGGCGGAGTTCGAGCAGCTCAAGGCCTCGGCTCTGGGACAGACATCCGCGGGACAGACCGGAATGCAGGTCCGGTAGGGCCGACCTGCACGGCCTTTCCGAGGACCGGCTCGCAGCGAGCCGGTCCTCGGAATGCTCGAAGCATGCCGGCGGCGGCTGGCCGGACATCGAAGACGTCGACGGGATTCCCGGCCGAACCTGGACGGTCGGGTGGAGTTCCGCCCGAGGAGGCATCTGCCCCATCGGGTTTCGCTGCATTGTGCGCCGACCCCGAGCGGCGCCGGTCAATCGATCGAGAACCAGGCCCGCACCTGCGCCTCGTGGTCGACATAGCGTTCGCCGGAAACGTCGACGACGACCTTGTCGATCGCGCCCCCGGTGAACGGGAACGGGGACACGTAGTCCGGGGTGACCGGAGAGGCACTGTCACGCCCGACGCAGATGCCGTCACCGACAAGGCAGAACACCCCCGGCTGGGTGACGATCTCGCCGGTGGCCACCTGTCGATCGTCGACGTAGAGAGTCAGGGTGCCGGCGAAGCCCGGCATCGCCGGGTCGGAGTTCTTCCCGGAGACGGCGAATTCGGCGGTGCACACGTGCGCGCCGGGGGTGATGTCCCGATCGGCGACGACTGTCTGCAGGTGCGTGCCGACCCAGTTGAAGGCGTAACGCAGACGGCGGTCCTTGACGTAGAGGCTGTGGCCGCCGGCCAGGCCGCCGTGGGCGTAGAGGACCCCCTCGGCATCGGCCGAGTCCAGGTGGACTCCGGCGACGATCGCGTAGGACCGTCCGGTGATCGCGACGCCGGCCGCCTCGGGGACGTCCGCACAGTCGGGGTAGTAGACGTAGCGGTCTCGCGCCTTTCCCGGGCGGGGGCGTTCGGCGAGCACCTGTTCGAGGGCGCTGCGGTCGTCCAGCGGTAGCCCGTGGTAGCGGCCGGCGTAGTAGAACCACAGACTCTTCAGGGTTTCCAGCCGCTCGGGCTCGGCGTCGGCGAGGTCGTGCAGTTGCGCCCGATCCTCCGCGAGGTGGTACAGCTCCCACACATCGGTGTCGAATCGGCCCCACCCGGACAGCGGTGGATGCACGGAACAGACGAGCCACCCGTCGTGATACAGCGAACGCTGCCCCAGCATCGTGTAGAACTGCACGGCCTTGCCCGGTGCCGTGGGATCGGTCAGTGAGACCGCGAAACTCTCTCCCTCGAGCGGACTCTGGGTGTACCCCTTCAGAACCTCGGGCGGGGTGATGCCGAGCAGCTCGTAGATCGTCGGGACGACGTCGACGGCGTGGACGTATTGGCCCCGGGGCTCGGGCGCGGGTGGGATCTTCGCCGGCCACGAGACCACACACATGTCGGCGACGCCGCCCTCGTAACCGGCCCAGCGCTTCCAGTACGGAAAGGGGGTGTCGAAGGCCCATGCCCAGCCGGTGTTGTAGTGGTTGTACGACGTCGGACCGCCGAGCTCGTCGATGTGGGGAAGGTTCCCCTCGGTCGTGTCGGGGATCCCGTTGAAGAACCGCCACTCGTTGAACGATCCGTTCGGCCCGCCCTCACCGCTGGCCCCGTTGTCGGAAACCACGACGATGATCGTGTTGTCGAGTTCACCGGACTCCTCGAGCAGATCGATCACGCGGCCGAGCTGGTCGTCCGTGTAGGAGATGTAGCCGGCGAAGACCTCGGCCATGCGAACGAACAGGCGCTGCTCGTCGGCGGTGAGCGAATCCCAGGGCCGGACGGTGTCGAGCAGCGGCCACGGCTGCCCGTCGGGGCCGGTGGTGGCCGGCTCCCCGTGCGGATTGATCGGGGAAAGCTCGGTGTCCTCGGGCAGCAGCCCGAGGTTTTTCTGCCGCTGCAATATCTCGGCGCGGATGGCCTCGTAGCCCTGGTCGAACTTTCCCTTGTACCGGTCGGCCCATTCGGTGAAGACGTGGTGCGGCGCGTGCCCGGCCTGCGGGGCCAGGTACATGAAGAACGGCTTGTCCGGATCGACGACCTTGGCGTCGCGGATGAATTCTATTGCCTTGTCCGCCAGATCTTTCGACAGGTGGTAGCCGTCCTCCGGGGTGCCGGGGGCGTCGACCGGATGGTTGTCGTACACCAGGTCGGGGTACCAGCTGCTCGACTCGCCGCCGAGGAAGCCGTAGAAGCGCTCGAAGCCACGGCCCAGCGGCCACCGGGACTTGACCGCCGACATGTTCATCTCGTCGCCGGGGGTCAGGTGCCACTTGCCGACACAGTAGGTGTTCCACCCTCGTTCACCCAGCACCTCGGAGACGAACCCGTTCTCGAACGGTATGTGGGTGGAGATGCCCGGGAACCCGGAGCTGAACTCGGCGATGGTGGCCATGCCGTTGGTCGTCGCGTTGCGCCCGGTCAGCAGCGAGGCGCGGGTCGGGGAGCACAGCGCGGTGGTGTGGAAGTTCGAGTACTTCACACCCCGCTCCGCGATCCGGCGCATCGTGGGAGTTTCGATCGGGCCCCCGAAGATGTCCATGCTGCCGTATCCGACGTCGTCCCACGCGATGATCAGGACGTTCGGGGCGCCGTCCGGTGCCCGCACGGGCAGGTACGGGGCCCAGTCCGGGACGGAGTCGCGTATGTCGACTGCGATTTTTCCGCGGTGAGTCGGTCCCATGACGACACCCCTCGTTTCGGGCGGACCTGCCGGTCTCGGTGTCCTGAGCGTACCGACCGGCCCATCCGGCAGATGCCGGATCGTCCGTATTCGTCGAAGCTCTGCCCGGCACAGTCCGGAATCGTCAGAATGGAATCGCGCTGCTCCTCCCGGGCGAGCGACCCGAGACAGCGACAGCGGCGCTTCGAGAAGGGCCCGACCATGATTTGGCTCGTTCTGGCGTTCCTCGGGATTCCCCTGTGGCTGTGCGCGGCCGCACTCGTCGTTCTGCTGCGCGGACGCAGCCGGATCAAGCACCTTCCCGAAGCGTTCTCCTGCAAGTCCCGGTCAGTCTCGGGTGAACTCCCGGGACTGAAACCGGACTTCGCTCGGATCACCGGCGTCGGCCACTGGATCCACACGGTACTGGTGCTGCACGGCGGGAACCCGTTCCTCAGCCGCACGAGCCTGCTCGGGATCCAGGCCGTGGAGAGTGGACCGTCCGACCTCGCTCCCGGAACCAACGGGATCGACGACCCGGTCGCGGTCCGTTTCCGGCACGACTCCGGCGCGACCCTGGAGATGGTGGGCGCCCGCCGAGACCTTGCGACGCTGCTCGGGCCGTTCGCCCAGCAACGGTTGCCGACCGACACCTCCACGAACCACCTGTCCCCGCCGTCCGGCACCACACCGCCATGACCTGGGCGCTCCCTGCCATCGCCGGAATCCTGCTCGTCTTCGCCGCGATTTCCGGACGCGTCGCGGGTACACCGATCACCGCCCCGATCGTCTTCACCGCCGGCGGTCTGCTCGTCGGCGGGGAGGCCGCCGGACTGATCGATGTCGACGCGGCGAGCGAGACGGTGAAACTGCTCGCCGAGGTAACGCTTGCGCTCGTGCTGTTCTCCGACGCCTCGCGCGTCGATCTCTCCGCCCTGCGGACCGAAATCTCGCTTCCCGCCAGGTTGCTCGGCCTGGGTCTGCCCTTGACCATCGCGGCCGGGTTCGCCGCCGCGCTGGTCGTCCTCGGTGATCTGGCCTGGCCGGAGGCGCTCCTGCTCGCGGTGATTCTCGCACCGACCGACGCGGCCCTCGGTCAGGCGGTGGTGACCCTACCGATCCTGCCGTCACGGGTACGACAGGGCCTGAATGTCGAAAGCGGACTCAACGACGGCATCTGCGTGCCGCTGTTCCTGATCGTGCTGGCCGTCGCACGTGCGGAATCCGGTGCGATTGGCGACGGCGCCGCGGTCCGATTGGTCGCCGAGCAGATCGGATTCGGCATCGTCGCCGGCGTCGGCGCCGGCGCGATCGCCGGCACCGTCCTGGTCGTGGTCGGCCGCCGCTACCCGCTCGACCACCTCTGGAGGCAGATCGTCCCGGTGGCCGCCGCGGCACTCGCCTACACCGTCGCGGTCCCGCTGGGTGGCTCGGGCTTCATCGCGGCGTTCGTCGGCGGGCTGACCTTCGGCGCACTCGAGCGGCGGAGTGAGGGCGAGGTCTCTCACCTGATCGACGAGACCGGCGACCTGTTCAACGCTGTGACCTTCATCGTCTTCGGCGCCGTGCTGCTCGGACCGGCCCTCGGGCGACTGTCGTGGACGATGGCGGTCTACGCCGTGCTCAGCCTGACCGTCGTCCGGATGGTGCCCGTCGCGCTCGCCCTGATCGGCCTCCACGCCCGCGGACCGACCGTCGCCTTCGTCGGCTGGTTCGGCCCGCGCGGGCTCGCGACGATCGTCTTCGCCATTCTGATCCTCGAGGAGCCCGGCGAACTCCCACACGAGGATCTCCTGCTCACGACCGCCATCGTGACGATCGCGGTATCGGTGCTTGCCCACGGGGTCACTGCCGCTCCCCTCGCGGTCCGCTACGCGCACTGGTTCGAACGGCATCCCCGTCGGCTGTCCCCGCCCCTGGAAGGCGAAAGGACAGCCGGACATGCAGATGCGGCGCACCCTCACAGACCCGGTGGCCTGGACGATTCGACCGCCGACTCTTCCGGCAACGACTAAGCTCGACGACACCGAGGGCACACGCTGTCGTCGAGCGATCACCAACTCGCCCCTCCCCACCCGAGAGGCCCTGGCGATGTCTCCCGAACCGGGCGTCGGCATGTCATCCCGCGGGGTAGTCGACCGGTACCCCGGTACGCCCAGTCGATCGATCAGCGAGGGGTAAGAAGCGAAATGACCGAAGACACAAGCAGGTCCACCGAGAACATCGACGAACTCGGTCCGGTCGACTGGATCGTGGTGGAGTTCCCCGGCAGCAGGTTCAGGGGCGAGATCGCACCCGCGCTCGACGACCTCGTCGAGCGGGGGATCGTGCGGGTCCTGGATCTGCTGCTGTTGAAGAAGGAAACCGACGGATCGCTGGAAGCGTTCGAGCTCTCCGACCTGGACGAAGCCGAGATCGGCGCGTTGCGCTCCTACGAGGCCGAGCTCGCAATGCTGCTCAGCGAGGAGGACGTCGAAGCGGTTGCCGCGGCCGTCGAGCCCGGCAGCACCGCGGCCCTGCTGGTGTGGGAGAACCTGTGGGCCGCGCCGTTCGCATCGGCGATACGCCGCGCCGGCGGGCAGCTGGTGGCCAGCGGCCGCATTCCCGTGCAGGCCCTGTTGGCCGCACTCGAAGCAGATGAACAAGAAGGAGATTGACATGCCCCTCGCAGCCAGACGAATGCGTCGCGCCGCGGTGATCGGACCCGCACCCGTGGCTCGTACGGCCACCACCGTCGCGACGGCGGCGGTGGTCGCGCACGGTGTCCGCCGGCGTTCCGACCGACGGGAAGATCGGCGGGAGGACCGTCGAGACCGACGCTGAGCCTCGGATCAGACCCCCCGCCGCGCGGTGATCCGCCCCGCGGAGATCGCGGCGACGAGCGCGGCATGGTCCCGGGTGTTCTGCTCGGCGTAGGCGATCGCGAACGACGTTATGGCGTCGTCGAATTCGGTGCCGGATCCCAGGTACGCGGCGATCGTGATGCGGTCGCCGGATCGGGCGTGCCCGTACGCCAGGACCCGCCCGCACAGCCGCCCGTACAGCGTCATTCCGGTCGGAGTCATCGCCTCGACCACCGCCGAGCCCTTGCCGTCCCGCAACTGACGCAGGTAGAAGTCACGCCGGACGCCGTCCGGCCCGGGGCCCTGCTGCCAGCCGAGGAAGATGTCGCTGGCCGCCTGCATCAGCCGCTGGCCGTTGACCACCCGTTCGCCCTCGTTGGCGAACGTCGGTCCGTCCACGTAGTACGAGAGCACGGACCGTTGTGCCTCCTTGGCCTGCAGGAAGAGTGGGTCGTCGTCACCCGTGCCGCGCAGCAGGAAGATCCAGGCGCGCGTCCCGACGCTGCCGACACCGACGACCTTGCGCGCCGCCTGCACGAACTCGAACTGCTCGAGCAGCACCCGGCGGTCCCACTGGAGCGTCGACCGATAGTCGCGCAGGCGCTGATGCAGTTCCTGGTACAGCAGTTCGGCGTCCGCGTCGGCGAAGACCTCCTCGACGGGGACGATGAGCGGCGGGGTACTGATGATCCGACGCCGGCCGTCGACCACCTCGGTCAGCTTGGCCAGCGCTTGGACGCTGTCCCGGTGCCGGGACTTCTCGAGCGTCTTGCGCAGGCGCTTCTTCATGGACGAGTCGAGTTCGTCGCGCAGCTCCGCGAGTTCCGTTCCGGCTTCGATGTGCGAATACCAGACCGCCAGATTTCCCCGCTCCGCCTGCCGGGCGATCGTCTCGCGGTATTCGGCGGCACAGGCACGGGCGATCCGTGTCTGCTGCTTGCCCGTGAAACCGTTGTCCTGCGCGGCGATCACGAGGCTGGCGACGAGTCGCTTGACGTCCCACTCGAACGGGCCGGGGTAGGTCTCGTCGAAGTCGTTGATGTCGAAGGTCAGCTTGCGTTCCGGAGTGGCGAAGATTCCGAAATTGCTCAGGTGCGCGTCCCCGCACAGCTGCGTGAGGACGGTCGTGGTCGGCCCGCGGGACAGATCGTCGGCCATCACCAGGGCCGCACCGCGATAGAAGGAGAACGGAGTTTCTGCCATGCGGCCGTAGCGCACCGGAACCAGGTCCGGCACCCGGGACGTCGCCTGCTGCTCCAACAGGTCGAGCGGATCGGGACGACCGCTCGTATCGAACTCGGCGAGCGCGGAGAGCGGGATCCGGGCGCGTGCCGCCCGACCGCGTTCCGCCCGCGCCTCCCTGGTGGGATGTTCGACCACTCCGCCTCTTCTCGAGGTCTCGGTCATCCGGGTCTTCCTCTCACGTCTTCGTCTGCTGTTGACGCCACTTCACGGCAGCGGTCAGAAATCGGATGCCGAGGGCGATGAGGACGAGGTTGCCGACCATCTGCGCCGTGACGAGGGCCCGCGCGGCCTGGCTGACTGCGACGATGTCCCCGAAACCCACCGTGGCGAAGACGGTCACGCAGAAGTACAGGGCGTCGATCCGCGAGAGCGGCTCGTCGAACGATTCCGGAGAGTTGTACGACACGACGTGATACACGGTCGAGTACCCGACCACATAGACGGCGACCGTCAGCAGCAGCGCTTCGATCGCCTGCACGCCAGGGTACGGGGACCGCAGTACCTGCCGGACCTGCCAGGCACACACGGCGCCCACCACCAGCAGTCCACCGGTCAGCAACACCACGGCGGAGACGTCGTCGAACTCCTCGAGCGGCAGCACGAAGTACGCGATCAACAACACCACCGTGGTGAGCCCCGGCCGCAGCACCGCCAGCCACAGCAGCCGGCGACCCCCTACCTCCGGCAGGCCGAACGAGGCGTCATCGTCGGGCATCGGCGACGTCCCGGCCCGCCGGCGCCGTCAGTAGTAGTCCCGGCGCGGGTTCCATGTGGACACCGCCCAGATGACGACCACGTTGAGCGCGATGATGAGCAGCGACCACCACGGGTAGTACGGCAACCACATGAAGTTGGCGAGGATCGACAGCGCGGCAAGGACGATGGCCGCAACCCTCGCCCAGGTCGCACCGGTGAACAACGCGAACCCCACGAGGGTGACCACCGCACCGAGCACGATGTGGATCCATCCCCAGGTGGTGAAGTCGAACTTGTACGTGTACTCGATTCCGACGACGAACAACTCGTCCTCCGCCACGGCGGCGATCCCCTGGAAGATCTGGAGGATACCGATCGTGACGAGGATGATCGCGGCGCCCATGGACGTACCGGCCGCCACACCCTGCTTGACACTCGTGTCCTGGGACATGCCAATCGCCTACCCTTCGATCCGGCCCGACCTACGGTATTGTGCGCGCACCACCGGCCGTCTCGCATCGAGTTGGTGATCTTTGCCGGGCCCCGACCGTCGACGGCGACCGACATCCCCGCAATTCGAGAGGGCTTTGGTCACCACCTCGACCGAAGCGAAGCCATTGCGGGGCCGAGCGGAGAAGAATGGGGCTGTCGAGGTCGGTCGAGCGTACTTGCCACCGCGGCGACGGGGTGGCACGGCCCGACACTCCGTTCCGGGCACAGCGAAAAGAGGTAATCCCATGAACGATGCCGACGTCTTGGGTCCCGTCGACTATCTCGTCGTCGAGTTCCCGGCAGACCGTCCGCCAGACGGCTCGGCGCTGCCGCTGCTGTACGACCTCGTCGCGCGCGGGATCATCCGGGTGCTGGACCTGGCCTTCGTCCGCAAGGACACCGACGGTTCCGTGAGCGGGATCGACATCTCCGACGTCGGACTCGAGGGCGACATCGACGTGACCCTCTTCGCCGAGGCGGCTACCGGCCTGCTCGACGACGGCGACCTCGGCGAGGCCGGCGCGGCCCTCGAACCGGGATGTTCGGCGGCGATTCTCGTCTACGAGAACACCTGGGCCGCACCCTTCGCGGCCGCCCTGCGCCGCAACGGGGCCCAGCTCGTCGCCTCCGGCCGCATCCCGGTCCAGAGCATGCTCGCATCGCTCGAGGCACTCGACGACCGGACCTGAACCACCGCAGCAGGGTCCGAATCCGAAGATCCCGAATACTCACCCGAGGAGAACACCGTCATGCCCGGACTGATTCGCGGGGTCGCCCGCACCGCCGTGGTGGCCGGAACCGCCACCGCCGTCTCCAACCGCGTCTCCCGGCGTCAGGGCCGGCGCTGGGCGGCGGAGGAACAACCCCAGTACGAGTACGCACCACCGCCGCCCGCCCCGGAGCCGGCCGCTCCCCCCGCGGACAGCGGCATGGACCGGATCACCGCCCTGAAGGAACTCGCCGAACTGAAGACACAGGGTGTGCTGACCGAGGCCGAATTCGAGGCCGAGAAGGCTCGGATCCTCGCGTCGTAGCGGTTCCCGGAGTTCTCACTCCGCGCGCCACACCGGCGCGCGCTTCTCGGCGAACGCGCGGGCGCCTTCCTGCGCGTCCGCGGAGGCGAACACCGGCTCGACGAGCGCGCGCTGCGACGCGAACGCCTGCGCGTCGGTGTACTGCACCGCCGAGGACATGATCTGCTTGGACGCACGGACGGCGAGCGGCCCGTTGCCGCTGATGCGGGCCGCGAGCGCCCGCGCCCCGTCCAGGGCCGCGCCCGGCTCGGTGAGGGTGTTGACCAGACCGTGCGCGTGCGCCACCTCGGCGGTGAGGGGGTCCCCGGTCAGCACGATCTCCATCGCGAGCTGGTAGGGCAGCACCTTGGGCAGGCGCAGCAGACCGCCGCCTGCGGCGACGAGTCCGCGCTTGACCTCGGGCAATCCGAACTTGGCACCCCGGGCGGCGACGACGAGGTCCGCCGAGAGGGCGAGCTCGCACCCGCCGGCGAGGGCCCAGCCCTCGACCGCGGCGATCAGCGGCTTCGTCGGCGGACGCTCGGTGAGGCCGGCGAATCCCCGGCCGGGCAGCGACGGTCGCTCGCCGCGGGTGAACGCCTTGAGATCCATGCCGGCGCAGAAGGTGCCGCCGGCGCCGGTGACGATCCCGACGACCAGGTCCGGTCGCGCCTCGAACTCGTCGACGGCGGCGGCGAGCGCCTCGGCGACCTCGAGGTCGACGGCATTGCGTGCCTCGGGGCGGTTGATGGTCATGACGGCGATGCCGTCGCCGAACTCGGTCAGTACAGCGCTCACGTGGCGTCTCCTCGTCGCGGGCCCTCGGGGTTCCGGCCGCGCACGTAGGCACCGCCGGAGCGTCTCGTCGAGTCGATCACCGGACCGGCACCCAGGACAAAGTCCGAACGGGAGATCGACCCATAGCCGAAACCTATGTAGCGGAACCCGGGGCATGAGGTACCCGTCACTGTTCCCGCACCGAAGGGAAGATCCCGGCGGCGAGGGATGTTGGACTCGAGCGATCGACGACGGCTACGACACGGAAGGAGACACGCGATGCGCACAGTGCCACCGGCTGCGCCGGTGAGGCAGCCGATGCGACATCTCGTCGCGTGTGCCCTTCCCCCAGCGGGGTCGCCGACGACGCGACCCGGCATCTGCTGACCGCCGGGCGGGCACCCGGCGGCCGCCCCCGCGTCCGTCCATTCCTCTACAGCTCTGCGCCACAAGACGTTTCGATCTGCCGCGACGTCACCCGGGGCACTGCGCCGCCCAGCCCGAACCTGCATTCCATCCTCGGAAGGAGGACCTGCCCGTGACCACGATGCTCACCGACCTGCTCGCCCCGTCGGACACCACGCCGGACTGGGACCTGGCCGCGTGCCGCGGCGACGCGACGCCGGACGCCTGGTTCCCGGACCCGTCGGAGTCGTTCGACTACGCCCGCCGGGTGTGCGCCCGCTGCCCGCTCGTCGCCGCATGCGCCGCCTACGCCGGCGAGACCCGGCAGTCCGGCATCTGGGGCGGCAAGGAGTTCCGCCGCGGCCGCGTGACCCGCGGATAGCCCCTGCACGTCGCGCCTGCGCCCCCGTCACCGACTCGCGACGGGGGCGCCGCGCTGTGCACGACCGGGACACCTACCGATCGCTCAGTAAACATGTCATGCTGACCGGCGTGGAACACATCGACCTGTCCGTCGCCGACGGCATCGCCACCATCACCCTCGACCGTCCCGACCAGCTCAACGCCTTCACCACCACGATGGAGCACGAGCTGATCGAGGCCTACGACCGCTGCGACGCCGACGATTCCGTGCGCGCCGTCGTCATCACCGGCGCCGGACGCGCCTTCTGCGCGGGCGCAGATCTCTCTGCGGGCGCCGACACGTTCGCGCAGCGACTCGACGAACCGCGCGCCGACGACGTCCGGCGCGACGGTGGCGGCCGCGTCGTGCTGCGCATGTTCGAGTGCCGCAAGCCGATCATCGCGGCGATCAACGGCCCGGCCGTCGGCGTCGGCATCACCATGACGCTTGCGGCGGACTTCCGCCTCGCCGCCGACGACGCCCGTATCGGCTTCGTCTTCAACCGCCGCGGCCTCGTCCCCGAGTCGTGTTCCACCTGGTTCCTGCCCCGCCTGGTTCCGCTGCAGACCGCCCTGGACTGGGCGTACTCGGGACGGATCTTCGACGCGACCGAGGCCCACGCGGCCGGGCTCGTCTACGCGCTCCATCCCGCGGCCGATCTGCTCGATCAGGCCCGCGCGTTGGCCCGCAGCCTCACCGAGCACTCGGCGCCGGTCTCGGTGGCGCTGTCCCGGCAGATGATGTGGCGCACGCTCGGCGCGGAGCATCCGATGATCGCGCACCGCATCGAGACCCGCGGCATCAACATCCGCGGCACGGGCCCCGACGCCCGGGAAGGCATCTCGTCCTTCCTCGAGAAGCGTCCCGCGGCGTTCCCGGACCGGGTGTCGAGGGATCTGCCGGATCTGTTCGGTGACGACCTGCCGACGCCACCGTTCCGTCCCTGAACGGTCACCATTGACTGTTTAGATGGGTGGCCCCTACGCTCGGGGGCGACGAACCGAGAGGGGATCCTCATGTCGACCCACGTCCGACCCGCCGTCGTCGAACGCTGGCACCACATCGTCGAGCACAGCGACGAGGCAGTCCTGGACGATCTGATCGCCGACGACGCCGTCTTCTACTCCCCCGCGGTGTTCACGCCGCAGGAGGGGAGAGACCTGACCCTCGCCTACCTGCGGGCCGCGCTCGCCGTGTTCACCGGGCGGGACTTCCGGTACGTCGGCGAGTGGTACTCCGACGGATCGGCGGTGCTCGAGTTCACCGCCGATCTCGACGGCATCCACGTCGACGGCATCGACATGATGCACTGGAACGACGCCGGGCAGATCACCTCGTTCAAGGTGATGATCCGGCCGGTCAAGGGCCTGCAGGCCCTCATGCCGCTCATGGCCGCCCAGCTCGGGCACTCGTAAGGCCGCACCGCCGGCAAGACCGCACCGCCCCCGAGAACGCACCGCCCCTGAGAACGAACCGCCCCTGAGAACGCACCGCCCCTGAGAACGAACCGTAAGACCGCACAGCACAAGGAGTTCCGCATGGCCCTGCCCTCGATCCTGCAAGACCGGCTGCGCCTGCCCGTCGTGGCGTCGCCGATGTTCATCGTCTCCGGCCCGGACCTGGTGATCGCCCAGTGCACCTCCGGCGTCGTCGGCTCGTTCCCCTCGCTCAACGCGCGCCCCCAGGCGATGCTGCGCGAGTGGCTCACCCGCATCACCGAGGCCCTCGCCAAGCACGACGCCAACCACCCCGAAGCGCCGTCCGCGCCGTATGCGGTCAATCTCATCGTGCACCGCTCCAACGACCGCCTCGAAGAAGACCTCGCCACCATCGTCGAATTCGAGGTCCCGGTCGTCATCACCTCCCTCGGCGCCCGCACCGACGTCAACGACGCCATCCACTCCTACGGCGGCATCGTCCTGCACGACGTCATCAACAACACCTTCGCGCGCAAGGCGATCGACAAGGGCGCCGACGGGCTCATCGCCGTCGCCGCCGGTGCCGGTGGGCATGCCGGCGCCCAGTCCCCGTTCGCGCTGGTCCAGGAGATCCGCGAGTGGTTCGACGGCCCGCTGCTGCTGTCGGGCTCGATCGCGCACGGCCGCTCGATCCTCGCCGCGCAGGCCGCCGGCGCCGATCTCGCCTACGTCGGGTCGGCGTTCATCGCCACCGAGGAGGCCAACGCCGACGACCGCTACAAGGACATGATCGTCGACTCGACCGCCGCGGACATCGTCTACTCGAACCTGTTCACCGGCGTGCACGGCAACTACCTGCGCGGCAGCATCGAAGCCGCGGGTCTCGACCCGAACAACCTCGCCGTGTCGGATCCGTCGGCCATGGACTTCGGCACCGGTGAGAGCGCGGGATCGGCACCGGCGGCCAAGGCGTGGCGCGACATCTGGGGTTCAGGACAGGGCATCGGCGCGGTCGACGCCGTCGTACCCGCTGCCGAGCTCGTCGACCGGCTCGCCACCGAGTACCGCGCGGCGCGCGAGCGGCTCGCCGGCCTGTAGGCGCACCGTCCGGCTGACGGCGGCCGCCACGGCCACCCCGCCGAGGAGGGCGGCGAGCATCCACGCGGTGCTCGCCGCGCCGACGGCCGTCGTCAGCACGCCCACCGTCAGCGGCGCGAACATCGCCGGCAGCGACGTGACCAGGCCGGTGGCCGCGCCGACCCGGCCCCGCACCGCGTCGGGTACCAGTTCGGCACAGCGAGCGGTCACCACCACCGACCACGACGGGGTCACCGCCAGCAGGGCCGCGTAACCGGCGGCGGCGACGAACGGCGACCCCGTGGCCGCCGCGAGGACCGCCAGAACCCCGAGGGCCGCCGAGAGCACGAGCAGACGGTGCGCCGGGATCCGGCGCCGGAGCCGCGGCACCGCCAGGGCTCCGAGCATGCCCCCGCCGTACGCGCCGGCGAGCACGATCCCCACCGTCGAGGACGGCGCACCGCTGCCGGCCAGGAGCACGACCACCACCAGCCCACAGCCGTTGACCACGAACTCGGCGACGGCCGTCAGCGCCGCGGTGGTACGGACGAACCGGTGGGATGCGAACCACCGCAACCCTTCCCGGATCGACGCCCACGGCCGCTCCGCGACCGGGCCGGGGCCGCGAGGCGCCTGCAGCGGGGTGCGGACCCGGGCCGCGGCGGCCCCCGCCACCACGAACGACACGGCATGTCCCGCGAAGGGCAGCGCGGCGCCGAGGCCGTAGAGGGTGGCCGCGAGCGGCGGTCCGGCCACGCCCGTCGCATACCCCCGTGCCTCGAAAAGCCCGTACGCCGTACCGATCTGCTCGCGTTCGACCACCTGCGGCACCGCCGCGTCCTCGGCGAGCCCGCGCACCGCCCACCCCGCCCCGAGCACCGACACGGCCGCGAGGACGGGCACCGGATGGAACAGGCCGCGCCACGCGCAGTACGCCAGCACCGCTGCGGCGACGGCCGAGCAGGCATCGACGGTGATCATGACGCGACGGCGATCGAAGCGGTCGACGATCCACCCGGCGGGCACCGTGGCGGCCGTGAAGGCACCCATCGTCACGGTGGAGACCAGGCCGACCGTCGCGGCAGAACCACTGACCGCGAGCACCCACAGCATGATCGCGACGCCGTAGCCGCGGCTCCCGAGCTGCGCGACCGCCTGCCCGACGCACAGCCGCGCGAAGTCGGGATTGCGGAGGGCACCGGACACGGACGTCACCCGAGGCCGGCGGGGTGACCGAGCGCCGTGACCGCCAGGACCGGTTCGGCGCTGGGGTCGCAGCCGAGCAGGTCTTCGAGCTCGCGGTCGCGCATCGCCGTCGCCGTCACCGCACCGAGGCCCAGCGCGGTGGCGGTGAGCAGGACGGTCTGACTGACGTGGCCGAGTTCGACGAGGATGTCGCGGTAGGCCCGGGAGTGTTCGTACCGCCACCGGGTCCGGGCCGGTACCGCCGTGTAGATGAGCAGCGCCGGGCAGTCCGACAACCACGGCTGCTCGCCGAGCGCCGCGTCCAGCACGGGCCGGGGCACGCTCGGCCCGATCCGTTCCAGCCCACCGCGCATCGGCGCGTAGTGGAAGAACCCCGGCTCGAGTCCGTCGACGCGGTTCGCGTACAGATACAGCTCGAGGGGGGTGCGGGCACCGGCGGACGGGCTGGTCTTCAGCAGCACCTGCCCGACCTGCGGATGGTCGATCACCGTGACGGGCCCCGCCGCGACGCGGGCGACGGTGCCCACGGCGTCGAGAGACACGGGATCGGCCGTGAACTGCCGGACCGAACGGCGCTCGAACAGCGCCTCGACGAGGCCCGGACGCTGCCATCCCGACGAGTCCGGCCGGTCGCCGGGCACGGGGATCATCGGATGCTGCGGATAGGACTTGGCGGCCGCGGGCGCCGGCTGTTCGCTCGCCTTGGCAGCCGACCGCAGTTCGTCGTCGAGCACGTCGGCGAACCGGACGTCCGAGCCGGTGCGGGCCGCGAAGTGCAGGTAGCGAGCCGACGGACCCCACGTGCCCCATTCGACGAGCATCTGCTGCTGCTCGGCGTGCTCGGCCGAACCCTCGGCGACGAGCACCTGCGCCTCGAGCAGCCGGTGGGCGATTCCGAGGGGCAACTCCCCCAGTTCCGCGATGCTGTCGAGTTCGCGCCACGACGCGAACCAGCGCAGGACCCGCTCGCTGTCGGGGGTGAGGGCGAACTGCCGGTGGTGCAGGTAGTCGTCCCACACCAACGTGCCGTTGCGCCAGAACAGCACCGCGTACTCGGCGACGGCGACACGGGTCATCGGTTCTCTCCTCGGTGTGCGGGGACGGCGGCGGCGATCAGAGCGCGCACCGCGTTCGTGGTGTCGGAGTCACCGGCGCCGTGTTCGGCCCAGCGCCAGTCGAATTCGGGATTGACCTCGAGGAACACCGGGCCGGTGGGCGTGTCGAGCAGGTCGACGGCGGCGAGGTCGAGCCGGAACCGGTCTAGGAGCCCCCGCACCGCTTCGTCGATGCCGGACGGAATGGCACAGCGCCGCACGGTGATCGACTCCGGCCGGGTCCACAACGACTCCGGGGTGGGCCGCGTGACGGCGTACCCGATCAGGGTTCCGCCGACGGCGTGGATGCGCAGCTCCCGGTCGGCCGCCACGTACTCCTGCACGAGCACGGGTGCACCCGTGTCCTGTCGACCGTCGAGTGCCGTGCGGGGGACGCGCTGTGGGTAGATGCCGCGCAGACGGCCGGGCCGTGGTTCGACGCAGTGCCGGCCGAGGCTCTTGACCAGCAGGTCGCCGTCGCCCGGGAGGGCCCGGGCCGCGACGTCGAGCCGTGTCGTCACGAGGGTCGCGGGGACGCGCAGCCCGGCCGCGCGCGCGGCAGCGAGCTGGGTGAGCCGATCGGGGGTTCCGGGCCGCGCGGCGGGGTTGAGCGTGCGCACCCCTTCGTGCGCTGCCAGGGCGGTGACGAACGCCTGCCACTGGTCCCGCACGTGCAGTGTCACGTCGGGTGCGGTGTGCCCGCTGTGCAGGGCGTCCACGTCGAAGTACCGCGACCAGCACACCCGGGGCCGGAACGTCCGGCCGTCACGGACGAGCAGGCCGTCGAGCGGGTCCCACTGCACGTCGGTGCCGGCGCAGCGGTCGCTGTCCAGACGCACCAGCGCGGTGCCGCGCGCGGCGAGCCACAGTGACAGAGCGTCGACCTCGCGGTCGGCGGCCCGGGTGAGGACGAGGACGCACGGCGCGGGATCCGGCGCCGTGGGATGTCCGACGCGGGCCTGGAAGTCCAGGGATTCGGCCGAGGCCGTCGTGACGTGGGGGTGCGGGCGCAGCAGCAGCGGCAGCGCAGCGGTCATGGGGGTTCCTCCGGTGGCGGTCGAGGGGACGGGACGGCCGGAGCACTGTGGTACTCCGGCCGTTGCACGTCCGTCGATCAGCCGCCGTGACACCCCTTGCAGCCGGGCCGGGTCATGGCTTCGACGTAGTCGCTCGCATACGCGGCGAAGGTGGCGTCCTCGATCGCCGCGACGCTGCGCAGCGCCGCTTCGTCATCGAGGGTGAGCAGGGTCCGGGCCATCTCTTCGACGTTCATGGCGTCCGCCTTTCCTGGGGGGGTTCCGCCGTCCCCGGGACCGGGTGGGCGGGCGTCGATCCGACATACCGATCGTCGACCACGGCGTCACCCGTGCCCAGGCACCCCAGGGCGGAATCTGCCCACCCCCTGCCGGTCAGACCTCGTCGAAGTAGGTCAGCTTCGGCGCGCCGGCGAGCAGCGGGCCGAGTTCGGTGATGGCGCCGGGCCCGGCCCGGAACTCGCGGTAGGCGGCGTCGTGCTGTTCGGACTCCCACTTCTCCACGACGACCCAGTGCGCCTCGTTCGACCGGTCGGCGAGCACCTCGATGCCGAGGCACCCGTCGAACGCGCGGGTCTCCTTCAGAACCCGGTCCATCAGTGCGCGGCCCTCCCCGAGCGTCTCGGGCTTGAACTCGAGCTCCAGGAATGCGGTCAGTGCCATAGCTCCTCCTCGTGGACGATTCTTGCTGGACAACATTTCCGGCGGCTCAGAAGATCGAGTATCCGCCGTCGATCAGGGTGGACGATCCGGTCTGGAACGCGGAAGCGTCACTCGCAAGGTACACGGCGATGCCGGCGAAGTCCTCGGGAGTTCCCCACCGGCCCAACGGTACCCGCGAGATCACGTGGGACTCGAACGTCTCCGAGTCCTGCAGCGGCCCGGTCATGTCGGTGGCGATCCAGCCGGGCAGCACGCTGTTGACGCGGATGCGGTGCCGGGCGAGTTCCACCGCGCAGCCGTTGGCCAGCGCCAGGACCCCGGCCTTGGTGGCGGCGTACGCCTGATTGCGTCCGGCGCCCTGGATCGCACCCAGGCTCGACGTGACGATCATCGATCCGCCGGTGCCCTGGCCGACGAGCACCCCGGCCGTCTCCCGCAGGGTGAAGTACGCGCCGTCGAGGTTGGCCGCCATCACCTTCCGGTAGTCCTCGGTGCTCGAGTCGACGAACCGCGCGAGCGGCACCCCGATTCCGGCGTTGACCACGACGACGTCCAGCCCGCCGAGTTCCTCGACCGTCGCGGCGACACCGTCGCGGACGGCCGCTTCGTCGGACACGTCCACCGATCGGGTGAGCACGCGGACCCCGGTCGCCTCGAGGTCGGCCGCCGCCTTCGCGAGCCGGTCGGTGCCGCGGCCCCACAGCGCGACGTCGGCGCCCGCCGCGGCGAGTCCCCGCGCCATGCCCAGGCCGATGCCGGCCGAGCCGCCGGTGACCAGTGCCCGCTTCCCGGACAGATCGAACATCGTGTCGCTCCTTCGAAGGTGGCGTGGATCAGGCGTATTCGGCGGCGATGTCCCGGCCGATGATCTCCTTCATGATCTCGGTGGTGCCACCGTAGATGGTCTGGATGCGGGTGTCGACGAAGGCGCGCCCGATGGGGTACTCCATCATGTACCCGTAGCCGCCGTGCAACTGCACGCACCGGTCCACGACGCGCTTCTGCAGCTCGGTGGCCCACCACTTGGCCTTCGCGGCGTCGACGGCGGTCAGCTCCCCGGCGTTCAGCGCGAGCACGCACCGGTCGACGTGGGAACCGGTCACCTCGATCTCGGTGAGCATCCCGGCGAGGGCGAAGCGGGTGTTCTGCAGGTCGCCGATCGGCTTGCCGAATGCCGTGCGTTCGAACACGTAGTCCTTGGTCCACCCGTACGCCGCCCGGGCGGCGGCGACGGCACCGACGGCGATGGAGATGCGTTCGAGGGGAAGGTGTTCCATGAGGTGCACGAACCCCTGCCCCTCGGTCCCGAGCAGGTTGTCCGCCGGCACCCGTACGGCGTCGAAGGACAGCTCGGCGGTGTCCTGGCCGGCCAGGCCCACCTTGTGCAGTTTGCGGCCGCGGGTAAAGCCCGGCATGTCGCGTTCGACGACGAGCAGGGAGAAGCCGCGGGCGCCGGCCTTCGGGTCGGTGCGGGCGACGACGATCACCAGGTCGGAATGGATTCCGTTGGTGATGAACGTCTTCTGCCCGGTCAGGATCCAGTCGTCGCCGTCGCGCACCGCGGTGGTCTTGATCCCCTGCAGGTCGGACCCGGTGCCGGGCTCGGTCATGGCGATGGCCCCGATGAGTTCGCCGGCGGCCATGCCGGGCAGCCAGCGGCGCTTCTGCTCCTCGGTGCCGAGGTCGGCGATGTAGGGGACGGCGATGTCGTCCTGCAGGCTCATGCCGGAGCCGAACGAGGTGGTGCCGGTGCGGGCGATCTCCTCGGCGACGACGCAGCGGAACCGGTAGTCGGTCACGCCGGACCCGCCGTACTCCTCGGGGACGCCGAGGCCGACGACGCCCGCCTTGCCCGCGGCGATCCAGGCGGAGCGGTCGATCAGCCGCTCGTCCTCCCAGCGTTCGTAGTTCGGTTCGACCTCGCGGGCGAGGAACTCGCGTACCGTCTCCCGGTACGCGTCGTGGTCGGCGTCGAAGAAGTAGCGCTTCATGAATGTCCCTGTCTCGGTGTGCACGGTCTCGGTGTGCAGGGCGGGCGGTGCGGCACGGCAGTCACGCTCCGGACGGGCACCCCACGATGCGCAGCGCGATGACGGTGTAGCGCGCGGCGACCTGGTCGGGGGTCAGGGGCCCGCCGATCCGGTACCAGCGGGCGATGGACTGGCACATGCCGAGCAGGGCCCGCACCGCCTCGGCGATGTCGTCGACGACGAACACGCCGCGTTCGACGCCCTCGCCGACGAGATCGAGGGCGATCAACTCGACACGCTTGCGGGTTGCGGCGTAGTGGCGGCGATTCTGCGGCGACACGTGGCGCAACTCGGAGTCGAGGGCGGACTGCCGGGATCGGTAGGTCGAGTTCAGCACGATCGCCTCGACGAAGTGGGTGAAGCGCCGCACGGGGTCGTCGCCGCCCGCGGCGACGGCCGCGAGGGCGCGCTCGGTGAGATCACGTACGGCGGTGTGGAGGAGCGCGACGAGGACGGCTTCCTTGTTCTCGTGGTGGTAGTACAGCGCGGGTACCGTCACCCCGACCCGGCGGGCCAGATCCCGGACGCTGGTGCCGTGGAAACCGTTCTCGCCGAAGGCGTCCAGGGCATGCTCGAGGATGGGGTCGAGCTGCAGCGCCTCGAACTCCCGCCAGTTCGCCAACCGGCGGGGTTCGGGCTGGGCAGTCATCGACCCCGTCCTCTCACATGTTGCTCGTGTGCGACGATCAGCGCGGGGCCATGCGGATGGCACCGTCGAGGCGGATGACCTCGCCGTTGAGCATGGGGTTGGAGACGATGTGCGCGGCCAGGGCGCCGTACTCGGACGGGTCGCCGAGGCGGGCCGGATGCGGGACCTGCTGACCGAGGGACTTCTGTGCCTCCTCCGGCAGCGACCCGAGCAGCGGGGTCTTGAACAGGCCCGGCGCGATGGTGACGACGCGGATGAGCAGCGACGCGAGGTCGCGGGCGATCGGCAGGGTCATGCCGACGACACCGCCCTTGGACGCGGAGTAGGCGGCCTGCCCGATCTGACCGTCGAACGCGGCGACGGAGGCGGTGTTGATGATGACGCCGCGCTCGCCGTCGACGGGCTCGGTCTTCGCGATGCGCTCGGCGGCCAAGCGGATGACGTTGAACGTGCCGAAGAGGTTGACGTCGACGACCTTCTTGAACGCGTCGAGCGGGAAAGCGCCCTTCTTGCTCACGGTCTTGACGGCGTTGCCGATGCCGGCGCAGTTGACCGCGACCCGCAGCGGGCCGAGCGATTCGGCCAGGTCGAGGGCCTCGGTGACGGCGGCCTCGTCGGTGACGTCGGCGGCGGCGAAGCGGACGCGGTCGCCGAGTTCCTTGGCGATGGTCTCGCCGTTGGAGGACGGCAGGTCGATGATGACGACCTGGGCGCCGTCGGCGAGCAGGGCCTCGACGGTCGCGAGGCCGAGGCCGGAGGCGCCCCCGGTGACGACGGCGACGCTGTCGTTGACGATCATGTTCTTCCCTTCGGTTCTGTTGTGTCTCAGAGGCGTTCGATGACGGTGGCGTTGGCCATGCCGGCACCCTCGCACATGGTCTGCAGGCCGTAGCGGCCGCCGGTGGCCTCGAGATGGTTCACCAGTGTGGTCAGCAGGCGGGTGCCGGACGAGCCGAGGGCGTGGCCGAGGGCGATGGCGCCGCCGCGCGGGTTGAGCTTGGCCGGGTCGGCGCCGAACTCGTGTGCCCACATCAGCGGCACCGGGGCGAACGCCTCGTTGACCTCGTAGGCGTCGATGTCGTCGATGCTGAGCCCGGACTTGGCGAGGATCTTGCGGGTGGCCGGGATCGGCGCGGTGAGCATGAACAGCGGGTCGTCTCCGGCGACGGCGAACGAGTGGAACCGGGCCCGCGGGGTCAGGCCGAGCTTGGCCGCGGCCTCCTCGCTCATGATCAGCGCCGCGGAGGCACCGTCGGTCAGCGGCGACGAGTTGCCCGGGGTGACGAGCCACTGCGCCTCGGGGAAGCGCTGGGCGTACGCCTCGGTGTAGAACGACGGCTTCAGTCCGGCCAGGCCTTCGACGGTGGTCGCGGCGCGCACCGTCTCGTCGACGGTGTGCCGGACCTGCTCACCGGCGGCGTTGGTGACCGTGATCGGGACGATCTCCTTGTCGAAGAAGCCGGCGGCGATCGCCTCGGCGGCCCGCTGGTGCGACTGCGCCGAGAAGGTGTCGAGCGCCTCGCGGTCGAACTTCCACTTCGCGGCGATCAGTTCGGCGGAGATGCCCTGGTTGACCAGGCCCTCCGGGTAGCGGGCGGCGATGCCCGGGCCGGAGGCGTCCTGGCCCATCGACGAGGTGCCCATCGGCACGCGGCTCATCGACTCGACACCGCACGCGATGACGATGTCGTAGGCGCCGGCGATGACGCCCTGCGCGGCGAAGTGCGCGGCCTGCTGGCTCGAGCCGCACTGGCGGTCGATGGTGGTGGCCGGCACCGATTCGGGGAACCCGGCCGACAGCAGCGCGGTGCGGGAGATGTTCAGGGACTGTTCGCCGGCCTGGTTGACGCAGCCGCCGATGACGTCGTCGACCAGCGCGGGGTCGAGGTCGTTGCGGGCGGTGATCTCTCGCAGGACGTGGGCGAGCAGTTCGACGGGATGGGTGCCGGACAGCGCGCCGCCGGGCTTGCCCTTGCCGACCGCGGTGCGGACCACGTCGACGATGACAGCGTTGGTCATGAGGAGTTCCTTTCGAGGGGTTGGAGCGGCCCGGGTGTCCCGGAGGGATCGACGAGACCCCGGGCCGAGATCAGAGGGTCAGCGACCCGTCCAGACCGGCTGCCGCTTCTGCGCGAACGCGGTCGGGCCTTCCTTGGCGTCCTCGCTGGTGAAGACCGTCCGCAGCGCGGCGTCGTTGGCCTCCCACACCCCCGGCTCCCAGTCGTCGCCGTGCGCGGTGCGGTGGATCATCGCCTTCGATTCGCGCACCGACAGCGGCGCGTTCGCGGCGATCGTCTCGGCGAGGCCCAGCGCCACCTCGAGCGCGGTTCCCGCGGGGGCGACCCGGTTGACCAGGCCCAGTTCCCTGCCCTGGGCGGCGGAGATCGGCTCGCCGGTCAGCGCGATCTCGAGGGCGATCTTGCGCGGGATCTGCTGCTGCAGGCGGATGACCCCGCCCGCGGCGGCGAACAGGCCCCGCTTGACCTCGGGCAGGCCGAGTTCGGCGTCCTCGTCGACGACCGCGAGGTCGGACGCGAGCACCAGCTCGGTGCCGCCGCCGAGGGCGAACCCGTTGACCGCGGCGATGGTCGGCTTGCTGATCCAGTGCTGGGCGTACCCGGCGAAGCCCCATTCGGGATGTCCCTCGGCGGCGAGACTCTCGCCGGTGGCGAGCGCCTTGAGGTCGGCGCCCGCGCAGAACGCGCGGCCGGCGCCGGTGAGGACCACCACGCGCACCTCCTCGTCGGCCTCGGCCTGCTCGAGCAGCGTGCCGACCGCCGTCGAGAGCGCCGCGTTCACGGCGTTGAGCGCCCGCGGGCGGTTGAGCGTGATGACGGCGACGTTGCCGCGGCGCTCGTACAGCGCGGCAGCTTCGGTGACGGTGGACTCCTCGGCCATGGGGCTCCTGTCGGAAACGGTCAGGTCTACTTATCGATCGCTAAATCACTATCACGGACCGATCGATCGGTCAATGGTCTCGTCTAGCTAGCGCCCGATCAGGACGTTCTGGTATGGATGAGCGGTACGCGATCACCGGGCCGCGGAGCACCGAAACCCGCTCGGCCACAAGGACGGCAGGAGAGCCCATGCAGGCCGTGCAGTTGATCGACAGAACCGGACCCGAGGGCGTGCGGCTCGTGGACGTGCCCGAACCCGACCCGCACGGCAGCGTCCTCGTCGATCTCCACGCCGCCGGAGTCTCGTTCCCGGACCTGTTGCAGACCACCGCCGGCTACCAGGTCGTGCGCCCCCTGCCATGCGTGCTCGGCGTCGAAGGGGCCGGCGTCGTGCGCTCCGCACCGGCGGACAGCGGCCTGACACCGGGACGACGGGTCGCCGTGCTCGCCGCCGCCGGCGCGTGGCAGCAGACCGTCGCGGTGTCCCCGGAATCGTTGTTCCCGCTTCCCGATTCGGTGTCCCTGACCGCCGGCGCCGGGTTCCTCATGAACTACCTCACCGTCCACTTCGCGCTCGACGAACGCGCCCGGTACCGCGCCGGCGACACGGTGCTCGTGCACGGCGCCGCGGGCGGTGTCGGCGTCGCCGCCCTGCACGTCGCGGCCGCCCTCGGCCTCGAGACCGTCGCGGTGGTGAGCACCGCGGAGAAGGCGGCGGTCGCGAAGGCCAACCGCGCCACCCACACCGTCCTCGCGGACGGCTTCAAGGACCGGGTCCTCGAGCTCACCGGCGGCCGCGGGGTCGACATCGTCCTCGACCCCGTCGGCGGAGACCGGTTCACCGACAGCCTGCGTAGCCTGGCACCGAACGGACGCCTGGTGGTCCTCGGCTTCACGGGCGGCGAGATCCCCACCGTCAAGGTCAACCGCCTGCTGCTCAACAACATCTCGGTCCTCGGCGCCGGATGGGGCGAGTACGTGCGCACCTTCCCCGGCTACACCGCCCGCCAATGGGCGCAGCTCGAACCGCTGCTGCGCTCCGGGGCCCTGCAGGTCCCCGAGCCCACCGTCCACCCCATGACGCATGCCGCCGAGGCGCTGCGGTCGCTCGCCGACCGGACCGCGACCGGCAAGGTCGCCCTGAACCTGCGCCCCTGATCGTCCCGAGCACCCGACCCCCGGAGGACCCATGACCATCGACCCGATCGGTCTCGACGTGACCGTCGACGACGGCATCCTGCGTATCACCCTCGACCGGCCCGCCCGGATGAACGCCGTCACCGCCGCCACCCTCGAGGCCGTCGCCGACGCCTTCGAGAAGCACGCCGGCGACGACGCCGTGCGCGTCGCGGTCCTCACCGGTGCCGGCCGCGCGTTCTGCACCGGTGCCGACCTCGCCGGCAAGGACCTGTCCGCGCCGCCGTCGGCCGAGACCATCGACGCTGCCAACCGCACCGTCGCCGCGATCCGCGCTTTCCCGCGGCCGGTCGTCGGCGCCGTCAACGGTCCCGCTGCCGGTGTCGGTGTGTCCCTCGCACTGGGCTGCGATCTCACCGTCGCGGCGGAGTCGGCCTACCTGTTGCTCGCCTTCACCCGCATCGGCCTCATGCCCGACGGCGGCGCGACGGCACTCGTCGCCGCGTCGATCGGTCGGGCCCGAGCGCTGAAGATGGCGCTGCTCGCCGAACGGCTGCCCGCGAGCGAGGCCCTCGCGGCCGGCCTGATCGCCGAGGTGTACCCCGACGACGGTTTCGCCGCCGCCGTCGACGCGCTCGCCGCCCGGCTCGCCGCCGGCCCCGTCGAGGCCTTCCGCTCCACCAAGGACGCGATCAACGACGCGACCCTCGGCGAGCTCGACAACGCGTTCGGCCGCGAACGAGCCGGCCAGCTCGAGCTGCTGGCGTCCGCGGACTTCCACGAGGGCGTGAGCGCCTTCCAGGAGAAGCGGACGGCGGTGTTCGGGCGGAACTGAGCCGGCCCGTCAGGCCGTCGAGGCGGGGGTGGCGCCGACCGTCTTGAGGGCGATCGCGACGTACTTGCGCGCCACCTCTTCCGGAGTCAGGGAGCCCTCGCGGTGATACCACCGCGGGATGGACTGGCACATGCCCAGCAGCGCGCGGGTGGTCTCGGCCGGGTCCTCGACGTCGAACACCCCGCGCCGGGTCCCGTCCTCGACGATCTCGAGGACGAGCTTCTCGATCTCCTTGCGCACCGCGCGGTAACGCTGCCGGTTCTCGGGACTGAGGTAGCGCACCTCGCCCTCGAGCGCGGCGAGTCGGGGACGGTTCGTCATGCGCAGCACGATCGCCTCGACGGCATTGGCGAGCCGCTGCACAGGGTCGTCGCCGCCGTCGGCGTCCGCGGCGTAGGCGCGCGCCATCACGTCACTCGTCGAGAGCTCGAGCAGCGCGATGAGCAGGCCTTCCTTGTTCTCGTGGTGGTAGTACAGGGCGGGCACGGTGACGCCCACCCGGCGGGCGATCTCCCGCACGGAGGTGCCGTGGAACCCGGTCTCGTAGAACGCATCGAGCGCCGCGGAGAGGATGGGAGTCAGCTCCATCGGCTCGAGACGTCGCCAGTCCGGCCCAGCGACACCGTCCGCGACGGTGCCGTCGGTGGAAGTTCCCATGTGCCGTACCCAACCTATCGATCGCTACGTTCGGACGGCTCGAGGATACCCGTGCGCCGGCAGCACCCGGGACGCCTCCGCGTCCGGGCGCTTCCAGGGCGGACGGTGGGGGCGAACTCAGCCCATCGGATCGTCGGCGCCGGCGCGCCCGGTGTCGTGGAACGGCCCCTGGAAGGTGCCCCAGCGGACGCACTCCCAGCCGCCACCCGGCAGCGGGACCAGCTCGACGCTCTCGGTGTTGGCGAGGTGGTTGCTGGTCGCGAAGCTGCCCGGCACCCGGCCGAGGTGGGCGGCGACGAGGCGGATCGCGGCACCGTGGCTGACCACCACGACGTCCCCCGAACCGCTGTCGAGATAGTCGGCCCGCACCGACTCGACCACCGGCAGGTAGCGGTCCAGGACGTCCATGCCCGATTCACCGCCCGGCACCCGGTCGCGCAGGTCGCCGGTGTGCCAGGACTCGTACACCTTCATGAACAGCGTGTGGGATTCCTCGTCGCTGCGGTCCTCGAGCTCCCCGACCTGCACCTCGTGCAGGCCTTCGCGGACGACGGTGGTCACCCGCGCGGCGAGTTCGACGTGCTCGGCGGTCTGCCGGGCGCGCAGGGCCTGCGAGGCGAACAATGCCGTCGGCGGCTGCTGCGCGAACCCCCGCCCGAGGGTGCGGGCCTGCGCGACGCCGAGCTCGGTCAGTTCGGCGCCCGGCAGTTTGGTGTCGAGGCGACGCGCGACGTTCGCCACCGTCTGTCCGTGCCGCACCAGGATCAATCGGCCGCTCAACGCTCTTCCTCCCCGCGCCGCAGCCGTTGCAGCCACCGCGCATCCTCTTCGTCCGACACCGGGGCCACACCGTGCTGGGACACCGCCGCCCAGGAGCCGAGGAACCGCACCTGCGCGAAGCGGTGCAGCGCCTTGAGCGCCTCGGCGACGAGCGCGTCGTCGATGTGGCCGACACAGTCCAAGTGAAAGAAGTAGGTCCCGTATTCCTGACGGGTGGGACGGGACTCGATCCGGGTGAGGTCGATGCCGCGGGTGGCGAACTCGGTCATGGCCCGCACGAGGGAGCCCGGCTCGTTGGGCAGCTGCAGGATCACCGAGGTGCGGTCGACGCCGGTGCGGGCCGGGGTGGCGGCGGGCCGGGTGGCCAGCACGAAGCGGGTGCGGGCGCCGGAGTGATCGGCGACGCCGTCGGCGAGGACCTGCAGGCCGAGTCGCTGCCCGGCCAGCGCGGTGGACACGCCCGCGTCGGCCTTGCCGGCCGCGACGTCCTCGGCGGCCCCGGCGTTGGACGAGGCGGTCACCACCTCGGCCTGCGGCATGTGGTCGGCGATCCACTGGCGCACCTGTGCGGCGGCCACCGGATAGGCGTGCACGGTGCGGGCCTCGCCGAGCGTGACGCCGGGCCGGGCCACGACGGTGAAGGCCACGTCCAGCTCGGTCTCGGCCACGATCTGCAGGCGCGGGCCCACCGCGAGGGCATCCATCGTGGGGGGCACGGAACCCTCTACCGAGCTCTCGATCGGCACCACGGCAGCGTCGACCGCGCCGTCGCGCACGAGTTGCAGCGCCGCGGGCGGGCTGGCGGCCGACACCCGCTCGACCGGACCGTCGAAGGTTCCGGCATCCTCGAACCGGGCGAGGGCCATCTCCGTGAAGGTTCCGGTGGGACCGAAGTAGGCGATGCGTGGCACGCCTAGAAGGGTACGCACCGAATTCGTCCGGACCCTGTCGTCACGGCAAACGTCGTCCCGGCAAACGTCGTCAGGGCAAACGGAATCATCGCGGCGGCAGGCCGAGGCCGGCGAGGTCCCGCGCGACGGCCGGCGGGTCGTCGACCTCGACGGCGAGCAGGATCTCGCGCACCGCGGCCGCGGCCTCGGGGATCAGCCGGGTCAGCCGGGCGGGGTCGGGTGCGGCGAGCGCGGCGCGCACATCGTCGCCGCGCAGGGCGGCGACGGTGGCGGCGAGCAGGGCGAGCACCTCGCCGGCGTCGCGGGCGCGCGCGGCGAAGCCGGTGCCGGCGTGGGCGAGGACGGACAGGAAGTCGGCGACCTCCCCCGCCTCGCGCCCGGGGGGCAGGCCGGGGCTGTGCCCGGCACCGACGAGCGCGCGGGCCGTCTCGGGCAGGTCACCGGCGTCGACGTAGACGGTCAGGGGGGCGGGGACGGCGATTGCGAGCGCCACGTCGAGCTCTTCCGCGGGGCAGTCGAGCTGGTAGCGGACCGGGACCGGGTGCAGGCCGGACAGGCGTTCGGGTGCGACGTCGAGTTCACCGACGATCCGCAGCGTGGCGGCGCTCCCGGCGGGGGCCTCGGTCAGCGCGGACACCGGCACGACGGGGTCGCCGATCGCGGTGTGGGCGGGGGCGGCGAGTGCGTCGGCGAGGGTCGGGTGCCGGCGGGTGAGCAGGGCGGTGAGCAGGCCGCGGGGCTCCTCGCGGGACGGCGGCATTCCGA
Source organism: Rhodococcus ruber NBRC 15591 (assembly GCF_001894945.1). GTDB lineage: Bacteria > Actinomycetota > Actinomycetes > Mycobacteriales > Mycobacteriaceae > Rhodococcus > Rhodococcus ruber. Next base: position 41,485 of record NZ_BCXE01000022.1, read on the forward strand.
GCGTGAGCGGGATGGGCACCTCCTCAGGTTAGTCGCCGGGCTGTTGCGACCCCGATCACCATGACTTAGGTTTGCCTCACCTACTAATCGAGGAGGATCCGATGCCGGCCACCACCGCCCTTCCCGCACCCTCGACCGCCGAGACCGTCCGCACCGCCATCGTCCGCACCGGCTCCGCCGTACTCGCCACCGGCTCCGCCGTGCTCGCCACCGGCTCCGCCGTACTCGCTACCGACGGAGCCGCGCCCGTGACCACGGTGCTGCACCACCTGCACAGCGACGGCGACCTGCTGGTCGTCGTCCCGGACGACTGTGCCGCCGTCGCGCTGGCCTGGCAGCGGGGCGCCACGGGTCTGCACGCCGTGCTGGAGCTGACCGACCATTCGCCGCTGCGCCTGCGCAACCCCGTCCGCTCGCTCATCTGGCTCCGCGGCACCGCACACACCGTCGCCGAGCCCCGGCGGCTCGCCGCCGACATCGCCGCGACCCTCCCGCACCCCGCGCTGCTCGACGTCGGGCACCGCGCCGAACTGCTGCGTCTGCGGCTCACATCCGTCGTCGCCGCCGACACCACCGGCGCCGAGGCCGTCGAGGTCGCCGACGTCCTCGCCGCCGCCCCGGACCCGTTCGCCGCCGTCGAGTCCGCCTGGCTCGAGCACCTCGAGCAGGACCACGGCGACCTCGTCCACCGCATCGCCCGGCACATTCCCGCCGCCGAGCGGCGTGGCCGCATCCGGCCCCTCGGCCTGGACCGCTACGGCCTGCGCCTGCGGCTCGAGTCCGGCCGCGGCGACCACGACGTGCGGATTCCGTTCCCCGAACCCGCCGACGACGCCGAGTCCCTCGGCCGCGCCCTGCGCCGCCTCGTCGGCTGCCCCTTCGCCAACGGGCTGCGCGCCAGGCACTGATCTTCCCGCCCGCTTCGGCGGTATCCTCGAGTCAGCAGTGCGTCGCATGTCGAAAGCCGCGAATCATGGCCGATTTCGATCCGGAAGCCACCCGTCCCGCCGGGCAGGGGATCGCGGCCGAACTCGCCGCGGCGGGATTCGACGATGCCCTCGTCGTCGGCCGAGGCGGCTTCGGTGTGGTCTATCGGTGCCGGCAACGCTCCCTCGGACGCACCGTCGCGATCAAGGTGCTCTCCTCCGACCTCGACGCCGAGAACCGCGAACGGTTCCTGCGCGAGGGCTTCGCGATGGGCGGACTGTCCGGCCACCCGAACATCGTCAACATCCTCCAGGTGGGCGTCACCTCCACCGGCAGGCCCTACATCGTGATGCCGTACCACCCCAACGACTCGCTCGCGGTGCGGGTCCGCCGCGACGGTCCGATGCCGTGGTGGGACGTCGTGCGCGTCGGGGTCAAGCTCGCCGGCGCCCTCGAGACCGCCCACCGCGCCGGCACCCTGCACCGCGACGTCAAGCCCGCCAACATCCTCGTCACCGAGTACGGCGAGCCACAGCTCACCGACTTCGGTATCGCCCGCATCGCCGGCGGTTTCGAAACCGCCACCGGCGCCTTCACCGGATCGCTCGCGTTCACCGCCCCCGAGGTGCTCGAGGGCAAACCCCCCACCCCCGCCTCGGACATCTACGGCCTCGGCGCCGCCATGTTCGCCCTCATCACCGGCCGCGCCGCGTTCGAGCGACGCACGGGCGAGGAGATCATCGCCCAGTTCCTGCGCATCACCAGCCAGCCCATCCCGGATCTGCGCCCCCACGGCATCCCCGACGACGTGTGCACCGCCATCGAGCACGCCATGTCGGTGGATCCGGCCCGCCGGCCCGCCACGGCCGCCGACTTCGGCCGCGAGTTGCAGCAGGTCCAGGCCCGGCACGGCCGCCACGTCGACGACATGGCACTGCCGGGCGAGTCGCGGTTCCACGACCAGCCGACGGGCCGGCACCCCCTCGTCGGACCTGTCACAGCCGGGCCCGGCAGCACCGGACCCGGCGGTACCGGGCCCGGCACAGCCGCGCCTGCCACGGTCACCGCGGTCTCCCCGGGGTCCGCCCCACCCCGACCGAACGGTCGACCACCGTCGTCCGGCCCCCCACCACGGTCCGGACCCCCGTCGTCCGGACCCCCGTCGTCCGGTCCGCCGCGTCCGGGCGAGTCACCCGCGCGACGAACCGCGCGGCTGCCGGTGCTGCTCGCCGTGCTCGCCGTCGCGCTGCTCGCCGTCGCGGCCACGGCCGTCTTCGTGGCGACCCGGCAGGCCGGCGACGCCGGGACCGCCGCGGCGGGCGAGACCACCGAGGTCGCCCCGACCGCCGGGTGGCGACCGCTGCGGGACGCGCCCACCGCCCGCCAGCAGACCGCCGCCACCGTCGCCGACGGCACCGTGTGGGTGTTCGGCGGCCTGGACGACTCCGGCTCCTCCCCCGCTCACGAGGGCTACGACCCGGCCATCGACACCTGGAAGTCCGGACCGGACCTGCCGATCCCGCTCAACCACGCGATGGCCGTCACGTGGGACGGCGTGCCCGTCGTCCTCGGCGGCTGGATCCCGGACGGACCCGACCTCACCGCCACCGCGTCGAACCGGGTCTTCGCCGTCCGCAACGGCGAATGGGTGGAGATGCCGCCGATGCCCCGCGCCCGTGCCGCCGGGGCCGCCGTCACCATCGGGGACCGGATCTACGTGTTCGGCGGCCAGGCCGACGACACCCTGATCCGTCCCACCGACGTGTTCGACGGCACCGCCTGGAGCACAGTCGCCGACATCCCCACGCCACGCGAGCACCTCGCGGCCGCGACCGACGGCACCTACGCCTACGCGCTCGGCGGCCGGGACCTGGCCGCCGACAAGAACGTCGCCACCGTCGAACGCTTCGACCCCACCACCGGATCGTGGACCGCCCTGCCCGACATGCCCACCCCGCGCGGCGGGCTCGGCGCCACCTACATCGACGGCCGCATCGTCGCCGCCGGCGGCGAGGAACCCACCCGCGTCCTCGCCGACGTCGAAGCGTTCGACCTGACCACCGGCACCTGGTCCGAGCTACCGGACCTGCGGACGCCGCGGCACGGGCTGGCCCTCGGCGCGGTCGGCGACACCGTCTACGCCATCGACGGCGCCACCGAACCCACCCACGCCGAGTCGACCTCCGTCACCGAGGCGCTGCAGATCCCGCCGCGCCGCGTCCAGCCCGGCCCGGCGTGGCGGCAGCTGCGCGACGCCCCGACCGCCCGCCAGCAGACCGCGGCCGCCGTCGCCGACGGCACCGTGTGGGTTCTCGGCGGTCTCGACAACAACGGGTCCACGGCCCGGGTCGAGGGCTACGACCCGGCGATCGACACGTGGAAGGTGGGACCCGATCTCCCTCTTCCGCTCAACCACGCGATGGCCGTCGAGTATGCGGACGAACTGGTGGTGCTCGGTGGATGGGTGCCGGAGGGCGCCGATCTCACCGCGCGGCCGTCCGATCGGGTGTTCGCGCTGCGCGGCGGCGAGTGGGCCGAACTGCCCGCCATGCCGCAGGCCCGTGCCGCCGGGGCCGCCGTCACCATCGGGGACCGGATCTACGTGTTCGGCGGCCAGGCCGACGACACCCTCCTCACCACCACCGACGTGTACGACGGCAGCAGCTGGAGCACCGTCGCCGACCTGCCCACCCCACGCGAGCACCTCGCGGCCACCACCGACGGCACCTACGCCTACGCGGTGGGCGGCCGGGACCTGGCCGCCGACAAGAACGTCGCCACCGTCGAACGGTACGACCCCGGCACCGACACCTGGACCGCGCTACCCGACATGCCCACCCCGCGCGGCGGGCTCGGCGTCACCCATCTCGACGGCCGCATCGTCGCCGCCGGGGGCGAGGAACCCACCCGCGTCCTCGCCGACGTCGAAGCGTTCGACCTGATCACCGGCACCTGGTCCGAGCTGCCACCGATGGGCGTCGCCCGGCACGGTCTCGTCGTCGCGACCGTCGGTACCACCGTCTACGCCGTCGACGGTGCGCAGCGGCCCACCCACGCCCAGTCCACCGCGCTCGCGGAGGCACTCGACTTCTGGTGACAGGCCGCTCCGCGGCCCGTGTGCCCTTTGGGCTGCCCCAGCCGCCCGAAAGACACACCGCCTGCACCGCTCCGTGCCCGCATTCCGCGGGTCACGGCTTCGGCGTGGCGGAACGCGCCCGCCACCAGCCCACCGCCCCGGTGACGAGCAACGCCCCCACGAGCGAGCCGATGATCCCGCTCGGTCGTAGCGACAATCCGTCGCCGGCCAGGAGACTGACGAGCAGCCCGCCTACGAACGACCCGGCGAGCCCGGCAGCGAAGGCGAGGGTCCAATCGATCCGTCCCGCCGACCTGCCCAGCAGCAACTGGGCCGCGGCGCCGACGACCATCCCGAACACAAGGATTCCGATGAGCAGCATGGCGACAGCATAGACTCCGAGTTCGCCAGCGAATGATTATCGGGGCGAACGTTTTTCGACACTCCCGCTGCTATGGGTGCCCACCGTGGCCGACCGGAGGGACCCCGCACAGCGCACGTCGGGCCGCGCGCCCCGTCGGGCGCGCTCCTCGAGAGCCGCGAACCCGGTCTCGGAAATCGTGCCTGTGCCGAGCAGTTCCTTCGCACGCCCGATCACGCGATCAGGATCAGGATGTGAGCGGTCCGCGGCGACGCGGCACAATCGCGACCGTGACGATCCGCACCTGGCTGACCCCGCCCCCGCGCCGCCCGGCCGCACCGCTCGATCCGTCGGACCGGCGCGCGCTGTGGATCGAGATCACCATCGTCCTGCTCGTCACCTTCGGTCTGAGCGGGCTGTCGTCGATGCTGTCGCTGCTCGAGTCCGCGCTGGCGCCGGCGCCGCTGTCCGACCAGACCGTCGCGCTGAACGTTCCCCGCTCGTCGCAGCAGTTCATCGACCTGGCCCGGCAGCTGCTCGGCATCGTGCGGCTGCTGGCGTGGGCGGCGCTCGGGGTGTACCTGCTGTGGCGCAGCGGCATCGGCCCGAGGGCGATCGGTTTCGCCCGGGACCAGGTGCGGCGCGGCCTGCTGCCCGGTGTGGGGCTGGCGGCCCTCATCGGGATCCCGGGTCTCGGCCTGTACCTGGTGGCACGCGCGGCGGGCCTCAACCTCACCGTCGCCCCGAGCACCCTCGAGGACTACTGGTGGCGGCTGCCGGCGCTGGTGCTGTGGGCGATCGCCAACTCCGCCGCCGAGGAGGTCCTCGTCGTCGCGTATCTGATCACCCGGCTGCGGCAGCTCGGCTGGTCGGAGAACTCGTCGCTGCTCGCGTCGGCGCTGCTGCGCGGCAGCTACCACCTGTACCAGGGGGTCGGAGGCGGGATCGGCAACGTCGTGATGGGCCTGGTGTTCGGCCGGTACTGGCAGCGCACGTCGCAGCTGTGGCCGCTGGTGGTGGCGCACGCATTGATCGACAGCGTCGCATTTGTCGGTTACCAGGCACTTCGCGGGCACGTGTCCTGGCTGCCCTGACCCGGCCTGCGTACATTGGGAGGTCGTGAACGGCGACCATCCCGACCCTCGACCCCGGCCGCCGCGGCAGCCTCCGCAGATGCCGCCGCCGCGCCGACCGGCACCGATGGGCCGGCCGGCACCGCCGCCGTCGCCGGAGGGACCGCAGATCATCCGCCGCGACGGACGTCCCCCCGCTCCGCAGCAGGCCTGGTCGCAGGCGCCCACCCCGCAGTACCGGTCGCCGGCGCCCCCGCCTCGGCAGCAGCCGCCAAGGCAGCCGCCGAGGCAGCCGCGCGACTGGGCGCCCACCCAGACTCCCGAGCGGTACGACGAGCCGCGCCGCGCGGCCTCTCCCCCGCCGTCACCGCCCCCACCGTCGCCGCCCCCGCCGCGGCGCCGGCCCGCTCCGCCCGCGCCCGAACCGGCCCCCCGCCGCCGGCCCGGCGTCGCCCGTCGCGTCGTGCGCCGCGCCGCGATCGTCGTGCTCGTGCTGATCGCCCTCGTCGGTGCGGGTGCCGTCTACCTCGACGGCAAGCTCACCCGCGTCGACGCGCTCGCCGACTATCCCGACCGCATCGCCGACACCCCGGGGACCAACTGGCTGCTGGTGGGCTCCGACAGTCGCACCGGCCTCAGCGCGGAGCAGGAGCAGGAGCTCGCGACGGGCGGGGAGACCGGTCCGGACCGCACCGACACCGTCATCCTGATCCACGTGCCCAGCGGTGGCGGGCCCACCACGATGGTGTCCCTCCCCCGGGATTCGTACGTCCCGGTCCCCGGTCACGGCCAGGACAAGCTGAACGCGTCGTTCGCGCTGGGCGGCCCGTCGCTGCTGGTGCAGACCGTCGAGGGCGCCACCGGGGTGCACATCGACCACTACGCCGAGATCGGGTTCGGGGGCTTCGCCTCGATCGTCGACGACCTCGGCGGTGTGGACGTGTGCCTGCCGCAGGCCATCGACGATCCGCTGGCGGGAATCTCCCTGCCGGCGGGATGCCAGGAACTCACCGGTCCGCAGGCCCTCGGCTTCGTGCGTACCCGCGCGACGGCACTGGCCGACCTCGACCGGATGAACAACCAGCGGTTGTTCATGTCCGCCCTGCTGAGCAAGGCCACCGGCCTGAGTACGCTGCTGAATCCGGTGCGGATGTGGTCGCTGGCCTCCGGGGTCGCCGGTTCGCTGCGGGTCGACGAGGGCGACCACATGTGGCACCTGGCCCGGCTCGGATGGGCGATGCGGGGCGAGACGGTGACCGCCACCGTCCCGGTCGGCGGCTTCCAGGACGTCTCCGGGATCGGCAACGTGCTCGTGTGGGATCGGTCGCGGGCCGTCCCGTTCTTCGACGCCCTGGCCCGGGACGAGCAGATCCCGCCGGAACTGCTCACGCCGCCGTCGTAAGCAGTTCCGGCTGTCGTGCCGCTCGCCCCGGGGGCAGGTTCAGCGCAGGGTGACCTGACGGCTGCGCAGGCCGTCGCGCGAGCGCCGTTCGGCGGCGGTGAGCGGCCCGTCCACGGCCAGCGCCTCGTCGAGCCGGGCACCGAACTCGGCGGTGGGTGCGACCCACTCGTCCGGGTGCCGCTCCGGATCGAGATCGAACACCGGCACGAGCAGCCCGTGGGTGCGGAACGACCCGGCGAACCGGGAACCGTCCCCCAGGTGCAGCCCGCCCGCGGCGTGTACCCGCGAGAGAGCGGCCATCAGCGCGTCCTCGTCCTCCGGCCGCACCCAGCGCAGGTGCGCCTTCTCCCCGGCGTCGACCCACCACGCGGCGACGAGTCCTTCACCCTCGAGCCGCGCGGACGGCATGATCGCGTCGTTGGCGTGCCGGACGGTGTTCGCGACGTCGGGCGAGACCTCGACGCCCTCGGGGATCCACCAGTCGAAGTCCCGGTGCACGGTGATCGCCGGGACGACGTCGACGTCGAGCAGGTCGTGCAGGCGCGGCCGGTCCGGCCCGGGTTCGGCGACGGCGAGGGACGAGCCGGCCTCCGCGTCCCGCGCCCACGCGAGCGCGGCGCCGAGTTCGGCGGCCGGGTCGGGGCCGCCGGCGGCGAGCTGCAACCCGATGTACGCGGCGGTCTCGTCCCCTTCCTCGCGGACGAGGGCGGCGACGGCGCCGGGCAGCACCGTGGCCGCCTGGACGACCCGGCCGGGGGTTCTCGTCGGCAACGGGAACACCGCCGACGGCACGAATTCGCGCAGGGCCACGAGGTCGCATTCGAGGGCGAGACCCTCGAACGGCCGGGTGACCGTGGCGGCCTCGGCCTCCCGGGCGAGCCGCCGCTGCTCGAGCTTCGCGGCGCGGTTGCCGCCGGGCTTGGGTCCGCTGTTTCTCTTACTCTTCTTGGCCACGGCGCAAAACTACACGCCGCGGGAAGCGCCGAGCCGAAGCTTGGTGCGCCCCGGATGGTTGGTGGCCACCCAGCCGACGCCCAGGTCGCGACACAGGTCGACGTCGGCGGGATCGTCGACGGTCCAGCAGTAGGTGGCGCGGCCCGCGGCGGCCGCCTTGTCGACGAGTTCGGGATGCTGGCGCAGCGTGAAGATCGACGGGCCGATCGCCGTGGCACCGACGGTGGTGGCGGCACTGCCCCCGAGATAACGCGACGTGTCGCCGAGGAGCACCGTCGGCAGCAGCGGCGCGGACCTGCGCACCCGCCACACCGCGGCCGCGGAGAACGACATCACGACGACGCGGGAGAAGTCCGCGGAGGCGGGGGTGGCGAGCCGGAAGCGCGCCAGTTCGGCGAGGAGTTTCGCCTCCACGAGACCGCCGTAGCGCACGGGATGCTTCGTCTCGACGAACAGCTTGACGGGCCGGCTGGTCCAATCGAGCGTCAGCTCGATCAGCTGCCGCAGCGTCAGCAGCCGCGCCGGCTCGCCGGGGGTGCCGTAGTCGAGTTCCTCGAGCTGGGCGAGGGTCATCTCGCTCACCATGCCGCTCCCGTTGGAGGTGCGGTCGACGGTGCGGTCGTGGACGCACACCAGATGCCCGTCGCGGGTCAGCCGTACGTCGCATTCGAGGCCGTCGGCGCCTTCCTGCAGCGCCAGTTCGTAGGCCGCGAGGGTGTGCTCGGCCTTGGCGGCGGAGGCCCCCCGGTGGGCGACGACGCGCGGTTCCCAGCCCGCGGTCACGAGGCCACCACCTCGTCGGTGCGGGCGCCGACCGGTTCGATCGGAGCGATGGGTTCGTGCTTCGGGCCGGTCGCCACGGTGCGGCGGGGCAGGCGACGGGGACGGCCGCGCAGATCGTGGTCGTCGAACAGCCGCACGACGTGCAGGGCCGCGACGGCGACGGCCGCGGCGAGGGCCGCGGTCACGGCGGCGAGCAGCACGCCGTCGGCCTGCGCCTGCAGGGCGTCCCGCTGCCGCCACAGCACGTTGACGACGAACAGCACGCCGCCGAGCACCCACAGCACCCACCACGTCCGCACGGCTCGTCGTAGCCGCGGGTCGCCGGGACCGGTGACCTCGGTGAGAAAGACCCCGGGCAGCGCGAGGTTCACTCCGGGCACGAGGCAGCCGAGCAGCAGCGACAGCCGGCCGCGGGGGTCGGCGAGTCCGCGGGCGGCGAACAGTTGTCGCCGCACCCGGATCAGGCGCAGCGTCGCCGCGACACCCGCGGCGAGGGCGACGGCGGGTCCGCACAGCTGGGTGGCCCACACCAGGGCGTCGGAGGCGGCGAGAGCGAGGGGATCCACGAGGCGCGTGCGGTTGTACAGCAGCAGCCCGTACCGGATCGCCTCGGCGACCGCGGCGAGGCCGAAGACGACGGCCGCGCCCGCGAGGAGCGTCGGCGCGAGGTCGACGAGGGCGTCCTCCCGCGACGGTTCCGTCGGTTCGTCGGCCGGACGCGGGTCGGCGAGGCCCCAGCGCGGTACATCCCGGTAGTGCGGGGTAGGTCCCGCGGACCGGCGCCGGGGCCGGTCCGCGGCGGACCGGGTCTGCGGCGGCCGTGCGACCCAGCGGAAGTTGCGGCGCCCCGGCGGCACGGGGGCGGCGGTGTCGTCGGGGGACAGCAGCAGGCCCCGGCAGCCCGGGCACCACTGCCGGGGCTGCCAGGACACGGGCCAGCGGTGCCCGCAGCGGACGCAGATCTGGTAGGCAGCCATCAATAGATCTTCGCCGGGGTGTCGCCGTCGGCGGTGAGGGGCAGTCCGTTCTGCTGCCAGGACACCATTCCGCCGTGGACCTGGATCGCCTCGTAGCCGACGTGGGACAGGTATTCGACGACGGCGAGTGAGCGTCCTCCCTGGCGGCACACGACGTACACCTCGGCGTCGATGTCGATCTCGTCCAGGCGGGCGGGAACGTCGCTCATGGGGATGTGCAGAGCCCCGGGAGCGTGCCCGAGGTCCCATTCGTCGGATTCGCGTACGTCGAGCAGTACGACGTCGGGGCCGATCGGCGGCACGTCCGAGACGGTGACGGTGGGCACGTCGGAGAAGCTCACATCGTCAATACTGGCACGCCGCCGGGGCGTATGCAGCGAGCACCGGCATCCCGCCGCGACCCCGCAGAACTGGAACCCGTCCGATTCCCGGGCTCCACCGGCGCCGCGTGAAAATGCCTCCGCGCGGGAGTTATCCACAGTTTCCACAGCTTCATCCACAGAAGGCACAGTTTCCACAGCCGCACATCGCCTCACTCCGGGAACATTTCGGCGGTGAGATGACGACGCACCCACGTCATCCATTGCCCCACAGACATCTTCTGCACCACAGACATCTTCTGCACCACCACGCACAGCTCGTAGGTCTCCGGCGACGGCACCGCGAAGATCGCGCCGCGTCGTCCACCTCCCCCGCACGCCCGTGCTTGCGCGAGAGGGCCTCGGCGACGGCCCGATAAGGAGGATCGGTTGCGTCCGAGGAGGGCGTCCTCCCGCACAGGTCCGTTCCGGCGAGAACGTCGGTGCGGCGCAGACCCACGTCGTCTTCGTCGAGCTGAAATGATCGACGGCATGGAACTACGGATCTTCACCGAACCTCAGCAGGGTGCCACCTACGAGGACCTGCTCGCCGTCGCGCAGACGGCCGAGCGGCTCGGCTACGGGGCGTTCTTCCGTTCCGACCACTATCTCGCGATGAACTCCGCCGGCCTGCCCGGTCCGACCGACGCGTGGATCACGCTGGCCGGCCTGGCGCGGGAGACCTCCACGATCCGGTTGGGCACGCTGGTGACCTCCGCGACGTTCCGCCACCCCGGCCCCCTCGCGATCTCCGTCGCACAGGTCGACGCGATGAGCGGCGGGCGGGTCGACTTCGGTCTGGGCGCCGGCTGGTACGAGGAGGAGCACCTCGCCTACGGGATCCCGTTCCCGTCGCTGAAGGAGCGCTTCGACAAGCTGGAGGAGTCCCTCGCCGTGATCACCGGCCTGTGGCAGACGCCCGTGGGCGAGACCTTCTCCTACGAGGGGGCGCACCACCGCATCGTCGATTCGCCGGCGCTGCCCAAGCCGCACCAGCGTTCCGGTCCGCCGATCGTGATCGGCGGCGGGGGCAAGCGCCGCACCCCGGCCCTCGCCGCCCGGTACGCGGACGAATTCAACATCCCGTTCCAGTCGGTGGAGGCGACCGCGGCCCAGTTCGCGCGGGTGCAGGAGGCGTGCCGCGCGGCCGACCGCGACCCCACCGAGCTGACGTACTCCACCGCGCTCGTGCTGTGCTGCGGTCGCGACGAGGCGGAGATCGCCCGCCGCGCCGGTCGGATCGGACGCGAGGTGGACGAGCTGCGGGAGAACGGCCTCGCCGGCACCCCCGCCGAGGTGATCAACAAGATCGGCCGCTACGCCGAGGCCGGGTCGCAGCGCATCTACCTGCAGGTGCTGGATCTGGCCGACCTCGACCACCTCGAACTGGTGGCGCGGGAGGTCATGCCGCAGGTGTGACGAGCCGGCGCGGTCAGTGGCTGCTGGTGGAACCGAGGAAGGCCGCGATCTCGCGGCTCCACTCCCGGCGGCGGGTGCGATCCAGCCGCCACCGGCCGTAGCCGAACATCGCGGCGGCGAGCAGGGCCGCGGCGCACCAGAGGGCGACCGCGACCAGGACCGAGGAGATCTTCGCGCTCGTCGCGCTCAGCGGTGCGAGAGCCTGTTCGCCGTTCGGATCGACCCAGATCTGCACGTCGGCGCCGGCGGGTGTGCCGTAGTCCACGGTGACGTCGCCGCGGCGCTTCTCGTCGCCCCACATCCAGGTGGCGGGGGCGGCCGCGGAGGCCGTCATCGCGAGTTCGCCGACGGTGACGTCCGTGGTCTCGGCCGGCGCCTGCGTCGTCGCCGTCACGAGGGTGCGCTCGGCGGTCTGCTGCACGGCCAGAGCGGACTGGGTGTCCCAGGTACGGGCGCCGACCCAGCCGGCGAGGGGGATCGCCGCCAGGAGAAGGACCAGCACCGCGACCACCAGGCGCGCCTCGACGCGATCGGTGCGCCGGATCAGCGGGTGGCGACCCCGCAGCCCGCGCCGCAGGACCCGCAGATATCCGCTCGTGTTCCCCATCATCTCGGCCTCGATCCTCTCCCCCGTGACAACTCCCTCACTCCAGGGTGATACGCACAGCTAAGGACTGCAAGGTGTCCCGGCCAACGTCACAGAAGCGCCGGACGTCGCCGAGGCCGATCCGCTCGGCGGGGGCGCTGCGTCAGGCGCCGAGCCCGACCGGGCAGCTCACCCCGGTGGCGTGGACGGGGCAGTACCCGTTCGGATTCTTCGCCAGGTACTGCTGGTGGTAGTCCTCCGCGTAGTAGAACTGCGTGAGCGGCGCGATCTCGGTCGTCACGGCGCCGTAGCCGGCGGCGGCGAGGCGGGCGCCGTAACTCTCGGCGGTGGCCTCGGCGATCTCGATCTGCCCCTCGTCGAACGTGTAGATCGCCGAGCGGTACTGGGTGCCGTGGTCGTTGCCCTGACGCATGCCCTGGGTGGGATCGTGGTTCTCCCAGAACTGCTTGAGGATGCCCCCGTAGGAGATCACCTTCGGATCGAACACCACCAGCACCACCTCGGTGTGCCCGGTCCGGCCCGAGCAGACTTCCTCGTAGGTGGGGTTCGGGGTGTATCCACCGGCATATCCCGCGGCCGTGGAGTACACGCCCTCGAGCTGCCAGAACTCCTTCTCGGCTCCCCAGAAGCAGCCCATCCCGAGGACGGCGGTCTGCAGTCCCTCGGGGAACGGCGGGGCGATGCGGTGTCCGTTGACGTAGTGGGTGTCGGGGACGGGCAGCGGCTCGGCCCGGCCGGGCAGCGCCTGCTCCTGCGCGACCATCACCGATTTCGAACCCGCACGGGCAAGGATGTCGTCGAACCAGGACATGCCTCGATGCTACGCGCGCGGCTTCTCCACGGGTTCCACCTCGGCCGTGACCTGGGGCGACGGGCGGGGCGGGAGCCACCGGGCGCTGATCCAGCGGGCGGCCGGCACCTCGACGCCGCGGTAGAGCAGTTCGGAGACGGCCGCACACACCACCAGGAACGCGAGCACGGCCCCGGTGCGGCCCAGATGGGCGACCGTGTTCTCGTACACCCGGTACAGCACCAGCGTGTGCACCAGGTAGATCGCATAGCTGCGGGTCGCGGTCCAGTGCAGCACCCGCGAGCGGGCGAACCGGCCGTCGATGCGGGAGATCAGCACCACGCACGCGGTGACCACGACGATGGTCCACAGGTAGCGGCTGCCGGCCCAGTACACCTGGTAGTCGGTGGCCAGGTGGATCACCTGGACCTGGGCGAGCAGCGCGACGATCAGCCAGCGACGGGACGTCAGCCGCGCCCAGCCGAGGTACACGATCTGACCGAGGAACACGGTCGGCATCGTGGCCGCGATCTTGGACAGGAACGGCACGGTGTACGGCTCCGGCAGGTACAGGTTGTACAGCAGCACCAGCATGCACGCCACCGCCCCGAGGACGGGGACGACGATGGGCCGGGTGCGCAGGAGCGGCCGGGCGGCCACGCAGTACAGATAGAAGGTGATCTGGACGGCGAGGGTCCAGGTGACCCCGAGCACCGCCACCTCGGGCTTCAGGAAGAACCCACCCAGGAAGAAGCTGAGTACGGCCTCGGCGTCGGAGACGCCGGTCTGGCCGCTGAACATGCCGTTGACACCGAGCCGCACCAGCAGGATCGCGGCCAGGATCGCCACCCAGAACGCCGGGATCAGCCGCGCGCTGCGGGCGACGAGGAAGCGGCGCGGTTCGTCGCGGATGGCGGAGCGGGTGATGAGCAGCCCGGTCAGGGTCATGAACATCGCGACGCCGAGGAAGGACAGGTGCTGGTTGAGACCGGCCCCCTCGACGAGCACCCGGTACACGACGTCGATGACCCACCAGCCGGTGCCGAGGTCGTCGATCAGATAGAAGGAGATGTGCGAGTACAGCACCGCCAGGACGGCGACGGTGCGGAGCAGGTTCACACCCGGCAGGTCCACGCGCGGCGCCGGGGCATCGCGCGTCCCGTCGCTCGCGAAGGGCCGAAACACCCGCCGATGTTAAGCGGCCGTTCATGTGCCGGCCGAATTGCGCGGCGTTTCCGCAGGTAGACGCTCCGCCCGTGGCCGGCCGGCGCCGTGACCCCCGATGTCCCGGCGCCGACCGGCTGCGCAGGCGATCTTGCAGAGGGTGTACTTATGGGTTTGGGTGGAAACCCAGGAGTACTTGAAAATCACGCACGGGCCCCACCGGGCCCGAACAGAAGGGACCCTTCGTGGCTGAGTACACACTTCCGGACCTGCCCTACGACTACGCCGCGCTCGAGCCGCACATCTCGGCGAAGATCATGGAGCTGCACCACAGCAAGCATCACGCGACCTACGTTGCCGGCGCCAACACCGCCCTCGAGAAGATGGCGGAGGCACGGGAGAACGGCACGATGGCGGCGCAGGCCACCAAGCTGGAGAAGGACCTGGCCTTCCACCTCGGCGGCCACACCAACCACTCCGTCTTCTGGAAGAACCTGTCGCCGGAGGGTGGCGACAAGCCGGACGGTGAACTCGGTGCCGCGATCGACGACGCGTTCGGTTCCTTCGACGCCTTCCGGGACCACTTCTCGGCGAACGCCAACTCGATCCAGGGCTCCGGCTGGTCCATCCTGGCCTGGGACTCCATCGGCCAGCGCCTGATCATCGTCCAGCTGTACGACCAGCAGGGCAACATCCCGATCGGCCTGACCCCGCTGCTCATGCTCGACATGTGGGAGCACGCCTTCTACCTGCAGTACCAGAACGTCAAGGCCGACTACGTCAAGGCCTTCTGGAACATCGTCAACTGGGCCGACGTGCAGGCCCGCTTCGAGCGCGCCCGCACCCAGACCTCCGGTCTGCTGGTCTAGTCGCGTCGCACGTCGTGAAGGGGACGCCGGATTCCGGCGTCCCCTTCGCGCGTTCCCGGGGCTTCGGACGGAGCTGGCACTCGGGGGCTCTTGTGTGCCAGCGGACGAAACGGTCATTCTTCACCTACCCAACGGCGTGTATCGGTCATCGACTGTCGTCACACCGAGGAGGTAGCGGGATGAACGGGAACGAACAGATCGGCCTCGCCGCCTTCCACACCGCCGGATCCCTGCGGGGATTCGTGGTGTCGGGGCGGTGGCCGGAGAGCACCCGCGAGTGGGCGCAGTTGCTCGCGGTGACGGTGCGGGTGGCGTCGCTGCCCGGCCTGCTGACCACGTCGACGGTGTTCGGGGTGCGCGAGGAACTGCCGGACGACCCCGAGCCGGGCACGGTGGGCCTGGTGCTCGCGGAGGGACCGGTGATCGGCGACGAGGCGGTGGAGCCGGGCCGGTTCGCGGCGCATCAGCCGCCCGCCCTGATCGTGCTGCACCCGCCGTCCGAGACCCGGCCGTCGCTGCCGGAGTGCACGGGGGCGGCCTCGGGTTGCGTGCTGCTGCCGGGGTTGCCGCACCTGGGGCTCGAGCACCGGGCCGCGTGGGTGGAGGCGGAGGCCGACGGAACGGTGACGTCGCTGGTCAGCCGGGTCGGGGTGGACCCCAACAGCGATCCCGACACCGCGGTTCTGGCCATGCTGCTCGCCGCCTGACCGGGACCCGCACCGAAAAGTTCGGGTTCCCAAACTTGTTGCCGCCTTTGCGATTTCGTGCCGCTCCGATTATGGTTGCCTAAGCGAAGGGGAGTAGCCCGCAATCGCCCGGTCGACATACTGGCGTTCAGCCCGGCCCGGCGAACCGGAATCCGTACCGGTGGGCGAGACCTTCGGCCGCGACGCATCCGCGTCGTCCGGCCGGAGGAAGGTCCCCGCCTCCTCCACACGACACGAGGAGGAGCAACCCCGGCATGTGGTCCGCCCTGGTTCTGAGTTTCGTCGTGGTGTTCGCGGCCGAGCTCGGCGACAAGTCGCAGCTCATGGCGATGACGTTCGCCCTTCGCTACCGCTGGTGGGTGGTGCTGTCCGGCATTCTCGCGGCCACGACCGCCGTGCACCTAGTCTCCGTCGCCGTGGGCCACTACCTGGGTCTGGCGATCCCCACCTCGGCGATGGCGATCGTCGGTGGCCTGGCCTTCCTGTTCTTCGGCCTGTGGACGCTGCGCGGCGACTCCCTCGACGAGGACGAGCAGGGCAAGGCGGCCCGCGTCACCCGCTCGGCCTTCCTCGCCGTCCTGTCGGCCTTCTTCCTCGCCGAACTCGGCGACAAGACCATGCTCGCCACCATCACCCTGGCCGCGGACAACGACTGGGCCGGCGTGTGGGTCGGCTCGACGGTCGGCATGGTGGCCGCCGACGCCCTGGCCATCGTCCTCGGCGCCGTCCTCGGCCGGCACCTGCCGGAGAACGCGATCCGGCTGGCGGCGTCGGCGCTGTTCTTCGGGTTCGGCGCCTGGATGCTCGGCGAGGGCCTGGCCCCCGGCACGCCCGTCGGCCCCGTCGCGGGCGGTGCGACCCTCGCCGTCGCGCTCGCCGCCGTGACCGGTCGCGCCCTGCTGCGCCGCCGCGCCGAGACCCACCCGGTCCCCGCCGCCTCGGACTCCGTCGAACGATAGAGAGTGCCCTCCGGACGCCTGCGCGACCGCACGCCCAGGAGTATGCTTGCCGATAGGCAACTAAATGGAGGTGGCATCACGCCCGCACACGATCGCTTCGACGACGAGGACGTCAACCGCCTGCGCGTGGCTCTCGGCCGCATCGCGCGCCGCGTCGACCGCCGCACCACCGGCGCGGGCGGGCTCACCCGCTCCCAGTTCTCGATCCTCGCCACCGTCGCCCGCCGCGAGACCGTCGGCGTGCGCGAACTCGCCGAGATCGAGGGCCTCAACCCCACCATGCTCTCGCGGATGCTCGGCAAGCTCGAGGACGCCGGGCTGCTCACCCGCTCCCCCGACCCCGACGACAAGCGCGTCGTCCGCGCCCACATCACCGAGGCCGGTGCCCGCACCTTCGCCGACCTGCGTCGCATGCGTACCGCGGTGTTCACCGAGCACCTCGCGGAACTGTCCTCCGATCGGCTCCACGCCCTGCACGACGCCCTCCCGGCGCTCGAAGCGCTCGCCGAGCAGATGTGCCGTCGCTCCGCGGAGGAGCGCCGATGACCGTCCTCACCGACCTGCGCGGACAGACCTTCGCCGCCTTCCGCGGCGCCAACTTCCGGCGCTACCTCAGCGGACAGGCGATCTCCCTGATCGGCACGTGGATGCAGACGGTCGCCCAGTCCTGGCTGGTGCTCGAACTCACCGGTTCCGGCACGGCCATCGGCCTCGTCCTGGCCCTGCAGACCGTGCCGATGCTGCTGCTCGGCCCCTACGGCGGCGTGGTCGCCGACCGCGTCGACAAGCGCCGGCTCATGATCGGCCTGCAGTCCGCGATGGGCGTGCAGGCCCTCGTCCTGGGCCTGCTCACCGTCACCGGCGCCGTCCAGCTGTGGCACGTCTACGTCCTCGCCGTCGTCCTCGGCCTCAACCAGTGCTTCGAGAATCCCGCCCGGCAGTCGTTCATGCTCGAGCTCGTCGGGCCGGAGGACCTGCGCAACGCCGTGAGCCTGCAATCGGTGCTGGCGTCCGTCGCGCGCCTGATCGGCCCGGCCGTCGCGGGACTGATCATCGCCGTCGGCGGTCTCGGGGTGTGCTTCCTGCTCAACGCACTCAGCTTCGTCGCCGTCGTCGCCTCCCTCGCGAGCCTGGACCTGTCCCTGCTGCGCCCGTCGCCACCCGCCGCCCGTGCCCGCGGGCAGCTCCGCGAGGGGTTCGCGCACGTGCGGCAGACCCCGGCCCTCGCGGTTCCGTTGCTGACGATGGCACTGGTGGGCTGCCTGGCCTACGAGTTCCAGGTGGTGCTGCCCGTGGTCGCCCGACAGACCTTCGGCGCCGGCGCCGAGACCTACGGCTTCCTCACCGCCGCGATGGGCGCGGGTGCCGTCGTCGGCGGTCTCGCCGTGGCGACCTGGGGTCGCACCGGCACCACCGCCGTGGTGGTCACCTCCGCGGTGTTCGGTGTGGTGCTGCTCGCGGCCGCGGCGGCGCCCACGCTCGAACTCATGCTCGCCGCGATGGTGCTGGTCGGCGTCCTGAGCGTCGCGTTCACCGCCACCACCAACAGCTCCCTGCAGCTCGCCGCGGCCCCCGGCATGCGCGGGCGGGTGATGGCGCTGTTCGCCGTGGCCTTCCTCGGCTCCACCGCCGTCGGCGGCCCGATCGCGGGGTGGGTCAGCGAGCAGTGGGGTGGCCGGGCCGGGCTGCTGCTCGGTGCCGCGGCGTGCCTCGTCGCGGCCGGTATCGGCGCGACGCGACTCGGACGCGGCGACCCGCGGTAGGTTCCCGCTCTCCGCGCCGGCGAGAGCGGAACGGGGATCCACCGGCGCGGACCGACACCGTGAACGTCCCTCGTGCAGGACGGAGCCGGCCGGCGTGCGGCGACGGGATGCGGCGACGACCGAACTGGTCGCACACCGTTGGCCACCGTGGTCCGCCGGCTGACCCCCGAGGGGCACAGACGCTCCCGGCACACCCGCCCGGACCGTCAGCCCACGCGAATACCCGCGTCGGCGAGGAACTCGCGGGCACGACCCAGTCGGCGGTCGGCGGCGAAGGCGTCCCAGGGGCCGGCAAGACCCTCGTGGTGGACGAGGTCACGGAAGCGACGAAAGGCGCCCTTGCCCTCGATCGCCCGCTGCAGCCGCTCCCGCAGCGCGACATCCTGCTGCCGCTCGGCGAAGGCCGCCATGTCGCGCCAACCGTCCCGCGCGCCGGTGCGGTCGAACCGAAGCCACCGGTCGGGCTCGGTCTCGACGTCGACGGCGACGTCTTCCCCGACCATCATCGGGTCGGTACTGCTCTCGTCGTACACCTCCCCGGTGCGCAGATCGATGTACCCACCGGTCGATACGCCCGGATCGCCTTCCAGCGCGGCACTGAGCATCTCGAGGTCGACAGGTAGCACCCGGCCGGTCAGCGACTCGCCGTGCAGACACGCGAGCAGGTCCTCGGCCAGCACCTCGTCACCGGGGCCGCCGCGCCGAGTCAGCCGGTCGATCACCGACAGTGCCACCGGCTCGGCTTCCCGACGCCGCTGCTGCAGGGCCGTCGGTATGCCGGCCCCCACCTGCTGCAGCAAATCGTCGACCTCGTGTCCCCGCACCGCAGCGAGGAAGCGGGGTGCATCTGCAGTCGCCACAGCCGCGCGCAGCTCGGACGGGTCGACCACCTGCTCTCGTGCGGGCCAGGCGTGCACCAGCATGGGATGCGGACGACTCGGTCTGCGCGGCGCTCGGCTCTGCCCGTCGTCGTCGGCCCACCGGCGCCCGTACTGGTCCGGGATGTCGCCCCACCCCCAGTACGGCAGGGGCTTTGTCGGCGCGGTTCCCAGCACTTCCACGGGGTCGACTTTCTCCTTCCCGATCACGCACCGGTGCGTCCAGTCGTCGCCCAGGTCGAAGGTGAACTGGAATTCCGCTCCAGGCTCCAGCAGCCGAGCGACCTCGGACGACTCGATGTCCACCGGCTCCGTGACGGGCCCACCGATCGACCCGGCGATCTCGGCGCCGGTCTGCGCGTCGGTGACCACTCGTCCGCCGGGCAGGATGAACATCGACAGGTGGGAGCGGTCCCATCGAGCGAAGGCATCGTTGATGGCACTGGCCAGGTCCTCGAAGGTGTGCGACGGTCCGACCGCGAAGACGCGGCCGGGCCACGGCCACAGCTGCTCGCCGCGCCCACCGAGCAGCTCCACCGTCACCGACAACCACGTCCGTGCCATCCCCCGAGGATGGCATGCGGTCCGCCGCCGCACCGGACGGAGCTAGCGCGCGCTAAGGTGCCACCGTCGACAAGGCGCACGCCGAACGGTGGCGCCACGAAAGGAGCACGGCAGTGGAAATTCAGGGAACCGCCGCACTGGTCACCGGCGCGGCGTCCGGTCTCGGCGCAGCCACCGCCCAGCGTCTCGCCGACGCCGGCGCGACCGTCTTCGGTCTCGACCTCGCCCAGTCCATCGAACGCGTCGGCGACAAGGCGCCCGCCGGCGTCACCCTCATCGCCACCGACGTCACCAGCGCCGACGACGTGCAGGCCGCTGTCGACCAGATCGTCGCCTCGGGCGTGCCGTTGCGCATCGTCGTCAACTGCGCCGGCGTCGGCTGGGCCGGCCGGGTCCTGTCGAAGAACGGCCCGCACGACCTCGAGCTGTTCCGCACCGTCATCACCGTCAACCTGCTCGGCACGTTCAACGTGCTGCGCCTGGCCGCCGACGCGATGGCCAAGACCGAGCCCGTCGACGAGTACGGCCAGCGCGGCGTCATCGTCAACACCGCCTCCGTCGCCGCGTTCGAGGGCCAGATCGGCCAGATCGCCTACTCCGCCTCCAAGGGCGGCGTCCACGGCATGACCGTCCCCGCGGCCCGCGACCTGGCCCAGTACGGCATCCGGGTCAACACCATCGCCCCCGGCATCGTCGACACCCCGATGCTCGCCGGCGTCACCGAGGAGTACCGCAAGGGTCTCGAGGCGGGCGTGCCCTTCCCGTCCCGCCTCGCCCAGCCGGCCGAGTACGCCCAGCTCGTGCAGATGATCGCGGAGCACGACTACCTCAACGGCGAGACCATCCGCATGGACGGCGCGCTGCGCATGGCGCCGCGATAGGCCGCTCCGCGGCCGGTGTGTCCTTTGGGTTGCCAGGGCCGCCCAAAGGGCACACCATCCAACTCATGCGCCTGCTATGGGTCGTGGTCGTGGTCGCGGTCGTCGCGGTGCTCGCGTCGGCGCTGTGGTTCGGGCAGCGCCGGCTGATCTACCTGCCCGACCGGTCCCCGCCCCCGCCGGCGCAGTCGCTGCTCCCCGGTGCCCGCGACGTGCGGCTGACGACCTCCGACGGGCTCGAACTCGGCGCCTGGTTCGTCCCGGCCCGCGACGCCGCACGCGGCTTCACGGTGCTGCTCGCCTCGGGCAACGGCGGCAGCCGCGTCGACCGCGCCCCGCTGGCGACGGCACTCGCGGAGGCCGGTTTCGCCACCCTGCTCTTCGACTACCGCGGCTACGGCGGCAACCCCGGCCGCCCGAGCGAGGACGGCCTCGCCCGCGACGTGCGCGCCGCCCGGCAGTACCTCCTCGACCGCGAGAACGTCGCTCCGGACCGGCTGCTCTACCTCGGGGAGAGCCTGGGCACCGGCGTGGTGACCGGCCTCGCCGCCGAGCATCCGCCCGCCGGCATGCTGCTGCGCTCACCGTTCGTCGATCTGCCCACAGTCGGCCGGCACCACTACCCGCTGCTGCCCACCGGGCTGATGTGGGACCGCTTCCCGATCGCCGAGACCGTCGCGCGGCTCGACGTGCCGATCACCGTCGTCTACGGGACGGCGGACACGATCGTCCCGCCCGGCCAGAGCGAGGCCGTGGCCGCCGCCGCCCGCCGGCTCGTCGAGAAGGTGGCCCTGCCGGGCGCCGAGCACAACGATCCCGTGATGTTCGGGCCGCCGGTGGTCGACGCCCTGATCCGGCTCGCCGAGGCGGTGCCACCCCCGCAGCAGTGACCCGGTGCCGCCCCGCAGCAGTGACCCGGTGCCGCCCCGCAGCAGTGACCCGGTGCCGCCCCGCAGCAGTGACCCGGTGCCGCCCCGCAGCAGTGACCCGGTGCCGCCCCGCAGCAGTGACCCGGTGCCGCCCCGCAGCAGTGACCTACAGGTCCGAGATGTGCGGGATCTCGTGCACCGCACGCTCGCTCATCCACTCACGGAGCACCTTCGTGGCGATCACGTCGTCCTCGTTGTACTCGAGCAGCCGGCGTCGCTGCTGCGGGTCCGGGTCCCCGTCGTAGCCGACTGCCTCGCGGTACCAGCTCATCGACGCCTCGCCGCCGGCCTCCTCGTCGCGCCAGCGGTGACCCGCGATCGGTGCGATCTTCTTGAGGCCCTTGCCGTTCGGGCACACGAACTGGTCGGTGACGACCTGGTAGATGTCCACCCACTGCGGCGAGTCGATGAACTCGCGCACCTCGGCCTCGCTCGGCACCCCCGGGAACCCGGCGAACCGCCGAGCCGAACCGAGTAGCCACTTGTCCTCCGCGGTACGTGAATAACAATAGGCCGCAAAGGTTTTCCCGCTCGCCGCAGCGGCGGCCCGCTCCGCGGACAGCCACGTCCAGAACTCGGCGAACGAGCGCGCCTCGTCGTCGGTCGGTACCGGATCCCAGCTGACGAACGCCCGGTACGCGGAGATCCCGTCGACGTTGAGCAGCGTGCCCCACAGGTACGCACCGTGCTCGTGGTAGCTCTCCATGTCGATGTCGATCTCGATGTCCGCCCGGCGCACGTGCACGTGGTCGTGCCGTCGCACCAGCGGCGCACCCGCCAGCCACGCCTTGGCCACCACGACGGTGTCCTCGAACGAACCCTGCGGCCAGACCTCGGGCGGGTCCCCCTCCCAGCGCGCCAGCTCGTCGATCGTGTGCACACCCAGCTCGCGCAGCACCGTCGCGCGTTGCCCCGGGGCAACCAGCGACACGTCGTGCGTCGCACTCAGCTGCTCGCGGCACCGCGGCCACCACGGGCAGGTCTTGCACTCCCCGATCTGCGACGGCTCCGTCGGGGTCTCGCCCCGCGCGATCGCGAGCCGGTCGGCGAGCCGGGCGTCGTAGTCCTCGAGGATTGCGCCGAGGTCGTGCACGAGGATGCAGTCCCCGCCGTACCCGATGGCGCCGCCGACCTGTGCCGGGCTGGCCAGGCCGTGACGCTCGAGCATCCGGTACAGGTGAGCCACCCGCA
Source organism: Rhodococcus ruber NBRC 15591 (assembly GCF_001894945.1). GTDB lineage: Bacteria > Actinomycetota > Actinomycetes > Mycobacteriales > Mycobacteriaceae > Rhodococcus > Rhodococcus ruber. Next base: position 64,115 of record NZ_BCXE01000022.1, read on the forward strand.
TCTGGTCGCGCACCTGACCGCGCACCTTGCGGGTCTCGTCGACCGCCGGTTCCCACACGAACAGCCCCGAGGTCGTCGCACCGCGGCCCGGGTCGGTGACCTTGTGATTGACCACGATCACCGGGATGTAGCCGCCGCGCTCGACGTCGCGCAGCAGGATCTCGGCCCGGCCCCGCCGACCGGTGTCGGGCTCCGCCGGCAGGACCGCCCCCCAGATCCGGTCCGCGCCGCGACGGCACGCGTCGAGGGTGGCGTCGGCGCGCCGCGACGCCGGGCCCTCGGGGTCGATCCGCACCCACCCACCGGGGTGGGCGTCGAACAGCCGCTGCCGCACGGCCTCGCGGTGAGTGGCCGCCGCCTCCTGCCGCTGCTTGGCTCCCGGGTGCTCCGGAGCCGCGCTCAACTCGTCCGGAAAGGCCGCGTCCAGATGGACCCGGTGCCGGCACCGGGTCAGCGCGCTCGCCTCGATCAGGGCCGGCGAGGTCCGCCTCTCGCTGGATACGTTCACACTGAAGAACAGTATTCGTCCACCTAGGGTCAACCGGAAACGGCCGTCACGGATAGGCTGATCGTGGCGCCGTGGGTGCCGTACACCGAATGGAGGGTCCTGTTCGATGGCGTTGTTCAGCAGGCGGAAGCGCCGCGCCACCCGCAAGGCGGAGGCGAAGGCTCTCAAGCACAAGGCGAAGCTCGAGGCCAAACTCAACGCGAAGAACCAGCGCCGGCGCGACCGCCGCCTGGCGAAGGCCGAGATCAAGGCGGCCAAGGCGCAGGTCAAGGCGGACAAGGCACTGATCGCCGCGCAGTCCCGGGTCGAGAAGCAGCAGATCGCCACGCTCAAGGCCCAGGAGAAGGCGGCCGCGCAGAAGGGCTTCACCGCGGCGAAGGTCCGGCGCTACCTGGCCGTCGTGCGACTGCTCGCACCGGTACTCGTGCCGCTGGTGTACCAGGGGGTGACCGCGCTGCGCGGCCAGCTCGACGCCGCGCGCGCCCAGCGCATGGGCGTCGCCGTCGACCAGCTCGGCGAGTACACCGGTCACGGCGCGCACCTGAGCGCCCGCATCGCCGGGGCCGAGAAGTCGCTCGCCGAGATCCTCGAGCGCCATCCCAAGGACGCCGAAACCCAGAAGTTCGCCGACGCCATCCGGGGCCGCCTCAGCGACCTGACGGCGGCGGTGCACGCGGCCGAGCAGATGCCGGCGCCGCGCCGCAAGGCCGCACATGCCGGTATCTCGCGGGAACTGGACGGCATCGAGGCCGACCTGCTGGCCCGGCTCGGCGTGCGCTAGCGACGACCACCGTGGCACCCGGCTCGACCCTGCGCGGCACCGCCGCGGGAGCGCTGACCGCCGCCCTGGCGGTCGCCGCCCACGGCAGTGCGGGCGGCGGCGTGCCCGGCAACGCCGAGGTGACGCTGCTCGTCGCCGTCGCGGCCGGGGTCGGGCTCGTCGCGGCCCACCTGCGCGCGGTGCCCACCATCGTGGTGCTCGCGGGCGGGCAGGCCGCGACGCACCTGGTGCTCGCCGCGGTGACGACGGGTCACCTGCACACGTCGGTGCCGATGCTCGCCGCGCACACCGTCGCGGTCGTCGCGTGCGCGGCCCTGCTCGAGGCGGCGCAACGCCTGTGCGGGCCGCTGACCCGGGCGGTGCGGGCCGCGTGGCTCACCGTGCCCCCTCGCGTCGAGGCGGTTCGGACGCTGCTGCCGCCCGCGACGGTGCGGCCGGTCGCGGCGGCGCGGGCGGCACCGGGCATCTCCCGGCGGGGGCCGCCCGTCGCGGCATGACCGCGACCGACCCCCTCGAAGAGAGAAATCCATGAACATCCCGAACACCGTCGCCGCGCGCCGGCGACAGACCCCCCTCGTCCTCGCCCAGCTCGCTGGGCTCCTCGGCGCGGTCGCGGCAGCGTTGCTGTTCGCTGCCGGGCCGGCGGCCGCGCACTCGGTCGTCATCGCCAGCACACCCGCGCCGGGCGAGCAGATCGCCCAGGGTCCCGAGCGCGTGAGCCTGACCTTCAACGAGGCCCTGCAGGAATCCTTCGCCGCCCTGACCGTCGTGGGTCCGGACGGCAACCTGTGGTCCAAGGGCGATCCCCTCGTCGAGGACGCCACGGTGTCCGTGGCGGTCGGTGATCTCGGACCGGCCGGCGAGTACACCATCGCCTACCGGGTGACCTCCGCGGACGGGCATCCCGTCACCGGCACCCAGGTCTTCACCCTCACGCAGGACGGTCCGGGCGCTCCCGGTGCGGCGGCGGCCGCCGCCGGTGCCGCGGCGCCCGCGTCCGACAGCGACGAGGACAGCGGCCCGGCCGTGTGGATCTTCGTCGTCGTGGGCGTCGTCGTCCTCGCCGGCGTGCTGTGGTTCGTGCTGCGCAAGCCGAAGAAGGCCTGACGCCGGTGGCCGGGCGTTGACGACGAGCGGTACCGGCACCGCCGCGCACCGCGCGTGGTTGCTCACCGCCGGCGCCGGCGCCACCGCGGGCGTCGCCGCCGGCTGGCTGTTGGCGAACCCGGCCGCGTCGAGCTGGGTCCGGGCGTTGTCGCTGTGTCTCGGTGCGACGGTTCTCGGCCTGGCCGCGCTCGGAGTCATGGTGCGCGACGAGCGGCGGCCCGGCGTCGCCCCCGCCGACCTCTGGCGCGCGATCGCCGGGCTCGGCGGATTCTGGGTCCTGACGGAGGCCGTGCAGCTCGTGCTGCAGGCCGCGGACACGACGAACGTCCCCGTGTCGCGGCTCGGGCTGTCGCGCTTCGCGGAGTATCTCGGCAACGCGGGCACCGGCCGGATCGGGGTGGCCGCACTGGTGTGCGCGCTGGCGTGCACGGTCGTCGCGGCGCTCGCGTATCGCCGGTCGGCGACGTGGTCGACGGTGCCGGTCCTCGTCGCCGCGGCGCTGGCGGTCATCGCCCGGCCGGTCACCGGGCACATGTCGCAGCAGACCCTCGGATCGCTGCTCGACGCCGCGCACGCGCTCGCTGCGGCGCTGTGGTTCGGCACGCTCGTCGCGCTGGCCCTGACGGTCCGGTCCCGCGGGGCGTGGGCCCGGCTGCTCCCCCGCTACTCGGTGCTCGCGGTGCGCTGCGTCGCCGTGCTCGCCGCGACGGGCGTCGTCGACGCGGCCGTTCGGCTCGGCTCGGTCGCGGCCCTGATCGACACCGGTTACGGGCGCATCGTGCTGGCCAAGGCGGTGACCCTGCTGGCACTGCTGGCGCTGGCGTGGTGGTGGCGACGGACGTGGGTGCCGGCCGCGACCGCGCACCGGGTCACCGCGGAGGTGTCGCTGCGCAACGCGGTGCTCGAGGTCGCCGCGACGTCGGTCGCGTTCGGGCTCGCGGCGGCGCTGGCCACCAGCGCCTGAACCGCCCGCGAATCTTCGACGAGCTGGCCTCCGGGCGCTTCGACGTCGTCGCCTCCGGCACCACCGTCACCGAATCGCGCCGGGAGCGGGCTGCGTTCTGCGCGCCGTATTTCGGGTCCGGGCAGTCCGTGGCGGTGGACACCGCCCGTCATCCCGCGGTGCGAGGGGTGGCGGACCTGGCAGGCCTGACCGTCGTGGTGCAGCAGGGCAACACCAGCGAGCCGGTGGTGAAACGCCTTCTCGCCGAAGGCCGTATCGGCGGGATCCGGGTGTATGCGTACCACGAGATCGACCGTGCCCGGGACGAGCTGTCGACCGGCGGCTGCGACGCCTTCATGAAACTCGGTCCCGTGCTGAGGTGGCTCACGCGCGTCCGCCCCCACGTCGACGTCGTCGAGTACGACATCACCCGCGAGGAGATCGCGCTCGCGGTGCGCCTCGGCGACGACGTGCTGCGCGGTGAACTCGAGGATGCGCAGCGTGCGCTCGCGCAGGACGGCACGCTCGGTGCGCTGGTCTCACGCCGGCTCGCCCCGGGCGACGGCACGTCGCTCGGCATGCGATGACGCCGGGTGGCCGGCGAGCAGGACGACCGCCAGCACCGCGATCCACAGCACGAACGCACCGAACATCACCCGTTCGACCGCGCCCATGCCGGGGGTGGGTTCGGCGGCGGCGACGGCCGGGACGTACCGGCCCGTCCACGCGCCGAACACGAGGATCACCGCGACCGTGCCGGCCGAGTACACCCGGAACCAGGTGCCGAAGGCCGCGGCCGCGAATCCGATGAGCGCGCACCACAGCGACACCGTCACCACGCTGAGCGCCAGGTGCATGGTGTCGGCGAGCGGCATCGCTGCCCCGGCCTCGATGTCCTCGCGTCCCGTCATCGGGAACGGCAACCACAGCGGTCCCACGAATGCGTAGGCCACCAGGAGAACTCCCGCGATGCGCAGGGGGCGGACGCCGCGGCCCGTGCGCCACACACCGATCCCGAAGGCGACGATCAGCGCGTCGTACACGAATCCCGCGACGGTCAGGGGCGCCCGGGTCGGCGCGCCGATCGACGTCAGCTCGCTGATCGCCTGATCGAAGCGGTTGTAGCCGTCGTAGAGGGCGGCCGCGAGTACCTCGTGCGCCCCCACGTACAGCAGCGACGACACGATCCCGCAGGCGAGCAGCACCGTCGATGCCGTGTCCGGACGTCGCGGACCGTCGCGCCGGAGCTGGGGTGTGTACGGATCAGGAGTGGACACCGTCGGCCTCCCGGGACGCCGACTCGGCGGTGCGGGCGCCCGCTGGGTCCAGCATGATCCGGCCGGGGAGGCGACGCCAGAGACCTTCGTCCCCGATCGTCCGCCGAGTGTGAGCTGTCCGTCTGCCCGTATGCCATGCCACGGCCGGTGCCGCGTGCCACGCTGACGCACCGGGCCACGGACGCGCCGAGGCGGAAGGAGCGACGGTGTATCGGAAGATCGAACTGCGGGGCCGGCACGGCTTCGAGGCGATGGCCCCCGATGCCGGGAACCGCACCGAGCTGTCCGTCCCCGACGTGACGCAGTTCCGGTTCCGGATGGAGATCTGCGACGTCGGGGCGCTCACCGTCGGCCGGGTGCAGATATCACCGCATCGTGCTCTGCCCGGCCTCGTCGAGGACGGCGAGGTCGCCAACCTGTGTCTGATGCTGTCCGGCAAGCAGGTGGTCGACGACGGGACGACCCGCGTGCACATCGAGGTCGGCCGGATCGTCCTGCAGGTCGGGTGGAACCGATACGAGGCCGTGGATGCGGACGGGTCGGACCTTCTCCTCGTGCGCATCCCCCGGCACCGGCTCGAAGAACGCGGACTCGATCTCGAGGAGACGTCCGTGACGTTCGGGCCGGCAAAGCCCACCATGTCGGTGCACGCGCTCAATGCGGTGGGGATGACCATGCTTCGTGAACGCGGTCGCCACAACACGACCGCGGCCCCCCGCAGCGTGGAGAACGCCCTGATCGAGCTCGTCGTGGGTCTGCACCACGAGTCGCTCGGGTACGGCGCCGATTCGGGTGAGCTGCGTGGCAGCGTCTACGCCCGCGCCCTCACCCTGATCCGAGCCCATCACCACGACCCGACGCTGACCCCCACCGTGATCGCGGAACGCCTGCAGCTGTCGTTGCGAAGCCTGCAGCGCGCGTTCGCAGCCCACGACACCACGGTGGCGTTCCAGATCCGGCGGCTGCGCGCGCACCGCGCGGCGGCGCTTCTGCAGGAACCCGGCTATACCCGCACAACGGTCGCCGAGATCGCCGCGATCACCGGTTTCGCGTCCAGCGCCGAGCTGCGTCGCGCCCTGCGCACGGTGCGCGGGGTGAGTCCGGCGGAGCTGCGACCACGCTGAGCTCGACCACGCTGAGCTCGACCACGCTGAGCTCGACCACGCTGAGCTCGACCACGCTGGCTCGACCACGCTGAGCGCGATCGCCCACGGAATGGGCGTGGTGCATTTCGCGCCACCGCCGCACATTCCGCGTCGCCGTGTTCCAATGTGCGGCGAAGACGGTGTACCTGTTTGCGTCCGGGTGTCCTTTCCGTCCGTTTCCCGGGCACCTCCGAACCTGAAGGGCGTGTGTGATGCTGGATTCGTTGTGGGACCTGTTGTGGTACACGCTGGTCGTCTTCGCGTTCGTCGCGTACCTGCTGATCCTGTTCCAGGTGCTGACGGACCTGTTCCGTGATCGCTCCACGTCCGCCGTGGTCAAGGTCGTGTGGATCATCTTCCTGATCGTCCTGCCGTACCTGACCGCCTTCGTCTACCTGCTGGTGCGGGGCCGCGGCATGGCCGAGCGGTCCGCCGCCGCCCACGACGCGGCCCAGCACGCCGCCGACGACTACATCCGCAAGGTGGCCGGACGATCCCCCGCCGCCGAGATCGCCGAGGCCCAGGCCCTGCTCGAGGCCGGGACGATCACCGGCGACGAGTTCGACCGGCTCAAGGCCAAGGCCCTGCGCTGACCGCCGCGGCCGAACTCGAGCACGAGCGGGCGGGCGCGCCGCGCGCTCGGCTGCGCAGCTACGGGCGCCGGTTCCACCCGGTCGGCCTGGGGCTGGCGCTGCTGTTCTTCGTGGGGTCGATGACGCCGTCGCTGCTGCCGCGCGTGTGGTACCTGCAGGCGGTCGCGACGGGAATCAGCGTCGCCATCGGCTACGGGGTGGGCTGCCTGATCGCCTGGGTGGTCCGGCGCTGCGGCGTCGAGCCGCACTGGTCCGAGCGGACCCGGCGGATCGGCTGGTGGGTGCTCGCCGGCGCGGCGCTGGTCCTGGCGCCGACCTTCCTGGTGCTCGGGTCGTGGTGGCAGCAGATCGTCCGCGATCTGGTGGGCGTGCCGCGAGCGCAGCGCGCCTTCTACCTGCTGGTGCTGCTGATCGCGCTGGCCGTCGCGTTGCTGCTGCTCGCGGCGGCCCGCGCCGTGCGCCGGGGCACCGACCGGTTGACCCGCTTCGCCGGCCGGTTCGTGCCCGGGCCCGTCGCCCGCGTGGCCGCGGTGCTCGTCGTCGTGGTGCTGGCGGTGTTCGTGCTCGACGGCGCCGTCGACCGGGTCCTGCTCGGCGTCGCGGAGCGGTCGGCGGCCGTCGCCGACACGGGCACCGCCGAGGGCGTCACCCAGCCCCAGCTGACGGAACGGTCCGGGTCGCCGGCGTCGAACGAGCCGTGGGACAGCCTCGGCCGGGAGGGCCGCACCTTCGTCGCGGGCGGCCCGGCCGCCGAGCAGATCGAAGCCGTCACCGGCGCGCCCGCGCGCACCCCGATCCGGGTGTACGCCGGCCGCGAATCCGCGGACTCCGTCGAGGGGATCGCCGAGCGGGTCGTCGCCGAACTCGAACGCACGAACGCGTTCGACCGCCGGGTGCTGGCGGTGGTGACCACCACCGGCCGCGGCTGGGTGAACGCGAACGTCGCGGGGGCCTTCGAGTACGTCAACGGCGGGGACTCGGCGATCGCCGCCATGCAGTACTCGTTCCTGCCCAGCGCGCTGTCGTTCGTCGCCGACCGCGACACCCCGCAGCAGGCCGGGCGGGCGCTGTTCGAGGCGGTGTACCGGCAGTGGTCGGCCCGGCCCGAGGGGCAGCGCCCGAAGCTGGTGGTGTTCGGCGAGAGCCTCGGCTCGTACGGCGGGCAGGCGGCGTTCGCGTCGGGACAGGACATCGTGGCGCGCACCGACGGGGCGCTGCTGGTGGGCACCCCCAACTTCGCGCAACCGTGGGGCCGGATCACCGCGGACCGCGACCCCGGTTCCCTCGAGCGGCTGCCCGTGGTGGACGACGGCCGGAACATCCGGTTCGCGTCCCGGCCCGACGACGCGGACCTGCCGGGGCCGTGGGAGTTCCCCCGCGTGGTGTTCTGGCAGCACGCGAGCGATCCGATCACCTGGTGGTCGTTCCGGTTGCTGCTGCAGCGGCCGGACTGGCTGCGCGAACCGCTCGGCCCGGATGTGGACCCCGGGATGCGCTGGCTGCCGTTCGTCACGTTCTGGCAGGTCACGCTGGACATGGTGTTCTCCGCGGACGTGCCGTCCGGGTTCGGGCACGCCTACGGTCCCGAGGCTGCCGAGCTGTGGGCGGACATCCTGGCCCCCGCAGGCTGGGACGGGGCCGCGACCCGGCGGGTGCAGGACGCCCTCGCCGGGACGGACCCCGACGACTGAACCATGGACGACTGAACCACGGACGACTGAACCACGGACCGGCGCTGCGGCAGGATGCCTACAGCACGCCGGCGGCCACCCTCAGGTCGGCGACCAGCCCGGCGAGCGCCTCCTCCCGCTGCGCGCTCGGTCCGCGCAGGATCGCCGACGGGTGGATCGTGGCGACGACGGCCGGATCCGACGGGACCCGCACGTCCGGGTGCAGGATCTCCCCGCGGTGGGCGGTCACCCGGAACGACGGCCCGAGCAGCGACTGGGCCGCGGTGGCGCCGAGGCACACGAGCACGTCGGGTCGCACGGCCTGCAGCTCGGCGACCAGCCAGGGCCGGCACGCGACGATCTCGCCGCGCGCCGGTTTCTTGTGGATGCGGCGCCCGCCGGCCGCGGCCCGCTCGAACTTGAAGTGCTTGACCGCGTTGGTCACGTACACCTCGTCGCGGTCGATGCCCGCCTCCTCGAGCGCCCGGTCGAGCAGCCGCCCGGCGGGGCTGACGAACGGCTCCCCCGCGCGGTCCTCCTGATCGCCGGGCTGCTCGCCGACGAGCACGAGCCGGGCGCTCGCCGGTCCGGCGCCGAACACGGTGCGTTCGGCGTTCCGGTACAGCTCGCACCCGCGGCAGTCGCCCGCCGCGGCGGCGAGCTCGGCCAGGTCGGTGCTGTCCGGCACGAACTCCTCGGCTCCCGGTTGCCTGCTCACCGCCACCTCCCTCACGTCGGTGCCGGACGGGTACCCAGCCCGGCTCAGGACATGCGCAGCCGCGACACCCAGGCCCGAGTGTCGCCGGGATCGATGACGTCGTCGAGCTCGAAGATCGTCGCGGCCTGCAACGCCTTGCCGTGCTGGTAGGCGGCGGCGACGAGCTGCGCGAACAGTTCGTCGCGCGCGGCCTGATCGGGTGCGGCCTCGAGTTCCTTGCGGAAGCCGAGCCGCACCGCGCCCTCGAGTCCCATGCCGCCGATCTCGCCGGTGGGCCATGCCACCGTGAACTCGGGGGCGTGGAAGGAGCCGCCGGCCATCGCCATGGCGCCGAGACCGTAGCCCTTGCGCAGGATGATCGTGCCGAACGGGACGGTCAGGCGCGCACCGGCGACGAACAGCCGGCCGAACCGGCGGACCGTGGCCTCCTTCTCCGACTCGGGCCCGACCATGAATCCCGGTGTGTCGCAGAGGCTCACGACGGGCATGCGGTGCGCCTGGCACAGTTCGAGGAAGTCGGCGGCCTTGTCGGCGGCCTCGGCGTCGATCGCGCCGCCGAGGTGGTGGCTGCTGTTGGCGAGCACCCCGTACGCCGCGCCCTCGACGCGGATCAGGGCGGTGACGATGCCGACGCCGTAGTCGCCGCGCAGTTCGAGCACGGAGCCGACGTCGGCGATTGCGTCGATCGCGGCGCGCACGTCGTAGGCGCGCAACCGGTTCTCCGGAACCGCGTGCCGCGCGAGCCGCGGATCGGGGGCCTGCCAGTCGTCCGCCGCGGTGGTGAAGTAGCCGAGGTACTGCCGGGCCAGTTCGACGGCGTGCGCCTCGTCGCGCGCGGCGAGGTGTACGACGCCGTTGCGGCGCTGCACGTCGACCGGGCCGATGTCCTCGGGCCGGAAGACGCCGAGGCCGCCCCCTTCGATCATCGCGGGCCCGCCCATGCCGATGTTGGCCTCGGGGGTGGCGATCAGCACGTCGCACACGCCGGCGAGGGCGGCGTTGCCGGCGAAGCACCGACCGGAGACCACCGCGATCGTCGGCACGCGCCCGCGCAGGGCGGCCATCGCCCGGAACGTCGACAGTTCCAGGCCCTGGCCGGGTCCGGCGTCGACGTCGCCGGGGCGTCCGCCGCCGCCCTCGGCGAACAGCACGAGCGGCACCTCGCGTCGTGCGGCGAGCTCGAGCAGCCGGTCGGTCTTGGCGTGGTTGCGCATGCCCTGCGTGCCGGCGAGGACGGTGTAGTCGTAGGAGAGCACCACCGATTCGGCGCCGTCGATGCGGGCGAGACCGCCGACGAGGCCGTCGGCGGGGGTGTTGGCGATCAGGTCCTCTTCGCTGCGCCGGCTGCGCTGCGCGGCGAGCACGAGCGGCCCGTACTCGACGAAGGTGCCGTCGTCGACGAGGTCGGCGATGTTCTCCCGCGCGGTGCGGCGGCCGATCCGGTGCCGTTTGGCCACGGCGTCGGGGCGGGCGGCGTCGAGGGTGCGCTCGTGCCGGTCCCGGATCTCGGCGAGGTCGTCGCGTACGGCGTCGAGGTCCCGCGCGTCCCCGTCGCCGGTGGCCGCGTCGCCGGACCCGGCGCGCACCACAGCGAGCACCTCCCCCGGTTGCACGGTCTGTCCGGGCCGCACCAGCAGCCGCACCACGGTGGCGGGTCCGGACGCGGACACCACGTGCTGCATCTTCATCGCCTCGAGCACGACGACGGGGGCGCCCGCGGTGAGCGCGTCGCCGTCGGCGGCGGTCTCGACGACGGTGCCGACCATGTCGGCACGCACCGCCTCCTCCCCGGCGTGCAGTTCCGGTGCGACGACGGGTGCGTCGTCGGGGCCGGCGACGGCGAGGTCGGCGATCCGCTCGTCCAGCCACGACGTGTGCACGTCGCAGGCGGCGAAGTCCTTGTCGCGCAGAATGTTCTGCAGGAAATCGGTGTTGGTGGCGACCCCGGCGACGAGCAGGTCCCCGAGTGCGGCGTCCGTCTTGCGCAGCGCCGCGGCGAAGTCGTCGATGCGGGTGTGGGTGATCACCTTGGCCAGCAACGAGTCGTAGCGCGGGCTGGTCGTCAGCCCGGGACGGCCGTAGGTGTCGACGCGGATGCCCGGGCCGGTGGGCGGGGTGAACGCGGTGAGCGTGCCGGACGCGGGTACGGCCCGCCCGTCCGGGCGCATGGCCTCGGTGTTGACGCGGGCCTGGACGGCAATGCCCTGTGCGGCGGCGGGCTCGCCGCGCACCCCGGCGCCGTCGGCGGTGACGCCGCCGGGCAGGCCGAGTTCGCCGAACCGGGCACCGCGGGCGATCGCCACCTGCGTCGCGACGAGGTCGATTCCGGTGACCTCCTCGGTCACCGTGTGCTCCACCTGAATTCGCGGGTTCACCTCGAGGAACACCGCCTGATCGCCGGCGACGAGGAACTCGACGGTGGCGAGACCGCGGTACCCTACCGACGCGCAGAGCCGGGCCGCGGCCTCGTGCAGCGCGCGTCGCACGGTCGCGTCGAGCCGTTGCGCGGGAGCGACTTCCACCAGTTTCTGGTGGCGCCGCTGCACGCTGCAGTCCCGGTCGCCGAGCGCGAGGGCCCGCACCCCGCCCGCGTCGTCGGCCGCGGCGACGATCTGCACCTCGATGTGCCGGGCCCGGTCGCACAGGGCCTCGGCGAACAACGCGCCGTGGCCGAAACCGTGTTCCGCCTCCGTGGTACACGCGCGGAAGGCGTCGTCGAGGGTCGCTACGTCGCGCACCACCCGCATGCCGCGGCCGCCGCCGCCGGCGAGGGCCTTGAGGACGATGCCGCCGGGGTGGGCGGCGAGGAAGTCGCGGGCCGCGCCGACGGTGACGCCCCCGTCGGTGGCGGGCAGCACGGGCACCCGGGCGGCGACGGCGGCGCGGCGGGCGGCGGCCTTGTCGCCGAAGACCCGCAGCACCTGCGGGTCGGGTCCGACGAACGTCACCCCGGCCGCGGCGCAGGACTCGGCGAATTCGGCGTTCTCGCTGAGGAATCCGTATCCGGGGTGGACGAGGGTGCAGCCGGTCTCGGTGGCGGCGCGCAGCAGGGCGGCGCCGTCGAGGTAGGCGGCCGGCCCGGCGCCGGTCAGCGCGACGGCGCGTGTTGCGGCGGCGACGTGGGGACTGTCGGCGTCGTCCTCGGCATACACGGCGACGGTGTCGATGCCGAGTTCGGTGGCGGAACGGACGACGCGCAGCGCGATCTCGCCGCGGTTGGCTACGAGCAGCATGGGTGTCGGGGGTCCTGTCGGTCGGGGCCGGTCAGCGGAAGCCGATGAGCCGTTCGGACATCGCGATCATGTCGTCGATGTAGGAGAGCTGTTCCTGTCTCGGGGCGTCGAGCAGGCGCACCGCGCCGACGCGCTGGGCGTCGACGAGGGTGCGCGCGATCCGTTCGGGATGCGCGCTGAGCGTGACGTCGCCGGTGGCGTCGATACGCTCGACGAAGCGGACGTAGCGCCCGACGAGCCGCTCGCGCACGCTCTCCCATTCCGTGCCCACCTCGTCGTCGAGGCGGGCACGGTGCTCGATCAGCTCGAGGATGCGGCCGTTGACGTACATGGACTCGATGGAGGCCCGGGTCGTCGTGCGCAGCACCTCCCGCAGGTCGTCCACCGTCGGCCCCTCCACGTGCTGGGCGTCGAGGAACTGCCGGCACACGAGGGTGGCGAGGGCGCGGAACACCTCCTCCTTGGACGAGAAGTACGCGTAGAAGGTGGCGCGGGAGACGGCGGCGCGTTCGGTGATCACCGCGACGGTGGTGCGCTCGTACCCGAGTTCGCCGAAGCAGTCGCGGGCGGCGTCGAGCAGCTCCCGCCGGCGGGGTCCGTCGCTGTCGCGTCGCGCGGATCGGGCCCGTTCCTGGGCTTCGCTCGTGGTCACCCGCACAGCATGCGTCGACGTTGACGTCAATGTCAACGGACGTGGGGCGCCCGGCGACCGGGACCCGAGCCGGGGCACGACGCGACCCGGCAGGTATTGCGCAACATCGGCGTGCCCGAAATAGGCGGCGTATCAACGACATCCGTTGTCCGAGCACCCTGTTCGGAGGCACGGTGCGGCACTAGCATGGTGGGCAGCCCTCAGTGGACACCCCCCTTTCGGGAAGGTTCGATCATGACCACGATGGAAATGCCGCACGTCACCGAGTGCAGCGTCAGCACCTGCTCCTACAACCACGACGGCTGCCACGCCTACGCCATCAACGTCGCCGGCCACAACGGCAGCGCCGACTGCGAGACGTTCATCCCGCTGTCGACTAAGGGCGGCCTGGACACCGTCACCAGCATGGTCGGCGCCTGCCAGCGCGCCGACTGCATGCACAACCAGGATCTCGAGTGCACCGCGAGCGAGATCCGGGTCGGCGGCAGCGGCAGCGGCGAGCACGCCGCCAACTGCCTGACCTACCAGGCCCGGTAACGGATCGAACCGTTCACCGTCCCACTCCCAGCACTGCCCGCACGGCGCCGGTGAGGGCCGCGGCCGGCAGGTCGGGGGTGATCGCGCGCTGCAGGCCGAGGCCGATGCCGAGCCCGAGCAGCATCGTCGCCGCCTGCTCGGGCTCGATCGCCGGTTCGAGGCCGAACCGTGCGGCGAGCGACCGGATCAGTTCGGCGATCAGGGTCCGCACCCCGGCGGCCCCGGCCGCGATGCGGGAGCGGATCTCCTCGTCGTGCCGCGAGCGCACCGAGAATTCGATCTCGAGCAGGGTCCAGCGCCGGTCGCCGATGGTGCGCTCGGCCCAGGCGCCGAAGGCGGCCACCACGTCGTCGAGCGACGCACCGGCCTCGAGCGTCGCGGCGATCTCCCCCATGCGCTCGGCCCGGATCCGGTCGAGCACCGCGAAACACAACTCGTCCTTGTTGCGGAAGTTCGAGTACACCGCGCCCTTGGAATAGCCGGCGTCCTCGGCGATCTGCTCGAGCGACGCCGCGCTGTAACCGCGGTCGAGGAAGTGCTCGGTGGCCGTGGCGAGCAGCTCCTCGCGCGTGCGTGCCTGGGTCTGCTGCCGGGTCTGTCGTGCCACGACTCGACGGTACCGGAGCGACCCGAATTGGGATACTGTGGTTATCCGAATACCGACGGTATTCGGACTGGACGCAGACGAGAGGCGACACGATGGACGAACACCGGGTGGTGGTGATCGGTGCCGGGATCTCCGGCATCGGCGCGGCGATCGCCCTGCGACGGCGCGGCATCACCGACGTCGTCGTCCTCGAGAAGGCCGACAGCCTCGGCGGGACGTGGCGCGCCAACACCTACCCGGGCTCCGCGTGCGACGTGCCGTCGCTGCTGTACTCGTACTCGTTCGCGCGGAACCGCGACTGGAGCCGCCTGTTCGCCGGGCAGCCGGAGATCCGCGACTACATCGAGCACACCGCCGCCGCACAGGGCGTGACGTCCCACGTCCGGTTCGGCGTCGAGGTGCTGAGGGCGGACTGGGACGACGTCGACGCCCGCTGGACGCTCGCCACCACCGCCGGCACCGTCCGGGCGCGTTTCCTCGTCGCCGCCGCGGGGCCGTGGAACGAACCGCTCGTGCCCGAGATCCCCGGTCTCGACCGCTTCCCCGGCGAGGTGTTCCACTCCGCGCGCTGGAACCACGACTACGACCTGCGCGGCAAACGGGTCGCCGTCGTCGGCACCGGCGCCTCGGCGGTCCAGTTCGTCCCCGAGATCGCTCCCGACGTCGCACGCCTGCACCTGTACCAGCGGACGGCGCAGTGGGTGCTGCCCAAACCCGACCGGCACCTGTCCGCGGCCGAACGCCGGCTGCTCACCCGTCTCCCGGGTGCGCGACGGCTGGTCGAGGCGATCGAATACGGCCTGATGGAGGCCCTCGGCCTCGGCTTCCGGCACCCGTGGCTCATGCGCCGGCTGCAGTGGATCGGCCGGGCGCAGCTCCGCGCGCAGGTGCGCGACCCGCGGCTGCGCCGGGCCCTGACCCCCGACTACACCCTCGGCTGCAAGCGGCTGCTCATGTCGAACACCTACTACCCCGCCCTGACCCGGCCCAACGTCGAGGTCCACCCCGCGGCGGTGCAGGAGGTCCGCGGCTCCACCGTGATCGCCGGGGACGGCAGCGAAGCCGAGGTCGACGCGATCGTCTTCGGCACCGGCTTCCACATCCTCGACATGCCCATCGCGCGCCGGGTGTTCGACGGGCAGGGCCGCAGTCTCGACGAGCACTGGCAGGGCAGCCCCCGGGCGTACCTCGGCTCGTCCGTCGCGGGCTTCCCCAACGCGTTCGTCCTGCTCGGACCGAGCCTGGGCACCGGCCACACCTCGGCCTTCCTCATCCTCGAAGCCCAGCTCGACCACGTCGTGACGGCCATCGACACGGCCCTGCGCCGCGGCTGGCGCACCCTCGAGGTGCGCCGGGAGGCCCAGGACGCCTTCGACGACGAGGTTCAGGCCGCCCTTCCGGGCACCGTCTACAACTCCGGCGGATGCCGCAGCTACTTCTTCGACGTCAACGGCCGCAACAGCTTCAACTGGCCGTGGTCGTCGGCCGCGCTCCGGCGCCGGGTGTCGGCGTTCGACCCGGACGTCTACGCCGTCACGCGCGACGACGAGCGCGTGTCCGCCGGGTGATCCGGGCCCCGGCGCAGGGACTGTCGGGGTACCGTCGGGTCGAGGCACCCGACACGAGGAGGACCCGGAAATCTTCGTTCGTCTCCGCAACCCGTACCACCGCGTCGAGGCGCTGCCCAGCAGCCGGCACGTGCAGGTGTCGATCGCCGGCGCGGTCGTCGCCGAGACCCGCAAGCCCGTGCTGCTGTTCGAAACCCGGCTGCCCGTGCGGTACTACCTCCCGTCCGCGGACGTCGACTTCTCGGTGCTCGAAGAGACGGACCTGCACACCGAGTGCCCCTACAAGGGCACGGCCCGGTACTGGAGTTTCACCGGACCACCGGGGGCCGAGAACCTCGCGTGGTCGTACCCGGATCCCCTTCCCGCCGTCGCACCGATCGCCGGCCACGTCGCGTTCTACGACGAGAAGGTGGATCTGGTCGTCGACGGTGTGCCCGTGCCGCGTCCCGGCGGCTGACCACGCGGCCTCAGCAGGCGATCCGGATCCACGGATCGTCGTCCCCGGCCTGCAGGCGGATGCCGAAGCCGGCCGACGCCTCCGCGAGCGTCGCGCGCAACCACCGCTGCTGCGACTGCGTGACGTGCTCGAGCCGCATCCGCCGCGCCTGCACCGGCAGCATCCGCACCTCCTGCACCTCCCCCGTGCCCGCGTCGAGGGTGACGAGGTACAGCAGCCGCAGCTCGTCGTGGAAGCGCTCGTAACCGCCGATGCCCTCGTAGTCGTTGATCAGGTCGCCGCACCCGTACAGCACGGGCTTGCCGCGGTAGATCTCCAGCGGGCGCGGGTGATGGGACGAGTGCCCGTGCACCACGCCGACGCCGCCGTCGATCAGCCGGTGCGCGAACCGCACGTGCGCGTCCGGCACGGCGTAGCCCCAGTTGGAACCCCAGTGCACCGACACCACCACCACGTCGCCGGCCCCGCGGTCGGCGTCGATCCGGGCGAGCAGCTCGTCGGCGCCCGCCTCCGACACCGGCAGCAGGGCCACTCCCGGCCGCGTCGGCGTGGCGGCCCACGACGGGGTGATCCCGCTCGACACCGCACCGACCGACCACACCCGCACCCGGGACGATCCGGCGGGGACCGTCGCCGGCCGCCACGCCGCCCGGTCGTCGTCGCCCGCACCGGCGAGCCGCAGTCCCGCCGCCGTGAGGACCTCGACGGTCTCGCGCAGACCGCGGACACCGAAGTCGAGCACGTGATTGTTGGCGAGCGTGCACACGTCGACCCGCGCGACGGTGATCACCCCGACGTTCGCCGGGTTCATCCGGTAGTGGATGCCCTTGTCCGGGGCGTAGTCCCGCGACGTGGTCACGGACGTCTCCAGGTTGACGACCCGCACGTCCGGGGCGCATTCGTCGAGCACCGGCAGCGCGACGCCCCACGGCCAGTCGAAGCCCGCCGGCCGCGGGATCACCCCGCTGCGGGTCTCGGCGAGCTCGACGTAGTCCCGGGCGTCCTGCGCGTAGGACTCCCGCAACCTCGGCCCTCCGGGATGCGGGAGGATCTGGTCCACGCCCCGGCCGGTCATCACGTCCCCGGCGAGGAACAGCGTCACCGTGCGCGGCACACCTGAAAGGGTAGTCGCCGAACCGGATCCGCGCGGTCACCGAGCGGCGGTCACCGGGACACGTAACTGGGCTGTTCGGTGACGTCGCCGAGCACCACCAGCGTCGCCAGGGTGTTCTCCCACCGGATCCGGGCGGCGCCGACCGTCGCCTGCACCACGGTCCCGTCCGGCCGGCCGAACTCGCACAGCTGCCCGGTCCGGTCGTGCAGCGAGCGGACGGTGACAGACCTGTCGGGCCAGGTGCCGCCGGTGAGGACCTCGTGCAGCGGCCGGTTCTCCACGTTCCGGGCGTCGACGCCGAACAGCGTGGCGAAGCACGGATTGACGTAGGCGACGGTCCCGCCGTCGCGCACGGCGAGGATGGGGACGGGCAGCAGATCGAGGACATCCGGCAGGGGCAACGGGGCCAGCCGGTCCGGCAGTTGAGCCCAGGCCGCGGCCTTCGCCCGATACAGGTCCATGTCGGCGTCGTGGTACAGGTCCATGGGGTCGCTGACGACGCCGGCTGCGACCCCGAAGCTGACCGGCACGGGATTCGCGCGGGCCAGGCCCTCGAGCACCGCGCGCCCTTCCTCCTCGTCCGTGTCCGGGAGGACGACGAGGAATTCGTCGCCGCCGAGGCGGGCCAGGATCCCGCCGCGCGGCACCTGCTGCGCCCACGCCTCGGCGGCGTCGCGGAGCAGGGCGTCTCCCGCGGGATGCCCGTGCTCGTCGTTGAACGCCTTGAACCCGTCGACGTCGAGCAGACCGAGGCAGACCCAGGCGCCGCGGTCGCGCGGCCGCGATCGCAGTTCGAGGTCGAGGCCGGCGCGGTTGCGCAGCCCGGTGAGCGGATCTCGGGTCGCCGCGTTCACCAGCAGGCGCCCGACGGCCCCGAAGATCGCACCGGAGCCGAGCAGCGCCGCGGCGACGACCACGTAACCGACCCACAGCAGGCGCGTCGGGGCCAGGGCCGCGGCGCCGAGGGTGGCGGCGGTGAGCGTCCCGATCCACAGGACGGCCTGCCGCGGCGGCCAGAACGCCGCGAGATACATCGACAGGAACATCGAGCCCATGACGCTGATGAGGATGCGGGAGGGGTCGACGTGGAACGCGATCACCGCCGGCATCGCGGCGACCGCGCACGCGGT
Organism: Rhodococcus ruber NBRC 15591; assembly: GCF_001894945.1. Classification (GTDB taxonomy): domain Bacteria; phylum Actinomycetota; class Actinomycetes; order Mycobacteriales; family Mycobacteriaceae; genus Rhodococcus; species Rhodococcus ruber. The sequence goes on from NZ_BCXE01000022.1 coordinate 82,155, forward strand.
GGCGGCGACGATGGGGGTGCGCCCCAGACGCCGTGGCGTCCACCGCAGGATCACCAGCCCGGCGATGCCCAACGCCAGCGCCGAGGCCATGCCGGCGAAGCTGCCGGATCGCGCGACCGCTGGATCGAGCAGGGCCGCAACGATTCCTACTGCGGCGAGCCCGGTGCTGATCGCCAGGTACCACGCGAGCAGACGGCGCCGCTGGACGCGGAGATTCGCCGTCGCACCGTGCAGCACCTGGCGATCGCCCACACCAGGATTATCCCGTTCGTCGCACCGTTCGTGTCCGGCTCGGCGAAATGCCGCGGGTCACCGACCCGGCAGCCACTGCATCGCCTTGACGAACGGCGGCATCACCTTCGACCACAGCTTCGGCGGAACCCCGCGGGGTCCACCGAGATTCATCACCCGGGTCGTCGCGATCGTCTGCGGCTCGGTGTACTTGATCAGGCCCTCCGCGCCGTGGCGCCGGCCCATGCCCGAGATGCCCATGCCGCCCATCGGTGCGTCGGTGCTGCCCCATGCGGGCGCGTAGCCCTCGTCGACGTTGACGGTGCCGGCCCGCACCCGCGCCGCGATCGCCTCGCCCTGCGCCTTGGTGCCCGCCCACACGCTGGCGTTGAGTCCGTACTCGGTGTCGTTGGCGCGGCGGATCGCCTCCTCGACGTTGTCCACCGGGTACACCGACACGAGCGGACCGAACGTCTCCTCCCGGTAGCACTCGGCGTCCTCGGGAACGTCGGTGAGCACCGTCGGCTCGTAGAACAGCGGGCCGAGGTCGGGCCGGGCCTTGCCGCCGGCCACGACGGTGGCGCCCTTGGCGACCGCGTCGTCGACATGTCCGGAGACGGCCTTGACCTGGGTCTCGTTGACCATGCTGCCCATTTCGACGCCGTACTCGTAGCCCGGGCCGAGCGTCATGTTCCGCACCCGCTCGCCGAGCATGCGGATGAATTCGGGGGCGACGGACTTCTCGACGTAGATCCGTTCGATGGAGATGCACAGCTGCCCGGAGTTGGAGAAGCACGCCCGCACGGCGGCGTCGGTGACCTCACGCAGATTCGCCCCGGCGGTGACGATCATCGGGTTCTTGCCACCGAGCTCGGCGGAGAACCCGATCAGGCGACGGCCCGCCTGCTCGGCGAGGAGGCTGCCGGTCTGCGAGGAGCCGGTGAACATCAGGTAGTCGGCGTTCTCGACGAGGGCGGTGCCCACGACGGAGCCGGGTCCGGGCACGACGGCGAACAGGTCGCGCGGCAGGCCGGCCCGGTAGAGCAGTTCGACGACGGCCAGCGCGCAGTAGGGGGTCTGGCTGTCGGGCTTGAGGACGACGGCGTTGCCGGCGAGCAGTGCGGCGATCGCGTCGGAGACCGCGAGGGTCATCGGGTAGTTCCACGGCGCGATGACCCCCACGACCCCCTTCGGGTGGTAGTGCACGGTGGTCCTCGTCAGGCCGGGCAGCATGCCCGTGGCGCGGCGCGGACGCAGCAGCTTGGGAGCGGTCCGCGCGTAGTAGCGCGCGGTCAGGGCGATGTCGAGGACCTCTTCCTGCGCCGAGGCGCGAGCCTTGCCGGTCTCGGCCTGGGCCATGTCCATCAGCTCTTCGCGGTGCGCCAGCACGAGGTCGTGGTAGCGGTGGAAGATCTCGGCGCGTTGCTCGACGGAGCGGCGCGCCCAGTCGGCCTGCGCGACGCGGGCACGCTCGAGGGCGGCTCTGGCGTCGTCGGCGGTGCCGACCGGGACCGTCGCGAGTTCACGACCGGTGAAAGCTTCCACGACCGAGCGGGTGGGACGGCTCGCCGCGTCCGGGATGGCGATGAGCTCGGCCAACCGAGCGAAGGTGGCAGCGCTGGGAGCTGGCATGTCGAACCCCTACTGGTGAGTAGTTCTGGCGGTTACACCAACCTACCGTGCAGCGTGGCCCTTGTCACAGGGCGGGCTGGTCCTCTGCACACCTGTGCCGCGCGGTCGGCGCACCGAGGTGTCGAACCGTCGGCGACGTCGCGGAGGCGGGGGTCGAGTCGTGCACGCGCGGCCCCCGGACCGGCCGGCGTGTCGGATGCGGCAGCAGAGCCGTGAAGAGGACGGAGTTCGTGGGACGACAAACCCCGCCGGAGAGAGCTTGGGGCAACTCCGGCGGGGTCTGGGCCACCGTGCAGGGGGGTGACGGTGGCTGTGAGAGATCATACCGAGTGCATGACAGCACTGTGAGGGATTCGCCTGACACGACTCGACGGCGCGAGCTGCGCGCAGGCTCGATCCTGTCGCCGCCCCGGACCTGCAGACCGCCCTTCCCGTGCCCGGCTCGTGCGTCGCGGGGATGTCGTTATCCGAGTCGCCCTCCCCAGCCGCACCCGCGGGCGCAGAACCCCACGACGCCGATGTCGCGGCGGGAGCCGTCCGCAAACGACATCACCTCGGCCACGGCGACAGCGTCGGCCCCACACGCCGGGCACCGATACCCGGGCACGGACACGGAATCCGTGTCGACCGGCCACAATGTCTCCCCCACAAGGGGACCATACGCGCGTGAACAACCGGTTGGGCGGTATTTTCGACGACCCGTCGCTCGGAGGCAGTCCGTACCGAGCCTGCGCCGCAGTCAGACCGGCAGGTCCGCCTGCCAGGACATGGTGACCGTGGTGCCGGTTCCGGCGGTACTCACCCGGGTGTGGGTGGTGAGCGCCGCGATCAGCTCCAGCCCCCGGCCCCGAGACCCGGTGTGAGACGCGCGCATCCCGGCTCGCCACCGGCCGTGGTCGGCGACGGTGATCTCCAGGTCCTGCTCGTGGGCGACGAAGGTCGCATCCACCTCCACCACCCCACCGTGGACGCCGGCGTCCCGGCCGGGGTAGGCGTGTTCGACGACATTGGCCAACGCCTCGTACACCGCGGCGACGACGTCCTGGCGGCATCGGTCGTCGACACCGATGCGGGCGAGCCAGCCGGCCAGGGCGCGGCGCAGCGAGGTGATCTCTGCGGCGGTGGCCGGAGCTTGCCGATACCAGCAGACGGTGGAAGTGATCGACGGATCGAGCGGATGCCGGTGCATAGCGGTCCTCGCGGTCTCTGGCACAGTAGATCCCCGGCTGAGTGAAACCGTCGGCGAACAGGTCGACCACCGCACGACTTCGCTTTCGGGTAAGCATATTCGTTTTTCGGCACACCCTGGGAGTGGATGTCCGCGCGCAGGCGGACAGGCGCGCGAGTCGGCACCGGATCCGAGCCGGTGGTGACCGAGGCGGGCAAGCATCGCATCGACGCACCGAGACGGGTAGGTTCGAGGTGAGCGGGTCGCAGCGGCGGCCGCGGGAACCGGCCGAAGGAGGCACGCGATGACGCCTCCACGAAAGCCGGAGTCGGACGCCCTGGCCGCGGTCTATGCGGGAATGTCGGGGCTGGCGCTGTCCGAACAGACCCTCTCGAGTGTGGTGGAGTTGACCACCTCGCTGACCAAGGACACCCTGCCCGGTTCGGTCGGGGCCGGCATCACGCTGCTCGCCGGGGACGGCGCCGAGACCACGACGGCGGCGACCGATCCGGTGGTCGAGCGGCTCGACGCGCTGCAGTACGAACTCGGGGAAGGGCCGTGCCTGACTGCGCTGCGGGACCGGGTCATGGTGCGGGTCGACGATCTGGCGACCGAATCGCGGTGGCCGCGGTGGTCGGCGCTGGCCGCGGAAGCGGGAATGGGTGCCGTGCTCAGCGCCCCGTTGGTCTCGGCCGACCGCACGCTCGGGGCGATCAAGGTGTATTCGGCGCGTCCGCATGCCTACACCGACACCAGCGAGGATCTGCTGCGGCGGTTCGCCGCCCAGGTCGCCCTGCTGCTGGCAAACGCGTCCACCCTCGCCGGCTCCGAGCGACTCGGCGATCAGCTCAAGGAGGCGCTACGCACCCGGGACCTGATCGCCACCGCCAAAGGGATCGTGATGTTGCGCGAGCACCTCGGCGCGGACGAGGCGCTGCGATGGATGCTCGCGCTCGCCGAACGTGAGCGCACCCCGATGCGGGAGGTGGCCGCGGCGATCCTCGCTACTGTCTTCGAGCAGTCGTGAGTCGCGCGATGGCACACTATCCCGAGCACCGCCCCCGCCCGATGCGGAGTATGCCCGACGGTAGCGATCGCCACCGGTTCCTGGCGGCGCTACGGGCCAGTGGGTTGAGTGTCGAGCAGTTGTGGTTGCGGTATTTCGGTCTCGGTGGTGAGGCCGGCAAGGTGGAGATCGAGGCGTATCTCAGCGGATTGCTGCCACTGCCGCCGTTGCAGCACGACCTCCTCGCCCACGCGATCAACGAACGGCTCGACGAACTCGCCCCACCGCGCGCTCCGTATTCCACCGACCTGCCACCGTCGGCCGCCACCGACGGCTGTGCGCCGTCGGCGGCCCGCCCGGACGGCACCCACCCGGACCGGCACCGCCCCACCCCACGAACCGACCCCGGCCACGCCACCGATCACGACGACGGCGACCGCAACGACGGCGCCGGGAGCGACCGAGACGGATCCTCCGGATAGGGGAAAACGGACGGCGCACCTCGCAGTTCCGGCGAGGCGACCCGGGTTCGGTCGAGAACGACCCGACCGCCGACGGAGGCGGGCATGGGCGTCCCCAGCCCCCTGCGCCAGGGCGCGACCCGCCCCGTCGGCGGTTGTGACCGGGCGCGGCCACCGCAGGGAGCAGGAAGGCGGCGGACCGCCCTCGGAGCCCCACCGGCACACTCGGCGCCCGGAGCGCACCGGCGGTGCACCCAGGCGGAACACACCCACCACATCTGTTCGTTCCGGGGGTCAGTGTATTCGTCTTCGTCGGCGGCGACGACGAATACCGGGGTCCGTTCCAGCACCCGAACGATCCGATCCGGGGCCGCTCCGCCCCGGCGCCGAAGGGCGGTCGGTCACGCGGACAGGGTCTGGCTGGGGAGCCGGCCGTAGGCGGCACGGTACTGCTCGGCGAAACGTCCCGTCTTGGCGAAGCCCCAACGGGCCGCGATCGCGGACACGGTGTCACCGCCGGCCGGATCCGCAGCCAGCAGATCGCGGTGGGCTCGTTCCAGCCGCACCCGGCGCAGGTAGCCGAGCGGCGTGATCTGATGGTGGCGCAGAAAATCGTACTGAAGCGCCCGCGCACCGATCCCGGCAGCCGCGACGATGTCCGCCAGCCGGATCCGGGACTCGGCGTGAGCGTCGATGAAGGCGATCGCGCGCTGCAACGCGGCGGGTTCGCCAGGACGTGCCAACATCTTCCGGATCACCGGCGGCTCGTCGGTCCGGCCCGAACCGAGCACCGACTGCGCCAACTCCAGCAGCGGCATCCCCGCCTCCCGCGACGCCGACACCAACACACCACCGGCATCCTCGGCGGTCAGGCGATGACGTTCCATCAACACACCCGTAGCTCGCTCGACCACCACCCGGGACGCGAGCGCCTGCTCCCACCCCTCCCCCTCCCGCGTGCCGGTACCGACAGCGGAGGGCAGGCTCTGCCCGAAAGACGAATCGATCACCTCCTCATCACAGCACCGACTGCCACCATCGCGCACCCTCCCCGCACCCCGGGCTTGCCCGGCTCGATCTCTACCGAGTCACCCTGATCCATAGTGCTGTCGATCTTCGGAAGGTAACTGCCGAGACCGAACGCTCTTCGGACTCCGAAGATGGGGACATGTCACCCGTGTGGGTTGTCGGTCGTGTCGCCGCCTGTTCGTACAGTGCCCGTGTGGAGAACACCGAACTGACCGTCGCAATCTGGAACACCATGTGGGCCAACGCCTCCAGCCCCCGCGGGCAGCGCATCCGGCACGTGCTGCGCGAGGCGGATGCGGACCTGCTGATCGTCACCGAAGGCCAATGCGACCTGCTCCCCGACGGCGGTCATGTCGTCGACGCCGGTACCGACTGGGGCTACGACACCACCGCGCATCCGCTGCGCCGCAAGACGCTGCTGTGGTCCCGGTGGCCGCTCACCGACCTCACTTCCTTGCCCACCGGTGCCGGGGCCGGTCGCGTGCTGACCGCGAGCGCCGACTCCCCACTCGGCCCGATCCGGGTGCTGGCGGTGTGCATCCCGTGGGCGAGCGCGCATGTGACCACCGGGCGTCGGGATGCGACGAACTGGTCCGAGCACCTCGAATGCTGCGACCAGATCGAGAAGCTGGCGGCCCAGTTCGACCCGCGGATCCCCACGATCGTCGCCGGCGACTTCAACCAGCGGATCCCGCGGCGACGCCAACCCATCCGGGTGTTCGAGCGGCTGCTCGAAGTAATGGACCGATGGACCTTGCACACCGGCGGCGAGGTCGAGCACGGACCGTTGATCGATCACATTGCCTCCGACCTGCCCTGCACCGGTCTGCGGACCTGGGCCGGCAGTGACGAGGCCGGAAAGCTGAGTGATCACGCCGGGGTGGTCTGCACCCTGCGCGCCACCATATAGAGCCGCCCGACGCGGATACCGTGCTTCCCGGTTCCTTGCGCCGCCGTACGCGTGACCGATCGCCGCAATCCGTGAACCTCAGCCGACGCGGAGAGGAATCCTCGTGCCGAATTGCAGCCTCGGACGATCGACGATTCGGCGAACCCCGCGTCATGTCCTCGCCGCCGGCGAACACGGGCAACCGCTACGGCTACGTCCGGGGTGATCTGCACGGACCGCTGCAGCCGTGCGTAGCCCAGCCGCAGGACCAGCTCAGCGGTCTCCGGGTCGGTAGATGTGGGCGCGGGGTCGACGCCGACGATCAGGAGGACACGGTGCTCGTCGTCGACACGGAGCAGGATGCGGTAGTCGCCGCGGCGGGCGCTGCGCAGGCCCTCCAGCTCGTAACGCAGCGGCTTGCTCATCCGGTGAGGATTCTCTGCCCGCGGGCCGGAGAGGAACTCGACGACCACACGCACGATCCGTCCGGGTAGCCGGGACAGCGCTCCAGATCCGGAAGAGCCCGTACAGCGGCACCATGGGGCTATGGACATCGCGCCCGAACCCGCCGATCCCGGGTCGGGAAGTAGATGCCGTGGTGGTCGGGGCCGGGTTCGGTGGGCTGTACATGGTGCACCGGCTGCGGGAGATGGGACTGACGGTGCAGGGCTACGAGTCCGCTCCGGACGTAGGGGGAACGTGGTGCTGGAACGGCTACCCGGGCGCGCGGACCGACTGCGAGGGGTACTACTACTGCTACTCGTTCGACCCGGAGATGCTGCAGCAGTGGAACTGGACGGAGCGGTATCCCACCCAGCCGGAGATGCGGGCCTACTTCGGGTACGTGGCCGACAAATTGGATCTGCGGCGCAGTTACCGGTTCGGGACTCGCGTCGAGGCGGCGGTGTTCGACGAGGACTCCGGGCGGTGGCAGGTGCGCACCGAGGCCGGTGAGCGGACCTCGGCGACGTACCTGATCACCGCCGTGGGAATCCTCTCGGCCCCGAACCTGCCGAACTTTCCCGGCGTCGAGTCCTTCGAGGGGCAGTGGTACCACACCGCGTACTGGCCCGAGGAGGGCGTGGACCTGGCCGGCAAGCGAGTCGGGATCATCGGCACCGGCTCGACCGGAGTGCAGGCCATCCCGCTGCTGGCCGAACAGGCCGAGCACCTGACCGTGTTCCAGCGGACCCCGAACTATGTGATCCCCGCCCGCAACCGGCCCGTCTCACAGCAGGAGATGGACGAGGTCAAGGCGCGTTACGACGAGGTATGGGCCAAGGTGCGCCGGCACTGGTTCTCGTTCCCGTTCGACATGGCCAACCTGCTCGCGGGCTCGACGGACGAGGCCGAGCGCACCCGGATCTACGAGCAGGGCTGGGCAAACGGCGGATTCCCGTTCCTGTTCACCTTCGACGATCTGCTGTTCGATCCCGTCGCGAACGAGTCGGCAGCCGAGTTCGTGCGCACCAAGATCCGTGCCGCGGTCGAGGACCCGGCCATGGCCGAGTTGCTGTGCCCGCGCTACCCCTTCGGCGCCAAGCGTCCGCCGTCGGGCACGGGCTACTACGAGACGTTCAACCGAGACAACGTAGCCCTGGTCGACGTGGCCACCAACGCGATCGCCGAGATCACCCCCCGCGGAGTCCGGTTGGCCGACGGCACCGAACACGAGGTCGACGTGCTGTTCTTCGCCACCGGCTTCGACGCCTCCACCGGAGCACTGACCCGAATGAACATCGTCGGCCGCGACGGACGCGTTCTCGCCGACAAGTGGGCCCCCGGCCCGAGCACTCACCTGGGTATCGGTACGCACGGCTTCCCGAACATGTTCATGATCACCGGACCGCAGAGCCCGTTCACCAACATCCCCCCGTGTGCGCAGAACACTGCCGACTGGATCGCCGAGGCCATCGCCCACCTCCGCCGCGAAGGCGCGACCCGCATGGAAGCCACCGAGGCAGCCGAGCAGGCCTGGACCGAACAGATCACCGCCATCGCCGAACAAACCCTGCTCACCGCCGGTAAGGACGTGCACTCCTGGTTCACCGGCACCAACGTCGACGGCAAGGCCGCCGTCATCAACGTCTTCTTCGGCGGCGCCGACAAGTACATGGACATCTGCGAGCAGGTCGCCGCAGACAACTACTCCGGCTTCGAGATCACCACCACCGAGCCCGCCTACGCCCACTAACCCATCTCTAGTAATCAGGAGTACCGACGATGACGAACGACGTGCGCACCGACGCTCTGCGCGATCTCTACGGAAGCTGGGCCAAGCGGGCCGCCGACAACCCCGACATGGACCTTGCCACCATGCGCGACATCTACGAGGAAGCGCATCTTCTGGCGACCGAACCCGAGGACGTCACCTACCGCGAGGTCGACGCAGATGGCGTCAGCGCGATGTGGATCGTTCCTGCGGGCGCACCCGACAACGCCGCCATCATCTATACCCACGGGGGCGGATGTTCGGTGATGTCGATGCACAGTCACCGCAAACTCGCCGGCCACCTGGCCAAGGCGGCCGGTGTGAAAGTGCTGAACGTCGATTACCGCCGCGCACCCGAATACCCGTACCCCACCCAACTCGACGAGGCACAGAAGGTCTACCGGTGGCTGCTTGCCCAAGGGATCGAGCCGACACGCATCGCCACAGCAGGGGACTCGGCCGGCGGCAATCTCGCCACCACCCTTGTCCTGGCTCTGCGCGATGCCGGTGAACGCCTTCCGGCCGCGATTGTCGCGTTCTCGCCCTGGTACGACCTGGAACACAGGGGCACCACCCTCGAAACCAATGCCGGCACCGACGCTCTCATCGACCGGGCCGTCGTGGAGATGATGGCCCAGATGTTCCTCGGCGAGAACGGGTCACCCACCGATCCGTTGACCAACCCCCTCTACGCCGATCCCGCCGGTCTGCCGCCGATGTACCTGACCGCCGGCGGCTACGAAACGCTTCGGGACAACGCGGAACGCTTCACCGATCTGGCACGCGGCGCAGGGGTGGAGGTGACTCTGGAGATCACACCGGAAATGCAGCACGTCTTCCAGTTCATGGCTGGACGGTCTCCGGAAGCCGACGCGTCCATCGCGACGGCAGGCGCCTTCGTCCGTCGACACCTCGACCTCTGATTCATCAGCGACATCTCACACACCTACCTGTGGCCGGCGGGGGTCCGATATCGATTCGGACCCTGCCGGCCGCAGGTGCGGCCTCCGTGGTCGCCGCAGCCAGACAGGAGCCCCGGTGAGCGTCTTCGAACTCTCCGAACGCACTCAGCACTACCGAGCCGAACTGCTCGACTTCATGGACTCGCACATCTACCCCGCCGAGTCCGTCTACGACCGGCAGATGTGTGAGTCCGGAGATCCTCACTTCCAACCCCCGATCCTCGAAGAACTCAAAGACGAGGCACGGCGGCGCGGACTGTGGAACCTGTTCCATCCGCATCCGGAATGGGGACCAGGATTGACCAACCTGGAGTATGCACCCCTCGCCGAAATCATGGGTCGCAGCCACATCGCATCGGAGGCCTGCAACTGCAGTGCACCGGACACGGGAAACATGGAGGTGCTCACACTCTTCGGCACCGACGAGCACAAGCGGACATACCTCGAACCGTTGCTGGCCGGGGAAATCCGCTCCGCCTTTGCCATGACCGAACCCGCAGTTGCCAGCTCGGACGCGACCAACATCGAACTCCGGATGGAACGCGACGGTGACGTCTATGTGCTGAACGGCCGCAAGTGGTTCGCCTCCAACGCCATGCACCAGAACTGCCGCGTGCTGATCGTGATGGGAAAGACCGATCCGTCCGCGCCACCGCACCGGCAACAGTCGATGATGGTGGTGCCGATCGACGCCGAGGGTGTCACCGTGGTGCGTAACCTCCCGGTCTTCGGTTATGTCGACCGCGAGGGCCACGCCGAGGTGCTCTTCGACAACGTCCGCGTACCGAAGGAAGACCTCCTCGCCGGGGAAGGAGAGGGCTTTGCGATCAGCCAAGCGCGACTGGGCCCCGGACGAATTCACCATTGCATGCGTGCAATCGGAATGGCCGAACGAGCACTGGAGTTGATGTGTACCCGGGCGCTCACGCGCACGACCTTCGGAGAACCACTCGGCGAACGTGCCAACATTCAGGACTGGATCGCCGAGGCTCGCATCGACATCGAAATGGTCCGTCTGCTCACCTTGAAGGCGGCTCACATGATGGACACCGTCGGCAACAAACAGGCCCGAACCGAGATCGCCGCGATCAAAGTGGCCGCGCCCCGCATCGCCCTGAAAATCGTCGACCGTGCCATCCAGGTGCACGGCGGCGCCGGTGTCACCGACGATTTTCCGCTGGCCATGGCGTACGCCCACCTGCGCACACTCCGGATCGCCGACGGGCCCGACGAGGTCCACCTGCGTGCCATTGCCAAGGGAGAACTGAAGAAGTACAGGTCCGCCAGCCGGGAAGCGGTAAGGCCCGACACTGCGAAGGTCGCGGTCGTCCGATGAGCCCATACGAGTTGAAAGGACGCACCGCGCTCGTCGTCGGTGCCTCCCGTGGCATCGGATTGGCCACAGCGCAGGCGTTCGCTGCCGCCGGCGCCGACGTCGTACTCACATCCCGCTCCGCTCAGTCCGCTGACGCCGCTGCTGCAGAGGTCGGGGGGACGGCGATCGGGGTAGGCGTGCACGCCGTCGACGAAGACGGTGCCCGGCGGTGCATCGACGACGTCATCGAGCGATTCGGCGGTCTCGACATCCTGGTGAACAATGCCGGCACGAATCCCGCCTACGGCCGGATGACAGAACAGGATCATGGGCGATTCTCGAAGACGTTCGACGTCAATCTCTGGGCACCGTTGCTGTGGAGCGGTCTCGCCGCGAAAGCATGGATGGCGGACAACGGTGGCGCGATCGTGAACACCGCCTCGATCGGAGGCATGGTCGCCGAGAGGGGAATCGGCGTGTACAACGCCTCGAAGGCAGCATTGATCCATCTCACCAAGCAGCTCGCAATGGAACTCGCACCGGCGATCCGCGTCAACGCCGTGGCGCCAGGAGTGGTGCGCACCAAGCTCGCCGAAGCGCTATGGGCGGAACAGGAACAATCGGTGGCCGCGGCCACCCCACTCGGAAGGATCGGTGAGCCGGACGACGTCGCATCGGCGATCCTGTTCCTCGCCTCCGACGGTGCCCGCTGGATCACGGGCGAGACACTGGTCGTCGACGGTGGTCAACTCCTCGGAGATGCAAGGAACTTTGCAGGATAGACCGCGGCCTCGACGGTGTGCCGGATGTCATCCGGTGGGACCCGGACCGACGGGCACTACTGCGTGCCGACCTCGATGCCGCGTTCCTCCACCTGTACGGGCTAACACGTACCGAAGCCGAGCATGTACTCGACTCGTTCCCGGTCGTCCGCAAGTCCGAGGAACGAGACTTCGGCGAGCACCGCACCCGACGGCTTGTCCTCGCCGCCTACGACCGCATGACCGCAGCCATTGGCGCCGGCGGCCAGGGGTGGACCTCTTCGACCGAACAGCCCGCAGGAGAAGGCAAGAGGCACAGTCAGTAACCTGCTGGGTCGCTCAGGCGACGTCATCACCGTCGACGTGCCACCACGACCGTCCCAGTTCCTTGGTATTGAGACAGCCCATGCTCACGCGTCGAATGTGATTGTTCGAAGTCGTGTTCAGTGCTGACCTGCGGGTTCGGTTCTGGTTGAAGAGGAGTTCGATCATCGGCGTGTCTCGAACTCCGGTTCAGTAGCGTGCTTTTCGCTCGTACTCGTCTTCAGTGAGGGACAAGGGATGGCCGGGGATTCGTCGGTGGCTGACCGCGGTGTGCTGACCGCGGAGGAAGCCCGCTGGCAGGTGGCGGTGCAGCGGGCAGAGGTGATCGGCCGTCTCGCGCAATTGGATCGGGTGAGCGTGGCCGCTGCCGATGAGGCCGCCGTGGAGTTGGGGGTGACGCAGCGGCAGGTATATGCGCTGGTGAAACGGTGGCGGGCTGGTGATGGGGTGGCCTCGGATCTGCTGCCGCGCCGTTCGTCGGGTGGCCGGGGTGGTGAGCGGCTGCCGGCGGAGGTGGAGGAGATTGTGCGTTCGGTGCTGCGGGCGCGGTATCTGGCCCGGCAGCGGCGGTCGGTGGCGGTGATCTGCCGGGAGATCGATCGGGAGTGCAAGGTGCGGGGGCTGCGGCCACCGTCGCGGTCGGCGGTGCAGCGCCGGATCGGCAGGCTGGATCCGGTGAAGACCGTGACCGCGCGGGAGGGCCAGGGGGCGGCCCGGTCCCGCAGGCCCGCCGGCGGGGTGGCGCCGCCGGTGACGGGGGTGTTGGAGCGGGTGCAGATCGATCACACTCCGGCGGATGTGATCGTGGTCGACGAGCATCACCGGCTGCCGATCGGGCGGCCGTATGTGACGGCGGCGATCGACGAGGCCACCAAGTGCGTGCCTGGGTTCGTGCTCACGCTGGAGGCACCGTCGGCGATCTCGGTGGGACTGTGTTTGGCGCACATGGCGATCGACAAACGCGCGTGGCTGGAACGCATCGGAGTTCAGGCGGCGGTGTGGCCGATGAGCGGCAAACCCCTTCAGCTGTATACCGACAACGCGACGGAGTTCAAGAGCGAGGCCCTGCGCCGGGGTTGTGACCAGCACGGCATCGCGATCGGCTACCGCCCGCCGGGTGCCCCGCATTACGGCGGGATCGTGGAACGGCTGGTCGGGACGATGATGCGGATGGTCCACGAATTGCCGGGTACGACGTTTTCCGACATTCGCGAGCGCGGCGACTACGACAGCGACGCGAAAGCCGTTCTCACCCTTGCCGAGTTGCAACGCTGGATGGCCCTGGCCGTGGCCTGCTACCACGGCGAACCCCATGACGGTTTGGGCGGGCGGACCCCGGGCGGAGTGTGGGCGGAGAAGGTGGCTGCCCACGGTGCGCCACCGACGGTGACGAACGAGACGGCGTTTCTGGTCGATTTCCTGCCGGTGGAACGGAGAGCGTTGCGGCGCACCGGGTTTGTGCTCGATCACGTGCAGTACTACAGCGACGCTTTGAAGCCGTTGATCGCGCGGCGCGAGCAGCTGGGGAAGGTGGTGTTGCGGCGCGACCCGCGCGATATCTCCCGGATCTGGGCGCTGCACCCGGAGACCGGCGAGTATCTGGAGGTGCCGTACCGGACGTGGTCGCGGCCGGCGATCAGCCTGTGGGAGCAGCGCGCGGCGGTGGCCCGTTTGCGGGAGCAGGGCCGCGCCGAGATCGACGAGAACGCGCTGTTCGCGATGGTCGAACAGATGCGCCACATCACCGAGAACGCGACCGCGACAAGCCGGCGAGCGCGCCGCAACACCGAACGCCGCAACGCGGTCCCGGCACGCAGCAGGGCCCAAACCCTGCCGCCGGCACCACCACCGTCACCGGCGGGATCGGGTGCTGGACCGGTGGCGGTGGCACCGTTCGAGGTGATCGAGCAGTGGTGAGCATCGGTGAACCCCTCGACCTGTCGCATCTGCATCCGTCGGCGCAGCGCCCGGCGATGCTGCCGGATGCCGAGCGGATCCAGTACGTGCGGGCGGATCGGTGGATCGGCTACACCCGCGCGACCGAGGCCCTGGCCGTGCTGGAGGGCCTGCTCACGATGCCTGGTAAGCAGCGGATGCCGAACTTGCTGCTCATCGGTGCGACGAACAACGGCAAGTCGATGATCATCGAGAAGTTCCGCCGCGACCACCCGCCGGTCTCACACGCCGATCGGGAGGAGATCCCGGTGCTGACCATGCAGATGCCCTCGGAGCCGTCGGTGTCGCGGTTTTATGTCGCGGCGCTGGCCGCGCTCGGCGCGCCGATCCGGCCGAGGGCACCGCGGCTGGCCGAGCTGGAACAGCTGGTGTTGCGCCTGCTGCGGACCTGTGGTGTGCGGGTGCTGGTGATCGATGAACTGCACAATGTGCTCGCCGGGCGGGGAGACTCGCGCCGGGAGTTTTTGAACGTGCTGCGGTTTCTGGGCAACGAGTTGCGGATTCCGCTGGTGGGTGTCGGTACTCGGGACGCCTATTTGGCGATCCGTTCCGATCCGCAGCTGGAGAACCGTTTCGCGCCGTTCACGCTGCCGTTGTGGGAGCCCGGCGACGAGGCGTGCGCGTTGCTGGCGAGTTTCGCGGCGTCGTTCCCGCTGCGCCGGTCCTCGCCGATCGCGACTGAGGAGATGGCGTCGTACCTGCTCACCCGGTGTGAGGGCACGATTGGGGAGCTGACCGCGCTGCTGTCGGATGCGGCGATCGCGGCGATCGAGTCCGGGGAGGAGACCATCAACCAGCGAACCCTGCTGCTCGCGTCGTATGCGGGGCCGACCGAGCGGCGGCGGATGTTCGAACGCGAGCTGGCGTGAGCCCAGCGCCGCCGCGGCGCTGGCCGGTGCACCCGGCACCGGGTGCGTTGGAGTCGCTGTCGTCGTGGCTGGGCCGGCTCGCCCGCATCTACGGGGTGCCGGTGACCGATCTGCTCGGCCCGAATCTCGGTGTGCTGGTAGGCATCCGCGATGTGCTCGACGAAGACCCGCCCCCGGCGGTGTTCACCGCGCTGGCCGAGCGCACCGGTGTGCCGGCGGGGCAGCTGCGGGCGATGACGCTGCCCGGGTGGGTGCCGTGGCTGTTCGACTCCTACCCGCTGCCCGAACGCGACGCCACCGACGGTTTCTACACCTATGTCCGCCAGTATTCGGTGCTGCTGGCGCCGCGGGAGGCGCCGCGTTTCGAGGTGACCAGTCGCCGCCGCTGGCGGGGCCCGTGGATTCCGGAACGCCCGTTGCGGCGCTCGTGCCCGCAGTGTGCGGCCGGGCCCGACCCGGCCCGCGCGCTGATCTGGCAGTTGCCGCTCACGGTGAGCTGCCTCGAACACCGATGCCGACTGGCGCTGGACGCGGATACTTTCGCGGCCGAGATAGCAGGTCGGCCCAACGAGGCGGTTCCGATCTGCGGCCCAGTGGCGGCCCTGGACGGCTACACCCGTCAAGCCCTGATCGATGCCTCGGTGCGGTTGCCGGGCCGCACGGTGCATGCCGGGGTGTGGTTTCGGCTGCTGCGTTGTCTGCTCGACGAGCTCAGCCTCGCCGGTTCCACCGTCACCCGCAGCTCGCAGCAGCTTCTCGAACAGATCTGGGACGCGACCGGTGAGCCGGTGCGGGCCGGGCTGACGGTGTGGCAGCCCTACGAGAATCTGGATTGGCCCACCCAGGAGAAGCTGCTGACCGCGGCCGCGACCGCGCTGGTGCTGGCCGCCGACCAGCGCATCCAACCCCGGGGGACTCTGGCCGGATTGCTGACCGAACCGCGGCCGCAGCCCGTCTATGACGGTGACTCACCGTGGCCACCGGCCCCTACTCCTGCCGAACGGGCCGGGCGGGAACTCATGCAGGCGATGAACGCCTGGCACGCGCGGGCCCGCGTCGATGCCGATGCCGCCCGCGCGATGCTGCGGTGGCTGACCGCGCTCAATACGACTCCGGCCCACGCCATCCGGCACCGTGACGTGCTGATCGGTGAGGGTATCCCTGCGCGATTCCTGCGCGACGATCTACTGAAGTGCCCAGGACGGCGCACCTGGGACGAAACCGAAACCCTGCTGGTGGCCGAGGGATACGATCCCCGCGACGTGGCCTACGAGCTGGACCGGTGTGTCGCCGAGCCGACAGCGTTGTGCGACGTGGCCGATGAGGGCGTGCTGATCGACGAGGACGAACTCGGCCAGATCCGCGCCCGCCTGGAGTTGTGAGCGTGCCCCGATGGCCGATACACCCGCGACCGGGGCCGATCGAATCGTTGTCGTCGTGGCTGGAACGGCTCGCCACGGTCTATCAGCTGCCGGTGAAAGTGCTGCTGGCGGACCTGTGTGCCGATTCCGGGCTGAACATTCGCCGGGTCACCTCGACCTTTCCGCACCCAGCTCTGCTGGCCGCGCTCGCCGACCGCACCGGCGTTCCAGTGCCCCGGCTGGCGACGATGACCTTGTCCGGTTGGGTGCCGTGGCTGTTCGAGAAACTGTGGCCGCGCGAGTTCGAGCATCAGCAGTTGTTCGACAACTATGTGGGGCGTCAGTCGGTGTTGCTGCTGCCCGGGACCATCGACCGCGACATTGTCCGTCGCGTCAAATCCCGGTGGGACGGTCCCTGGCTGGCGTCCCCGCGCAGGCCGCGGGCCTGCCCGGTCTGCGCCACCGACCCGGACTCCGGCCGCGCCCTGGTGTGGGATCTGCCGCTGATGCTCAGCTGCGTCGCCCACCGCTGCCGCCTCGAACGCGCCGGCGCTATCGCGAATGGTGACGCCACGGTGGTCGCTGTGGACGAGACGGTCACCACGATGGACGGCTACACCTACCAAGCACTCACCACCGGTCTGGTGCGATTGCCGGGCCGCACCGTGCACGCCGGGGTGTGGTTCCGGCTGCTGCGCTGCGTGCTCGAAGAACTCTGCATGTCCCGCCTGTCGTGCAGTGCCCGCACGGGCGCGGTCCTGGAAACCATCTGGGACACAATCGAACTCTCGATGCGCGGCCGAATCGCGATGCTGGAGCCCTTCGAGTGCCTGGACCCCGAGGTCGCCGACACGCTGCTGCGCGCTGCCGCGTTGGCGCTGCGGCTGGCGGCCGAACGGTCCATTCCGGCGCTCGGGGAACTCGGGCCCACACTCGCACCGATGCCCTACCGGCCGGTGCCGCCCGGAGATCCCCCAGTGCGACCCCGCACGCCACCCCGGCGGGACCTGCTGAATCCGCCTCGCTGGTGGCCCGCCGCGCCGGTGCAGGCTGGACCACCACCAGATTGGCCACAGATCGCTCGACGTTATGCGCTCAAGCGAGGGTTCCCGGCATGGGTCTTCGGCGGGCTCACCAACGACCCCGGATCCGACTAGCTGTCGGGGTGATCCGGGCAGACAGGCCCGGCGTCGGTGACACGCCAGCGGCGCACCGCCAGCCAGCGCCGGACCAGTGCCGGGATTTCGCCGGTGTCACGGAGTTCGGTGGCGTAGACGCCGGTGAGCAGGGGACCGCCGCAGTCGCAGGCCGCGCACTCGATGTCGGCGATCGGCACGTCGCGGGGGCGGCACCGGTGGCAGTGGCGGGCCTCGATCAGGCCGCCGTCGTCGGCCGGTTCGAGCCAGACGACCTTGATGTCTTCGAGGAGTCGCCCCCGTTCGGAGGTCTCGCGGGCGGTGTAGCCGCAGGCGTCGTTCGAGCAGACCGCGGGCGGCGGATCGGGCAGGTTCATGCGGGCGGTCTGCTTGAGCCGCCACGCCAGATTCGGCCGCTCGCGCGCGAACTCGCTTGTGCTGGAGTCGGTTTCAGCATGTTCGCCGGCGGCGTTGTCATCGGCCGTCGGTAGCGGCCGGATCGGATCCGGCTCGGGTACGAGGCAGACCAGGCCGGTCGGCGCCGCCTCCGTCACCACCGCGCTGGAACCGCCCGGGGAAACAGGTCGCCCGTCGATGGGATCACCGGCGGGGACACCGAGGGTTTGCGGTGTGGCGGTTGCGGTTTCGGTGATGGCCGACACGACATCTGGTGCCGGGTCTGCCTGGTCGACCACGACGGTGGCCGGTGCACCGGCTGTCGGGAGTGGGTCGGCGGGCCCGGAGTGGGGCCGGGTGCCGATGCTGTTCTTGTCGAGGTGGCCGTAGAGGGTGCCGCGTTTGACGCCGAGGATGTCGGCGATCTGCTGGACGGTGTGTCGGCCCTCGTCGTAGAGGCGCTGGGCCTGTTCGATCTGGTGGACGGTGAGCTTGGGCCGCCGGCCGCCCTTGCGGCCGCGGGCGCGGGCGGCTTCGAGTCCGTCGCGGGTGTTGGCGACGATCAGTTCCCGCTGGAACTCCGCCAGCACCGACAGCATGCCGAACATGGCGCGCCCTTCGGCGGTGTCGGTGTCGATGCCCTGTTCGAGCACCTTCAGCCCGATGCCCCGCTCACGAAGATCGGCGCCGAGGTTGACCAGGTGCAGCATCGACCGGCCGAGCCGGTCCAGGCGGGTGATGACGATGGTGTCGCCGCGGCGGGCGAGGGTGAGGACGAGATCGAGTTTCGGTCGCGATGCCTTCGCCCCGCTGGCAGTATCGATATGGATGTCGCCCGCCTCGACCCCGGCGCGCCGGAGCGCGTCGATCTGGTGGGCGGGGTTCTGCTCGGCGGTCGACACCCGCCCGTAGCCGATCAACATGGTGTCGAAAATTGCTGAAATCGGGTTTGCCGACGTTGTTTCCCGGCGCGGGTTTTCGACACTCCTGTCTTGGGGTTTTTCCCGCTCACGCGCGGTTGTCGGCAAATGATCGTTTCCCGACAACCATCATTCGGACCGAACATGCTCCCAACCAGGTTCGCGCCGAAGCCACTGCATCAGTACGCATCTGGTTTGATCTGGTTCAATTCATCGTTTGCCACCTGACTTTAATCGATGGAACACTATGAATACCGCACCAGGTCTACACGAGGAGTGTGCTGCATGGCCGTCCGGTTCAAGCTCGGTTACTACTCACCAGTCTCAGACGACCCGCTGAATCGAGATTACGTCGGTTACTTCCCGCGTTTGACCGAAGAGGAGGCATGGACAGCAGGCCGAGGCGTATGGAAGGCCAACAAGGAACGCCTGTCCCGGGAAAAGTTCGCCCTGATCATCGGTGATGGCCGGGTGTGCGCCGTTGCCGAGATCCACGGCCTGTCCGTCCATGAGGATCGGGTCGCCGTCGACGGCGAGGTGCTGATCGAAGGTCACCCGGTCCGCGACGCCTGGATCGGCAAACCCGATCCGGTGGTCAACGCCTCACAGAACCCGGTCGGCTACTGCGACCTCCCGGAAGAAGCCGAGTTCCGCGAACGTCCCTGCGGCTGTGGGTGCGGCGAGATCAGCACCCGCGATTTCCTGCCCGGCCACGACGTGCGTGCCTTCCAGGACCGGGTACGGCGCATGTTCGCCGGATCGGCCCTGGAGTTCATCCACTGGGTCGACCACATGGCCGGCGAGCACGGCCTGCCCGTCCTCGCCGTCCGATCGCGCCCCGCCGGTGGCGCGGGTTGCCCGGCGACCGACGGTGAGCCGCCGAGTCCGGAGACTGGCGATCCGGTGCCGAGTGACCCGGGAATTCCCTACGCCGCTG
This sequence comes from Rhodococcus ruber NBRC 15591, assembly GCF_001894945.1. Taxonomy (GTDB): domain Bacteria; phylum Actinomycetota; class Actinomycetes; order Mycobacteriales; family Mycobacteriaceae; genus Rhodococcus; species Rhodococcus ruber. Next base: position 101,720 of record NZ_BCXE01000022.1, read on the forward strand.
TGTACGATTCGCCAGATTCGTTGTCCAGCAACGGATCTGGTGGAGCTTCCTGAGAAGATCGGCGGGAGGCCGCGGTCCCGTCACCCCCTTCGGGACAGCGGTCGAGGGGGCCCCGGTCTGTGGTTCCGGGGCCGCCCGTTCAGCTCAGCAGCCGCCCGTAGACGGCGCGGGTGTTGCCGAGCCCCTTGAAATCGTTGATCACCGATACCCCGTCGATGATGTGGTCATCGGCTTATTGGCGAACCCCAGCGTGATCCACACGGCGGTGTATTCGGCTTCTGCTTCGCGAGCGCGGTAGAGGGAGGCGATGCTGAAGTTTCCGCAGCGCTCGGGCGTGCCGGCGAGCGGATGGTTCGTTCTGTTCAGCGTTCGAGCATGCGGCGCCCGGCTTCGGTGTGGGTGTCGCCGGCGGCTGGAGGGAGGTTGGAGAGTTTGGTGAGGGCGTCGTCGGGGAGGTGGAGGCTGTCTGCGGCGGTGTTTTCCTCGACGCGGGTTACGCGCTTGGTGCCGGGGATGGGGGCGATGTCGTCGCCCTGGGCGAGTAGCCAGGCGAGGGCGACCTGTGCGGGCGTGGCGCCGACGTCGGCGGCAATGGCTTGGACTTCGTCGGCGAGGGCGAGGTTGCGCCGGAAGTTGTCGCCGGTGAAGCGGGGGTTGCCGCGGCGGAAGTCGCCTTCGCCGAAGTCGTTCTCGTTGCGGACGGTGCCGGTCAGGAAGCCGTGGCCGAGGGGAGCGAACGGAACCAAGCCGATGCCCAATTCGCGCAGGACGGGCAGAACGCGGTCTTGGATTCCGCGGGTCCACAGCGAGTACTCCGACTGCACGGCGGTGATGGGGTGAACGGCGTGGGCGCGGCGGATGGTGTCGGGTCCGGCTTCGGACAGGCCGATGTGGCGGATCTTGCCTTCGGCGACGAGTTCGGCCAGGGCGCCGACGGTTTCCTCGATGGGAGTGTTCGGGTCGACGCGGTGCTGGTAGTACAGGTCGATGTGGTCGGTGCCGAGGCGCTTCAGGGATCCTTCGAGGGCGGTGCGGACGTTGGCTGGACTGGAGTCGAGGGTCCATGCCCCGGCTCCGGAATGGGAGACGAGGCCGAACTTGGTGGCCAGGACAACCTGGTCACGGCGTCCCTGGAGGGCTTGGCCGAGGAGTTCTTCGTTGATGTAGGGGCCGTAGATCTCGGCGGTGTCGATGAGGGTGACGCCGAGATCGATGGCGCGGTGCACCGTGCGGATGGATTCCGCGTCGTCGGTGCCGGCACGGGTCAGGCCGTGGGACATGCCCATCGCGCCCAGACCGATCCGGGCGACGTCGAGGTTGCCGAGTTCGATGTGTTTCATTAGTCGGATTCCTCCTGACAGATAAGGGTTTTCGGCCTGGCCCGGTCAGTGGGGTTAGCCGAGTTGGTCGGCGGGGCGGAGCAGGATTTCGTTGATGGCCAGGTGGCGGGGGCGGGCGAGGCTGAAAGCGATGACTTCGGCGATGTCGTCGGGTGTGACGGTGGCGGCGTCGTAGCCCTTCTGCACGGCTTGCCGGGTTTCTTCGTGGGTGATGTGGGTCGGTAGTTCGGTGTCGACGACGCCGGGCTCGATGAGAGTGACCCGGATGCCGGGCAGCAGTTCTTGGCGCAGGGATTCCGACCAGCCGTTCATGCCCCATTTGGTGGCGGCGTAGCCGCCGTTTCCGGCGCGGGCGGTGCGTCCGGCGACGGAGGAGAGGTTGACGATATCGCCGCCGCCGGATTTCAACTGGTCGAGGAAGACCTCGGTGGTGGTGATCGCGCCGAGCAGGTTGACTTCGATCATGGTGCGGTAGTCGTCGTGCCGGTCGGGGGAGAACGGGCCCAGGAGCATGACCCCCGCATTGTTGATCAGGACATCGGCGCTACCGAGTTCGGTTTCCACTCGCTGGGCCGCGGCCACGAGTGCGTCGCGGTCGGTGACGTCGGCTCGGATCGCGACTGATCCGTTGTCGAGTTCGGCGGCGAGAGCCTGGATGCGATCCAGGCGGCGGGCCAGAAGCGCGACGCGATAGCCGTCGGCGGCCAGGGCGCGGGCAGTCGCCGCGCCGATGCCCGAGGACGCGCCGGTGATGACCGCGACGCGGCCGCTGTTGTCGCTCATGGTGACTCCGTTCGTCGTGGGGTGCAGTCGATCGGGTCGGTCGTGATCGCGGGACGGCGGCTTGTTTGTGCGATCGGACCCGCCGACGCCTCGCGCGTCTGTTCAGCTGTTGTCGGATCGTCTCGCGTGTTCGGTGTGGGCCACGGTTTCGTGGCCGGTGCCGGTGGTGCTCCGGTGCTGAGCGGCCCAGCTGGCGAGGAAGGACAGCTGTTCGGATGCGGGGCTGTCGGGTGCGGCGCTGTAGGCGATGATGACCAGCCCGTCACCTGGTAGGTGCAGGGCGTCGCCGGTGAGTTCGATGTCACCGACCAGCGAGTTGTGCAGGGTTTTGCGGGTGGTGTGGTGCAGTCGCACGTCGTGGCGGGCCCAGCGGGTACTGAATTCGTCGCTGCGCGTGGTGAGTTCACCGATCAGGTCACTGAGCGCGCGGTCGCCCGGAGAACGACCGGCTTCGGTGCGCAGCGTGCTGACGATCTGGTCGGCCATGGTCTCCCAATCGCCGAAGAACTCGCGGGAACGGCTGTCGAGGAAGACGAATCGGGCGAGGTTCACCGGCAGGGCGCCCGGGTCGAGGATCCCGTCGTAGAGGACGGTGGCCAGGGCGTTGGCGGCGAGAATGTCCATGCGGGCGTTGCGGACATAGGCGGGTGTTCCGGTCATTCCGGCCAGGATGGCGCGCACGTGCTGCCGGACCGGATCACGCGGGGTGCGTGCGGTTTTCGCTGTTCGTGTCCGGGCGGCGGTGGTCGCGTTGGCGGTGCGCGCGAGATCGTGCAGGTGGGCTCGTTCTGCGTCGTCGAGGCGCAGCGCCCGCGCGAGAGCCTCGAGGACCGAGTCGGATACCCCGCGCAGGTTGCCGCGTTCCAGGCGTGCGTAATAGTCGACGCTGATCCCGGCAAGAGTGGCGACTTCCTCGCGGCGCAGACCGGTCAGGCGGCGCTTGTCGTCGGAGGCCGGTAACCCGGCCTGGGCCGGGGTGATCCGGGCTCGCCGGGTGGCGAGGAAGTCGTGCACGTCTTTGCGGTGATCCATGATCAGGCTTCGTCGATGTCCCGGGAAAAGGCTTCGAGCGTGACCGCTTCGGGTTCGGGGCCGCCGCGCACGCCTCGGTCCAAGCCGCTGATCGCGGCCAGCTCCGCGGTGGTGAGGTCGAAATCGAAGATGTCGAAGTTCTCGGCAATCCGATTCTTCTTCACCGACTTCGGGATCGCGGAGCGTCCCTGTTGCAGGTGCCAGCGCAGCATCACCTGGGCCGGTGACTTGCCATGGGCCTGCGCGATGGAGGCGATGGTGGGGTCGTCGAAGGTGCTGGCGCCGGTGCCCCGGTAGCTGGTGATCCCGCCGATCGGTGACCACGCCTGCGTGAGAGTGCCGAGCTCGCTGTCGGCGGCCTGGACGTCGGGTTGGGTGAAGAAGGGGTGGACCTCGATCTGGTTGACTGCGGGGGCGATAGTGGCCTCGGTCATCAGTGCGTCGAGGTGTTTGCGCATGAAGTTGCTGACCCCTATGGCGCGCACCCGGCCGTCGGCAAGCAGCTTCTCCAAGGCCCGGTAGGCGGCGAGGGTGCGGTCGAAGTTGCCGGGCAGCGCCTGGTGCAGGATGAACAGGTCGATCTGCTCGACGCCGAGCTTGCCGGCGCTCTTGTCGAACGCGTGCAGAGTCTCCTCGTAGCCGTAGTCGGAGATCCAGACCTTCGTCTCGACGAACACCTCTTCACGCGGGAGCCCGGAGCGTCGCAGGGCTTCGCCGACGCCGCGCTCGTTGAAGTAGGAGGCGGCGGTGTCGATGTGACGGTAACCGGTCTCCAACGCCGCCAGCACCGCGTCGGTGGTCTCCTCGGGCGGGGTCTGGAACACCCCGAACCCGAGAGCAGGGATCTGCACGCCGTTGTTGAGAGTGAACGTCGGGACGGTCATCGGTACCGGTTCCTTTCGAGGCGATTACGCGGGGCCAGTGGTCGGTCTCGCCGGGCGGCGAGAAGGTGGTGCACCTGTTCGCGGTGGTCCACATCGATGACGCTACGTCGATCGTGGCCGAGGGTGGAAGGTACTGCCAGTACACGTTATGGCAGGTCCTTCCACCTGCGCGCGGGGCAAGCGTTGTGTGGATCTATGACGATCAGTGATTCGACCGGCACGGATCCGAGACGGTCTGCGGTGTCGAGCCGGCCGGCGACGACCGCGACGCGGAAACGATCCGGCGCGGCGCTCGGGGTGGCGATGCTCGGGTTCTTCGTCGTCGCGTTGGACGCGCAGGTGGTCAATGTCGCCCTGCCCGATATCCGGGCCGGGCTCGGCGGCGGCCTGGCTGGGCTGCAGTGGGTCGTGACCATCTACACCCTGATGTTCTCCGCGCTGCTGCTGTGCGCCGGCACCGTGTCCGACCGCGTCGGCGCGCACCGCGCCTACGGCGTCGGCATGGGATTGTTCGTGGTGGCCTCGGCCGCGTGCGGGCTCGCCCCGACCCTGACGCTGCTGATCGCCGCACGGCTGGTGCAGGGCCTCGGGGCGGCGTTGATCACCCCCACCTCGCTGGCGCTGATCCGCGAAGCCTACGACGACCCGCCCCGGCGCGCCCGCGCGATCGCGCTGTGGGCGATGGGCGGCTCGGTCGCCGCGGCCGCCGGACCCGTCGTGGGCGGCGCGCTGACCCAGATCGACTGGCGATTGATCTTCTTCCTCAACCTGCCCGTCGGCGCCGCAGCACTCGCCCTGCTGACCCGCGTCTCGCGATCACCGCGGCGTCCTCATCCCTTCGACTGGGTCGGCCAGATCTGCGCTGTCCTAGCACTCGGCGCAACGACGTTCGCTGTCATCGAAGGCGCAGACCGCGGCTATAGCGATCCGCTGATCATGGCCGCGATACTGGTGGCGGTGCTCGCGGCGGTGGTATTCGTGCGAGCCCAGCGCCGCGGCCGCCATCCGATGGTTCCGCCGTCGCTGTTCCGGGCACCGGTCGTCATCGTCGGGTTGGTGGTGGCGTTCGTGTCGATGGCCGCCTTCTACGGAGTGGTGTTCGTACAAAGCCTGTACTTCCAGCAACAACGCGGCACCTCCGCGCTCGCGACCGGACTGCTGTTCCTGCCCATGACCGGACTGGTCGCAGCCCTGAACCCGCTCGTCGCGCGCATCGCCGAACGCTACGGACGACTCGTACCGGTCCTCGGCGGCCAACTGGCCATGATGACCGGACTCGTCCTGCTCGCCCTCCAGCCCGCACAGGCACCGCTGTGGCTGATCGCGGTGGTGATGGTGCCGATCGGAGTGGGCGGATCCTTTACCGTCCCACCGATCACCTCCCTGCTGCTGGATGCCGTCCCCGCGCACGCGGCCGGCACCGCCAGCGGAGTCCTCAACACCGCCCGCCAAATGGGCGGATCACTCGGTGTCGCCGTGTTCGGCGCCGTCATCGCGGTCGCTCCAGGATTCCAGACCGGTCTGCGGATCGACCTGCTCGCCACGGCGATCCTGCTGGCCGCGGCCACCGCCGCGACGGTGCACTGGCACCGACGCTGACCAGCGCCTACCGGGCCGCGCTCCCAAACCGCCCGGCCGATACGCGCCCGAGGTGTTCGTGAATCCGATAGGAGGTCAAATGGCGAAGAATCTGTCCCGCCGCGCTCTACTCCGTGCCGGTGCCCTCGGTGGGGCCGGCCTCATCGCGGCGGCCTGCACCACCGGACAACCGCAGCAAGCCCGGCCCTCGACAGGAGTCTCACCCGATATGGCCCTCGATCCGGACGCGAAGGTCCTGCTCGCCCACTTCTCCCGCGCCGGCGAAAACTATTGGAACGGCGGGCGCCGATCCCTCCGGATCGGCAATACACAAGTACTCGCGGAAATGATCGCCTCGCGCATCACCTGCGACAGCTACCGCATCGAGGCCGCCGACCCGTACCCCGCGTCCTACGACGACACCGTGGAACGCAACGTCGCCGAGGAACACGCCGACGCACGCCCCGCCATCGCGAACCCGCTACCGCAGATCAGCGACTACGACATCGTCCTGCTCGGCAGCCCGGTCTGGAATGTGCGCGCACCCATGATCATGTCCACCTTCGTCCACGCCCTCGACCTCACCGGCAAAACGATCCTGCCGTTCGTCACCTATGCTGTCAGCGGCATCGGCACCGTCGAGGACGACTATCGAAACATGCTCCCGCACACCAGCATCCGGACCGGTCTCGCTGTGCGCGGCGAAACCGCCGCCGATGCCGGACCCGACATCGACCGGTGGTTACGGACCAGCCGGCTCATCCGATGAACCATGCACCAGGCTGTAGCTGAGTTTCGAGGTCGGCGCAGTACGCGAGCAGTTCGGCGTGCTTGGCTTTCAGTTTCTCGTAGTCGACCGACATCCCAAGACGAGACGCACTTGACACCATCGACGAAATCACAGGCGGGCGAACGACATCCAGTGTCGAGTCTCACCGCTGAACAGGACTTCGAAAATCACTGAAGGCAACTTCGAAACCTGACATCGAACTGTCGAGAAGATCGGGAAAGCGCGTCTCAAAAGTTAATCCCATAACTGCGTGTCGAAATCATGGTACGGACACAACTTTCGATACTCTCCGGCGCATGGAACTGGGCTATGCGCGGGTGTCGACGACCAGACAGGACCTCGACCGACAGATCGACGCACTCACCACAGCGGGGGTGGACCCGCAGCGCATCTACGTCGACAAGAAATCCGGGGCCACCACCGACAGACCGGGCCTGGTGGCGCTGCTTGAGTACGCCCGCGACGGGGACATCATCGTGGTGCACACCCTCGACCGATTGGGCCGCACCGTGCGGGACACGCTGAACCTGATCCACGACCTGCGCGAGCGCGGGGTCGGGGTACGTAACCTCGCCGATCCGATCCGGATCGACTCGTCGGATACGGACGATCCGATGGCGCAGTTGGCGGTGGTGCTGCTGGCGCTGTTCGGGCAGATGGAACGCACCTACAGTCTCGAGCGGGCCGCGCACGCTCGGGCGGTGGCCACGGCGCAAGGACGCCGGATCGGCCGGCCCTCGGTGGTGTCCGAAGCGCAACTGGCCTACGCCATCCAGCTTCGGGACGGCGGCGCCACGGTCGCAGAGATCGTCGCGAAGACCGGGTTGACCCGTTCGACCCTCTACCGGCACCTGCCTGCGCGACCGGCCGATCCGGTCACCGCCGCTCCGATTCCGCCCGCCCACACCCCGACGGTTTCGGCCGAGCCCGATACGGCAGCCGGATCCGGGGACCGGCTCGAGTGCCCGACCTGCGGGTACCGGCCGGAAACGCGCCGCGAGATGATTCCGCATCTCGACGATCTCGACACCGTCTGGCTGCATCTCGACCCCGGCGGGCAGGTGCGTGAGTGTCGGCATTGTGCGCACTGTCAGCCCCACGAGCAGGTCGTGGCGGTCAGTTGCACGCGCTGCGGGGTGGGGCCGCTGATCAGCGGCATCGACGTCGGAGGGGAGCTGCCTGCTGCGGTTCTGCGGTGGCTCGAAATGCGAGGCTGGGCCACCGGCACGAATCCTGTGTGCAGTCTCCACTCCTGACCGGTCGTGTCGTCGGTGAGTTCGGCCGGTAGGCGAGCGAGCCGGAGCGTGGCTACTCCACCCCGGTGGGCATGTGCTGCCGGTGCTGGATTGCGTGTTCGGCAACGGTCCGATCGGCCTGTGGAAACCGCCGTCAGTGTTCCCGATCCGGGAAGAGCTGGTTTGTGGTCGCGCACTTCGGGGTGGACTGTCCACCAGAAAACGATGTTGCACTTGTAAGTGAAATCGGGTTACGGTCGGTGCAGACAGCAGGGAGGTCCGAGACGATGAACGCGGTGATCGACAGTGGCGTCGGGAAGACGACCCTGACGGTGACATCCGATCAGGTGGCGCAGGCCGGGGCGTTCGACCCCACAGCTCTGCGGTCGGTGGTACCGGCTGAGCTGGCAGGGGTTCTCGCTGAGGTGGTGAGGATCGTCGCCGCCGGTGGCACGGTGACGATTGGGTCGATGCCGCAGGAGCTGACCACTACGTCGGCGGCGGATCTGCTCGGCATCTCGCGGCCGACGTTGATGAAACTGGTCCGGGATGGTCAGATCGTTGCGCACAAGGTCGGCACCCACACCCGACTGAACACCTCCGATGTTCTCGCCTACCGGGATCGGCTGCGTGAGCGGCAACGGGCGGCGCTGCAGCAGTTGCGTGACTTCGAAGAGGCGGAGGGCCTGGACTACTGACGGTCCGAGACCGGTGGTGTGACAGGGTGGTCGGTGCCGGCGCCTATTGTCACTCGGGTGAGTTCACGAGTTCCGAACGTGCTGCCGGACGCGAACGTGCTGTATTCGCGGACGCTGCGGGACTGGATCTGCCTGTTGGCCACCAGGTCCGGTCCGCCGCTGTTCCACCTGCGCTGGACCGAGGACATCTTGGCGGAGTTGGTCTACCACCTGCGGAAGAACCACCCGCACTTCTCCGATCGTCAGATCGGGGGAGTGCGGGACAAGATCGTCGACATCGTCGCCGAACACGGCCGGATCGCCGGATACGAGATCGACCCGGACCTCGCGTACACCGACGAGTACGACGCGCATCTGCATGTCGCCGCAGAGCATGGTGGTGTCCAGTACGTCCTGACCAATGATCGCGGATTCCACGACTTCGCCGCGGCCAACGACGAGCGCCTCGACTACGAGGTGTACACCCCGGACGACTTCCTGATGCTCGTCCACCGGGACGCGATCGCCACGGTCCGCGAAGCGTTGCTCGACCAGATCGGGTACTACCGCCGGCTCGGCAGGCCGTTCAACCTCGCCGCCCGTCTCGAGGCCGCTCAGGCCCCGAAATTCGCTGCCGCGATCCGCGAGATGATGCAGGCACCTGCCGTTGCTCGGGCCCTCACCCAAACACCCGAGGACGATTGAGGGGGACGACATCCCGTTGCTGTGTGGAAGAGATGTCGGTGTGCCCCGATAGCGTAAGAACATCTAGTGGTGACATCGATGTGATTCGCCTACATGTTGTGGCGGTCGGGTCGAGGTTCCGCGGGATACGCGTCGACAGCAAAGCCCCGACCGTCGGGGTGAGCCGACAGGCCAGGGCCTGCACAAGATTGGAGCCTTGTTAGGTCACGGTAACGCACTGCACCAGGCACTACCCCAGATGGGGTGAACTCCGGTGGGAACGGTGCGTCGGCTCGTTTTGGCTGTCAGTCGCACGCTCTCTTGAGGAGGGAGCAACGCCATGAGCAAGAACCCCAGCAACCACGGCAAGGCATGGACCAGCAACGACGATCAGCAGTTGCGTCGGCTCGCCGATCAGAACACCCCGACCCGCGTGATGGGACTCAAGCTCGGACGCACCGAGGATGCCGTCCGTACGCATGCATCCGATCTCGGCGTCAGCCTGAAGCCGACCAACCAGTCGCCGTACAACAGGCGGAGCAAGTGATGTTCGAGAAGCAACCCGACTACCCTTGCGCGGTCACCAACAGCAGTTCGGCAGACCCGACTGCCATCGAGCGCGCCTTCCGTTGGGTGCGCCAGCGCAAGCAGCCGGGGCAGAAGATCCTGTTGTGGACTCCGCAGAAGAGCAACATCCGCAACGATCGCCAGGTGGAGGCCATCTCACGCCATCCAGACGTCCTCGTCGGGACGTCCCGGGGTCGGTTCTCCTCGGGCTGGTACGAGGGCCCGGTACTCGGAATGTGGCAGGACACCGAGGACCTGGCCAAAATGCCGATCGGTAGGCCGACAGCCATGTGCATCGTGCCGTGGGTGCCCGAGCGCCTTGCCGGGTGGGTGCGGGCCGTTGACGCGGAGATCCTCGGCGACGGCCGCGACTGGCAGTTGACCACTTCTGCGGGTCAGGGTCTCGACCCGGTCGTTGTTCGAGGGATGGAGAGCATCACACTGCTCATCAACCACAGCAACACGATCAAGGCCGGCTACGAGAAGCGCGATGTCGTCAGCGCGCTGCTCGCGCTGCACGATGCGGGATACGAGCTTCCTGCGGAAGCGATTCAGTCCTGGGCGCTGGGCCACGGTTGGCGCGCACAGAACGCCAACCACCTGGCCGACTACTGCGCCCAGATCAACCGCGGAAGCCGACCTCGGTTCACCGGCGCTGGCGCCCTGCGCCCCGACATCGTCGCTCTCTGGCGCGACGAGGTTGCCTGACACCAGGTCGCATTGCCCCCTGTAGGTGTAGATCCGGCCCTGCGATTGGTTCTCGCAGGGCCGGATCTACTTCTCATGGGGGTCTTCTCCGGATTAACTCCGTAGGGGCCCCGAGCGGTTCCGGGACACCCGGCCGGCCACCGCCGCCCGCCGGCGCGACCTGGGTGCGGCGTTCAGTGGCTGCACTCGTGTGCGGGGGCGCACCGGCCGATCATCTCGATGAGAGTTGGCTTCTGCCTGGAGATGAGACCCCAACCGAGTGTGTGCTGTTGACGATCCTCGAGCAGGACACTCAAGAGCACGCCGGAGAGGACAGTCACCTGCGGTGATGCTTGGTTCTCGGTCCTGGTTACCCGTGCTGCATGCCGGTCCGGTGTGGCTATTCCCTACCGGGCCGCGTGTCGTCGTCGAGGGGTCAGGGGGTGATGACGGCGCGGGCGGTAGCGGCCACGGCGGGGTGGCGGCCGGTGGGCCGACCGCCACGGGTGGTGCCGGCGAGGATGTCGAACACCTCGAGGGTGGGATTGACGACCGCGGCAGGAGTAAGAGAGCTCCTGCCCTGGCTGCGCCAGCCCAGTGCCTGCAGCAGGGCGGCGATCTCGGTGTGCCAGTGCTCGGCAGGCGCCCCGCCGGCGATCACCGCGGCGGTGATCCAGCCGGCCTGCCGGTCGAAGTCGGTCCTGCCCACCGGTAGCCGGGAGATCAGGTGCTGCCACAACGCCAGGGGCCGGTGGCGGTATCGGCGGGCCACGGCCGTCGGGGCCAGGCGCCCTGTGCGCACCCCGATCAGGCCGAGGGTGCGCGCGCTGGCCCGCAACCGGGCCACCGGGACGGTCAGGTCTTCACGATTGGCGGCGCCGATCCACCATCCGGTCACGCCGGTCCGTTCGGCGAGGTGCCCGACCAGCGCCGGGGGCAGGTAGCCGGCAGCGGTCAGCTGCACCCCGTCACCGATCGCCTCGAGCAACAGCAGATACGGCTCGAGCAGCTGCGCGGCCTCCGCCTCGCCGACCTCGATCACCGCCCCGGTGGTGGCGTGTTCCAGCAGGAGGGTCAACGCCGGATCGCCGTGGAGTTCGAGTCGGGTGCGCAGGGCGGCGAGCTCGGCGGGCACCGCAACCGGTGGGGTGATCGCCGCGGCGATCGCGGCGGTGGCCTCGGCGGGATCGAACCGGTCCGGATGCCAGTCGAGCGGCAGCCAGTCGCGGGCATCGTCGGCGGTGTCGAACGGCGCCGGGACCGCCACCGGATCGCAGCCTCCGCGCACCCAGGCCGCCAGGTCCGCATAGCCCCAGATGCCGCCGCAGTCCTCCGGTGGGCAGGCATTGCGGCCGGTGGTGCAACGCACCGTGGTGGGGGGTTCGTCGAGGACCGCTTCGACCTGCACCACGTGAGCCCATCCGTCACCGAAGTCGTAGTCGTACCAGAGGCGATCACCGGATTCGGTGAGCAGCTGATCGAGCCGCACGGTGTCCTCAAGGATCCCGTCCTCGCCGTCCTCGACGTCGAAGGCGGTCACGAAATAGGGGGCGCGGGAGTCGTTGCCGGTGCGGAAGCGATGCAGATGGCAGTCGAGCCAGCCCATCGCGGCCTGGAGCACCGTGTGCAGCCGGTCGAGGGTCAGATCCCCGGGCAGCTCGAGCCGCCGCCACACCGGCGGCTTGGCGCCGAGCAGATCCACCCGCACCCGCACACCCCGGACCCGATCCGGTACCTGACCGACCACCGGTTCCGGTGTGCGCAGCAACTCGTCGAGCCAGTCCCGGGCGCTGCCGGCGCGCAACGCCTCCACCATCGCCTGTTGTTCCTGCGGGCTCAGCGCGGCGATCAGCTCGTCGGCGCGCCGGCGTGCATCATCCGAAGCCGTCACGATCCCCAGTGAACCACCGGCCGGGCACCTCTCCACGCATAGGCCCGACGACGCCGTGCCGACAGGCACCGCCCCATCCCGGTGCCGGCCCCGCCACGGCGGCGGGGCCCGACCGGGCCGGGCCGGGGCTTTCACCCGGTTTCCAGCACGCCGATGAGATCGTCGAGCAGCGCCTCGGCCCGTGCCTCGATGTCGTAGAACAGATCGGACAGATCGTCGAGGCTCTCATGGTCACGGCGCCGGGCGGCGACACCACGGTCGTAGTAGCCGGGATCGAGGTTGATCTCCGGCTCGACGCAGGCGTCGATGGCACCCTGTGGCGAGACGGGCAGCGCCCTGCGCACCGGGGCGCGGCCGGACAGGTGCGCCCGCACCAGCATCGACACCGCCTGCGGAGTCATCGACTGCGCGTGCGGGAGGTGTCCCCAGCGGTCGATCGGACACAGCAGCGGCTGGCGGGCCTGCTCCGCATCGAACGGATCGGTGACGATCGCGGTCGGGTTGGTGAGGTGATGGCGCAGCAGGTGCGTGCCCGGGTACTGGTCGAGAAACGCCTGAATCTCTGCCCACCGCCGGTAGATCCCAACCGCGGGATTGTCCCCGGCCTCGGGATCCGGTGCGATCGGGAAGCGTTCACCAGCGCGGGTCGTGACCACCAGGGTGTTCCCGTCGAGGCGGAGGTCGCGGCGGCGCAGGCGGGTGATGTCGGTGAAGGTCATCCCGGTCGCGGCAAGAACCAGCAGGAGGGCGTCGCGACGGCCGAACAGTCCGCTCGGCCAGCCCTCGGTGGGTAGCTCATGCGCTCGCTGTATCAGAAGGCATCCGAGCCGATCGAGGCGTTGAGCACGAGCGGCGTCGAGGTGCCGGCGCACCGTCTCGGTCCGCCCCGGGGCCGGGTAGCCGTGCCGGGTATGGACGGCATTGATCGCCGAGAGTCGGCGTCGCTGGGTCGCCGCCACGGCGGGGTGTTCGTGCAGGAACAGCGCGAGCGTGTCAGGACTGGCCGGAATCGGCGACCGATCGGCGGCAGCGCACCAGTCCGTAAACAGGGCCCAGTCGTGGCGGTACCGCGCCGGGACCCGCAGCCCACGCTCCGTGTCGTGGATGTCGTCGGGTCGCCGCGGGGAGGTGTCGGTGCTGGTCATCGCTCACAGCCCCAGATTGGTGACAGCGTTGCCCAAGAGGGGTGCGTGTTCGCGGGCGTAGACCTCGAGCATGGCGGGGGTGGTGTGCCCGGTCTGGCGCATGATCGCGTGCGCGGAGGCGCCGTTGCGGAAGGCCTGGGTGACGAACCCGGCCCGCAGCGAATGCCCCCCGAGCTGCTTCACGATCTCGGGGTCGTAGCCGGCCGACTCGGCGCGGCGGCGGATCGCGTGGTGCACCGCCGCCCCCGACAAGGCGGTGTCGGAGAGGTTGCCGTTCTTACGGATCGCCCGCAGCAGCGGCGCCCCCGAGGTGGTGCGGGGGCGGGTGCCGCGGCACACGTGCGCGTCGAACGGCTCCGCATCCCGCAGCAGCCGGATCACCGCGGGCCGGCCACCCGCATCGTGGGCGGCGATCACCTGGGCCCACCGCAGCCACGCGCACGGCGGGCAGCTGGTGTGGCTGTGCGTGAAGGGCAGGGCCCGGACGGTGCCGCGGCCCTCCTGGTCGGTCTTCGACTTGCGGAGTTTGATGTGCAGGCCGTCGAGCCGGTGCAGGGACACGTCGCTGCAGTTCAGGGCGACGAGTTCGCTGCGGCGGAACGCCCCGGCGAAGCCGAGCAGCAGGAGGGCGGTGTCGCGGCGTTCGACCACCTCGTCCGCCCAGCCCTGGCAGTCGGCGCGGGCCTTGTCGACGATCGCCACGATGTCGGCGGTGAGCAGCGGCGCCCGCGGGCTGCGCGGCCGCTCCCCCGTGGTGGCGTAACCGCGGCGGATGCCGGACATGGTCGCTTTTACCAGGTCGTCGCCGGTGGGAGTCGGGTGCCCGCTCTGGCGGTGGTGGTGGGCGATCGCGGCGAGGCGATGCGCCAGGGTCGCCGGGGCGTAGGCCCGCTCCCCCGCCTCGGTGACGGTGTCGGCGCAGGCGACGAGGTAGGCAGCGACGGTGACCGGGTGCGCCGGCACCGCGGTGTGGCCCTCGCGCGCGCACCAGGTGGTGAAGGCCCGCCACGCGGAGGCGTAGGTGCGGCGGGTCCCGGCGGCCCGCGCCGACGCCACCGACTCCGCGATCCGGGAGGCAGTCGTCGCCGTGATGTCCGGCAGCGCGGGTGTCAGGTCCCGTCTGGTGTGGCGAGGCTGATCCTCGTTGAACTGCGGCTCGCCATTCGGGGTCCGTGCTGCCATCTGTAATTGATTCCCGTCTGAAGTGGCGGATTTCTGGTCGGGGGGGGTGGGTTCGTGCGCGTGGCGGTCCTGGCTGTGGCTTCGGTAGGTGAATCTGTAGGTGTCTCGGTGCTGGGCTTGGTGCTGGTCGCCCCTGCGGCGTAGTAGCGGGTGTCGACCAGCCGATCCCCATGACGACCTGCGGAAGCGACTGCCACGGCAGCCTCCGCCGGTCACCGGACAACATCACGAACTCCACCTTGAAACAGGAATTACCCCAGGCACTCGCATCGTCTCGGAGCTCAGAAGCAGCAGTCGGCACCGAACATCTTCGCCACTTCAGGTGGGAACCCGCCACCGACCCGCCACTTCTCATGGGAATCCGCCACTTCGATCGGGAACCGACAGCGGGCCCCGCCGGGGTCCCGGGTACCGCGAGCTGGCCTCCGTCGGCGGGTTTCGGCTGGTGCTCCACGGGTGGGAACAGTACCGGACGGCTCCGACAGAGTCTCTGCGCGGGAAAGCACGCTCACCTCGGGGTTCTCGGCGATAGCTGCGTAAATGGCAATTTTCGTCACCATCTGTAAGCCGTAAACCTAGACCGAATGCAGAAGTGTCTTCATCGTCCCCCGCAGGCGGACGGTGCCCCCAGGCCACGACCCCGGCGAGACAGCCGCGAGGTTCGTCGCGCAGTGGGTGCGGCTCACCGACGCGATCACCGACCCGACGCCGATCGCGCCGATCCCTCGACCTGTCCGTGCTCGACCGGACCGGGCGCCGCACCGCCCGGCGCGCACCGCGGGTGCTGCGGGCGGCCGCGGCTCTCGCCCACGCCCGGCAGCACCGGCAGGCGCGGTAAGCGTGGGCCGGAAGCCGGAGTGAACAGCCCAAACCCTCCCCGCGGTGCGTGCGGCCTTTCTAGACTCGGGGTATGACAGCGCTGCGAATCTCCGACGAGCCGGTCGACCACTCGAAGATCGAGAAGCGGGCCCCGTCGGTGGCTCAGCTCTTCCTCGACCGAATTGCGGCCAGCCCCGGCACGGAGGCGTTCCGGTTCCCGAAGGACGACGGGTGGGAGAGCGTGACCTGGCAGCAGGTCGGTGACCGCGTCCGTCTGCTGGCGGCCGGGTTGATCGCGCTCGGCATCGAGCCCGAGGACCGGATCGCGCTGGCGTCGTCGACCCGGTACGAGTGGGTGATCGTCGACCTCGCGGTGATGTGCGCGGGCGCTGCGACCACGACGGTCTACCCCACCACCAAGGCTCCCGACGTCGGGTTCATCGTGTCCAACTCGGGCAGCCGCGTGGTCGTCGCCGAGGACAGGACACAGGTCGACAAGCTCGTCGAGCAGCGCGCACAGCTACCGGACGTGCAGCAGGTGGTCGTGATCGACGGCCCCGGGGACGGGAACTGGGTGATCACCCTGGCCGACCTCGAGGAGCGCGGCCGGCAGCTGATCGCGGAGTCGCCGAACGCCGTCGAGGACCGGGTCCGGGAGATCCGGCCGGATCACCTCGCCACCCTCATCTACACGTCCGGCACCACCGGCAAGCCGAAGGGCGTGCGGCTGCCGCACTCGGCGTGGACGTACACCGCCGCCGCCGTCGATGCCCTCGGCATTCTCGGTCCGGACGACCTGCAGTACCTGTGGTTGCCCCTGTCGCACGTGTTCGGCAAGGTGCTGCTGAGCCTGCCGCTGCAGGTGGGCATGCCCACCGCCATCGACGGCCGGGTCGAGAAGATCGTGGAGAACCTCGCCGTGGTGCAGCCGACCTTCATGGGCGCGGCGCCGCGCGTGTTCGAGAAGGCCCACGCGCGCATCGAGGCGATGATGGCGGAGGAGGGCGGCGCCAAGAAGAAGATCTTCGACTGGGCCGTCGGGGTCGGAACACGGGTCTCGAAGGCCAAGCAGGAGGACCGCAACCCGTCGCCGCTGGACCGGCTGCAGTACAAGCTCGCCGACAAGCTCGTCTTCACCAAGATCCGGGAGCGGTTCGGCGGCCGGCTGCGGTTCTTCGTCTCCGGGTCCGCTCCGCTGGACCGCGACGTCGCACAGTGGTTCGATGCCGTCGGCATCATCGTCCTCGAAGGCTACGGACTGTCGGAGACCTCCGCCGCGTCGTTCCTCAACCGGCCGCTCGCGTACCGTTTCGGCACGGTCGGCTGGCCCTTCCCGGAGACCGAGGTCAAGATCGCGGAGGACGGGGAGATCCTCATCAAGGGTCCCGGTGTGATGAGCGGTTACCACGATCGTCCCGACGCGGACGCCGAGGCGTTCGAGGACGACGGCTGGTTCCACACCGGGGACATCGGCGAGGTCGACTCCGACGGGTTCCTGCGGATCACCGACCGCAAGAAGGACATGTTCAAGACGTCACAGGGCAAGTACGTCGCGCCGTCCGCCATCGCCGCGACCTTCAAGGGTCTGTGCCCCTATGCGAGCGAGATCATCGTCCACGGCGAGGGCCAGCCGTACTGCGTGGCCCTGGTAGGCCTCGATCCCGAGGCGATCCACGAGTGGGCCGAGAAGAACGGCCTGGGCGGCAAGTCGTTCGAGGAGATCGCGCACGACGAGAAGACCCGCGACCTGATTGGCGGCTATATCGATCAGCTCAACGATCAGCTCAACCGGTGGGAGCAGGTCAAGAAGTTCACCATCATCGACCGCGAGCTGTCGGTGGAGGCCGGGGACCTCACGCCGAGCATGAAGCTGCGTCGCAAGATCGTCATCGACAACTTCTCCGACCGGCTCAGCGGGTTGTACGGATGAGCGGCCTATCCTCGGTGGCATGACGAGTAGTGCGCGACCGAGTTTCCCCCAGTACGTCGGATACCTGTTCGGCCGCACGCTCCCCGACTCCCTTCGGGACTGGGTCCGCAACGACCTCGTCGGCCCCGGCGCGACGGTGCGGTACCTCGTGCGGTTCACCCTGCCGATCGTGCCGTTCCTCGCGCTGTTCCTGCTCATCCCCGGGCCGGTGTGGGTGCCGCTGGCGATGATGGCGCTGCTGTTCATCCCCCTGGTGTACTTCGCGATCGCCCTGATGCAGATCTGGCGGCGGCACCGCCTGGAGCAGCACGGTCTGGACCCGAACCTGCTCGGCGAGAAGGCGCGCGTGCGGGCCGATCGCGAACGCGACGAGTACGAGCGGCGATTCGGGCGCTGATCCGGCACAGATCGAGCCGAGCGGGAGGTTCCGCCGCCGAACGGGTGGTTTCCGTCGATCTCACTCGCACGTCGGCGCGACAACCGCCCGCTCGCCGCGAGTTCCCCCGCTTCGGCGGCTCGGCTAGGACAGGACCTCGACGAGGGTGGTCGCCGAATCACCCGTCATGTACTGCTCGACGCTGTCGAGGTGCCTGCGCCAGAATGCTTGTGCCGCTTCGGAATCGCCTTCGCGCAGCAGTGTGACGAGCTTGCGGTTGGCGCGCAACGCCACCGCCGCCTCGGGACGATCCGCCGCATCGGCGCGCGTGGAGAGATACAGCGCGTTGTGGGCGTCCATGATGTCGAGCAGCATCCCCGCGAGGGCCGCCATCGTCTGGTTGCCGGCCAGTTCCATCACTGCCCGGTGCACCTCGGTGTCGTACCTGGCGAAGGCCGCGGGGTCGCCGAGGAGGTCCTCGCCCCGCTCGACCAGTTCGGCGAGCGTGTCGATCCGCCCGGCCGGGGCGGCGGCGAGCAGGCCGACGCCGTCCACCTCGAGTTCGGTGCGGGCGCGGTACACGTCGGCGAGCGGGACTCCCCGGTACTGCAGCAGCAGGCCGGTGTAGCGGGCGGCGGTCGAGCCGTCCGGTGCCTGCACGCGGGCGCCGCCGTGGGCGCCGCGCAGGACGGTGATGATGCCTTCCGACTCCAGGATGCGGAAGGCCTCTCGCAGCGTGGGACGGGAAACGCCGAAGCGTTCCATGAGCGCGGCCTCGTTCGGCAACGGCTCGCCGGCGTGCAGTTCCCCGGTGATGATCTGCCGGCGCAGGCTCGCGGCGATCAGCTCACCTGCCTTGGGCACGCGAACAACCGTCGAGCTTCCGTCGAGTGGCATTTGACCGTCCTGTGTGCGAAATCCATCCCAGCCCCGATGGCTCTTAGGATACAAGAATCTACCCGTTTGGAACTCAAACAGGCAGATGATCTGCCGGTATCCGCCCCGCGCCGACCGGACGGCGTTCTCCTACTACTCTCGGCGACATGAGCGAACCCTCCACCCACGACGTTCCGGCCACCGCCGACCTCGCCGACGAGATCGGCCCCGACATCCGCAGCTGCGACACGCAGTTCATCCAGTTCGGCGGCCACGAGGTCTTCGCCGGCCGGATCACCACCATCCGCTGCTTCCAGGACAACCTGCTCGTCAAGCAGACCCTGAGCGAGCCCGGCAACGGCGGTGTCCTCGTCGTCGACGGCGACGCCAGCGTGCACACCGCTCTCGTCGGCGACATCATCGCCGGCCGCGGCGTCGACAACGGCTGGGCCGGTGTCGTCGTCAACGGCGCGGTCCGGGACTCGGCGATCCTGCGCACCCTGGGGATCGGCATCAAGGCACTCGGCACCAACCCGCGCAAGAGCACCCAGACGGGGTCCGGCGAGAAGAACGTGCCGGTGGAGTTCGGCGGCGTCACCTTCAACCCCGGCGAGATGCTCTACAGCGACCACGACGGCATCGTCGTCCGCGCCGAGAACTGACCGGGGGCCGGCATGCTCATGGCGCTGCGTACGGCGCGGACATTTCTTCGCGCCCGCAAGGCGGATCCGGTCCGGCCGCACGAGACGGTGCACACTCCGTTCCGCGTGGCCGTCGCCGACCTCGACGCGGCGATGCACATGAACAACGGCCGGTACCTCACCATTCTCGACCTCGGCCGGTTCGAGTTGTTCGTCCGCACCGGACTCTGGCAGGCCCTCCGCCGGCACCGGTGGCAGACGGTCGTCGTCGTCCAGACGGCGACCTACCACCGGTCGCTGCGGCATCGGCAGCAGTTCGACGTGGCGACCCGCCTCCTCGGTACCGACGCCAGGAACCTGTACGTCGAACAGCACGTGACGGTGGACGGGGCGAGCAGTGCCCGGGCCGTGATCGGACTCCGCGTGCTCGATCGCGACGGCCGCTCCGTCCCGCCGGACACCGTCGCGCAGGCGTTCCCCGCCCTCACCGACCTGCCCGACCTGCCCGCCTGGGTGCACGACTGGTCGCAGAACGTCCGCGCGGCGCACGCCTCCTGAGGTCGCGCCACACCGGGATGGTGGCGCGGTCCGGCGACAGTGCCCACACTGGAGGAATCACGGCCGCACGCGCGGCCCGCGACCTCAGGAGGCCCTCATGGGCGAGAACAACCCGTTCGGATTCGACCCGGAGGACCTCGACCGTGTCTTCCGCGACGCCGGGGAGGGGTTGCGCGATCTGGCCGCCAAGATCGGCCGGTTCGTCGAGCAACCGGACGCCGGAATCCCGTGGGCGAGCATCTTCCCCGACCTCGCGGGCGCACCCCGCACCCGCCCGGCACCGCCCACCGCCGGCGAGACCGGCGACGGTGTGTGGGTGATCTACACGCTCGACGACGACGGGACCGCCCGCGTCGAGCAGGTCTTCCCCACCGAACTCGAGGCGCTGCGCGCGCACAAGAACAACACCGACCCGCGCCGATCGGTGCGCTTCCTGCCGTACGGCGTCACCGCCGGGATCCTGGACCGACGCGAGGAGAAGGACCACGGGGACAAGGACACGGACGAGACCGGCTGACAACACATCCGGGACGGCGTCCGTCTCCCGCACCCGGGCATCGGCTGCCGGCCGGTCCGGTGCGGCGAGGTCGACCGAAAACGGGTGCGCCCCGGCCCGTATGCGCGCACACTGATAACCAGGAGGTCGTCATGCGAGCGCTGAAGGGCCTGCTCAATGCGGTGCTGGGGATCCTCACGGCCGTGCTCGGCGCGGTGGTGGGACTCCTCGCGGCGGTGGTGTGGCTCGTCGGCGGGGTGCTGTGCGTGACGATCATCCTGATTCCGCTGGGCATTCCCGTCATGAGGCTCGCCCACCGCCTGTTCGCCCTCGGCAAGCAGGTGCGGCAGCTCCCCTGAAAATCGCAGGGGTTCGAGGATTCCGGAGACGGCAGCTGTAGTCGTACCGCCGTCACCTCGGGGCTCACGCCCCCGACGTCACGCGCGCGGCGGCGGTCCCGATCTCCACGACGTCCCCGACGTGCAGCTGCCGCCCGCGCCGCACCTCCACCTCGCCGTTGACGCTGACGAGCCCCTCGGCGATCACTTCCTTCGCCTCGGCGCCGGACTCGATCAGGCTCGCCAGCTTGAGGAATTGACCGAGCCGGATGGACTCGTCGCGGATGGGCACCTCGAACACGTCGGACATGGGGGCCAGTCTCTCACCCGGGACGACCGCTCCCCGCCCGCCCGGCCCCGTTCTCCCGCACACTGGACGGGTGAGCCGCCCCGGTATCGTCTGGTTCCGCCGCGACCTGCGGCTGCGGGACCTGCCCACCCTGCTGTCCGTCGCCGACTCCACCGACCGTGCCCTCGCCCTGTTCGTGCTCGACGAGTCGCTGCTGCGTCCCTCCGGTTCCCCGCGCCGCACCTTCCTGATGCGGTGCCTGCGCGCCCTCGACGAGGATCTCGGCGCCCGTCTGCTCGTCACCCACGGCGACCCCGCCACGGTCGTTCCGGCGCTGGCCCGGGAACTCGACGCCGACGCGGTGCACGTCAGTGCCGACCACGGACCGTACGGCACCCGCCGCGACGACGCCGTCGAGCGGGCGCTCGGCGACGTCCCGCTGCTGCGCACCGGCTCGCCCTACGCCGTCGCCCCCGGCCGCATCCGCAAGAGCGACGACACCCCCTACAAGGTGTTCACCCCCTTCCAACGGGCGTGGCACGAGCACGGCTGGCGCGCACCCGCCGTCACCGACGCCGGCACCGTCGACTGGATCGACCCCGGCGGTCTCGACGCGCGCGTACCGATCCCCGCCGACGACGACCTCGACGGCGCCACGCTGCCGCCCGCCGGTGAGGCGGCCGCGCTGCACCGCTGGCACGAGTTCCGCGACGACGACCTGCCGCACTACGACACCGACCGGGACCGGCCCGATCTCGATCGCACCAGCCGTCTCTCGCCGTACCTGAAATTCGGGTGCATCCATCCGCGCACCCTCCTGCACGACGTGCGCTCCGACCGCAGCGCGGGCGCGAACCGTCTGCGCAGCGAACTGGCCTGGCGCGACTTCTACGCGGACGTGCTGTACCACCGGCCCGACACGGCCCGCCGCAACTACAACCGCCGCTTCGACGACATCGCCTACGACCGCGGCCCCGACGCCGAACGCAACTTCGCCGCATGGAAGCAGGGCCGCACCGGCTTCCCCATCGTCGACGCGGGCATGCGGCAGTTGCTCGCCGAGGGCTGGATGCACAACCGGCTCCGGATGATCGTCGCGTCCTTCCTCGCCAAGGATCTGCATCTGCCCTGGTGGTGGGGTGCCCGGCACTTCATGGACCGGCTCGTCGACGGCGACCTGGCCTCGAATCAGCACGGGTGGCAGTGGACCGCGGGCAGCGGTACCGACGCCGCGCCCTACTTCCGGGTGTTCAACCCGCTCACGCAGGGGGAGAAGTTCGATCCGACGGGTGAATACGTGCGCCGCTGGGTACCCGAACTGCGAGGTGTGGACGGCAAACGCGTGCACCGGCTCCCGGACGGCCCGCCGGACGGGTACCCCGAGCCGATCGTCGACCACGCCCACGAAAGACAGGTGGCGCTCGACCGCTACGGGCGGATCGGCGGAAAAGGCTGACCCATCCGGGCCGCGCACCACTCCGAATACCGAGGGGACGGAACGCCCGTCCCGGACGGACAACCGAGAGGAACACCACCGTGCGAGAACTCGTCGAGACAGCGTTCATGGCAATCCACACTCCTCTGGTGAACGCCTACACCATCCTGATCAACATGATTCCCAGCTGATTCCGCGGCGGCGCCGGGACGATCCCGGCGCCGCTTCCGCGAACCCGGACCAGGCGGAGGAAGGCACGATGGGCATCACGTATTCGAGCGTCGTCGACGCGCCGCGCGGCGACGTCTTCGACTGGCACAGCCGGCCGGGCGCGATCATGCGTCTGCTCCCCCCGTGGCAGCCGCTGCGGGTGATCTCCGAGAGCGAGTCCCTGAAGTCGGGCCGGGCCGTGCTCGGCCTGCCCGGCGGACTGCGGTGGGTCGCCGAACACCAGGCCGACGCCTACGACCCGCCCGCGCGATTCGTCGACAGCGTCGGCCGCGACGGGCTCACCTCGCTGCCCGCCGGACTGGTGATGCCGTGGCGGCACGAGCACACCTTCGAGGCGCTCGGCTCCCGTCGCACCCGGGTCGTCGACCGAGTCGACACGCCCGTCCCGGAGTTGCTGCTGAAGCAGACCTTCTACTACCGGCACCGCCAGCTCGCCGACGACCTCGCCGCCCATCAGTGGTCGCACGAGCAGGGAGTGCGACCCGCGACGGTCGCCGTCACCGGATCGTCGGGTCTCGTCGGCACCGCGCTGTGCGCCTACCTGAGCACCGGCGGCTACCGGGTCGTCCGGCTCGTGCGCGGCGAACCGCGCGGCGACGACGAACGTCGCTGGGATCCGGACGCGCCCGCACCCGACCTGCTCGAGGGCATCGACGCCGTCGTCCACCTCGCCGGCGCCTCGATCTCCGGTCGCTTCAACGCCGCCCACAAGGCCGCGATCAGGGACAGCCGGATCCGGCCCACCCGGCTGCTGGCCGAACTCGCGGCACGCACCCCCAACGGGCCGGCGACGTTCGTCTCCGCGTCGGCGATCGGGCTCTACGGCTACGACCGGGGCGACGAACCGCTCGCCGAGGACGCGCAGCAGGGGTCCGGGTTCCTCGCCGACGTCGTCGCCGACTGGGAGGCCGCCACCGCTCCCGCCTCGTCCGGTGGACTGCGCGTGGTGCTGGTGCGGACCGGCATCGTGCAGACCCCGCGCGGCGGGCCGCTGCAGCTGCTGCGCCCGCTGTTCGAGGCCGGGCTCGGCGGCCGGCTCGGCAGCGGCCGGCAGTGGCTGTCGTGGATCGACCTCGACGACCTGCTCGACGTCTACCACCGGGCCCTCGCCGATCCGAGGATCAGGGGACCGATCAATGCCGTTGCCCCCGAACCGGTTCGCAACGACGAATACACCCGCACGCTCGCGCGGGTGCTGCACCGGCCGGCGCTGCTGCCGGTGCCGGGATTCGGGCCCCGGCTGCTGCTCGGCGACGAGGGCGCGCGGGAGGTCGCCACCGCCGATCAGTGCGTGGTCCCGCAGTGCCTGGTCGACCACGGCCACCGGTTCCGCCGGCCGAAGCTCGAAGCCTGCCTGCGACACCAGCTCGGACACATCGTGGAGAACGAATGAACACCCCTGCGCTGCGCATCCTCGTCACCGGCGCCACCGGCTACATCGGGGGCCGGCTCGCGCCGCTGCTTGTCGACGCGGGCCACCGGGTGCGGGTCCTGGCCCGCACCCCGGACAAGCTGCGGGACGTGCCGTGGGCCGGCGACGTCGAGATCGTGCGCGGTGACCTGACCGATCCGCAGTCCCTGGCCGTCGCCTGCCGGGACGTCGACGTCCTGTACTACCTGGTGCATTCGATGGGTGGGCGCGGGGAGTTCATCGACACCGAGCGCGCGGAAGCCGAGAACGTCGCCGCCGCTGCCCGCGCGGCCGGGGTGCGGCGCATCGTGTATCTCGGTGGGCTGCATCCGGACACGGCCGACCTCTCCACCCATCTGCGGTCCCGGGAGCAGGTCGGCCGGATCCTCGTCGAATCCGGGGTGCCCACCCTGGTGCTGCAGGCCGGGGTGGTGATCGGTTCGGGCTCCGCGTCGTTCGAGATGATCCGGCACCTGAGCAACCGTCTGCCCCTGATGACCACCCCGAAGTGGGTGAACAACAGGATCCAGCCCATCGCGGTGCGCGACGTGCTGCACTACCTGGTGGGCGCCGCCACCGCTCCGCTCCCCCGCAGCCGCACCTACGACATCGGCGGCCCGGACGTGCTGCGCTACGGCGAGATGATGCAGGTGTATGCCGAGGTCGCTGGGCTGCGCCGGCGGCGCATCCTGGTGCTGCCCGTCCTCACCCCGAAGCTCGCCGGGCTGTGGATCGGGCTGGTCACCCCTATCCCGCCGTCGCTGGGCCGGGCCCTGATCGAATCGCTGAGCAACGACGCGGTGGTCTCCGAACACGACATCGACGACGTGATCCCCCCGCCGCCCGGCGGACTGACCGGCTACCGGGAGGCGGTCGGGTTGGCGCTGCACAAGATCGAGCGCGGCGACGTCGAAACCACCTGGGCGAGTGCGTCACCCGTCGGTGCGCCGGCCGAACCGCTGCCGTCCGATCCGCACTGGGCGGGCGAGGTGGTCTTCGTGGACGAGCGCCGCATCGACTGCGACACCGACGCGGGCACGGTGTGGGAGGTCGTCGAGAGCATCGGCGGCGAGAACGGCTGGTACTCCTTCCCCCTCGCCTGGACGATCCGCGGGTGGCTCGACCGCTTCGCCGGCGGCGTCGGCCTGTCCCGGGGCCGCCGGAATCCGCGCACCCTGCACACCGGGGACGCGCTCGACTTCTGGCGCGTCGAGCGCCTCGAGCGGCCCACCCTGCTGCGGCTGCGGGCCGAGATGCGGGCACCGGGCGGGGCCTGGCTCGAGTGGCGTATCGAACCGCTCGATCCGGGCCGGGCCCGGCTGCACCAGCGGGCGATCTTCTTCCCGAAGGGACTTGCGGGACGGGTCTACTGGTACGCGCTCGTGCCGTTCCACGGCATCATCTTCAAGGGCATGCTCGAGAACATCGCGGGCGCCGCGCACCGAGCCGCTCGCGATCCGGCACGCACCCCGCCCGCCGACCCGATGTCACATCCGGTCGATTCGATCGACGCAATGTGACATTGGGTCGCGGCGGGCGGGCGCGGCGGACTGACGGTCGCGGCGGGCGTCAGTCGCGGGTGGTCGCGCGTCGCTCGTCGGCTTCCCGTTGCGCGACGCCCTCGGCGGACTCGGCGAACTCCGGGGTGTCGAACACCTCGCCGCCGAGGGGGTCCTGCGGGCGGGCACCGTGGTCGATTTCGACCCGTCCGGTGTCGGCGTCGACGCTGACCGAACGGGCCGGCAGCTCGTGCACGGCGACGACGAGCGGTGCGCGGGTCTCCGGCGCTGCGGCGCCGTTTCCGTTGGTGTCGAGGCCGGCGAGCGTCGCGGAGATGCCCCGCCGGTGGGGGGCACCGTGGCCGCCCGGGGCGGGCGTCGCCGCGCTCACCGCAATCTGGAGGTACCGGGGCGCGGTCGCCACCTCGTAGCGGAACGCCTTGAGCATCGACACGCAGGCCAGCACCATGACGATCGAGAACGGCACCGCCGTTGCGATGGATGCGGTCTGCAGCGCGGTCAGCGATCCGCTGCCGCCGACGAGCAGCAGCACCGCCGCCGCGATCCCTTCGAGCACCGCCCAGTAGACGCGCGTGATCCTCGGGGTCTCGAGGTTGCCGCCGGTGGCGAGGATGTCGATCACGAGCGAACCCGAGTCCGAGGATGTCACGAAGAAGAACACGACCACGAGGATCGCGAGCAGGCTCGTCACCACGGCCAGCGGAAGGCCGTCGAGGAGGACGAACAGCGAGGTGTCGGTGTCCACGGTGCCGTCCGCGGCGAGCATGGTGCCCTCGTCGCGCTGCCGCAGGATTCCGGAGTCGCCGAAGATCGTGAACCACAGCGACGCGACGAACGTGGGGGCGAGCAGAACACCGAAGACGAACTCCCGGATCGTGCGGCCGCGGGAGATGCGGGCGATGAACATGCCGACGAACGGCGCCCAGCTCATCCACCAGCCCCAGTAGAAGATCGTCCACGCGCCCGACCAGCCGTCCTCGGCGAACGGTGCGGTGCGCAGCATCAGCTCCGGCAGGGCCTGCGCGTAGCCGCCGAGGTTCTGCACCCACGACTGCAGCAGGAACAGCGTCGGCCCTAGCAGCAGGACGAACACCGCAAGCGAGGCCGCCAGCACCATGTTGATGTTGGACAGCCATTTCAGGCCGCGCGAGACGCCGGAGACCACCGAGAAGGTCGCCAGGCCCGTCACCCCGACGATCAGCCCGACGGTGAGCCAGTTGTTCGTCTCGACCCAGCCCAGGTAGTCGAGGCCCGCCGAGATCTGCTGGACGCCGAAGCCGAGAGAGGTGGCGACGCCGAAGAGGGTGCCGACGATCGCGATCGTGTCGATCGCGTGCCCGATCGGTCCCTCGACGCGGGCGCGTCCGAGGAGCGGTTCGAGCAGCCAGCGCACCGACAGCGGCCGGCCCTTGCGGTACGTCATGTAGGCCAGACCGAGGCCGACGACGACGTAGATCGCCCACGCGTGCAGACCCCAGTGGAACATGGTCAGTTCCATCGCCTGATTGGCGGCGGCGTCCGTCGAACCGGGGATCCGGCCTGCCTGCGGGGGATCGACGTAGTGCGAGAGTGGTTCGGCGACACCGTAGAACACCAGGCCGATGCCCATGCCGGCGCTGAAGAGCATCGCGAACCAGGACAGCATTCCGAACTCGGGTTGTTCGTCGTCGCGGCCGAGTTTGATGTTGCCGACGCGGCTGAGGCCGC
Source organism: Rhodococcus ruber NBRC 15591 (assembly GCF_001894945.1). GTDB lineage: Bacteria > Actinomycetota > Actinomycetes > Mycobacteriales > Mycobacteriaceae > Rhodococcus > Rhodococcus ruber. The sequence continues at coordinate 128,822 of NZ_BCXE01000022.1, forward strand.
AGTACAGGGCGAAGATCACGAATCCGGTGGCGATCAGGATGTACCACCAGCCGACGCCGTCGGTGATGGCACGGTTGAGCGCGTCGACCGCCCCCTCGGCCGATCCCGCGTAGACGACCGCGAACACGATCATCCCGAGGATCACGAGCGAGGCGGGAACGAAGACGGGCTTGAGCAAACCCCGCCATGCGTCGCGGATCATCTTCACCAGCTCCTCGTGTCGCGACGAGCCGGGTCCGACGATCGGAAGGCTCGTCCACGTCGCGAATCGAACCTAACAGAGCCGGGGCGTGCCCGGGGGAAACGCATCCGGGCCCCGGCGCCGCCCGCGCGCGACCGAATGTCACATGCGATCGATGGAACCGACGCAATGTGACATTCGGCCGGGCAGGCGGGGCCGGTGCGAGTCCGCTACGCGCAGAACACCGTTCACACGGTGCAGAGCGGTTTGATCTCCTGCAGGCCCTCCGTGGTGGGCGAGGTGAGCATGAGGCAGCTGTTGTAGCCCTGCTGCTCGACCACGGACCGGATCTGCTGCCACGCGGCGGCGTCGACCACCGGTGACCGGGACAGGACGAACCCGGAGACCCGGGTCGGATCCCCCACGAGCGCCCACGAGTAGTCGTCCGCGAGATAGCCGACGATGTAGTTGCTCGGCCCGTCCAGGGAATCCTGGGTCGGCACCCCGGGGAAGCTCACGTGCAGCGAGGCGGTGTCGTTGACCCGCGCGTTGCCGACGATTCCCCGCCGCTCCCCCGTGACGGTGGTGCACGAATTCTCCACCCGCACGTTGCGCTCGTCGATCAGCGAGTAGTTCGCGGTGGTGTCGAGCACACAGTCGAGGTTGAAGGGCGCGGGGTTGGCGGCCAGTTGATACCAGGTGCCCATGTACCGGTTCACGTCGAGCTCCGCCACGGGGGTGAGCGGGGCTGCCTGCGCCGGTGCCGCCATGAGGGCGGCGCCCGCGGCGGCCAGGGCGGCCGCCGCGAGGCCTCGGATCGTTCGTCTCACGTCACTCCTCCGGTGCTACCGGGTCACTGCTGCGGCGCCGGCGGCAGCAGGACGGAGTCGACCAGGTAGACGGTCGCGTTGGCCGTCTCGATACCGCCGCAGATGACGTTGGCGTCGTTGACCTTCCATTCCTCGCCGCTGCCGGTCACCTCGACCGTACCGCCCTGGACGGTGGTCTGGGTGCCCTCGATGTCCGACGGCGGGATCTGGCCGGGGACGACGTGGTAGGTGAGGATGCTCGTGAGGGTGGCCGTGTCGGTCTTCAGGGTCTCGATGGTGGCCGGATCGACCTTGGCGAAGGCGTCGTCGACCGGCGCGAACACGGTGAACTCACCGCCGTTGAGCGTGTCGACGAGGTTGACCTCCGGGTTGAGCTGCCCGCTGATCGCCGCATTCAACTGCGTCAGAATCGGAATCTCGGCGACAGCAGTCCCGACGGGTTGCTGTGCGATGGACTCCAGCGAGCCCGGCCCACTGGGAACCTGCTCGGCGTACGCGGCGCAACCCGGACCCACCGGACCGGACGCCATGGCCTCCTCGGACGTGGTGGGAGACATCGCCGACGTGGCGCTCTCCATCGCCGACGTCGCCGACGTCGCCGTCGACGAGCCGGAGTCGTCGGACGAGCACGCCGCGACGCCCATCAACGCCATCGCGCCGATTCCGACTGCCGCCAAGCTCTTTCGCGTGTTGATAACCATGGCCCTCTTCCCTTCGGTGTCGTGATCCGTGCGACCACGTCGGTCAGGTGTGTCATCTGCCATTCGGCACGGTCGGGAGGGCGGATGGGTGGATGCCGAGAAATTCTTTCGACCCATCCGATTCCGGCCAGGCTCCGAACAACGGGCATGGAGATCGTATCGAACCGGCCCCGCGCTCATGTGCTGGTTCTGCCAGGTGGCAAGCCGGTCAGCACCTCCGCCGCCCGGCCGTGGCACCTGTCCGCGCTGCGGATGACCTTGTTGACCGAGTCCCTGCGGTCCCGGCTGAGCATGTACGACATCACCGTCGGCCAGGTGCGCTACACCTACCGCGGTTGGAACGGGGACCGGATGAGTCCCGTCCACGATGCCCTGCGGGCCCTCGACGAGGTGCGCCGGCGGCGCGGTGACGTCCGGATCGGGCTCGTCGGTCACTCCATGGGCGGACGGGTCGCGGCCCACCTCGCGGCCCAGCCGGGCGTCGGGGCCGTCGTCGCGCTGGCACCGTGGTGGCCCGAGGACGACGGCGCGCTCGTCCCGCCCGAGCGACGACTCCTGGTCGTGCACGGCACCGCCGACACGTGGTGCGATCCGCGCGTGAGCGCGGTGCAGACGGCCCGGGCCCGCGGCCGCGGCGTCGACGCCCAGTTCCGGCCGCTGGCGGGCGGCGGGCATTTCCTGCTCACCAAGCCGGGCTGGTGGCATGCCGTCACCGCCGAGTTCCTGCGCGAATCCCTGGCTCCGGCCGGCCGGGGCGCCGGAGGCGACCATGCCTGACATCGCACACCGTTCCGCAGCTCCCCGGCTTTTCCGGAGGTGACCGCCGTGCTCGATTCGACCCTTGCCTCACCCCCCGGCCCCGGCCGCCCGGGCGGTCCGCCGGAGGATCGCTTGAGCCGCCCGAATCGCCCGACTAGGCTTTCGCTCGATGAGCGGACAGAGCCGATGACCGGCGTCGGCGGACGTACCGACACACTCGACGCGCTGCTCGCGCGCGTGGCGGCGCGGGATGCGGCTGCGTTCGCCGAGTTCTACGACCTGACCCGCGCCCGGGTGTACGGGATGATTCTGCGGGTCCTGCGCGATCCCGGGTACAGCGAGGAGACCGCGCAGGAGGTCTACCTGCAGGTCTGGCGGTCGGCCTCCGGGTTCGACGCCGCGCAGGGTTCGGCGCTGTCCTGGCTGATCACTCTGGCGCACCGCCGTGCCGTCGACCGGGTGCGGTCCGAGCAGTCCGGAGCCGACCGCGAGGCCCGCTACGGCGCGAGCAACGTCGACGCGGCGTTCGACGTCGTCAGCGAGGAGGCGGCCCGGCGCGAGGATCGGCAGCAGGTCACCCACTGTCTGGGCACCCTGACCGACCTGCAACGGCGGTCCGTCGAACTGGCCTACTACGGCGGTCTGACGTACCGCGAAGTGTCCGAACAACTTTCGGTCACGCTACCGACCGTGAAATCGAGAATCCGCGACGGACTGCTCCGTCTACGCAAGTGTCTGGGGGTGCAGGGCGATGAGGAGTGAGGCCCGGCCCGGTTTCGGCGATTCCGACCGCGAACTGATCGACCTCGCGGTCGTGTATGCGCTCGATGCGGTATCCGATGCCGAGCGCCGCGACATCGAGTCCCGGGTCGCCGGCGCCGATCCCGAAGTGGCGGCGGCGTTCGATCGGGAGACGGCGGCCGTCCGGGAGACGATGGCGATGGTGTCCGCGTCGACGGCCACCGAGCCGCCGGCACGTCTGCGTGAGCGCCTGCTCGACGCGGTCGCGGCCGAGTCCGCTCCGCCCGCCGCTCCCGTCTCGCTGGACGAACGCCGCAGCCGGCGCCGCAACTTCCTGCTCAGTGCGGCGGCCGCGATCCTCGTCGCCGTCGGTGGATTCGCCGTCGTGACCCAGTTGCAGGAGGAGACCGCGACCACCTCGGAGCAGGTGTTCGCGGCGGAGGACGTGCGCACCACGTCGGGTGAGATCGAGGGCGGCGGAGTTGCCACGGTGGTGTACTCGAAGGAAGCCGACGCCGGGGTTCTGGTGATGAACAACGTGGCGCCGCCCGCGGAGGGCAGTGTCTACCAGATGTGGCTGATGACCCCCGAGGGCCCGGAGTCCGCGGGCATCATGGACGCCGAGGCGGTGGCGCCGTCCACGACGGCCGTCCTCGAGGGCGTCGGGCACTCGACCGCGCTGGCCTTCAGCGTCGAACCGCCGGGCGGGTCGACGCAGCCGACGCAGATCTTCGCGCAGTTGCCGCTGGGCTGACCCCGGCGGACGGACCTGCCCGCCTCGTCGCGGCGGTTCAACGCTGCGCGGATCGGACCAGTTCGATCAGAAGGGAGCGCAGGGTGCCGGGGTCGGACACCACCGCGGTCGGCTGCGCATCGGTGCGTTCGAGTTCGATCATCGCCCGATACAGCTCGTTCCCCGACTCGGTGATCTGTACGCGCATGCGCCGCTCGTCGGCGGGGTCGACGGCGCGCGTGACGAGGCCGGACCGCTCGAGGTGCTCGACGGTCCGGCTCATCGTCTGGTCGGTCACCCGGCAGGCCCGGGCCATCTCCCGCTGGGAGCGGGGTCCGTCCGCGATCGTGTGCAGGGCGACCAGGCCGGCGTGGGTGAGGCCGTGCGCGCGCAGAGTCGATTCCCAGGCCTGTTCCACGAGCCGGGCGGCCGTGGACAGCAGCCGGCCGGTCGGCCAGCTCTCGAGATCGTCGCTCATGAGATACCTTTTCACTATTGTTCAGCTAGCTGAGTAATTTGGGCTCGGCGTAGTCGCATTCTCCTGGAGGAAGATTGAACACCGTCACCGCGCCGGCTCGTTCACCTCGCCGCATCCGCTGGCTGCTGCCCGCGCTGCTGCTCATCGCGTGGCTCGCGATCGCGGGCGCCGGCGGCCCCTTCGCCGGCAAGCTCAGCGAGGTCCAGCAGAACGACAACAGCTCCTTCCTCCCGGCGTCCGCGGAATCCACCCGGGCGGGCGAACTCTATGCGGACTTCACCGACACCCGGTTCGTGCCCGCGATCGTCGTCGCCGAACGCCCGTCCGGCATCACCCCCGACGACCTCGCCTACCTCGCGGGAGCGTCCGCCGGCCCGCCGCCGGTTCCGTCGCAGGACGGTCAGGCCGCACGGCTGATCGTGCCCGTCGACAGCACCGGAGAGGTCGGCGAGGCCGTCGACGAGTTGCGCGCGGAGCTCGCGAACCCACCCGAGGGGCTGACGGTCCTCGTCACCGGACCCGCCGGGCAGATCGCGGACCTGACGACGGCATTCGAGGGCATCGACGGCCTGCTGCTGCTGGTCGCCGGCGGCGTGGTCCTGCTGATCCTCGTCGTCGTCTACCGCAGTCCGCTGCTGCCGTTCGTGGTGATCCTCTCGGCGGTGTTCGCCCTCGCACTGGCGAGCCTGCTGGTGTACCTGCTGGCCGACGCCGGCATCATCGCCCTCAACGGACAGAGCCAGGGCATCCTGTTCATCCTCGTCTTCGGTGCCGCGACCGACTACGCGCTGCTCCTGGTGTCCCGATACCGCGAGGAACTGCGCCTCGAGCAGGACCGGTTCGCCGCGATGCGCACCGCGTGGCGGGCGACGCTGGAGCCCATCGCGGCGTCGGCGGGCACCGTCATCGCCGGCGTGCTGTGCCTGCTGCTGTCCGACCTGAACTCCAACCGCGGCCTCGGCCCCGTCGCCGCGATCGGCATCGTCGCCTCGTTCGTCGCCTCCATGACCTTCCTGCCGTCCGCGCTCGTGCTGCTCGGCCGCGCCGCGTTCTGGCCCAAGCGGCCCACCGTCGACCCCGACGCCGATCGCGACGACCTCGCCTCGGCGCACCGGTTCTGGAGCGCCCTCGCCCGGAAGGTCGGCGCCCACCCGCGCCGGATCTGGGTCGTGTCGAGCATCGTGCTCGTCGGCTTCGCGATGCTGCTGCCCCAGTTCGAGGCCGACGGCGTCGCGCAGTCCGAGATCTTCCTGCTCGAGACCGAGTCCGTGACCGGCCAGGAGGTGCTCGGCAGGCACTTCGATGCGGGCACCGGATCGCCCGCGGTGATCATCACCCGTGAGTCCGCGGCGGGCGACGTCGCCGCCGCCGCCCGCATCGAGGGCGTCACCGAGGTGGTACCGGTGACCGGGCCGGACGGCGCGACGACCGTCGTCGACGGCCGCGTCGCGCTGCAGGCGACCCTGTCGGACCCGGCCGACTCGCTGGCCGCCGAGGACACCGTCGAACGCATCCGCGACGCGGTGGCCGGGATCCCGAACGCCGAGGCGCTGGTCGGCGGCAACTCGGCGGTGGACCTGGACACCAAGAACACCGCCACCCGCGACCGCACGGTCATCATTCCCGTCGTCGTCGCCGTGGTGCTGCTGATCCTCGTCCTGCTCCTGCGCGCGATCGTCGCCCCGGTGCTGCTGATGCTGACGGTCGTCGTGTCCTTCGCCGCCACCCTCGGGGTGTCGTCGCTGGTCTTCGACCACCTGCTCGGGTTCCCCGGCGCCGACCCGGTGGTGCCGCTGTTCGGCTTCGTCTTCCTCGTCGCGCTGGGTATCGACTACAACATCTTCCTGATGACGCGGGTGCGGGAGGAGAGCGCGCGCGTGGGCACCCGGCGTGGCACGCTGCGGGCCCTGACCGTGACCGGTGGTGTGATCACCTCGGCGGGCATCGTCCTGGCCGCGACGTTCTCGGCACTGGCGGTGATCCCGCTGCTGTTCCTCGCCCAGATCGCGTTCATCGTCGCGTTCGGCGTGCTGCTCGACGCCCTGCTGGTCCGGTCGCTGCTCGTTCCCGCCCTGACCATCGACATCGGCAAGCGGGTGTGGTGGCCGAGCGCGCTCTCCCGCCGCGAACCCGAGAACCCCGGCTAGACGGACCCGGCTAGACGGACCCGGGTTGCCGCCCGTCGTCGTGCTCGGGTGGAATCGGAGCGGGCGCGGTGCGGAACCCGGGGGATCCCCTCCGGCCGTATCGCCGGACCGAGAAGGAGACAGATCGATGCAGATCCAGCTCAACAAGGACAGCCACATCCAGATCGACGACGACATCGCCGACCGCCTCGAGAGCGAGCTCGCGTCCGCGGTCGAGCGGTTCGCCGACCGGATCACCCGGCTCGAGATCCACCTCAGCGACGAGAACGCCGGGAAGTTCGGCACCACGGACAAGCGGTGCCTCCTCGAGGCCCGCATCGCGGGTCAGCAACCGATCGTCGTCACCCACAACGCCGGCTCGGTGAAGGAAGCGTTCGACGGTGCCGTCCACCGCCTGCGCAGCCTGCTCGATTCCAAGCTCGGCCGCTCGAGCGACCACAAGGGCGGTCCCTCCATCCGCCACATGGGCGTCGAGGAGTAACCGGCCGCGACCCGGAATCCGCTCGGGAACCACCGGGCGGATTCCGTCGCGCGAGTCACGCGCGACGGCTCAGTCCACCTCGTGCTCGGCCGGGTCGACCGGAGACTCGGCCACGGCCCGGAACCGGGCGAGGTCCTCGGGGTGGTGCCCCGGCTCGGCGGCCACGGACTCGACGAGCAACCGCAGTTGCCGCTCGAGCTCCGGTACGTGCTCGTCCCGGTCGGCGGCCCGCACATGGTCGGTCAGCATGCGCAGCACCCGCGCGACCGCGGTGGCCACGTGCAGTTGCCGCGGACACGCCTGCCGGATCTGCTCGAAGGCGTGCTCGACGTACTCCGGCGGGGACAGCATCCACGGGCGCAGCAGCACCCGGCCGTCGGCGCCGGCGACCGACAGCGGCGGCACCTCGGCGGTCAGGAGCGTCCGCAGCAGACTGCCGATGCGCAGGACCACCTCGGTCGCGGTGGTGGGGTCGTTGATCGCCGAACTGAGAGCGCGCAGGCCGATGTCGACCAGCTGGCGCAGCGCGAAATCCACGTCCTGCTGCATGGTGCGGGTGTCGGAGATCTCCACGGCGGCCTCGAGCCGGCGACGGACCCTGTCGGCACGGTCCGGGACCGGCCACACGCGCAACAGCACTTCGCCGCGATGGATGTAGGCGCCGGGACGCGTTTCCAGGCGCACCACCGTCGACGGGGGTACCGACGCGAGAAGATGCTCGGTCGGCGCCTGGGTCACCCAGCCGTCCCGGACCGCCGGAACCGTCATGATCGCGTCGGAAGCCGGCCGGGACACCGCCGCGGCCGGGCGTTCCGTGCGGCTCTCCCGAACCGCTGCGTCGAGCACCCCGTCCGCTTCGGTGGCGATCGTGCGCACCACCTCACCGACCTGCAGTCCGTGCGCGAGCCTGTCGAGATAGGCGACGATCAGGACGACGGTTGCCACCGTCAGCACCAGGGCCACGGTCATCGACACCCCCGGCGCCGGTTCGGCAGCCTCGGCTCCCACGTGCCGCAGCGTCAGCACGCAGTAGACGAACGTCGCCACGAGCATGCCGATCACCGTCTGGCTCACGCGGTCCCGGATGAACGAGCGCATCACCCGGGGCGAGAACTGGCTGCTGGCCAGCTGCAGGCTGACCACGGTCAGTGAGAACACCACCCCCGCCGTGGTGATCGTCGCGCCCGCCACGGTACTGAGCAGCCACGTCGCGCCGTTGCTGTTCATCTGCACGGCCCACCCCGCGACGTCGGTGGGGAGGGTGCGGTCGAGGTACGCGGTCACCTCGGCGAGGATCACCCCGGCAGCGACGATCAACGTCGGCAGCGCGAACAGGCTCTCGCGAAATCGGTACGCGGCAGCCGCCATACGCAGCTGCGGCAGCGGTCTCGGACGGGCACTCATACCCGTCGACGCTATCCGCTGACCAGCGTCCGGTCTCGGAACCCGCGGGCACTGCGCCGCCGGGACCCGCACCGGCGTGTAAAGAACTCGTCAGGACATCGACCGCGGGCATCAAGATTCCGTATGGATCGCCGTCGAGGGAAGCGCACGGTGCAACAGTGTGGTGCGGGGCGCCGATCGGCGCCTGATTCGTGTCTACGACAAGGGAAGACGACATGGCCGACGCCGCGTACGTGGTGCTGATCCTGGCTGGGTTCCTGGTGTGCGCTCTGGTCCTGCGTGCCCTGCACGCGCGAGGGGCGAACCGATGACCTGGGCGGGCGCGGCGAGTGTCGCGCTCGTCGTGATCGCGGTGGCACTCGTGGCGTACCTGCTGATCGCGCTGCTCGATCCGGAGAGGTTCTGACGATCCGATGACTCCAGCTGTTGCCGCGGGACTGCAGATCGCCCTGGTCGTCGCAGTCCTGGCATTGGCATACGTTCCGCTCGGTGACTACATGGCGAGGGTCTACACGACCGACACCGACCTCCGGTGGAAGGACCTGCGGATCGAGTCGCTGATGTACCGGGTGTGCCGGATCGATCCCCGCGCCGAGCAGACCTGGTACGGATACGCCGCAAGTGTGCTCGGCTTCTCCCTGGCGAGCGTGCTCTTCTTGTATCTCCTGCAGCGCGTTCAAGGCATCCTGCCGCTGAGCAACGGGCTGGCGGGGGTGAGCCCGGCCGTAGCGTTCAACACGGCCGTCTCGTTCGTCACCAACACCAACTGGCAGTCCTACGTGCCCGAGACGACGATGAGCCCACTCACCCAGTCCGCCGGGCTCGCGGTGCAGAACTTCGTCTCGGCGGCGGTGGGGATGGCGGTCGTGACCGCCCTGATCCGTGGTCTGGTGCGCGTCGGACGCGGCGGCGAGATCGGCAACTTCTGGGTGGACCTGGTCCGCGGGACCCTGCGGATCCTGCTACCGCTGGCATTCGTGATCGCCCTGATCCTGCTGAGCCAGGGCGTGATCCAGTCGTATCGCAGCGGCTTCACCGCGACCGGACTGGACGGCGACACGGTCACGAACGCGCTCGCGCCGGTTGCCTCGCAGGAGGCGATCAAGGAACTCGGCACCAACGGCGGCGGCGTCCTCGCCGCGAACTCGGCGCACCCGTTCGAGAATCCCACCCCCGTCACCAACATCGTCGAGATCCTCGCGATCCTGCTGATCCCGGTGGCGCTGACGCGCACGTTCGGCACGATGATCGGCAACCGACGGCAGGGCCTGACCGTCCTCGGCGTGATGGCGGTGCTCTACGGCACCGTCCTGGCGGTGGCGCTGGCCGCCGAATCCGGTACGCGGGGTGTGGCGGCGAACGCCGCCGGCGCGATGATGGAGGGCAAGGAAGTCCGGTTCGGGATTCCCGGTTCGGTGCTGTTCGCGGTGTCGACCACCGGCACGAGCACCGGTGCGGTGAACTCGGCGCACGACAGCATGTCCCCGCTGGGCGGCGGGGCCGTTCTGCTGAACATCCTGCTCGGCGAGATCGCGCCCGGCGGCGTCGGCACCGGCCTGTACGGCATGCTGGTGCTCGCGGTGCTCGCCGTGTTCGTCGGGGGCCTGCTCGTGGGGCGCACCCCCGAGTTCCTCGGTAAGAAGCTGCGCAGGCGCGAGATCACCCTTGCCGCGCTGACGGTCCTGGTCATGCCGGCCCTGGTACTCGTCGGCACCGGAATCACGGTGATCCTCTCGCCCACCACCGGGTATCTCGGCAACTCCGGGGACCCGGGCACGCCGGGCGCGATCCACGGCTTCACCGAGGTGCTCTATGCCTATGCCTCGGCGTCGAACAACAACGGCAGCGCGTTCGGCGGACTGACCGTCACGAGCGATTGGTTCCAGTCCTCGCTGGGGATGTGCATGCTGCTCGGGCGGTTCCTGCCGATCGTGTTCGTCCTGGCTCTGGCCGGCTCGCTCGCCTCCCAGCGGCGCACCCCGGCCGGGGCGGGCACGCTGCCCACCACCGGTGTGGCATTCGCCGGGCTGCTCACCGGAACCGTCGTACTGGTTGCGGCTCTCACCTTCTTCCCGGCCCTGGCCCTGGGCCCCGTCGCGGAGGCACTGCATTGACCGTCGATGTTCATTCCCACCGGGAGACGATCGCCTCCCGCCCGCATCGTGTCGGCGGGGGCGTGTTCAGCCCCCGTCAGCTGGCAGACGCCCTGCCGGGAGCGATCCGCAAGCTCGATCCCCGGCATGTGGCGCGGAATCCGGTGATGTTCGTCGTGCTGGTCGGGTCGGCGGTCGCCACCGTCGCGGCGATCGTCGAACCCACCCTGTTCGCCTGGTCGATCGCGGCGTGGCTGTGGTTCACCGTGCTCTTCGCCAACCTCGCCGAGTCGGTCGCCGAGGGGCGAGGCAAGGCGCAGGCGGCGAGCCTGCGAAAGGTCAAGCAGGACACGGCAGCCCGTCGCCTCACCGGTCCGGCCGCCGAGGAATCCGTATCGGCCACCGAGCTGCGCGTGGGCGATCTCGTCGTGGTGGAGACCGGTGGGACGATTCCCGGGGACGGCGACGTGATCGAGGGCATCGCCACGGTCGACGAGTCGGCGATCACCGGAGAATCCGCCCCGGTGATCCGCGAGTCGGGCGGCGACCGGTGCGCCGTCACCGGCGGCACCACCGTGCTCTCCGACCGCATCGTCGTGCGGATCACCGCCCCACCCGGGCAGACCTTCGTGGACCGGATGATCGCTCTCGTCGAAGGCGCCGCCCGGCAGAAGACCCCGAACGAGATCGCCCTGAACATCCTTCTCGCGGCGTTGACGATCGTGTTCCTGCTCGCGGTGGTCGCGATCGCTCCGATGAGCGCGTATGCCGGTGTCGAGCAGGGACCGGTCGAACTGATCGCGCTGCTGGTGTGCCTGATACCCACCACGATCGGAGCCCTGCTGTCCGCGATCGGCATCGCCGGCATGGATCGGCTGGTGCAGCGCAACGTGCTGGCCATGTCCGGCCGTGCCGTGGAGGCCGCCGGGGACATCGACACCCTGCTGCTGGACAAGACCGGAACCATCACCTACGGCAACCGCCGCGCCACCGCACTGCACCCGGCTCCCGGCATCACGGATGACGAAATAGCTTCCGCGGCAAGGATGTCGAGCCTGTCCGACGGTACCCCCGAGGGACGCAGCATCGTCGAACTCTGCGCCGAGCGGTACCACCTCGATCCGGGGCCGTCGGACGCCGAGCGCTCCGCCGAGTTCGTCGCCTTCACCGCGCACACCCGGATGAGCGGCCTCGACACCGTCGCCGACGCGGACACCCCGGTCCGAATCCGCAAGGGGGCCGCCGATGCGGTGAGCCGCTGGGTGGCCGAGGAGGGCGGACGGACGCCCGACGCGGTGAGCGCCGTCGTCGACGACATCGCCCGCGTCGGCGGAACGCCTCTGGTGGTGGCCCGGTGCGACGCCCGGGGCGCGTCGGTGGTCGGCGTCGTCGAACTGTCCGACGTCGTCAAACCGGGCATGGCACGGCGGTTCGCACAACTGCGCGCGATGGGCATCCGCACGGTGATGATCACCGGGGACAACCCGCTCACCGCGCGGGCGATCGCGGCCGAGGCGGGGGTCGACGACTACCTGGCCGAGGCGACTCCCGAGGACAAGCTGGCGCTGATCCGCTCGGAACAGCAGGGCGGACGGCTGGTCGCGATGACCGGCGACGGAACCAACGACGCGCCCGCCCTGGCACAGGCCGACGTCGGGGTGGCGATGAACACCGGCACCTCCGCGGCCAAGGAGGCGGGGAACATGGTCGACCTCGACTCCGATCCGACGAAGCTGATCGAAGTGGTCGAGATCGGCAAGCAGCTGCTCATCACGCGCGGGGCACTGACCACCTTCTCCCTGGCCAACGACCTGGCGAAGTACTTCGCGATCCTGCCCGCCCTCTTCAGCGGGATCTATCCGCAGCTGGCGGGGTTGAACATCATGGGACTGGCCACCCCGCAGTCCGCGATCCTGTCGGCGGTGATCTTCAATGCCCTGGTGATCGTGGCGCTGATACCGCTGGCCCTGAAGGGTGTGCGGTACCGGCCGGCGAACGCGTCGTCGCTGCTGGGGCGGAATCTGCTCGTCTACGGCCTCGGTGGGGTGATCACCCCGTTCGTCGGGATCTGGCTGATCGACCTCGTGGTGCGTCTGGGAATCGGGTGACACGGATGGGATTCGGGAACTTCTTCGCAGGATTGATCCGGCAGGTGCGGGCCGGCCTGCTGATGCTGGTCGCACTGACCGTGATCGTCGGAGCGGCCTATCCGGCGACGGTATGGGTGGTGGGACGACTCGGTGCGGCGAGCGCCGAGGGTTCGGCGCTGACCGACGCGAACGGGTGCGTGGTCGGCAGCCGGCTGATCGGCGTCGATCCGCAGGTCGCCGTCGGTGAGCCCGACCCGTTCTTCCACACGCGCGTCGTCGGCTCGGTCGCCGGCGGGGACGCATTCACCCCGGGCGACCCGGCCGCCGCCCTGCCGTCCAACCAAGGCCCCGGCAGCGAGGTGCTGGCCGCCTTCGTCGACGAGCGGCGTGCGGCGATCGCCGCACGCGAGCAGGTGCCGCCGCAGGCCGTTCCCGTCGATGCGGTCACCGGATCCGGCTCCGGCGTCGACCCCCACATCTCCCCTGCCTACGCCGCGGTGCAGGTGCCGCGGGTCGCGCGGGTCACCGGCATCCCCGAGCAATGGGTCCGCGAGCTGGTCGCCGCGCACACCGAGGGCCGGCAACTCGGGTTCCTCGGCGCCGAACGAGTGAACGTGCCCGAGCTGAACGTGGCCCTGGGACTGACTGCACCCGACTGCGACGAGGTCCCCTCGGGTGGATGATGGCGTCGTGACCGGTACCGCACGCACCGCCGTCCCCGAGGCGTCGCGCCGGGGACGGCTGCGGATCTACCTCGGTGCCGCCCCCGGCGCGGGAAAGACGTTCGCCATGCTGGGGGAGGCCCATCGGCGAATCGGCCGAGGCACCGACGTGGTGGTGGCGATCGTGAACACGCACGGGCGGGCGCGCACCACCGAGCAGCTGGCCGGCCTCGAGATCGTCCCGCCACGGCGGATGACGTACCGCGACACCGTGTTCGACGAACTCGACCTCGACGCCGTGCTGGCCCGCCGGCCGGCGGTCGCCCTGGTCGACGAGCTCGCCCACACCAACGTGCCGGGCAGCCGGCACACCAAACGCTGGCAGGACGTCGAGGAACTGCTCGACGCGGGCATCGACGTCCTGTCCACGGTCAACATCCAGCACCTCGAGTCCCTCAACGACGTCGTCGAGCAGATCACCGGCGTGGTGCAACGCGAGACCGTGCCCGACGACGTCGTACGGCGCGCCGACCAGGTCGAGCTCGTCGACATCACCCCGCAGGCGCTGCAGCGGCGTCTCGCGCACGGCAACGTCTACGCGCCGGAGAACGTCGATGCCGCGCTGCGCAACTACTTCCGCGAAGGGAACCTGACCGCCCTGCGCGAGATCGCCCTGCTGTGGCTCGCCGATCAGGTCGACCTTGCGCTCGCGAAGTACCGCGGCGAACACGCCATCACCGACACCTGGGAGGCCCGCGAGCGCGTCGTCGTCGCCGTCACCGGCGGGCCCGAATCGGAGACCCTGGTGCGCCGGGCCAGCCGCATCGCCGCCAAGGCGAGCGCGGAGCTGATGGTCGTGCACGTCGTCCGGGGCGACGGCCTCACCGGTGTCTCGGCGCCGCAGATGGGAAAGGTCCGGACCCTCGCCGCGAGTCTGGGCGCCAGCCTGCACAGCGTCGTCGGCGACGACGTGCCCACCACGCTGCTCGACTTCGCGCGGGAGGTGAACGCGACCCAGCTCGTGCTCGGCACGTCGCGGCGCCCGCGATGGGCCCGCATCCTCGACGAGGGCATCGGGGCGGCGGTCGTCCGCGACTCCGGCAGGATCGACGTGCACATGGTGACCCACGAGCACACGGCCCGAGGCCCGAAGATGGCGTTGCTGGGCCGCCACGAGCGGCGACTGCAGTCCTGGATCGCGGCAGCCGTCATCCCCCTCGTCGCGACCGCCCTGATGGCCGTGATCGACCGCCTCACCGGGGTGGCCGGCCAGAACGCGTTGTTCTTCGTCGTCGTGCTCGCCGTCGCCCTGTTCGGCGGAATCGGCCCCGCCGTCGTCGCGGCCCTGCTGTCCGGCCTGCTGCTCAACTTCTTCTTCACCGAACCGCGCTACAGCTTCACCATTGCCGAACCGGACAACTTCGTCACCACCGTGGTGCTGCTCGTCGTCGCCGTGGCGGTCGCCGCGCTGGTCGACGCCGCCGCGGCCCGGGCCCGCGAGGCGCGGCTCGCCGCGCAGGAGGCCGAACTGCTCGCCCTGTTCGCCGGCGCTGTGCTGCGCGGCGCGAACGTCCACAGCTTGCTCGACAAGGTCCGCGAGACCTACGGGCAGTCCGGTGTCGCGATCCTGCGTTCCGAGAACGGCCGCCGCCACGTCGTCGACCGCACCGGAACCACTCCGCCCGCCTCGGTCGACGAGGCCGATACCGTGTGCGAGATCGACGACGGCCGTCTTGCGCTACTGCTGTCCGGCCCAGGATTGCGACCCCGCGACCGCCGGATCCTCACCGCGGTCACCGGGCAGATCGCCGGGTTGATCCGCCAGGACGAACTCACCGCCGAAGCGGCGAAAGCCTCGGCCCTGGCCGAAACCGACCGTCTACGGCGGCTGTTGCTGTCGGCGGTGAGCCACGACCTGCGCACCCCGCTCGCCGCCGTCAAGGCCGCCGTGTCCAGTCTGCGCAGTACCGACGTCGAATTCTCCGCCGAGGACACCGCGGAGCTGCTCGCGACGATCGAGGAGTCCACCGACCAGCTCACCGCCCTCGTGTCGAACCTGCTCGACTCCTCTCGGCTCGCGGCCGGGGTGGTCACGCCCGTCCTGCAGCCGCTCTACCTCGACGAGGTGCTGCACCGGGCCGTGGTCACGCTCTCGAGCGGCGGCCCGGACGCCGCCCGCCGGGTGCGCGAACGACTCGAGGTCGACGTCGGCGACACGATGGTCGAGGCGGACAGCGGCCTGCTCGAACGAATCCTGGCCAACCTTCTCGACAATGCCCTGCGCTACGCGCCGACCGGCCCGATCCGGGTCGGTGCCGTCACTTCCGGTGACCGCACCACCGTCACCATCGCGGACTGCGGTCCCGGCCTCGGATCCGGCGACGCCGGCAACGTCTTCCCACGAATCGGCGACCACCGCAGCGGCGGGGCGGGGCTCGGATCGACCGTCGCGCGAGGATTCGCCGAAGCGATGAGCGGAACCGTCACCACCACCGAGACACCCGGCGGCGGGACGACCATGGTCGTCGAACTCGCGTCCGCGCAGCCGAGGGTGCCGCGATGACCCGCATACTCGTCGTCGACGACGAACCACAGATCCTGCGCGCGTTGCGCATCAACCTCACCGCACGCGGGTACGAGGTGATCACCGCCGGTGACGGACGCTCCGCCCTGCGGGCCGCCGCCCAGCAGCGTCCCGACGTGATCGTCCTCGACCTCGGACTACCCGACCTCGACGGGATCGAGGTGCTCGCCGGGCTGCACGGCTGGTGCACCGCCCCGGTCATCGTCCTCTCGGCACGTACCGATGCCCTCGACAAGGTGGCCGCTCTCGATGCCGGAGCCGACGACTACGTCACGAAGCCGTTCGGGATGGAGGAGTTCCTCGCCCGCATCCGCGCCGCGGTCCGCCGAGCCGGCACCATCTCGGGCACGACCGAACCGGCGATCGACACCGACGACTTCACCGTCGACCTCGCCGCGAAGAAGGTCACGCGCGACGGCGCACCGGTTCACCTGACTCCCACCGAGTGGGGGATGCTCGAGGTGCTGGTGCGCAACCGCGGAAAGCTCGTCGGGCAGCGCGAACTGCTGGAAGAGGTGTGGGGACCGTCCTACACGACCCAGACCCATTACCTGCGGGTGTATCTCACGCAGCTGCGGCGCAAACTCGAGCCCGATCCCGCCCATCCCCGGCACCTGCTCACCGAGCCGGGGATGGGATACCGCTTCGAACCTTGAGGCAGACCGCCCGAGTCGAAGTCGACGGTCCGAGCGGCACAGGACGGACGGCACAGGGCGGACGGCACGGGGCGGACGGCACGACGGATTCGCACCGAATTGTCGGTTCCGACCGGTACGAGGTCCTGCGCGGCGCTACCGTCGACGCATGTCAGCGGACGTTGCTGCGGCACCTGCGGCGCACCCCCACCTGTCTGCCCGGCCCCGCGGCCGCCTGAACTCGGTCCCGCACGTGGCGGGCCTGACCCTCGGGATCTTCGCCCTCGCGGTGGCGCTGTGGTCGCTCTCCCCCACCCTGCGCTACTTCGTCCACACCCCACGCGAATACGTCGACACCTACCTGTTCGACGCCCCCGACACCAGCCTGTCGTATGCACTGGTGCTCGGTCTGCTCGCGGCGGCCCTGGCCAGTCGCAAGCGGATCGCATGGTGGATTCTCACCGTGTACCTGGCCGGATTCGCGATCTACAACGGGTACGTGGCGGTGTCGGAGCGCGATATCGGCGCGGCGATCGGTCTCGTGGTGCAGGTCGCGGTGGTGGGGATCCTGCTCGCGGCGTACCCGGAGTTCTACACGCGGGTCCGCCGCGGCGCGGTGTGGAAATCGCTGGGTGTCCTCGTCGCCGGCCTGGCCGTCGGGACACTGATCGGGTGGGGCCTGGTGGAGCTGTTCCCCGGCACCCTGCCGTCCGACGAGCGGTTGCTGTGGGCGGTCAACCGGGTCACCGCCCTGTCCCTGCTCGACAACGATCAGTTCAGCGGGCGCCCACACGGATTCGTCAACACCCTGCTCGGCCTGCTGGGGGCGCTGGCGCTGATCGCGGCGGTGATCGTGCTGTTCCGGTCGCAACGGGCGACCAACGCACTGACCGGGAACGACGAATCCGCCATCCGGGGCCTGCTCGAGCGGAACGGCGACGATTCGCTGGGCTACTTCGCGACCCGGCGCGACAAGGCGGTGGTCTTCGCGCCCAGCGGTAAGGCCGCGGTGACCTACCGCGTGGAGGTCGGGGTGTGTCTCGCCAGTGGGGATCCCATCGGAAATCCGGAGGCGTGGCCGCACGCGATCGACGAGTGGCTCGCGCTCGCCCGGGGGTACGGCTGGGCGCCGGCGGTGATGGGGGCGAGCGAGGCCGGCGCCGGCGCCTATCGCCGGGCCGGTCTGTCGGTCCTGCAACTCGGCGACGAGGCCGTTCTCCACACCACGGGGTTCTCGCTGTCCGGCCGGGAGATGCGGCCCGTGCGCCAAGCCGTGACGCGTGCGCACAAGCAGGGCGTGACGGTGCGTATCCGCCGGCACCGGGACGTTCCCGAGGCCGAAATGGCGCAGGCGATCCGTCTTTCGGACGACTGGCGCGACACCGAGACCGAACGCGGATTCTCGATGGCGCTCGGCCGACTCGGGGATCCGCTCGACGGCCGGTGCGTGCTCGTGGAGGCGACGGTCCACGGCGAGGTGGTGGCGTTGCTGTCCCTCGTCCCGTGGGGCGCCGACGGGGTCTCGCTCGATCTGATGCGGCGGAATCCGCAGGCCCCCAACGGTGTCGTGGAGATGATGGTGTCGGAACTCGCTGCTCACGGCGGCGAGTTCGGGATCACCTGGATCTCGTTGAACTTCGCGGTGTTCCGCTCGGTGTTCGAGGAGGGCGCACGGATCGGCGCCGGTCCGGTGCTGCGGCTGTGGCGTTCGGTGCTGGTGTTCTTCTCCCGCTGGTGGCAGCTCGAGGCGCTGTACCGGTCCAACGTGAAGTACCAGCCCGAGTGGGTGCCCCGGTTCCTGTGCTTCGCCGACAACCGGGTGCTGCCCCGGGTCGGGATCGCGTCGGCGATCGCCGAGGGCTTCCTCACGCTGCCCAGCTTCGGCCGGGAGCGGAGCGCCCGCCGCCACACCGGAACCCAGACGTCCGCTCCTCCGGCGCTCGTCGAGACCGGCACCCTGCGTGACGACGGCAGCGCCCCCGCCGCCCTGCCGGCGCCGGAGTCGCGCACCGGCCCCCGCCGTCCGGAGCAGGTGCGGGTGCGGATGGCGAAGCTCGAACGGCTCGAGGAGGCGGGCGTCGACCCGTATCCGGTGGCGAACCCGCCGTCGCACACCTGCGCGGCGACGGTGACCGCACCCGAGGGCACCGCGGTGCGGATCGCCGGTCGTATCCTGCGACTCCGCGACTTCGGCGGCGTGCTGTTCGCGGTACTGCGGGACTGGTCGGGGGACGTGCAGATCCTGGTCGACCGCAGCCGCGTCGGCGGCCGCCGGTTCGTGTTCGACCTCGGCGACCTCGTCGAGGTGAGCGGGGTGACGGGCCGCAGTCGCAGCGGCGAGCTCTCGGTGCTCGCGGAGGACTGGCGGCTCGACGGCAAGTGCCTGCACCCGCTGCCCGACAAGTGGCGCGGCCTGACCGATCCGGAGGCCCGGGTGCGGCAGCGGTACGTCGACCTCGCGATCAACCGCACCGCGCGCCGGTTGCTCGCGGCGCGCAGCGCGGTGGTGCGGTCGCTGCGCGAGCAGCTGCAAGCGCGGGGCTACCTCGAGGTGGAGACCCCGATCCTGCAGGCCGTGCACGGCGGCGCCAACGCCGCCCCCTTCACCACCCACATCAACGCTTACGACCTCGACCTGTACCTGCGGATCGCACCCGAGCTGTACCTCAAACGCCTGTGCGTGGCGGGCATGGAACGGGTCTTCGAGATCGGCCGGGTGTTCCGCAACGAGGGGGCGGACTTCAAGCACAATCCGGAGTTCACGATTCTCGAGGCCTACGAGGCGCACGCGAACTACGAGGTCATGCGGGTGCTGGCCCGCGAGCTGATCCAGGCCGCGGCCGTCGCGGCCCACGGGCGTGCGGTGATCGTCCGGCCCGGCCCCGACGGGACGCCCGTCGAGATCGACATCTCCGGCGAGTGGCCGGTGAAGACGTTCCACGGGGCGGTCTCGGACGCCCTCGGCACCGAGATCGACGCGCAGACCCCGGTCGAGGAGTTGCGCCGGCTGTGCGACGAGCACGAGATCCCGTACAACCCCGAGTGGGACGCCGGTGCCACGGCGCAGGAGATGTACGAGCACCTCGTCGAATCCCGCACCGAATTCCCCACCTTCTACACCGACTTCCCCACCTCGGTGTCGCCGTTGACGCGCCCGCACCCGACGAAACCGCTCGTCGCGGCGAAGTGGGACCTCGTCGCCTGGGGGATCGAACTCGGCACGGCCTACAGCGAGCTGACCGACCCGATCGACCAGCGGGCCCGGCTCACCGAGCAGTCGCTGCTCGCCGCGGGGGGCGACGAGGAGGCGATGGAACTCGACGAGGACTTCCTGCAGGCGCTCGAACACGCCATGCCGCCCACCGGGGGTCTCGGCATGGGGGTCGACCGGATCGTCATGCTGATCACGGGCGGCAGCATCCGCGAGTCCCTCGCCTTCCCCCTCGCCAAGCCCCGCGCACGCCGGTGAGCACCCCGGTTTCACGTGAAACACCGGGTCGACCGAGCGCGCGATCGGTCGTCGTGCGATCGTGGTGACGTGCAGCTTCTCCTGATTCGACACGCCCTACCCGAGATCTCCCGGGTCAGCGAGGGACGCGCCGACCCGTCGCTGACCGAGGAGGGCCGCGCCCAGGCCGCGCGGCTGCCGACCGCGCTCGAGCCCTACCGGATCGCGCGGGTGTTCAGCAGCCCGCAACGCCGCGCCCTGGAGACGGCGGCGCCGCTCGCCGAGACCCGCGGGCTTCCCGTCACCCGGCTCGAGGGCCTGGCGGAGTACGACTACCACCTCGACCACTACATTCCGTTCCACCTCGCGCAGGAGCTTGCCCCGGACGCCGTGGCACGCATCCGCGCAGGTCACCTTCCCGACTTCGTAGATGCGGACGAATTCCGCACCCGCGTTCTCGCCGCCACCCAGCACATCGTCGACACCTGCGCGCACGACGACACCGTCGCCGTGTTCGCCCACGGCGGCGTCGTCAACGTCCTGCTCCAGGACCTGCTCGGGCTCGACCGGCCGCTGATGTTCCCCATCGAGTACACATCGGTGACCCGCATCCTCGTCTCCCGCAACGGTGCCCGGCGGGCAGCCTCGGTCAACGAGACCGGGCACGTGCGCGACATGCTGCGCGTCTGATCCGTTCGCCGCAACCGGTGTGAACCGGCTCGGATCCGGGTATCGGTACGACGTGGGCGGAACCGCGACGAGGCGGCCGCCGCGAGGGCGTGGCAGCCGGGCGGAAGGTAGCCGTCGGGCCACGACCGCCGGCCGGTGTCGACGACGCCGGGCCCCCGAGATTCGACGAGCAGGAGATTGCCATGATGAGAGCTCTGACCTTCGCCGCCGGTGCCGCCGTGGGCTTCGTGCTGGGCACCAGGGCCGGGCGTGAGACCTACGAGAAGATGCGCGATCAGTCCGTTCAGCTGTGGAACAAGCCCGAGGTACAGCAGAAGGTCACCGAAGCGAAGGAGACCGTGCAGGAGAAGGCGCCCCAGGTGCAGGAGAAGGCCGGCGACCTGGCGAAGAAGGCCGCCGAGAAGGCGAACATCTCGGGAGGCGGCAACATGGCACCCGACGCCGCCGGCGGCGGGCCGGCCGTGACTCCCCCGGCCGCGGGCGCACCGATCGTCCCGCCTCCGAACGAGGGCAAGCACTCCCTCTAGCGGCCGGACGCAGACCGGCCCGGTGCCGCATCGGGTGAATTCCGGTGCGGCACCGCCGGGTGTAGTCGCGTTCCGAACGGGTACTCCGACCGCGTACAACGGAACGGCTCACCCCGACACGATCCCCCGATCGACACAGGAGGCGACATGACGCGACCCGACGGCGACGGCGACCCCGCCACCGCGGACACCGACAGCGGGTCCCGAGGTGCCGACGACGACGTCCTGTCCGATCCGGCCGAATGGGCCGGGGAAGGCGGCGCCACCGACGAGGGCCCGTCCACCGACGTCGAGAACGGCTGAGATCAGGCGCGCGCCGTCCGGGTTCGCAGCCGCTCGGCCCACTGCTCGGCGTCGTCCATACCGATCACCAGGGCGTCGCGCGCGTGTCCCGACAGTTCGACGCGCAGGGCGGGCTGTCCGCGCCGCACGGCGACGAGTTCGTTGCGTCCCCGCGCGCGCCAGGTGCCGATCTTGCGGGCACCCGGCAGCCCGAGGCCGGGAGCGCGCATTCCTCGCGTCGCGGCGAGACCGTCGGCGTGGACCTCGACGTCCCGGATGGCATCCAGGGGGACGTCGACGTCGCGGATCAGTCCCGCGATCTTCTCGAAGCGCGTGAAGCGCAGCGTCAGGACTCCGTGGTCGATGCTCAGCGTCGTCATGGCTCCCATTGTTCTCATTGCTGAGAACAATGTCAATCGTGAGAACATTGACGGGTGAGAGGAGACATGACCACCGCGGAACTGCTGTTGCATCCGGTGCGCCTGCGGATCGTCCAGGCGCTGCTCGGCGACCGCACCGCCACCACCGCGCAGCTACGTGCCCTCATCGACGACGTTCCCGCCGCCACCCTCTACCGGCAGATCGCGACGCTCACCGGCGCCGGAGTCCTCGACGTCGTCGCGCAGCGCCGCGTCCGCGGCGCGGTCGAACGCACCTACCGTCTCGTCGCCGAACGCGCGCACATAGACGGGCAGGAGGCGGTGACGATGAGCGCCGAGGACCATCGGCGTGCCTTCCTCGCCTTCACCGCGCAGCTGCTCGCCGACTTCGACGCGTACCTCGACGATCCCGAGCGACGGGATCCGGCCGAGGACGTCGTCGGATACCGGCAGGCAGCCCTCGATCTGACCGACGAGGAGGCCCTCGCCCTGGTCACCGAGATGCGGCAGCTGCTGACGCGCTACCTCGAGCTGGGCCCCGGCCCGGGCCGGCGCCGGCGGCTGCTGAGCACCGTCGTCGTACCGGCCCGCGACGTGTCGGGTCAGGAATCCGGGGAGCGATGACCGGCCGGCTCGGTCGTACCGGCTACGCGACGGCCGTGAGCGGATGGATCACCGGCGCCGCCGCGAGGTGCTCCCCCACCGTCGCCAGGGCGGACGTGACGTGCCGGGAGGTCATGTGCGCGTCGAGCGCCTCCTGACCCGACCAGACCTCGACCGTCACGAATGTGCCTGGCGCCGAGCCGGATTCGAAAAGTTCGTACGAGACGCAGCCGTCCTCGTCGCGACTCGCCGCGGCCAGCGCCACCAGCGCGCCCCGCACCGCGTCCTCCGAACCGGGCTTCGCCGGAATGGTCGCCACCACACGCAGTTCCGTCATTTCTCGACGGTACCGCGCGCGGCTGCCGTGCACGAGCGGCTCGGACGAGGAAGATGGTGCCCATGAGATCGCGGATCGCGGAGATGCGTCGATGGCGCGCAGGGACAGTGGTCCATCAGCGCCTGCACGACCTGACCGGGACGCTCGTCGTGGTCACCGGGGCGGGCAGCGGTATCGGCCGCGCGACGGCACGGGCGTTCGCCGACGTGGGGGCGATCGTCGTGGTCGCCGACCGCAACGTCGACACCGCCCGCGCCACCGCGGAGCTGCTCAACGCGCCCCTCCCCGGCGCCGGCGGCTCGCGAGCGGTCTTCGGTGGCGGGGCGCACGCCTACGAACTCGACGTCGCCGACGAGGAGCAGGTGCGGCGGTTCGCCGCGACGGTCCGTTCCCAG
Organism: Rhodococcus ruber NBRC 15591; assembly: GCF_001894945.1. Taxonomy (GTDB): domain Bacteria; phylum Actinomycetota; class Actinomycetes; order Mycobacteriales; family Mycobacteriaceae; genus Rhodococcus; species Rhodococcus ruber. Next base: position 152,003 of record NZ_BCXE01000022.1, read on the forward strand.
CACGGCGTGCCGGACGTGGTCGTCAACAACGCCGGAATCGGCGTGATCGGCACGTTCACCGCCACCCCGCAGGAGACGTTCGAGCACGTCATGGACGTCAACTTCTGGGGCGTGGTGTACGGGTGCCGGGCGTTCGGGGACCAGATGCTCGAGCGCGGCACCGGCGGGCACATCGTCAACGTCGCCTCGGCGGCCGCGTTCACCCCGCAGAAGAGCCTCGTCGCCTACTCGACGAGCAAGGCCGCGGTCCTGATGTTCACCGAGTGCCTGCGGGCGGAACTGATGGTCCACGGGATCGGGGTGAGCGCGATCTGTCCGGGGCTCGTGGGCACGAACCTGGTTCCCGGTGCCGAGATGGTGGGCCTCGGCGCACCGGAGCAGCGCACGCTCCGCGAGCGGGTCACGGCGCTGTACCGCACGCGCAGCTATCCGCCGTACAAGGTCGGCGAGGCGATCGTCGCCGCGGTGCGGCACAACCGGGCACTGGTGACCGTGACGCCGGAAGCGAAGACCCGGCGGTGGGTGAGCCGCCTCGCCCCGGAGGCGATGCGATTCGGTGCCCGCTTCGAGCCGGACCGCTGAGCGCCGCGCGTCCCCGCCCGTGCGCGGCGAACTCGATCGTTGTCGGCGGCGGCCACGCACCGCTCAGGAGATGACCGTGGACGGGTACCGCCGTGCCCGGAACCGTGGTCACCGGGGAGAGCCGGACCGGGCGGTGGGGCCTCTCCGGGCGGAGTCCCGGCTCGGGCCTGCCGGTAACCTGACCCTGTGCCGGATCGTCCGATTCTCGTCAGTGCCTGCCTGGCCGGCGTGCCGTGCCGGTACAACGCGGAGGCCCGGCCGGACGAGGACGTGGTCGCCGACGTGGCCGCCGGACGCGCGATCGCCGTGTGTGCGGAGGTGCTGGGCGGACTCCCCACGCCGCGCCCACCCGCCGAGATCGTCGGCGGCGACGGTCGAGACGTCCTTGCCGGCCGAGCACGCGTCGTCACCGACACCGGAGCGGACATGACCGATCCGTTCGTCCGTGGGGCCGAGATCGTCGCCGGGATCGCCGCCGAGCACGACGTGCGCGAGGCGGTCCTGCAGGCACGCAGTCCCTCCTGTGGCTGCGGAGCGATCTACGACGGAACGCATTCGGGGACCGTGACCGACGGCGACGGCGTGCTCGCCGCTCTGCTCGCCGCGCGCGGCATCACCGTGCGCGCGCGACGCGGCTCGCGGACCTGACGGCCCGTCAGACCTTGGAAGCCAGCCAGTTCCGCAGCCACGTCGTGGCCGAGGTGCCGTTCGGTTCGACCGCGTAATTGGTGTAGTCCTGGTGGATCTGCGACTCGTAGAACTTCCGGATCTTGATCTCGCGCTCGTCGTTGGCCTGCTCGGTGAGCTGGGACTGCAGGATGGGGAGCCCGCCCGCGCTCATCAGATCCAGGTAGATCGCGTCGGCCTCGGCACGATACCGGTCGACGGCGGACGGGTCGCCCCCGGAGGCCATCGCGAGGAAACCCGCAGCGCGGGTGACGAAATCGTCCTTGGGCGTCGAGCAGTACAGGTCGCCGACGGCGCAGAAGGTGCGGACGTCGCCGCTGACGAACCCGAACCCGCCGATGCGGGGCCCGCCGGCGCCGTTGCCCGCGACGGGCGGTCCGATCAGGATGTCCGCCTCGGAACGACGGGGGTCGGAGAGCAGGCCGACCGCGGCGAGCCGATGCGGCGGGACCACTCCGAAGCCGGTGCCGATCTCGGCGGCGAGATCGCCGGCCGCGTCGGCGCCCTGGCTGTAGCCGACGAGCGCGAACCGCGCCTCGGGGCACGCGGCCGCCGTCGCGGCGACGATGCCGCGGGCATTGTCGACGGCCTGCTGCCGCGACACACCGTAGACCTCGCCCTCCCACGGGAACGCCGTCGCGGCGTACCGGACGTAGTCGACCCGGGCCCCGGGGGGAAGATTGGAGGTGACCGCCGCGAGCATGCCGTTGCCTCGCTGCGGTGCAGGCGTGTTCGACGTTTCCCACGTGCCCGGCACGGCGACGACCTGGAGCTTCGGGCACCCGGCCGGATCGGCCTGGACCGCGGGAGCCGTCACCGCCGACCCCACTACGGTGGCCGCGGCGACCGCTACCAGCGTCAACACACTTCTCAGCCCCACCGCAGCCCCCTGAGGTCTCCTGCCGATCTCGACGTCGTCACGAAATGATGCACATGCAATATGACACAGAGATGAACGAGACGGGAGACCCCCTTTACTCCCGCAGGACGGTCACCGCTCCCCCGCCGATGTTGGTGACGAACACGTTCCCCGCCCCGTAGTCGACGGCCGTCCCCACGGTGCCGCGGTCGACGACTCGTTGCAGCTGCCCCGGACGGTCCACGACGGTCACCGCCGAGGCGCCGATGTTGGTGACGAAGACGTTGCCGGTCAACGGATCCGTGACCACGACACCGGGAGGCAGCACCTCCGGCGGCAGCGGACCGGCCGCCGCATCGTGGTCCGCGACCGTCACGTGGCCGGCGCCGATGTTCGTCACGTAGACACCGTCCGTGCCGGCGTCGAGCGTGAGTTCAGGGGTGAGATGCGCGAGCGGCGAGGCCGCCGGGCTCGGCGCGGACGGCGGGGGCCCCGCCAGGACCCGATCGCGGTCGACGGTGACCGTACCGACGCCGAGATTGGTGACCGCGACGTTGCCGTTACCGCCGTCCACACGCATCTCCACCGGCGCGCCGGACGGCGCCGCAGCGGCGGCCGGGTGCGGTGGAACGGACACGGACACGGCACCCGGCCCCAGGTTGGTGATGCACGAATTACCCGCTCCCCCATCGACTCCGAGAAGTCGCAGGCCGTCGTACCCGGCCACCGGCGGCGCCTGCGGAACGCCGTCGACGGTCACGGCACCGCCGACGTTGCGCACACATTCGCCGGGGACCTGCGCCCCCGCGGGGGCGGCACTCAGGGCCGCCACGGTCCCGGCGCCGAGGATGCCCGCCGCAAGTGATCGTCTCGTGATGCGGTGACCCCTGCGCATCGTGATGCGGTGACCCATGCGCACGACCATAACGCGCGAACCGTCCCGAACGGACGAAACGGGAAGGGCGCGCCCACCGGATTTCCGGCGGACGCGCCCCGCGCGTTCGGCGCTGTCGCAATCCAGCGCTCAGCGCTGCCACATTCGAGCGCTCAGCGCTGTCACATTCGAGCGCTCAGCGCTGTCACATTCGAGCGCTCAGCGCTGTCACATTCGAGCGCTCAGCGCTGTCACATTCGAGCGCTCAGCGCTGCGGCATCGTGGTGGTGGTGATCGGCGAAGGGAGCACCGTCGCACCCTCGAGGTATTGATCGACCGCCGCGGCGCAGGAACGACCCTCCGCGATGGCCCACACGATGAGCGACTGGCCGCGGCCCATGTCACCGGCGACGAAGACGCCGTCGACGTTGGTGGCCCATTCCTTGGAGCGGGCGACGTTGCCGCGCTCGTTGAGGTCCACGCCCAGGTCGGTGAGCAGGCCCGGCTTCTCGGGGCCGACGAAGCCCATGGCCAGGAGCACCAGGTCGGCTTCGAGCTCGAAGTCGGTCCCCTCGACCTTCTCGAAGCGGCCGTTCACCATCTTCACCTCGTGCGCCTTCAGGGCGGCGACCTTGCCGTCCTTGCCGACGAACTGCTCGGTGTTGACGGAGAACACGCGCTCGCCGCCCTCCTCGTGCGCGGAGGACACCCGGTACATCAGCGGGTAGGTCGGCCACGGCGTCGATTCGGCGCGCTCCTCCGGGGGGCGCGGCATGATCTCGAACTGGTGCACGCTGGCCGCGCCCTGACGGTGCGAGGTGCCGAGGCAGTCGGCGCCGGTGTCACCGCCACCGATGATGACGACCTTCTTGCCCTTCGCCGTGATGGTCGGCTCCGGCAGGTCGCCGAGCTGCACCCGGTTGGCGATCGGCAGGAACTCCATCGCCTGGTGGATGCCGTCCAGCTCACGCCCGGGAATCGGCAGGTCGCGGGCCTCGGTGGCGCCACCGGCGAGCACGACCGCGTCGAACTGCTCCCGCAGCTGATCGGCAGTGATGTCGACACCGACGTTCACGCCCGTCTCGAAGACGGTGCCCTCGGCCTCCATCTGCGCCAGACGGCGATCGATGACGGCCTTCTCCATCTTGAACTCGGGGATGCCGTAGCGCAGCAGACCACCGATGCGGTCCTCGCGCTCGAACACGGTCACCGAGTGGCCGGCGCGGGTGAGCTGCTGCGCCGCAGCCAGACCCGCCGGGCCGGAGCCCACGACCGCGACCTTGCGGCCCGTCAGCTTCGACGGCATGACCGGTGCGACCCAGCCCTCGTCGAAGGCCTTCTCGATGAGCTCGACCTCGACCTGCTTGATGGTCACCGGGTCCTGGTTGATGCCCAGGACGCAGGAGGCCTCACACGGCGCGGGGCACAGCCGGCCGGTGAACTCCGGGAAGTTGTTGGTGGCGTGCAGGCGTTCGATGCCGTCGTTCCACTTGCCCTTGTAGGCCAGGTCGTTCCACTCAGGAATCAGGTTTCCGAGGGGGCAACCGTTGTGGCAGAACGGGATACCGCAGTCCATGCAGCGGCTGGCCTGGACCTGGAGGGTGTCGAGCGGGAACGGCTCGTACACCTCCTTCCAGTCGAGCAGCCGCAGCGGAACGGGCCGGCGAACCGGCGTCTCCCGCGAGCCGTGCTTGAGGAAGCCGCTTGGATCACCCACGAGCCGCCTCCATGATCGCCTCGTCCACGTTCGCGCCTCGAATCTCGGCGTCCTTGATAGCCATGAGTACCTTCTTGTAATCGCGAGGCATGACCTTCGCGAAGTGGCTGACCTGCTGCGACCAGTCGGCCAGGATGCGGGCTGCAACCTCGGAGCCCGTTTCGTCACGATGGCGCTCGATGGCGCCCTTGAGCCAGAGGAAGTCCTCGCCCTCGAGGTCCTCGAGATCGACCAGCTCGGTGTTCAGGTTCGCCTCGAAGTCGCGGTCCGGGTTGTACACGAACGCGACACCGCCGGACATGCCGGCGCCGAAGTTGCGGCCGGTCTTGCCCAGGATGACGACCTTGCCACCGGTCATGTACTCGCAGCCGTGGTCGCCGACGCCTTCGACGACGGCCGTGGCACCCGAGTTGCGCACCGCGAACCGCTCACCCGCCACGCCGCGGATGAGGGCCTCGCCACTGGTGGCGCCGAACAGGATCACGTTGCCGGCGACGATGTTGTCCTCGGCGACGAAGCCCGGCGCGGCGTTGAGCGGCGGGCGGACGACGATCCGGCCGCCGGACAGGCCCTTGCCGACGAAGTCGTTGGCGTCGCCGAACAGCCGCAGCGTGATGCCCTTGGGCACGAACGCGCCGAAGCTGTTGCCGGCCGAACCGGTGAACGTGATGTCGATCGTGTTGTCCGGCAAGCCTTCCCCGCCGTACACCTTGGTGAGCTCGTGGCCGAGCATGGTGCCGACGGTGCGGTTGACGTTGGCGATCTTGGTCTCGATCGTCACCGGCGTACCCGACTCGAGAGCCGGCCGCGCCTGGGTGATGAGCTCGTTGTCGAGTGCCTTGTCCAGCGCGTGGTCCTGTTCCTTGGTGCAGTGCAGGTCCTGCTCGCAGAAGATCGGCGAACGGGTCTGCTCGAGCAGCGGCGACAGGTCCAGCTTCGAGGCACGGTAGTGGTCGACGGCCTTGGTGGTGTCGAGCATGTCGACGCGCCCGATGGCCTCGTCGAGGGAACGGAAGCCCAGCTCGGCCAGGTATTCGCGCACCTCTTCGGCGATGTAGAGCATGAAGTTCTCGACGAACTCCGGCTTGCCGGTGAAGCGCTTGCGCAGCACCGGATTCTGCGTCGCCACACCCACCGGGCAGGTGTCGAGATGGCACACGCGCATCATGATGCAACCGGACACCACCAGCGGAGCGGTGGCGAAGCCGAACTCCTCACCGCCGAGCAGGGCGGCGACGACGACGTCGCGGCCGGTCTTCATCTGCCCGTCCACCTGCACGACGATGCGGTCGCGCAGACCGTTGAGCAGCAGCGTCTGCTGCGTCTCGGCGAGACCGAGCTCCCACGGCGCACCCGCGTGCTTGAGCGAGGTCAGCGGGGACGCGCCGGTGCCGCCGTCGTGACCGGAGATCAGCACCACATCGGCGTGCGCCTTCGACACACCCGCCGCGACGGTGCCGACACCGATCTCGGAGACCAGCTTCACGTGGATGCGGGCCTGCGGGTTGGCGTTCTTCAGGTCGTGGATCAGCTGCGCGAGATCCTCGATCGAGTAGATGTCGTGGTGCGGCGGGGGCGAGATCAGGCCCACACCCGGCGTCGAGCCACGCACCTCGGCGACCCACGGGTACACCTTGTGCGGCGGCAGCTGCCCGCCCTCACCCGGCTTGGCGCCCTGCGCCATCTTGATCTGGATGTCGGTGCAGTTGGTCAGGTAGTGCGCGGTGACACCGAACCGGCCGGAGGCGACCTGCTTGATCGCCGAGCGCCGCCAGTCGCCGTTCTCGTCCGGGGTGAAGCGGTCCGGATGTTCGCCGCCCTCACCGGAGTTCGAGCGGCCGCCGAGACGGTTCATCGCGATCGCGAGGGTCTCGTGCGCCTCCGCGGAGATCGAGCCGTAGCTCATCGCGCCCGTGGAGAACCGCTTGACGATCTCGCTGGCCGGCTCGACCTCCTCGAGCGGCACCGCCGGGCGCTCTCCCGTGCGGAACTCGAACAGGCCGCGCAGCGACGCGAGCCGCTCCGACTGGTCGTCGACGAGCTGGGTGTACTCCTTGAAGATCGAGTACTGCCCGGTGCGGGTGGCGTGCTGGAGCTTGAACACCGTGTCCGGGTTGAACAGGTGGTACTCGCCCTCGCGGCGCCACTGGTACTCGCCGCCGACCTCGAGCTCGCGGTGGGCGTGCTCGGAGGGACGGTCCATGAAGGCGAGCGAGTGCCGGGCGGCGACGTCCTGCGCGATCTCGTCGAGGCCGATGCCGCCGAGCTGCGACTGCATCCCGGTGAAGTACTCGTCGACGATCTCCTGCGAGAGGCCGATCACCTGGAAGAGCTGGGCACCGGTGTAGGAGGCGAGGGTGGAGATGCCCATCTTGGACATCACCTTGAGCACGCCCTTCGACGCGGCCTTGATGTAGTTCGCGAGGGCCTTGTCGAGGGTGATGCCGTCCGGCAGGTCGCCGTTCTGCAGCAGCTCGTCGATGGTCTCGAAGGCCATGTACGGGTTCACCACGGCCGCACCGAAACCGCACAGCGCGGCGATGTGGTGCACCTCGCGGGCGTCGCCGGCCTCGACCAGCAGCCCCACCTTGGTGCGGGTCTTCTCGCGGACGAGATGGTGGTGCACCGCCGAGGTGAGCAGCAGCGACGGGATCGGCGCGAGGTTCTCGTCGGACTCCCGGTCCGAGAGCACGATCAGGCGAGCGCCCCCGTCGATGGCCTCGGAGACCTGGCCGCGGATGTTCTCGAGCGCGCGGCGCAGGCCCTCGCCGCCCTCGGCGACGGGGTACAGACCGCGGATGATGACGCTGTTGAAGCCGGGGAACTGCCCGTCGTCGTTGACGTGGATCAGCTTCTGCAGGTCGTCGTTGTCGATGACCGGGGCCGAGATCAGGATCTGCCGGCACGATTCGGCGGTGGGGTTCAGCAGGTCGCCCTCGGGGCCGAGCATGCCGCCGAGGCTGGTGACGACCTCTTCCCGGATCGCGTCGAGCGGCGGGTTGGTGACCTGCGCGAACAACTGCGAGAAGTAGTCGAACAGCATGCGCGGACGCGAGGAGAGCACCGCGATGGGAGTGTCGGTGCCCATCGAACCGAGCGCCTCACCGCCCGTCGCCGCCATCGGCTTGACGAGGAGGTGGACCTCTTCGTTCGTGTAGCCGAACACCTGCTGGCGCAGCACGACCCGCTCGTGGGACATGTAGGTGTACTTGCTCTCGGGCAGATCCTCGAGCCGCGCGATGCCCTGGTCGATCCACTCCTGGTAGGGGTGCTCGGCGGCGAGGGCGCTCTTGATCTCCTCGTCGTCGATGATGCGGCCCTGCGAGGTGTCGACGAGGAACATGCGGCCGGGCTGCATGCGCAGCTTGCGCACGACCTTCTGCGGCTCGATGTCGAGCACGCCCACCTCGGAGGCCATGACGACGAGGCCGTCCTCGGTGACCCACACCCGCGACGGGCGCAGGCCGTTGCGGTCGAGGACGGCGCCGACGACGGTGCCGTCGGTGAAGCACACCGACGCCGGGCCGTCCCACGGCTCCATCAGGGCAGCGTGGTACTCGTAGAACGCGCGGCGGGCCGGGTCCATGGACTCGTGCCGCTCCCACGCCTCGGGGATCATCATGAGCACGGCGTGCGGCAGGCTGCGGCCGCCGAGGTGCAGGAGCTCGAGCACCTCGTCGAAGCGGGCGGTGTCGGACGCGCCCTCGGTGCAGACCGGGAAGATCTTGTCGAGCTTCTCGCGGCCGCCGAACACGTCGGAATCGATGAGCGCCTCGCGGGCACGCATCCAGTTGGCGTTGCCGGTGACGGTGTTGATCTCGCCGTTGTGGGCGACGCGGCGGAACGGGTGCGCGAGCGGCCACGACGGGAAGGTGTTGGTGGAGAAGCGCGAGTGCACCAGGCCCAGTGCCGACTCGACGCGCTCGTCCTGCAGATCGCGGTAGAAGCCCTCGAGCTGCGGCGTGGTGAGCATGCCCTTGTAGACGAAGGTCGACGCCGACAGGCTGGGGAAGTACACCGTCTCGCTGCCGGGGCCGTCCTGGCCGGCGCCCTCGCTGCCGAGCTCGTGCTCGGTGCGCTTGCGGACCACATAGGCCCGGCGCTCGAGGTCGAGACCGCCGAGGGTGCGGTCGGGCGAGGTGAGGAAGATCTGACGGAAGCTCGGCATGGCCTGCTTCGCCAGCGTGCCCAGGTCGGAGGGGTCGACGGGAACCTCGCGCCAGCCGAGGACCTGCAGGCCCTCCTCGGCGACGATCGCGTCGACGGCGGCGACGGCCTCGTCGGCGGCCTTCTCGTCCTGGGGCAGGAACGCGATACCGGTGGCGTAGAAGCCGGCGGGCGGCAGGTCGAAGTCGACGACCTCACGGAAGTAGCGGTCCGGAACCTGGATGAGGATGCCGGCACCGTCACCGGTGTTGGACTCGGAGCCCGCGGCACCGCGGTGCTCGAGGTTCACCAGCGCGGTGATCGCCTTCTCCACGATGTCCCGGCTGCGGCGACCATGCATGTCGACGACGAATGCGACACCGCAGGCGTCGTGCTCGTTCGCCGGGTGGTAGAGCCCTTGCGGCCCGGGAAGATGCTTCATACCTAGCCTTCGTTGCGTTTGATTGCAGCGACGACCAGCAGCGCTGATGGCCATCTACTTGCGTGAGCAAGTACCGACACGTGGTGGATCGGCACCGATCACCGTTCAGTATCCGCCCTTCCGCGACGATGCGGGTGCCCTTTTTCGGCAGCTCGGGCCGGATCTCCCGGTCGGCTTGGACGTCGTGTGTCCACCGTGTTGCGTACAACGATATGTCAGCCGCCTGGGGACGACGCAACCAAGGCTATCCTATCCATCCCTAACGGCCCGGTGACCGACCGTTAACACGCGGTTGACGCACGACCACGCGGCGCTCCGCGTCACCGCAGCGCGCGCACCAGCCGGCGAAGGTCCTCGCGCGGGTCGGAGTCCGCATCCTCCGAGGTCAGACGGTGCAGGATCATCCCGTCGAGGTGGTCGGCGAGCATGCGTGCCCCGCCGACCGGATCCGCGGAGCCGAGAGCGGCGAGCACCGTGAGCCCCGTGCCCTGCAGTTCGTCGCGCCGGCGCTGCACGGACCGTCGCAGCGCCGGGGAGGCGCTGGCCTCGACGAACAGTGCGAACCGGGCCCGGGTACGCAGCGCATCGGGACCTGTCGCGAACATCACGTACCCCGCGAGCACGTCGACGAGTTCGTCCTCGGTGCGCGGGAGGTTTCCGCCCCCCAGGACGGCGATGTCGGACCGGTCGCGCTCGACGAGACGGTCGAGGACGCCCTCGAGCAGAGCCCGGCGCGTGCGGAAGTAGTTCGACGTGGAACCGGCCGGCACGCCGGCGGCCGCGTCCACGCCGCGATGGGTGAGCCCGCGCAACCCCTCCCGGCCGAGCAGTTCGATCGCGGCGTCGAGCACCGCGGCGCGTTTGTCGGTCACCCCTCGACACTACAACAGTAGTGACAAGACACTACATACGTAGTAGATTGTCGTCATGACCAGGAGCAACAGCGGCAAGGCCGCGGTCCTCGGCGGCGGAATCGGTGGGCTTACCGCAGCGAACGCACTCGTCCGGCGGGGCTGGCACGTCGACGTCTTCGAGCGTTCCCCCGCGTTGCCGGCGACCGGAACAGCGCTCGGGATGTGGCCGGCCGCGCTCGACGCTCTCGCCTCGGCCGGGCTCGCCGGCGCCGTCGAGCGACTCGGCGTCGCCCTGGACCGCGGCGCGATCGTGCGGCCCGACGGACGTCCGCTGGCGCGGATGCGCACCCGGCGGCCCGCCGTACTGCTCTCGCGGCCGGCGCTGCTGGGCCTGCTCGCCGCGGGCCTGCCCGACGAGGTGCTGCGGCTCGGCCGGGCCGCCCCGCCACTGACCGAGCTCGGCGCCTACGACGTCGTGATCGGCGCGGACGGTCTGGGCAGCCCGACCCGCGACGCCCTCTTCGGCCCGGGCCACCGGCCCGTCCACGCAGGCCTCGCGGCCTGGCGCGGCTGGGTCGACGGCACCGTGGACACCGCGACCGAAACATGGGGCGCGGGCGCACTCTTCGGGATCACTCCCCGCGAGGGCGGCCTGGTCAACTGGTTCGCCGCGGTCCGCGCGCCCGTCGGCACCACCGGCGGCGCCGACGACCTCGTCGCCCGGTTCGGCGACTGGCATCCGGCCGTGCGCGACGTACTCGACCGCCTCGACCCCGCAACCGTGCTCCACCACGAGATCTACCAGTCCCCGCCGTTGCCGTCGTACGTGCGCGGCAACGTCGCGCTGCTCGGCGACGCCGCCCACGCCATGACGCCCAACCTCGGCCGCGGCGCCTGCGAGGCGATCGTCGACGCGGCCACCCTCGCGGGGCTGCTCGCCCGGTTCGAGGTGCCCGAAGCGCTCGGCCGCTACGACCGGGCGCGGCGTCGGACCACCCGGCTCCTCGTGCGGGCGTCGTACGCGGCGAGCCGGGTGGCGACGGCCGAACGCGGGACAGCCCTGCGCGACGCGGTGCTGCGGCTCGCGCCGCAACGGGCGTGACAGTCCACCGACATTCCGATATCGCTTTGTGACACAATACTTTTCGGAGAATCCTCCCGGTCCGGTGCGGACGGCCGGCTCGGGCAGAGTTCACCGAACCTGCCCCACGGCACTGCCCGCACCCGTACCCTTCGCGCCATGAGCCCGGACCTCGAGGGGCACGGCGGCGACCACGCCGCCGCGGTGGCCCGCGCCCACGGTGTCGAGACGATGTTCACCCTCTCCGGCGCGCACGTGTTCCCGCTGTACGACGCCGCGGTCAAGGGCGCGGCACGCATGCGGCTGATCGACGTGCGGCACGAGCAGACGGCGGTGTTCGCCGCGGAGGCCACGGGCAAGCTCCTCCGGCATCCCGGGCTGGCCGTGCTCACCGCCGGGCCCGGGGTGACGAACGGTGTCAGTGCCGTCACCCAGGCGTACTTCGCGGGGTCACCGCTGGTCGTGCTCGGCGGCCGCGCACCCAACGCCCGCTGGGGCACGGGCAGCCTGCAGGAACTCGACCAGCCGCCGCTGCTGTCCACCGTCACCAAGCTGTCCGAGACGGCGAAGACGCTGGACCGTGTGGGTCCGCTGGTCGACGAGGCGTTCAGGGCGGCCCGCGCGTCGCACCGGGGGCCGGCATTCGTGGACGTGCCGATGGACGAACTGTTCGGACGTGCCACGCTGCCGCTGCCGTCGCCGCCGGTCGCGGTCCGGCTCGAGCCCGACACGGACTCACAGGCGGAGATCGCCACCCTGCTCGCCGGGGCGCAGCGGCCGCTGCTCGTGCTGGGCACCGACGTGTGGGCCGATCACGCCGAGGAGGCGGCGCTGCGATTCGTCGACGAGGTCGGGATCCCGGTGATCACCAACGGCATGGGCCGCGGCGTGGTCCCCGGTGGACACCCGCTGCTCGTCACCAAGGCTCGCGGCACCGCGGTAGGGACCTGCGATCTGGCGATCGTCGTGGGCACGCCGCTGGACTTCCGCCTCGGCTACGGCCGGTTCGGTGGACGCGACGGCGCACCCGCGGCCCGGGTGGTGCACGTGGCCGACGAACCGGCGCAGGTGTCGGCACACGCCGAACTCGCCGCCTCGGTGTCCGGCGATCTCACGGCCTGCCTCGACGGCATCCTCTCGGCGCTGCCCTCACGTCCGGACACGGAGACCTGGGTGCGACGCCTGCGCGAGGAGGCGACGGCCGCGGCCCAGCGCGACGCCGCCCTCCTGGCCGCCGACACCGACCCGATCCACCCGGCCCGGATCTACGGGGAACTGCTGCCGCGACTGGCCGACGACGCCGTGATCATCGGCGACGGCGGCGACTTCGTGTCGTTCGCGGGCAAGTTCGTCGAACCGAGACGGCCCGGCCAGTGGCTCGATCCCGGGCCGTACGGATGCCTCGGCGCCGGGCTCGGCGCGGCCGTCGCGGCGCGCGTGGCACGGCCGGCGAGTCAGGTGGTGCTGTTGCTCGGCGACGGCGCGGCCGGGCTGTCCCTGATGGACCTCGACACCCTGGTGCGGCACGAACTTCCCGTGGTGATCGTGGTGGGGAACAACTCGGCGTGGGGGCTGGAGAAGGGTCCGATGCAGCTGCTGTACGGCTACGACGTGGCCGCCGACCTGGCGCCGGGCACGCGGTACGACCTGGTGGCGACGGCGCTCGGGGCGGGCGGCGAGCTGGTGACGGATCCGCGGGAACTCGGCCCGGCCCTGGACCGGGCGTTCGCGTCCGGGGTGCCGTACCTGGTGAACGTGCTGACGGACGTCACAGCGGCGTACCCGCGGGGGACCACCGGAATCTGAGCGCGGGCGAAACCTGCCGGGCTGTGGACAACTTCGGGGTTGTCCACAACGGCGGTGAGCGGGCGGATTCCGCGTCCAGCGGGAGGTTGCCGTCGAACCCACTCGGCCGATGCCGCGAGATCCTCCCGCTCGGCTCACAGCAGGCTGCGGGGCGTCTCGCGGGTCAGTCGACATCCCCGTCCCACGGGAACGTGACAACCCCACAAATAACAACTGACCGCAGCGAATAAATCAGCTGCGGTCAGCGGTATCGAAAGGGTAACAGGCAGTTGTTAGGGTAAGGAAACAAAAGTTCCGTGAAGTGAGTCACAGCGGGTTTGACTCTGCCCTCCAGCGGGAACCACCGCCGGAAGCGGTTGCGCAGAGACGTCCGTCACGTGGCGACTTGTTGAACACTCAACCGACTGGGAAAACGTCCCGAATCGGGCACAACAGACCATGCATCCTGCATGTAATCCGTCCGGGGATGCCAGACTGCTCGCCATGAGCACGACCCGCACTGCACATCGCACGACAACCCCGTCCTCGCCCCACGGCGCGACGAGCCTGACGGATCTCGCGGCCGCCGCCGACGAGCACACCGTCGCCGACGTCCACCAGGGGCAGGTGTTCCTCGGCATCCTCCATCGCGAGAACGACAGCGTCACCGCGGCACTCGCCACCGCCGAGACCTGCGCGCGGATCGAACGCGGCAGCGGCTCCGTCGCCGCAGCACAGCGGTACGAGGCGGAGGTCCGGAAGTTGCGCGAGACCCAGCGGGAGCTGCACTGCATGATTGCGAACCTGCGGACGCGCTTCGCGACGGCCGGCTCCTGAACCGAACGCACCGAGCGACCGGAGAACGACTCGGGCCCCCGATCCGCAAGGATCGGGGGCCCGATGTGGTGGGCGAAGGGGGACTTGAACCCCCACGTCCCGAAGGACACTGGCACCTGAAGCCAGCGCGTCTGCCATTCCGCCACTCGCCCGAGCGACTGGAAAACAGTAACACACCCCCTCGGCGAACAACGATTCGCCTGCGCAGAGGCCCTTTCCGGGCGATGCGCCGGACCGCGGCGGCGGGGGCGCCCCCTCCACCGGGCCGGATCGGACGAAAAGTCGATACCATGCAGAAGCGAGCTCTGCATTGCGACACGCAGACCGGAAAGGGGGTCGCCGTGGGTATCGCGCAGCGATTCGAACGCAAGCTGCAGGCTGCCGTCAGCGACGTGTTCGCGCGCGTCTTCGGTGGCGGCGTCGTTCCGCAGGAAGTGGAGGCCGCGCTCCAACGCGAGGCCACGGACGGCGTCCAGCAGCTCGACCGGGGCCACACGCTGGCTCCCAACCGGTACGTGATCACGATCAGCGAATCCGATCACGAAGCCCTCGCCGCGGATCGGGACTTGACGGTGAAGGCGTTCGCGCGTCACCTTGAGGACTTCATCCGCGAGCAGGGGTGGCAGACCTACGGTCAGATCCAGGTCGGATTCGAGTCGTCGGCGGCGCTGCACACCGGGCAGTTCCGCACGCACGGGTCGGTCGACCCCGACGTCGGGCGCGCCCCGGCCTCACGGACACCGCACCACCGTTCAACCGTGACCCCCGACCCAGGAGTTGGCTCGATGACGCAGAACCCAGGCTACGACCCAAGCCGTGACCCCGCCGAGAGCGCCGAGCCGCAGTACGCGCGGAACGGTCACGCGCACGTAGGCCAGGATCAGCGCTACCAGCAGGGCCAGCGGAACGGCGGGGCGTATCCCTCCGCGCAGGCACCGTACGGCGGTGAGCAGGGCGGCTACGACGCCGGCGGATACGACCAGCAGGGCTACGGCGCGCCCGGCGGGCACGAGGAGCGGGGCTACGGCGAAGACCGGGGTTACGGCGGCTACTCCGGACAGGCGTACAGCCAGGACTACGGGCGCGACTACTCCCCGCAGTACCCGTCCCAGCAGGCCTACGGCGACGACCGCTACCAGGGCGGATACGCCCAGCCCGGTGGTTACGACCAGGGCTACCCGGATCAGGGGTACGGCCAGCAGGGCTATGCCGGACAGGGCTACCCCGACCAGGGGTATGCGGATCCGGGTTACGGCCAGCAGGGCTACCCCGAGCAGGGGTACGCAGACCAGGGCTACGGTGCCGGCGCGTACCAGCCCCCGCAGGCCGGCCGGGTGCTGACCGCGACGCTCCAGCTCGAGGACGGCAGCGGACGCTACTACCAGCTCCGGGAGGGCAGCAACATCGTCGGACGTGGGCAGGACGCCCAGTTCCGGCTGCCGGACACCGGCGTCTCCCGCCGCCACATCGACATCCGCTGGGACGGGCAGGTGGCCATGCTCTCGGATCTCGGCTCGACCAACGGCACCACCGTCAACGGTGCATCCGTGCAGGACTGGCAGCTCGCCGACGGCGACGTGATCCGGGCGGGTCACTCGGAGATCCTGGTGCGCATTCTCTGAGCGCCGAGGACCGAGACCCGATCGGAACCGGCCCGAGACCCATCCGACGCGTCGGCAACGCGCCGGACGATGCGTCTCGTCGCCCGGGGTCCGTATTGTGGGTGACCGCAGCGCACCGGACGACACCGCACCGGGCCGATACGCAGAAGGAGGGCGAGCCGTGCAGGGGCTGATTCTGCAGCTGACCCGGGCGGGGTTCCTGCTCCTGCTGTGGTTGTTCATCTGGGCGATCCTGCGCACGCTGCGGTCGGACATCTACGCCGGTGCCGCACGTCCGGTCCCGCGCTACTCGCCGCGCAACCAGTCGGTGCTGCCGTCGCTGGGCCGGGGCAAGTCGGCGAAGTACCTGGTGGTGACCCAGGGCGCGCTCGCAGGCACCCGCATCACGCTCGGTTCCCAACCGGTCCTGATCGGCCGGGCCGACGACTCGACCCTCGTCCTCACCGACGACTACGCCTCCACCCGGCACGCCCGCCTGTCGCCCCGCGGGTCGGACTGGTACGTCGAGGATCTGGGCTCGACCAACGGCACGTATCTGGACCGCGCCAAGGTCACCACCGCCGTCCGCGTACCCCTGGGCACTCCTGTCCGGGTCGGGAAGACCGTGATCGAGCTCCGCCCGTGACCCTTGTACTGCGATACGCCGCCCGGAGCGACCGTGGCCTGGTTCGTTCCAACAACGAAGATTCCGTGTACGCGGGGGCCCGCCTGCTCGCCCTCGCCGACGGCATGGGCGGTCACGCCGCCGGAGAAGTCGCCTCGCAGCTGATGATCGCGGCGCTCGCCCACCTCGACGACGACGAACCCGGCGGGGACCTGCTCGGCAAGCTCGCCGCCGCCGTGCGCGAGGGCAACGCCGCCATCGCGGATCAGGTCGAGGAGGAACCCGAACTCGACGGCATGGGCACCACGCTCACCGCCATCCTCTTCGCCGGCAGCAAACTCGGCCTCGCCCACATCGGCGATTCGCGCGCCTACCTGCTGCGCGACGGCCAGCTGACCCAGATCACCCGCGACGACACCTTCGTGCAGTCCCTCGTCGACGAGGGGCGCATCACGCCCGAGCAGGCGCACAGCCACCCACAGCGCTCGCTCATCATGCGTGCCCTCACCGGCAGCGAGGTCGAACCGACCCTCACCGTGCGCGAGGCACGCGCCGGCGACCGCTACCTCATCTGCTCCGACGGCCTGTCCGACGTCGTCAGCGACGAGACCATCGCCGACACCATGAGCGAAGGCACGCACGACGAGTGCGCCGATCGGCTCATCGAACTCGCCCTGCGCAGCGGCGGCCCCGACAACGTCACCGTCGTCGTCGCCGACGTCATCGATCTCGACTACGGCCAGAGCCATCCGATCGTCGCCGGCGCCGCGTCGGGGGACGACGAGGACACCCCGCCGCCGAACACCGCCGCGGGCCGCGCCGCCGCGATGCGTCCGCCGCGCGCCACGCCCAAGCGTGTCGTCGCGCAGAAGGATCCCGAGCCCGCGCGCAGACGCAGCCGGATGTGGTGGCCGCTCGTCTCGATCGTGGTGCTCGGGCTGCTCGTCGCGGGTGCGGCCGTGGGCCGGACGATGATCCGCAGCTACTACTACGTCGGCGACGACGACGGCCGCGTCACGGTGCTGCGCGGCGTGCCCGGCAGCGTCCTCGGCTACTCCCTGCAGGAACAGTCCCTCGTCGGCTGTCTCGCGGACGACGGAACCTTGACCCTGACCTCCCCGCAGGAGGCGGACTGCCGCGTCATGCTGGTCGACGATCTGCAGCCGGCGGCCCGCGAACAGGTGCGGGCGGGCCTGCCGTCGGGGTCTCTCGACGACGCGCGCACGCAGATGAACCGGCTCGCGGAGAACGACCTGCTCCCGGTGTGCGTCGAGGAACAGCCGGCTCCCGAGCCCGCACCGGCGCCGGCGCCCCCACCGGCTCCCGCGCCGGCCCCGACGGCCGCTCCCGCGTCGGAACCCGCACCCCCCGCCGAGACAACCGCCCCGGCCCCGGCGCCCGAGCCGACGGTCCCGCAGGTGCCGGGCCAGAACTGCCGGGTGGGCGCCTGATGTCGGTGTCCCACGCACCCGGAGCCTCCTTCCCCAGTCCCCCCGGAGGCTTCGCCCCGGCTCCCGCCGTGTCCACGCGGCGGAACACGGAGCTGCTGCTCATCGTCGCCGCCATCACGATCACCACGGTGTCGCTGATGCTGGTCGAAGCCAGCCAGGAACAGACCCTGACCATGGACCTGGCCAAGTACGGGCTGACGTACGCGGTGCTGTTCCTCGCCGCGCACCTGGCGGTGCGCCGGTTCGCGCCCTACGCCGACCCGCTGCTGCTGCCGATCGTCGCGCTGCTCAACGGCCTGGGACTGGTCCTGATCCACCGACTCGACCTCGCCGACGAGGAGAACGCGCGCTACCTCGGTCAGCCGATCCCCTCCCCCGACGCCAACCAGCAGGTGCTGTGGACGGCGCTCGCCATCGCCGGCTTCGTCGCGGTGCTGGCGCTGCTGCACGACTACCGGCTCCTCGCCCGGTTCAGCTACACCCTGGGCCTGATCGGTCTCGTCGCGCTCGCCGTCCCGGCCCTGCTGCCGTCCCGCTTCTCCGAGGTCAACGGCGCCAAGATCTGGATCAAGCTGCCCGGATTCAGCATCCAGCCCGGCGAGTTCGCCAAGATCCTGCTCATCATCTTCTTCGCGTCCGTGCTGGTGGCCAAGCGCGACCTGTTCACCACCGCCGGCAAACACGTGCTCGGCATGGACTTCCCCCGCGCCCGCGACCTGGGCCCGATCCTCGCGGCGTGGATCCTCTCGATCGGCGTCATGGTGTTCGAGAAGGACCTCGGCACGTCGCTGCTGCTGTTCGGCACGGTGCTGGTGATGCTGTACATCGCGACCGAACGGGTGGGCTGGCTGCTCGTCGGGGGCGCCCTGCTCGTCGTCGGCTTCTACTTCGCGTACCAGATGTTCGGGCACGTGCGGGTGCGCGTGGAGACCTGGCTCGACCCGCTGGCCGACTACAACAACACCGGCTACCAGATCTCGCAGTCGTTGTTCGGTCTCGCCACCGGGGGCGTCGCCGGCACCGGGCTCGGCAGCGGACGTCCCGCGCAGGTGCCGTTCGCCAAGACCGACTTCATCGTCGCCACGATCGGTGAGGAACTCGGGCTCATCGGCCTCAGCGCCATTCTCGTCCTCTTCCTGATCCTCATCACGCGGGGATTGCGCACCGCGCTCGCCGTCCGCGACAGCTTCGGCAAGCTGCTGGCCGCCGGACTGTCGTTCACCATCGCGATCCAGTTGTTCGTCGTCGTCGGCGGCGTCACCAAGCTGATCCCGCTCACCGGTCTCACCACACCGTTCATGTCCTACGGCGGCTCGTCGCTGCTGGCGAACTACCTCCTGCTGGCGCTGCTGGTGAAGATCTCCAACGCGGCCCGCGAGCCCGCCGCCCCACGCAAGAAGGCACCGCCACCGATCGCGGACGCGCCGACGGAAATGCTGGGGCGCGGATGAACACACCGCTCCGCAAAGTCGCGATGGCGGTGATGTTCATGGTCGTCGCGCTGCTTGCCAACGCCACCTACGTCCAGGTCATCAAAGCCGACGACCTGCGCACCGACCCGCGCAACTCGCGGGTGCTCATCGACGAGTACTCGCGTCAGCGCGGCCAGATCTCCGCGAGCGGACAGGTCCTGGCGGTGTCGGTCCCCACCGACAGCCGCTACAAGTACCTGCGCACGTACCCGGCCGCCCCCGAGCAGCCGATGAGTCCGCTCGCCTACGCACCGGTGACCGGGTTCTACTCGATGCAGTACGGCAGCACCGGGCTCGAGCGCACCGAGGACGAGGTGCTCAACGGGTCCGACAACCGGCTGTTCGGCCGGCGCTTCTTCGATCTGGTTTCCGGCCGGGATCCTCGCGGCGGCAACGTGGTCACCACCATCGACCCTGTCATGCAGCAGGTGGCGTACGACGAACTCACCGCCAAGGGCTACACCGGCTCGGTCGTCGCCATCGAGCCCAGCACCGGTCGCATCCTGGCGATGGTGAGCACCCCGAGCTACGACCCCAACCGGCTCTCCGGCCACGACGGCGCCGCCACCTCGCAGGCGTGGGAGGAACTCAACGCCGACCCCGACAAACCGATGCTCAATCGCGCCATCTCGCAGACCTACCCGCCGGGCTCGACCTTCAAGGTCGTGGTGACCGCCGCGGCCCTCGCTGCGGGCACCACCCCCGACGACCAGTTCACCGCCGCGCCCAACATCACGCTGCCCGACACCGCGACCACCCTGGAGAACTACGGCGGCGCGACGTGCGGTGGCGGCCCCACGGCCTCCCTGCGCGAAGCCTTCGCCCGCTCCTGCAACACCGCCTTCGTCGAGATGGGCATCGAGACCGGCAAGGAGGCCCTCGCCGAGCAGGCGGAGGCGCTCGGTGTCGGAGAGTCCGTGGAGATCCCCGTCCCCGTCGCGGCGAGCACGATCGGGCCGATCCCCGACGGCGCCGCGCTGGGCCAGTCCAGCATCGGCCAGCGTGACGTCGCACTCACCCCGCTGCAGAACGCCGTGATCGCCGCCACCATCGCCAACGGCGGCGTCCGGATGCAGCCGCACCTGGTGTCCCAGCTGCAGTCGCCGGACCTGTCGGTGCTGGCGGAGACCTCACCGGTCTCGGCCGGGCAGGCCATGTCGCCGCAGGTCGCGGCCACCCTGACCGACCTGATGATCGGATCCGAGAACTTCTCCGGCGGCGAGGGCAAGATTCCGGGGGTCCAGATCGCGTCGAAGACCGGCACCGCCGAGCACGGCGACGATCCCCGTAACACTCCCCCGCACACGTGGTATATCGCCTTTGCGCCTGCCCAGCAGCCCACTGTTGCCGTGGCGGTCATCGTGGAGGACGGCGGCGATCGCGCTCTCGCCGCCACGGGAGGCTCGGTTGCCGCGCCGATCGGACGTGCCGTGATCGCGGCGGGAATGCAGAGAGGCTGATTATGGCTTTGCACAGCGGCGCCATGATCGCCGACCGTTACCGGCTGCAACGGCTCATCGCCACCGGTGGCATGGGACAGGTGTGGGAAGGGCTCGACACCCGCCTCGACCGCCGGGTGGCGGTGAAGGTCCTCAAGGCCGAACTCTCCGGCGACGCGGACTTCCTGACCCGATTCCGGTTCGAGGCGCGCACCACCGCCCAGCTCAACCACCCCGGCATCGCGGGCGTGTTCGACTACGGCGAGACCACCGACGCCGAGGGACAGTCCATTGCGTACCTGGTGATGGAACTGGTGCACGGCGAACCCCTCAATGCCGTGCTCGCCCGGGTGGGCCGCCTGTCGCTGCCGCACACCCTGGACATGCTCGAACAGACCGGCCGGGCGCTGCAGGCGGCGCACGACGCCGGAGTCGTGCACCGCGACGTCAAGCCCGGGAACATCCTCATCACCCCCACCGGCCAGGTCAAGATCACCGACTTCGGCATCGCCAAGGCCGTCGACGCGTCACCGGTGACGCGCACCGGGATGGTCATGGGCACCGCCCAGTACATCGCCCCCGAGCAGGCCCTCGGCCAGGAGGCGACGTCGGCAAGCGACGTGTATTCGCTCGGCGTCGTCGGATACGAGGCCCTCGCCGGCCGGCGGCCGTTCCTCGGCGACAGCGTCGTCACCGTCGCGATGAAGCACGTGCAGGAGACCCCCGCTCCGCTGCCCACCGACCTGCCGGCGGGGGTGCGTGAGCTCATCGAGATCGCCATGACGAAGGACCCCGCGCACCGGTACACGAGCGGCGGCGAGTTCGCCGACGCCGTCGCCGCGGTGCGCTCCGGGCGATCGGTGCCGCCGCCGGGCAACGTGCCGCCGGTCACCGGTGCCACGCGGATCCTGCCGCCGGGGGTGCCGGGCACGACGTCCCCGGCTGCGACCCGCGCGCTCGGTCCGACCCCGCCGCCGCCGTCGCGGCCGTACTACGCCCCGGCGTTCGCGAACGGCGGGGACCAGCCACCCACCGGCCCCGCCCCGTCCGGCGACAAACGCTCACCGAGCCCGAAGGCCATCGCCTGGGCGGCCGGGGCGGCCGTGGCGCTCGCACTCGTTGCGCTGGCGCTGGTGCTGCTGGGCGGCGACAATTCCGGGGACGCGGGCCCCGCACGGTCCACGACCACGCAGGCACCGACGACCACCACCCGTGCCACGACAACGACCACGCGGCCGCCGCGGACCACCACCACGACGGTGGAGCCGACGACGACGGCGCCCCCGACCACGACGCAGGCACCCACGACCACCCCCGAGCCGACGACGACCACCCCGCCGCCGACGACGACGGAGGCGCCGACCACCACCACGGCGCCCACCACCACCACGGCCGCCACCACGACGACAGCCGCCACCACGACGACGGCCGAGACGACCACGACCACCGTCTCCCTGCCGGACGGCGGTGACGGCGGTCTCGAACCCGGAGCCATCGACAACCCGTTCACCCCGCTCGAGCCAGTCACCCGAGGACAGTCATGACCACACCCCGCAAGCTCTCTTCCCGCTACGAATTGGGTGAGATCCTCGGCTTCGGTGGCATGTCGGAGGTACACCTGGCCCGGGATCTGCGGCTCGACCGCGACGTGGCGATCAAGGTGCTGCGCGCCGATCTCGCCCGCGACCCCACGTTCTATCTCCGGTTCCGCCGCGAAGCCCAGAACGCCGCGGCGTTGAACCATCCGGCGATCGTCGCCGTGTACGACACCGGTGAGGCGGAGACCGAGTCCGGCCCGCTGCCGTACATCGTCATGGAGTTCGTCGAGGGCGACACGCTGCGCGACATCGTGCGCTCCCAGGGGCCGATGACCCCGAAGCGGGCCATGGAGGTCGTGGCGGACGTGTGCGCCGCCCTCGACTTCAGCCACCGCAACATGATCGTCCACCGCGACGTCAAACCCGCCAACGTCATGATCACCCGTTCCGGCGCGGTGAAGGTGATGGACTTCGGCATCGCCCGGGCCATCTCCGACGCCGCGAGCCCGATGACGCAGACCGCCGCGGTGATCGGCACCGCCCAGTACCTGTCGCCGGAACAGGCCCGCGGCGAGCAGGTGGACGCCCGTTCCGACGTGTACTCGGTCGGCTGCGTCCTGTTCGAGATCCTCACCGGCAAGCCGCCGTTCCAGGGTGATTCCCCCGTGGCCGTCGCGTACCAGCACGTCCGCGAGGACCCGCCGCTGCCGTCGTCGGTGAACTCCGCCGTCCCGCCGGAGCTGGACTCGGTGATCCTCAAGGCGATGGCGAAGAACCCCGCCAACCGGTACCAGAGTGCCGCCGAGATGCGCAGCGACCTGATCCGCGTGCTGAGCGGCCAGAAGCCCAGCGCACCGATGGTGATGACCGACGAGGACCGCACCACCATCCTCGGGGCCGTCGACGGTGCCGGGACACCCCGCAACGGCGCGGACCGCGGTCCCGCCGGAGCCGCTGCCGGCGGGACCGTGGCGACGCCTCAGCGCTCCCGGGTCCTGCGCAACACCCTGCTGGGCCTGGCGGCGGTCGTGATCGTCGGCATCGTCGGGGTGTTCCTGTGGACGTCGGGCCCGGGATCGAGCGCCGCGCAGATCCCCGTCCCCGACGTGCGCAACCTTGCCGCGGAGATCGCGGAGAGCAGGCTGCAGGATGCCGGGTTCGAGGTCTCGGTGCAGATGAAACCCGACGCCGTGGTCGCCTCCGGGAACGTCGTCAACACCCGGCCGGTCGCCGGAGTCCAGGCCGAGGAGGGCAGCACCGTCACCCTCGAGGTCTCGAGCGGCCCCGAACAGGTGCAGATCCCGCGGCTGGCGGGCATGAACCAGCAGGAGGCGCTGCAGGCCCTGACCGACGCCGGACTGCGCCTCGATCCGAACGTGGCCCGCGCACCGTCGTCGTCGGCCGAACGCGACACCGTCGTCGACCAGAGCCCCGCTCCGGGAGCCGACGCCGACCGCGACAGCGCGGTGCGGGTGACGCTCGGCAGCGGACCCGAGCAGATCCGCGTGCCCAACGTCGTGGGTCAGGCCACCGAGGTGGCGCGCGACAACATCGAGGCCGCCGGTTTCACCGTCGTGGTCGACGAGATCGACTCGAGCCAGCCGGCCGGGACGGTGGTGTCGAGCAGCCCGGCGGGCGGCACCAGCGCGACGGAGGGCGACACGGTCACCATCCAGGTGTCCAACGGCAACCGCATCGAGATGCCCGCGTTGACGAACAGGACGGTGTCCGAGGCACTGGCGGAACTGCGGGCGGCCGGCTGGACGGGCTCGCCGGCCCAGCTCGTGCAGAACCGCGAGGCCACCCTCGACCCGGAGCTGGTGGGTAAGGTCATCGCCCAGCAGCAGCCGCCGGGGTCGGAGATCTCCAAGTCGGAGACCCTCACCGTGGGTGTGGGCGTGCTGGGTATCCGCTGAGCTGCGGCTCGGGTGCCGTGCGGACGGCTCAGGCGACGCCCCCGGCGAGCGCCTGAGCCACTTCCGCCTCGAGACGGGCGACCAGCTGTTCGTCCGGCGCCTCGCCGCACACGCCGAGCCAGTTCGCGAGCATCCGGTGGCCGCCCTGCGTGAGGACCGATTCCGGGTGGAACTGGACGCCGTGGATGGGCAGCTCGCGATGCCGGAGGGCCATGACGATGCCGCTCTCGGTGAATCCGGTGGGGACGAGCTCGTCCGGCAGCGTGTTGGGCAGCACCGTGAGCGAGTGGTAGCGCGTCGCGGTGAACGGATCCGGCAGGCCGGCCAGCACACCGGTGCCGTCGTGCCAGACCGAGCTGGTCTTGCCGTGCAGCAGCTCGGGGGCCCGGTCCACGGTCGCACCGAAGGCGGTACCGATCGCCTGATGGCCGAGGCAGACCCCGAGCAGCGGCGTGCCCGCGTCGGCGCAGGCCCGCACGAGGTCCATGCTCGCACCGGCGCGCTGCGGCGTGCCCGGCCCGGGGCTCAGGAGGATGCCGTCGAACTCGGCCGCGATCCGGTCCGCGGCACCGGTGAGTCGCTCGTCGTCGTTGCGCCAGACTTCGGCCCGCGTCCCGAGCTGCCCCAGGTACTGCACGAGATTGAAGACGAAGCTGTCGTAGTTGTCGACGACGAGGATGCGCATGCGGAAAGGGTACCGACCCGTCAACGCAGCGTTGCTCCGCCCGTGTAGGCCGGTACCGACAACGACTCCGACGACTGCTGCGTGTAGCCCAGCCCGTAGCGCGCCGCGTACTGCTTGTACACGCGGATGCCCGGCTCGGCCGCCAGGGCGGCCTCGAGTCGCGCCGGGTCGCCCAGCGCGGTGATCACGTACGGCGGAGAGTAGGTACGGCCGTGCAGCAACAGGGTGTTGCCGATGCAGCGCGGTGCCGACGTCGCCACGAGCCGCTGATCCTGCATCGCGATCGCCTCGGCCCCGCCGGCCCACATCGCGTTGAGCACGCTCTGCACGTCCTGCTGGTGCACCACGAGATCGTCGGGCGACGCATCCGTCGGATACCTGCCGTCGGCGCCGCGCGGCGCATCGGTGAGGCTCACGGTGACCCCGGGGCCACGCCGTGCGGTCAGGCCGGCCGGATCCTCGAGAGCGACGGTGTCGGCGAGCACCGCGGCGACGTCGTCGTCGGTGGCCGCGGCCTGCGCCTGCAACTCGGTGACGCGTCCCGCGAGGTCGTCGCGGGTGGCGGCGAGCTCGTCCGACTTGGCCTGCGCTGCCCGCACGAGGTCGGACAGCCGCGCGGAGTCGCTCACGCGCAGTTCCTCGCCGTCGGAGACCCCGCGGGTGGTGCCGAGCAGCAAACCGGCGAGCAGGCACACGGCCAGCGCGGCGGCAGTCCACCCGAGCGCGCGGGCCCGGCCGTCCGACACGTGGACCCTCCGTTCCGGATTCTGCGTTAGCGTGTACTCACACTGGTAGTACACGCACTGGTAGTACACGCCAGGTAGCTGCCCAACCTACCTGTCCGCCCCGCGCGGTACCGCACGAACGAGGACGTCATGCCCAAGTCGAAGGTCCGGAAGAAGACCGACTACACGATCAACCCGGTGAGCCGCACCCCCGTGAAGGTGAAGGCGGGACCGTCGAGCACCTGGTACGTCGCGGTGATGCTCGGCTTCATGCTGATCGGCCTGGCCTGGCTGGTGGTCTACTACCTCGCGGCCGAGCAGATCTCGTGGATGAACGACCTCGGCGCGTACAACTTCCTCATCGGTTTCGGGTTCATGATCGTCGGCCTGATCATGACCATGAGGTGGCGGTGAGGTTACAGGAGTGTAGTTCATCCCCACCTGTGGACAAACCTGTGGACGAACTGGGGAAAGCTCCCCGTGTCCGGTGAACAACCCCTGCGCTGGTCCACGCCCCCGCTCGCGATCGTCGCGCTGGCGGTGGGCGGCGTCGTGCTCGCGGTGGCCGCGGCGACGACTCCCGATCCTGCCGGCCGCACCCTCGTCGGGCTCGCGGCCGCGGTCGCACTCGTCGTCGCGGCACTCGCGGCCCGGCAGCGCCCGCGGCTCGAGGTGCTTCCCGAAGGCGCCGGACTGGCCGTCACCCGCCTGACGGGACGACGCGAGCTGCCCCGCGCAGCCCTGACGCGGGTACGGATCGTCGCGTATCCGCGGCTCGGCCGGCGGGTCCCCATGCTGGAGATCGACGTGCGCGACACCCAGGGCGACGAGCAACTGCTCATCTTCGGGCGCTGGGACCTGGGTACCGATCCCCGCACGGTGTACGACGCACTCGCGGTGCGGGGACTGGCGCCGGATCAGACGCCGAGCTGAGCCCGCAGGCGCAGGACGGCCAGGGCGAGGACCAGCACGGTGACCACCGTGACGCCCCCCAGCGCGAGCCATCCCGTCCGGACGAAGCGGGCGCGGTCGTCGCCCGCGCCCAGTGCGCGCGGGGCGAACAACAGTGCCGCCGTCGCCGCCGCACCCGCGGCCAGGCCGCCGAGGTGTCCCCACAGGGAGATGCCGGGGATGGTGATGCTGATGACGACGTTGAGGACGACGATCGCCAGCACCGGCGCGGGGCTGCGCCGCAGCCGCATCAGGATCACCGCCTGCGCTCCCAGCAGGCCGAACACGGCGCCGGAGGCGCCGGCAGTGACGGCGCCGGTCTCGAGCAGCATCACTGCCGCGGATCCGCCGAGGATCGACACGAGGTAGACGGCCAGGTACCGGAGCCGGCCGAGGACGAGTTCGGTGTCCCGTCCGATCACGTACAGCGCGAACATGTTGACCGCGAGGTGCAGCACCCCGAAGTGCAGGAATCCGCTGCCCAGCACCCGGATGTACTCGTCGCGAGCGGCGATCATCGGCGGCCACAGCGCCCACTCGAAGAACAGGCTCGACGAGCGCTCGTTGTTCATCACGCTGCCGGACTGGGCCGCGGTGATCGCGAAGATTGCGGTGTTCAGCGCGATCAGGATGTACGTCACGAGCGGGGTGTTCGCCTGCGACCGGACGGGCGCGCCCGCGACGGTGCGGGCCTGCGGGACATCACGTCGAGCGGCCGCGACGCAATCGACGCACTGCTGACCCACCGCGGCGGACCGCAGGCAGTCGGGGCAGGCCGGTCGTCCGCATCGGCTGCACGAGAGCAGGGTCGGGCGATCGGGATGCCGGACGCACCGCGGCTGGGGCGGGTGGCCGCCCCCGCCGGCCGCGTGGCCCCAGCCGGGGTTCGTCATGTTCGGTCTCTCTCAGGAAATGGTGATGCTGTCGATGACGACCGGCTCGACCGGACGGTCCGCACGGTCCGTCGCCGTCGTGGCGATCGCGTCGACGACCTTCCTCGACGCGTCGTCGGTGACCTCACCGAAGATCGTGTGGCGCCGGTTCAGGTGCGGGGTCGGTCCGACGGTGATGAAGAACTGCGAACCGTTGGTGCCCGGTCCGGCGTTGGCCATCGCGAGCAGGTAGCCGCGGTCGAACTGCAGCTCGGGGTGGAACTCGTCGCCGAACTGGTAACCCGGGCCGCCGCGGCCGGTGCCGGTCGGGTCGCCGCCCTGGATCATGAAGCCGTCGATGACGCGGTGGAAGACCGCACCGTCGTAGAACGGGCCGCTGGTCTCGCCCTTGGCGTTCTCGGTCTTGTACTCCTTGGTGCCGTTCGCGAGGCCGACGAAGTTCTCGACGGTCTTCGGGGCATGGTTGCCGAAGAGCTCGATCACGATGTCGCCGCGGTTGGTGTGCAGAGTCGCGGTTGCAGTCTTTTGAGGTGAAGTCACTCCTCCATCGTGCCATCCGGGTCCGCGACACCGGAGCGGTCCGTCTCTCATACCCCAGGAGTGAGGTTTCGCTGTGCAAAAGTGGGTACATGACGAGTGTGAGCGAGTCCAGAACCAAGAGCGGGTCCGGCACCGGAAGCGAACTCGTGTGCCCCCCGAAGGAATCCAAGGGGGCCGGCGGCTACCTGAAGCTGGCAGGTCAAGGCGCGACGGCCCTGGCGCGGGGGCCGCTTGTCACCGGACTGTTCGTCGCCCGGAAGGGTCTCGACGTCGCCCGGAACATGGCTGGAAACCGGGAGTGCCGCCGCGCACAGGCCGCAGCGACGATCGAGTCCGGTTCCCGGGGCCGGGGCCGCAGGCTCCTGGTGACGGTCGGTGCGCTCGGCGTCGTCGCCGCGTGTGGAGTGGTGTTCTACCGCAGCCGGCTCGGGGATCACCCGCCCGTCGCTCCGGAGCCGCCGCGGATCGAGTCGGTTCCGCCCGTGTCGGTCGCAGCGCCCGAGGCCGTCGCCCCGAAGACCGAAGCGCCGAAGACCGAAGCACCGAAGACCGAAGCCGCCACACCGAAGCCGGCGGCCGCACCGAAGACGACGCCCCAGCCGGCCGCGACGCCCGAAGCCGCCGCCCCGAAGACCGAAGCACCGAAGACCGAAGCCGCCACACCGAAGCCGGCGGACGCAGCGAAGACGAAGCCCGAGCCGGCCGCGACGCCCGAGGCGGTGGCTCCGAAGCCCACGCCGGCACCGAAGCCCACGCCGGCGGCCGGCACGGCGCCGAAGAGCACAGACGCGGCACCGAAGGGCACGGCCGATGCGGCCCCGACCGGAAAGCATGCGGCCAAGGAGGAACCGGCTCGCAAGCCGACCCCCGAGCCGAAGAACGCGGCTGCCGGTGGCAAGGGCACCTCTGCGAAGCCGCAGCCGCCGAGTGGTCCTGCCGGGGGACCGAAGAAGCAGGACTGAGGTCCGCCGGGATCACGGGACGGAATCGGATCCGGGGCAGGTCGCGTCGCGCGCGGCCTGCCCTTCTTCGAGCAGTTGTCGTTCGGTGACGCGTAGTTCCAGATCGACGATCCGGCCGGCGACAACGTAGATCAGGATTGTCAGCAGTAGTACGACAGGTACGGACGCAAGGAATTCCATGTCGGCCTCCAGCGGTGGTCCGCGTAGGCGGGAAGGTGGAGGTGCTCGGGTGCGTCGTCGGTGACCACTCCAGCGTACGGACCCGCACGGGGTGCCTGTCGGGACGGCCACCGCGCCGCTCCGTGATCTGTCGCACACCCTCGGGTTACTCGCCGGTACCGATCCGGCGAATATCGTGATGCACGTCACAAAACGGGTGGATACTCGCCGGTAGCAGTCCTATCGGGGAGGCATCACATGGCACAGCAGATACACGCCAGCGAGGAACAGTCGCGCGCTCTCGCAGAGGAGTCCCGCGAGACCAGCTGGCACAAGCCGTCGTTCGCAAAGGAGTTGTTTCTCGGGCGTCTGACCCTCGACCTCATCCATCCGTTCCCGCGGCCCACCCCCGACGAGGAGGCCCGGACCGAAGGGTTCCTGGCAGAGCTTCGCCGCTTCTGCGAGGGTGTGGACGGCAGCCGCATCGAGCGCGAGGCCCGGATTCCTGACGAATACGTCGCCGGATTGGCCGAGCTCGGCTGCTTCGGCATGAAGATCTCCCAGGAGTACGGCGGCCTGGGACTGTCGCAGGTGGCCTACAACCGCGCGCTGATGCTCGTGGCCAGCGCCCACCCGAGCCTCGGCGTCCTGTTGTCGGCGCATCAGTCCATCGGAGTGCCCGAACCCTTGAAGCTGGCCGGGACACCCGAACAGAAGCGCGCTTTCCTCCCGCGGTGTGCGCGGGGGGCGATTTCGGCCTTCCTGCTGACCGAGCCCGACGTGGGTTCCGATCCCGCCCGTCTCGCCTCGACGGCGGTGCCGGTGGAGAACGGCGACGCGTACGAACTCGACGGCGTGAAGCTGTGGACCACCAACGGAGTGGTCGCCGAACTGCTGGTGGTGATGGCGCGGGTGCCGCGCAGCGAGGGCCACCGCGGCGGCATCTCGGCGTTCGTCGTCGAGGCGAACACCCCGGGCATCACCGTCGAACGCCGCAACTCGTTCCTGGGCCTGAAGGGGATCGAGAACGGCCTCACCCGGCTGTACAAGGTGCGGGTGCCGAAGGAGAATCTCATCGGCCGCGAGGGTGACGGCCTGAAGATCGCCCTGACCACCCTCAACGCCGGCCGGCTCGCGATCCCGTCGATGTGCGCCGGTGCCGGCAAGTGGGCGCTCAAGATCGCCCGGGAATGGTCCGGCGCCCGTGTCCAGTGGGGTCGCCCGGTGGGTCGGCACGATGCGATTGCCGGCAAGATCGGATACATCGCGGCCACCACGTTCGCCCTCGAAGCCGTGGTGGAACTGACCGGCCAGATGTGCGACGAGGACCGCAACGACATCCGCATCGAGGCGGCTCTGGCCAAGCTGTGGTCGAGCGAGGTGGCCTGCGAGATCGCCGACGAGTTGATGCAGATCCGAGGGGGACGCGGCTACGAGACGGCGGCGTCGCTCGCGGCCCGGGGGGAGCGGATGGTGCCCGCCGAGCAGCTCCTGCGGGACCTGCGGATCAACCGGATCTTCGAGGGCTCGAGCGAGATCATGCGGCTCTTCGTCGCCCGCGAAGCCGTGGATGCCCACCTGCGGGTGGCGGGTGAGCTGGCCGATCCGAAAGCCACTCTGGACACGAAGGCCCGGGCCGCCGCCAAGGCGAGCGGCTTCTACGCCAAGTGGCTGCCCCAGTTGGTGGCGGGCAAGGGCCAGCTGCCCACCTCCTACGGCGAATTCGGTCCCGTGGCACACCATCTGCGCTACGTGGAGCGGTGTTCACGCAAGCTCGCTCGGTCCACGTTCTACGGCATGGCCCGGTGGCAGGGTGGTCTGGAGAAGCGGCAGAATTTCCTGGGGCGGCTCGTCGACATCGGCGCGGAACTGTTCGCCATGTCGGCAAGTTGCGTACGGGCGCAGATGTACCACACCGACGGTCACCCCGAGACGGATGCGGCCTACGAACTCGCCGACGTCTTCTGCCTCCAGGCGAAGCTCCGCGTGGACTCGCTGTTCGCCGCGTTGTGGACGCACACCGACGATGCCGACCGGCAGCTCACGGCCGACGTCCTCGACGGCCGCTACACCTGGCTGGAAAAGGGCGTGATCGATCCCAGCGAGGGCACGGGCCCGTGGATCGCCGAATGGTCGCCCGGGCCGTCGGTGGAGCAGAACCTCGCCCGCAGATTCCTCGGCGCCGACCATCCGGTGGTGTGAACGGGCCGCCGGCCGCGCGCGCCCTGGTCAGCCGCGACAGCAATCGCTGTCGCGGCTGACCGTCCTGTCCGCGGATCCCACGCGGCCGTCGGTCAGAAGGCGCCGCAGTTGGACGGTGCGGGCCGCCCGGCGAACCGGTCGTTCAGGTAGGCGACCGCTTCGGGCATGCCCGCGACCAGCGGCAGCGCGTGATTGACGGCCAGGCCCGGCAGGATCGGCGGGGTGGTGTTCGTGGAGAACTGGACGGTGGCGCCGAGGGCGCACCAGTCCGTCGCGAGCCGGTGACCCTGGCCGTAGGGCACGATGTCGTCCATCGTTCCGTGCTGCACGAGTACCGGCACCGACGGCTGCAGGCGTCCGATCCGCTGCGCGGCGATGGCTTCCTTCGCCTCCGGCAACCGGTCGACGACCACGCTCAGCGGCTCGCCCGTGCGGGTGTAGTCGTTCGTGCGCTGGAAGCCGTAGCGGAAGATCGTCTCCGGGGCGCACTGGTTCGCCACCGACTGCAGCATCTCGCGTCCCCGGTCGTTGATCTCGGCGTCGATGAGATCCCGGAGCTCGGGGTAGGCCTCGCCCAGGCCGTTGATCGTGTAGCCGATCACGCCGGTCAGTGCCGTTCCGTCGACCTGGTTCAGCGTGGCCTCGAGGTCCGCGGGCGGCGCACCGGCGTAGACGCCCACCAGGTTCAACTCGGGTGCGTAGGTCGGCTGCAGTTCGGCGGCCGCCGACACGGCACCCCCGCCCTGGGAGTACCCCCACAGGCCGACCGGCCCGTCGGGGGTGACGGACGCGGCGGGCAGGCTCTGGGCCGCCCGGACCGCATCGAGCACCGCGTGCGCCTCCGCGAGGCGGTTGACGTAGGTGTGGTGGCCCGGCGTCCCGAGACCGTCGTAATCGGTGACGACGACGGCGATGCCCTGCAGCAGCATGGTGTTGATCGACAGCAGTTCGTACTCGGTGAACAGGTCGAGCGGCGGGGTGTAGGACACGAGCGAGTTCAGCTGCTTGGACGGCGCACACTGGTCGCCTTGGCCCTGGGTGCCCGGCGCGATCGCGACGAGCGGCCGCGGACCGGGACCGTTCCAGGGCAGCGACGGCTCGAGGTAGGTGCCGCCGACGGCGTTGGGGTCGCCGTTCGCATCGAGGCTGCGGTAGAGCAGCCGGGTGCCCTGTGCCGGGAACACGCCCTGCGGCGTCGGGACGCGGACGGCGAGGTCGGACGGTCCGCTGCGGAGTACGGCGCCGGAGGCGCCGGCCAGGTCGAGCGGAGGATCGTAGAAGTTCGCGTCCGCGCCCGCCGTCGCCGGCGCCGCGAGCATCGTTCCCGTCAGCGCCGCGGCCGTCGCCGCGGCGCCGACCCATCGTCGGGCGCGCCCCATCCCCATCCCCATCCCCACGGTCCCTTCACAGGTCGATGTCCGTGTGTCGGACGACACAAGCGGTACGCACTGTAACAGCTAACTTACCGGCGCGTAAGTGCGCATTTCGCATCTTGTGACCCGCACACGAGGTCGCGATCCGTCGTTTGTGCCCCCGCATCGCCGCTGGTCGGAGACAATCCGGGCATGACCGCGGAGCGCAGCGAACCGCACCTGCACCGGCTGACCACCCCGCACGCCGCCGCCGCCGTCGGGATCGTGTTCGCGGTCCTGTTCACGACGAGCATCGTCCTGATCCGTCAGGCGATCCCGGCGGACCCCTTCGGCACGACCGAGTGGCTGGACGCCGGCCGCTCACGGCTCACCGTCGCACTGATGCTGTCCCAGTTCGCCTGCATCGCGTTCCTGTGGTTCATCGGTGCGCTCCGGCACCGGCTGGGCGACCTCGAGGACCAGTTCTTCTCGACGGTCTTCGTCGGCAGCGGCCTGTTGTTCCTGGCGCTCATCCTCGTCACGATGGCCAGTGCCGGCGGTCTGCTCCTGGCGGACCAGGCGGCGGCCGTCCCTGCCCAGGAGTCGGCCGCCTTCGCGCACGCGCTGATCCTGCAGATCAGCAACGTCTACTCGATCCGGATGGCCGCGGTCTTCATGATCTCGCTGGCCACCATCTGGATGCGCACCGGGCTGATGCCCCGATGGCTGGTCGCCCCCACCTACCTACTCGCTCTCGTCCTGCTGTTCGCGGTGACCGAGGCGCTGTGGCTCACCCTGGTCTTCCCGGCCTGGGTGGCCGTGATCAGCCTGTTCCTGCTGACCCACGCCCGGCAGGCGTTCCCGCCCCGGCGGACGATCCGGCCGAGAACCTGACAGGTGCCACCCCCGCCGGATGCGAGAGCATCCGTCCGCAACTGCCGCAGCCTCGAGACCCTGGGTGCGCACGGGCGGTGCTGATCTCACGCGCGAATCCTAGTGGTCCCTGCAAGATCCCGCGCGATGCTACGGCGCGGCTTCCCCGGCCGTGGCCGAGTCGGTAGCAAGATGTACGCCGATCGTTGTCTACAGGAGGTTTGACATGGCTGTGGGAGTCGGTCTCCGGATCGGGAGCGTGGTGTCCACCGCGGTCCTCGCTTCCAACGACCCCGGCAGTCCCGATCCTGTCGTCATAGCCCGGGACACCGTCCTGCACATCGACTCCGACGGCACCACCGTCCTCGGCGGCGCCCCGCATCCGGCCGGCGAGGCCCGCTACCTGTCGGGATTCCTCGGCCGGGTCGGCGATCCCGCCGGCGTCACCGCCAGCGACGGACGCATCTACCGGGCCGAGGACTCGATGGCCACGGCAATCGCCTGCCTGCTGCACGAATGCCCCCCGCTGCCACCGGACAGCGGACCCGACGGCGACCTGCCGAGCGTCACCGCCACCTACCCGTCACGGTGGGACCAGTCCACCGTGGCCGCACTGCGGGCCGCGCTCGACTATGCGGACCTGCGGCACATCGCCCTCGTGTCGGACGCCGAGGCGGCCGCGACGTGGTACGCCTCGGAGATCTCGGAGACTCCGGGACAGCTCGTCGGCATCTTCCACGTCGACGACGGCGGCTCGACCGTCAACCTCGTGCGTTCCGGCGTCTCGGCCGGCAAGGCGTTCCGGTTCGCCGCCAAGAGCGCCCCGTCCCCCGCGGCCCAGCTGGCCACCGCCCTCGGCGCCTTCGGCTGGCTTTCGCACAATCTGGACGCCGTCGTGGTGATGGGCGACGGGTTCGTCGCGCGCGACCGCTCGCACGTGCAGTCCATCGCGGACAGCCTCGCCGCGAAACTCGGGGTACGCACCCTCGTCGGACCCGGTCCCGAGCAGACCGCCGCCCTCGGGGCCGCCATCCTCGCGGCCGGCTTCACACCCGCACGCGTGGTCAAGGCGCGGATCGGACTGCCCCCGTCGTACGACGTCACCGATGTTCTCACCGGTGGCATTCCGCGCATCCGTGAACTCGAGGCGGCCGAGCGTGCCCGGGCCGAAGCGGCGGCCGAACGGGACAGGGCAGCGGGCGCACCCGCGAGCCCCGCACCCGTTCCCGCGACGACCGGCGCCGACCACCGATCCGGCGACGCGCGGCCCGAGGACGGCGACGCCGACGACACCGCCGGCGCGACGCTCACCTCCACCGCGACGCCGCCGAGCCGCAACTACTCGGCGATCGGAGCCGTGGTCGCGGTGATCCTGTTGCTGGCCTTCGCGGCCGTCGCGCTGCTCTGACCGCCCGGTTCAGTTCTCCGCGAGGCTGGTCAGCACCGCGGCATCCTCCGCACCGAACTTGTCCTCGAGGACCTCGGGGCTGTAGTCGAGATCGATCTCCTCGACGGGCCGGCCCCGGGCGGATTCGATGGCCCCGAGCCGTCGCTGGGCGCGGTCGGCGGCGTAGGAGACGAACTCGTCGGGATCGAGACCGAAGGGCTGTTCTTCGAACTGGTCGTTGACCCACTGGATCATGCCGAGCGCGAGCGGCAGCAACTCCCCCATGCGCTGCTGCACGACATCCCAGTTCGAGTCGTCGGCGGCGACGTGGCGGCGGCACGTGAAGGTTCCCCATGCCATGTGCCGGCGTTCGTCGTCGCCGATCCGGCGCACGAGTTCCTGCATCCCGGGCAGGATCCCGCGTTTCGTGCACACCTTCTGCCAGGCGTAGTACCCGGTGAGGGCGAGGCTGCCCTCGATGACGTGGTTGTAGGTGACGCTGGCGCGGACCTGGCTGGCGGGGCTCGGATCGGTCTCGAGGACACGCAACGAGTGGGGCAGTTCCTCGTAGAACAGCTGCCGGTAGTAGGGGTTGTCCGCGACGTAGGGGTGCAGGTCCGCGGTCAGGCCCACCGCGTCCATCCACAGCCGGAAGACCTGGGTGTGCTTGGCCTCCTCGAAGCAGAACTGGGTCAGGTACATCTCGTCGCCGAGACGGCCCTCGGCGGCCATCGCCCGCAGGAACGGCTGGATGTCCTGGGTGACGGCTTCCTCACCGGCCACGAACTGTGCGACGAGATAGGTGGCGCTGCGGTGCTGCTCGCTGTTGAGCTCGTTCCAGTCGGCGGCGTCGCGGCTGAAGTCCAGATCGAGCGGATCCCAGAACTTCGCGTTGCCCTTCGCGAACAGCCGCAGCGGGAAGGCGTCCCAGTGCAGTCCCCCCGCGCGCAGGGTTCCGAAGCCCTGACGTTCCGGCAGTGCTGTAGTCATGAGCGTGCCGCCTTTCCTCGACCCGGATGGACGCGTGTCCTGACGGTAGCGCCATTTCGGCCGGGTGTGACGGGAACCATACAAACTGTAGGTACGGCGGTGCCCCGGCCGGGATTCCACGCGGATCCCGGCCGGGAGCAGGCTCCGTCAGCCCTCGAACAGGGTGTCACCCGGGTATCCCCCGGGACCGAATCCGGGTGGGACGGCGAACACCGCCGACCCGACCGGGGTGATCCACGGGTTCAGCGCGTCGTGCTCGGCGAGCCGCTGTTGCACCGGGACGAACTGCGCGTCCACGTCGGCCTGGTACGCCGCGAACAACAGTCCGGCGCCGTCCGGGTCGTCGTAGTTGTAGCCGCGTCGCAGGAACTGCTCGTTCGCGTTCCGGGGCCGCGCCCGGGCGACGTGCGATTCCGGAGGGATCACCGGAATGCCGTGGACGTCGGTGGCGGCGAAGTCCGGATCGTCGTGCTCCCGGCTGCCGGTCAGCGGCGCCCCGGCGGCCAGGTCCCGGCCCACCGCGAGCTCCCGGGCGGGCCGGTCGAGCTCGTCCCACGTGTCGAGTTCCATGCGGATTCGCCGCAACACCAGGGACGTGCCCCCGGCCAGCCAGGCCGGGGCGCCGGGATTCCACACCTGCCGGTCGAAGTCCGTGCTTCCCGCGGCCGGGTTGACGGTGCCGTCGACCTGACCCATCAGGTTGCGCATCGTGGTCCCGGTGGGCTTGGTGCCCACCGCGTTGCGGAATCCGCGCTGGATCCAGCGCACCGTGGCCAGCGATCGCACGCTCTTGGCGAGCGTGCGAGTCGCATGCGAGACGGTGACCGGGTCGTCGGCACATACCTGCAGCAGGAGGTCACCGCCCGACCAGCGCTCCTCGAGGCGATCGATCGAGAACGCCGGCAGCGGCCGCAGCCACTCCGGCCGCTGCGCCTCGAGACCGGCCACGTCGAACACGGCAGGGCCGAATCCGACCGTCACGGTCAGCCGCGCGGGATCGAGGGCGAGTTCGGGCTCGGTGTCGCCGAGGGCGGGACTGCCCCCGGCCAGCCGGCGACCGTCCTCGGCCCACACCTTCATGATCCCGACCAGCGCGCGACGGTCGAGTCCCGGACGCAGATCCAGCGCGACGAAGGCGGCGAAGGCCTGCGGGTCGGTGTCGATGCCGGCCTGGTGCACGCCGTGGAAGGCGACCGTGCGCCCACCGGTGGGCTCGGGCTCCCGCGTGGCGGCGTACCCGAGACCCGTCCCGACTCCGGCCGCGCCGATGCCGGCGGCGCCCAGGACGGCGGCGCCGCCACCGAGGAGACGCCGCCGGCTCAGCTCAGCCACCGTGGTTCGCCCCCGCGCCGGCGCTCGGCTGGTAGTTCTCCTGCGCGCCGGAGAAGTCGCGGACCTGTGCGGTGAACTCGGTCGTCGAACCGTCCTCGAAGGTCAGCTCGAAGGTCACTTCGGTACCGGGCAGGACCGGCTCGACGAGGTCCATCAGCATCAGATGGTCGTTGCCGGGGGCGAGCGAATGGGTGCTGTGCGCGGGAATGACCAGTCCGTCCGCCTTCTCGCGCATCACCATGGCGCCGCCGTCGCCGGCCGCCATCTCGTGGATCTCGGTCCGTGCCGAACTGGGGCTGGCAGCGGAGACGATGTGGATGTCGGTGTCGCCGGTGTTCTCGAGTTCGGCGAATGCACCGGTCATGCCGGATTCGGCGGCCTTCGCCCACGCCGAGGAGACGGTGAGCGAGTCCGCGGACGCGGCGGCGGGCTCGTCGGACGAGCATCCGGCGGCGAGCAGGGTCGCGGCCGCGGCGGCAGCGAGGAACAGGGTCTTCTTCATGGGGATTCTCCGTTATCGGTCCGAGGGCGCACGGGTGCGCGCGGTCACCGCGGGGCGCGGTGACCGAGAGGGGTCGGGTTCAGACCGTGACGGGAGGGCCGCGAGTGCCGAGACCGGCGGCGACGAGCAGTCCCCGGCGGAGCCGGGGACGGTGGACGACGGGCGTCCACGCGGGGACGGCGACGGGCGCCGGCGCGAACGACATGGGGACCGCGCGAGCGAGGGCGGCCAGCCCGACCCGGCAACCGTGTTCGGCACCACGGACGAGTAGCGCCGCGACGACGATTGCCCCGGCGTGCGCGGCGAGCATGCCCGGACCGGGGACGTGGACGTGCCCCGCATCGAGGGAGAGGGCGCCGTGACCGACCACCTGACCGGCGGCGAGCACGCCGACGATCGGCACGCGAGTGCCCGCGGCGAGCAGGCCCACCGTCATGGCGGCCGCCAAGAGCAGGACCGCCGGCGCCTGCCCCGGGACGGAACCGCCGGCGAGGGCATGGGCGGCGATGCTCACCGCACCCGACATGCCGCCGACGAAGGCACCGCGCACGCGCGCGACGACTTCGTTCTCGGCAGACATGCAGCCAGGATACGCGCCCTTTACTACGGGGAGTAGTAACAACGCTCACAAGGGGGCGCCCGCCAGGGAGTCCGACCCGACCCGCGGAGAGCCCGGCGGTGCACGCAGTGCGTGGCTCGTCGTTTCACGTGAAACCAGCCGGCGCACAGTCGCCTATTGACAATAGGCTGTCATATTGACAGCATATTGTCATGATTGAGACCGTGCATGTGGCCGTGTACAACACCTTCGCCGATTGGGAGGTCGGCCACGCGATCGCCCATATCAACAAGCCTCTCTGGCACAAACACCCCGGCCGGTACACCGTCGCCACGGTCGGCACCACGCTCGAACCCGTCACCACCATGGGCGGAATCCGCATCCTTCCCGACACCACCCTGGACGAGGTGCGGCCCGACAACAGCGCGATGCTCGTCCTGGCGGGCAACGACATCTGGAACACCGAGCAGTTCACCCCCTTCGCCGACCGGGCGCGTGAGTTCCTCGAGGCCGGGGTTCCGGTGGCCGCGATCTGCGGGGCCACGGGCGGGCTCGCCCTCGCCGGCCTGCTCGACGACCGCGCGCACACGAGCAACGCCGCCGAGTTCCTGGCCGGGCTGGGGTACGCCGGCGGCGACCTCTATCGCGACGAACCGGCCGTCACCGATCGGAATCTGATCACCGCGAGCGCCACCGCCCCCGTCGAGTTCGCCCGCGCGATCCTCGAACGCCTGGAGGTGTTCGAACCGCACGTCCTCGAATCCTGGTTCAAGCTCTACGGCCGACGCGACCCCGCCGGCTTCTACGAACTCATGGCCGGATGAGCGAGCGCCCGGAACAGGAACTGCTCAGCGGCCTCGCCCTGACGTCGTTCCGGCTCAACGGTCAGTTCCTCGAGGTGGCCGAGACGCTGGCACGTCCGTCCGGTCTCACGGCGGCGTGGTGGCAGGTCCTCGGTGCCGTGCTGCACGATCCCCTGCCGGTCGCCGGCATCGCCCGGGCGATGGGGATCACCCGCCAGAGCGTGCAGCGGATCGCCGACCTGCTGGTCGAGCGCGGCCTCGCCGAGTACCTGCCCAACCCCGCCCATCGGCGCGCCAAGCTCGTCACGCCGACCCCCGCGGGCCGTGCGGCGGTGACCGGGATCGATCCGGCGCACGCCGCCTTCGCCCGGCGCCTGGCCGATGCCGTGGGCGAGGAAGGTCTGGCCGCCACGCTCACCGCGATGCGGCAGCTCTCGGCGGTCCTCGACGAACTCACCGAGCAGGTGTGAGCACAGACGACGGCAGGCCCGGACATCGGTGCTGTCCGGGCCTGCCGTCGAATCGTTGTGGAGCCTAGGAGATTCGAACTCCTGACATCTGCCTTGCAAAGGCAGCGCTCTACCAACTGAGCTAAGGCCCCGTCTGCCGCCTCAGCGGGCGGTGACCTCGTGCCATTCGTCCTCGCTCCGCAACATCCGGGCGAGTCCGACGGTCACCAGCACCACGGTTCCCACAAGGAGAAGAACCTTCATGCTCGCTGCCCTTTCGGCACGGGGAGTGGGCCTAGGAGGACTTGAACCTCCGACCTCTTCGTTATCAGCGAAGCGCTCTAACCGCCTGAGCTATAGGCCCTCGAACCGAGTTGGAACACTACCCCACCGAGCCGGGAAGTCCAAAATCGGCTCGGTGGGGACTCGTTTCCCCAGCTCAGTCCGGGTCCGCGAGGGTCACCTGCACGCCGCCGACGAGGTCGGTGCACAGGTTGTAGATGAAGGCTCCCAGAGTGGCCAGGGCCGTGAACAGGATCGTGTTGACCAGCCCGATCACCGTCGCGTACCCGAAGACCTGACCGGCGGTGATGAGGCCACCGCCACCGGTGTCGGACACCATGTCCGTGAACGCGCTGTTGAGCCGTTCCCACACGCCCATGCCTTCGAGCACGCCGTACAGCAGGCCGACGGCGACCATCCACACGAAGAACAACGAGACGGAGATCACCGAGGAGATCTTCAGCATCGACCACGGATCGATGCGGCGCACCTGCACCGTCGCACGCAACGGCTCGCCCGCGACCGGAGCCGCCGTCGCGACCGGAGCAGCCGGCTGCGCGGCCGCCGGCTCTTCGACCGGCGCGGACGGCAGCGGATGCTTGACCGTGGACAGATCCGGCAGATCCTTCGCCAGGTCCTTGCGTTCGATGTGCCGCGTCGGACCGTCGATGACGGCGGCCTTCGTCTTGGCCGCCGACCGGTCCGCGCCAGCCGTGGGCGCGTTCATCGAGGCGGCCGCGGTGCCGGTGACGACCGGCCGGGTCGGGGGCGTCGCGGCGCCGGGCCGGTTCCCGGCCGGATTTCCGCCGGAACGAGCCGCCGGCTGCTTCGTCGGGCCCGGCTGCTGTCCACCCGGCTGCTGTCCACCCGGCTTCTGCCCGCCCGGCTTCTGTCCGCCCTGCTGCGCCGATCCGGCCGGATCGGTCCCGGGGCGCGCAGCGGACTTGTCACCGGCGGTGTCGCTCGGGGTGGGCACTACGGGACGTCCGGTCGAGGACGGTGCCTGACCCGGACGGGCCAGGTTCGTCTGCGGCACGTTCTGCGGGGTCTCCTGCTGATTCCCGCGCTGCCACGGAGGTGTGGGAGGCCCGCCCGGACGTTGCTGCCCGGGACGCGACGTCCCGCCCTCCGCCGTCGGGGGCTTGGCCGTGCCGTCGGCCGGCACGCCCGGGTTCGCTCCCGCCCCGGGGTTCCGGGCGGCACCGCCCGACGGCGTCGCTCCGCCGGCCGGCTTCCCGGGCACCTCTCGTCCGTTCTGACCCTTCGGCGGCTGCGCGGGCGGCGGACCCTGCTCGGCGCCGTTCGGTCCCTGGGGAGTGCTCACTTACGACTCCTTCGCTTCGAGTGCGGCGCTCTCCTCGGGCTCGTCGGCGTTGCGTGCGATCGCCAGCAACGTGTCCCCCTCCCCCAGGTTCATCAACCGCACACCCTTCGTCTGTCGGCCGGCCTTGCGCACCTGCTTCGCGGGGGTCCGGATGACGCCACCGCCCGAGGTGATCGCGTACAACTCGTCGTCGTCGTCCACGATGAGCGCTCCGACCAGAGTGCCACGCTTGCGGTCGTACTGAATGGTCAGCACGCCCTTGCCGCCGCGTCCCTGCGCCATGTAATCCTCGATCGGGGTGCGCTTGGCGTATCCACCGGACGTCGCGACCAGCAGGTACGTGCCCTCACGGACCACGTTGAGCGAGAGCAGGGCGTCGTCCTCGTTGAACCGCATGCCCTGGACGCCCGAGGTCGCCCGGCCCATCGGCCGCAGCACCTCGTCGCTCGCCACGAAACGGATCGACTGCCCCTTGGCGGAGACCAGCAGCAGATCGTCGTCCGACGAGCACAGCACCGCACCGACCAGTTCGTCGTCGCCGCGCAGGTTGATCGCGACGATGCCGCCGGACCGGTTGGAGTCGAAGTCCGACAGTCGCGACTTCTTGACCAGGCCGTTGCGGGTCGCGAGCACCAGGTAGGGGGCGTCCTCGTAGGACTTGAGCCGGATGACGCCCTGGATCCGCTCGTCCGGCTGGAAGGCCAGCAGGTTGGCCACGTGCTGGCCGCGCGCGGTGCGGTTGGCTTCCGGCAGCTCGTAGGCCTTCGCCCGGTACACCCGGCCCTTGGTGGTGAAGAACAGCAGCCAGTCGTGCGTGGACGTCACGAAGAAGTGCTTGACGATGTCGTCCTGCTTGAGATCGGCGCCCTTGACGCCCTTGCCGCCACGCTTCTGGGACCGGTACAGGTCGGTCTTGGTGCGCTTGGCGTAGCCGGTCTCGGTGATGGTGACGACGACGTCCTCGCGGGCGATGAGGTCCTCGTCGGAGACGTCCCCGTCGGCCGCGACGATGCGGGTGCGACGGTCGTCGCCGTACTTGTCGACGATCTCCTTCAGCTCGTCCCGCACGATCGCGCGCTGACGCTCGGGCTTGGCGAGGATGTCCTTGAGGTTGTCGATCTCGAGCTCGATCTCGGCGAGTTCGTCGACGATCTTCTGCCGTTCCAGGGCCGCGAGACGACGCAGCTGCATCGCCAGGATCGCGTCGGCCTGGATCTCGTCGACGTCGAGCAGTCCGATGAGGCCGGCGCGTGCGTCCTCCACCGTCGCCGAGGCGCGGATCAGCGCGATGACGTCGTCGAGCGCGTCGAGCGCCTTCACGAGACCGCGCAGGATGTGGGCCCGTTCCTCCGCCTTGCGCAGCAGGTACCGGGTCCGCCGGACGATGACCTCGATCTGGTGGGTGACGTACAACCGGATCATCTGGTCGAGCCGCAGGGTGCGCGGCACGCCGTCGACGATCGAGAGCATGTTGCAGCCGAAGCCGGTCTGGAGCTGCGTGTGCTTGTAGAGGTTGTTCAGGACGACCTTCGCGACGGCGTCCCGGCGGACGGTCACGACGATGCGCATGCCCGCACGGTCCGACGACTCGTCGTGGATGTCGGAGATGCCGGCAATCTTGCCGTCCCGGACCTGCTCGGCGATCGAGGTGATCAGATTGTCCGGGTTGACCTGGTACGGCAGTTCGGTGATGACGATCGAGGTCTTGCCCCGGGCGTCCTCCTCGATCTCCACGACACCGCGCATCCGCAC
Organism: Rhodococcus ruber NBRC 15591; assembly: GCF_001894945.1. GTDB lineage: Bacteria > Actinomycetota > Actinomycetes > Mycobacteriales > Mycobacteriaceae > Rhodococcus > Rhodococcus ruber. The sequence goes on from NZ_BCXE01000022.1 coordinate 194,631, forward strand.
CGACCCGCGGCCGGTGGTGTACGCGTCCTTGATGCCCTGGCCGCCGACGATCAGGCCCGCGGTCGGGAAGTCCGGGCCCTTGATGCGCTCCATGACGGCGGCCAGGGTGGCTTCCTCGTCGGCCTCGAAGTTCTCGAGCGCCCAGTAGATCGCGTCGGCCACCTCACGGAGGTTGTGCGGCGGGATGTTGGTGGCCATGCCGACCGCGATACCGCCCGAACCGTTGATCAACAGGTTGGGGATACGGCTGGGGAGAACCACCGGCTCGAGCGTGCGGCCGTCGTAGTTCGGCTGGAAATCGACTGTCTCGTGGTCGATTTCGCGCAGCATCTCCATCGCGAGCGGGGTGAGCCGGCACTCGGTGTTGTGGCTGACGAATCCGTTGGTGACGAACGCGTGATCGTCGGTGTCGACCCGCAGGCTGTAGACCGGCTCCACGTCGCCCTCGGCGACGAAGGCCACCTCGGCGTAGTAGAACCGGCCGTCGGTCAGCTCCTCGGCGATGGCTCGGGCATCGGGTTCCGTGATGTGCGACGCGATCTCGTCACCACCGTGCTCCCAACGTTCGATCCGATCGACGTTGTGCCGCCGGAGCCAGTTGACGTTCGCCGGATCCGTCGCGCCGTGCGTACGGAGGAACGCGGCGAGACCGGGGACGTAGTCCGTGCTCATGGAGCGTGCCGCCGCCGCGGGGCTGCTCGACTCCGCCGCGGCAAGGACCGGCTCGAGCTTGCGCTGCTTGCAGCCGACGAAGCCGATACGTTCGGCGAACAGGCGGGCGTCACGCCGGTTGGTGACGGCGACCTTGTACTCACCGGTCGCGTGCCGATACCGGCGGCTGACGACGCCGAACTCCAACAGCAGCTGCTGCACGTCCTTCGCCAGTTGCAGGCTCCGCGTGGAGTACGACACCTGCACCGTGTTGCGTGGTAGCGACGAGCACGATCCGTCGCCCTCGAACAGGGCACCGAGGAAGATGCGCTTGAGTGCTGTCGGCGACTCCCAGATGAAGTCGGGAACGCTCTTGCGGTCGCTGCGCTGACCGATCACACCCGCCAGCACGCTGCGCCGCAGCATCGTCAGGTCCTGGACGTCGAGCTCGTGCAGTGTCGAACCCGACTTGATCACCCGGCTGTAGACGTAGCGCCGGCCGCCGACGACCCGATCGAACGCATCCACGACGCGATCGAAGAAGTCCCGGTCGAGGTTGTTGAACCCGGCGCGGTTCTCCGAGACGAAGCCCTCACTGACGAACGCACCGAGCAGCAGTGCGGCAGCCGCCTCGTACTCGTTGTGCCTGCCGTGCTCCTCGGCGGAGGGAACACGCTGCAACACCACCCGGTCACCGCTGCGGATCTCGTCCAGCAGCTTCCACAGCAGGGTGGGAACACCCGCCACATCCACCAGGCAGAGCACCGGGTGATTGGCAGTTCCGCGCATCTCGTAGCCCTCGACCGTGCTGAGGGTGTATGTGCGATGGGTGCCCGAGTGGAACAGCATCTCGGCCATCACCGGGTTGCCGTGACGATCGAGAACCTTCAGGTCGATCTCGTTGTCGCTGTCGGGCTCGACGCCGGGCAGGATCTCCGAGATGCGGATGCTCTGGCCGTGGGGCATTCGCACGAGCGTGTCGCCCGGCACGCAGTACCGCATCGCGGCTGCGCCGTCGTTACCGCGGGACCCGAAGTTGCCCTGGCCGTCGACGAGCGGGTAGCGCATCGACCACGGCTGCGCGAGCCGCACGAGTGTGTCGTAGATCGAGGCGTCGCCGTGCGGGTGGTAGTTGCCCATCGTCTCGGCGACGGCACGTGCCGACTTCACGTAGCCGCGGTCCGGGCGGAACCCGTTGTCGTACATTGCGTACAGGACGCGGCGGTGCACCGGCTTGAGACCGTCCCGCACATCGGGCAGGGCGCGGCCCACGATCACGCTCATCGCGTAATCGATGTAGCTGCTCTGCATCTCCTGCTGGATGTCGACGGGCTCGATGCGGTCGTGCCCCGGCCCCTCCGGCGGCAACGTGGTGTCGGTCATGAGCTCCTTCTTCTACTCGGCTCGAACGCCGCGGACTTCCGTCCGGCGCGCGTCTCGCAACCACCCGAGTCTATAGGTGCAGGTCAGCTCGCACACCGACCGATGCGGCGATTCCGCTCGGCCGGTCCGTCCCGGCGTCCGAAATTTCCTTCACGAGCGCCCCGGAACGGAGGCGTCGTCGTCGGTGGCCCAGCGGGCGAACTCCTCCTCCAGTGCCATGTCACCCCGGCTGGGGGCGAGCAGCAGCGCGGCGATCGGCACGGCGAGAACGGCGATGCCGAGCACGAAGGAGGGGAACAGCAGTGCGGTGACGGTCCGGCCCGACGGCAGCGGGACGGTCGGATCGACCTCGACGCGCACGCCGGCCATGCCGGTGTAGTGCAGTGCGACGACCGCGCAGCCCATGAGCAGGGCGGCCGGGACGCGGAGCACCCATCGATCCGCGGTCTGCGCGAGCCACAGGGCGACCGTGGCCGCGACGACACCGATGGCCACCGAGGCGACGACGAAGCTCGGGTCGTGCTCGAGCGAGCCCTGGATCCGGATGGCCCACATGCCGCTGTAGTGCATGAGGCTGACCGCGAGTCCCATCCCGAGGCCGCCGACGAGCAGGCGGGCGAAGGACGGCACGCGGTTCACCCACGCGGCACGGGAGCTGACGAGCCAGAGCCCGAACCAGGTGGCGGCCACCGACAGCGCGACGGAGAAGACCGTCGGCCCCAGGGCGTACCGAACTGCGGTACCGGGAATGTCGAAGCCCATCATCCCGATGAAGTGCATGAGCCAGACGGCCACACCGCCCACCGACAGGGCGGCCATGGCCATCCAGCGGCGATGGCCGCGGTCGGTGGGCGCGGTCAGCGACTGACGGGCGCAGGAGAGACCGACGAACGATCCGACGACGGAGGTGGCATAGGCGAGGAAGAACACCCACATCCCCATGGAGAAGTGGTGCATTTCGTGGGACATCGTGACCTTCCGAGCACGGCGCGCGAAGCGGTCCGTGCTCGTGGTGGCGCGCCTCACCGAATCGATACGGGCTGCGACTCCGCCCCCCTCGACAGCGATCGGAGCGTATCGCATCGATGTAATTCGGGAGGGTCCCGGTCCCGCCCCCGTCCGATCAGGCGAGCGGACTGCGCGGGTCGACCGGACGGTGTTCCCGGGCCCACGCCTCGGCCTCGGCCTCGAGGGCCGCCGCCACCCGATCGGGAGCCATGAGCAACGCCATGATCGGCACCGTCAGGATCAGCATGCCGAGCACGAACACCGGGAAGAGCACGGCGAACACCTCGACGCCCGAAGGCGCCGCCGTCGACGGATCCACCGTCACCCGCACCGCCGCCATCGCGAGGAAGTGCACGCCGATCACCGCCGCGCCGGCGACGATGCTGCCGACGATCCGCATCCACCGGCGGTCGGCGACCGTCACCAGCCACAGGACCATCACCGCGGTGAGCCACGCCGCCACGACTGAGGCCGCCACATAGGTCGTGTCGTATGCGACGGTGCCCTGCAGTTCCATCGCCCACATGATCGAGTAGTGCACGCCGGCGATCCCGGCACCGAGGACCAGCGATCCGCCCAGCAGCCGTACCGGCGCGGCACCGCGCGACGGCCGGACACGGCGCGACACCCGCTTCGGCTGCACGACCACCATGGCGACGAACGCGGATACCAGCGCCACCGCCATCGAGAAGACGATGCCGGGCAGGTCGTATCGAATGATGCTGCCGTCCACCGTGAAACCGGCCATCGGCAGGAAGTGCGCCAGCCACACCCCGACGCCACCGGTCGAGAGCGCAGCCCGCATCAGCCAGTACAACCGTGACCGTTCGGAACCGGCCGTCAACGACTTGCGGGCACTGGCCAGCCCCACGAGCAACCCGATCGCCGCCGTCACGTACGCCAGGACGAGCACCCACGTGCCCATGCCGAACAAGTGCACGTGTGTGTCCATCAGGGCGCTACCGGCTGGTGCAGCTTGCGCAGCGCGTACTCGGTCACCGTCACGAGTGCCGACTTGGCGGACTCGCGATCGCGCGCGTCGATCGAGACGATCGGCACGTCCGCCGACACCGCGAGGGCCTGACGAATGTCCTCGGTCGGGTAGCGCGGGGCGTCGTCGAACTCGTTGATCGCGACGATGAACGGCAGGTTCCGGGCCTCGAAGAAGTCGACCGCCGCGAAGCTCTCGTCCAGACGCCGGGTGTCGATGAGCACGATGGCCCCGATCGCACCTCGGATCAGGTCGTCCCACATGAACCAGAACCGGTGCTGACCCGGCGTGCCGAACAGGTACAGCACGAGATCCTCGGCGAGGCTGATCCGGCCGAAGTCCATCGCGACGGTCGTGGTGGCCTTCTGCGGTGTCGCGCTCAGGTTGTCGACGCCGTCACTGGCGTTGGTGACCAACGCTTCCGTGCGCAGCGGAACGATCTCCGAGACCGCCCCCACCAACGTGGTCTTGCCGACGCCGAAGCCCCCGGCGATCACGATCTTCGTCGAGGTCACCCGCTTCGGGGAGTTAGAGTTCGCGAAGTCCACTGAGGACCCTTTCAATCAGCTCACGACGCTCCGCGTCGCTCGAATCGTCTTTCAGGGTGGCCAGGATCCGTACATGCCCGGCTTCGACGAGATCCGCCACGAGTACGCGCGCCACCCCGATCGGCACACCCACCCGCGCCGCGATCTCGGCGACCGACGGGGACTCCCTGCACAACGCCACGATCGTGGCGTTGATGTTGTCCAGGTCCCGGGCACGGTCGTCCGTGCCCGGGAGGACCTGGATCAGTGCCTCCAACGCCAGCTCGACCGCGGGGCTGGTCCGCCCCGAGGTCAGTGAGTACGGCCGGACCAGACTGGGCTGGGCCGGCGGCGACTCCGCCTTGCGTTCTTCCATGGCCACCTCGACGTCAGGACCCCAGACCGATGCGCGGAGTGGCCTCGACCGATGCCCCCACACGATCGACCAGGAGTGCCATCTCGTAACCGACCTGCCCGATGTCGCACTCCGAGGCGGTCAGCGCCGCCAGGTGCGAGCCGTCGCCCACGCTCATCAGCAGCAGGTAGCCGTGCTGCATCTCGACGACGGACTGGAGCACTCCGCCGCCCTCGAAGAGCTGGGACACACCGTTGGACAGGCTGGCGAGTCCGGACGTGACGGCAGCGAGCTGCTCGGCACGGTCGACGGGCAGGTGTGCGCTGGCCGCCATCAGGAGGCCGTCCGCGGACACGAGCACGGCGTGGGAGACGCCGGGAACCTCGCGCGCGAAGTTCGACACCAACCAGTCCAGAGGACGAGTCACGTCGGATCCATGGTCAATGTTCATCGAACTCCCTGTTCGTCGGTCTGGGTGGACGCGTGCGCGGAGGCCCGCCCGTTGCGAACCCCTTGCTGGTGACGGCTCAGGTTGGCCCGGATGGCCTCCGGGTCGCGCCGCCGGACAGCCGGCACGGATCCGGTCGCCGGCGAGGCGACCGCACCGGGCACCAGCCTATGACCGGGTGCACGCCGCGGGAGACCCGCGGTGGTGAGTTGCTCCACCGGAGCCTGCGCAGCCTCCTGGGCGGCCCTCCACCCGGCATCCGCCCGTGAGTTCCACTCCGGACGGCGGTCTTCGGGCTGACTCGTCGGATCGACGAGCCAGCTCGACATCATGTCGGCGAAGATCGGCGTGCCGGCACCGGGATGCGGACGCAAGGTGTCGACATCGGGACGCGGCTGGAAGAACGACGCCGTCTTGGCCGGGTTCGTCCGGTACCGATGCCGGGAGGCGCGACCCGGTTGTCCGTCGGCCGCTTCGTCCCGAGTTGCGGACGGTTCGGAATTGCGTTGCGCAAGCGCGGATTCCGATGCGGCCGGCGGTATCGGCAGACCGGGGGTGCTCCCCGGCCGGCGCTGCGGCAGACCGTTACCCGGCGCACCGTTGTTCGGTGCGGCCGCCGGCTGGGGCGAGATACCCGGCGTGGCGCCCGGCCGGCGCTGCGGCAGACCGCTACCCGGGGACCGGGGCGCCGCCGGGGCGGGAGCAGGAGCGGACGAGACCGTCTCCGTGCGACGCGACGGCAGGACCGGTGTCGGACCGGGTTGACGCCGGGGCAGGTCGGCCAGCGGCGTGGGCTGGCGCTCCGGTGCGGCACCGGGCTGACGCTGCGGCAGACCGGGAGTGGAGCCGGGCCGGCGCTGCGGCAGCCCCGGAGTGGCACCGGGCTGACGCTGTGGCAGACCTGCGGCCGACTCCGCGGCCACGGGTGCCGCCTGTCGCTGCGGCAGTCCGGATCCCGGCTCCCGCTGCGGCAGTGCGGATGCCGGCTCCCGCTGCGGCAGTGCCGATGCCGGCGCAGGAGCGCGTTCCGGCGCGGCCGGGACTGTGACATCGCGGGGTGGCCGCGGCGCGAGGGTCTCGGCCGGACGGCCGTCCTCCCCCGTGCGCGGCTGCGGCCCGGTCTGCGACAGGGCGAGCGGCGAGACGAGGAGCACGTCGGGAATGTGGACGCTGGCGGTGATGCCCGGGTTGCGCGCGGTGTCGAACGTCGGGCGCAGCCGCACGGTGAGGCCGTGTCGGGCCGCGAGGCGCGAGACCACGAACAGACCCATGTGACGGGCGGTGTCGGGACCGACCTCGCCGCCGAGAGCGAGACGCTCGTTGATCGCGTCGAGTTCCTCGGCCGGGATACCGATACCGCGGTCGGCGATCTCGACGAGCAGACCACCGTCGACGGCGCGCGCGAAGCTGAACGTCACGGTGCTGTCCGGCGGCGACGCCCGCAGCGAGTTGTCGACGAGCTCGGCGAGCAGATGCACGATGTCCGTGGCGACCGTACCGCTGAGGGCGCCTTCGGGCGTCGAGCCGATCTGGACCCGCTGGTAGTCCTCGACCTCGGACATCGCGGCACGGAGGATGTCACCGAGCTGCACGGGTGCGGAATGACCGCGCCGCATCCGGGTTCCGGAGAGAATCAGCAGGTTGTCACCGTTACGGCGCATGCGCGCCGCCAGGTGGTCGAGCCGGAACAGGCTCTCGAGCCGGGCCGGATCCTTCTCCTCGTACTCGAGCCGTTCGATGAGGCCGAGCTGCTGCTCGACGAGCGACTTGCTGCGCCGGGCGAGGGTTTCGAACATGTCGTTGATCTGCAGGCGGAGGTGGGCCTGCTCGCCGGCGAGGCGCAGAGCCTGCCCGTGCATGTCGTCGACGGCGCGGGCGAGCTGGCCGATCTCCTCGGTCGTGTGCACCGGGACCCGGGTGAACTCGATGTCCTCGACGTTGTCGCCCACCTTGATGCGGTCGATCGCGTCGGGGAGTTCCTGCCGGGCGACCTTGAGCGCGCCGTAACGCAGGCGCCGGATCGGGCCGACGAGCGACCGCGACACCAGGAGCGCCAGGACCAGGGCGGCGAGCAGGGCGCCGAGCACGATCGCGGTGTCACGCAGAGCGGCGGAGCGGGTGTCGGAGGCGCGGGTGAGAACGGTGCTGCTGATCGCGTCGGATGCTTCGTCGATGAGGGTGCCGTAGACCTCGACACTCTCCAGCAGCGACGCACGCAGGTTCAGGATGGGCAGGGGGCCGGCGCCCGCGGCGTCGATCATCGCGGTGCGCTCGGCGACGCCGCTGCGCAGCTCCTGGATCTGCGCATCGGACGCCGGGTACGACCGGGCGAGCGTCTCGAGCATGGCCAGCTCGGATCCGGACGCGGACACCAGCGTGGTACCGGGCTGGTCGGGGTCCCGCAGGATCGCCACGATGCCCATCACCTGGTCGAAGAGGTAACGCTGGGACGCCCAGGCATCGACGAGGCGGGTGCCCTCGGCGAGCACGGACGGATCCTCGATCGGCTCGACGATGGCTTCGACGATGCGGATCAGATCCTTACGGATGGTGTTGGTCTGCTCGTTGAGCTCGGGCAGCGGGATGTCCCCGGCCGCGATGCGGTCTCGCAACGACTCGGCGGCGGCCACCGTGCGGGTGAGGTCCGCGGCGATGACCGGATCCAGCTCCGGATTCCGGGACACCGCCCGGACGCGTTCGAGCGTCGCGTCGAGATTCTCGATCTCGTTCGTGACGCCGGTCCCGGCAGCCAGCGTCGCGGAGGCGGTACCGAAGGCGGTACCGAAATCGACGAGGTCGGGCACGACGGCCACCTGGTCGGCAGCGGACGAGAAGTGGACCGCGTTGGAGAGCTCCTGCTGCACGCGCAGTCCGCCCAGGACCATGGCCACGGTCACGGGAACGGCGAGAACGGCGGTCACCTTCCAGCGAAGGCCCCACCCTTCGATGTTCCACCACCGCTGCCGAGGTGGCGATTCGTCACTCATCTTTCCAGCTCACTTTCCACCCGGTTTCCGCCGCCGACCCACACCCGCGCCACACCGCTCGGCGTCGAGGAGGTGCGTCTGCGGGTGGAGTGGTCGGAAGAGACGTTCCTGAGTGCACGCACCATATCCGCCCGAGTGCGGATCACGAAAGGAGCACGATCACTCCCCGAACCGGCGGCAGTCGTGTCTCGAAGCGGTCGACGCGCCGAAAACTCTACCGACCAGTAACATTCGCGGCCCCGGAACGGGCGGCCGACGCGCCGAAGGGCGGCGAAAGCGTTCGTGTGAACCTCGTCACACCACCGCTTTCGCCGCCCTTCCGCGCCCGCGAGACCCGGTCAGACGTCCAGGAAGCGGACGTCCTTCGCGTTACGGGTGATGAAACTGCGACGTGCCTCCACGTCCTCACCCATCAGCACGCTGAACAGTTCGTCGGCGGCCGCCGCGTCGTCGAGCGTGACCTGACGGAGCACGCGCACGCTCGGGTCCATGGTGGTCTCCCACAGTTCCTTGGCATTCATCTCGCCGAGGCCCTTGTACCGCTGGATGCCGTCGTCCTTGTTGATCTTCTTGCCGGACGCGAGGCCACGCTCGAGCAGGCCGTCGCGCTCCCGGTCGGAGTACGCGAACTCCGGCTCGGAACGCTGCCACTTGAGCTTGTACAGCGGGGGCTGCGCCAGGTAGACGTGCCCGTGCTCGACCAGCGGGCGCATGAATCGGAACAGCAGCGTCAGCAGCAGGGTCGCGATGTGCTGGCCGTCCACGTCGGCATCGGCCATCAACACGATCTTGTGATAGCGCAACTTCGAGATGTCGAACTCGTCGTGGATACCGGTACCGAAGGCGGTGATGATCGCCTGGACCTCGTTGTTCTTGAGGACCCTGTCGATGCGCGCCTTCTCGACGTTGATGATCTTGCCGCGCAGCGGCAGGATCGCCTGATACATCGAATCGCGGCCCGACTTGGCGGAGCCGCCGGCCGAGTCGCCCTCGACGATGTAGATCTCGGACTTGCTCGGATCGTTGGAGCGGCAGTCCGCCAGCTTGCCGGGCAGGCCCCCGAGGTCGGTGGCGGACTTGCGCCGGACCAGCTCGCGGGCCTTACGAGCGGCGACGCGGGCCTGGGCGGACGAGACTGCCTTCGTCACAATGGTCTTCGCGTCGGCCGGGTTGGCCTCGAGCCAGTGCGACAGGTGCTCGTTGCAGGCCTTCTGCACGAACGACTTGACCTCGGTGTTGCCGAGCTTGGTCTTGGTCTGACCCTCGAACTGCGGTTCGCCGACCTTGACCGAGATGATCGCGGCCAGACCCTCACGGATGTCGTCGCCGGTGAGGTTCGGATCCTTGTCCTTGAGGAGCTTCTTGTCCTTCGCGTACTTGTTGACCACCGAGGTCAGCGCCGCACGGAAGCCCTCCTCGTGGGTGCCGCCCTCGTGGGTGTTGATCGTGTTGGCGAAGGTGTGGACCGACTCGGAGTAGCCCGAGTTCCACTGCATCGCGACCTCGAGTTCGTGGCCGGTGCCCTTCGCGGTGAAACCGACGACCGAGTTGTGGATCGGCTGCTTGGTGCGGTTGATGTGCCGCACATAGTCCTCGAGGCCGCCCGGGTAGTGATAGACGCGGACCTTGACCTTGTGCTGCTGCTCGATCTCGGCCTGTTCCTGCTCCTCGGCCTTCTTCGGTGCCTCGGCGAGCTCGCTGACGACCTCGTCCGTGACCTCCTCCGGCGCGACACGCTCATCGGTCAGCGTGATCGTCAGGCCCTTGTTGAGGAAGGCCATCTCCTGCAGTCGCCGCGCGACCGTCTCGAAGTTGTAGGTCGTGGTTTCGAAGATGTCCGGGTCCGCCCAGAACCGGACGGTGGTGCCGGTGGCCCGGGTGGGCTCACCCTTGACCAGCGTCCCCGGCTTGGAGGACTGGTAGGTCTGCTCCCAGTGGTACCCGTCGCGGTCGATCTCGACCTCGAGTTTGGTGGACAGCGCGTTGACCACCGAGATGCCGACGCCGTGCAGACCGCCGGACACCGCGTAGGCGTCGGAGTCGAACTTGCCGCCCGCGTGCAGCTGCGTCAGCACGACCTCGACGGTCGGGACGCCGGAGGCGTGCATCCCGACGGGGATACCGCGGCCGTCGTCGACGACCTGCACGCCGCCGTCCTCGAGGAGGGTCACCTCGACCTTGGTCGCGTGGCCGGCCATCGCCTCGTCGACCGAGTTGTCGACGACCTCCCAGATCAGGTGGTGCAGACCGCGCTCACCGGTGGATCCGATGTACATGCCGGGGCGCTTGCGCACCGCCTCGAGCCCCTCGAGGACGGTGATGGAGGAAGCACCGTAGTCACTGTTGCTCTTGTTCGACTTCTGGGCAGCCACGGGTTGGTAGCTCTCCTTCTTCCGCCTGGGCCTCGCGCACACGCGCGCATTCGGATTCATCCTACTGCCCGGAACCGTACTTGCCCCGTCCGACACAGAACGGGCCGTCGACGCCGCTCACCGGCCCGCAGGCGCGGCGTCGCGGGGGCGGGAAGGTGAATCGCTAGAGCGCGGGAGTTCGGACAGTGTGCCGCGCTTCGACGTCGCGCACGAAGCGCGCGGTGGCGGCCGCGAGCTCCGAGGCATGCGAGCGGGGCGACCAGTGTCCGGCGTCGAGCGGTTCCCGGCGCAGATCGGTCACCCACTTCTCGGTGTCCTCGTACCCGACCGGCCGCACCGCCCGGTCCCGCAGCCCCTGGATCAGCTGCACGGGCACGTCGGTGCGCCGCTCGCGCGGCGCACGCAGGCGCCGGCGCAGGTTCGCCCGGTACAGCTTCAGCCCGTGCACCATGTCGTCGGCCAGCGTGGGCGCGACCGGCCCGATCAGGGCCGGATCGGAGCGGTCGAAGAATCCGACGAATCCGGGCCAGTGCCGCGAGAACCACCACCGGAGGGCCGGCACGGGCAGGCCGGGAGTCTGGAACAGCACCGTGTAGGCCGACGCCACAGCCTGCTCGAGCGGGCCGAGCGGGCGCCGATCCCGCAGCCGGCGGCGCATCCACGAAGCGAGATGGTCGAGGTTCGGCCCGGACACCGAGGTGTAGGACGCGATCCGCTCGGCCGCCCCGGGTTCGCACACGGCCTCCCAGCACAGCACCGCTCCCCAGTCGTGCCCGAGCAGGTGCACGGGCACGCCCGGGCTCACCGCGTCGAGCACCGCGAACAGGTCCGCGGCGAGCAGCTCGAGCCGGTAGTCCGCGACGTCGCGCGGCACGGTCGAGACACCGGCGCCGCGGTTGTCGAACCGGACGATCCGGAAGTCGCGGGCCAGCTCGGGTACCACGCGGTCCCACAGGGCGTGGGTGTCGGGCCAGCCGTGGACCAGCACCAGCGTCGGCCCCGCCGGGTTGCCCTCCTCGACGACGTGGAGCCGGACGTTTCCGTTCGTGACGGTGCGAGTGGTCATGCGTTCTCCTCAGAGATCGAGTACGAGCCGGCCACCGTCGGCGCGCGAGACGCAGACGAGCATCTCCTCGCGACGTTCCTCGGGGGTGAGCCGGTTCTCGCGGTGGTCGGGGGTGCCGGACAGGACCCGCACCCGGCAGGTTCCGCAGAAACCCTGGCGGCACGAGTAGCCGATGCCGGGCAGGCGCCGGCGGATGATCTCGAGCGCCGATTCGTCGGCCGGAACGTCGAGTACCTCTCCGGTGCTTGCCAATTGGACCTCGAACGGCCGGCCGGCGACCACGGGCGGGGCGCCGAACCGCTCGAAGTGCAGGGCCGACGCCGGGGTGGCGTCGATGCCGGCGCGCACGGCGTCCAGCATCGGGGTGGGCCCGCAACAGTAGACGGCGCCGCCGGCGGGAGCACCGGCGAGCAGTTCGGCTCCCGTCGGCGTGCCGAACTCGTCGTCCGGCCGCACGAAAACCCTTGACGGGTCCCATGTCCCGATCTCGTCGAGGAACGGCATCGCGGACCGGGTCCGGCCGGTGTAGACGAGCCGCCAGTCCATCCCGGCGCGGTGTGCGGCGCGGGCCATCGCCAGGACGGGGGTGATGCCGATCCCGCCGGCGACGAACAGGGCCGGGCCCTCGGCGACGAAGGGAAACCCGTTGCGCGGACCGCGCACGGCCACGAGGTCACCCGGTTCGAGAGCGTGCATCTCGAGTGAGCCGCCCCCACCGCCGGGGATCCGGCGGACCGCGACGGTGTATCGGCCGCGGTCCTCGTGATCCCCGCACAGCGAGTACTGTCGCCGCCGCCCCGACGGCAGATGGAAGTCGAGATGGGCGTGCCGGCAACTCGGCGCCGTCCGGGGCGCGCAGCGTCAACCGCACCACGTCGCCGTCGGCCGTCGCGGGAGCCCTCTCCGCCACAAGCAGATCCACCTGCCGATCGGCGTCGGCGGCTCCGACGGCACCGGTGTAGTCGAGCGTCGTGACGAGGCTGAGGTATCTGTCCACGACGGATCCGAGCACGCCCATCGCCCGGTCGGGGCGGTTCCGGCCCCGCAGGTCCGACGGGCGACCGTGCCGCGACAGCAGTCCGGTCATCGGGCCGCCGCCCGGGCCGCGGGCGAGGACGCCAGGTAGCGGACCGCCTGGGCGGTCGAACCCTCCTGGCTGGGGTGGTACGAGCGGCGGAAGTACCGCGACATGCGCCGGCCGAGGTCCACGGGCCCGGGCAGCGTACCGCGTCGACTGGCCGCGGACCAGTCCGAAAGATGAGGTGCGCGAGCATGTCCGGGCGCACCCGCCAGTGCGGGGTCGTGAGCCATCAGGAAGCGGGCACCGCGGATCCACAGCCACACGAGGACCGGGGTGACGATGAGCTGCGTGCGGATCCGGCGCGCCTCCCCGGGGTCGAAGTAGCGCATCACGTCGTAGGCGACGCTGCGATGCTCGACCTCCTCGGCACCGTGCCAGCGCAACAGGTCGAGCATGGTCGGATCGGTGCCCGCCGCGTCGAGACCCTTCGCGTTGAGGACCCAGTCACCCAGGAACGCGGTGACGTGTTCGACGGCGGCAATGAGGGCGAGCCGTTCGACGAGGTAGTTCTCCGCCCGCAGTCCCGTGAGCGGCCGCCGGCCGAGCAGCCGTCCGAACAACCACCGCATCTGGTCCGTGAACGGGGTGGGGTCGAGACCCTTCGCCTCGAGTTGCTCGAGTACTCCCTGGTGGGCGTTGGAGTGCACCGATTCCTGACCGATGAATCCCACGACGTCGTCGCGCAGTTGTTCGTCCCGGATGAGCGGCAGCGCCTCCTTGAACGTCTCGACGAACCACTCCTCCCCCGCCGGCAGCAGCAGGTGCAGGACGTTGAGCACGTGGGTGCTGAACGGATCGCCCGGCACCCAGTGCATGGGCAGGGCGCTCCAGTCGAACTCGACGTCGCGGGCCTGGAGCAGCACCCGGTCCGGTTCGGTGAGCGATGGGGACATGGACGTACCTCCCGATGCGGAGTGTGGGACAGCGCACAACCGGCACGTTTCAACGTAACATCGGGTTACAGATAAATCCAGGGCGGGTTCAGCCGTACGTGTCCCGCGGGCCGCGGCCGCGGACGTGCCGCTCCCCCTTGCGCCAGCTCGGCGCCGTCGGCCCCGTGATCCGCAGTTCCTCGACCACCCCGTGCCCGACCGCGGCGGCGATCTTCGCGAGGATCTGCGCCTGCATCATGCGCAGCTGGGTCGCCCATGCGGTCGACTCAGCCGAGACGTGCAGCACCTTGTCGCGCAGCGTCGTCGGCGTCGCGTGCGAGGCGATGTCGTCGCCGACCACGCGCGCCCAACTCCCGAGCACGGTGCCCTCCGACACGCGTCCCGTCCATCCCCGCTGCTTGGCGATCGCATTGGTCAGCGCGCCCAGCGGCTGCGGATCCCGCTCGTCGGGTCCCGGACCGGACCAGCCGCGGCGGCGGCGCCGCGGTCGCAGCGCCCCGCGCGAGGCGCGTCCCTGCCCCACCGACTTGCCGCTCGCCTGCGCTGCCGCCCGGGCCTCCTCCAGTGCGCGACGGGCCAGGTCGATCCCGCGCAACGGCGGTTGAGACGGCTGTTCGTCCGGGTTCTCGATGCTCATCGCAATGCTCCGTCCACGGTTCCGTCCAGATCCGGCGGTGCGGGATCGCCGCCGTCGAGCGGGGTCAGCACCGAGAGCCGGCCCCGGTCGGTGTCCTCGGCCCGCACCCCGAACCGGACCGCGGCCAGCTCCGCCGGCACGTCCTCCGGCACCGCGGCGGTGACGAGGACCTGCTCGGCCGAGGCCGCGACGGCGGCGAGCGCGGTGCGGCGCCGCCGATCCAGCTCGGCGAACACGTCGTCGAGCATGAGGACCGGGTCCGTGCCGTCGGCCCGCAGGAGCGAGAACGCGCCCAGGCGCAGCGCCAGCGCAAACGACCAGGACTCCCCGTGGCTGGCGAAGCCCTTGGCCGGCTGGTCACCCAGAATCAGGTCCAGCTCGTCGCGGTGGGGCCCCACTAGGCACACGCCCCGCTCGATCTCCTTCGTCCGCGCCTGCGCCAGCCGGGTCAGGAACGCGTCCTCGATCACGTCCCGGTCGTCGGATCGCGGCGTGCGGCCCGGGTCGGCGAACTCCGGCGGCAACGCCTCGCCCACCGTGCTGCGGTAACGGAGCATCGCCGGCCGCGACTCGGGGGCGATCGACCGGTATGCCTCGGCGACGTGGGGGGCGAGTTCGTGCAACAGGGCGATGCGCGCCGCGAGCAGCTCGGAACCGTGCGTCGCGAGATGACCGTCCCACACGTCGAGCGTCGCCAGTGCGTTGGACCCATCGCCGGACCGGCTGCCGCGGCGCAGCGCACCTCCGGCCGTCTTGAGCAACGCCGACCGCTGTCGCAGCACCTTGTCGTAGTCGGCACGCACGCCGCTCATCCGCGGGATGCGGGTGGCGAGGAGCTCGTCGAGGAACCGGCGCCGATCCCCCGGATCACCCCGCACCAGGGACAGGTCCTCCGGCGCGAACAACACCGTCCGCACAATGCCGAGAATCTCCCGCGGGCGCCGCGTCGGCGACTGGTTGATCCGGCCGCGGTTGGGCCGGCCCTCGTTGATCTCGACGTCGATGCCCAGTTCCCGGCCGCCGTTGACGACGACGGCGCTCACCACGGCCCGCGACGTCCCGGTCCGCAGCAGCGGGGCATCACCCGAGACCCGGTGCGAGGTCAGCGTCGACAGATAGCCGAGCGCCTCGAGCAGGTTGGTCTTGCCGTGTCCGTTACGGCCGAGGAACACCGTCGGTCCGGGCGCGAGATCGAGCGAAACGGCTTCCCAGGAACGGAAATCGCGTAACGAGAGGGTGCGAACGTACACAGGCCGACCGTTTCCTCCCTCCGGGTCAGCCCGGCAGGCGCACCGGCATCAGCAGGTAGGTGTAGTCGCTGTCCGGGGCGGCGAACGTGCCGGAGGCGTCGGGCTCGGGCGCCTCGTCGAGCGCCGGTCGCAGCACGGCGGGACGGCTCGGCGTGGTGAAGCCGAACGACACCTTCTCGCTGTGCAGCGAGCCGAGGCCGTCGAGCAGGTACCCGGGGTTGAACGCGATGATCAGCGGCTCGCCCTGGAACTCCGCCGCGAGCGACTCCTCCGCGCGGCCGGCGTCGTCGCCCCCGGCCGACAACAGCAGGCCGCCCTCGGTGAATTCGAGGCGCACCTGCGCCCCGCGTTCGGCGACGAGCGCGACGCGCTTGATTGCGTCCACGAGCGGCGCGATCTCGACGGTGGCCATCGCGGTGTGCTCGGTGGGCAGCAGCTGGCGGAACTTGGGGAACTCGGCGTCGAGGAGGCGGGTGGTGGTGCGCCGGCCGTCCGCGACGATACC
Organism: Rhodococcus ruber NBRC 15591; assembly: GCF_001894945.1. Classification (GTDB taxonomy): domain Bacteria; phylum Actinomycetota; class Actinomycetes; order Mycobacteriales; family Mycobacteriaceae; genus Rhodococcus; species Rhodococcus ruber. Next base: position 210,785 of record NZ_BCXE01000022.1, read on the forward strand.
GAGCAGGCCCTCGGCGCCGACCGACGAGCCGGCCCCCAGCGCGAGCTGGACGGGCGAGTTGGAGGATCCGCCAACGGTTTTCGCCGACTCGGAGAGCGTCTTGGCCGGGACGAGCACGGCGGCGCTCGCCGCCTCGACGGTGGGCATCCACTCGATCTTGCGGACCGCGAGACGGAACCGGTCGGTGGCCGCGAGCACCATGTGGGTGCCGTCGATCTCGACCCGGATGCCGGTCAGCATCGGCAGGGTGTCGTCCTTGCCGGCCGCGACGGCGACCTGGCTGATCGCCTCGGCGAACATCTCGACGGGCAGCGAACCGGTCTGCTGCGGCAACTCGGGCAGCTGCGGGTAGTCCTCGACCGGCATCGTCGGCAGGGAGAACTTCGCGCTGCCGCAGTTGATGAGCACTCGCGTTCCGTCGAGCACCACGTCGACGGGCTTGTTGGGCAGTGCACGGGTGATGTCGGCGAGCAGGCGGCCCGAGACGAGCACCTGCCCGGACGTGATCACCTCCGCGGAGACGTGGACCTGTGCGGAGACCTCGTAGTCGAATCCGGAGACGGTCAGTCCCTGCTCGTCCGCGCCGAGGAGGACGCCACCGAGCACCGGCACCGGCGGTCGCGACGGAAGACTGCGCGCAACCCACGCGACGGAGTCGGCAAAGTCCTCGCGAGCGACACGAAACTTCATGCTTCCAAGCTCCATCGCCCCGCGGATCCTTTCGCTGTTCCTGGCTGTCGATCGATTCAACGAAGTCTGGCACAAGGCCCCGACACCGACGTCGGCAGCGGGGACGTCGCTCCACGGTATGCGCTCGTCGATCAGTTGGAAAGCCGGAGGCTCGAGGGGGACAGGGCTCTCGAGACCCTGTGCACTCGAGTCCTCCACAGCCCTGTTTTGAAAGAGAAGTCTTCGAGAAAAAACACAGAAGTAGTAATAGGGGTTGTGGAATCTGTGGACGGACGACCGTCTACGCTGGTCGGGCGGGCTTCTCGAGACCCGGACTCTCGAGGATGAACTCGAGGAATTCTCGAGGACGGATGTGGACAGCTCGAGAGTGTTCAACATCGGTACACCGTCCGTCCACAAAGATCCCACGTTGTACACACCGTTGTCCACAGGTGTGAGTCACCGTCGAATCGTCTCGAGAATCACGCCCGCAGCCGCCCTCTGGCCGGGTTCCGGGCACGAAGAAGGGCCCGGACACGATCGTCCGGGCCCTGTGTGCCGAGTCGGCGAGCTCAGCGCTTGGAGCGTTGCTTGATGCGTGCGGTCAGCTCCTGGACCTGGTCGTAGACCTTCCGTCGCTCGGTCATCTCCTTGCGAATCTTCTTGTCCGCGTACATGACCGTCGTGTGGTCCCGGCCGAAGGTCTGCCCGATCTTGGGCAGGGACAGGTCGGTGAGCTCGCGGCACAGATACATCGCGATCTGCCGGGCCTGGGCCAGCGGTCGGGCCTTGCCGGGCCCGCACAGGTCGTCGATCGAGGTACCGAAGTACTCGGCTGTCACCGCCATGATGGTGGCGGAGTTGATCTCGAGAGCCGTCGAGTCCGGGATGAGGTCGCGGAGCACCACCTCGGCCAGGGTCAGGTCCAGCGGCTGCCGATTGAGCGACGCGAAGGCCGTGACCCGGATCAACGCCCCCTCGAGTTCCCGGATGTTGCGCTCGATCCTGCTGGCGATCAACTCGAGGACGTCGTGGGGTACGTCCAGCCGGTCCATGCGCGCCTTCTTGCTGAGGATCGCGATGCGGGTCTCGAGTTCGGGCGGCTGGACGTCGGTGATCAGGCCCCACTCGAACCGGGTCCGCAGGCGTTCCTCGAGCGTCGCGAGCTGCTTCGGCGGACGGTCGGACGACACCACGATCTGCTTGTTCGCGTTGTGCAGGGTGTTGAAGGTGTGGAAGAACTCCTCCTGGATACCTTCCTTGCCCTCGATGAACTGGATGTCGTCGACGAGGAGGATGTCCGTCTCGCGGTACCTGCGCTTGAACGCCACCTTGCGGTCGTCGCGCAGGCTGTTGATGAAGTCGTTCGTGAACTCTTCGGTGGAGACGTACTTGACCCGCATCCCCGGGAACAGGCGTTGCGCATAGTGGCCGGCGGCGTGCAGCAGGTGCGTCTTACCCAGGCCGGAGGCGCCCCAGATGAACAGCGGGTTGTACGCGCGGGCGGGAGCCTCGGCGATCGCCACCGCGGCCGCATGGGCGAACCGGTTGGACGCTCCGATCACGAACGTGTCGAACGTGTACTTAGCGTTGAGGCTGCTGCTGCCGGTCGGGGACGCGGTGGCCGGGGGCGGCGGCTGCGTGAAGTAGGACGGCCACGACTCCCGGACCGCGGTCATCGCCTCCCGGTCGTCGTCGACCTCCTCGAGTTCCCCGGTGTCGACCTCGAGCATGCCGTGGTCGAGGGAGGAGGGGCGGCGCCGCCGGAAGGGGTGTGCCATGTCGTGGCGCTCGGACTCGCGCGGGCGGGACTCGAGCGGGCGGGACTCGAGTGGGCCGGCGACGATGGGCCGCGTGTCGAACGAGTGCGGCTCGGGCGAGCGGGGGTCCGGCGGCAGACCCTCGAGGGGCAGCGTGTCCCGCGGCACGGCGTACGGGTCCTCGGCGGGGTCGTCGACGGTCGCGGACGGCTCGATGCGGACGCCGAGTCCTTCGACGCGATGCCCGAGGGTGCGGTGGAGCGCACGGAGGATCGGCTCGCGCAGATCCCGCTCGATGGCCTCCTGCGCGAACGAGGACGGAACCGACAGCAGTGCGAATCCCTGTGCCAGCGTGATCGGCTTGACCAGGGCGAGCCACGCCTTCTGGCCCTTGCTGAGGCCCTCACCGTCGGCGGTCAGCTCCGCGACGACGTCCGGCCACACGTCGGCCAGCGCGTTCGGCTCGTCGTTCACGTCGCGTCCTCCCCAGTTCTCTCGATCCGAATTCCACACGATTATCCACAGATGTGGACAACCACAGGGTGGCGCCCTGTGGATGAGGCTGGGAGTTGTGGAGGCCGAGGCGGACGGGTGAGCAGGTGCGACAACCGGCTCGGATCCGAAGTGCCCAGTGTGACATGTCTCGAGACGCCCGGCGCGCGTGGCCCGGGCTAGCGACTGCGGGCGCGGGTTCCCGCCCGGCCCGGCGGCCGGGCGCAACGCCGGTGCCCGCGGAGCAGTCGGCCCTGATCACCGCGGTGGTGGGCGACGAGGAACTGCCCCGGCGAAACCATGAACGGGAGCGTACCGGAGCATGAACGGGGTCACGCGACTTCGTGTTGCGAACGTGACGCGGGGGGAAAATGGCATGCGGCGTGTCGTCTTGCGTGTGCCGCGGCGCCGCGGTTTGATTTCGTGCTTGCCGCCGAGTAGCCTCGAACAGTCACTCATACAGCAGTGACGGATCCGTGCTGCCACGCAGTGTTCTCTTTTCGCGTACGGCACGTGTTCATGCGATTTTCGTACACGTTGGACCGAGGACGCCGACCGGCGTCACAGAACTTCGAGGAGTGTTGACCGTGGCCAAGGGCAAGCGGACGTTCCAGCCGAACAACCGACGCCGCGCGCGCGTTCACGGCTTCCGTCTCCGGATGCGGACCCGTGCGGGCCGCGCGATCGTGTCGGCGCGCCGGCGCAAGGGCCGCACTTCGCTCACCGCCTGATCCCGATTCCGGGAGCTCGGGGTGCTACCTGAGCCGTATCGCCTGCGGCGCCGCGCGGACTTCTCCGAGACAGTCCGTCGCGGCCGCCGGCAGGGACGGCGAGACCTGGTCGTGCACGCGATCGAGCGGGAGCAGGCCGAGCTGGTGGTGAGTTTCGGCGGTCCACGGTTCGGATTCGTCGTGAGCAAGGCTGTCGGGCCGGCGGTGATTCGACATCGAGTCGCACGCCGGCTTCGTCATATCTGTGCGACGCTCGTCGACGAGGTTCCCGTCGGCGCAGACGTCGTCGTGCGGGCTCTGCCCGGTGCCGCCTCGGCGTCCTCACGGGAACTCGACCGGCAGGTTCGCTCCGGTCTCGCCCGCCTGGGCCTGGTCGCGACGGCGCGGCGGCCGGAATGAACGCGGGCGAGGTGCTGCGGTCGGTGCGCTCCGCGCCGGCGCGGATGTTGATCTTCTGCATCGAGCTCTATCGCACGTACGTGTCCCCGACGCGCATGCCGACCTGCCGTTTCACCCCCACCTGCAGCGAGTATGCCGTCGAGGCGTTGCGTACCCGCGGGTTCGTGGTGGGCGCCGTATTGACGGTCGTCCGCCTGCTCAAGTGCGCACCCTGGCACCCTGGGGGCTGGGATCCGGTGCCCGAGCGGCGGCATCGATCGGTCGACCGGGATCCCTGACCGGCACTGAAGACTTCGGACCGACGCCGCTGGGTGGCGACCTTGGACGACCTGAGGAGTACATAGAGCCGTGCTCGACTTCATCTACTATCCCGTGTCCTGGATCCTCTGGGTCTGGCACAACGCTTTCACGGCACTGCCCGGACTGGAGCCCGACGACGGCGCGACGTGGGCGCTGTCCGTGGTCTTCCTCGTCTTCACGCTGCGCGCGATCCTGTACAAGCCGTTCGTCAAGCAGGTCCGGACGACGCGGCAGATGCAGGAACTGCAACCGCAGATCAAGGCGCTGCAGAAGAAGTACTCCAACGACCGGCAGCGGCAGGCCGTCGAGCTCCAGAAACTGCAGAAGGAACACGGCTTCAACCCGCTGATGGGTTGCCTCCCGGTCTTGCTGCAGGCGCCGGTGTTCATCGGTCTGTTCCACGTGCTGCGCTCGTTCAACCGCACCGGTGAAGGCTTCGGTCAGCTCGGGCTGTCGCCGGAGGAGAACGCGCAACTCGGCAACTATGCGTTCAGCCCGGAGGACGTGCAGTCGTTCCTCAGTGCGCGCCTGTTCGGTGCACCGATCTCGGCGTGGATCACCCAGCCCGAGGCATCACTGGTGGCATTCGAGCCCTTCGGCGGGATCCCCTCCCGGCTCGACATCGCGCTCGTCGCGATCCCGCTGATGATCGTGGCGGGCATCGCAACGCACTTCAACTCCCGTGCCTCCGTCGCCCGGCAGAGCGCGCAGGCCGCGGCCAATCCGCAGGCCGCGATCATGAACAAGCTGGCGCTGTACGTGTTCCCGCTCGGCGTCATCGTCGGCGGTCCGTTCCTGCCGATCGCCATCCTGCTGTACTGGGTGAGCAACAACATCTGGACCTACGCGCAGCAGCACATCGTCTTCCGCAAGATCGACCAGGAAGAAGAGGCCAAGAAGCAGGCCGCGATCGCACGCCGCAGCGACAACGCTCCCAAGCCCGGTGCCCGTCCCGATCGGACGACGAAGAAGAAGACTGCCTCCACCGGTGTCGAGGACGCTGCGGGTGCCCCGGAGGTCTCCCTGGAGAAGACGGCCACGGACGACGCGTCCGGCGGTGCCACGCCGTCCGCCCCGCCGTCCGGATCTCCCAAGAACGCGGCCGGATCGAAACGCCCCGGCGGCTCGAAGAACTCCAAGCGCAAGCGGCGCTGACCGAAGAAGAGAGAGCGAATCATGGCCAGTGACCTGGACAAGGCACAGGAGGATGCCGACGTGACCACCGAGACGCCGGATCTCGACGCGGATTCCGACTCCGAGGACGATCTGCTGGTCGAGGAGGGCGAGATCGCCGGTGACTACCTCGAGCAGCTGCTCGACGTGCTGGACTTCGACGGCGACATCGACCTCGACGTGGAGGGCGATCGCGCGGTGGTGAGCATCGACGGCGGTAAGGACCTGTCCAAGCTCGTCGGTCGCGAGGGCGAGGTGCTCGACGCCCTGCAGGAGCTCACCCGCCTCGCCGTGCAGCAGGTCACCGGTGAACGCAGCAAGCTGATGCTCGACATCGCGGGATGGCGGGCCGGCAAGCGGGCCGAACTCAGCGCGCTCGGCACGGCCGCCGCGAAGCGTGTCCTCGAGACCGGGGAGCGCGAGGAACTGACTCCGATGACGCCCTTCGAGCGCAAGATCGTGCACGACGCGGTGGCCAGGATCGACGGTGTCTCCAGCGAGAGCGAGGGCGCCGAGCCGCAGCGTCGGGTCGTCGTCCTCAAGGACTGACGGACAGCAGTCCGACCGGACAGCAGTGAGGAGGGAGGGATCTCGGCGCGCGACGTCGGGATCCCTCCCTTCTCTCGAGGCGAGGTTGTCGCCGGGAGAGGATGTTTCACGTGGAACAGGACGAGGGACGCATCCGCGAGATCGCCGTTCGCGTCTTCGGTGAGCGACTCGGTCTCGCGGAGCAGTATCGGGATTCGCTCGCGACCGACGGTGTGGAGCGTGGACTCATCGGGCCGCGCGAGGTCCCCCGACTGTGGGATCGTCACCTGCTCAACTGCGCCGTACTCGGTGAATTGATCGACGAGGGCGAACGTGTCGTCGACGTGGGTAGCGGTGCCGGTCTCCCGGGCATCCCCCTGGCTATCGCCCGTCCCGATCTGCACGTGATCCTCGTCGAGCCGTTGCTGCGCCGGTCGGTGTATCTGGCGGAGTTCGTCGAAGCGCACGGCCTGACCAATGTGCTTGTCATTCGCGGTCGTGCCGAGCAACCCGGCGTCGTGAAAGAGGCCGGAGGGTCCGACGTCGTCACCTCCCGAGCCGTGGCTCCCCTGGCGAAACTCGCCAAGTGGTCGCTGCCGCTCGTGCGCGAGGGTGGGCGGATGCTGGCGCTCAAGGGTTCCAGCGCGGCGGAGGAGATCGCGCGCGACCGTGACGAACTGGCTCGTCTCGGCGCCGGCAACCTCGAGGTCCTCGAGTGCGGCGTGGGGCTGCTCGAGACACCCACCCTCGTGGTGAAAGCCGAGCGGATGCCGCGGCAGACTCGGCGGCGCAAGAAGCACTGATCCGGTTTCACGTGAAACCGACCCGCACTCTCGAGTGCGGCGCCCTCTCGAGGATCGCACTCGAGGAGATGAGCGACTCGAGGCACTCGGGGTGTCGAGCAGTGCGCCCCCGTCGTCCCCGGCGGCCGCCGTACCCGGATGCCGGGCCGCCCGCGGCTCGAGACCTGCGGTGTCCCTCTCCTGTCGCGTCCTTTCTCTGTCGCGTCACGGTCCTATCGCGTCGTCACTGGCCGATCCCCGCCGAAATCCGCTCCGGTGTGCCCGGTCCTGCCCGCAACTACCGCGGGCTGGCCGCGCCTGCAGCACGAGTCACCGAAGTTGTTGTCCTCCTTTACTTTTAGGGTCGACGGCACGGCAGCGCCAGGACGGCGAATCCTCTTCGGCACACGCCCTTCCCCATACCCTCGGCCAAATCGTCACTGTGACAGTAGCTCCCCCTCCACGTCGAGGCGGTCGCGAGTGCGACGCGTTGTTTCACGTGAAACCTGCACTTTTCGGTTTCACGTGAAACGGTGGGTTTCCCGTGAAACGAGATTCGTCGGCGACGTCGTCGCACTCCTGCGGAAGGCGGATGGGATACTGAGTCGAAACGAGGAAAGGGAGTGGGCCGGCAACGGTCGCCAACCCTCGCCGGCGCACTCCACCTTCCGAGTTCGGGCATCAGTCACTGCGCCTCGGCTCACTCCACCCCCCGTGGGACCGAAACGGTGACCGGCCGCGGTGGTCGAGCGCGGATCACCGGCGTGGTGTCGCGAGGGGGATGTACCGTGCGGGTGTCGACAACAAAGGAGCGGTCAATGTCGGGTGGATCTGAATCCGCTGTTTCACGTGAAACCGAGACGCAGAGGACGACGGCAGCCGCGTCCGGGTCCGCCGAGGACGAGTTCTCTCCGATTCCGTACGAGGGACTCTCGCCGCTGGATACGCCGATCGGCGCCGCTGCGCACCGGGCCAGCCAGGTGCTGCACCCGAGTTCCGTGAACGCCCTCCCCAAACCGGCGCACCGTCGAGTGATCACGATCGCGAACCAGAAGGGCGGGGTCGGCAAGACCACGTCCACCGTGAACCTCGCCTCCGCCCTCGCCGTCCAGGGGCTGACCGTCCTCGTCGTCGATCTCGATCCTCAGGGCAACGCCAGCACCGCCCTCGGAGTGCCACACCACTCCGGCATCCCGTCGAGCTACGAGGTGCTCCTCGGGGAGGTCAAGGCGGCCGACGCCGTCCAGCAGAGCCCGCACAGCGAGCGCCTGTTCTGCATCCCGGCCACGATCGATCTTGCGGGCGCCGAGATCGAACTCGTCTCGATGGTGGCACGCGAGAACCGTCTGAAGAACGCTCTCTCCGTAGCTGCGCTGGGCGACCAGGACTTCGACTACGTCATCATCGACTGCCCGCCGTCGCTGGGTCTCCTCACCGTCAATGCGCTCGTCGCGGCGAAGGAGGTGCTCATTCCCATCCAGTGCGAGTACTACGCGCTCGAGGGCGTCGGCCAGTTGCTGCGCAACATCGAGCTGGTCCAGTCACACCTCAATCCCGAACTGCACGTCTCCACCGTGCTGCTCACCATGTACGACGGCCGCACGAAGCTCGCCGATCAGGTGGCGGAGGAGGTGCGCGCCCACTTCGGCAGCGCGGTGCTGCGCTCCGTCATCCCCCGAAGCGTGCGGGTCTCGGAAGCTCCCGGGTACGGGATGACCGTCCTCGACTACGATCCAGGTTCGCGCGGCGCGATGAGCTACCTCGACGCGGGGCGTGAACTGGCGGCACGTGGGTACCGGAACGAGAAGCAGGGGAACGAATGAGCGCGACACGCAAGGGCGGGTTGGGCCGGGGTCTGGCGTCGCTGATTCCGACCGGCCCGGCGGCCGCCCCCGGTCTCGGCAACGCTGCGGCGGACGTGATCATCGGCGACAACCGCAAGACCGCGGCCGCGGAGACCGCGTCGAAGAAGGCTGCTGCCACCGCACCGGCGAGGTCCGGGAGCAGCCGGACCGAGGGCGCGAAAGCCGTGGGCGACGGCGGTCCGGCGCCCACCGACGCTCCCCTCCCCTCCCCCGCCGGCGCGGTCTACCTCGAGATCGACACGGACAAGATCGAGCCGAACCCGCGACAGCCCCGCCAGGTCTTCGACGAGGAGGCGCTCGCCGAGCTCGTCCACTCCATCCGCGAGTTCGGGCTCATGCAGCCCATCGTCGTGCGCAGGATCGACGGCGAGCGATACCAGCTCGTCATGGGTGAGCGCCGGTGGCGTGCCGGTCAGGAGGCCGGCCTCGCCACCATCCCGGCGATCGTCCGTGAGACCGACGACCAGTCCCTCCTGCGCGACGCGCTGCTCGAGAACATCCACCGCGTCCAGCTCAATCCGCTGGAGGAAGCCGCGGCCTACCAACAGCTGCTCGAGGAGTTCGGGGTCACCCACGAGGAACTCGCGGCTCGCATCGGACGATCGCGTCCCGTGGTGACCAACATGATCCGGTTGCTCAAGCTGCCGATCCCCGTCCAGCGGCGGGTGGCGGCGGGTGTGCTGTCCGCGGGGCATGCCCGCGCCCTGCTGTCCCTCGAAGCCGGGTCCGACGCGCAGGAGGTTCTCGCGGCGCGCATCGTCGCCGAGGGCCTCTCCGTCCGCGCCACCGAGGAAGCGGTCATGCTGGCGAATCGCGGCGACGGGAAGGACCCCGCACCGCAGCAGCGTCGCAAACCCATCCAGATGCCCGGCCTGCAGGACGTCGCGGAGCGCCTGTCCAATTCCTTCGACACCCGTGTCACGGTCAGCCTCGGCAAGCGCAAGGGCAAGATCGTCGTGGAGTTCGGTTCGGTCGACGATCTGGAGCGGATCGTGGCGATGATGGAAACTCAGGCCGACCCCTCTTGACGCCTCGGCACGTCAGGACGACAGTCGAGGATACGGACATGGAGGCTGAGTAACCCAGTGTCGACTCGAGTCACAACACTCACCCTGGGCGGACTGGACCAGCTGTCGGCACACGCCCGACGCTGTGTGTTCTGGGAGATGGATCCCGCGGCGGTACGCGACGCGGGCGGGTTCTACGATCCGGAGTTCGAGAAGGAAGCGTGGCTGTCGATGGTCATGCTCCAGTGGGGTTCCTGCGCCCAGGTCGCCACGCTCGACGACAAGCCCGCCGGCAGCGCGTTCTATGCCCCACCGAACATGGTGCCGCGCGCCCACCTGTTCCCGACCTCCCCGGTGAGCGCCGATGCGATCCTGCTGACCACCGTCCGGATCGAGCCGCTCGCGGAGGACAGCGACCTCGGCGCGGGACTGATCCGCGCCGTGATCTCCGACCTGGTCCGCCGCAACGTGCGCGCGATCGAGGCCTTCGGGTACCGGTCCGCCGGCGAGGAGGAGAGCGATGTCCCCGGCGCAACGGCGGCCCGGGACTGCTCCCCCGCCGAATGCATGATCGAGGCCGGATTCCTCGAGGACATGGGGTTCGAGGTTGTCGCCCACCATCACCGCTTCCCCAGGCTGCGACTCGAACTCGATCGCGATCACGAGTGGAAGATCGGCGTGGAAGCGGCCCTGGACCGGCTGCTCGAGGAGGCCGCACTCACCGTCGCGGGCATCTCGGACCGCACGCCCGTCGGGGCGGCCCGCTGAGCGAACCGCTCAGCGGGTCTCGGTGATCGACAGTTCCTCGGCGAGCAGTTCGGCGAAGGTGTACGTGCCGGTGGGCTGATCGTCCTGCCCCAGGAGGTAGAGGCGCTTCACGGAGATGAGAATGGCCTCGGCGATGATGTCCCGCGAACGGGGGTTGGCCAGGACCGAGGCATCCTGCGCGTTCGTGAGATATCCGAGATCGAGCTGCACGGTGGGCATGTTCGTCAGGCGCAGCAGATCCCACGTGCGGCCGTGGCTGCGGCAGTCCCGCAGGGCCGTGCGTGCCGTCACTTCGCGTTGGATGAATCCGGTGAGCACCTGGCCGATCATCGACTCGGAGCCGTGCGCGTTGCCGTAGTGGAAGCTTGCGATGCCGCTCGCGGCCGGGTTGGGGCTGCTGTCGCAGCGGAGGGAGATCATCAGATCGGCGCCGAACGCGTTGGAGGTTCCGGCTCGCTCGATGTTCGACGGATTCGCGTGGTACGGCCGGGAGAGGAAGGTCTCCATTCCCGTCGCGGCCATGCGGCCCTCGAGGCGTCGAGCGAGGTCCCACAGGATGTCGGCCTCGGAGATGTCGCCGTGTGGGCTGCGCACGATGATTCCGTGGTCGCGCCCGCCGAGGCCGGGGTCGATGACGATGCGTTTGCCGCTCAGATGCGGACCGGACCGGCGGACGATCTCCTCTTCGCTGATGGCGTGCGGAGACCCACCGGTGACGCGGGTGCCGAGCAGCTCCAGCGAGCGGAGGGTCTCCGGGCCGCAGATACCGTCGGGCGCGAGACCGATCTCCCGCTGGAAGGAACTCAGCGCCTCGTGGGTGCGCGGTCCGAAGTAGCCGTCGACCCGGTCCACGTAGAACCCGAGGTCCTGTAGGCGCCGCTGCAGGGTTGCGACGTCGTCGCCGTAGAGCGGGGCGGAGAGCTGATAGATGAGGGTGCGGGCGCCGAGCCGGTACGAGGCTTCCTTCAGCGACCGGTACGTGGCGGGACCGACGATGCCGTCGACGAGCAGACCACGCTGCTGCTGGAACGCACGCACCGCGCTGTCGAGGTCACGGTCGAACACCGCATCGGAGCCCACCCAGCTGTCGCCGGCGGCGACGTCGGACTCGCCGTGCAGAAACCCGAGGCCGGTGAGGGTGCTCCGGATTTCGGCGACGGCAGGGCCATGGTCGCCGTAGCGCAGTCGGTGCATGTCTCGGCCCTTTCCGTGCTGCTGACCTGCTGTGCCCGGTGTTCCACCAGACCATCGTTCGATTGTCGCAGATACGCCCGGACCACGAATAATCCGGGCGCATCCGTGTCGACGTGGAAAACGGTGATTCAGAGTACGTCGGCGAGGTCGCGGAGGAGGGCCGCCTTGCCCTTCGCACCGACGATGGTCTTCACCGGCTTGCCGCCGGAGAACAGGATCATCGTCGGGATCGACATGACCTTGTAGTCGCGCGCCGCAGCGGGGTTGGCGTCGATGTCGAGCTTGGCGATCTTGAGCTTGTCGGAGTGCTCCCCGGCGATCTCCTCGAGAACGGGAGCCACCATCTTGCACGGGCCGCACCAGGTGGCCCAGAAATCGACCAGTACCGGCTTGTCGGACTGCAGGACGTCCTCGACGAACGAGGCGTCGGAGATGGTGACGGTGTTCTTGTCGGCCACGATTGCTCCTACTCGATGAAGGGGGAAGGGATCAGTATCCGGCGTTGACGGTGATCGGGTGGTGGTCCGGCAGTTCGGCGAGCCAGCGCTCGGCGTCGAGCGAGGCGGAGCAGCCGGTGCCGGCGGCGGTGATCGCCTGGCGGTAGATGTGGTCGACGAGGTCGCCGGCGGCGAACACACCGGGCAGGTTGGTGGCGGTGGTCGGCTGCTGCACCTTCACGTAGCCGGCGTCGTCGACGTCGACCTGTCCGCGGACGAGTTCGCTGCGGGGATCGTGGCCGATCGCGACGAACATGCCGGTCACCGGGAGAGTGCTGCGTTCGCCGGTGACGGTGTCCTCCAGGACCAGACCGGTGACGGAGGTATCGCCGAGCACCTCGACCGGCTTGGCGTTGGTGACGATGCGGATCTTCTCGTTCGCGCGGGCGCGGTCGAGCATGATCTTGGAGGCGCGGAACTCCTCACGACGGTGGACGAGGGTGACGCTGCGGGCGAAGCGGGTCAGGAAGGTCGCTTCCTCCATGGCGGAGTCGCCACCGCCGACGACGGCGATGTCCTGGTCGCGGAAGAAGAAGCCGTCGCAGGTGGCGCAGGCGGACACACCGCGTCCGAGGAGCTGTTCCTCGCCGGGGATGCCGAGGTAGCGGGCGGCGGCGCCCATCGCGAGGATGACGGCGCGGGCCTGGTAGGTCTGTCCGTTGGCGACGACCTTCTTGACGTCGCCGGTCAGGTCGAGTTCGTCGACGTCCTCGGAGCGGATGTCGGCGCCGAAACGCAGGGCCTGCTCACGCATCTGATCCATCAGGTCCGGCCCCATGATGCCCTCGCGGAAGCCCGGAAAGTTCTCGACTTCGGTGGTGGTCATCAGGGCGCCGCCGAACTGGGTTCCTTCGAACAGCAACGGCTTCAGTTCGGCACGGGCGGCGTAGATCCCGGCGGTGTATCCGGCCGGGCCCGAACCGACGATGACAAGGTCGTGGATCGTGGAATCAGTGGTCATGCGAGCCTTCCGGTGTCTGCTGGTGCTTCTGTCTGCTGGTGCTTCTGCCTGCTGGTACTTCGATGACGGACGAGCCCGAAGGCCCGTGACCGGGACGTCAGTGGTCCACAACATGGGTCAACACCAGGGTAAGGGGTGTTGTTCCTCGCGTGCCGTGCGTCACGCCACAGTCAGGCGTATTCTGCCCCGCTGCCGGCGGAGTGGTGGCGGGAGCCCTGGCACACAGAGGTCGAATCGTCACGTTGACGATATGGACGCTGTCAGCTCTTGCCGTCTCGTCCCGGGCATCGGGTCCTCTCCCCTCCCCCACGCGCGACCCGATGCCCGGCATGTCGACGACCGCCGATCATGTCTCCCGGGAGTCCGGGCGCTCGTACCGTCCGAGCACGGGCCGGGTCTGCACGGGATCGGGTGTGCACGGGCCGGGTGAGTGGGGTGGCGCCACGAGGTACGCGGTCGGCGCCCGGCGGGTGCCGCACCGGCGGCGCGACCCGCTGCGCACGCGGCGCATCGGGTTCGATTCCGGAAGCGCGAATCTCGTGCGCGAACGCCGGGGTCCCGGATCGTCGGCCCCGCATCGCCGTTCAGCGTCCGTCAGGCGCGGTGCTCCACGTCGCGCAGGGCTTCGCGCACGACACACCGGGTGCCGGTGTAGATGGTCGGCATGCACTTGTTGCAGTGGATGCACAGCCCCTCGCGCACGTGTTCGTCCCGGAACTTGTTGACGAGAGACGGGTCCCGCAACAGCGCCCGCCCCATCGCGACGAAATCGAATCCCTCGTCGAGCGCGTTCTCGATGGTGTCGATCCGGTTGATGCCGCCGAGGAGGATGAGCGGCATGCTCAGTTCCGACCGGAACTGCCGCGCCATCGGGAGGAAGAACGCCTCCTCGAACGGGTAGACGGGGAAGAGCCTCGGTCCGTAGAACCGCAGCCCCAGTCCGACGAGCCTGGGCTGGGACGCGACGAACTCGGCCATCGGGACGTCGCCGCGGAAGAAGTACATGCCGTTGAGCAGCGAGCTGCCGCCCGTGAGTTCCATTGCGTCGATGTGACCGTCGGATTCGATCAGCCGCGCCATCGGCAGGCTCTCGTGGAGCCACAGTCCCTTCGGGACGCCGTCCGTCATGTTGAACTTGACGATGACGGCAACCGAGTCACCGGCTGCCTTTCGGACGGCCTCGAGAACGCGCCGGGGCAGCGCGGTTCGCTTCTCGAGACTGCCGCCGTAGCGGTCGCTGCGCTTGTTGAGATTCGGGCTGAGGAACGAGCTGAGCAGATAGTTGTGTCCCAGATGCACCTCGAGCGCGTCGAATCCGGCCTCGACGGCGTAGCGGGTCGCGTTCTCGTAGTCGGCGACGACCTGATCGAGTTGCTCGAGACTCGCGCCCCGCACCAGGCCCATCGCGGGGGCGCTGATGCGGGTGGACGGGGCGAGGGTCTTCGTTCCGTTGGAGATCTGGTTGGCGACGAGGCCGGCGTGACCGATCTGCGCCGAGGCGAGAGCGCCCTCGGCGTGCACGGCGTCGGTGAGTCGCCGGAGGCCGGGGACGGTGTCGCGGTCGAGGACGACGGTGTTGCGATGCACGCGTCCGCCTGGGGCGACGGCGCAGTACGCGACGGTGGTCAGGGCGGTGCCACCGCGGGCGACCTCGGCATGGAACTCGACGAGTTCGTCGGTGACGCGACCGCCGGGCATGACGCCTTCGAATGTCGCGGCCTTGAGGATGCGGTTGCGCAGGGTGAGCGGTCCGAGCCGGGCGGGCTCGAACACGGCAGGTCGCGACGAGGTCATGCCCCTACTTTCGATGCCAGTGGTTCTGTAACGTGTTGCAACTATAGTGCCGCGGCGTGCCGTGCGCCACAATCACCGGTGATGACCACATCCGACCGCTCCCCCACGCCCGCCGGCCGCCCCCGCGATCCGCGCATCGACACCGAGGTCCTCGCCGTGACCCGTGCGATGCTGCTCGAGGTCGGCTGGGAGCGCCTGAGCCTGCGCGGGATCGCGGCCCGCGCCGGGGTGAGCCGGGCGGCGCTGGCCCGGCGGTGGCCGTCCAAGGCGCACCTCGTGCTCGACTCGATTCTCGGCTCCGCGCCGGACCTGGCACCGATCCAGGGGACGGACCGTCGGGGCTGGATCGAGTGGGTGGTCCAGGGCAGTGCGGACCTGTTCGCCCGCCCCGACGTCCGCGCTGCCCTGCCCGGGCTCGTCGCGGCGCTCCGTGATCACGAGGATCTGCGGAACACGCTGTGGCGCAACTTCAGCGGCCCGAGCGCGGCCCTGTTCTCCGACGGCTCCGCCCGCGCCGACCTCGACGCGCGCGCCGTGCTCGTCCTTGCCGCGGGCGCGGCGATGTTCGCGAGTGTCGTTGCGGCCGAAGATGATACGTCGTCCCTGCGGACACGGATCCTCGACCTGCTGCTGCCCGCCGCCGACGAGTGAACTCGTTGCGTCTCAGCCGATCCCGTGGACAGCCAGGGTGGCCGGATCGGAGGCGCCACACCCGGTACCCACCACCAGCGCCGTCAACCGCGGCGACGCGGGATCGCCCAGGACCAGTGCCACCGCCTCCCGGCCGTCGAACCGGATCGTGCGCGATCCCAGTAGTAGTCGTGACTCGTCGATCCCGTTGGCGTCGAGGCATTCTCGGAGGGCTTCCCGGTCCGACAGAGGACCGGTGTCCGACGAGCCGATCATCGCGCGCCACGTCGCCGGATCCAGTACGTCGGTGTCGGGCGCGACGGTGTCGGGAGCGACGAGGGCAGGCGCAGCTGTCGATGCCGGAATCTCCGGACGGTCCGCGCCGCGGGCGACGACGGCGAATCCGATCGCCACCGCGGCCGCGGCCGCGGTCCCGATGCCGGCCGCAGCGAGCCGTCGGCGGCGACGCGCGGCGGCGTCGGCGGTCAGCGCCGTATCGATCCGGGCCGCGACGTCCGGCGGGATCGACGGCCCCCCGCCGTCTTCGGCTTCACCGAGAGCCCGCAGACGGCGGCCGACGGAGTCGAGCGCGGCGATCACCGTCATGGCGTCCGGATCCCGCCGTACCGCCGGCCACAACCGGGCGGCGACATCGTCGTCCAGAACACCGGCGTGCAGGTCGGCGAGCAGGTCGGCAGAATACGGCGGCTGCGGCAGCTCGTCCTCGGTCATCCGCTGTCCTCTCCGCCTCGGGTGCCCTCACCAGGATAAGACGGTCACCGCTCACGATCGGTTCCCCGTCTCCCGCAGGTCGCCGAGAAGCACCGCGAGCCGACGACGCCCCCGCGCGCACCGGCTCTTGACGGTGCCCTCGGGGACGCCGAGCCGTCGGGCCGCCTCGCTCACCGGCCGGCCTTCCACGTCGACCGCGACGATTGCGGCGCGCTGCTCCGGTGGCAGGGTGCACAGCGCCGCCTCGATGTCCAGCGCAATTTCCCGCTCCGCGATGCGATTTCGTTCGTCGCGGATGTCGGTGTGGTCGTCGTACAGCGGAACGGTCGGTCGTGCCCTGTTGCGCCGGATGCGGTCCAGGCACGCGTTCACCACGATGGTGTGCAACCAGCTGCGCACCGCCGCGTTGTTCCGGAACTTCCCCGCCGTGCGATGCGCCGACAGCAGCGCCTCCTGCAGTGCGTCCGCTGCATCCTCCGGCGAGTAGCTGGTGCGGCGCGCCACCTGCCACAGATGGTCGTAGTGCCGTTCGAGCAGGTGCGCGAACGCACGTCGGTCCCCCGCCACGTGCGCCGCCAGCAACTCGGCGTCGGACATGGCAATTCCTGCGATCCCCCCCAAAATTCGCACGCGCGGATGGTAGCCGATCGAGGTGGGCTACCGGGGGGTGCGAGTGCCGGCTACTCGGCGGCGGTGAACGTCACCTCGGCGATCGAGCTCTTGTTGCCGCCACCGGACGTGCTCAGGCCCGTGATCCACACCAGCACGTCGGAGGTGCGTCCCTCGGACTCGACCGGGATCTCCGTGACGCCGGAACGCAGTGTCGCCGAACCGATCACCTGGGTCTGGTCCAGGGACGCCTGGTCCGACGGCGCGCTGCGGATCTCGACCTTCGTACCCGGGCTGTCCGATGTCACCGACACCGACGAGAGCGCCGCCGGCTCGGCGAGCGCCACCATCAGGCCCACTCCGTTCTTCAACGCGGGAAACGGCTGGAAGTAGGCATCGGTGCTCCACTCCGTCGAGGGATCGCCGTCGATCGCCAACCGCGCCGTCGCCGGCGAGTCCGGAGTGCCCTGGGGGGAGAACACCGACACCGCCGACGCCGCCACCGGGCCCGCGGCCGCGGCCGGCGCCGGCGCCTGGGCCACCGGTTCCGACGGGGCCTCGGTGGTCGGGGTGAGTCCGAAGTCCTGACTCGTGAGCGGCTCGTCGGAGCTGCCCCCCGCGAGCAGGTTCGCGATCCACCAGCCGATCAGGGCGAGCAGCACCACGGTGGTGATGCCGAGCCCGACGAGCGCGAACAGCATCCGCTCCGACCGCTTCTTCTCCTCCGCGAGGGCCTCGGGGTCCGCGAGCGCGTGGTTGGTGGCGCCGGGACTGCGCTGCCCGAGCCGCAGCGCCGGGATCATGTCGGTCTTCTGGTCCACGACCGAGGCCTGGCCGAGGATGTGCTGCACGGTGGCCGCCGTCCGGATGCCGCCGTCGGCCGCGAGCGCGCGCACTGCGACCGCGGAGATCTCGAACGGCACCTCCGGCCGCAGCGCGCGGGGTTCGACCGGGGTGCCCTCGGCGGTCAGGTCCGCGGGGCGCATGCCGCCGATCGTGCCGCCGGTCTGGGCCGGGGGCTGCTGCCCGGGCGCGGCCTGCTCGGGCAGCGGCCAGCGCGCGGTGATCAGGCCGTACAGGCCGGCGCCGAGGCCCCGGACGTCGGAGGTGACGTCCGCGTCGGCGAAGGTGGCGGGGAAGGCCAGCACCGCGTCGCCGGCGACACTGATGCGGATCCGGTCGGGGTGGTCGATCGAGAGGGCGCCACCGCCGCGGTGCGCAGCCTCGGCCGCGGCCGCGAGGGCCTGCACCGCGCGTGCCGCACCGAGCGGGGACGGCTCGGTGCCGGACATCTCGCGCAGCGAGCGACCGGGTGTCCACTCGGCGACGACGATGCCGCCCGAACTGCCGCGGACCACGTCGAGTACCCGGGCGAGCCCCGGTGAGTTGATCCGTCCCAGGCGCAGCGTGCGCGAAAGGATCGCCTGCGGACCGTCGGGACCGGTGACGTCCCCGGCGCGCTGCTCGGCGTCGACGAACGTCAGCGCCACCTCACGGTCGAGCTTGACGTCCTGCGCCTGCCAGAAGCGCAGACCGCGCGCGCCGCCGTGCGGGGCGAGCAGACGGTAGCGACCGCCGGCGACCGACGCGCCGGGGATCAGCTTCGGCCCGCGCATCGGGGTGCGCGGAGCGGACCCGGGCACCCGCAGGGGCGGCAGCTGGGGCGAGCCGACGGGGACGACGCCGGTGTCGACGTGAGGATCGCGCTGCGGCCGGCCGGCGCCGGACCGGCCGTCGGCCGCACCGTCGGCGGACTTGCGGGACGAGGGGGAACGATCGGGCGTGCCGGCCTGCGGGGACCGCGTGCCGTCGGCGTCCGTGGACACCGAACCGGGATCGGTCGATGCGGACTCATCGACCGTGGACTTACCGGTAGCGTGATCGTCGCTCACCCTCACTCCTTCTTGTTCGACTCGCCCGCCCCGGAGGTAGCCGGGAGGCCGTCCGGCATCCGCGAACCGGCGCGATCCGTCCCGGGCGGTCCGAACCTGCCGTCGACCAGGGTACGGGAGTTGCCCGTGTGCATCGATGTGGCTCGGCAGGTTCCGGAGCGCGGGAAGCACCTCGGTGACCGCGTCGTAGGGGGCCACCCCGTAGTCGCCGTAGTCCAGTCGTGGCAACACGATGGTCTTCTCCGCCTCGGACTCCCGGGCCGCCTCGAGTTCGGCGATCTCGTCGGCATCGGCCTCGGCGATCTCCGGTTCGACCGGCGTGCGACCGCGCAGCGCATCGACCTTGCGCCGGACCGCCGCGGTGATCGCCAGGATCTCGGGCACCTTCAGCAGCCACATGACCGTGAGAGTCACCAGCAGCATCAGCGCGCCGGTGATCGCGACGCGCACCATCGAGCCGACGCCGCCGAACCGGTCGCTGAGCGCACCGAGCCGCAGCAGCCGATCGGCGATCAGCATCACCACGGCGCCCGCGGCCGACGCGGTCACCACGTGCCACAGGGTCCGGCCCACGTTCGCCATCCGCAGATCGCCGAGGGCGCGGTGCAGCAGGAATCCGCCGATGCCCGCCCCGACCGTGAACGCCAGGCCGGTCGCCACGCCCAGCAGCAGCACCACCTGGTCGTCGTTGCGGGCGACGACGGGCGCGAGGGCGGACAGGGCGACCTTCACGGCGGTGATGCCGAGGATGATCCACGTGGGGGTCCACGCCTGCTCGCGCGCGTAGAACACGCGCAGATGGATGAGGACGAGGGCGTACGGGATCAGGGTGAACGCCGACCAGCTGACGGCCTGGCCGAGCCGTTCGGCGTTGCCCTCGCCGAAGCTGCCGTAGCCGTACAGGGCCGTGCCGATCTGCGGGCCGGCGACGGTGAAGAACACGACGATCGGGATCAGCGCGATCATCGTCAGCCGGGTCGCGACCGACAGGTCGTCCACCACGGCGGGGGTGTCCTCCGCGGCGGCGTTGCGGCTCAGCCGCGGCATGATCGCCGTGAGCACCGTGACGCCGAGGACGCCGTACGGCAGCTGCAGCAGCAACCACGCGTTGTTGTAGATCGCCGGACCGGCCGCGTCGGCACTCGACGAGACGTGGGTCGCGAACACCATGCCCGCCTGGCTGATGAGCACGTACAGCACGATGGCTGCGCCCATGCCGCCGAACTGGCGCAACCGGTCGTCGAGCCCCCACAGCGGTTTGAGGCTGATCCCCTCGCGGCGCAGCGCCGGCACCAGGGACATCGCCTGGGTCACCACACCGAGGGTGACGCCGCAGCCGAGCAGGAGCAGGTGCGGGTCGCTCATCCGCACCGGGTCGAGGGTGATCTCCCCGGGCAGCAGGAAGTACAGGACGAGAACCGTGATGACGACGACGTTGTTGAGCACCGGCGCCCACGCGCCCGGCTTGAACACCTGCCGGGTGTTCAGGATGGCGGTGAGCAGCGCCGACAGGCCGTAGAACAGGATCGCCGGCAGCAGCAGATACGTCAGCGCCGTGGTCAGCGTCGTCGACACCTTGCCCGTGTCGTCGAGGAAGAACCGGGTGACGAGGACCGGCGCGGCGGCGGTGGCCAGCAGGGCGGCGAGCCCGAGCACGGTGACGGAGACGGTGAACAGGCGCCGGACGAAGGCCGCACCGCCGTCCGGGTCCTCGCGTTCCGCGCGGACCAGCACCGGCACGACGATCGAGGTGAGGACGGCGCCGAGCACCAGCTCGGAGATCATGTTCGGGATCTGGGCGGCGACCGTGTAGGAGCTGGCGACGGCGGCACCGAGCAGGGTCAGCAGCAGCACCTGCTTGACGAAGCCGGTGATCCGGCTGATCAGGGTGGCGAAGGCGATCGAGCCGGTCGCGGCGAGGAGGCCGGGGTTCTTACGCGGGGCCGGCTCCGCCGCCGCGGGGGCGGGCGGGGCGACGTCCTCACGGGTCGGATTCCCGGTCATTGCTTCTCGTACCCTTCGTCGGCTGGATCGGGCTCGCCGCGGAAGCGGTGCAGGAGACGACGGCCCGCCAGGAACAGCAGCAGCGCCCCCGCACAGCCGGTGACGATCGCGAGAACCTGGCCGTACGCGTTGGACCGTACCGTCACGTTCGTCGGGGTGCCGAGCGGCAGCCCGGACTCCGTGGTCAGGGCGAACTCGACACCGATCTTCCGCGAATCGCTGATCTGCGCGGGCACCGTGAGGGTGCGGCTGCCCCGCGGCGGCAGCTGTGTGGGCCCGATGTCGGTGATCTTCATCGCCGACGGGGCGTCCACGTGCAGCCGCACGGTGATGCCCACCGGCAGATCGTTGCGCGCGACCAACAGTAGGGGACTCTGCTCCGAGGTCAGCGTGTAGACGCCACCGGGTGAGAGCACGGTCACCCCCGCGAACATCCCGTCGACGGCGTCGCGGACCTCGTCGCCGCGCCGCACCGCGTCGCGTGCTGCGGCGCCGGGGTCGGGTCCGCGCCGGCCCGCCAGACTCATCGCGCGCAGCAGATCCTCGCGCAACGGCGCGGTGAACTGCTGCGGCGTGAGCTGTGCCTGGGGATCCTCGACGAGCGCCTCCTCGAACGCATCCAGGCGGGGCGCCTGCTCGCGGGCCGTGTCCATCACCTCGGCCGAGGCGCCGTCGACGATGGCCTGCTCCGGGTAGGACAGCGCGACAGTGGGCGTGTCCCCGGGGACCGGTGTGAACAGGGTGTCGAACGGACGCGCGGTGGCCAGGCCCGAGCGGATCAGCGTGCCGACCATCGACAGGACCGCGGCGGCGTCGTCGCCGGATGCGCTCCACGACTG
Organism: Rhodococcus ruber NBRC 15591; assembly: GCF_001894945.1. GTDB lineage: Bacteria > Actinomycetota > Actinomycetes > Mycobacteriales > Mycobacteriaceae > Rhodococcus > Rhodococcus ruber. The sequence continues at coordinate 232,411 of NZ_BCXE01000022.1, forward strand.
CGGCGGCGCGAACAGCACGGAGTCCGGGGCCGCGGGTGCGCCGGTGGACACGGTCCGGGTGACGTCGTCCCGGGTGCGCAGCGCGGACCAGCTCAGGGCGCCCAGCGCGTCCTGCAGACGGGCGTCCGGGGAATCCTCGGTGAGGTCGTAGCGGGCGTCCTCGTCGGTGAACGACGGCGTCTGCGGTGCGTCACCGAGCGCCGCGAGCGCGGTCGCGGCGGCGCTGTCGAACAGGACCGTGGACAGGCCGTCCACGCCCCGCACGGGCGCGGGACCCGTGCCCGCGGCCGCGTCCGCGGCGTCGACCGCGGTGTCGGCGAGCAGAGCCGTCACCGGACTGTCGGCGGCGAGCAACGCCCCCGCCTTCTCGGTCAGGACCCCGGCATCGGGCCAGACCACGTCGTCGCGGGTCGTGGTGATCCCGAGGATCGTGTTCACGATCCCGGTGGGGGCGGCGAGGGCGGGCCCGGCGAGCGAGGCGTCGTCGAGTTCGGCGAGGGCGGCGGTGTCGACCTGGGCGAAGGGCACCGCGACCGTGCACATCGAGCCGGCGACGGCTCGCAACCGTTCCAGCCACGCGGCGGCCGCCGCCGTCCCCTCCCCGTCGCGGGCGTCGCCCATCGGCTCGGCGGGGTCCTCGACCACCAGATAGCCGCGGGTCATGTTGGCGACGGTGACGAGCAGGTCGGGGTCGACAGCCAGGCACAGCGCGTCGGCGACGCGGCGGTCCTCGGCGGTGGCCGCCCGTTCGGCGGCGTCGAGCAGTCCGTCGAGACGACCGCCGTCGGCGAGCGACGTCGCAAGGTCGTCGTCGACGAGGCGGACCGGCTCCGTCGCCGAGCCGGGCACCCCCGCCGCGAGACGCGGCCGGTCCGCGAGCGGCCACATCATCGTGATCCCCACGGGTGCGGACGTGTCCGGCGGCACGGGGCGGTCCGTCCGGTTCTCGCTCGGGGGCACCCCGAGCACGGGCAGCAGGAACCGGGCGTCGTCGAGCCGGGCCTGACCGCCGTACTCGGGAGCGCCGTTGACGTTGACGAGCAGCGGGTACACCCCGGGTGCGTCGATTCCCAGCGACGGGTCCTGCGCCGAGCGCAGCGCCAGTTCGAGACGGAACTGCCGCTGCTCACCCCGCTCGAGGACGTCGGCGACCGATTCGAACGGACCCGTGCGGTCGTAGGCGGTCTGATCCCAGGTCAACGCGGTGCGCAGCTCCTCGGCGGAGCCGACCGCCGGGGCACGCTGCAGCCGCACGGCGATGTCCTCGACGTCGCGGTCCCCGACGTTCTCGAGCGTGCCGGTCACCGTCACCACCGGCTCGCTGCTGGTGGACACCGTCGTCGGCGTCACCGAGTCGATGCGCAGTTCGAGGAAGCGCGGCGCGTCGGACCCGTCGCTGCGCGGCTGGGCGACGGACACGCCCGCCGTCGTCAGGACGAGCGCGAGCACGGCGAGAACGGCCGCCGCGGCCCGGCGAGCTGCCGACGTCATCCGAGACGGGCCTCCGGTCCGCCGGGTCCGAGCAGCATCGACGGATCCATCTCGGCGATCAACTGGTCGGCGACGTCGGCGAGCCTGCGCTCGTCCGCGTACGCCAGGCGCGAGCGCAGCTCCGGCAGCGGGACCCAGGCCACCTCGGTGACCTCGACGTCGGCGTCGGAGAGCTCGCCGTCCAGGTAGCGCAGCAGGTAGTGGTGCACGGTCTTGTGGACGCGCCGGCCCTCGGTGACGAACCAGTAGTCGATGCTGCCGAGGGTGGCGAGGACGGTGCCGTGGATGCCGGTCTCCTCGTGGACCTCGCGCATCGCCGTCTGCTCGGCGGTCTCACCCTTCTCGATGTGTCCCTTCGGCAGCGACCACAGCAGCCGGCCCCGACGGTCGGTGCGTCCGATCAACGCCGCGCACAGTTTCTCGGGGGGTCCGCCGAGGCCGTCGACCACCAGTCCCCCGGCCGAGGTCTCGCGGACCGTGCGCAGGTGAGGCTTCGACGTGTCGGAGGTGGACCGGCCACCGGACTTGGCGCCCGCGCCACGCCGCCGCGAGGTGCGGCGGTTGCGGTTGGCACGTTCTGCGGGCGACACCCCATCGATACTAGTTGGCGGGACGCGCCCGGCGGTTCAACCAGGCACGTCCGGAGCGCGCACCGGTGCGTTCGGCCACCTCGGTAAGGTTCGAAGACGTGAACTCTCCCTCCACCGACACCGAGCGGCGCGCCCGACTGCTCGCCGGGGCCGACGCGACGCTGCGTGCGCTGTCGGACATCCTGGCGCCGCTCGGTGCGCGCTTCACCGCCGCCGGTCACGAGCTCTACCTGGTGGGAGGGAGCGTCCGGGACGCGGTCCTCGGTCGCCTCGGGACCGATCTCGACTTCACCACCGATGCGCGGCCCGAGCAGGTGCAGGCGCTGCTGCGCGGCTGGGCCGACCACCAGTGGGACACCGGCATCGACTTCGGCACGATCAGCGCGGTCAAGGGACCGGAGCAGATCGAGATCACCACGTTCCGCAGCGACGCGTACGACCGCGTCACCCGCCATCCGATCGTCGAGTACGGCACCCGCCTCGAGGACGACCTCGTCCGGCGCGACTTCACCGTCAACGCGATGGCCGTGCGGATCGGCCCGACCGGCGCGGAGGACTTCGTCGATCCGCTCGGCGGAATGGATGCCCTGCTCGCCGGGGTCATCGACACGCCCGCGCTGCCGAGCGAGTCGTTCCACGACGACCCGCTGCGGATGCTGCGCGCGGCGCGGTTCGTCTCCCAGCTGGGGTTCGGGCTGGCCGAACGCGTGCACGACGCGATCGTGGCCATGGCCGACGAGATCCTGCGGATCAGCGCCGAGCGGGTGCAGGCCGAACTCGACAAGCTGATCCTCGGTGACTACCCCATCGAGGGCATCGACATCATGGTCGAGACGGGCCTCGCCGAGCGAGTGATCCCGGAGATCCCCGCGATGAAGCTCGAGATCGACGAGCACCATCAGCACAAGGACGTGTACTGGCATTCGCTGACCGTGCTCCGGCAGGCCATCGACCTCGAGGACGGCGACCCCGACCTCGTGCTGCGCTGGGCGGCCCTGCTGCACGACATCGGCAAGCCCGCGACGAAGCGCAACGAGCCGGGCGGCGGCGTCAGCTTCCACCACCACGAGGTCGTCGGCGCCAAGCTCGTCCGCAAACGGATGCGGGCCCTGAAGTACTCCAAGCAGATGATCGACGACGTCGGTCAGCTCGTGTTCCTGCACCTGCGGTTCCACGGCTACGGCAAGGGCCAGTGGACGGATTCGGCGGTCCGTCGCTACGTGCACGACGCCGGTGACCTGCTGCCCCGGCTGCACAAGCTGGTCCGGGCGGACTGCACCACCCGCAACAAGCGCCGGGCCGCGGCGCTGCAGGCCACCTACGACGATCTCGAGACGCGCATCGAGCGCATCGCCGAGCAGGAGGACCTGGCGAAGGTCCGGCCCGACCTCGACGGCAACGCCATCATGGAACTGCTCGGCCTCAGGCCCGGCCCGCAGGTGGGGCAGGCGTGGAAGTTCCTCAAGGAGCTGAGGCTCGACCGTGGGCCCCTCGATCGCGACGAGGCCGAGGCCGAGCTGCTGAAGTGGTGGTCGCAGCAACCGAAGCCCTAGCGCCCGGTAGCCGGGGCCGTCCCGCACGACCCGGTAGCCCGGACCACCCCGCCCAGCTGTGGGCGGCGCCCGGGCATGCGCCCGAACTCTGATCATGCTGCGATTGCGTCAAAGTCGGGACTCATTCCAGAAAAGTGCGTCATAGTATCCCCGTGCCCTCGACGCAGGAATTCGTGGAGCAATTGCGTACGGCGGAGCTGCGCGTGACCCGGCCCCGGATCGCAGTGCTGGAGGCGGTGCACGAGCACCCGCACGCCGACACGGAGACGATCTTCGGAACCGTGCGTACCGGTCTGCCCGACGTGTCCCGGCAGACCGTGTACGACGTGCTGCACGCCCTGACCGGTGCCGGTCTGGTGCGCAGGATCCAGCCGTCCGGTTCCGTCGCACGCTACGAGTCGCGGGTCGGGGACAACCACCACCACCTCGTCTGCCGGTCCTGCGGGGTCATCGTCGACGTCGACTGCGCCGTCGGCGAGGCGCCCTGCCTGACGGCGTCCGACCCCAGCGGCTTCCTCGTCGACGAGGCGGAGGTCATCTACTGGGGCACGTGCCCCGACTGCTCGGCAGCGCACGCTTCGCGGTCACATCCGTGATCATCGTCCGATTCACCGCATCCGGAAGGAAGGGCCGACGTGTCCAACAGTGAAAGCGAAAATCCGGTAATCCCGTCCCCCGAGCCGAAACCGCACCGGCCCAGGACCAACCGGGACTGGTGGCCCAACCAGCTGGACCTGCAGGTTCTCCACCAGCACTCGCCCCTCTCCAATCCGATGGGCCCGGACTACAACTACGCCGACGAGTTCGCAAGCCTCGACGTCGAGGCCCTCAAACAGGACATCTTCGCGCTGATGACGACGTCGCAGCCGTGGTGGCCGGCCGACTACGGCCACTACGGGCCGCTGTTCATCCGGATGAGCTGGCATGCCGCGGGCACGTACCGCATCGCCGACGGCCGGGGCGGTGGCGGTAAGGGCGCCCAGCGCTTCGCTCCCCTCAACAGCTGGCCCGACAACGCGAGCCTCGACAAGGCGCGCCGGCTGCTGTGGCCGATCAAGCAGAAGTACGGCCGCAAGCTCTCCTGGGCGGATCTGCTGATCTTCGCCGGCAACTGCGCGTACGAATCCATGGGATTCAAGACGTTCGGTTTCGCCTTCGGCCGCGAGGACATCTGGGAGCCCGACGAGGTGTTCTGGGGTCCCGAGGACACCTGGCTCGGGGACGAGCGGTACGCCGGCGAGCGGGAACTGTCCGGCCCGCTCGGCGCCGTGCAGATGGGGCTGATCTACGTCAATCCGGAAGGGCCCAACGGTAATCCGGATCCGCTCGCCGCGGCCATCGACATCCGGGAGACGTTCGGCCGGATGGCGATGAACGACGTCGAGACGGCGGCCCTCATCGCGGGCGGGCACACCATCGGCAAGACCCACGGGGCCGCGACCGCCGACCACGTCGGTCCCGAGCCCGAGGCCGCCCCCATCGAGCAGATGGGCCTGGGCTGGAAGAACTCCTACGGCACCGGCGTCGGCGGGGACGCGATCACCAGCGGGCTCGAGGGCGCCTGGACCCCCACCCCGCGGCAATGGGACAACACCTACCTCGAAACCCTGTACGGCTACGAGTGGGAGAAGACCAAGAGCCCCGCCGGCGCGTGGCAGTGGATCCCGAAGGACGGGGCCGCAGCCGACGCCGTCCCCGACGCCCACGATCCGTCCAAGCGCCACTCACCGGTGATGCTGACCACGGACCTCTCGTTGCGGCTCGACCCGATCTACGGGCCGATCACCCGTCGCTGGCTGGACAACCCGAAGGAATTCGAGGAGGAGTTCGCCAAGGCCTGGTACAAGTTGCTGCACCGCGACATGGGGCCGGTCACGCGCTACCTCGGCCCGTGGGTCCCCGAGGCGCAGCTGTGGCAGGACCCCGTCCCCGCAGTCGATCACGAACTGATCGGCGCGGACGACATCGCCGCCCTGAAGACCGAGATCCTCGAGTCGGGACTGTCCATCCCGCAGTTGGTCGCGACCGCGTGGGCGTCGGCGGCGAGCTTCCGCGGCACCGACAAGCGCGGCGGGGCCAACGGCGCCCGCATCCGCCTCGAGCCGCAGAAGAGCTGGGCGATCAACGAACCGGACAAGCTGGCCGAGGTACTGCCGGTGCTCGAGCGGATCCGGCAGGATTTCAACGGCGCGCAGTCCGGGAAGCAGGTCTCGCTCGCCGATCTGATCGTCCTCGGCGGCTGCGCCGCAGTCGAGCAGGCGGCGAAGAATGCCGGTGTCGAGATCACGGTCCCGTTCTCGCCGGGCCGCACCGATGCCTCGCAGGAACAGACCGATACGGAGTCGTTCGCCGTACTCGAGCCCCGGGCCGACGGGTTCCGCAACTACCTGCGCAACGGGGAGAAGCAGCCGCCCGAGCGCCTGCTGCTGGACCGGGCGAACCTGCTCACGCTGACCGCCCCGGAGATGACGGTGCTCGTCGGCGGCCTGCGAGCCCTCGACGCCAACTTCGGTGGCTCCGCCCACGGTGTCTTCACCGACCGGCCCGGGGCGCTGACGACCGACTTCTTCGTCAACCTGGTCGACATGGGCACCGAGTGGAAGGTGTCCGAGACCGCCGAGAACATCTACGAGGGCCGCGACCGGGCCTCGGGTGAGGTCAGGTGGACAGCCACGGCCGTCGACCTGGTCTTCGGTTCGAACTCGCAGTTGCGCGGCATCGCCGAGGTCTACGGCAGCGCCGACGCGCAGGAGAAGTTCGTGCAGGACTTCGTCGCGGCCTGGAACAAGGTGATGAACCTCGACCGGTTCGACCTCACCTGATCCCTGAGGGTCGGGCCTCACCCGGACCGATCCTCACATCTCGGGGCGGCATCCCGCCGGCTGTGACGGCCGGCGGGATGCCGTGCGTCCGGGGTGCGCGCTCACCCTCTCACCGGCCCGCACGGCGAATCGTGAGCCAGATGTCACCGGGGACTCACCACGGTTAATGCTCACGAAACACGGGGTCGGGAGCATGGGACGCGGCCGGAGGAACGTGGCCGACCCAGGTGAGGAGCGGTTCGATGCAGGGCGAGATCACGAAGGTCAAGACCGCCTGCTCATACTGCGGCGTGGGCTGCGGCATGGTGCTCGAGGTCGGCCTCGATCCCGCCACCGGTGCCCGGCGGGTGCTCGACGCGTACGGCGACAAGGACCACCCCACCAACTTCGGGCGTCTCTGCACGAAGGGGGCGACCAGCGCGGAGATGCTGGCCGCCGGCGGACGCATGGAGACCGCGTACCGTCGCACCGAACGCGGGGACGCCCCGGTGCCCGTGGACGTCGACGCCGCGATCGCCGACACGGCCCGCCGGTTGCGGGGGGTGCTCGACGAGCACGGCCCCGACGCCCTGTCCTTCTACGTCTCCGGACAGATGTCGCTCGAGGCGCAGTACCTGGTGACCAAGCTCGCGAAGGGATTCGTCGGTACCAACAACATCGAGTCCAACTCCCGGTTGTGCATGGCCGGCGCCGGCACCGGATACAAGCAGTCGCTCGGTGCGGACGGCCCGCCCGGTTCCTACCAGGACTTCGACCACGCCGACCTGTTCTTCGTCAGCGGCGCGAACATGGCCGACTGCCATCCCATCCTCTTCCTCAGGATGATGAACCGGGTCAAGGCCGGGGCCAGACTCGTCGTCGTCGACCCCCGGCGCACCCCCACCGCCGAGAAGGCGGGCCTGTTCCTGCAGATCGCGCCCGGGACCGACCTGGCGCTGCTCAACGGCCTGTTGCACCTGATCGTCGAGAACGGGCACGTCGACCGGGACTTCGTGGCGGAGTTCACCGAGGGCTGGGAGGCCATGCCTCCCTTCCTCGCGGACTACACGCCCGAGCGCGTCGCGGAGATCACCGGGCTGGCCGAGGACGACATCCGCACGGCCGCGCGGTGGATCGGCGAGGCGGGCAACTGGATGTCGTGCTGGACGATGGGCCTGAACCAGAGCACGCACGGCACCTGGAACACCAATGCGGTCTGCAACCTGCACCTGGCCACCGGCGCGATCTGTCGCACCGGCAGCGGCCCCTTCTCGCTCACCGGTCAGCCCAACGCGATGGGCGGGCGCGAGATGGGGTACATGGGGCCCGGTCTGCCGGGGCAGCGGTCCGTTCTCGACGACGCCGAGCGGACCTTCGTCGAGCAGCAGTGGGGGCTGCCAGCCGGTGCGATCCCCACCACCGTCGGCAAGGGCACGATCGACATGTTCGAGCAGATGGCCGCCGGTGCCATCCGGGCCTGCTGGATCATCTGCACCAATCCGGTTGCCTCCGTGGCTAATCGGCGCACCGTCGTCGAAGCGCTCGAGAGGGCGGAGCTCGTCGTCGCACAGGACGTCTTCCTCGAGACCGAGACCACCGCGTACGCGGACATCCTGCTACCGGGAGCGCTGTGGGCGGAGTCGGAGGGGGTGATGGTCAACTCCGAGCGCAACCTGACGCTGTTGCGACAGGCGATCGACCCGGTCGGGCAGGCCCTGCCGGACTGGCAGATCATCGCGCGCGTCGCCTGCGCGATGGGCTACGCCGAGGCGTTCACCTACTCGTGCTCCGAGGAGATCTTCGAGGAGATCAGGCGCTTCCGGAACCCGAAGACCGGATACGACCTGCGCGGAATCAGCTACGACCGGCTGCGCGAGACCCCCGTGCAGTGGCCGTGCCCGCCCGAGGGCGCGACCGACCGGAACCCGATCCGCTATCTGAACGACGGCGTGAGCCAGACCCTGCTGAGGTCCGGGGACGGCTCCCTCCCCCGGCTGCGGTTCGCCACCGCCAGCGGCCGGGCCGTGTTCCATCCCCGCCCCCACATGCTGCCGGCCGAGATGCCCGACGACGACTTCCCCGTCGTGCTCAACACCGGCCGCGTCCAGCACCAGTGGCACACCCTCACCAAGACGGGGAAGGTCGCCAAGCTCACCAAGCTGAACCCCGGACCCTTCGTCGAGATCAATCCTGCCGACGCGCAGAGGCTCTCGATATCGGACGGCGACCAGGTGGAGGTCGCGTCCCGCCGCGGCCGGGCGGTGCTGCCGGCCGTGGTCACCGACCGGGTCCGGCCGGGATGCTGCTTCGCCCCGTTCCACTGGAACGACATGTTCGGGGAGTACCTGGCGGTCAACGCGGTCACCAACGACGCCGTCGATCCCGCGTCGCTGCAGCCGGAGTTCAAGGTGTGCGCGGTGTCGCTGACGAAGGTGGCGACGGCGGCCGGGGACGACGCGCCGGCGGACCGTCTCGCCTCCGCGCTCGGACTGGCCGACACGGCGCGGCCGGTACTCGACGAACTCGAAAAACACTATCTGACCGGATTTCTGGCGGGATTCCGGGAGTCCGGGCAGGCGGGTGTCCCCGTGCTCCCGGCGTCCGCTCCGCTGCCGGCCGCCACCCGCGCCTGGGTGGACGGGATGCTGGCGGGACACTTCTCGCACACCGCGCAGGACCGCGACGAGTCCGACGGGGTGGCGCCGGTGGTGGTGGTGTGGGCCTCGCAGACCGGCAATGCCGAGGAGTTCGCCCGGTTGTGCGCCGAGCGGCTGCGCGCCGCGGGCAGGCCCGTCACCCTGACCGGGATGGACGACGTCGACGTGTCCACGCTGACCGGGGTGCGCGATCTGCTCGTCGTCACCAGCACGTTCGGCGACGGCGACGCCCCGGACAACGGCACCGCGTTCTGGAACGCGCTCGACCGGGACGACACACCCCGCCTCCCCGACACCCGCTACGCCGTGCTGGCGTTCGGCGACTCGAGCTACGACGACTTCTGCGGCCACGGCCGCCGCATCGACGAGCGCCTCGCCGAACTCGGAGCCACCCGGCTCACGCAGCGGGTGGACTGCGAACCCGACTACGAGGGACCGGCCGGCGAATGGCTCGCCACGGTCGAGCAACTCGTGCGTCTCGACGGGGCCGTGCCGGCTCCGTCCGCGCCGGGACCGCCGGCGAAGTCCGAACCCGCCTACAGCCGGAAGGCGCCGCTCGTCACGCGCCTGACCCGGAACGTGCCGCTCAGCGGGTCCGGCTCGTCGAAGGATGTGCGCCAGTTCGGATTCGAGTTGTACGACCCGGATTTCGTGTACGAGGCGGGCGACGCGCTCGGCGTGATGCCCACCAACGGACCCGAGGCGGTCGACGAATGGCTCCAGGTCACCGCGCTCGATCCCGAAACACCCGTGGAATTCCCGGATCTGCCGACCATTCCGCTGCGCGAGGCCGTGACCCGGCACCTCGAGATCGCTCGGGTGACCCCCGAGCTGCTGCGCTTCGTCCACGAGCAGACCCAGAGCGCGGAACTGGCGAAGCTGCTGCGCCCGGGCAACAAGATCGAGTTGCAGCGGTGGTTGTGGGGCAAGCAGGCGATGGACGTGATCGCGGCGTATCCGTTCAAGGCGCTGATCGCGGAATGGCTGCCCGTGCTCAAGCGGTTGCAGCCCCGCCTGTACTCGATCTCGTCGAGCCCGCGGACCAACCCCCGCGAGGTGCAGCTGACCGTGTCGGTGGTGCGGTACAACTACGAGGGCATCGCCCGGGCGGGGGTGTGCTCGAGCTTCCTCGCCGACCACAGTCACGGCGTCGACATTCCCATCTTCGTCCAGCGCAGCACCCACTTCCGGCCGCCCCGGACTCCGGACACCCCGATGATCATGGTCGGGCCCGGCACCGGTGTCGCACCGTTCCGCGCCTTCCTGCACGATCGCCGCGAGATGGGCCACACCGGCCGGAACTGGCTGTTCTTCGGCGATCAGCGGTCGTCGACCGACTACCTGTACCGGGACGAGATCGAGGCGATGCACGCCGACGGCTTCCTGACCCGGCTCGATCTCGCCTTCTCCCGCGACCAGCGACAGAAGATCTACGTGCAGGACCGGATGCGCGAGCACGGAGCGCAGCTGTGGAAGTGGTTGCAGGACGGTGCCCACTTCTACGTGTGCGGCGACGCGAGCCGGATGGCGAAGGACGTCGACGAGACGCTGCGCGAGGTGGTTCAGGTGCACGGCCGGCTCGACGCGGTGGACGCCGAGGCGTACGTCGAGCAACTCGCCGCGGAGAAGCGCTACGTGCGCGACGTGTACTGAACCGCAGATTCGTCGATTTTCGGTTGATAGGCCCGCAGACGCGGAAGTAGTGTCTGCATTGTGACGCAGATTCGCATCAAGGATGCCGCCCGGCTGCTCGGCGTCAGCGACGACACCGTGCGACGGTGGATCGACCAGGGCGCTCTGCCGGCCGGCAAGGACGGCGCCGGGCGCAAGATCGTCGAGGGAGCCGACCTCGCCGAGTTCGCCCGGCGGCAGGCGGACGAGGCACCCGATCTGCTCGGCGTGGGCAGCTCCGCCCGCAACCGGTTCGCGGGAATCGTGACCCGGGTGGTCGCGGACACCGTCATGGCGCAGGTGGAGATGCAGTGCGGCCCGCACCGCGTCGTCTCGCTGATGAGCCGCGAGGCCGTCCGGGAACTCGGCCTCGAACCGGGCAGTCTCGCGGTCGCCGTCGTCAAGGCCACGACGGTCATCGTCGAGACCCCCGGAGGGGCATCGTGAAACCCGCTCTCGCAGTCGCCGTCGCCGCGCTCGTCCTCGCCGGATGCGCCGGGGAGGCCGGCGGCGGCCCGGGGTCGCCGTCCGGGGCCGCGGGTGAGCTCACGGTGTACGCGGCCGCGTCGCTGCAGGCGCCCTTCCGCGAGATCGGCGCGGATTTCGAGGCCCGCAATCCGGGCACCCGCGTCGTGTTCGACTTCGCGGGCTCGTCGGATCTCGTCGCCCGCCTGTCGCAGGGTGCCGAGGCGGACGTCCTCGCCACCGCCGACGCCGCCAACATGACCAGGGCCGTCGACGCCGGTGTCGTCGCGGGCGATCCCGTGGCCTTCGCGACCAACACCCTCACCATCGTCACCGAGCCGGGCAACCCGCTCGGCATCACCGGTTTCGCGGACCTGGGCCGGCCCGGAGCCGACGTCGTCGTGTGTGCGCCGCAGGTGCCGTGCGGCGCGGCGACGGCCCGCATCGAGCAGGCCACGGGGGTCGACCTCGCTCCGGTCAGCGAGGAGTCGTCGGTGACGGACGTCCTCGGCAAGGTGACCAGCGGCCAGGCCGACGCCGGGCTGGTGTACGTCACGGACGCCCGACAGGCCGGGGACGCCGTGACCACCGTGCCGTTCCCCGAGTCCGCCGCGGCCGTCAACACCTACCCCGTCGCCGTCCTCGCAGAGGCGGCGGATCCCGCGGCGGCGTTCGTCGCGCACGTCACCGGGCCCGACGGGCGACGGGTCCTGACCGAGCACGGGTTCGCGGGCCCGTGACGCGCGTCCGTCCGGCGGGGCTGCCGGCGTGGATCTACGTCCCCGCGCTCGTCGGGGGACTGTTCGTCGCCGTGCCGCTGCTGTCGCTGATCCTCGCCGTCGACTGGCGGCACTTCCCGGATCTGGTGACCTCCGAGGCGTCCCTGCAGGCCCTGGCCCTGAGCATGCGGACCGCGGGTGCCGCCACGGTGCTGTGCGTCCTGCTGGGCGTGCCGATGGCGACCGTGCTCGCGCGCAGCACCTTTCGCGGGCTTCCGGTGCTGCGCTCGCTCGTGCTGCTGCCACTCGTGCTGCCGCCCGTCGTCGGCGGCATCGCGCTGCTGTACACCTTCGGTCGCCGGGGACTGCTCGGCGAGTACCTCGAACTGCTCGGAATCCGTATCGCGTTCTCCACCACGGCAGTGGTCCTCGCGCAGACGTTCGTCGCGTTACCGTTCCTGGTGATCAGTCTCGAGGGCGCCCTGCGCACCGCCGGCACCCGGTACGAGGCGGTCGCCGCAACGCTGGGGGCACGCCCGACCACCGTCTTCCGCCGCGTCACCCTCCCCCTCGTGCTGCCGGGACTCGCGTCCGGCACCGTCCTCGCCTTCGCGCGGGCGCTCGGAGAGTTCGGCGCCACCCTCACCTTCGCCGGCAGCCTCCAGGGTGTCACCCGCACGTTGCCGCTCGAGATCTACCTCCAGCGGGAGACCGACGCCGACACCGCGGTGGCATTGTCGCTGCTGCTCGTCGTGGTCGCGCTCGTGATCGTCGTCGCCGTGCGGGGGCGACGGACAGCGGGTGGGCCGTGACCGGACTGCAACTGCGGGCCCGGGTCGAGTCCCGCGACGTCGACCTCGCGGTCGCCGCGGAGTCCGGCAGCGTGCTCGCCGTCCTGGGGCCCAACGGTGCCGGGAAGTCGACCGCGTTGAACGTGATCGCGGGTTTGCTGCAGCCCGACGACGGCCGCGTCGAGGTCGACGGGCGGGTTCTCACCGACACGGCGACGGGGGTGGCGGTGCCGCCGCACCGCCGCGCGGTGGCGCTGCTCGCCCAGCAGCCGCTGCTGTTCCCGCACCTGAGCGTCCTCGACAACGTCGCATTCGCTCCCCGCAGTGCGGGACGCGGCCGATCGGCCGCCCGCGCGGCGGCGTGGCGGCACCTCGCCGCCGTCGGCGCGACGGACCTCGCCGACCGGAAACCGCGGCAGCTCTCGGGCGGTCAGGCCCAGCGCGTCGCGATCGCCCGTGCGCTGGCCGCCGACCCCCGGCTGCTGCTGCTCGACGAACCGATGGCGGCCCTCGACGTGACGGCCGCCCCGGCCGTGCGGTCGCTGCTGCGCACGGTCCTGAAGGACGCCGGGCGCACGGCACTCGTGGTCACCCACGACCCGCTCGACGCCCTCGCCCTCGCGGATCGTGCCGTCGTCGTCGACGGGGGCCGGATCGTCGAGGCAGGCACGGTGCGCGACGTGCTGTCCCGGCCGCGCAGCGCGTTCGCGGCTCGCATCGCGGGACTGAACCTGCTCGCCGGCACCCTCACCGCGGACGGCGTCGACACCGTCGTCGGCCGGGTGCGGGGGGTGCCCGACGACGACTGCGCTCCGGGGGATTCGGCGGTCGCGGTGTTCGCCCCCGCGGCCGTCGCGGTCTATCCCGACGAGCCGCACGGCAGTCCCCGCAACTCGTTCGCCGTCGTCGTCGGGGAACTCGAGGTCCGCGGTGCCACCGTCCTCGTCCGCGCCGCCGAGTCCGGGATGACCGCAGAGGTCACCACGTCCGCAGCCGCCGATCTCGCACTCGCACCCGGCGCGGCGGTGTGGTTCGTCGTCAAGGCCACCGAAGTCCGCATCCACGCCGCCCGCTGACCGAGCGAACACATCGTTCCGTCGGGCCGCGGAGGTGAACGGTACACTCGCTCGGCTCCGCTGCGGCGCAGCCGGATTCAATCCAGGCGGGCGCGCATCAGGTAGACGTTGTAGCTGTCCCACTCCGACACGGTGAAGTACAGGTCCCGGCCGTCGGACCAGGGATGCATGAAGCCGCCGTAGGCCTTCGGGTAGTCGGCCGTCCGCACCAGCGGCGTGGCATCCGACCAGTGGCCCTGAGGTGAATCCGACTCGCGCAGCACGATGTTGCCGGCGATCGGATCCAGGTAGCTCATCTGCCAGCGGTCTCGCGCAGCGTCGAACCGCACCGACAGCTCGCTCGCCGCGCCGTCGGCGAGTGGGGTGGCGAGCTGCTCGAAGACCGGCATCCAGCGGTCGTGTACCCAGTACTGGTATGCGGAAGGGTTGAGCACGTCGTCGACCGGCACGCGGGCCAGGCCCACCGACCCGATGCGGCCGTTCGGAGTGCCGAACATGTAGACGTGGTCACCGTGCGGCACCATCGTCGCGACCTGGAACCGGCCCAGCCCGAACACGTTGTCCCAGCGAGCATGTGGATCCTTCACCCACGTCTGTCCGTGGTCGTCGGAGTAGGCGATGCCGCCGTGGTTCGTGTACCACATGCCCGGCACGACGCTCCACCGTCGCACGGACATGTAACTCAGGTACTGCCGGTCGCCGATCGCGAAACCGGACGTGGGGATGACGGTGGTCTCGAAGTTCTTCACATGCCGGGCGTCGAGGATCTCCGCGGCGTGGCACGGGCTGTCCTGCACCATCGCGTCGATGGTGAGGCCGTCCGACAGGTCCGCATCGCGGCTGAACGCCAGCACGTTGCTGCGCCAGTCGCCGCCGGCCCCGCCCGGCGGGGACCACTGCGCACCGAACGTGTCGCCGAAGGCGAGGGCCACCTCCCCGGGGCGCGTCTCCCACGCGATGCCGAGATCGGTGCCGTGCACGGCCCAGCGCGCGTCGGTGCGATTCTCCGAGCCGGGACCGGTGAGCTGGGAAATCAGTTCGACGTCGCCGACGACGGGCGCGGTCGGGCGGGCGGTGACCGTGCCCGGCTCGAACGGCGGATCCTCCCGAGGCGGGGCCGGTGGGACGGGCGCACCCGGCGGGCCCGGCACGGGGATCGGGATCGTCTCCGGCTGCGGATCCAGTTCGACGCGAGGCAGGAAACTCGAGGATCCGCTCGAGCCTGTGGATCCGCTCGAGCCTGCGGACCCACTCGAGCCGCTCGAGCCGCTCGAGAGGGCATCGGGAGCGTCCGGCGCGAGGCCCGGAACCGGGCACGGGTCGGCACACGGATCGGCGGGTAAGGGTTCCTGCCGCACGCGGGTGACGTCGGGCTCCGGTCCGGGAACCGGGACCGGCACGATCTCGGGATACGGCAGGGGGATCTTCACGACGGGCGGGATGTCGATCCGCGGCAGCTGCGGTGCGCCGGGGTCCGGCGGCTCCACAGCCGGGTCGAAGCCCTCTTCCCCGCACGAGTTGACCGGCGGGGCGGCCGAGGCGTGGCCGGGCAGCGCGAGCAGCGGCAGCGCCAACGAGACCAGGGCGAGCGCCGACAGCGGTGTGCGGTGCCTGCGTGCCATGGCGTTCTCCTCCGGGACGGTCGGGAAAATGCCCCGCGAACCTAACAAATCCGGCGCCCGAAACCGCGCAGGCTCACATGCGCAACCGGCGAACCGCCGTCGCCGCGACGAGCCCGCCGGCATACACCGCCACTCCGGCGAGGGCGAGCCCCGGGCTGCGGCCGTCCGGCGCGACGATCAGGGCCGCCGCGACGATCGCCATGAGGAACGCCATGTTGAACACGGTGTCCTGCAGGGCGAACACCTGTCCGCGCCGGGCGTCGTCGATCTCGATCTGCATCGCGGCATCTCCGGTGAGCTTGACGGTCTGACCGACGAGACCCAGCAGGAACGCGGCGACGAGCAATGCCGTCTCGTCGAAGCCGGTGACCAGGACGATCTGGACGATGCCCGCACACGTCAGTGCCGTGACGACGGTGCGGGGCCGGCCGAGGCGTGGGATGACGAGCGGGGCGGCGACTGCCGCGACGAGCATCCCGGCGGCGGTGGCGCCGACGGCGACACCGAATCCGACGAGCCCGCCCGGCAGCGCGGCACCGTCGGCGTCGCGCAGCACCAGCACCATGATGAGCGTGTCGATGCCGAAGACGACGCGGTGCGCGCCGATGCCGATCATCGCGACGGTGACGCCGGGCGCCTCCCACACCGCCGTGGCGCCGGTGTGCAGGCCGGCGGCGACGGCGCGGATCGGGTGGCGCGGCACGGCCCGGTCGGGACCGAGCGCGTGACGGGCGAAGCCGCCGGCGGCGAGCGCGGCGACCACGGATCCGCTGACGCCGAGCGCCACCGCCACCCCGGAGCCGAAGTCGCCCTCCCCCACGAGACCGATCGTGGCGACAGCGACGCCGGCCCCGACCGCGGAGATCCCCGAACCCACCGTGGCGAGCACGGAATTGACCGGCACCAGCCAGGATTGACGCACCACATGCGGGACGGACGCCGAGATCCCGGCGAGCACGAATCGACTGACACCGACGGCGGCGAGGGCGAGCAGCAACAGCGGGGTCGAACCGCCACCGGTGAGGAGCAGCGCCGACATCGCGACGACGAGCACGCCGCGCAGGACGTTGGCGACGACCAGCACCAGGCGACGGTCCCACCGGTCGAGCAGGGCGCCGGCGAACGGTCCGACCACCGAGTACGGCAGCAGCAGCACCGCGAATCCGGCCGCTATCGCGGCGGGATCGGTCTGGCGCTCGGGGTTGAACAGGATCGCCCCACCGAGCGCGGCCTGGAACAGCCCGTCGCCGAACTGACTGGCGAAGCGGACGGTCGTCAGGCGGACCAGTCCGGGCGATCGGCGCAGTGCCGTCGCCGTGGAGCGCCACGCCTGCCGCCTCGACTCCCGCACAGTGCCCGACACTATCGGTCCGACACTATCCGTCCGGCGCGGGTCGTCTCGCTGCGACGGTTCCGCCTCCCCCGCCACGTCCCCCGGCCTACCCTCTGCGCAACCGGCAACTTCCGGAAGGGGGGACACACCGCCATGTGCCGACTGTTCGGGCTGACCGCCGCGCCGCACCGGGTACACGCCACCTTCTGGCTGCTCGATGCGTCCGATTCGCTGGCCCGTCAGAGTCGGCGTGAACCCGACGGCACCGGGCTCGGGACGTTCGCCGACGACGGCCGCCCGGTGGTGGAGAAGCAACCGCTGGCGGCGTACGAGGACCGCGCGTTCGCCACCGAGGCGAAGGAGCGGCGGTCGCAGACGTTCGTCGCGCACATCCGGTTCGCCTCGACCGGGGGCCTCGACGTGGGCAACACGCATCCGTTCGAGCAGCGCGGGCGGCTGTTCGCCCACAACGGGGTCCTCGGCGACCTGCCGCGGCTCGAGGCCGAACTCGGCCCGTACCGCGACCTGGTGGCGGGCGAGACGGACTCGGAGCGGTTCTTCGCGCTCGTCACCCGCCGCATCGACGAGCACGGCGGCGACGTCGGTGCGGGCCTGACGGCCGCCGTCCGGTGGGCCGCCGGGAATCTGCCCGTCTACGCATTGAACGTGGTCCTGACGACCGCGACGGAGCTGTGGGCGCTGCGGTATCCGGACACCCACGACCTGTTCGTCCTCGAGCGTCCCGCCGGCGGCCCGCACGGAGGCCGCCATCTCGAGCACGCCAGCGAGGCCGGCACGGTCCGCGTGCGGTCGGGCCACCTGGCGCGGCAGCCGGCGGTCGTGGTCGCCAGCGAGCGCATGGACGAGGATCCGGGCTGGTCGGACCTGCGCTGCGGGGAGTTGCTGCATGTCGACGGCGAGCTCCGGGTCACCCGCACCGTCGTCGTCGGCGAGCCCCCGCAGCACCCGATCACCCTCGCCGACCTCGACGAGCGAGCGGCCGCGTCGCAGACCGGGAAGTGAGCGTCACTGCTCGCGCCACCACCGCACCGTCGCGGCCGCGGCTTCGGGCAGCGGGGTCGGGCGCAGGCCGAGCAGGTCCTCGCTGTACGTGGAGTCCATGACGAACGGATCGGTGAACTGGTAGAGCATCTCCGTCAGTTCGCGGGCGTCGCGGTTCACCAGCGCGCCGGCGCGCAGCAGCCAGGTGGGGATCGTGCCCACCTTCGGAGCCGGCATCTGTGCGGCGGCGGCGAACGCGGCGACAAGTTCGCGCTGGGTGCCGGCCGGGCCGGTGGGGGCGTGCAGGACCCGGTTCCACGCCGCCGGATTCGCCGCGGCCGCGATCATGGCGGCCGCCAGGTCGGGCACGTATGTGAACGAGTGCGGGACGTCGGGTGAGCCGAGTACGCGGGGGCTGCGCCCGGCCAGGACGGTCGGCACCATCCGCTCGCCGGCGTGGGCGTTGCGGGCGTGGGGTCCGAAGAAGTCGGACGCGACCACGCTGACGGTCCGGGTGTCGCTCTCGGCACGGCGGTCCAGCAACCGCGCCCGCACGCCCCGCTTGCCGGTGGTGCTCGCGCGCGGCGACGCCTCGGTCATGACCCGGTCGGGTTCGCTGTACGAGTACAGGCTCTCGGGGAAGACCACGACCGCGCCCGTGCGGCCGGCCGCCTCGAGAACGGCGTTCTCCGCGGCCGGCAGTTCGCGTTCCCAGGTGTCGGCGCGGTAGGCGGAGCCGTGGATGCAGTGGTACACGGCACCGGCACCCTCGAGGGCGGGACCGAGCAGGGCGGGATCGGAGACGTCGACCCGGCGGCGCTCGACGAGCGGATGCTCCGGACCGCTGCCGGACCGGGTGAGGACGCGGACACGGTGGCCCCGGCCGGCGAGTTGTTCGGCGACGGTCCAGCCGACGGGACCGGCGCCGGTGACGACCTGCAGATTCGACATGGTGTCCAGCTCCTTCGAAATGTGAGCGCTGCTCTCTGTTCGAGACAACAGTGCGCCCCTCGGCGGGGAAAGTCAAGAGCAGTGCTCACTTTTGTTGACGGTGCTCGCGAATCTGGCAGGGTGAACGACATGACCGGAACCCCCCGCGCCCGCGCCCGGCAGCAGACGATGGCCGACATCCTGCGGATCGGCCGCGAACATCTCGCCACCCACGGCGCCGCCGCCCTGTCGCTGCGCGCCGTCGCCCGCGACCTCGGCGTCGTCTCCTCGGCGGTGTACCGCTACGTCGCGAGCCGCGACGAACTGCTCACCCTCCTCGTCGTCGACGGCTACACCGAACTCGCCGACACCGTCGACGACGCGCTCGGCGACGTCGCCGTCGACGCCCACGCCGAACAGTTCCGCGTGCTCGGCCACGCGGTGCGCACCTGGGCGCTACGCGAACCCGCGCGCTACGCCCTGCTGTTCGGCAGTCCGGTCCCCGGCTACCACGCTCCCGCGGAGCAGACCACGGGCCCGGGCACCCGCGTCGTCGTCCGGCTCGTCCGCATCCTCGACGACGCCCACGCCGCCGGCGCCCTCCGCGTCCCGGCCACCGTCGCCGTCCCGGACGGCCTCACCACCGATCTCGGCCGGATCCGCGCCGCGCTCGGTTCCGGTGTCCCCGACGTGGTTCTCGCCCGCGGTGTGCTGGTCTGGGCCGCCCTGTTCGGGGCCGTGAACTTCGAGGTCTTCGGCCAGTACGGCACCGACACCTTCACCGAACCCGGGCGGTTGTTCGACCACCACCTCGCGGTGCTCGCCGAGACCGTCGGGCTCTCCTGAACGTCTCCCCGCCTTGCTGCCACGCCGCGGCGGCGACGGTGGGATGATGTCGGGGTGGCGCAGCATCAGGACGAACCCGAGGACCGCACGGCACCGGCGACACCGGCCGTCCGACCCGGAACGCTGCTCGTGTCGGCCACCGATCTCGTCGAGCCGACTTTCCGGCGAACAGTCGTCTACATCATCGAGCACGGGGACGTGGGCAGTCTCGGCGTGGTACTCAACCGCACCAGCGACACCGCGGTCCAAGCCGTGCTGCCGCAGTGGACGGAGCTCAGCGCCGCACCCAAGGCGCTCTACGTCGGCGGCCCCGTCCGGCGGGACTCGGCCCTGTGCCTGGGTACGCTGCGCGTCGGCGTCTCGGTCGACGGGGTGCCGGGGGTGCGCCGGATCGACGGACGGGTGGTCATGATCGACCTCGACTCCGATCCGGCCGTCATCGGCCCGCTCGTCGAAGGCATCCGCATCTTCGCCGGCTACGCCGGATGGAGCGCCGGGCAGCTCGACGGCGAACTCGACAACGACGACTGGATGGTCATCTCCGCCCTCCCCCAGGACATCCTCGGGCCGCCGCGGGTCGACCTGTGGGCGCGGGTGCTGCGCCGGCAGCCGCTGCCGCTCGCGCTGCTGGCCACCCACCCCATCGAGGTCGAGCGGAACTGAGACCGGCTATCCCCGCGTCCGCACACTCAACCGTGTCCGGTCCGCGCGGAAGAGGTCGACGGAGTACTCGACAGGGCTGTCGCCCTGGTCGTACCCGATCCGCTCCAGCCTCAGCAGGGCGGTATTGACGGGTTGGTCGAGCAATCCGCCGGTCTGCGCGGTGGCGCTGGCCAACTCGATGGACTCCTCCGTCGCGGCGATTGTGATCCCGAACTCGGACCGGAGAGTCTCGTAGATCGAGGTCAGTGCCGTGCCGAGGATCGGTTGGACGCCGCGCAGGTACATGCGCTCCAGCGAGAGGGTGTCACCATCGGCGAACCGCAGGCGCAGCAGCGACACCACCGGATTCCCGGCGGGTATGCGCAGGATCTCGCGCACCTGGGGGGTCGGTGCGACCAGTTCCGCCGACAGTACCCGGGTACCGTCTTGGAATCCCTGCTCGTGCAGCATCTGAGGAACGCCCTTGACGGTATTGAGATTGCGGGCGAGTCGCCGTCCCGGTCCCGCATCGAACCCTGCTTCCCTGTCCGAGACGATCCCCACGAGATAGGCTCCACCCGTCCGGCCCCGCACACGCCGTACCAGGCCGTCTCGTTCGAGGCGGTCGATCGCCTTCCGGATCGTGGTCCGAGAGGTCCCCAACCGCGTCGCGAGTTCGCGTTCCGGGGGCAGCTTCTCGACCGAACGCTCACGCAACTCCGTGGTCAGCCGTACTAGCGCCGCGTGCGCGTGCTCCGAAACCTGCATGGCTACCTCACATGACGAAAGCGTGATCCATGGATCATCTTGCAGTCCGTGATGCACAGCAAGTCGGGTCCACGGATCGGTGCGAGCCGGCACACGACAATAAGTGATCGGGCAGATGAGCGCGCCAGGATTGCGCCTCCGAAAAGAACCAGTAATGGTACACCCCGCAAGTGTTGCCTTCGACACATTTGGCGATCTAACGTGATGCAGGACACAGGAATCGGATGATTCGGCGACGGGTGGACGGAGGGAGGCGACCGACATGGAGCCCGACATCGGCTGTCTACGGCCACCGGTCGGTCGGCAACCGTCGACGGCGACCTGTTCGCCTCGGAAGCAGGCTGCCTGCGCCGACCGATACCCGCTGTAACGGACATTCGACGCGCCGTCCGGCGGCGCGAGCAGTGATGTTACATCCGTTTCACATTCGGTGGACGGACCAGAAATGGTCCACACCGAGGATTGTCCATATCCGAACAGCGCTCCCAGGGCGTGCCGGATCCAGGTCAGTGAAGGGAACATGCGATGCACAACCATCTTTCGCCTACAGCCGAGAGCGCGCTGTCGATCACTCGGGACGCCGGCGAGGTGGCTCGGAAGTGGTTCGAGACCAGCGGAATACAGGTCGAGACGAAGTTCGATGGATCACCCGTCACCCGAGCCGACCGCGAGGTGGAGGACGTCTTCCGTTCGAGTCTGCGCGAGCTCTTCCCCGACGACGGGATCTTCGGCGAAGAGTTCGGTGAGGTCGAAGGGACCAGCGGCAATCGGTGGATCATCGATCCCATCGACGGCACCAAGTCGTTCGTCCACGCGGTTCCCCTCTACGGAAACCTGCTCGCCTACGAGCGATCCGGCGAGATCGTTTTCGGTGCAATGAACTTCCCGAGTATCGATGTGATGGTCTACGCCGAGAAGGGAAAGGGATGCTGGCGCAACGACGTCAGGGTCAACGTCTCCGAGCGCGGAAGCCTCGACGGTGCCTATCTCATGGCCACGTGGCTCGAGGACTGGAAGCCCGAGACGATCCGCGACCTCATCGATCGTGGCGTCGTCCTCCGGACGTGGGGTGACGCTTTCGGATACGCCATGGTGGCCAGTGGTCACGCCGACGTGGTCGTCGACTACACCACCCAACCGTACGACCTCGCACCTATGCCGGTGATCATATCCGAGGCCGGTGGCCGGTTCACGGCGCTCGACGGACGGCCCGGATACGACCGGGGTACGGGTATCGCATCCAACGGCCTCCTGCACGAGGCCGTCCTGAAACTGGTGAACTGAGGAATCTGAGATGAAGGACTTCATTCGAAATCTCGAACAACGGACCGTCAAGACCGTGTTCGGCGGAATTTACATAACAGCATTGGCTTTCGCATTGGTTCCGGTGCTGTATCTGTGGGGCAGCGGAGTCGATACGACGATATTCGGAATCCCGTTCAGCGTCCTGTACTGGATCGCGAACGGACTCGTTCTCGGATTCGGCCTGTGGGGCCTCTACATCGTCGAGGACATCCGTGGTGAGCTCGACGAAAGCGTCGCTCCCGCAGAGTCTTCAGTGAAGGGACAGTGACATGGCGATCATGCTCGGTATGCTGGCGGTCTTCTATGCCGTCGTCATCTACATCCTCTACCGCACCCAGCAGAAGCAGAAGCCGACCTTCGACGAGTACTCCGTGGGTGGGCGCTCGTACGGTCCGTGGTACGTCGCCATGTGCTATGTCAACTCCTGGTGGCCGGGATCGGTGTTCATCGCTTTCTTCGGCATGGCGGCCGGGGCCGGGGTCTTCGGGTTCTACGGACTCGCCTATTCGAGTCTCGGCGTGGCGATGATGTACTTCATGGCTACCCGGGCCTGGCGCTGGGGCGCGCGGTACGACCTGCGCTCACAGCCCGATCTCATGGGCCTGCGGTTCGACTCGCGTGCCGTCAAGGTCGTCGCCAGTGTGATCGGGATCGTGTCGGTGTTCCCCTGGGTGGTTCTCGGAATGCAAGCTCTCGGAGAGGTATTCGAGATCGCGAGCGAGGGACGGTGGTCCATCACCGCGTGCCTGCTCATCGGTCTCGCGGTCATCGTGATCCGTCAGTACTGGACGGTGAAGATGGGCATGCGCGGGCTGATCATGACAGACATGTTCCAGGGCGTGGTGGCTTACGTCTTCGCCGCAATCGTGTGCCTGCTCCTGCTCCTCGGCGTCGGCGACGGGCCGCTCAGCTTCTCGGCCCTGTCGAACGTGCCGGCCGAGGTGCTGCGGGTTCCCGGCGACGGAGACGGTTACGGACCCTTCTACCTGTTCAGTTTGATCTTCACCGGTGTCGTGGGATCGCTGTGCTGGCCGATGAGCTTCCAGCGGATCTATACCGCCTCGGGCGTACGCGCGGTCAAGGCCGGCACCATCCGGACTGTCCTGATCTCCGGTGTGTTCTACACGCTGCTGATGCTGCTCGGTGTCGCGGCCACCACCATGCCGGAGGTCTACTCGGATCCGCAGGCCGGATGGTTCACCATCATGGAGTCCTACGGCGGCACCTGGCTTCTCGGGCTCGGCGTGACGATGGTCTTCGCCGCATCGATGGGACACATCGACGGCAGCGTCCAGGTCTGCGGTCTGCAGATCGCCAACGACCTGATCAACTCCGAGAAGCGTCCGCTGACGGACAACCAGCTCACCTACGTCGCCAAGACCAGCATGGTCGTGTTCATGGGCCTCGCCGCGGTAGTGGCCTACCTGACCTTCGACATGACGCGGCTCCAGTTGCTCGCACAGATCTCGTACCAGGGCATCGTCCAGATCGCGATCCCGTTGTTCCTCGGCATCTTCTGGCGGGGCGGAAACAAGTACGGTGCGGTCGCCGGCATGGTGTCCGGTTTCGTGGTCGCGCTCGTGCTCACGGTGGTGTACCCGGACGACATCGCGGGCCTGGGAAGCCTCACCGGTGGTGTCGTGGGTATGGTCGTGAATCTGCTTGTCTACCTCGTTGTCTCGGCCTTCACTGGGACCAGCGAGGCGGAGAAGCGTCGGGTCGACGAGATGTTCGCCGTCGCCACCCGGCCGGTCGCCGTCGGTGCCGAGACGCCGGAGCCCGCCCTCTCGGTGGCCTTCGAGGTACCGTCCGCCACTCCTGCGACGGGAACCGCACATGCCTGAGCACGACGACTTCCTCGACGACTTCACGGCCTGGTCTCGGTTCGGGGCGACCGCGGGGGGCGGGCTGCACCGCCTCGCCGCGAGCGAGGAGCACGCCACGGCTCGGCGGTGGCTGACCGACTGGCTCACCGCACGGGGCTTCACCGTTCGAATTGACGCCGTAGGCAACCTCTTCGGCCTCCTCGAGTGGGTGCCCGGTGCCCCGTACGTCCTCGTCGGCTCCCATTCGGACAGCCAGCCGTCTGCCGGTCGCTTCGACGGGGCTTACGGCGTCCTCGCTGCCGCGCACGCGGCCACCGGGGTCGACGGTGCGGTCGCGGCCGGCCAGTTCGCTCCCGTGGTCAACGTCGCGGTAGTGGACTGGTTCAACGAGGAAGGGGCCCGTTTCCAGCCGAGTCTGATGGGCAGTGGCGGGTACGTCGGCAGGTACACGGTCGACCAGATCCTCGAGCGCCGGGACCTGGACGGCGTATCCGTCAGGGAAGCCTTGACGAACATCGGTTTCCACGGTTCGGACGAACCGCCTGATGCGGTGGCGTACGCGGAGGTGCACATCGAGCAGGGCCGCGAGCTCGAGAAGACGGGTACCGACATCGGGGTGGTCACCGCCAACTGGGCGGTCCGGAAGTACACCGTCGTCGTCCACGGCGAGCAGGCCCACACCGGTGCGACCTCGATGGCGGATCGTCGCGATGCGCTGGTCGGCGCGGCACGGGTCGTCCTGGCGGTCCGAGCCGTCGCGTCCGGCCATGTACCGGATGCGGTGCTCTCCTCGGTGGGCCGGTTCGTCATCGAGCCCAACTCCCCCGTCGTGGTGCCGTCCCGGGTTCGTATCGACGTCGACATCCGCTCGAGCGATGCCGGCACCCTCGAGAAGGCGCACGCCGAGTTCGTGCAGGCCCTCGCCGCGATCACCGACGAGGGCGAGGTCACGGTAGAGATCGTCGCGTGCGCACTGCGGCCGTCCACGCCGTACCCGGCGGCCGGAGTCGAACTTACGGAGGCAGTGGTCGCCGAGGCCGGATACACGTCCCGGCGGATGCTCACCCGCGCGGGACACGACTCGATCAGCCTGAAGGACGTCGTTCCGACGGTGATGCTCTTCGTACCGAGTTCGAACGGCATCTCACACAACGAGTCCGAGTTCACCGAGGACGCCGACCTGCTGCGCGGCCTCGACGTCCTGAGCGCAGTGGTCCGGAACCTGACGGCCGGTGCGCTGCTGTCGGACGAAGCGAGGGAGGTGGCAGCCCGATGACCGGGGTGATTCCACAAGAAGCGGCACAGGTCCGCGCCGCGTACCGGGCAGGGGAACTGACCCCCGTCGACGTTCTCGACGCGACCCTCGCCCACATCGATCGGGTGGATCCGGTGATCAACGCCGTCGCCCACCTGGATGAGGTCGGGGCCCGGGCGTCGGCCGAGGCGTCCGCCGCCCGATGGGCGGCCGGATGCCCTCTCGGTGATCTCGACGGTATCCCGGTGACGATCAAGGACAGCATCAACGCGATCGGGATGCCGTGGCGGCACGGCTCGAAGGCCCACGCGACGGTCCCCGACGCCATGGTGGACGCCCCACCGGCCGCCCGACTGAAGGAAGCCGGCGCGGTGATCGTCGGCAAGACCACGATGCCGGACTTCGGCATGATGGCCGCGGGCGTGAGCTCCCTCTACGGGATCGTGCGCAACCCCTGGAATCCGGCACGCAACACCGGCGGCTCCAGTGCCGGTGCGGGCGCCGCGCTGGCGGCCGGCATCGGGTATGCCGCCGTCGGAACCGACATCGCGGGATCGGTACGCCTGCCCGCGGCGCACTGCGGTCTCGTGGCTCTGAAGCCCACCCAGGGGCGGATCCCGCACGCTCCGGCATCGACCATGCGATCCGCGGGTCCGATGGCCCGCACCGTCGACGAGGTCGTCGACCTGTATCGGGTGATCAGCCGCCCGGACCCGCGGGACACGTGGTCGCTCCCGCCGGAGGCCGACGACACGCTCGACGTCGAACTGTCCCCCGCCGGACTGCGGATCGGTGTCCTCACCGACATGGGACACGGGCACCCCCTCGACGAGCGGGTCCTGTCGGTCGTCGGTGACGCGGCGGCGGCATTGCAGGACGGTGGTGCCGCCGTGGCTGCGGTACCGCCACCGTTCGCCGTGGATCCCTATCCTGCCCTCGACCGCGTCTTCCAGGTTCGGGCGCGGGCCGAATGGGAGACCCTGCCCGAGGAGTGCCGGCACCTGGTCCTGCCCGCGGTCGCCGACTGGGCTGCCGCCGCGGCGGACCGCAGCGCAGTGCAGTACGCCGCCGACCTCGCGAGGGTGGATGCGTCCCAGGCGAGGCTGCAGTCCGCGCTCGCCGATTACGATTTCGTGCTCGCGCCGGTGATCCCGACACCGGGATTCGCCGCGGACGAGGTGGGCCTGTACCCGGACCGACCACTCGCACACTGCACCTATACGGCCTGGTTCAACCAGACCGGCCAGCCCGCGTCGACCCTCTGCTTCGGATTCGTCGACGAGTGTCCGGTCGCAGTCCAGATCGTCGGAGCACGCTTCGACGATCAGAGGCTGCTCCGCCTCACCCGGTGGCTCGAGCGTCACCGGCCGTTCCCGATGAGCTGGCCACGCCACGTGGTGGCTGTTCCGACAGGAGGATCCCGGTGAGTATTGCCGAACAGGTGCACGCCCTCGGGCTGTGGGAAGGGGCGGAGCTCGAACTGGACAGCTCGCCCACGATGGCCAGCCCCAGCTGGTGGGGAGCCGATTCCGAACGCTACAGCGTGCGGGCCGCTGTGGACACGCGAGCGCGTGTCACCGGCTACGTGAAGGTGATGGAACCGCACGCGCGCGGCTACGTCGATCTCGCCGCGTCCTTCGAGGCCGCGACCGCCGCGGGCGATGCCGGTCTCGGTCCTGCGGTGTACGCCGCCGATCCGGAATCGGGCCTGCTGGTGATGGAGGACTTCACGGGACGGTCCCGCACTGCAACCCTCGACCGCTTCGGCTCGGCCGAGGCGATCGCCCCACTCGTCGAGCTGCGCAAGAGGGTGCATTCTCTGGCGGCGTTCTCGCGAACCGCCAGTGTGTTCGACGACATCCGCGACGCGCTGCGGGTGGCTCGGGCCGCATCGGCGGCCCTTCCGCAGGATCTGCCGTGGATGCTGCGGACCCTGTCCGATGCCGAGCAGCGCATCGAGGCGGCGGGATACGATCTCGTCCCTGCCCACGGCGACGGCAACGTCTCCAACGTCCTCGTCCCCGAGGGTGGCGGCCTCCTTCTCGTCGACTGGGACTGCGCCGCGATGATGGATCCGCTGCAGGATCTCGGTACTCTCCTGGGGGAACTGTGTCCGCACGACCGCGACGCCCGCGTAGTGTTCGAAATGTTCTGGCGTTCCTGGGACTACAGTCTGTTCGATCGGGCCCGGGTCTACGGCATCGCGGACAGCCTCCGCTGGGCACTGATCGGTGCCTACTGCGACGCGATGCGTCCGGGCACCCACGAGTACTCGAAGTTCTCGGACTGGCAGTTCCTGAGGGCACGAGCGGGGCTGCGCGACCCCCACTTCGACGACCGCATCCGCAATCTGTGAGGAGACGACGATGACCACACTCTCCACCCCGCTCGCCCGGGACGATCGCCCCATGGGCAGCGCCCGCACCCCCGCCGAACGGGTGGTCGAGGATGCCCTGTCGTCCGTATCGCAGTGGCAGGGGCGCGGCTTGTACTACGCCCCTGTGACGGGCGGCCTCCAGAACAGTAATTGGCGGATCACTCTGGAAGGCAGTAATACCCGCTACTTCATGAAGATCCCCGGCGCGGGAAGCGAGGCGTTCGTCGACCGCACCGTTGCCAACGAAATGGGCCGCCGAGCGGGGGCACTGGGAATCGGCCCCGAGGTGGTCCGGTTCGATCCCGCTTCCGGAATCGAGATCATCGAGTTCCTGGAGGGATATCGGGCCTGCACCAACGGCGACCTCAAGCGCGACGACATACCGCTACGGATCGTGGACCTGTACCGGACGCTGCATCCGTCCGGGCTGCTGAGCCGGACGAAGACGATCTTCGACATGGTCGACGAGCATCTCGAACAGGCACACAGTCTCGGGGTGACGTTGCCGGTGGACTGGGCGGTGGTCGAGCGGGAGTACCGGGCGGCGAAATCGGCCGTGCTGGCCTCGGGTCTAGACCTGGTTCCGTGCCACAACGACCCCATGCCGGGCAACTTCCTGTACTCGGAGTCCGGGCCACTGAAGCTCGTGGACTACGAGTTCGCGTCCAACAACGATCGCGCCTACGAGATTGCCGTTCTCACCACCGAGATGTTCTTCGACGACCGTCGGATCCACGACATGGTCGAGGCCTACTACGGCACCGCGGAATGGTCGGTGGTGTCCCGCGTGCAGGTCTGCGGGGTCCTCGCCGACGTCAAGTGGGGATTGTGGGGATGTGTGAACAACAAACTCAGCGATGCATGGGACTTCGACTACCACAAGTACGGACTCTGGAAGCTCATGCGCGCCCGTACGAAGATGGCGGATCCGAGGTGGGGCCTGTGGCTGGCCTCCCTGTGAAGACTGTGTCCACCCAGCAGACCTCCCCTGTCGAGGTCAACGGCTTCGCCTTCGACGACATCCACGGCCTGCCTCCGCAGCTGCGAGGCCTCGTCCGGCGCCGGCGGCAGGTGCTCGGCAGCGCCACGCCGCTGCTGTACCGCACACCCCTGCATCCGGTTGCCGGTAGTGGAGTATGGCTCGAGGACGGCGACGGAAACCGCTTCCTCGACATGTACAACAACGTGGCGAGCGTGGGGCACTGTCACCCTCGGGTGACCGCGGCCGTCACCGAGCAGCTCCGGCTGCTGAACACCCACACCCGTTACCTGCACGACGGGATCGTCGACTACGCCGAGGATCTGCTCGGCACCTTCCCGGATCCGCTCGCGGTGGCGATGTTCACCTGTACTGGTTCCGAGGCCAACGACCTGGCGCTGCAACTGGCCCGGCAAGCCACGGGCCGGCACGGCATCGTCGTCACCGAGAGCGCCTACCACGGCAACACCACCGCCGTCGCGGCATGCTCCCCGTCGATCTCCCGGACGGTGGAACCTTGGATTCGGGTGGTCCCGGCACCGAATGCGTATCGTGTCGACACCGACGATCTCGGAGCCTGGTTTGCCGCGCAGGTCGCCGAACAGATCCACGACCTCGAGCAGTCCGGGTACGGGTTCGCCGCCCTGCTCGTCGACACCGTCTTCTCGTCCGACGGGATCCTTCCGGATCCCGCTCCCTTCCTGAAACCTGCCGCGGACGTGGTGCGCGGCGGGGGTGGGCTGCTCCTGGCCGACGAGGTGCAGCCCGGTTTCGGCCGCCTCGGTCACGGCATGTGGGGTTTCCGACGGCACGACATCGTCCCGGACATCGTCACCCTCGGCAAACCCATGGGCAACGGAATGCCCGTCGCCGCCACGATCACCTCTCGCGACGTCGTCGCGGAAACCGGATCGAAGGTCAAGTACTTCAACACCTTCGGAGGAAATCCGGTGTCGATGGCAGCCGCACAGGCCGTGCTCGACGTGATCCGCGACGAGCAGCTGATCGAGGTCGCCCACGAGCGCGGTGCCGCACTGCGCACCGGATTGCGGACGATCGGGCGCACGACCGCGTCGATCGGAGACGTCCGCGGCGCCGGCCTGTTCCTGGGTGTCGAGATCGTCGCGGACGCCGATACCCGGTATCCGGACGCCGATACGGCCCTGACGATGGTGAACCGGATGCGCGACCGCGGGATCCTGATCTCCGTAGCCGGCGCTCACGGCAACGTCCTCAAGATCCGTCCGCCGCTGCCGCTCACCTCGGCCGACGTCGACCACTTCCTCGACGTCTTCGCCCGGACCGTCGCCGAGGTGACGTCGTGACGGTGTACCGCCGACGAGCGGCCGGACGCACGTACGAATTCCACGGGCTCGTCGATCTGCTGGCGAAGGCGACCCCCCGCCGTTCGGGCGACGAGCTGGCCGGATGCGCGGCAGGATCCGACGGCGAACGCGCGGCCGCGCAGTGGGCCCTGGCCGAGCTGCCACTGACGACCTTCCTCGAGGAACCGGTCGTGCCGTACGAGACGGACGAGGTCACCCGCCTGATCCTGGACACCCACGATGCGGCAGCATTCTCCTCGATCGGCCACCTGACCGTGGGCGGCTTCCGGGACTGGTTGCTCACCACGGCGGCACGGACGGATGCCGCGGGCCGCCTTGCCGCGGTCGGTCCCGGTCTGACCCCGGAGATGGTCGCGGCGGTCTCCAAGATCATGCGCAACCAGGATCTGATCGCGGTTGCGAGGGCAGTCACCGTCGTCTCGGCGTTCCGCACCACCGTCGGACTGCCCGGCCGGCTCGCCACCCGCCTGCAACCGAACCATCCCACCGACGACCCGCGCGGCATCGCCGCCGCGACTCTCGACGGGCTCCTGCTGGGTTGCGGAGACGCCGTGATCGGCATCAATCCGGCGAGCGATTCGCCGCGTGCCGCCGCGGACCTGCTGTACCTGCTCGACGAGGTTCGACTGCGCTACGACATCCCCGTGCAATCCTGCGTGTTGACCCACGTGAGCACCACCATCGACCTGGCTGCCCGTGGTGTACCCGTCGACCTGGTGTTCCAATCGGTCGCCGGCACGGAGGGGGCCAACCGCAGCTTCGGCGTGGACCTGCAGCTACTGCGGGAGGGCAACGAGGCCGGCAAGTCTCTGCGACGTGGAACGGTCGGGAACAACGTCATGTACCTCGAGACCGGGCAGGGTTCGGCACTGTCGTCGGGCACCCATCTGGGAACCGGGGGCCGGCCCGTGGACCAGCAGACACTCGAGGCACGCGCCTATGCGGTCGCCCGGACGCTCGACCCCCTCCTGGTCAACACGGTCGTCGGCTTCATCGGACCCGAGTACCTCTACGACGGCAAGCAGATCATTCGCGCGGGGCTCGAGGATCACTTCTGCGGCAAACTGCTCGGGCTGCCCATGGGCGTGGATATCTGTTACACGAACCACGCGGAGGCGGATCAGGACGACATGGACACCCTGCTCACCTTGTTGTCCGCCGCCGGCACAGCCTTCGTCATCACGGTGCCCGGCGCCGACGACGTCATGCTCGGTTACCAGAGCCTGTCGTTCCACGACGCGCTCTACGCTCGCGAGCTCATGGGGCTGCGTCCCGCACCGGAATTCGATCGATGGTTGCGGGCGCACGGCATGGCCGACGCGACCGGCCGGATCTTGCCCGTCGACCCGCATTCTTCTCCGCTGCGAGCACTGGCATCCCCGGGAGTACGCGGATGAACGACGACTTCTGGACACCCCTGCGCGCGCTCACCCGGGCACGCATCGGGCTGGGGCGGAACGGGAACGGTCTGCCCACCCCGCGTCTGCTCGAGGTCGCGGAGGCCCACGCCCGGGCGCGCGACGCGGTCCATGCGCCGCTCGACCTCGCGGAGCTGAATCCGCAGATCTCCGCCGTCGGAATCGGTGAGCCCATCCATGTGGCGAGCCGCGCACGGGATCGGTCCGTCTACCTGCGCCGCCCCGATCTCGGCAGGACCCCGGCCGACCTGTCTCCGGTGCCGCACACCGATGCCGACATCGGTGTCGTCCTGTGCGACGGTCTGTCGTCCACGGCCCTGGCCGCACACGGGCCGGGGTTGCTCGCCGAACTGGCCACCGCGCTGACGCCCGGCCTGACGTTCGCGCCGCCCGTCGTTGCGACCCAGGCGCGGGTGGCGATCGGGGACCACGTGGGCGCTGCCCTGGGTGTGTCCACGGTGGTGGTCCTCATCGGGGAACGTCCCGGCCTGTCGGTGGCCGACAGTCTCGGGGTGTACCTGACGCATCGTCCCCGGCCGGGGCGGACCGACGCCGAGCGCAACTGCGTGTCCAACATCCATCCCCCGGACGGGCTCGATCTCGCCCATGCCGCCCGGGTCGTGGCATCCCTCGTCCAGGGAGCGCGTCGGCTCGGCAGGTCCGGGGTGCAGCTGAAGGACACCTCGCGCGAGACAGCCTTGGAGTGAGGCTCAGTGCGCGAAGTGCTGCTCGCTGGAGTGCCGGAGCGGACCCTCCTTGCGCAATTCGGTACACACCCGTTCGATGTCGGCGAACAGCTGTCGCGCGAGGTCGGCACTGAACCCCTCCCGGACCACGATCCGCAGGACCGCAACCTCCTCGGCGTCGGCCGGCATGGTGTACGCGGGCACCTGCCAGCCGCCCGCCCGCAGTTCGTGCGAGACGTCGAACACGGTGAACCCCGGGTCGCCGGTCAGCTCGAATGCGATCACCGGGATGGCGGTACCGTCGGAGATCACGCGCATCCCCTCCAGCCCGGCGAGCTGCCCGGCCAGCCGGCTCGCGGTCGAGCGCAGGGTCTCCATCACCCGGCGGTACCCGTCGCGGCCGAGCCGCAGGAAGTTGTAGTACTGGCCGACGATCTGGTTTCCCGGCCGCGAGAAGTTCAGGGTGAAGGTGGGCATGTCGCCGCCGAGGTAGTTGACCCGGAAGACCAGTTCCTCGGGCAGGTGCTCCCTGTCGCGCCACACCACGAATCCGATGCCCGGGTAGGTCAGTCCGTACTTGTGGCCGCTGACGTTGATCGACACCACGCGCGGTACCCGGAAGTCCCACTTCAGTTTCGGTTGCAGGAACGGCACGACGAATCCACCGCTGGCCGCATCCACGTGCAGCGGCACGTCGGGTCCTCCCGAAGCGGCCACGTCGTCGAGCGTGCCGGCGATCTCGGCGACCGGCTCGAGCTCGCCGGTGTACGTCGTGCCGAGGATCGCGACCACCCCGATCGTGTTCTCGTCCACCGCGTCTCGCACCTGCTCCGGGGTGACGACATACCGCCCGGGCTCCATCGGCAGGTACTTCGCCGCCACGTCGAAGTAGCGGCAGAACTTCTCCCACACCACCTGAACGTTGCTGCCCAGCACCAGGTTCGGGCGTGCGGTGTCTTCTCCCGCCGCCTGCCGCCGGGCCCGCCAGCGCCACTTGAGCGCCAGCCCGGCGAGCATCACCGCCTCGCTCGAGCCGATCGTGGACACGCCCGTCGCCGTACCCGGGTCGACGTCGGACAACCCCGGTGCGTGGAACAGGTCGGCGACCATCGCCACGCAGCGCTCCTCCATCGCCGACGTCGCCGGATATTCGTCCTTGTCGATGAGGTTCTTGTCGAACGTCTCGGCCATGAGCACGTCGGCCTGCGGCTCCATCCACGTGGTGACGAACGTCGCGAGATTCAGCCGCGAACTGCCGTCGAGCATCAGTTCGTCGTGGATGTACCGGTACGCCTCCGCCGGGTCCATCGAGTGCGCCGGCAGCCGCAGCGCCGGAACCGGCTCGCTGTCGATGCGCCCGGTGTACGCCGGTGCGAGGACTCCGTCCGGGTGCAACCGCTTCCGATGGCTCACGTCGGCCTCCGTACTCGTCGGCAATCGCTGTACTCGTCGGCAATCGCTCCCATTAGACCGGATCGGCCACGCACTCGCGGCGTGTTCGGGAAGCGGTATCCGCCGGCCGGTGGTCAGCGACGGTCGGCGAGCGCATTCAGCGCGCCGGCCATGCGTTCCGCCTGCGCCGCAGTGACGGTGAACTCCTGCCCACCGGCGACGGTGAGCACCAGCGCGGGACCCGTGATCGTGACGAGGCCGTACCGGCCCCGCCCCTTGGCGCGCAGTCCCCACCCGCCCCAGTCCTGGAAGGGGCGGACGTGCGCGACCCGCGCGCCGACGATTTCGTCGAGGTCGTAGTCCACCGCCGTCATTCCCAGGTTCTGCACCCGCACGCCCGTGTCGTCGACGACGACGCGGAACCGCAGCAGGCTCAGCACGAGAACGGCGACCGGCAGGAAGATCGCCAGCGGCCACCAGCTGCGCGCCGCGCCGCACACGACGACGGCCGGTGCCACCACCAGCGCCGCCAGCACCACAGTGGTGCGCGTCCCGGTGCCGACCTGTTCGACGATCGGCAGCTCGACCGGCCCGCGCGGCAGCGCCGGATCCGGGCGGGCGGCTGCCGGCCGCCGGACCCGGTGATCCCGCAACCGGGACGCGCCGAACACCCCGACGGCGACGCCGAGCGCGACGCCCGCGCCGATGCTCCACATCGGCAGCTGTGCCTGTTCGGCCGGGGTGTCCAGTTGGCTCGCGAGCACCGTCACACCCAGGGTGGACAGCAGACCGGTCACGCCGAGACCGAGCACCAGCATGTAGCGGCGCATCAGCAGCATCGCGGGGGCTAGCGCCGCGATCGCGCTGCAGCCGCCGCCGACCAGCAGGATCACCAGCGCCACCGTCCACGAGAACGAGACCGGGTCCGAGAATCCGTCCGGCCCGGACCCGGACCAGTGCGTGGCGATCCGTGGGGGCAGCCGCGATTCCCACATTCGAGTCAGCAGCAGTGTCGCCGCGGCGGCGACGAGAGGCAGGCCCAGGCCGAACAGGGCCCCGGCGGGGTCGATCACGCGGCGGGTGGTCACGGCCCCAGCGTAGGGAAACGGCATCACCGGCGACCCCCTCGAACGGGGGATTGAGGGCCGGAGCCCGGGGTTGCAGGCTCGTAGAGAGAACTCGAGCACGACAGGATCGAGGCCGACATGACCACCACCGGATCCACTGCCCTGACCGACGACGACATGGTCGTGATGACGCTGCTGCACGCGGCCTTCCGGCGCGACGTCGGACGCCTGGCGAACGTGGCACAGACCTACGGCACCGAGACCGACGAGGTCCACGACGCGCTGCTCGTCGGCTGGCACGGCTTCAGCCGGGAACTGCACCACCATCACCGGATCGAGGACACGCACATCTGGCCGCTGATGCGCCGCAGGCTCGCCGACCGGCCGGACGATCTCGCGGTGCTCGACGACATGGAGGCCGAGCACTCTCTCATCGATCCGACGCTCGCCGCACTCGAGGAAGCGTTCGACGATCGGGAGCACGGGCCGGAGCAGGTGCCTCATCGCATCGACGACCTCGTCGGACTGCTGCGGTCGCACCTCGCGCACGAGGAGCGCGACGCTTTCCCCCTCATCCGGGAGGTGATCACCACGCAGGAATGGCACGCCCTGTCCACAGCGGCGGTGAAGGAACTCTCCTACAGCGAGATCGCGCAGGTCGGCCCGTACGTCGTCGACGGCGCCACGCCCGAGCAGGCTCGTCTGGTCCTGAGTGAACTGCCGGTGCCCCTGCGGCTCGTCCACCGCTTCTGGTGGAACCCGCGCTACCAGCGTGTACGCCGCTGGGGGTGAGGCGGTCCCCGCGCGCCGGCGTCAGTTCACCGAGGCCGGCCGCGGCGGCCGCTCGAA
Source organism: Rhodococcus ruber NBRC 15591 (assembly GCF_001894945.1). Lineage (GTDB taxonomy): Bacteria > Actinomycetota > Actinomycetes > Mycobacteriales > Mycobacteriaceae > Rhodococcus > Rhodococcus ruber. Next base: position 267,868 of record NZ_BCXE01000022.1, read on the forward strand.
GAAGCCGTCGGCGCCGACGGGCGTGCCCAGACGGGGCACGTACTCGGTGTGTGCGAGCTTGGCGACCAGGGTCGCGCGGCTGTTGACGCCGGTCTTGGCGAACACGGCCTTCAGATGGTCCTGCACGGTGTACGGGCTGATGCCCAGCACGCCGGCGATCTCGTGACGGGTCCTGCCGGCGAGAAGCAAAGCGAGCACCTCGGATTCGCGGCGGGTCAGTCCGTGTGCTGCCGCCACCAGGGTGACGATCTCGGGGAGCTGCGCCCGTTCCACGGTCATGAGCACCCGCCGGGGCGGATGCTCGCTGTCGAATCGTCCGACGCGGATCACGAGCCATTCCCCGTCGAGGGTGCGGGCCTGCAGGACCGTGGCATCCGCCCCCGAACGCCGCAGCCACAGTGCCGCCGACACCGCGGGCGCAGCGGCTTCGGGATTGCCGGGCGGGCCCCAGCCGAGTCGTTCGAAGTACTCGAGGGCGGCGGCGGTGATCGACTCGAACTCGTCGTCGGGTCCGACGACCGCCACCGCCGGTCCGTCCGGGCCCGGGGCCGGGGCATGTGCGCTGCTGCGGAACAACGTGGTGCGCAACCCTTCCCCGATGTCGATGAGGACGGCGCCCAGAGTGTCGAGTTCCTCGTCGGCGAACTCCGAGCCCGGTCGCCTGGCCATCGTGCACGCGCCCCAGCACGCCCCGTCGCGACCGCGGAAGAGCATGCGCACCTCGTCGTGCATGCCGCTCGGCGCGAGCACGTCGGCGTAGTGGCGGCTGCTCGTCACGTGGTCGTCGGTCACCTCCCGGAGCGTGCGGATGGGGACCGCCCGGCCCAGCAACGAGCCGAAGCCGCTCGGCACCGGATCGGGACCGTACTCGAGTTCCAGGGCCGTCGCGTACACCCGCGGGGTCTCGTAACCGCGAGTCGTCAGCGCGGTGGGGATCAGCACCGCGGGATCGGTGGTGGCCAGGCAGACACCGTCGTAGGGCACCCGGGCGCGGATCGCGTCCAGGACGACCTCCCGGAACTCGGTCGAGTCCGTCGCCGCGGCGGCCGCATCGCGGATCGTGGACCTCAATCGGGCGCCGGCCAGTGCCGGGGTCACCCTGTCAGTATCGCGTCCGAACGCGCGCTCGGGAACCCTCCCGCAGATTCCTGCGCTCGGGCGGTGACGTCGCGCCCGCCGCTGCGCTCGGGCGGTGACGTCGCGCCCGCCGCTGCGCTCGGGCGGTGACAATGCGCCCGCCGCTGCGCTCGGGCGGTGACAATGCGCCCGCCGCTGCGCTCGGGCGGTGACGTCGCGCCCGCCGCTGCGCCCGGGCGGTGGGGGTTCGCTCAGGCGGTCGGCTCGCAGGCGCCGCGCAGGCTGCACGCCCCGCACGACGTGCCGCAGCCGGCGGTCTCGGCCGGAGCGCTGGCTGCCGCGACGCGGGCACCGATGGAACCGCCGACACCGGCGGTGAAGAAGGCGGCGATACCGGCACCCACGACGGCGATCAGGCCCGGGACCGTGTCGAGCGTGAGCGCTCCCACGCCGCCGAGGACGAGCAGGCCCGCCGCACCGAGCTGACTGGGAGCCGCGACCTTGTTGGCCAGGGCGAACGTCTCCTCGTCGCGCAGGGCCTCCGCGGTACGCACACCCGCCCACCGGTTGCGCGGCAGCCGTCCGGTCAGACCCGCGACGGCGACCCCGGCGACGACGAGAGCGAGCACGAACAGTACGAGGGCGACGATCAACACCCCTCGAGGATACGTGGGAGACGCAGCCGCTGGTCGGGCCGGGGCAGGCCACGCTCTACCCTGGTCGGAGGTAACCGACGTCAGCCAAGTAGATAGCGACCACCGTGACTCGTCCTGTGCAGCCCTCCACCTCGTCGTCCGACGCCACCCCGCAGCACCGATACACCGCCGATCTCGCCGGCCGGATCGAGCAGCGGTGGCAGGATCAGTGGCGCGAGCGTGGCACGTTCAACGCGCCGAATCCGGTCGGCCCGCTCGCCGGCGACGTCCCCGAGGACAAGCTGTTCGTGCAGGACATGTTCCCCTACCCGTCGGGGTCCGGCCTGCACGTCGGGCATCCGCTCGGCTACATCGCCACCGACGTCTACGCCCGGTACCACCGCATGCTGGGGCACAACGTCCTGCACACGCTCGGCTACGACGCGTTCGGACTGCCGGCCGAGCAGTACGCGGTGCAGACCGGCACGCACCCGCGCACCACGACCGAGGCCAACATCGAGAACATGCAGCGGCAGCTGCGCCGGCTGGGGCTGGGCCACGACGAGCGGCGCTCGGTCGCCACGACGGACGTCGACTTCTACCACTGGACCCAGTGGATCTTCCTGACGATCTACAACGCCTGGTACGACCCGGAGCAGAACCGGGCGCGCCGCATCGACGAGCTCGCCGCCGAACTCGACGCCGGCACCCGCACGCTCGCGGACGGACGCGACTGGGCGTCGCTGTCGAAGGCCGAGCGGCTCGCCGCCCTCGACGAGTACCGGCTGGTGTACCGCTCGGATTCCCTCGTCAACTGGTGCCCGGGTCTGGGCACGGTGCTGGCCAACGAGGAGGTCACCGCCGACGGCCGCTCCGAGCGCGGCAACTTCCCGGTGTTCCGCAAGCACCTGCAGCAGTGGATGATGCGGATCACCGCCTACTCCGACCGGCTCATCGACGACCTCGAGTACCTGGACTGGCCCGAGAAGGTCAAGACCATGCAGCGCAACTGGATCGGGCGCTCGCACGGAGCGCAGGTGAAGTTCGCGGTGCGGGGCGCCGGCGATGCGGAGACCGGCCGCGACATCGAGGTGTTCACCACCCGCCCCGACACCCTGTTCGGTGCCACCTACGTCACGCTGGCGCCCGAGCACGCGCTCGTCGACGAGATCGTCGCCGGTGCGTGGCCGGAGGGGGTCGACGAGCGCTGGACCGGTGGCGCCGCCACCCCGGCCGAGGCCGTCGCCGCTTACCGGGCGTCGATCGCCGCGAAGTCGGATCTCGAGCGGCAGGAGAGCAAGGAGAAGACCGGCGTCTTCGTCGGCGCCTACGCCGTCAACCCGGTGAACGGGCAGTCGCTGCCGGTGTTCATCGCGGACTACGTGCTCACCGGGTACGGCACGGGCGCGATCATGGCCGTGCCCGGTCACGATCAGCGCGACTGGGAGTTCGCCACCGCGTTCGGCCTGCCGATCGTGGAAGTGATTGCGGGCGGTGATATCTCGCAGGAGGCGTACACCGGCGACGGAACGCTCGTGAATTCCGGCGAGCTGAACGGGCTGAGCGTCGCCGACGCGAAGAAGGCGATCATCGCGAGGCTCGAGGAGTCCGGCGCGGGCACCGGCACCATCCAGTACAAGCTGCGGGACTGGCTGTTCGCGCGGCAGCGGTACTGGGGCGAGCCGTTCCCCATCGTCTACGACGCCGACGGCAACCCGCACGCCCTGCCGGAGTCGGCTCTGCCGGTGGAACTTCCGGACGTCGAGGACTACGCGCCGGTGTCGTTCGATCCCGAGGACGCGAGTTCGGAGCCGTCGCCGCCGCTGGCCAAGGCCGAGGAGTGGGTGAACGTCGAGCTCGACCTCGGTGACGGGCTGCAGCACTACACCCGCGACACCAACGTGATGCCGCAGTGGGCCGGCAGCTCGTGGTACCAGCTCCGCTACATCGACCCGACGAACAGCGACGAGTTCTGCGCCAAGGAGAACGAGGCGTACTGGACCGGTCCGCGTCCGCAGATCCACGGCCCGCACGACCCCGGCGGGGTCGACCTGTACGTCGGCGGTGTCGAGCACGCCGTGCTGCACCTGCTGTACGCGCGGTTCTGGCACAAGGTGCTGTTCGACCTCGGCTACGTCACCTCGTCCGAGCCGTACCGGCGCCTGTTCAACCAGGGCTACATCCAGGCGTACGCCTACACCGATTCGCGTGGCGTGTACGTGCCGGCCGAGGAGGTCGAGGAGCGCGCCGGGAAGTTCCTCTACCGGGGCGAGGAGGTGCACCGCGAGTACGGCAAGATGGGCAAGTCCCTGAAGAACTCCGTCGGGCCGGACCAGATCTGCGACGACTACGGCGCCGACACGCTGCGGGTGTACGAGATGTCGATGGGCCCGCTGGACCAGTCCCGGCCGTGGGCGACCAAGGACGTCGTCGGTGCGCAGCGGTTCCTGCAGCGGGTGTGGCGGGCCGCGATCGACGAGGAGGCCGGCACGCTGCGGGTCACCGACGCCGAGCCGACCGACGAGACGCGGCGTGCCCTCAACAAGGCGATCGCGGGCGTGTCCGACGACTACGCGGGCCTGCGCGACAACACTGCCATCGCCAAGCTGATCGAGTACACCAACCACCTCACCAAGGCGTACCCGGACGGGGCGCCGCGGACGGCGGTGGAACCGCTCGTGCTCATGCTGGCGCCCGTCGCCCCGCACCTCGCCGAGGAACTGTGGTCGCGGCTCGGGCACACCGAGTCGCTCGCGCACGGCCCGTTCCCCGTCGCGGACGAGAAGTGGCTCGTCGAGGACACGGTCGAGTACCCGATCCAGGTCAACGGCAAGGTGCGCAGCCGCATCACCGTGCCGGCCGACGCGGCGCGGGAAGCGATCGAGGCGGCCGCCCTCGCGGACGAGAAGATCGCCGCCCTCCTCGAGGGCGCGGCACCCCGGAAGGTGATCGTCGTACCGGGCAAGATGGTGAACGTGGTCAGGTAGTCGACCGGTCCGTTCTCGGGAGCGCACCGCGTGGCATGCCACAATGCGCGCATGAACGCACCCGATACCGAGCGGTCTCTTCCCGACCTCGCGGCCGTCCGTGCCGCTATCGACGGACTCGACGCGAAACTGGTCGAATTGCTCTGTGAGCGTGAGGCTCTGGTGCGCCGCGCAGCCGAACTGAAGTCCACCGCGGCGGAGGTCGCGGCGCCCGACCGGGCCCTGCTCGTGATCCGGCGCGCGGCCGAGGCGGCGGCCGCGCGGGGAGCAGACCCCGCTGTCGCGGAAGCGGTGTTCACGGCGATGGTGCAGTCCTTCGTCGCGCTCGAGCTGCGCGCGCACGCCGGCGAATCCTGACGGCGACCCGGTCGCGCCGGAGCGGGCCGCCGACCGCCCTCACCCGTCCGGCGAGCGGCGGCCGTCCCCGGCGGCCCGGCCGCCTTCCGCGACGTCCCGGCCGCCGTCCCGGCAACCGGCGCCGGACGAGCGCTGACGTGCCGGCGCCCGCGACCGGGTGCTCATCGGCCGCCCGCCGCGATCCGTGAGTGGACGAAATCGACGACGTCGTCGAGAACCTCGTCGCGGTTGGTCTCGTTGAAGATCTCGTGCCGCGCCCCGGGGTAGACCTTCGACGTCGACTGCGGGCCGGCGAACGTCGCCCAGCCCTCGCGGCTGCCCCCGAGGGGGACGAGCCCGTCGTCCTCGCCGTGGAGCCACAGCACGGGCACGTCGCCGACGGTGCCCGCGGCGGTGATCGTGTCGAGGCAGTGTTGCAGCGCCTCGACGGTGGGGCGCTTGAAGGGACCGTGCCACACGAGTGGGTCGTCCACGTACGCACGGCCCACCTCCGGGTCCCGCGACAGCGTCGCGGGGTCGGTGGGGGCGTCCGGGATCTGCTCTGCCGCGAGCATCGCTTCGAGCGCGGGCCAGCGGCCCAGCACCGGGCCGGACAGGACCACCGCGGCGAGTTCGGAGCCGTAGCGCTGCGCGTACCGGGCGGCGATCATCCCGCCCATCGAGTGCCCGACGAGCACCACCGGCAGGCCGGGATGATCGCTGCGGGCCGTGGCGTCGAGCAGGCGGAAGTCGTCGACGACCCGCTCGAAGTCCTCGATCAGGACGCGTTCGCCCTCGCTGAGCCCGTGCCCTGTGTGGTCGACGGCGTAGACCACCGCACCGTCGGCGACCAGCCGGGTGGCCACGTATTCGTAGCGTCCGGCGTGCTCGCCGTAGCCGTGGCACAGCAGCACGACGTACCGGGGGTGGTCGTGGACCCAGCACCGGGCGGCCAGGGTGCCGGCATGCCCCGGCAGGGGGAAGGTGGTGGTCTCGTTCATCGAGGCTCCTCGGGGTGTGGCCGTGTGCCAGGACAGCCAAGCACTGCCGACCGCTCCGGCGTGGTATCCGCGCCGGGTGTCGGGTTCCGGCCCGGCCGCTGTGACCGGGTCGGCGCGGCAGGCGGGAACTCGTCCGCGGCCCGGTTCGTCGTATTCTGTGACAGGAAGTCGTCGTCTATCGCAGAGAGAGCCATGAGACGCGCCAAGCGCAAACCTCGAAGACCCTCCCCGCCCCAGAGTGACGGCCCGTCCGTCACCGCCCCCCGGAGCCGACCGTGCTGACAGTCCTCGGTATCGCACTCGGCATCCTCGTGGTCCTGGCCATCACGGCCCTGACCGGCTATTTCGTGGCCCAGGAGTTCGCCTACATGGCGGTGGACCGGTCCCGGCTGAAGGCGCGTGCCGAAGCCGGTGACACCGCAGCCGCCCGCGCCCTGTCGGTCACCCGCCGCACCTCGTTCATGCTCTCCGGCGCTCAGCTGGGCATCACGGTCACCGGCCTGCTCGTCGGCTACGTCGCCGAACCGCTCATCGGCAGCGGCCTCGGCGAACTCCTCGGCGGCGTCGGGATCCCCACCGCGGTCGGGGTGGCGGTCGGCACGGTGCTGGCGGTGCTGTTCTCGACCGTGGTGCAGATGGTGTTCGGTGAGCTGTTCCCGAAGAACCTGGCGATCGCCCGGCCCGAGCCGGTCGCGCGGTGGCTGGCGCTGTCGACCACGCTGTATCTGAGGCTGTTCGGCTGGCTGATCAAGTTGTTCGACGCCTCGTCGAACCTGCTGCTGCGCGCGTTGCGGATCGAACCGGTGCACGACGTGGAGCACTCGGCCACCGTCCGCGACCTCGAGCACATCGTGGCCGAATCCCGGGAGGCCGGCGAGCTGCCCAAGGAGTTGTCGACGCTGCTCGACCGGATCCTGGACTTCCCGACCCGCACCGCCGAGCACGCCATGATTCCGCGGGCCCGGGTGGACTACGTCCGGGCCGGGGAACCGATCACGCAGGTGCTCGCGAAGATGAGCGCGGGGCACACCCGGTACCCGGTGGTCGGTGCGTCCGCCGACGATCTGCGCGGGGTCGTGCACCTGCACGATCTGCTCGCGCGTGACACCGCGGCGGGCACGGCCGGGACGGTGTGCCGGCCCGCGGTGATCGTGCCCACCACCCTGCCGCTGCCGGACGTGCTGGCCCGGCTCACCGAGGGGCACGAGGAGATGGCGCTGGTGGTCGACGAGTACGGCGGCTTCGCCGGCGTCGTCACCGTCGAGGACATGGCCGAGGAACTCGTCGGGGAGATCGCCGACGAACACGACACCGCCGTCGAGACGCAGGTGATCACCCGCCAGGGTGAGGGCTGGGTGATCCGCGGCGACGTGCACCTCGACGAGGTCGCCCGCACCCTGGGCCACGAACTGCCCGAGGGGGACTACGAGACCCTCGCCGGGCTGGTCATCGCCGAATTCGGCGGCCTGCCCACTGTCGGCGACACCGTCGCGATCCCACTCGAGCCCGATCCGGCGGAGCTGGCGCACGTGAACTCGCCCCCGACGCGGACGCTGATCGCGGAGGTCCGTGGGATCGACCGGCACGTGCCGGCGTCGGTGCTGGTGACCGTACGGACCGATCACGAGGTGAGCGACGATGAGTAACCCCTGGATCGTGCTCGCCGTGACGGTCGGCCTGATCGCGGCGAGTGCCTTCTTCGTCGCGGTCGAGTTCGCGCTCATCGCCGCGCGCCGGCACCGCCTCGAGGACGCCGCCCCGCACAGCCGCTCGGCCCGCGCGGCGTTGCGCAGCGCGTCGGAACTGTCGGTTCTGCTCGCCGGGTCCCAGCTCGGCATCACCGTGTGCACCCTGGCCCTCGGCGCGGTGACCAAGCCCGCCGTGCACCATTGGCTCACCCCGGCCTTCGAGAACTGGGGTGCGCCGCTGTGGCTGGCGGACGTCGCGGGGTTCGTCCTGGCGCTGATCATCGTGACGTTCCTGCACCTGGTGGTCGGCGAGATGGCTCCGAAGTCCTGGGCGATCGCGCACCCGGAGAAGTCGGCGACCATGCTCGCGATCCCGATGCGGGCGTTCATGTGGGTCACCCGCCCGGTCATCGTGCAGCTCAACCACCTGGCCAACTGGTGCCTGCGGCGGGTCGGGGTCGTCCCGGTCGACCAGGTCGGCACCGGCCAGGACCCGGACGCGTTGCGGCACCTGGTCGAGCACTCGGCCACCGTGGGCACTCTCGACGAGCGCTACCACGGGCACCTGACCAGCGCCCTCGAACTCGAGGCGCTGACCGTCGGCGACATCGTCCGTCCCAACGCCCGGCCGGGCGGTGTCCGGCCCGACGCGGACGCCGCGCAGATCCAGGACACCGCCCGGCGCACCGGGCACCTGCGTCTGCTCGTGCGCGGCAACGGGCACATCGACGGGGTGGTGCACGTGCGCGACAGCCTGCACGCCGCGGCGGGGATCACCGCCGCCGAGCTGATGCGCCCGGCGCTGACCCTCGAGGCGACGGTGCCGGTGTACGAGGCGCTGCGCACCATGCGCGAGACCCGCAACCACCTGGCCACCGTCACCGACAACGGACAGGTGGTCGGGTTGATCACCCTCGCCGACGTCCTCGAACGGCTGCTGCCGACCGCCGAGGCGGGCGTCTGAGCCGGGTGCGGACGGGTGCCCGCGAGGCGGCGGTACCGCCGGGCATTCCCAGTCCCGGCGTGCGCTGCTAACCTCCGTTGCTAGAACGCGTTCTAGCAACGGAGGTTTTCCGCATGGCTCCCACTCCCGCCGCGATCCGCGCCACCGTCGAGTCCTACATCAGGTCGGTCGCCAAAGGGACCACGGACGAGGTGCTCGCCCTCTACGCTCCCGGAGCCACGGTCGAGGACCCGGTGGGCACCGAGGTGCGCACCACCGAGGCGTCCCTGCGCGAGTTCTACTCGATGATCGAGCCTCTCGCCCAGACCGGGGAACTGCTCAGCCTGAAGATCGCCGGCGGCAACGCCGCCTTCCTCTTCCGGCTGACCACCCATCTCGGCGAACAGGACCTCGTCATGGAGGTCATCGACGTCATGACGTTCGACGACGACGCCCGGATCACCGGCATGAAGGCCTACTGGAGCCAGGAGGACATGCAGACCGTCCCCGCCTCCTGAACTGTTTCACGTGGAACATCCGTCCTGAGGTGCGGCCGGTGCCCGAACAGCCGGGGCTCTCCTAGACTGGAAGTCGTATCCCGCGTCCTCCCGATGAGGTGACACGACATGGCCCACGGTCCAGGGTGGCCGCCATGACCGCGCTCGCCGACATCCTCCTGGTTCTGGTGTTCGTCCTGATCGGCGGCGTCTTCGCCGGCACCGAGCTGGCGCTGGTGTCGCTGCGTGAGAGCCAGATCCGTGCGCTCGAGGAGCGGGGCCGGCGGGCGCGGCGGACGGCCGAGCTGGCGCAGAATCCCAACCGCTTCCTGTCCGCGGTGCAGATCGGCGTCACCGTGGCCGGGTTCTTCTCCGCCGCCTACGGTGCCTCCGCGATCGCCCCCGACCTCGTCCCGGCGCTCGAGTCGTGGGGGCTGCCCGCCGCAGCGGCGAGCGCCGTCGCCTTGACCGGCACCACCCTGGTGATCGCCTACCTCTCGCTGGTCCTCGGGGAACTCGTTCCCAAGCGCATCGCCCTGCAACGGTCCACCGGGGTGTCGTTGCTGACCGCACCGACCCTGGACCGTTTCGCCACCCTGATGCGACCGGTGATCTGGTTGTTGTCGGTCTCCACGGACGGGCTCGTCCGGCTGCTGGGAGCCGACCCGGCGCGCCGGAGCGAGGAGATCACCCACGAGGAGTTGCGCGATCTGCTGCTCAGCCATTCGGCGGTGCCGGAGGACGAGCGCACGGTGCTCGCCGAGGTGTTCGACGCCGGGCAGCGATCGTTGCTCGAGGTGATGCGTCCGCGCACCGAGGTCGACTTCCTGCCCGCCGACACCCCGCTCCCGGCGGCGCGCGAACAGGCCCTGGCAGGCGCGCACAGCCGGTATCCCGTCGTCGGCACGTCGCTCGACGACGTCGTGGGCTTCGTGCACCTGCGCGACCTGCTGCTCGCCGATCCGGCGACCGCCCCGACCGTCGCGGACGTGTGCCGTCCCATCCTCGCGCTGCCCGCCTCCAAGCCGGCGCTCGCGACACTGTCGCTGATGCGACGCACCAACGACCAGATCGCCCTCGTCGTCGACGAGTACGGCGGCACCGCCGGGATCGCGACGCTCGAGGACATCGTCGAGGAGATCGTCGGCGAGATCGGCGACGAGTTCGAACCGACCGGGCAGGCCGCGCCCCCGTCCGCGCCGGCGCAGGCCGGCACGCAGCAGGTGGACGGTCTGCTGATCGTCGAGGACTTCGAACGCGACACCGGGATCGGGCTGCCGAAGGGCCCCTACGAGACCGTCGCGGGGTGCATGGTGCACCACCTCCAGCGCCTGCCACGACTCGGCGACAGCATCACCCTCGACGGTCACCGCCTCACCGTGAGCGAACTGGACGGCCACCGGATCGCTCGCGTCCGCCTGACGTCCGACGGCTGAAGCCGACCGAAACCACCCGAGGCGCGGAGGGGTTCCGCCTACCATGGGCGGGTGGCCGCCGGCACCGCTGCGCGCGGATTCGGGATGGTACTCGCGCTGACTGCGCTCGCCGTGGGGGGATGCTCCACGGACGGTCCGTCGCGAACCGAGCTGGTTCGCCTGGACCTGGCGACATCGCGGGGCGAGCATCCATGGAGCGGCCTGCTCCTGCCGGATCAGGTGCCGGTCGCCGTTCCACCGGCGCCGCAGGCCGAGCTCCCCGTGCCCGACGGAGGTCCGGTGACGGTGTCCGGAGACCGGACCGGCCTCTACGGCGGCAGCCTCGAACGTGAGCTGTGCGACCGGGAGCGGCTCGCCGGCACGCTCGAGCAGGACCCGGTCAAGCAGGCAGCCTGGCTCGACGTGTTCGACATCGCCGACGCCCGCGCATACCTGCGCACCCTGACACCGGTGCTGCTGCGGGCGGACACCCGGGTCACCGATCACGAGTACCGCGGGGGACGCGCGGTGCCCGTGCAGTCGGTCCTCGAGACCGGAACCGTCGTTCTGGTCGACGACCGCGGTGTGCCTCGCGTGCGGTGTGCGCCGGGAAGTCCCCTGATCTCCCCCGTTCTGTCCTCGGGTCAGGAGATCGAAGGAGAACGCTGGTCCGGCCTCGACGAGGAACGGTTGTTCGTCGTGCAGCCGGGAGCGGCGCCGGTCGGCGAACTGACCGTCGTCGACGTCACCACCGGGAATCTGCTGGCGGTGCCCATCGGCGCCGGTCCCAAGCAGCCGGCGCCCGGGGCCGCCGACCCGGTACCGCCGCCCGCACCGGAACCGTCACCCGCGCCGCCGGCGCCGGAGGCGGAGATCGCGGCGCCCGCGCCGCGGGCTCCGGTGCCGCCACCGCCACCGCCACCGCCTCCCCCGCCGCCGCCACCGCCTCCCCCGCCGCCGCCACCGCCGCCTCCCCCACCGCCGCCTGCGCCGGAGCCGCTTCCCCCGGCACCGGTACCGGCGCCGGCCCCACCGCCGCCGCCACCCCAGATCCGCATCCAGCTGCCGAACGGGGCGCCGGTCGTGATCCCACTGCCGTTCTGACGCCGGCGGCGCTGCCGTTCCGACGGTGCTGCCGTTCCGACGGTGCTGTCGTGTCCGGCGCCGACGGCTACCGGGGCCGCAGCACGATCTCGGTCGGGTGCGCGTCGACGGGGGTCCGAACGGCCTGCCCCACCGCCAGTGCCACGGTCGAGGCCTTCAGGAAGCGCTCCGGTTCGTAGGTCCGGCCCTCGCTCGCCACGATCGCACGCTGCATGTCGGTGTCGATCCGGCCCGGATGCACCGACGTCACCCGCAGCGCCGGCTCCTCCTGCCGCAGGACGTCGGCGAAGGCCCGCAACGCGAACTTGCTGGCGGCGTATGCGCCCCAGCCGGCCCTCGCGTTCAGGCCGGCCCCCGAATTGAGCAGCACGACATGGCCGTTCGCGGCCCGCAGCGCCGGCAGGAGCAGCCGCGTCAGTTCCACCACCGCCACCACGTTCGCCTCGAACATCTCCCGCCACTGCGCGATTCCGCCGTCGGCGATCGTCCCGAGTTCGGCGAGCCCCGCGCTGTGCACCAGCACGTCCAACCGGTCGATGCCGGAGCAGGCCGCGGCCACCGCCGCGTGGTCGAGCAGGTCGACCGGCCACGGTGCCGCCTGCGGAAGCTCCGCGCAGATCGCCCGGAGCGACTCCGCGCGGCGGCCGCCGAGCAGCAGGTCGTGACTGGGGGCGAGTTCCCGGGCGATGGCGGCGCCGACGCCGCGGCTGCCACCGGTGATCAGGGCTGAAGGTCGCATGCGACGACCCTAGGCGAGGATCCCGGCCGATGCGCCGCCCACGCCCACCGTCACCCGCGGAGGGCGCGGAAAATGCATCTCCACAAGCGCTTTCGGACGAGAGAGCACATACTCACGCAGCACGTTGCGCACCCGGGTGCGCAGCCGGCAGTCGCACTCCGCGATCACCCCGGCCAGGTCGATCCCCGCCCGCCGCCCCAGCGCGACGGCCCGCGGCAGATGGAATCCCTGGGTGGCGATCACCGCCGTCCGCACCCCGTAGACCTGCGCGGCGCGCAGACAGGTGTCGTACGTGTCGAGCCCGTACGGGTCGGTGGCGATCACTTCCCGCCCCACGCCGTGTGCCACCAGATAGTCGGTCATCGCCGCGATCTCGTCCCCGGAGCGGCCTCCTGCGTCGCCCGAGACGAGCACGCGGCGGGCGCGGCCGTCCGCGAGCAGCGCGACAGCCACGTCGAGGCGTCCGCGCAGCATCGCCATGGGCCATCCGTTCCGGACGCGGGCACCCGGCACGATCACCACCGGCGCGGCCGGCGCATCGGCGACGGTGTACAACCGCCCGGCCGCGGGCGTCGCGACCCGGGCCGCGACGCCGGCCAGCACCAGCGTCCCCCCGGCCACCCCGATCGCGGTTCCGGTCAGCGTCCGTCGCCACCTCGCATTTGTGCGCATGCGCCCCACGCTACGGACCGCCGCGGCGAGAATGGACGCATGGACCCGGTGGACGCCCTGCGGGAGGTCGCGTTCTGGCTCGAACGCGACCGCGCCGAGAGCTACCGCGTGAAGGCGTACCGTCACGCCGCCGACGTCGTCGCCCGGCTCGACCCGGACCAGCGCGCCGCGCGGCGCCGGGCGGACAGTTGGACGGCTCTGTCCGGCGTCGGGCCGAAGACCGCCACCGTGATCCGCGAAGCCTTCGACGGCGTGCCCGCGTACCTGCGGCAACTGCGTGAGGAGGCCGAGCCGATCGGCCGGGGCGGCGCGGGCCTGCTCGAGGCCCTGCAGGGCGATCTCCACGTGCACTCGGACTGGTCGGACGGCGGCAGCTCGATCGCCGAGACGATGCGGGCCGCCGCGGCGCTCGGACGCCGGTACTGCGCGCTGACCGACCACTCACCCCGGCTGAAGGTGGCCAACGGTCTCACCGCCGAGCGGCTGCGCAACCAGTTGGGAGTCGTCGCCGATCTCGACCGGGTCTTCGCCGACAGCGGCACCCCCTTCCGCATTCTCACGGGGATCGAGGTGGACATCCTCGACGACGGCACCCTGGACCAGGACGAGGGACTGTTGGCCGAACTCGACGTCGTGGTGGCGAGCGTGCACTCGAATCTGCGGGCCGACCGGTCGGTCATGACGAAGCGGATGTTGAAGGCGGTGCAGAATCCGCACGTCGACGTGCTCGGGCACTGCACGGGCCGGCTGGTGCAGGGCGGTCGCGGTACCCGCCCGGAGTCGCGCTTCGACGCCGAGTCGGTGTTCTCGGCGTGCCGCGATCACGGCACGGCGGTGGAAATCAACGCCCGCCCCGAGCGGCAGGACCCGCCGGAGCGGCTGATCGACCTGGCGCTGAATCTCGGCTGCCGCTTCGCGATCGACACCGACGCGCACGCGCCCGGTCAGCTGGACTGGATCGGGTACGGCTGTGAGCGTGCCGCCGAACGCGGGGTGGAACCCGAGGACGTGGTCAACGCCTGGCCCGTCGAGGACCTGCTCGCCTGGACCGCGGGCCGGTCCGGGTGACGACGTCAGCCGGCCGCGACCTCGCCACCCGGGCGGCACTCGGCGTCGAGCAGGACGCGGGCGTCGGCGGCGAACCGGCGGACCTGCGCGTCGGTCCACACCTGGGCGGGCACGCCGCCGCCGAGCAGTTCGCGGGCGAGTGCCGGTGACTCGCCGAGCGGGGCGTCGCTGCCGGCGATGACGATGTTGCCGTAGCGCCGGCCCTTGAGCATCGCGGGATCGGCGATGATCGCGGTGTGCTCGAAGACGCTGCCGATGGTGGCTGCCTCCCGCCGGGCGGTGGTCAGATCGCGGGTGTCACCGCAGTTGACGACGTAGACGCCGCCCGCGTCGAGGACCCGGCGGGCGTGGCGGGTGAACTCGACGGTGGTCAGCGCGACGGGCGTGCGGTTCACCGCGAAGACGTCGCGGACGATCACGTCACGGGTCGCGTCGGTCAGGGAGGCCAGGACCGCCCGGCCCTCCCCCACCCGAATCCGCAACAGCGGGGCGCGGGGCAGGTCGAACCAGTCCCGGACGAGTTCGGCCAGGCGCCCGTCGATCTCGACCACCACCTGCCGTGCGTTCGGGTAGGTGGCGGCGAGATAACGGGCCATCGTGCAGGCCCCACCACCGAGGTGCAGCACCCGCAGCCGTTCGTCGTGCGGCCGTTGCGATTCGAGCAGGTGAGCGATCCACCGCATGTACTCGAACTCGAGCAGCGTGGGATCGGTGAGATCGATGTGGGAGCTGGGCACCCCGTTGACCTCGAGCACCCAGCCGTCGGGCCGGTACCGATCCTTGACCAGTTCACAGGTGCCGGTGTCGATGTCGTGGATGCCCTCGGCCGGGCCGCGGCCGGACCCCGCCGCGGCCCGACGCTCCCGCTGCCTGCCCATGGCATCGAGGGTAGCCGGACCGCCGGGAACCGTCGGGGCCCGGCCGGCAGGTCCGGGTGACCGACCGTGCCGCTACGACCAGCGGGTCGGCACGATGGTTCTGCGGCTCGTGGCGCCGACCGCGACCGTGCCGGCGGCGGCCGCGACGATGAGCAGCACGGCCGGGACCGGTGACAGCCACCACGGGGACGCGAGCAGCACCGCCAGCACCAGCATCGCGATCAGCAGGGCCGTCGGGTCGGGCCGGGTACGGGTCTCCCCGAGCGTCGCGTACCGGCGGAACCGTCGTCCGTCCGTCATGTCAGTGCGTCCCCTCGAGCGTGCGAGCGGTCTGGGCGTGCGAACCCCAGCCCACGTGCGCCTCGGCGCGCATCTTCTCGCTCATGTGCGGGTAGTGCAGCTCGAACGCGGGCCGCTCGGAGCGGATGCGCGGCAGCTCGGTGAAGTTGTGCCGCGGCGGCGGGCAGCTCGTCGCCCACTCGAGGGAGTTGCCGTAGCCCCACGGGTCGTCGACCGTGACGACCTGCCCGTACCGGTAGCTCTTGAACACGTTCCACAGGAACGGCAGCGTCGAGGCGCCGAGGACGAAGGCACCGACGGTCGAGACGATGTTCAAGGTGGTGAACCCGTCCGACGGCAGGTAGTCGGCGTAGCGGCGCGGCATGCCCTCGTTGCCCACCCAGTGCTGCACCAGGAACGTGGTGTGGAAGCCGACGAAGGTCAGCCAGAAGTGCCACTTGGCGAGGCGCTCGTCGAGCATGCGCCCGGTCATCTTCGGGAACCAGAAGTAGACGCCGGCGTAGGTGGCGAAGGCGATCGTCCCGAAGAGCACGTAATGGAAATGCGCCACGACGAAATACGACTCGTGCAGCTGGAAGTCGAGCGGCGG
The DNA here is from genome assembly GCF_001894945.1 of Rhodococcus ruber NBRC 15591. Taxonomy (GTDB): domain Bacteria; phylum Actinomycetota; class Actinomycetes; order Mycobacteriales; family Mycobacteriaceae; genus Rhodococcus; species Rhodococcus ruber. Next base: position 283,797 of record NZ_BCXE01000022.1, read on the forward strand.
GCTGGCGAGGATGACGCCGGACAGGCCG
>NZ_BCXE01000023.1 GCF_001894945.1 Rhodococcus ruber NBRC 15591
ACTCGCTGCGCGAGGAGTCGGAGTAAACGCAGTTCCCCGGAAAAACAGGGGGCTGCGCCCCGACCCCCGCGAACAGCGTGCGGGAGTCGTTTCACAGAGTTACGGCGGCCATAGCGACAGGGAAACGCCCGGTCCCATTCCGAACCCGGAAGCTAAGCCTGTCTGCGCCGATGGTACTGCACCCGACAGGGTGTGGGAGAGTAGGACACCGCCGAACACCCGTTACCGGAAGCCCCCCGACCTCGTCGGGGGGCTTCCGGCATTTCCGGGTCCGCCGATGGTCCCGACGGAGCCCGCGGTCACCGTGCGACCGTCCGCTCAGCCGGCGAGCGCCTCGCGCCGCCGCCACAGCCGGGCGACAGTCCACGGTCCGAACACGAGCGAGACGACGTTGATGCCCGTCTCGACGGCCATTTCGGTAGTCATTCGCCGGTAGTTGCCGTGCTCGAGATTCCACAGCGTGTCCATCGCACCGAGGAATGTCATCGCGCCGCCGGCCGCGATCCCCAGCGGGACGGCGACTGCCCGCCCCCTCGTCAGGTGCCAGGCGCTCACTGCGAAACTCGCGGCCATCAGCCCGTCGGCGGCCGGGAAGGCGTTCTCGAACGCGATGTAGGCGGGGTCGTCGGACGACCGGACGTGTCCGGCGGTGAAGTAGTCGAGCCAGTACGCTGCGACGCCGGTGGCGACACTGCCCATCGCAGCCGCATGCAGACGGTCACTCCGGGCCTGTCCCTGCCTCGTCATCCTCCTCCCGCCTCTCTTCTCCCCGGCGTCTTCGAGTATGGCTGCTCCCAGCGCCGCAGGGAGTCGTTCACCTGGGCGGCCTTTCGCACGGGACAGGGCCGCGTGGCGCCACTCCGACGGCATCCGGTATAAATACATCTTGTGTCTATGTCGTATTCAGCGGCCGAGTCGGTCTATCGCGAGGTCAAGGAACTGATCCTGTCGGGCGAGTTACCCGGCGGCGATCTGATCAGCGAAGGGGAGATCGCGACCCGGATGTCGTGCAGCCGTACCCCGGTGCGCGAGGCCTTCCTTCGTCTCGAGGCCGAGGGCTGGATGCGTCTGTACCCCAAGCGCGGCGCACTGGTCGTTCCGGTGGCGGACGGGGAGGCCGAGCACGTCGTCGATGCGCGACGGCTGCTCGAGACCCACGCGGTACGCGCCGTCGCCTCTGTTCCGCCGGCGCGAGAGCGACTCGAACGCACCCTGCGCGCAAGTCTGGACACGCAGCGCGAGCTTGCCGAGCGTGGTGACGTCGGTGCCTTCAGCGGTGCCGACGCCGACTTCCACCGCAGCATCGTGGCCGCGGGCGGCAATCCGCTTCTCGACACCTTCTATGCCGGCCTGCGGGAGCGCCAGCGACGGATGACGGCCCGTTCGGTCGCCCGGGATCCGGCGCAGCTGCAGAAGATCATCGCCGACCACACGCATCTGGTGGATCTCGTCGCCGCCGGGGACGCCGACGCATTCGACGCGGCGCTCGACGTGCACATGCGTGAGGTGCACGGACTCGGAGGGGGGACGATTGTGACCGCAACTGCCACCGAACCGGGCCGTCTGCCCACCGGTACGGATGCCGTTCCTCGCAGGACGTGGCTGCTCGTGGCCGCCGCGATGTTCGCTGTCGCCTGGGGCGGCAACGAGTTCACCCCGCTGCTGGTGATGTACCGGCTCGAACACGGTTTCGCGCCGGTCGTCGTCGACCTGTTCCTCTTCGCGTATGTCCTGGGCATCGTGCCGGCCCTGCTCGTCGGCGGTCCGCTCTCCGACCGGCTCGGTCGTCGGCCTGTCATGGTGCCCGCACCGTTCGTCGCCCTCGTCGGTTCCGCGGTGCTCGCCCTCGGATCGGACTCCGCGGCGCTGCTCATCCTCAGTCGTATCCTCTGCGGGATCGCGCTCGGACTCGGCATGGCGGTCGGTGGCAGCTGGCTGAAGGAACTGTCCGACCCGCGCTGGGATCCGCGCGCGACGCCCGGCGCCGGGGCACGACGGGCCGCGATGAGCCTGACCGCCGGCTTCGGCGTCGGGGCCGGCATCGCGGGTGCCCTCGCGCAGTGGGCGCCGATGCCCAGTGCCCTGTCCTACCTCGTGCATATCGGGCTGAGTATCGGCGCAGGTGTGGCACTGCTGCGGACGCCGGAGACCCGGCCGGCGCAGCCGGAAGCGGAGCGGACCGCGCTGCGCGAAGACCTGAAGATCCCGGCGGCCGGGCACGCCCGCTTCCTGTTCGTGATCGCCCCCGTTGCTCCCTGGGTGTTCGGCGCCGCCAGTTCGGCGTACGCGATCCTCCCGGCGCTGATGACCGGCCACAGCGGCGACGCCCCGATCGCGTTCTCGGCGCTGCTGTGCGTCGTCGCCCTCGGTGCCGGTTTCGCGATCCAGTCGCTGGGCCGCCGGATCGACACCCCCCGCAATGCCCGTGCGGTGGCGGTGGCACTGACGTTGCTCGTGGTGGGGATGGTCACGGCGGCGGTCGCGGCCGCCGCCCTGACCGTGCCGCTCGCTCTGCTGGCGGCGGTCGTCCTGGGCTGCGGCTACGGCATGGCGCTGGTGTCGGGCCTGCAGGAAGTGCAGCGTATCGCCCGCCCCGACGACCTCGCCGGGCTCACCGCGGTGTTCTATTCGCTGAGCTATCTGGGGTTCGCGGTGCCGGCCGTCATGGTGTACCTGTCCCAGACATACCCGGTCCTGACCTACCCGGCCATGTTCGTCGTGGGCGCGGTCGCGGCGGCCGCGTGCCTGGTGCTCGTCCTGGTGAAATGGCAGGCACACCTGCCGGAACGAGTACCGGCCTGACCTCTCACGCCTCGGGCATCGGCGGCAGTGCCTTCTCGGCGAGCCACGCGTCCCACAGTGGACGCAGCGGCGCGTCCGCGAATCGGGCCGCCAAGTCGGTGAACTGATCTGTGGTGACGGTCGCGTGCCGGTATTCCGCGGTCCACTGCCGAATCAGCGCGAAGAACTTCTCGTCGCCGAGGCGCAGGCGCAGTGCGTGCAGCGTCAGGGCACCCCGCTTGTAGACGCGGTCGTCGAACATCAGGTCCGGCCCGGGGTCACCGAGGAGTAGGTCCTGAGGTTTGCGACCGAGCCCGCGGTGCGCGTCCTCGGCGATCGTCTGCGCCGACGGCCCGTCGGAGTTCTCCGACCACAGCCACTCCGCGTAGCAGGCGAAGCCCTCGTTCAGCCAGATGTCGCGCCACCGTGACAGGGTGAGGCTGTTGCCGAACCACTGGTGCGCGAGTTCGTGTGCGACGAGCCGCTCTTCGCTCCGGGTGCCGTCGCAGTGGTTCGCGCCGAAGATCGACAGGGTCTGCGCCTCGATCGGGATCTCGAGTTCGTCCTCGGTGACGACGACGCTGTAGTGCGGGAACGGGTACGGCCCGAAGAGCCGGCAGAAGATCTCCATCATCTGTGGTTGCCGGCCGAAGTCCCGGTCGAAGTTCGCCCGCAGGCGCGGCGGATGCACCGCGACGAGCGGCACCGGTGTCTCGGACAACCTGCGGGTCTCGTAGTTCCCGATCTGCACCGTGGCCAGGTAGGTCGCCATCGGTTCGGGCTGCTCGTACACCCAGGTGGTCTGGCTGGCCCTCGTCGTCTTGCGTACCAGGGTGCCGTTCGCGATCACCTGGAAGGGGGAGTCGGCAGTGACCGTGATCCGGTAGCTCGCCTTCGCGCCGGGATGGTCGTCGCAGGGGAACCACGACGAGGCGCCGTTGGGCTGGCTCGCGACCAGCGCCCCCTCCTCGAGTTCCTCCCAGCCGACTTCGCCCCAGGGACTGCGGATCGGTTTCGGTGTGCCGTGATAGTGGACGACGATCGTCAGCACGCCGCCCACGGGGATCTTCCGGGCGGGGGTGACGACGAGTTTGCCGTCACGCTGGGCGTACTTGGCGGGCCGGGACCCGTTGACCGACAGCTTCGTCACCCGCATCGTCGGCGCGAGGTCGAGCGCGAACTTGCCACGCTCGTCGGTGGTGGTGGCGACGACGGTGGCCGTGCCGGTGAGCCGGTTGGCCACGACCCGGTAGTTCAGATCGAGTTCGTACCTCGACACGCGGTACCCACGGTTGCCGCTGCGGGGCAGGTACGGATCGATCGGCGCGTCCGGTTTCGAGGTCCTGCCGTTCTCGCGGGTCTTCTTCGGGTCGTTCCCCGGCTTCACAGCGGGGACCAATCGCTCGGGTGCGACCACGGCGCGATCGGATTGCCCTGCCATCTGGTCGAATCCGGAACGACGTCGCCGCGCATCACCAGCGAGGCCGGGCCGACGGTGGCGCCGGCCCCGATTCCGGCGGCGGGCAGTGCGACGCACTGGGGGCCGAGGGTGGCGCCGGCGCCGAGCGTGACGGTGTCCATGGACATGATCCGATCATGGAACAGGTGCGTTTGCACGACACACCCGCGTTCCACCGTCGCGCCGTCACCGAGAGTCACCAGGTCGGCCTCGGGCAGCCAGTAGCTCTCGCACCACACCCCGCGGCCGATCTTCGCGCCCAGGCCACGCAGCCACAGGTTCATCACGGCCGTCCCGGTGGCGGGCCGGGCGAACCACGGTGCCGCGACCGTTTCGACGAAGGTGTCGGCCACCTCGTTGCGCCACACGAACCAGCTCCACAGCGGGTGCTCCTCCCGGCCGATGCGTCCGACGGCCACCCATTTGGCGGCGACGGACACGACGCCGGCCACGGCGCCGGCGAGGATGAGCACCAGTCCGCTCAGTGCTGCGGCCGGCGCGTACCCCACCGAGGTCGCCAGCGACTGCAGGGCGAACAGCACGCCGAGGCCGATACCGAACGTGACGATCATCGGCAGCAGGCGGAAGGTCTCGACGAAGCCACGGGCCACGCGCAGCCGCCGCGGGGGCGCGAACGTGCGGCTCGAATCGCTTTCGTTCGCGGCGCGACGCAGCCGCACCGGTGGGCTGCCGAGCCACGAGGAACCCGACTTGGCCTTCGACGGCGCGGCCGAGAGCACCGCGACGAGTCCGTACTTGGGGACTCGTCGCCCGGGGGCGGCCATACCGGAATTGCCCAGGAATGCGCGCTTGCCCACCTTGGCCCGGGAGATGTACAGCCAGCCGCCACCGAGCTCGTAGCTGGCGACCATGGTGTCGTCCGCAAGGAAGGCGCCGTCGGCGACCCGGGTGAACTTGGGCACCATCAGCACCGTGGAGGCCTCGACGTCCTTGCCGATGTCGGCGCCGAGCAGTCGCAGCCAGCCCGGCGTGAGCATCGAGGCGTAGAGCGGGAACAGGAACGTGCGTGAGCTGTCCATCAGTCGCTCGGTCGCCCATACCTGCCAGCCGACGCGGCTGCGGACGGGATGATGTCCCTCCGTCATACCGACGGCCAGGGCACGCACCGACAGCACCGTGAGCGCGGCGAACACGAACAGGGTCCACAGTGCCGCCACCGGCAGGATCGCCGCGCTGCGGAGCAACGCGTCGGTCAGGTCGGCGGCGTCGCGGATCCACCATCCGACGAGTGTGAGCCCGGCGCCGATCGAGACGATCGGCAGCGAGGCCAGCACCATCGAGGTGAGGCCGAAGATCGGCACCCACCACGAGGCACGCCGCGGCGGTTCGGCCGGCCACGGATGCAGGGCCTTGCCGACCTTCCGGGCGGGGGAGCCGGCCCAGTGCTGGCCGGCCTTGACGCGGCCGAACACGGCAGAGCCGGCCGCGACCTCGGCGTTCTTACCGATTCGGGCGCCCGGGGCCAGAGTCGAGCGGGCGCCGACGGTCGCGCCGGCTCCGACCCGGATGCTGCCGATGTGGACCTCGTCGCCGTCGACCCAGTGTCCGGACAGGTCGACCTCGGGTTCGATGGAACAGCCGTCACCGAGCTCGAGCATGCCGGTGACCGGCGGCAGACTGTGCAGGTCGACGCCCTTTCCGACCTTCGCGCCCAGGGCGCGGGCGTAGTACAGCATCCACGGCGCCCCGGACAGGTTCACCGCACCGCTGGCCTCCGACAGCCGCAGCGCCGTCCACAGCCGGAGGTGTTCGCTGCCGCCTCTCCGATAGGTGCCGGGTTGCAGGTTGCGCAGCAGCAGCCGCGTCCCGGCGACGGCGACGGACATGCGGCCGAGCGGGGTCAGGAACAGCAGGATGCCGACCGTCACCCACCACCACGACACCGGAGCGAGCCACGGCACGTCGACGAACAGCGAGAAGACGTTGTTCGCGATCGCGAGCCAGGTCACCCACTGCAGCCCCGTGAGAGTGGTGAGTGGCACCGTGACGGCCAGTTGCAGCAGCTGCGCGCGGCGCGGAACGGGGGCCACCTGCCGCGGGGCGATCACCGCGGACGGCGCGAGGTCGTCGAGGTACTCGGCGAGCGAACCGAGTCGCGGATGGTCGTACAGTTCGGCGACGGTCATCGCGGGATAGCGTTCGCGCAGGGCCGTCACCAGCTGGGCCGCGGCGAGGGAGCCGCCGCCGAGTTCGAAGAAGTCGTCGTCGACGCTCTCGATCGGGGTGCCGAGAATCGACACCCACAGCCCGGCGACCCATTCGGCGGTCGGGTCGAGGCCGAGAGCCTCGGCGGCGGCGGCCTCGGCGCCGGGCAGCGGCCACGGAAGCGCGTTGCGGTCCACCTTGCCGGAGGTTCGGGTGGGCAGCTCGTCGACCAGCGCCAGTCTCGGGACCAGGGCCGCGGGCAGCTGCTCGCCGAGCAGGTCGCGCGCGGAGGCGAGGTCGAACTCGGGGTCGGTGCTGGCGATGTAGCCGACGAGGACCGAGTGCCCGGCCGCCGTCTTGCGCACGGCGGCCGCGCCGCCGGCGACGCCGGGCAGGTTCTGCAGAGCGTTGTCGACTTCGCCGAGTTCGATGCGGCGGCCGCCGATCTTGACCTGATCGTCGGCGCGCCCCTGGAACAGCAGCCCCGCGCGGTCGAGGGTGACCAGGTCGCCGCTGCGGTAGGCGCGGTCCCAGCCGAGGGTGGGCATGGGGGCGTACTTCTCGGCGTCCTTGGCCGGGTCCAGATAGCGGGCCAGGCCGACGCCGCCGATGACGAGTTCGCCGGTGCCGCCCTCCGGGACGGGGCGGCCCTCGCCGTCCACCACGGCGAGATCCCAGCCGTCGAGCGGCAGGCCGATGCGGACCGGGCCGGTGCCGTCCATCGTCGCTGCACACGCGACCACGGTGGCCTCGGTGGGTCCGTACGTGTTCCACACCTCGCGTCCGGGCACAGCCAGCCGCTCGGCGAGATCCGGTGGGCAGGCCTCCCCGCCGAAGATCAACAGCCGCACCGCTTCGAGCGCCTCGGCCGGCCACATCGCCGCGAGGGTCGGAACGGTGGAGACGACGCTGATGTCGCGGGAGACCAGCCACGGTCCGAGGTCCATCCCGGACCGCACGAGGGAGCGGGGCGCGGGGACGAGGCACGCGCCGTGCCGCCAGGCGAGCCACATCTCCTCGCAGGACGCGTCGAATGCGACCGACAGACCGGCCAGCACGCGGTCGCCGGGGCCGATCGGGTTCTCGCGCAGGAACAGCCGGGCCTCGGCGTCGACGAAGGCGGCGGCGCTGAGATGGCTGACGGCGACACCCTTGGGGGTGCCGGTGGAGCCGGAGGTGAAGATGATCCAGGCGGCGTCGTCGAGGCGCGGACCGCGCAGCTGCGGCTTCGGCGACGGCGGCGCGGTGCCCGGACCGATGCCGTCGGCGGTGACGACGGCGGTGACCTGCGCTTCCCCGAACACGAGCTCGGCGCGTTCGTCGGGGTCGTCCGCGTCCACCGGCACGTAGGCCGCGCCGGCCGCGAGAATGCCCAGGATCGTCACGTACAGGTCCGCGGAGCCGGACGGCATGCGCACGCCGACGCGGTCCCCGCCACCGACTCCCGCGTCGGCGAGCCGGTAGGAGCAGGCGACGACCTCCTCGACGAGTTCGGCGTAGCTGAGGGTGACGGATCCGTCGTCGACGGCCGGAGCGTCAGGGTGGGTGTCGGCGGTGGCACGCAGGATGTCGACGAGAGTGCGCGGGGCCGGGGCATGGGAGGAGCGGAGGAACTCCTCGGGGATGCGATACGACCGATCCGAATCCGTCGTGGGCTGGGCAGGCAATCGCATGTCCTTCTCTCGGCCTGGTGGTGCGTTCGTCCGGTTATCTCACGGTCAGGTGGACGGAGGGTGAACATCGGGTGTGTCGGTGCCCACTCGCGCGGTGGACTTTTCCCGCTTCCCCGGACGCCGGAATCCCGGCCCAATGTCCGGCTCGGCGTGAGAAACCGCCCCTCCCTGGGGATTCGCGTGCCGGACGACCGACGGTGCGATCCCGGTTTGACATCCGCGCGCGCTTTTGCCATCCTCTTCCGCAGGTCACGAGAACCAGCGACAAGCCCCGGCTAGCTGGTCGGCAACCCTCCTCCGCGGTGGGGTGCTCCGGGTGACGACCTGGCCGTGTTTCCACACCGGACACGGCAAGCGCGGATTCGGACCGTGATCGTACTCGGGCGACGAGGCGACCACCGGCGAATCCCTGAACGACGAGGGAACGTCATGACTGCCGCTGTACTGACCGCCGATACCTGTATCGCCCCGTTCGCCCGGGTCACCGGATGTGATCTCCAGGTGCCCCTGGTGCAGGGCGGTACCTGCACCTACGCCAACTTCGACTACGCGGCGAGCGCGCCGGCCCTCGAAGCGGTGACCGAGCGGATCGCCGAACTCCTGCCGTACTACGCCAGCGTGCATCGCGGTGCCGGTTACGCCTCGAGGATCTCCACCACCAGCTACGAGCAGGCCCGGGAGTCGGTGGCTCGATTCGTCTGTGCCGCAGACGATCAGGTGGTCGTGTTCACCCGCAACACCACCGACTCGCTCAATCTCCTGGCCGGAGCCGTGCCCGGCGACGTGGTCGTGCTCGACGTCGAGCACCACGCAAACCTGTTGCCCTGGAAGAACGCTCGTGTTGTCGAGGCTGCAGACACCGTCGCCGAGACGGTCCGCCGGCTCGTCGCGGAACTGTGCAGCCGGCCCGCCGCGCTGCTCGCCGTCACCGGCGCCTCCAACGTCACCGGCGAGGTCCTCCCGATCGCCGAACTCGCCGACGTCGCGCACGCCTGCGGTGCCCGGATCCTCGTCGACGGAGCGCAATTGGTTCCGCACCGGCGGATCGACCTCGCCGCGCTCGGCGTCGACTACCTCGCGTTCTCGGGGCACAAGCTCTACGCTCCGTTCGGTGCCGGTGCTCTGGTGGGGCGCCGGGACTGGCTCGACGTCGCGGAACCGCACCTCGCAGGGGGTGGTGCGGTCCGCGACGTGAGTCTCGGCCACACCGAATGGGCTTGCGCCCCGGCGCGACACGAGGCGGGCACGCCCAACGTGCTCGGCGTCGCGGCCCTCGCCGCGGCGTGCGACGCGCTCGCCGGTTTCGACGCCGATGCCGTCACCGCGCACGAGGAGGCGTTGTGCCGGCGCCTGCTCGACGGGTTGCGCGGTGTCGACGGTGTCGAGATCCTGCGGCTGTGGAGCGACTCCCCGGACTCCGTGGGCATCGTCACCTTCACGGTCGCCGGCTTCGAGCCCGGCGAGGTGGCGTCGTATCTGTCCGCCGAGCACGGAATCGGGGTGCGCGACGGCCGGTTCTGCGCGCACCCGCTGCTCGCCCGGGTCGGGCTGCCCGGCGGCGCGGTTCGTGCCTCTCTCGGTCTCGGCAGTTCCTCCGCCGACGTGGATCGTCTGCTCGACGCGCTGCGCACGCTCGTCGATGCCGGTCCCGGCTGGACCTACGCGAAGACCGACGGACTGTGGGGGCCGTCGCCCGAGACCCGTCCGGGCCTGGCGGAGTCCACCGCCGGCGCGGCGCAGTGCAGCTGACCGGTTCCCCGGCGGGCCGTCGCACCGGCCGGGCCCGTCGTCCGGACCGGCAGGGCTAGTCGACCTCGACGTCGACGGCTGCCGTGATGCGCATCAGTTCGCGGAACGTCGTGCGGAACAGCGTGCGTGGATGTCCGCCGGAGGCCCAGAGCTGGGGGAAGGCGGCCAGGGCAGTGTCGACGTACGTGGTCAGGTTCGTCGGATGCCCGAGCGGCGCCACCCCGCCGACGGGCTGACCCGTGACCTCGGTGACGACGTCCGGGGGCGCCGCGACGAGCACGCCGCCGAGACGCTTGCCGGTTCGTTCCGGATTCACCCGATGGGCACCCGAGACCAGCAGCAGTACCGGTTCCTCGTCGAGCAGGAACACCAGCGACTTGACGATCGCGCCCACGTCGACCCCGAGCGCGGCCGCAGCCTGCTCGGCGGTGTGCACCGACTCCGGTTGGGTCGTGATCAACCCGTGGTGCCCGCGCGCGATGAGCGTGTCGGCCACTCGAGCGGCATTCGGATGCAGTGTCCCGGACATGGTTCCAGCCTAGGAGGCTGCCGCCGTCCGTGGCTCCGATCGGCAGGTCCGGCCGCGGCCGGGGTCAGTACAGCGGAAAGCCGTCCTCGGGTCCGAGCATGCGCTCGAGCCGGGTGCGGGTGATCTTGGCGAGTTCCTCCGTGCACACCTTGCGTTCCGCCTCGGGGTCGTGTGCGAGCCGGTGGCGGAGGTCGGTCAGCAGATCCCGCAGTCCGCGGCCCTGCGGGCACCACAGGTAGCGGTAGCCGAAGCGCTCCTCGTACGTGGCGGCGGCAGCGGTGATCGCGGTCGTCAAGGCCTCGTCCTCGTCCCACAGCGAGCACTGTTCGAGCCGCGAGGCGGTGCTGCCGCGCCGACGGCCCACCACCGGGTGACAGTCGAGGGCCGCCGCGATCTCCGCGTCGCTCGCGGAGAACAGGGCGGCGTCGGCGCGGGCGAACAGTTCCGGATAGCTCGCATAGGGACGTCCCGCCGCTACCTCCTGGGCCCAGGTGAGCGACGCGCAGCACTCGTACAGCGCGTGGGTGGCGCCCCGCCGGGACAGGGCGTTGAAGGCGCCCAGACCGATGCCCTGGTGCATCAACATGACAGTCCCTCCTCTACGAGCCGGACCGTTCGTGCCCTCAGGATCCGTCCGCGGCGTGTCGGCCACCAGAGGCGGAGCGCGGAATTTTCCAGGCTGTAACGAGTGGTCCGTGCCAGCGGATCGGCGCCCGCATATTACTCTCGAGTAATGACTCAGGAATCTCGCTGGAAAGCGTTCACGGTCGACGTCGCGGACCACGTCGCGCTCGTCACCCTCGTCGGTCCGGGCAAAGGCAACGCCATGGGCCCCGACTTCTGGACCGAGCTGCCGCTGTTGTTCGGCGAGCTCGACGCGGATCCGGACGTGCGTGCCGTCGTGCTCGCCGGCGCCGGCAAGCACTTCTCCTTCGGTCTCGACCTGCCCGCCATGAGCGGCGACCTGGGCAAGGTCCTCGCGGACAAGGCGCTGGCCGCCCCGCGCACCGAGTTCCACGAGATGGTCAAGCGGATGCAGGCGGCGATCACCGCGGTCGCGGACTGCCGCAAGCCCGTCGTCGCGGCCGTGCAGGGCTGGTGCATCGGCGGCGGCGTCGATCTGATCTCCGCGGCCGACATCCGGTACGCCAGCGCCGACGCGAAGTTCAGCGTCCGTGAGGTCAAGGTCGGGATGGTCGCCGACGTGGGCAGTCTCGCGCGCCTGCCGCTGATCATCGGCGACGGGCACCTGCGCGAGCTGGCCCTCACCGGCAAGGACATCGACGCGGCACGCGCGGAGAAGATCGGTCTGGTCAACGACGTCTTCGAGGACGCGGATGCCGTCCTGACCGCCGCACAGGCCACCGCCGCCGAGATCGCGGCGAATCCGCCGCTGGTCGTGCACGGCATCAAGGCCGTTCTCGACCACAGCCGCTCGCCGCGCGTCGACGACAGCCTGCGCTACGTCGCGGCCTGGAACTCCGCGTTCCTGCCGTCGGAAGATCTGACCGAGGCCGTCGCGGCGGTCTTCGAGAAGCGGCCCCCGGAGTTCCGGGGCCGGTAGAGGATGGACGGGTGCGCCCGGTCCTGACGTGGGGCGGCCGGCTGCTGCCGGCCGTCCCGCTGGTGTATCTGACGGTCTACCGGCCCTGGCAGTTGCACTGGGGTGCGACGAGGACCGAGGTGGCCGGACGGATGCCGGGGGACGAGATCGTGCCCCGGCCTCACTGGTCGGCGACCCGAGCGGTGTCGATCGTGGCCGAGGCGGAGGACGTGTGGCCGTGGCTGGTCCAGATGGGCGCCGGGGACCGTGCCGGTTGGTACAGCTACGACCTCGTCGACAACGGCGGGAAGCCGAGCGCCCGCGAGATCCGGCCCGAACTGCAGCGGCTCGAGGTCGGTGACCGGGTCCGGCTGGTCGCGGGTTCCCCGGCCGCCTTCCGGGTGGAGTCGATCGATCCCGGACGTTCCCTCGTGTATGCCCACTCGCACGACGGGGGTTCGGTCACCGTCGCGCTGACGTTGCGTCCGGACGGGCCCGGACGCAGCCGACTGGTGCATCGCGTGCGATTCCGGATCCCCCCGTCGCCGTTCGCGGTCGGTTGGGCCGTCCTCATGGACGTGGGCGACTTCGTGATGTCCCGGCGAATGCTGCTGGGGATCCGGGACCGAGCGGAGCAACACGCGCGGCGCCGACGGGGCGGTCCGCCGCCGGTCGACGAAAGTCCAGGAACCCCAATGGATTTCCGGCTTCGGATTCCGGTGCGCCGACCCGCCGGGATGGTGTTCGCGCTGCTCGCCGACGTGCAGGACCACGTGGGCGCACCGGCGCGCAGCGGCGTCCGGACGGGCAAGTCCCCGTCCGGTCCGACCACCGAGGGCACCCGGTGGCACGAGCGGGTGCGGCTCGCGCCCGGCTGGTGGATGCCCGTCGACAGCGTCGTGACCGCGATCGAGGACCCGGACCTGCTCGCGATGGACTTCCGCAGCGCCTGGTTCACCGGCCACGTCGACTACCGGATCGAGTCCACCCCGCAGGGATGTCTCCTGCGACAGCACGTCGTCCTGCGGTCGCGGCGCCTGCTGCGGCCGTGGTCGGCGCGGGTGGACGCCCGGCTCCGGCCGCGCCTGCTCGATCGGCTCGCCGACATCCGGGACGCGATCGAGCGCAGCGGCTGAGAACGCGTTCGGGCTCCGCAGCCGGCGGCCGCGGAGCCCGAACGGCGCGTGGGGTCAGTGCCCGCCGTTCGCCTTCAGGCGCTCGATCGACGCGGAGACCTCGGCCTCGGCCTCGGCGCGGCCGACCCAGTCCGCGGCCTCGACGTGCTTGCCCGGCTCCAGGTCCTTGTAGTGGACGAAGAAGTGCTTGATCGCGTCCAGTTCGAACTGCGAGACGTCGCTGATGTCCTTGACGTGGTCCCAGCGCGGATCGCCCGCGGGCACGGCGAGGACCTTGTCGTCGCCGCCGGCCTCGTCGACCATCTTGAACATGCCCACCGGACGGGCCTCGACGATGACGCCGGGGAACACGGACTCGGGCAGCAGCACCATGCAGTCCAGCGGGTCCCCGTCCTCGCCGAGGGTGTTCTCGATGTAGCCGTAGTCGGCGGGGTAGCCGAACGAGGTGTAGAGGTAGCGGTCCAGCTTCACGCGGCCGGTTTCGTGATCGACCTCGTACTTGTTGCGCTGCCCCTTGGGGATCTCGATGGTGACCTCGAACTCCACGCCGTGTCCTCACTTGTAGATCGATACGACTGCCGTATCTGCGGTGATGGTCCGCACAGAGGATAACGGGTCGGCGCTACGCTGGTGGCGCAGGTGCCGGACCACCGGGGCGGTCACCAGGGCGCGGGATTCGCCGGGGCGAACGCCGCGGGATTCGACACAGCGGAGGCGTGTTGGCGGGGCAGGGCAAGAAGAAGCTGGGCACACTGGCGGGACGGCGCCGCCGGAACCTCCGGATCCTGTTCACCATCTGGGCAGCGGGGACCGTCGCGCTGCTCGTGGGAGGGGCCTTCGCGCTCTCCGACTTCCGCAGCGGCGAGGCCGCCGCCGCGATAGCGCCGGCACCGGCGCCCGTCACCGCGACCCCGCAGGTGGCCCCGGTACCGGCCGACGCCCTCGCCCCCACCGGCCCCGCCCTGGCCGCCACGCTCGCGCCGGCGCTGGGGAACGCGGGGCTGGGCAACTTCACCGGTTCGATCACCGACGCCGCCACGGGCACCGTGCTGTGGTCGAAGGACCCGGCCCGGCCGATGATCCCGGCGTCGACGACGAAGGTTCTCACCGCCGCCGCAGCGCTGCTCGCCCTGCCCGCCGAACACCGGGTCACCACCAAGGTCGTCGAGGGCAGCCGGCCGGGGGAGATCGTGCTCGTCGCCGGTGGCGATCCCACCCTCACCGCCCAGCCCCCCGGCGAGCCCGGCTTCTACGCCGGCGCCCCGCGCATCGCCGACCTCGTGCAGCAGATCCAGCGCAGCGGCGTCGTCGTCGACACGGTGCTCGTCGACACCGGTGCCTACGCCGGTGACGCCCTGGCCACCGGATGGTTCCCCGCCGACATCGCCGGCGGCTCCGTGGCGCCGATCGAACCGGTGATGCTCGACGGCGGCCGGCTGAACCCCCTCGAGGACGAGTCGCCGCGCACCCCCACCCCCGCCCTCGATGCCGGCCGGGCCCTCGCCGCCGCGCTCGGCGCGGACCCCGCCCGGGTCGCCACCGGGACAGTCCGGCCCGGAGCGGCTCCGCTGGCCGCTGTGCAGTCGGCGCCGCTGCGCGATCGGCTGGGGCAGATGATGGGTTACTCCGACAATGTCCTGGCCGAGGCCGTCGGCCGCGAGATCGCCGCGGCCGAGGGTGTCGAGCCGTCCTTCCGCGGCGCGGTCGACAGCGTCGCCGCGGCCCTGCGCGAGGCCGGATTCGACCTGACCGGGCTCACCCTCCACGACGTGAGCGGCCTGTCCGTCGACAACCGGATTCCCGCTCGGCTCCTCGACGCGGTGATGGCCGCCGCCGCCGGAACCGAACAGGCGTCGCTGCGCCCGATGCTGGACTACCTGCCGGTCGCGGGCGCCACCGGCACCCTCTCGGAGCGCTACGCCTCGACCAACCGCGACGGGGCGGGTTGGGTTCGCGCGAAGACGGGCACCCTGTCGCAGGCGAGCGGTCTGACCGGATTCGTCGTCGACACCGACGGCCGGGTGCTGACGTTCGCCCTGTTGTCCAACGACCGTTCGCCGGGCGAGAGCCGACCTGCCCTCGACGCGGTGGCGGCGACCCTCCGAGGATGCGGATGCCGATGACCGACCGGGACCGGACGCTGGGTGACGCGATCGACTGGAAGTTCGCGGCCGGGGTCGGAGCGCGCCTGACCCGGCCGGGCCCGGCGATGTCGCGGTACACCGCCGAGACCGTCGTCGCCGAGCTGGCCTCGGCCGCCGACCGCGCCGAGCCACCGGTGCGGGAGCTGACCGGCCTCGGCGACGGGCGAGACGTGCCGCCGGCCGCGGTGGTCGACCGGTCCGAATGGGTGCACGCCGCCGCCAGGTCGATGGCGGACCTCACCGGTTCCGGGCCCACCGAGGGCCGGTGGGTCGGCAAGCCCGCCGGCATGCAGGCCGGCGCGATGCTCGCGTACCTGTCCACCGCCGTGCTCGGTCAGTACGACCCGTTCTCGCGGTCGCTGCTGCTCGTGGCCCCGAACGTCGTCGCCGTCGAGCGGGCGCTGCGGGTGCCCACCGCCGACTTCCGGATGTGGGTGTGCCTGCACGAGGTCACCCACCGCGTGCAGTTCGCCGAGGCCCCGTGGATGGCGGACCTGATGCGCGAGGCGGCGGCGGAGCTGGGCCGGACCGTGGACGAGTCGTTCACCGATCTCGCCGGCCGGATCACCGGGGTCCTGCGCGATCGCCGGCCGGGGGAGGAGAAGCCCATGGCCGAGCGCGGTGTGCTCGGTCTCGTCCGAGCGGTGCAGTCCGAACCCCAGCGCACCGCCCTCGACCGCATGCTGGCCCTGGGTACCGTGCTCGAGGGCCACGCCGACCACGTGATGGACGCGGTCGGACCCTCCGTGGTGCCCGCCGTCGCGCAGATCCGGCGCGCGTTCGACAACCGTCGCCGGCGCGCCGTGAACCCCGTCCACCGCATCGTCCGTGCACTGCTCGGGATGGACGCCAAGATGGCCCAGTACGTGCAGGGCAAGAAGTTCGTCGACACCGTCGTCGAACGGGTGGGCATGGCCCGGTTCAACACCGTCTGGAGCGGACCCGACGCGATGCCGACCCTCGCCGAGATCGACGACCCCGACGCGTGGATCGCACGGGTACTGGCCTGACGGTGTCGTCCGATCGACCGCTCCTGCCCGAGACCCCTGCCGTCCACGAGGTGCGTCTGGCCGTCCGTCGCTGGGTCGCGACCCACGGCCGGTCCGTCGCGGTCGGCCTGTCCGGCGGCGCCGACTCGTCGGCTCTGACCGTCGCCGCCGTCGCCGAGGCGGATTCGGTGCACGCCGTCGTCGTCGACCACGGCCTGCAGCCCGGCTCCGGCGACGTCGCCGCCCGCGCCGCGGCATTCGCCCGGTCGGCCGGATGCGTGTCGGTACAGGTCGTCCGCGTCGCGGTGACCGGCCCCGGCGGTCCCGAGGCGGCCGCGCGTGCGGCCCGCTACCGGGCGCTCGACGAGGCCCGGGCGGGATTGCCGGTGCTGCTCGGGCACACGCTCGACGATCAGGCCGAGACGGTGCTGCTGGGGCTGGGCCGCGGTTCCGGGGCCCGCTCCCTGCGCGGCATGTGCGAGTTCGACGAGCCGTGGGGGCGCCCCCTGCTCGGCGTGCGTCGCGACGTCACCCGCCGGGCCTGTGCGGAACTGGGGTACACGCCCTACGACGACGCGCACAACAGCGACCGTCGTTTCACCAGGGTGCGGCTGCGTGAGGAGGTGCTGCCGCTGCTCGAGGACGTGCTCGGCGGTGGGGTCGCACCGGCCCTCGCGCGCACGGCCGCGCAGCTGCGCGAGGACGAGGACGCGCTGGAGGAACTGGCCGGGCGCCGGCTGGGGGAGGCCCGGGTCGGGACCGGGCTGGCGGTGGACGTCCTCGCCGGCACGCCCGTCGCGGTACGACGACGGGTCCTGCGACGATGGCTGCTCGACTCGGGGGCCTCCGCCCCGACGGACCGCAAGCTGCGAGCCGTCGACGACCTGATCGGGCAGTGGCGCGGCCAGGGCGGCGTCGCCGTGGGCGGCGGGCCGCAGCCCGGCGTCAGGTTGGTCGTCACGCGTCGGCGTGGCAGGCTGATCGTCGAGTTCGTCGGCCGGCGACAGGGTGCGGACGACTGAGGGAAGGCAGGATGAACCCGGTGTACGAGAACGACATCGCGTCGGTACTGATCTCCGAGGAACAGATCGAACAGCGCACGAAGGAGCTGGCCGAGACCATCGCCGCGCGCTATCCGGTGGGCGCACCCGAGGGTGATCTGCTGCTCATCGGCGTGCTCAAGGGCGCGATCTTCTTCATGACCGACTTCGCGCGGGCGCTGCCGATCCCCACCCAGATGGAATTCATGGCGGTCAGCTCGTACGGGTCGTCCACCTCGTCGTCCGGCGTGGTGCGCATCCTCAAGGACCTCGACAAGGACATCGCCGGCCGGAACGTGCTGATCGTCGAGGACATCATCGACTCCGGCCTCACGCTGTCCTGGCTCATGCGCAACCTCTCCTCCCGGAACCCGGCGTCCCTCGAGGTGGTGACGCTGCTGCGCAAACCGGAGGCCGTGAAGGTCGACGTCCACGTCGCCGACGTGGGATTCGACATCCCGGACGAGTTCGTCGTCGGCTACGGCCTCGACTACGACGAGCGCTACCGTGATCTGCCGTACATCGGCACCCTCGACCCGAAGGTCTACACCGACTGATCCGGGCCCGGCTTCACCGGCTCGCGCGTCGCCCGGGTCGGGGCCACGCCGCGCTGCAGGGCGCGCAGGTCGTCCTCCATGATGCGGAACAACCAGTACACGAGCACGAACGCGGCGATGCTGCCCACCGCCAGTACCCGCACCGCGACGAGGACCTGCTGGATCTCCTCGGGTGAGAGGTACGTCACGCCGGCCACCCCGACGAGCGGAACGGCCGCCGCCAGCGCCAGGTAGCGCACACTGCGGCGGTGCAGGCCCTCGAGTTCGCGGGCATCCGTGGCGTCGGTCGCCCCGTGCGGCAGGAAGGCCGGATACAACGATCGCACCATGTAGAAGGCGACCAGGAAGAACGGATAGGCGACGGCGATCGCCCCGCACACCAGGATCGACGTGAGGAAGTGCGCGGCGGAGGGGCCGTCGATGTTGCCGCCGACGAAGTGCAGTGCCACCGGGAACGCGATGCCGGCGACCGTCCACAGGGTCATCACCACGGCGGCGACGCGATCGCTGATCAGCAGTGCGTCGTGCCGCGCCCGGGCGAGTTCCACTGCGTCGTAGCTGCGGCCGCGGTGCAGACCGCGCGGGACGGTGATCAACCGTCGGCACAGATACACGATGATCACCGTGCCGAGCGGGAAGGTGATCCCGTTGATGATCAGCGCGAGCTGCTCGAATTCGCGCTGGGTGTCCGGTGGGAGCCGGTCGACGATCAGGTTCGCATTGTGCTGGTAGTTGTAGAGCGCGGCCAGCACGTTCGGGATCGCGATTGCGGCGGTGAGGATCGGCACCACGGGGCGCCGGAGCCGGGCGCGCCAGCTGTGCGGCGGCGGGTCGACGAGGTCCCGGGCCCGCGGATCGAGGCACAGGTCGAACTGCTGTGCCAGCTCCGCACCCGACGCCCACCGATCCGCCGGATCCGGTTCGAGGCACTTCGCGAGCACCCGCAGCAGAGTCTGGGGGCAGTCGGCCGGGATCCGCTCGCGCGCGGCCGCGGTCAGTCCGGAGCGTCGCCGCGCGAGCATCGTCTCGAGTGCGGGCAGGGTTTCGGCGCCTAGGTCGTCCTCGCTGTTGGGCCGGCCACCCGTGAGCAGTTCCCACAACATGACCCCGAGCGCGTAGATGTCGCTGCGGGTGTCCATGTCCGCGGCGGTGCCGGGCAGACCGGGATGGCACGCCTCGAGCTGCTCGGGCGACATGTACGCCAGGGACCCGCCGAGGTACGCCACGGCCGACGTGCCACCGACGGACTCGGCGAAACTGATGTTGAAGTCGGCGAGCTTGGGCACGCCCTCCGCCGTGAGCAGAACGTTGGCGGGCTTCACGTCGCGGTGCAGCACTCCGCGCCGATCGGCGTAGTCCAGTGCGGACGCGAGCCGGCGCCCGAGCCACGCGACGGTCTCGGGCCAGCTCAGGTTCTCGAGCCGGCTGCGCACGGTCGACTCGGCGGGCCGGATCTCCCCCTTCTCGGCGAGGGTCTCGTCGACGACGTCGAGCAGGAGCCGGCCGCTGCGCTGCTCGGGTGGGGTGGTGCGCACCCGGTGCAGCACCCGCAGCAGCGTCCCACCCGGCAGATACTGCATGTACAGCAGCCGCAGGCCGTGGTCCGGCAGGATCCGCTGGTCGAAGACACGGACGATGTAGTCGTGGTCGAGCTGGGCGAGGGTCTGGGCCTCGGTACCGCGGTCGGGGGAGATCTTCACGGCGACGAGCCGCTGCATCGAGTGCTGCCGGGCCAGGAACACCCGCCCGAAGGCGCCGCGGCCGAGGTTGGTGAGCAGGTCGAAGTCGTCGATCCGGTTCCCGGCTTCGACGTCGTCGATGCCGGTCGGGACGCGGACCGGGAACGGCTCGGTCGTCGCTTCGCCGCGAGGGACGACCGCGCTGGTACGGGCCGGTTCGGTGGGCGCATCGGCCGTACGGGTGAGCTCCACGGCGGCCGTGCGGGTCGGCTCCGCCTCGGCGGTGCGAGTCGGGTCGGCCTCGGCGGTGCGGGTCGGGTCGGCCTCGGCGGTGCGGGTCGGCTCGGCCTCGGCGGCGCGGGTCGGCTCCGCCTCGGCGGTGCGGGTCGGCTCCGCCTCGGCTGTACGGGTGGGATCGGCCGCAACCGTGCGGGTCGGCTCGGCCGCAGCGGAATGGGTCGGGTCGGCCTCGGTTGCAGATTCCGGCTCCTGCATGGCCATGCGAAATGATAACCACGGTGGGGCCCGTGCCCGCAGGCGGCTGACGCGACCGGCGGGAACCTCCGGGTGGCCCCGGACGTTGACCCCTCGAACCGTGCGGGCGCGCGAGGGCAACGCTGCGCGTACACGCGGTAACCTTGCGGTGTCCGGTTCGTCGCCGGACTCCTCGGGACGACCACGATGATGACCGCACTATCGAAAGGACCGGCCGGCCGGGCCGAACCTGTATGAACCGCAAGACAGTGTTCCGTAATCTGGCGATCGTCGCCGGCATCCTGTTGGTCATCTACGCCTTCAGCTACTTCGGCGACGACACCCGCGGTTTCACCAAGGTGGACACGTCTGTCGCGCTTGCTCAGCTCGATGCGGACAACGTCAGCCGGGCGCAGATCGACGACCGCGAGCAGCAGGTACGCCTGTGGCTGAAGAGCGGCAACGAGGCGACCGGGGACGACACCGAAATCCTCGCCAAGTACCCGGAGTCGGCGTCCGAGCAGATCTTCGACAAGGTCGCCGGCGCGGGCCTCGAGAAGTTCGACACCACCGTCACCCAGGAGAGCTGGCTGACGTCGATCCTGCTGTTCGTGCTCCCGATGATCATCCTGCTCGGGGTGTTCTTCTTCGTGATGAGCCGCATGCAGGGCGGTGGCCGCGGCGGGATGATGGGCTTCGGCAAGTCCAAGGCCAAGCAGCTGACCAAGGACATGCCCAAGACCACGTTCGCCGACGTCGCCGGTGCGGACGAGGCCGTCGAAGAGCTGTACGAGATCAAGGACTTCCTCCAGAACCCGGCGCGCTACCAGGCCCTCGGCGCGAAGATCCCGAAGGGCGTCCTGCTGTACGGCCCTCCCGGCACGGGCAAGACCCTGCTCGCCCGCGCGGTTGCCGGTGAGGCCGGCGTCCCGTTCTTCACCATCTCCGGTTCGGACTTCGTGGAGATGTTCGTCGGCGTCGGTGCGTCCCGCGTGCGCGACCTGTTCGAGCAGGCCAAGCAGAACAGCCCCTGCATCATCTTCGTCGACGAGATCGACGCGGTCGGCCGTCAGCGTGGTGCCGGCCTCGGCGGCGGCCACGACGAACGGGAGCAGACGCTCAACCAGCTGCTCGTCGAAATGGACGGCTTCGGGGACCGGCAGGGCATCATCCTCATCGCCGCCACCAACCGTCCCGACATCCTGGATCCGGCCCTGCTGCGGCCGGGCCGGTTCGACCGGCAGATCCCGGTCACCAACCCCGACCTCGCCGGGCGCCGGGCGATCCTGCAGGTGCATTCCAAGGGCAAGCCGCTCGACCAGCACGCCGACCTCGAGGGACTGGCCAAGCGCACCGTCGGCATGTCCGGCGCGGACCTGGCCAACGTCGTGAACGAGGCTGCGCTGCTCACCGCGCGCGAGAACGGCACCGTGATCACCGAGGCCGCACTCGAGGAGTCGGTGGACCGGGTGATCGGCGGCCCGCGCCGCAAGAGCCGCATCATCAGCGAGCACGAGAAGAAGATCACCGCCTACCACGAGGGTGGGCACACGCTCGCCGCGTGGGCGATGCCGGACATCGAGCCCGTCTACAAGGTGACGATCCTCGCCCGCGGCCGCACCGGCGGTCACGCGATGACCGTCCCCGAGGACGACAAGGGCCTGATGACCCGCTCGGAGATGATCGCCCGCCTGGTGATGGCCATGGGTGGCCGCGCGGCCGAGGAACTCGTGTTCCACGAGCCGACGACGGGTGCCTCCTCGGACATCGACCAGGCCACCAAGATCGCCCGTGCGATGGTCACCGAGTACGGCATGAGCGCCCGCCTCGGCGCCGTCCGCTACGGGCAGGAACACGGCGACCCGTTCCTCGGCCGCTCGATGGGCGTGCAGTCCGACTACTCGCACGAGGTGGCCCGCGAGATCGACGAGGAGGTGCGCAACCTCATCGAGGCCGCGCACACCGAGGCCTGGGCGATCCTCAACGACTACCGCGACGTGCTGGACGTGCTCGCCGGGGAACTGCTCGAACACGAGACCCTCACCCGCAAGGATCTCGAGCGGATCCTCGCCTCCGTCGAGAAGCGGCCGCGGATCACCGAGTTCAACGACTTCGGTGGACGCACGCCGTCGGACAAGCCCCCCATCAAGACGCCGGCCGAGCGGGCGAAGGAACGCGGTGAGCCGTGGCCGCCGGAAGCGGTGCGCCCGTCCTTCACCAAGCCTGCCCAGCCGCAGCCCCAGCCCCAGCCGCAGCCGCAGCCGCAGCCGCAGCCCCAGCCGCTGCCGCAGTCGCAGCCCGCGGCGCCGACCAACGGGCATCCGGCGCCGGTGCCGGCGCCCGCGTCGGAGCCGCTGCCGGGCTTCGGGCAGCCGCCGTACCCGGGCGGACCCCGCCACGCCACCCGGCCCGACTACGGCGCCCCGGCGGGCTGGTCGGCACCCGGTTGGCCGCCTGCCGAGTCCGAGCGGCCGCAGAGCACCTATCCTGGGTATCCGCAATGGACCCAGCCCGCGCGCCCGGCCGACGAGGACGAGCGACAGGCCGAGCGGAACGTGGCTCCCGAGTCACCGCCGACACAGCCGTGGGAGGGGCCGACCGGTCCGCGCTGAACCCGAGTCGAGAAGAGTGGAGGTACGGT
Source organism: Rhodococcus ruber NBRC 15591 (assembly GCF_001894945.1). Lineage (GTDB taxonomy): Bacteria > Actinomycetota > Actinomycetes > Mycobacteriales > Mycobacteriaceae > Rhodococcus > Rhodococcus ruber. The sequence goes on from NZ_BCXE01000023.1 coordinate 22,561, forward strand.
CTGGTGTCGGTGAACCACCTGGATTCCGAGGCGGATTCCGTGTCGATCGGCGGTGACGGCGAGCTCCTGCGCAGCCGGGAATCGGGCCGGGCCTTCGATCAGGCTCGCGCGGAGGCGGCCGTGCGGGAACTGCTGATCGCGGTGGGGGAGGACCCCGAGCGCGAAGGGCTGCTCGACACCCCGGCCCGGGTCGCGCGGGCGTACCGGGAGATGTTCGCCGGTCTGTACACCGATCCGGACTCGGTCCTGGACAAGACCTTCGACGAGGGCCATCAGGAACTCGTCCTGGTCCGCGACATTCCGATGTACTCGACGTGCGAGCACCACCTGGTCTCGTTCCACGGGGTCGCGCACGTCGGCTACATCCCCGGTCCCACCGGCCGGGTGACGGGCCTGTCGAAGCTGGCGCGGGTGGTGGATCTGTACGCCAAGCGGCCGCAGGTGCAGGAGCGGCTGACCAGTCAGGTGGCGGATGCGCTGATGCGCAAGCTGGATCCGGTCGGGGTGATCGTGGTCGTCGAGGCCGAGCATCTGTGCATGGCCATGCGGGGCATCCGCAAGCCGGGGGCGAGCACCACGACCTCGGCGGTGCGGGGGTTGCTGCAGACCAACTCGGCGTCGCGTGCCGAGGCCCTGGATCTGATCCTGCGCCGGTGAGCATGCTGCCGAACCCCGGTCGCCCGGTGGTGATGGGTGTGCTGAACGTGACGCGGGATTCGTTCTCGGACGGCGGCCGGTACCTCGACCGCGACGCGGCGATCGCGCACGGCCTGGAACTGCGTGACCTGGGTGTGGACATCGTCGACGTCGGTGGGGAATCCACCCGTCCCGGAGCGGCTCGCGTCGACCCGGAGGTCGAGGCCGCGCGGGTCGCGCCGGTCGTCGCCGCGTTGAGCGCCGCCGGCATTCCCACCAGTGTCGACACCATGCGTGCCTCCGTGGCCGAGGCGGCGATCGAGGCCGGGGTCACCATCGTCAACGACGTCTCGGGTGGACGCGCCGACTCTCGCATGGCCGCGGTCGTGGCCGCGGCCGGCGTGCCGTGGATCCTCATGCACTGGCGACCCGCCGGCGGCTTCGTGCACGCCGGCGGATCCACCCACTACGACGACGTGGTCCGCGAAGTGCGCGGGGAGCTGATGGTGCAGGTGGACGCCGCGATCGCGGCCGGCGTGGATCCGGCGAACATCATCCTCGATCCCGGCCTCGGCTTCGTGAAGGACGCCGACCACAACTGGGAACTGCTGCGCCGCCTGCCCGAGCTCACCGAACTCGGCTACCCGGTGCTGATCGGTGCGTCGCGCAAACGCTTCCTCGGTTCCCTGCTCGCCGCCCCCGACGGCACGATCCGGCCACCCGGTGGCCGCGAGGTGGCCACGGCCGTCGTGTCGGCGCTCGCGGCGGAGCACGGGGCGTGGGGAGTGCGCGTGCACGACGTGCGGGCGTCGCTGGACGCTGTCGCCGTCGTCGGGGCGTGGCAGCGCGGCAGTGCGGCGGGAGGATCGGCGTGAGCGACCGGATCGAACTGCGCGGACTGCGGGTCCGCGGCCACCACGGGGTGTTCGACCACGAGAAGCGCGACGGCCAGGACTTCCTGGTGGACATCGTCGCGTGGCTCGATCTCGCACCGGCTGCGGCGAGCGACGCCCTCGACGACACCCTGCACTACGGCATCCTCGCCGAGCGGGCCGCCGCGATCGTCGCGGGCCCGTCACGCGACCTCATCGAGACCGTTGCCGGTGAGATCGCCGCCGACGTCCTCACCGACCCGCGGGTCACCCGGGTCGAGGTCACCCTGCACAAGCCGTCGGCGCCGATCCCGCTGACCTTCGCGGACGTGGCGGTGGTGGTCGAGCGCACCCGGAGCGGCTCGTGAGCCGGGCGGTGCTGTCCATCGGCTCGAACATCGGGGACCGGACCGCGCACCTGCGCTCGGTCACCGAAGCTCTCGCCGACCGGATCGTGGTCGTGTCGCCGGTGTATTCGACCGCGCCGTGGGGCGGGGTCGAGCAGCAGGACTTCCTCAACGCCGTCGTCGTCGCCGAGGACCCGTCGCTGGACTGCCGCGGCTGGCTCTACCTGGGCCGGCAGCTCGAGGCTGCCGCCGACCGGGTCCGGGAACAGCGGTGGGGTCCGCGCAGCCTCGACGTGGACGTGGTCACCTGCCACGACTCGGACGGCCGCGAGGTTCTCAGCGACGATCCCGAGCTGACCCTGCCGCATCCGCGCGCCCACCTGCGCGCCTTCGTGCTCGTCCCGTGGTGGGACGTCGAACCGCAGGCGACGCTGGTGGTCGACGGCACGCGACGGCCGTTGACGGAGTGGCTCGCGGCTCTCGCCGTCGACGAACGCGAAGGTGTGCGCCGCACCGAGTACCGGCTGGAGCCGCCGCGGTGATGAAGCCGACGCGTATCCGGGATCTGCTGGCGCTGGCGGTGCTCGCCGCCGTCGCGGCATGGCTGCTGGCGCGCGGCCTGTACGGCACGCTGCCGCCGATCCCCGTCTATGCGGGAGCGTCGCTGTATCCGGTCGCGATCGTCGAGGTGGTGCTGGCCTTCATGATCCGTTCCCGCGTCGGCAAGCACGAGATCGGCGACGGGCCGCACCAGTTGCATCCCATCACGGCGGCTCGTGCGGTGGCGCTCGCGAAGGCATCGGCATTGGTCGGTGCGGCCAGCGCGGGCATCTGGGCGGGGTTCCTGCTGTACCTGGTGCCGCAGCGACCGGTGCTCCAGGCCGCGGTCGAGGACAGCGCCGGTGTGATCGTCGGGCTGCTCGCCGGTGTGGCACTCGCGGGTGCCGCCCTGTGGCTCGAACATTGTTGCCGGACACCGGAAGATCCCGACGAGCCGGCGACCTGACGGCGGCGGCGGTCCGGGTGCGCTCGACTTTCGGGTCACGGCGGCCACGCCCAGTAGTCTGGAGCCCATGGGGACTCCGGTGCGAACGAGGAAGGGTCGTCGGCCACGGCGCAGCGCGAGTTCTGTGATCGTGGCGGCACTGCTCGCCCTGGCGCTGATCGCGTCGCTGTTCCTGGTCTTCAGCGACAGCGTCCAGCTGTTGCGTGTCGGGCTGGTGGTCGCGCTGTGGGCTGCCACCGTCGGCGCGATCGCCATGACGAAGTACCGACGCGAGTCGGCACTGGACCGCGCCAAGGTCCGGGATCTGCAGACCGTGTACGAACTGCAGCTCGAACGGGAGATCGCGGCACGCCGCGAGTACGAGCTGACCGTCGAGGAGAAGGTCCGCTCGGAGCTGCGCATCGACGCCGACCAGATGGCGGCCCTGCGGGCCGAGCTCGCTGCGCTGCGACGCAACCTCGAGGTGCTCTTCGACGGCCGGCTGCCCGAGGACCGCGCCGCGTTGTGGGCGGGCCGGGGACAACTGCAGGAGCTCGGCGGCGGGAACTTCCGGGTCACCGCCGCGCCCCGCCCGGCGGGACCGTTCTTCGCGTCGCCCGACGACGAGCCGGTGACCGCCGAGACCACGGTGGTCACCGACGGCGACACGACGACCGCTGTGCCCCGCCGCCCGGCGGGAGCGACGGCCGCTCCCGGCGCGTCGCCGGACCCGCGACGACAGGACGGGACCGGCCCCGAGGACCGGACCGAGGCCGGGACACGGCCGGAGGAACCCGAGGACGCCGGGACACGGCCGGAGGAACCCGAGGCCGCCGGGACACGACCGGAACAGCCCGAGGACGCCGGGACACGACCGGAACAGCCCGAGGACGCCGGGTCCCAGCCGGAGCCACCCGAGGACGGGGCCTCGGACGCGGACGGCGACGCCGAGCCCACGGGCCGGCGCGCCCGGCGACGGCGGGCGGACGACGCGGGCGAGGGCGCGCACAGCCAGGGGCGCACGGTCGCGGAGATCCTGGCTGCCCTGTCCGCCGAACGCTGAGCACCCGCCACGGTAGGTGAGGCGCAGATCACGTTCTCTGCCGTGGCCGTGGTCGCTCGCACCGCGCTATCGTCGATCGGAACGTCTGGTACCCGCCGAGCGGGACTGGAACGAATGAGAGGACTCCCGTGACCTCCTTCGGGATCACCAACGAGCCTGCGCCTGCACGACTGACGGTCGGAATCGTTTCCGCCGGGCGGGTGGGCACGGCGATCGGCGCGGCACTCGAACGCGTCGGCCACCTGGTCGTGGCCTGTTCCGCCGTTTCCGAACAGTCCAAGCACCGCGCCCGCACCCGGCTCCCGGACACCGAAATTCTCCCCGTCGACGAGGTCGCCGCTCGCTGCGACCTGCTGCTCCTCGCCGTCCCGGACTCGGAACTCCACGCCCTCGTCCGCGGCCTCGCCGCCACCGGTTCCGTATCGCGCGGCACGATCGTCGCCCACACGTCCGGCGCGAACGGCGTCGGTGTTCTCGCTCCGCTGGCAGACCAGGGCGTCGTGCCGCTCGCCATCCATCCGGCGATGACGTTCACCGGCCACGACGAGGACACCGTCCGGCTCGCGTCGGCGTGCTTCGGCATCACGGCCGCCGACGACATCGGCTACGCGATCGCCCAGTCCCTCGTGCTCGAGATCGGCGGCGAACCCGTGCGCGTCCGCGAGGAGCGGCGCGCGCTGTACCACGCCGCGCTCGCCCACGGCAGCAACCACCTCGTCACCCTCGTGGTCGATGCGGTGGAGGCGCTGCGGGTGGCGCTCGAGGGTGACGAACTGCTCGGCCAGCAACTCGTCGACGACGCGCCCGGTGGTGTCGCGGAGCGGGTGCTGCAGCCGCTGCTGGCGGCGGCGCTCGACAACGCGCTGCGCCGCGGACCGTCCGCGCTGACCGGTCCGGTCGCTCGCGGCGACGCGCAGGCCGTGGCCACGCACCTGCGGGTGCTCGACGAGGTCGAACCTCGGATCGCCGCCGGCTACCGGGCGATGTCGCTGCGTTCGGCGCAGCGCGCCGGTGCGAAACCGGAACTGATGGAGATCCTCGAAGGGGCTGATCACGGTGAGTGAAACGCAACAGGGCGGCTACGTGCGCGGCGAGTTGACCGTGCACCACGATCCCGCCGGCCTGACCAAGGTCACCAAGGCGCTGCGCGGCGTCGGCCGCACCGTGGCGCTCGTGCCGACGATGGGTGCCCTGCACGCCGGTCACCTCGAACTCGTACGGCAGGCGAAGCTCACCGGTGCCGTGGTGGTGGTGTCGATCTTCGTCAATCCGCTGCAGTTCGGCGCCGGTGAGGACCTCGACGCCTACCCCCGCACCCTCGACGCGGACCTCGCGCTGCTGCGCGAGGCCGGTGTCGAGCTGGCGTTCGCACCGACGGCGGCCGCGATGTACCCCGAGGGCAGGCGGACCATGATCCATCCGGGCCCCCTGGGAGCGGAGCTCGAGGGTGGCAGCCGCCCGACGCACTTCGCGGGCATGCTCACCGTCGTCGCGAAGCTGCTGCAGATCGCGGCGCCCAACGTCGTGTTCTTCGGCGAGAAGGACTACCAGCAGCTCGCCCTGGTCCGGCAGATGGTGCAGGACCTGAACTTCGACGTCCGCATCGTGGGTGTGCCGACGGTGCGCGAGCAGGACGGGCTCGCGCTGTCGTCGCGCAACCGCTACCTGGATCCGGAGCAGCGCCGGATCGCCACCGTGCTGTCCGCGGCGCTGGTCGCCGGGGCGCACGCCGCCGCCGGCGGGCCGGAGGCCGTGCTCACCGCCGCACGCGCGGTGCTCGCCGCCGAGCCCGCGGTGGAGCTGGACTATCTCGAACTGCGGGGTGCGGATCTCGGTCCCGCTCCGGAACGTGGCGACGGCCGGCTGCTGATCGCCGCTCGGATCGGCACCACCCGGCTCATCGACAACGTCGGTGTCGCAATCGGCACCGGATTCCTCGAACGCGAGACCGGCCCGGTCGACGCGTCCACCCCCGACGACCTGCTCACCCGCCGATAGCGCGACCGGCACGAAAAGCTGAGGAGACACCATGTTCCGCACGATGATGAAGTCGAAGATCCACCGCGCCACGGTGACCCACGCCGATCTGCACTACGTGGGCTCGGTGACCGTCGACCAGGACCTGATGGACGCCGCCGACCTGCTCGAGGGCGAGCAGGTCGCGATCGTCGACATCGACAACGGCAACCGTCTCGAAACCTACGTCATCGCGGGCGAGCGAGGCTCCGGCGTCATCGGGATCAACGGTGCCGCAGCACGTCTCGTGAGCCCCGGCGATCTCGTCATCCTCATCGCCTACGGCGTGATGAACGAGCAGGAATGCCGCGACTACAACCCGCGCGTGGTGTTCGTCGACGCGGACAACCGGCAGGTCGAACTCGGCAACGATCCGGCGCACGCGCCGGAGGGTTCCGGTCTGATCACCCCGCGCATGCTCGCCACGCTCGACTCCGGTTCGTTGGTGTAACAGTGCTCCTCGCCGTCGACGTCCGGAACACCAACGTCGTCCTCGGTCTGTTCACCGGCAGCGGCTCGCACGCGAAGTTGTTGCGGGACTGGCGGATGCGTACCGATCCGCGGATGACCGCCGACGAGCTCGCGCTCATCTTCCGTGGCCTGCTCGGCGGCTACGTCGATCAGATCACCGGGGTGACCGCGCTGTCCACGGTGCCGTCGGTGCTGCGCGAGATCCGGGTGATGTTGGCCCGCTACTGGGAACACGTGCCGCACGTGGTCGTCGAACCGGGCGTGCGCACCGGGGTGCCGCTGCTCGTCGACAACCCCAAGGAGGTCGGCGCCGACCGCATCGTCAACAGTCTTGCGGCACACCACTTCTACGACGGTCCGTGCATCGTGGTGGACTTCGGGACGTCCACGTGCGTGGACGTGGTCTCGGCGAAGGGGGAGTTCCTCGGCGGCATCATCGCCCCCGGCATCGAGGTGTCGATGGACGCGCTCGCCTCCCAGTCCGCGGCGCTGCGCAAGGTGGAGCTGCTGCGCCCGCGCGCCGTGGTCGGCAAGAACACCGTCGAATGCATGCAGTCCGGTGCGGTTTTCGGATTCGCCGGGATGGTCGACGGGCTGGTGCGGCTGGTGCGTTCCGAGCAGCGCGGCTTCGACGGTGACGACGTCGCGGTCATCGGGACCGGCGACCGTGCGCCGCTGATCATGCCGGAATCCGAGATGCTCGAGCACCACGAACCGGACCTGACGCTGGAGGGGCTGCGCCTGGTGTACGAGCGCAATCTCGCACGGCGCGGCGCCCGATCCGCCGCAGTGGGTTCCGCCCACCGCGATCCTGTGCAAGAATAGTCGCCGTGATCCGCTGCATGAGCGCCCAGGAGTGTTGTCGAGGCTGACGTCCGCCTCGACCGTTCACACCTTCCTGGAGTCTCTCTCATGCGCACTGCGCTTGCTGCATCCTTCGTCGCCGCACCCGCCCATCCCCTCCCGCTCACCACCGAGCGCATCTATCCGGCCGGACTGGCCGCGACCGTCGCGCGCGGCGCGGTGGTCGTCGACATCCGTTCCCACGCCGAGCGCGCCGCTCAGGGCACCCTGCCCGGTGCCCTGGCCATCTCCGCGGAACTGTTGCCCCGGCGTCTGCATCCCGCCGACGACGAGCGCCTGGCGGTGGCCGTCGACCGTGACGTCGAGTGGGTCGTGGTCTCGGCCTCCGGCGCGGAGACCGATGCCGTCGTCGCGGGGCTGCAGGCCCTCGGCCTGCGCCGCGTCACCGGTCTCGTCGGCGGGTACGCGGCCCTGGCGGCGGCCGGGGCGACCGGTGCGATCGCCGCCGCCCCGCACGTCGAGGACGACGTGGCGCGCGTCACCGCACACTGATCCGTCGGGGCGCCGGTCTCCCCGGGCGCGTCGGTCCTGCGCGGGCGTCCGACGCGGTCCGATAGTCTGGTCACCCGTGAGTGATGCACCGGTTCAGCAGTCCGACGACACCCCCGAGCAGATCCGTATCCGCCGCGAGAAGCGCGAACGGATCCTGGCGCAGGGCAAGGACGCGTATCCCGTCGTCGTTCCGCGCACTCACACCCTCGCGGAGATCCGCGAGAAGTACCCCGACCTCGAGCCCGACACCGTCACCGGTGAGGAGGTCGGCGTCGCCGGCCGGGTCATCTTCTTCCGCAACACCGGCAAGCTCTGCTTCGCCACGCTGCAGGAGGGCGACGGCACCCAGTTGCAGGCGATGATCAGCCTGAACGGTGTCGGCGAGGAATCCCTCGCGGCGTGGAAGCACGAGGTGGACCTCGGTGACTTCGTGTTCGTGCACGGCGAGGTGATCAGTTCTCGTCGCGGCGAGCTCAGCGTCATGGCGGACTCGTGGCAGATGGCCGCCAAGGCGCTGCGCCCGCTGCCGGTCGCGCACAAGGAGATGAACGAGGAGACCCGGGTCCGGCAGCGCTACGCCGACCTGATCGTGCGTCCCGAGGCCCGCGCCAACGCCCGCATGCGTGTCGCGGTGGTGCGCGAGCTGCGCAATGCCCTCGAGCGGCGCGGCTTCCTCGAGGTCGAGACCCCGATGCTGCAGACCCTGCACGGTGGTGCGACGGCGCGTCCGTTCGTCACCCATTCGAACGCGCTCGACATGGATCTGTACCTGCGCATCGCGCCGGAACTGTTCCTCAAGCGCTGCGTGGTGGGTGGCATCGAGAAGGTCTTCGAGATCAACCGCAACTTTCGCAACGAGGGTGCGGACTCCACGCACTCGCCCGAATTCGCCATGCTCGAGACCTACGAGGCGTACGGCACGTACGACGATTCGGCGACGATGATTCGCGAGCTCATCCAGGAGGTGGCGATGGCGGTGTTCGGCACCCACGTCGTCACCCTCGCCGACGGCACCGAGTACGACCTCGGCGGCGAATGGAAAGTGATGGAGATGTACCCGTCACTGTCCGCGGCCATCGGCACCGAGGTCACGCCCGAGACGTCCCTCGAGGAGCTGCATGCGCTCGCCGATCGGGTGGGTCTCGAGGTTCCGGAGGGCAAGGGCTGGGGCCACGGGAAACTCGTCGAGGAGTTGTGGGAGCACCAGTGCGGCGACCAGTTGCACGAGCCGACGTTCGTGCGGGACTACCCCGTCGAGACCTCGCCGCTCACCCGGCAGCACCGCAGCAAGAACGGTGTGACCGAGAAATGGGACCTGTACGTACGCGGCTTCGAACTGGCCACCGGCTACTCGGAACTCGTCGACCCCGTGATCCAGCGCGAGCGATTCGTCGACCAGGCGCGGCTGGCCTCGGCTGGTGACGACGAGGCGATGGTCCTCGACGAGGATTTCCTCGCGGCGATGGAACAGGGAATGCCTCCGACGACCGGGACCGGCATGGGAATCGATCGATTGCTGATGGCGCTGACGGGCCTCGGAATCCGGGAAACAATCCTGTTCCCAATTGTTCGTCCGGCGAGGTAATTGGTCGCATTCGATTTCCGTATTGCCATGAATTGATTCCCGGGTATTGTTGTCTCGTACCGCGGGGGGCCGCGCTTCTTCATTCGAGAGGATTTGCAGCACATGGCAAAGAAAGTCACCGTTACCCTGATCGACGATGTGGACGGGGAGACGGCGGCGGACGAATCCGTGGAATTCGGGCTCGACGGAGTCACCTACGAGATCGATCTGTCCGAGGAAAACGCGGCCAAGCTCCGGGAAGAATTGGAGTTCTGGGTCACCCATGCCCGCAAGGTCGGTGGCCGTAAGCGCGCGAAGGTCGTGCCCACCGCGCCCGCAGCGCGCAAGTCCGCGCGTGGTGGTTCGGAACGAACCGCGGAAATCCGGGAATGGGCCCGTAACAACGACATGCCCGTCTCCGCCCGGGGACGCATCTCCGCCGAAATCATCGAGGCCTACAACAAGGCACACTGACAGCACGGCTCGACAAGGCGCACCGGCGGTAAGCCGCAAAGGCACACCGGCGGCAAAGCCGCAAAGGCACACCGGCGGCAAAGCCGCAAAGGCACACCGAGCACAGGTGCCGTCTTCCGGCCGACGAGGCGATATCCGCGACAACAGTCCCGGATATCGCCTCGTCGTCGTGGCGCGCAGATTTCGTTCCCTATTCGTCCGGAAAGCGGATCGGTCGCTCGGAACGGTGCGCTGTCGCGAAGCGGAGACAATCGTCACAACTGCCCGGCCTTTCGTCTCTCGCGGCGGGCGGGCGAGATTCCCGGGTAGCGTGTCGGCCATGGCAGAGCGGATTGCCGCCCCGGGCGAGACGTGCTGGCGGGTCGATCGGGCCGATCGTCTCGCCTGCATCGTCGACGCCGCAGACTATTTCCGGTACGCCAAGTCGGCGATGCTGCAGGCCCGCAGACGGATCCTCCTGATCGGGTGGGACTTCGACACGAGGATCAAATTCGAACCCGATCGCAAGACCCTCGAGGGACCGAACCGGCTGGGTGCCTTCCTCAAGTGGTTGCCACGTCGGCAGCCGGATCTCGAGGTGATGCTGCTGAAGTGGAACATCGGCGCATTCGCCGCCATCGGACGCGGGATGACACCTGTCTTCGTGCTGAACTGGCTGAGCGACCCCCGGCTCCGGCTCGAGATCGACGGTGCCCACCCCGTGGGAGCGGCGCATCATCAGAAGATCATCGTGATCGACGACGTCGTCGCGTTCTGCGGTGGCATCGACATGACCGTGGACCGGTGGGACACCAGCGAACATCCCGACCGCAGCCGTTACCGGCGGGAGCCGAACGGTCGCCGGTACGGACCGTGGCACGACGTCACCACCGCGGTGGACGGCGCGGCCGCCCGCGCGATCGGCGAGCAGGCCCGTGCCCGGTGGAAGGCTGCGACCGGGGAGGACCTCGAGCCGGTCGAGGCCGATCACACCATCTGGCCCGAGGGGTTGCGCCCGGCGCTGCGCGATGTCGACGTCGCCGTCGCCCGCACCCTGCCCGAACTCCGCGACCGCGCCGAGGTCCGGGAGATCGAAGCCCTCTACCTGGCGGTGATCGCCGGCGCCCGTCGCACGCTCTACATGGAGAGCCAGTACCTGGCGTCCCGGACCCTCGCCGAAGCCCTCGCGAAGCGGCTGCACGAACCGGACGGCCCGCAGATCGTGCTGGTCCTGCCGCGCAACGCCGAGGGATGGCTCGAGCAGAAGGCGATGGACGGTGCCCGTCGCAAGCTGCTGCACATGCTGTGGAACGCCGACGTCCACGGGCGGTTCGCCGCCTACTACCCGGTCACCGCGGGCGGAGCGCCGATCTACGTGCACGCGAAGGTCGTCGTCATGGACGACGTGCTGCTGCGCATCGGCTCGTCGAACCTGAACAACCGGTCCCTGGGCTTCGACACCGAGTGCGATCTCTTCGTCGAGGCGGATCACGAGGGCGACCACATCAGCCGTGCGGTCGTCGAGATGCGGGAGCGTCTGCTGTCCGAGCACCTGGGGGTGTCCCCGCAGGACGTCGCCTCCGCCGTCCGGTCCGAAGGCTCGCTCGTCGCCGCGGTGGAACGGCTGCGCGGACCGGGCCGGACGCTCGAGCGGTTCGAGCCCGGCACCGTCGCCGACGAGGACAGCCCCCTCGCGGAGAACGAACTCGTCGACCCCGAACGCGCCCCGCAGCGCGTCGGACAGCGCATTCGCCGGTTGATGCCCCGCTGAGCAGCGTGTTCGCTGCTGGCGTACACGGAGGTGGGAACGCCGGGTCGACGTGCGGCGTTACCCCTCGTAGCCGGAGTTGCCGCCGGTGCCGATCGGGTGGAGGGGCAGCGCCTCGAAACGGCGGCAACTAGAGTGTCGAGTGGGGTCGTGGAACCTGGTTCCACTCGACGACTCGAGTGCCGGAGCGAAACGCGGCAGCCGGGTCCGGAACGATCCGCGTACCGGACCTGTCGGCCGGAGAGTGTGAGGGAGTGCGATGTTCGAAAGGTTCACCGATCGCGCGCGGCGCGTCGTCGTCCTGGCTCAGGAAGAGGCCAGGATGCTCAACCACAACTACATCGGCACGGAGCACATTCTCCTGGGCCTCATTCACGAAGGCGAGGGCGTAGCGGCCAAGTCGCTCGAATCTTTGGGGATCTCCCTCGAAGGCGTCCGCAGCCAGGTCGAGGAGATCATCGGCCAGGGACAGCAGGCCCCCTCGGGTCACATCCCGTTCACGCCCCGTGCCAAGAAGGTGCTCGAGCTCAGCCTGCGTGAGGCGCTGCAGCTCGGACACAACTACATCGGTACCGAGCACATCCTGCTCGGCCTCATCCGCGAGGGTGAGGGCGTCGCGGCGCAGGTGCTCGTCAAGCTCGGCGCCGACCTGAACCGGGTCCGTCAGCAGGTCATCCAGCTGCTCTCCGGATACCAGGGCAAGGAGCCCCAGGAATCCGGCACCAGCCGTGGCGAGGCCGGCACCCCGTCGACGTCGCTGGTGCTCGATCAGTTCGGCCGCAACCTCACGCAGGCCGCGCTCGAAGGCAAGCTCGACCCCGTCATCGGACGCGCGAAGGAAATCGAGCGCGTGATGCAGGTCCTGAGCCGTCGCACCAAGAACAACCCGGTGCTCATCGGCGAGCCGGGCGTCGGCAAGACCGCCGTCGTCGAGGGCCTGGCGCAGGCCATCGTCAACGGTGAGGTCCCCGAGACCCTCAAGGACAAGCAGCTCTACACCCTCGACCTCGGCTCGCTCGTCGCGGGCAGCCGTTACCGCGGTGACTTCGAGGAACGCCTGAAGAAGGTCCTCAAGGAGATCAACAGCCGCGGCGACATCATCCTGTTCATCGACGAGCTGCACACGCTGGTCGGTGCGGGTGCCGCCGAGGGCGCCATCGACGCGGCGTCGATCCTGAAGCCGAAGCTGGCGCGCGGCGAGCTGCAGACCATCGGTGCCACCACCCTCGACGAGTACCGCAAGTACATCGAGAAGGACGCCGCGCTCGAGCGCCGGTTCCAGCCGGTGCAGGTCGGCGAGCCCACGGTCGAGCACACCATCGAGATCCTCAAGGGTCTGCGCGACCGGTACGAGGCGCACCACCGCGTGTCCATCACCGACAAGGCGCTGGTCGCCGCGGCGAGCCTCGCGGACCGCTACATCAACGACCGCTTCCTGCCGGACAAGGCGATCGACCTCATCGACGAGGCCGGTGCGCGCATGCGCATCCGCCGGATGACCGCGCCGCCGGACCTGCGCGAGTTCGACGACAAGATCGCCGACGCGCGCCGGGAGAAGGAGTCCGCGATCGACGCGCAGGACTTCGAGAAGGCCGCGAACCTGCGCGACAAGGAGAAGCAGCTCGTCGCGCAGCGTGCCGAGCGCGAGAAGCAGTGGCGCGCCGGTGATCTCGACGTCATCGCCGAGGTCGACGAGGAGCAGATCGCCGAGGTTCTCGCCAACTGGACCGGCATCCCGGTGTTCAAGCTCACCGAGGAGGAGACCACCCGTCTGCTCCGCATGGAGGACGAGCTGCACAAGCGGATCATCGGCCAGGAGGACGCCGTCAAGGCCGTCGCCAAGGCGATCCGGCGTACCCGCGCCGGCCTGAAGGACCCGAAGCGTCCCGCCGGTTCGTTCATCTTCGCCGGCCCGTCCGGCGTCGGTAAGACCGAGCTGTCGAAGGCGCTCGCGAACTTCCTGTTCGGCGAGGACGACGCGCTCATCCAGATCGACATGGGCGAGTTCCACGACCGGTTCACCGCGTCGCGCCTGTTCGGTGCCCCTCCGGGCTACGTCGGCTACGAAGAGGGCGGCCAGCTCACCGAGAAGGTGCGCCGCAAGCCGTTCTCCGTGGTTCTGTTCGACGAGATCGAGAAGGCCCACCAGGAGATCTACAACACCCTCCTGCAGGTCCTCGAGGACGGCCGCCTCACCGACGGCCAGGGACGCACGGTCGACTTCAAGAACACCGTGCTGATCTTCACCTCGAACCTCGGTACCGCCGACATCTCGAAGGCGGTGGGCCTGGGCTTCACCAAGGGCACCGGCGCCGAGTCGAACTACGAGCGGATGAAGCTCAAGGTGAACGACGAGCTCAAGAAGCACTTCCGGCCCGAGTTCCTCAACCGCATCGACGACATCATCGTCTTCCACCAGCTCACCCAGGAGCAGATCATCGAGATGGTGGACCTGATGATCGGTCGTGTCGAGGTGCAGCTGAAGAACAAGGACATGGGCATCGAGCTCACCGAGAAGGCGAAGTCGCTGCTCGCCAAGCGCGGCTTCGACCCGGTCCTCGGCGCCCGGCCGCTGCGTCGCACGATCCAGCGCGAGATCGAGGACCAGCTCTCGGAGAAGATTCTCTTCAACGAGATCGGCCCCGGCCAGATCGTCCTGGTCGACGTCGAAGGCTGGGACGGCGAGGGTGCCGGCGAGAACGCGAAGTTCACCTTCACCCCGAGCGAGAAGCCGGCCGCGGTGCCCGACACCCCGGCGGTGGCCCTGGCCAAGGACGCCGAGTAGTCCTGCTGTAACGAACGCCGACGGGCGGCACCCTCTGCGGGTGCCGCCCGTCGGCGTCGGTGTGTCCGGATCAGCGCCGCCACGCGGCGGTCTCCCGCCCGGACCAGTTCGCGAGCCGTTCGAGGGGGCTCGCATCCGGTGCGGACTCGACGACCGTGCCGAAGGGCACCCGTCCGCCGCGCCGGGCTGCGGGAATGCTGCGGCGCGCGACGGCGAACGCGGCCTCCACGAGCGCCGCGTCGGGCTCGGTCTGCAGACCGGTGGCGGCGGAGAGGTCCCATCCGTGCACGAGGGCCTCGTTGAGGTTGCTCAGCACCGCGGCGCGTCCGGGTACCGTTCCCCACGGCGCGACGACGGACCGGTCGAGCACGTCGTCGTCGCTCCACACCTTCCGGTAGTGGGCCTGCGCCCGTTCGAGCTCGGCCCGCCACGCGTCGTCGGGGACACCGGTGAGGAATTCCGGGATGCTCAACGGGTCGCCGCCGCTGCCGATCACCCGCCCCCTGTCCACGGTCGCGACGAGGTGGCCGAGCAGGGCACGCACGTCGAACTGCGGGCAGGGAGTCGGGTCGGTCATCTGCTCGGGGCGCACTTGCGCGAACAGCGTGTCCACCCATGCCAGGGCGTCACGGTAGAGGGGACGGGGATCGGTGACGGTGCTCATGTCGGGCCTCCCGGTGGTGTGTCGATGTCGGCGGACACGATGCTTCCTTCCAAACACGACATCTCCTGTCAGGTATCTCTGCGAGAGTGCCGGCATGCGCGCGGATCGGTTGCTGTCCCTCGTCCTGCTGCTGCGGCACCGCGGCCGGATGACCGCGCCCGCAATCGCCCGGGAACTCGAGGTTTCGGTGCGCACCGTGCTGCGCGACGTCGAGGCGTTGTCCACGGCAGGCATCCCCGTCTACGCCGAACGCGGACGCGCCGGCGGGTTCTCGTTGCTGCCCGGCTTCACCACCGACCTGACCGGTCTGACCGTCGACGAGGCGACCGCCCTGCTCGCGGCGAGCGCCTCGGCCACGCCCGACTCGCTCGGCATGGCGCCCGCGTTCGCCTCGGCGATGCGGAAGGTGACCGTCGCGCTGCCCGAGGCGCAGCGCACCGCCGCGGCGCGCGTCGGGGAGCGGATCGTCGTCAGCTCGTCGGGGTGGGTGATCGACCACCGGCGGGACGAGCACCTCGGCGTCGTCCAGCAGGCAGTCTTCACCGATCGTCGTCTGCGCATCCACTACCGTTCCCGTGGCGCCGAGGCGCGGTGGCGGACCGTCGATCCGCTCGGGTTGGTCAGCGCGGCGGGCCGCTGGTACCTCGTAGCCCTGCATCGCGGCGCCGAACGCACCTACCGCCTCTCCCGGATGGAACGGGTGCAACTGCTCGACACCGCGGCGCACCGCCCGCCCGACGTCGATCTCGCCCGGATCTGGCGCCGGCACCGCGCCGAGTTCCGGGCCGGCCTGGGCACGGTCACCGCCACGGTGAAGATCCGGGACCGGCGCCGGGACGACCTCGCGGTGATCGCGATCCGCATCGTCACGCAGCGGCCCACAGGCGACGGATGGTGGGAGACCGAGGTGGAGTTCGGTGGGGCCGGCCACGCCGGGGCCGCGATGTGGCAGCTCGGGGACGACGCCGAGCTGCTCGGACCGCCCGAGCTCCGGGAACAGGTCCGGTCGGCGGCGGAGCACCTCGCCGAGCGGCACCGGTAGCCCGGCCTCTCACGACGCCGCCGCCGTGCCTGTCATGGCCGTGCCTGTCATCGCCGTGCCTGTCGTTGCCTCGTCGTGGTCGGGGACGCGGAGAGCGTCGACGAACGCCTCCTCCGCGATCTGGGCCGCGTAGATCGCGGGATCGATCCGCGCGACGAGGTCGCCGGTCTGGGTGGCCATGGCCCGCAGTGCGGTGAGTTTGCGGTCGAGCTCGGGTCCCTGCAGCCGGACGTGGACCGCGAGCTGCTCTTCGGGGATGCCGGTGGGGCGCTCGTCGCTCATGTACATGCCCCATTCCTCGTAGAGGTCCCGGAACCGGTCGAGATGCTCCACGGTCGGCGTGGCGTACAGCAACCGGGACCGGCCGCCGCGGTCACGCCAGGCGCGGGTGACCCAGCGATGCACGGCGTTGTGATCCGGGTGGTAGGTCATTCCGTCGGCACCGAAGGTCAGGATCGTGTCGGGGCGGAGGTCGTCGAGGAGCCGGCCGGCCCATGCGAGACCGGCGTCGTCGTGATCGGCGAGAGCGCCGTCCGGCAGGCCGAGGACGTGGTGCTCCTCGACGCCGAGCACGGCCATGGCGGCGGCTGCCTCCCAGCGGCGGACCCGGCCCAGGCGTTCCGGCGGCCACGAGCGAGGATCTGCGGTTCCGTGCTCGCCGGCGCTGGCCGACGCGCACACGACGCGCCGGCCGGCGTCGCGGGCGGCGGCCATGATCCCCGCCGCGAGATAGGTCTCGTCGTCGGGGTGGGCCCAGATCGACAGGATCGTCCCGAGCCGGGAGGTCGTCGCGTTCATGCCTGTCACGGTGCGGGAGAGGACTCCCACGGCGCCCCCACGTGCTCTCACGGCGGTGTGATCCGCTGGGAGCGCGGCGGGAGCGGACCGGCGCATCGTCGTGGCCATGGACACCACACTCACCATGAACTCGACCCGCAACGGGGCGGCCGAGCTGCCGACAGAGATGCTGGAGCGGTTCCGCTCCCGTGCCGGCGAACTCGACCGGTCCAACTCCTACTTCGACGAGGACCTCGCGGAACTGCGAGCGGCCGGCTACCTCGCCGCCGCCGTACCCGTCCGCTACGGGGGATGGGGCCTCGATCTGGCCCGGCTGGCCGCGAGTCAGCGGCGCCTCGCGCGCTACGCCCCGGCCACTGCGCTTGCGATGACGATGCACTCGTACTGGATCGGGATCGCGACCGAACTGGAACGCACGGGCGACACGTCGCTCCGCTGGATCTCGGAGGCCGCGGTGGCCGGCGACGTGTTCGCTGCCGGCCACGCCGAGACGGGCAACGACATCCCGGTGCTCCTGTCGACGTGCCGGGCGCAGCGCGTGGCGGGCGGCTACCGCCTGACCGGCCGCAAACAGTTCGGCTCCAACGGTCCGGCGTGGCGGTGGCTCGGCGCGCATGCCGTCGATGCGGACGCGGCCGGCGGGCCGCACATCGTGCACGCGTTCGTCGAACGAGGCAGCGCGGGGGTGAACGTCGTGCCGACGTGGGACACCCTCGGCATGCGGCCGACGCAGAGCCACGACACGGTCCTCGACGACGTCTTCGTGCCCGACGACCGCATCGGGCGGGTGGTTCCCGCGGGCGACGGCAGCGATCCGTTTCTCGTGGCGATGACGATGTGGCCGCTTGCGCTCATGGCGGCGGTGTATCTGGGGATCGCCGACCGCGCCCTCGAACTCGCTGTCCGCAGCGCCCGCCGCAAGACCTCGGTGGCGATCGAGCGGGGCGCATACGCCTACAACCCGTTCGTGCAGCATCAGGTTGCACAGATGTATCTCGAGCTGGACGCCGCCTCGGCGACGCTCGACCGGTTCGTCGCGGACTGGGTGGCGGGCGCGGACCACGGCGACGAATGGGTTCCCAAGGTGTACGCGATGAAGTGGCGAGCGGTGGAGGCGGCCAAACGGGTCGTCGACATCGCCCTCGACGTGGCCGGCGGCGCCGGCATGTTCACCGGGAACGAGCTCGAACGCCTCTACCGCGACGTGCGGTGCGGGGGATTCCACCCCGGGAACGACGCGCTCACCCACGAACTCGTCGGCAAGTCGTTGCTCGGCATCCTCGGCGAACAGCCCCGATGGTGAGGTCCCGGGTCCCCCGCGGTCACAGGGCGCGGAGCGCATGCTCGGCGGCGGCCTCGCCGTCGAGCAGCGCCCCGCGCCGCCGCGCCGCCTCGTACTCGTCGTCGCCGAGCTCGGTGCGCAACCGCACGCCGAGATCGTCCAGAGCCACCTCGTCGGCACCGAAGATGCGGTGACCGGCCGCTGTCGTACGCACGGCCCCCTCGAGCACCGCGGCGTCCCGGTAGCGGCCCAGGCGTTCGAGAAGTCCGGCGATCGAGCGCAGCATCGTCCACTGCGTCGACCACATCCCGGCCCGCCGCCAGTGCGGGATCAGCCGCCGGTACTCGGCGGCGGCCGCCACGGGGTCACCGATCCGGGCGTCGATGGACGCCTTCGACGCACCGGCGAGGCCGGTGACGAACGAGGCGTTCGTCTGCTCCGCGATCTCCAGTGCCCGTGCGAAGCGGGCGCGGGCCCGTTCGACGTCGACCGCCAGGTCCGCCTCCCCGGCGCAGTGCCAGACGTACGCCGCGTGCGGTGTGCGTGCATCGCCGATCTCGGTGAGGAGTGCCGCGGCCAGCCCGACGGCGGCCGGTGCGCCCGCATAGCCCAGCGGCAGCAGCTCGCTGGCACGTGCCATGAGGCGCTGCGCCGGGTCGTGCACGGCTGCCGCGGCGGCCCGCCGGTACCAGGCGGCGGCCGCGTCCAGGTGACCTTCGAACAACTCGTAGCTCCCGCGGACGGTCAGTGCTTCGGCCGCCGGCTCGGTCTTCACCCGCTCCACCGCACGCAGCGCAGCGGCACTGAGCCGGCCGGTCTCGGTCACGTCGCCGGACATCCACGCCGCGTAGGCGGCCACCACCTGCACGCGCGCGGCGAACGGGCTCCGTCCCTCCGCGTCGGCGGCGATCACCATCCGTGCCCAGTTCAGTACGTCCGGTCGCAACCGGAAGATTCCGTAGTCCAGCAGGGCGTTGACGAGTCGGCCCGCCGGGGCGATCTCGTCGTGGTCGAGCATCCAGCCGAGCGCACTGCGCAACTCCGGTACGGCGGCGTCGATCTGCGACAGGACCGGCTCACCCGGCTGCAGCAGTCGGGAATCCGCACGGTCGACCCAGTCGACGAGGTGCCGGGCGTGCCGCTCCGCGACCGTGTCGGCTCGGCCCGCACGGACGAGCTGTTCGGCGCCGAACGCCCGCAACGTCTCGAGCAGCATGTACCGGCGACCGGGCATCCGCATCACCAGCGAACGCTCCACGAGGTGCGTCAACGCCGCGACGGTCGTCCCGGGATCCGTGCCGCAGACCGCCGCGGCGTCGGCCGCGTCGAACGAGCCCGCGAACACCGACAGGTCCGCGAAGGTCCGCCGCAGATCCTCCGGGAGCAGCCCGAACGACCACGACACGGCCGCGGCCAGCGACGCGTGCCGTGGGGTCGTGCGGTACCCCGACGCCAGCAGCTCGAAGCGGTGGTCCAGGCCCGCCGCGACCTCCGCGACCTCGTGGGTGTGTAGGCACGCCGCCGCCAGCTCGATCGCCAGCGGCAACCCGTCCAGGCGTCGCACGATCTCGGCGATGCAGGCACGTTCCCTCCCGTCCGGCTCGAAGCCGGGGACGACGGCTCGCGCCCGCTCCTCGAACAGCCGCACGGCCGGGGCGTCCTCGCCGTCGTACGGCAGCGGCGGCACCCTGCGGACGTGCTCGCCCACGACGCGGAGCCGTTCCCGGCTCGTCGCCACGACCCGCACGTGCGCACATGTGCCGAGCAGGCGTTCGACGAAGGCGGCGATCGGCTCGAGCACGTGCTCGCAGTTGTCGAGCAACAGCACGATCTCGGTCTCGCCCAGCACGTCGGCCACCCGCTCGGCGAGTGCGGTGCCGGGCCGGGCGTCGATCCGCAGGGCGGCGGCGACCACATCGACCGCGGAGTCCGGCTCGGCGGTGGCCAGCTCGCACAGCACCACCGGACGGTCCGGGCGGGCGGCGCGGAGCCGGTGCCCGGTCTCGAGGAGCAGCCGGGTCTTGCCCACCCCACCCGGGCCGACCAGGGTCACCAGTCGCCCCGACTCCGTCAGCCCGGTCACCTCCGCAGCGAGGGCGTCCCGGCCGACGAGTGACGTCGCCGGAACCGGCAGCCTGCCCACCGGAGCCCACACCCGATCGGTGGCACCGGCGAGCAGTTCCGTGTGGTGGGCCGCCAGTGCCGGCGACGGCTCGATGCCCAGCTCGTCGCCGATCAGCCGCCGGAAATCGTCGTAGACGCGCAGCGCCTCGGCCCGGCGTCCCGTTGCCGCGAGCGCCGTCATCAGAAGCCCACGCGGTCGTTCCCTCGACGGCTGCGCGTCGGCCAGTGCGGCCAGTTCGGCAACGAGGCCGTCGGTGTCGCCCCGCGCGAGCCGCGCCTCGGCCCGCACCTCGCGGGCCCGGAACCGCAGTTCCTCCAGCCGCGTCGCCTCCACGCGGGCCTCGTCCACGTCGTCGAGCTCCGGGTAGGCGGGACCCTGCCAGCGCGCGAGCACGGCCTCGATCTCGGCTGCATCGGTCGTTCCCCCCGTCGAGACCGCGACGAGGCGGTCGGCGTCGACCTCCACGCGGGCCGGATCGAGCCGATAGCCCTCACCGACGGACTCGATCAGGCCGTGGGGCAGGCCACGACGCAGCCGGAACATGTGGTTCTGCAGGGCGGCGGCCGGATCCGCCGGCAGCCTGGACGGCCACAGGGCGTCGACGGCGGAGTGCGCGGGCACCACCCGGCCCCGCCGAAGCACCAGCAGGGCCAGCAGGCGCCGCTGCAGCAGCCCGTCGGGAGTGATGTCCCGACGATCCCCGTCCAGCACGCGGATCGGGCCGAGCACCTCGACCCGCACCCGGTCGCCACCCGTGGCCACGTTTCCATTGGACCACCCGCGCCGGTCTCCTGCCGAGACCCGGGACGTCAGGTTCGATGCGGGCCCGGCGGGTCGGCCGGACGCATCGACAGCGCCGCGACGAGGAAGCACAGCGCCCCGACGAACGTGCCGACGTCGGCGAGCCTCGGCGCGAACGTTGCGCCCGCCGGGTCGACGTGGGCGCCGACGGCCGCGGCACCGAAGGCGAGCGAACCGAGCATGTTCAGCCAGGTGCTGCGCCAGTTGCGGGCGTGCGGATCCCACAGCGCATCGGTGTCGGTGGTGGCCACCACCGCCAGGGCACTGCTGACGAGGAAGCACACCGAGCCGACAGCGTCGGGGCGCCACACCAGATTCCGCTCCTCGGTCGCCGTCAGACCGGCGACGAGCGCGAATCCCGTGCTCACGTTGAATGCGAGCGTGCCGACCCACTGCACCGCGGCCGACCACCAGTCGTACCGGTCCACGCGGGTCACCGTCGGCGGGCGGTGCGTCAGCAGCAGTTGCACCGTCGCCGCCGCGGTGAAGAACCACGAGCCCACGAAGTAGAGCAGATTGGAGGTGGCGGCGGGGAGGACGAGCACGCCGCCGGCACCGGCCCCGAACAGGGCGGAACCGACGACGAACAGTCGCGATTCGCGGCGCAGCGTCGGCCGGGTGAACACACCCGCGAACCTAGTGGGCGCGGCCCGGCGTCGTGCAGATTGTGGTTCGTGCGGCGCGTGCCGGGGCGGCTCGCCGCTGTTGCCGGGGCGCTCGCCGCTGTTGCCCGGGCGCCTCGCCGCCGTTGCCGGGGCGGCTCGCCGCCGTTGCCCGGGCGGCTCGCCGCCGTGCGGAAGCAGCGCCGCGCCGCGCGACGTGGCGTAGGTTCGGCTGAGAGGACACGCTACGACGAAAGGGACCGATTGATGCCCACACGTACCTCTCGCACAGCCTGGAACGGTGGCCTGCAGGACGGCGCAGGCCAGGTCGAACTCACCAGCTCCGGCCGCGCCACGTTCGATGTCTCGTTCCCCAAGCGGGCGGCGGACGACGCCGACGGCACCACCAGCCCGGAGGAACTCATCGCCGCGGCGCACTCGTCGTGCTACGCGATGCAGCTCTCGGCGCTCATCGCCGAGGCCGGCGGCACACCGCAGAGCCTCGACGTCACGGCCGACGTCTCGCTCGGCCCGGACCCGAACGGCGGATTCCGGCTCACCGGCATCAAGCTGACGGTCCGCGGCGAGGTCGACGGTCTCGACGCCGACGGGTTCGCGAAGGCGGCGCAGGGAGCCAAGGAGGGGTGCCCGGTCAGCAAGGCCCTGACCGGGGTGGACATCACGCTCGACGCAGCGCTCGAATCCTGAACGACCCGGCGAGTGCGCACGTCCCGCGGCGACGACCGCCGGGAGGTGCGCACTCGCGCTGTTTCAGCCGCCGGTGAGCGCGTCGAGGTAACGGCCCATCATCCACCGCTGAGCGAGCGACAGGACCGGTGCACCGAGGCGGGTGAACCAGCGACCGGGCCGGGAGACGGCAGTGATGTGCCCGAACACCACGCCGTCGGGTCGTCGCTCGACCACGAACGCCTCTTCCCCGCTGATGGGGTGTCCCTCGAGCGTGCCGTAGGCGAAGCCGCGACGGTTCGGCTCGTCGACGACGTAGACCACCCGGCACCACGCCCCCCAGCGCACCGGACCGAAAGGGGGATCCAGCCGTACCTCCAGTCCCGCCCGCGGGGCGGGGGTGTGTGAATCGACGCGAAAACCCGCATGCCGCTGCATGTTCCAGCTTTCGAGCGCCCGGATGGCGGTGCGGAACGCGACATCGCCCGAGCCGAGGCGGGAGGTCAGGTGCGCGTGCCGGAACCCCGCCGGCGTCTCGCCGCGGGTCGCGCCGACGTGCGGGTAGTTGAACGAGCGCTGTGCGTTCACGTCGGCACGCTCAGTCCCGGGCGGCGTCCTCGCCGGTGGCTTTGACGTCGAGTACGACCTCGAACTCGAGCAACGACGCACCCGATGCGACCGGTCGCTTCGCCTCACCGGCGTGCGCCTGCCGGGCCGGGCCGTCCCGCCAGGCCGCGAACGCCTCCTCCGACTCCCACTGGGTCACCACGAAGTAGCGCGACTCGCCCTGCACCGGACGCAGGAGCTGGAATCCGAGGAATCCGGGGGAGTTCTCCACGGTGTGCGCCCGATGCGCGAAGCGCGTCTCCAGTTCCGGGCCGGCGCCCTCGGGGACCTCGATTGCGTTGATCTTCACCACTGCCATGGCGGCGAGCGTACTCCGCTACCTTGGCGGTTGTGTTGCACGACGAAGGTGGTTCCGGGCGGCCGATCCTGCTGCTGCACGGCCTGATGGGCAGCTCCCGCACCTGGCGACGGCACGTGCCGTGGCTGCGCAGCCACGGTCGCGTCCACACCTTCGATGCCGCCGGCCACGGGCGTCCCGCCCCGGACCGGCTCACCACCGAGGCGTTCGTCGCCGACCTCGCTGCGCATGTGGACGACATCGGTGAACCCCTGGTGGTGATCGGGCACTCGATGGGCGCGCTGCACGGGTGGTGCTTCGCCGCCGCGCACCCCGACCGGGTGGCCGGCCTCGTCGTCGAGGACATGGCCCCCGACTTCCGTGGCCGCACCGCCGCGGACTGGGCCGCGATGATCGCGCAGTGGCCGCAGCCGTTTCCGGACGAGGACGCGGTCGTCGGCTACTTCGGCGACGTCGCCGGGCGGTACTTCCTCGATTCCTTCGAGCATCGCGCCGACGGCTGGTACCTGCACGGGGAGGTGGGCACCTTCAGGGACATCTCCGAGGAGTGGGGCTCCCGGCACTTCTGGGACCAGTGGCGGTCGATCTCGGTGCCGGCCCTGCTCGTCGAGGGCGAGTTCACCATCACGCCCGAAGGGCAGATGCGGCGGATGGCCGCCGAGCACCCCCGGTCCCGGTACGTCCGGGTCCCGGGCGCGGGGCACCTGGTGCACGACGAGCGCCCCGGCGAGTACCGCGCCGAGGTCGAGCGATTCCTCGACACGCTCGACGAGTGAGCGCGGCTCAGCCTTCGCCGGCGAGCGCGAAACGCCCGTCGTCGGTCTGCTCGACCAGGCCGTCCACGAGCAGCGAGTGCAGCGCCCGGTCGCGCTGCCCCGGATCCGCGAGCCACACCCGGTCCAGCACCGGCCGCTCGACGGGGACGTCGCTCTCGCGCAACACCGCCATGAGCTTGCCCCGCACCTGACGGTCGGTGCCCGTGAACTTCTGCACCCGTCGCTGCGGGCCGTCGTGGGCGGGCCGGCCGGCCTCCACCCACTCGCACCGCGGGAGCGGACACCGGGCGCAGTCGGGTGAGCGGGCCGTGCAGATCGTCGCGCCGAGTTCCATCAGGGCTGCGGAGAACGTCGCCGCCCGCTCGCGGGTGCGCGGCAGCAGCGCCTCGACGTCGGCCAGGTCCCGCGTCGTCGAGGGATTGCCGGGCTCGGCCGCGCCGTGCACCGCGCGTGCGACGACCCGGCGGACGTTCGTGTCCACCACCGGGACCCGCCGGCCGTACGCGAAACAGGCGACGGCACGCGCCGTGTAGGCGCCGATGCCGGGCAGGGTCAGCAGCACGTCCACGTCCGCCGGCACCTCGTCGCCGTGCTCGGCGGCCAGGACGCCGGCGCACTCGTGCAGCCGCAGGGCCCGTCGCGGATATCCGAGCTTGCCCCACGCGCGCAGCACGTCGGCCCGGCTCGACGCGGCCATCGCCGACGGCACCGGCCAGCGCTGCACCCACTCCAGCCAGATCGGGGCCACCCGGACCACCGGGGTCTGCTGCAGCATCACCTCACTCATCAGGATCTGCCAGCCGGTCACCCCGTCCTCGCGCCACGGCAGATCCCTCGCCTCGGCGGCGTACCACCGCAGCAGGGCGGTCGCGTCGACCGGCATCTCTCACGTCCTCCTGTCGGAATGTCGGACCGATGTGACCTCGCGGTAACCCGGCCGTGCGGGGCGCGTCACAGGCCAGGGTGGATAATGTCCGTATGCCGAACTCCAACCCCATCTCCGCCTGGAAGGCCCTGACCGAGGGTAACCAGCGCTTCGTCAGTGGTACCCCGCTGCATCCCAGCCAGGGCATCGACCGTCGCGCCGAACTGGTCAACGGGCAGCACCCCATCGCCGTGCTCTTCGGATGCGGTGACTCCCGGGTGGCCGCCGAGATCATCTTCGACCAGGGCCTCGGTGACATGTTCGTCGTGCGCACCGCGGGGCACGTGATCGACAGCGCCGTCCTCGGTTCGATCGAGTACGCCGTGGGTGTGCTGAACGTGCCGCTGATCATCGTGCTCGGACACGACAGCTGCGGCGCGGTCAAGGCGACCCTGGACGCCCTCGACGAGGGTCGGATTCCTCCGGGGTTCATCCGGGACATCGTCGAGCGGGTCGCACCGTCGATCCTCATGGGTCGCAACGACGGGCTGTCCACCGTCGACGAGCTCGAGGGCCGGCATGTGGTGGAGACCGCGAAGCTGATCGGTCAGCGGTCCCAGATCATCGCCGAGCGCATCGCCAACGGGCAGTGCGCCATCGCGGGCGTGACCTACAAGCTCTCCGACGGACACGTCCAGCTGCAGGGACACGTCGGCGACATCGGTGTGACGGTCGACTGACGCGACACGCCGACTTCGGTGCGGCGGCCCCTCGCCGGTGGCACATACCGTGGGAGACGTGCTTGAACCGAACGGGCCGCTGCCCCCCGAGATCTACTGGCGTCGACGCGCGCTCGCCGTGGGTGTCGGCGTGGTCGTGCTCGCGCTCGTCGTGTGGCTCGTCCTGTCCCTGACCGGCGGGGGCGACGACCCGGAGCCGGATCCGGCGGCCGCCGGCGTCCTGACGTCCGAGACCAGCACCACCCGCACCCCGACCAGCAGCACGGGGGAGGAGACGGACGAGGATACGGCCGACGGTGTCGCCGCGGCCGGGCCCGGCGGGTCCTCCGGCGGCACCCAGTCGGGGTCGTCCCAGTCGGGGTCGTCCCAGTCGAGCACGCCGTCGGGATCCGCCGCGTCCTCGAGTTCCGCGGCGGCGAGCGCATCCGCCGTCGCCGCCGGGCAGTGCCCGGACCAGGCGCTCGCCGTGCGGGTGACCGCGGACCGGCCCAACTACCAGGTGGGTGAGGAACCCGAGTTCACGATCGTCATCACGAACATCGGCACGACCGCGTGCGAGCGTGACCTCGGCGCGGGTCTGCAGCAGGTGCTGGTGTACTCGCTCGACGGCAGCCGGCGCTTGTGGTCGAACACCGACTGCTTCCCCGAGTCGACCGCCGATGTGCGCAAGCTGGCTCCGGGCGACCAGGCCGCCTTCGCGGTGAAGTGGTCCGGAACGACCTCCGAGCCCGGATGCCAGGCGCCACGGGAGCGGGTTCCGGCCGGCGCGTACACGGTGGTCGGCCAGCTCGGCGGCCTGCGCAGCACCCCCGAGCCGTTCAACATCGCCTGATCCGTCGCCCGACCGGCGCCGCTGCGAGCCGCGGATCAGTCGTACGGGCCGTTGATCGACGACTCCGCCAGACGCGACAGGCCTTCGCGGATGGAGCGCGCCCACAGCCCGCCGATCCCCTCCACGGACTGCAGGTCCGCCGCCGTTGCCGCGAGCAGGCCCTGCAAGCTCCCGAACGAGCTCACCAGCCGATGGATCTGCGAGGACTGCAGCCGCGGCACGCGATGCAGCACGCGATAGCCACGCGGACTCGTCGCGGTGTCCAGGGCCTCGATCGTGCCCGGATACCCGAACACGCGCGCCAACGTCGTCAGATCCAGCAGGTCGACGTCGGTGAGCCGATCCAGCGCGGCCAGGGTCTGCTCGACCGCGACGAGCTGCGGGGCCTCCGAACCGGACAGATAGTCCCGCACGATCAGCTGGCGGGCCAGGTCGTTGTCGCCCACCAGCTCCTCGAGCTGCAGCGCCAGCTGGCGGCCGTCGGTGCCCAGTTGGAGCACCTCCTGTTCGATCTCCACCGAGACGCGCCGCACCATCTCGAGCCGCTGCGCGACGGTGAGCGCATCGCGCAGCGTCACGAAGTCCTCGATCTCCACCACCGACAGCTGCCGGGTGACCTCGTCCAGCCGCGACTTGTAGCGCTCGAGCGTCGCGACGGCCTGGTTGGCGCGCGAGAGAATGGTCGCCGAATCGTTGATCACGTGCCGCTGACTGTCGACGTAGACGGTCACGATGCTCATCGACTGGCTCACCGACACCACCGGGTAGCCGGTCTGGATCGCGGTGCGCTCCGCGGCGCGGTGCCGCGTTCCCGATTCGACGGTCGGGATCCGGTGATCGGGTACCAGCTGCACGTTGGCCCGCACGA
Organism: Rhodococcus ruber NBRC 15591; assembly: GCF_001894945.1. GTDB lineage: Bacteria > Actinomycetota > Actinomycetes > Mycobacteriales > Mycobacteriaceae > Rhodococcus > Rhodococcus ruber. Next base: position 49,884 of record NZ_BCXE01000023.1, read on the forward strand.
TCCGGCTGCCGTCGGTGGACACCACGACCGCGCCGTCCATCTTCGACAGCTCACGCAGCCGGGTGGGAGCGAACTCCACGTCCAGCTCGAAGCCGCCGTCGCACAGCGCCGCCACCTCGTCGTCGAAACCGAGAACGATGAGGCCTCCGGTGCGGCCGCGCAGGATGCGCTCGAGACCGTCGCGCAGGGCGGTGCCGGGTGCCAGCCGGGCGATGGTCTCGCGCAGCGTCACGGACGGTGCCACATCGGTCATCGATGGTTCCTTCCCGTGTCCGGCCGGTGCGGCGAACGTCACTTCGTGTCGGTCCGCCCGGTGGAGCCGACCGAACCGCCGACTAGATTACTTCCCCATGAGCGGTACCTGGACCCTGCCCGACGACCTCGCCCTTCCCGAGCTTCCCGACGACCATCCCGGGGCGGGCGCACCGATTCCGTCTCATTGGAGCAAGTGCTTCGGCTGCGGGGACGACCAGCCCGCGGGAATGGCGATGCAGTTCACCTTCGGGGAGGGCCTCGAGGTCACCGGCATGCTCGACGTCGCGAACCGCTACCAGGGCGGTCCCGGTTTCATCCACGGCGGGATCCTGACGACGGCGTTCGACGAGGCGCAGGGCATGGCGTGCATGGTGCTGCGCCGGCCCGTCGTCACCGGCCACCTGCAGATCGACTTCGCCGCGCCCATCCCGCTCGGGTCGGTGCTGGAACTGCGCGCGCGGATCGACGGCACCGTGCGCCGCAAGGTCTACACCAGCGCGGAGGCCCGCATCGTCGAGGGACCGTTCGCCGATCCGGATGTCGTCGTCGCGACGTCGCGCGGGTTGTTCCTCACCGTCGGTGCGCAGCACTTCGACAGGGCGAAGGACTTCGTCGACGGGGTCCCCGTGTCGCCGCACGGCACCTCGTCCGTCTGACACCGGGTCCGTCCGACACCGAGTCCGTCTGACACCGGTCCGTCTGACACCGGGTCACTCCGGGAGGAGGGGCACGGCCGGGTGCGGCCGCCGGCCGAGCACCGAGGCCGAGGTGAGCGCGCGCGTGCCGAACCGGCCGTGCACATCGTCGAGCACGGCGTCCAGTGCGTGACGGTCGAGGGCCGGGTGACCGGCTGCCGCGCCGTCGCGGGCCGGTTCGTCGAACGGCAGCTCGAGCTGTTCGGTGCCCGCGGAGTCGAGATTCGACACGGCCACCCCGATCAGGGTCAGCCCCCGGTCCGAGACCAGTGGCTGCGCGAGGCCGAGCAGTTCCCGCGCGGCGCCGAGGACGACGTCCGTGCGGGCCGTGGGTTGCGCGCAGCGTGTGCGATCGCGTCGCCCGGGAGTAGTCGGCGAAGCGCAGGCGCAGCACCACGGTGCGGCCGGCACGCCCGGCCGCACGCATGCGGCCGGTGACCCGTTCCACCAGCATCCGCAGGGTCGCGTCGACCAACCCGGGATCGTGTCCGGCGGCGCTGCGGGGCCGGCCGAGGGCGTGCTGCGCCCCCACGGACCGGCGCCGACGGTGGGGCCGGACGGGCCGCGGATCGTGTCCGTGCGCCAGCGCATGCAGATGGCGTCCCACCGACCTGCCGAGCAGCGCGACGAGTTCGACCTCGCTCTCCCGCGCGAGGTCGGCCACGCGGTGGAGGCCGTGCGCGTGCAGCGTCGCGGCGGTCACCCTGCCGACGCCCCACAGCCGTTCGACCGGTAACGGACGCAGGAACTCGAGTTCCCGGTCGGGTGGCACCACCAGCAGCCCGTCCGGCTTCGCGACGCCGCTCGCGACCTTGGCGAGGAACTTGGTCCGGGCCACCCCCACCGTGATCGGCAACCCGACCTGTTCGGCGACGTCGCGCCGCAGCCGGGCGGCGATGTCCCCCGGGGTGCCGTCGATCCGCCACAGGCCGGCGACGTCGAGGAAGGCTTCGTCGATGGAGAGCGCCTCGACGAGTGGCGTGGTCTGCTCGAACACCGCGAACACGGCGCGGCTGGCCCGCGTGTACGCGTGCATGCGGGGAGGAACGACGATCGCCGCCGGGCACAGGGCGCGGGCGCCGCGCCCGGACATCGCCGTCGCGACGCCGAAGGCTTTCGCCTCGTAGCTGGCGGCGAGAACGACGCCGCCCCCGCCCACGATCACGGGACGGCCGCGCAGGCGCGGGTCGTCGCGTTGTTCGACCGAGGCGTAGAACGAGTCGAGGTCGGCATGCAGGATGGTCGCGAGACCGGACACGAACACATGTTCGCATCCGGCTCCGACAGGACTACAGTCCCAGCGCGGCCAGGGCCTGACCGACGTTGCCGACCTCGATCGGACCGCCGTCGGAGCCCGGGGGCCGCGACGTCCGCCGCCCCGGCTGCGCGAGTTCGTGCGGCACGATCGCGCGGCCGAAACCGAGCCGGCTCGCCTCTGCGATGCGGCGGCCGGCTCCGGTGACCCGGCGGACCTCGCCGGCGAGGCCGACCTCGCCGAGCAGCACCGTGCCCGGCGGCAGGGGGCGCTCGCGCGCAGCCGACGCGACCGCCAAGGCCAGCGCCAGGTCCGCCGCCGGATCGGTGATGCGCATGCCGCCGACGGTCGAGGCGTAGACGTCGCACTTGCCCAGCGGCAGCCGGCATCGCCGCTCGAGGACGGCCAGTACCATCGCGACCCGTGCCGCATCCAGACCGCTGACGGCACGCCGGGGTGCAGGGTTCTGCGTCGGCACGACCAGGGCCTGCAGTTCGCCGAGCAGGGGCCGTTTACCGTCCATGGTGACGGTCACGGCGGTCCCCGCCACCTCCTCGGTCCGGTGGTGCAGGAACAGTCCCGACGGATCGCTGACGCCCACGATGCCGCCCTCGGTCAGTTCGAAACAGCCCACCTCGTCGGCGGCGCCGAAGCGGTTCTTCACACCCCGCACCATGCGCAGGGTGGAGTGCTTGTCGCCCTCGAAGTGCAGAACCACGTCGACCAGGTGCTCGAGCGAGCGCGGCCCCGCCACCGCACCGTCCTTGGTGACGTGCCCGATGAGCAGCACCGGGACACCGCTGGCTTTCGCGAGCGAGGTCAGCGCGCTGGTCACCGCCCGGACCTGGGTGACGCCGCCGGACACGCCGTCGACGTCGGCGGCGAGCATCGTCTGCACGGAGTCGACGACGAGGAGGGTCGGTTTCACCTGCTCGATGTGACCGAAGACGGTCGCCAGGTCCGACTCGGCGGCGAGGAAGACGCGTTCGTGCACCGAACCAGTGCGGTCGGCGCGCAGGCGCACCTGGCCCGCGGATTCCTCCCCGGTGACGTAGAGGGCCCGGTCGTCGCTGCCGCGCTGCGCCCAGCGATGGACCACCTCGAGCAGAAGTGTGGACTTACCGACGCCGGGTTCCCCGGCGAGCAGTACCACCGAGCCGGGAACGACGCCCCCGCCGAGCACTCGGTCGAGTTCCTCGATGCCGGTGGGCTTCGCGTGGGTGGTCCTGCTGTCGACGAGGGTCAGCGGTGTGGCGGGGGTGGTCGGGAGCAGTGCGGCGGCCCCGGCGCGGGCGAGCGAGGTGCCGGGCCGCGCCGCCACCGCGGCGGGCAACGCCGGTGCCTCGTCCATCGAACCCCACGTCCCGCAGTCGGGACAGCGGCCCACCCACTTCGCGACGGTGTGCCCGCAGTCGGTGCACCGGTAGATCGACTTCGTCTTTGCCACCGCGTCAGCCTAGGACCGGGGGCCGACACGAGAACGGGGCCCGGACCGAGCGGAGTGCTCGGGCCGGGCCCCGGGATGCGTCGGGGTGCCGGTCAGTGGCCGTCGCCCTCGACCGGCGACTTCTCGGAAACGTTGCGCTCGACGTCCGTGCCTGCGTCGACCGGGACCTGCATGGTGACGTCGCCGGCCTCGGCGAAGGTGAACGTGACCGGAATGGTCAGGCCCGGGCGCACGCCCTCCTTCAGGCCGGTGAGCTCGACCTGGGCGACGGACGGGGTATCGGAGGACTCCGCGGCCTCGGCGGGACGCGGGGACTCGTCGGTTGCGGCCTCGGCGGTCGCGTCCTCGGCGAGGGTCTCGCCGGTCAGGCCGGCCGAGATCGACGCCTGCGGCTCGATGCGCAGACCGGACACGCCGGTGGTCGACGACGCGAAGTCGGTCGTGATACGCGTCAGCTCGTCGGGAGTGGTCTCGCTCAGGTTCACCACGGTGAAGCCGAGTGCGGCCTTGCCTCCGGGTTCGAGGCTGTACTCCTCGGAGTCCGGGTAGATCACGTGCACGTTGCGCAGCGCGATGTCCCCGAGTTCGGCGCTGTTGCCGTTGACCGCCGCCACCTGGGTGGCGGTCTGGCTGATCTGGCCGGCGCCGCAGGCGGACAGCGTGAGCGCCGCACCCGCGGCCAGGGCGAGAGCGGTCGCGACTCGGCGAGTCGGCGCTTTGAGAGCAGTCACGGGTTGTCCTCCACTCGAGTAAGGCTCGCAATCCACTAGGCAGAGTAGTAGTCGAAGAGCGCCGAGTCTGCGCCGGGGGCGGAAGTCGTGGCTTTCGTCCTGCCCGGACCGACTCGGCGGGGCCGCCGGGGGCCGCCCCGGGCGACGTGTCGAATATCACGGGATACACGGAACCGGTTGGCTGTCAAGTCCTACGCGCGCGCCTCTGTGCCCCTGACCTGCGCCGTTGATGGGAGCCGGATGTGAGCACGTGTTAAACTCGAAGAATCGAAAGGGGCACGGGACACATGATTTTCAAGGTCGGAGATACCGTCGTATACCCCCATCACGGTGCGGCGCTGATCGAAGCTATCGAAACTCGCACCATCAAGGGTGAGCAGAAGGAATATCTCGTTCTGAAAGTCGCCCAGGGCGACCTGACGGTTCGGGTACCTGCGGATAATGCGGAATACGTCGGTGTTCGCGACGTGGTCGGGCAAGAAGGCCTCGACAAGGTTTTCCAGGTGCTGCGCGCACCGCACACCGAAGAGCCGACCAACTGGTCGCGGCGGTACAAGGCCAACCTCGAGAAGTTGGCCTCCGGAGACGTGAACAAGGTCGCCGAGGTCGTGCGCGACCTGTGGCGGCGGGAGCAGGACCGCGGCTTGTCCGCAGGTGAGAAGCGGATGCTGGCCAAGGCCCGGCAGATCCTCGTGGGCGAACTCGCCCTCGCGGAAGGCACGGACGACGTCAAGGCCGACAGCCTGCTCGACGAGGTGCTCGCCGCCGCTTCCTGAGCGGCCACGCGCACCGCAGAACTGCAGATGAACGATCGCAACGGGCCGGTCGTCGGAATCATTCCGGCGGCCGGCCGTGGTGTCCGCCTGGGCGAATCCCTGCCCAAGGCGTTCGTCGAACTCGACGGGCGCACGATGCTGGACCGGGCCGTCGAGGCCATGCTGACCTCGGCGGTGGTCGACCGGGTCGTCGTGGTGGTGCCGCCGGACCTGGTGGCGTCCGTCGCAGCCACGGCGCCGCCGCAGGTGCAAGTGGTGGCGGGCGGCGCGGAACGCACCGATTCGGTGCGCGCCGGACTGGCGGCCGCGGAGGACGCCGCCCACGTCCTGGTGCACGACGCCGCACGCGCCCTGACCCCACCGGAGCTGTTCGCCCGGATCGTGGCGGAACTGCGCGGCGGTCGCCGCGCGGTGATCCCGGTGCTGCCGGTGGCAGACACCGTCAAGAGCGTCGACGGCGCGGGCCGGGTCACCGGCACCCCCGACCGGTCCGCTCTCCGCGCGGTGCAGACGCCGCAGGGATTCGCCGCCGACCTGTTGCGCCGAGCCAACGCCGGCGCCGGCGACGCCACGGACGACGCGGGCCTCGTCGAGCGTCTCGGCGAGAGCGTGTACACCGTTCCGGGCGAACCGCTCGCCTTCAAGATCACCACACCGCTCGATCTGGTCCTGGCCCGCGCCGTGCTCGCGGCCGGGACCCCCGTCGGACAGGAGAGCTGAGTGCGCGTCGGGATCGGTACCGATGTCCATCCGATCGAACCCGGACGGCCGTGCCGGCTGGCCGGGTTGCTGTTCGAGGATGCCGACGGGTGCGCAGGGCATTCGGACGGGGACGTCGCGGCGCACGCGCTGTGCGACGCCCTGCTCTCCGCGGCCGGTCTCGGCGACCTCGGTTCGGTCTTCGGTACCGGCCGCCCGGAGATGCACGGCGCGAGCGGGGTGTCGATGCTCGCCGAGGTGCGGCGCCTGCTCGACCTGCAGGGCTTCACGATCGGGAACGCGGCCGTCCAGGTGATCGGGAACAGGCCGAAGATCGGTCCCCGCCGCGACGAGGCGCAGCAGGTGCTGTCCGAGGTCCTCGGGGCGCCGGTGTCGGTGTCCGCGACGACGACGGACGGGCTCGGGCTGACCGGGCGCGGCGAGGGCGTCGCCGCCGTCGCGACGGCACTCGTCCTTCCGCGCGACGACGACCGGTAGGATTGCCGGTCGTGACCTTGCGCTTGTTCGACACCGAATCGCGGGCCGTGCGGGATTTCGTTCCGCTGATCCCCGGCCGGGCTTCGGTGTACCTCTGTGGCGCGACGGTCCAGGGCGAGCCCCACATCGGCCACGTGCGCAGCGGCGTCGCGTTCGACGTGCTGCGGCGCTGGCTGATGGCGAAGGGCCTGGATGTCGCCTTTGTGAGAAACGTCACAGACATCGACGACAAGATTCTGCGCAAGGCCGCCGAGGCAGGCCGCCCCTGGTGGGAGTGGAAGACGACGTACGAGCGGGCCTTCGCGCACGCCTACGATCGGCTCGGAGTGCTGCCGCCGTCCGTGGAGCCGCGCGCGACGGGCCACGTCACCCAGATGGTCGAGCTGATGCAGCGCCTGATCGACGCCGGCCACGCCTACGCGGCCGACGGCAACGTGTATTTCGACGTGCTCAGCTACCCCGAGTACGGCCGGTTGTCGGGGCACCGGATCGACGATGTCCACCAGGGGGAGAGCGCGGGGAGCGGCAAGCGGGACCCACGTGACTTCACCCTGTGGAAGGCGGCCAAGCCGGACGAGCCGTCGTGGCCGACACCCTGGGGTCGCGGCCGCCCGGGCTGGCACCTCGAGTGCTCCGCGATGGCCGAGTACTACCTCGGGGAGTCCTTCGACATCCACTGCGGCGGCATGGACCTGGTCTTCCCGCACCACGAGAACGAGATCGCCCAGGCCAAGGCTGCCGGCGACGGGTTCGCGCGGTACTGGCTGCACAACGGCTGGGTGACGATGGGCGGCGAGAAGATGTCCAAGTCGCTCGGCAACGTGCTGTCCATCCCGAACGTCCTCGCCCGGGTGCGCCCGCAGGAGCTGCGCTACTACCTGGGCAGTGCCCATTACCGGTCCATGCTCGAATACTCCGACGCGGCTCTGCACGAGGCGGCGGCGGGGTACCGCGGACTGGAGTCGTTCGTCCTCAAGACCCGGGACCGGGCCGGCGAGATCCCGGTGGGAACGTGGACCGAGGAGTTCGCCGCCGCCCTCGACGACGATCTCGGCGTGCCGAAGGCGCTCGCCGAGATCCACGGTCGGCGCAGCGAGGGCAACAAGGCGCTCGACGCCGGCGACCTGGACACCGCGGTGCACATCGCCGGACAGGTACGCGCCATGCTCGGGATCCTCGGGGTGGACCCGCTCGACCCGCACTGGGCCGAGGTGGCCGGCAGCGATTCGGCGGCCCTCGAGGCCCTCGAGGTGCTGGTGTCCGCAGAACTCGAACGCCGGCAGGCGGCGCGGGCTGCGAAGAACTGGGCGCTCGCCGACGAGGTGCGCGATCGATTGACGGCGGCGGGCATCGAGGTGACCGATACGCCCAACGGACCCGAGTGGTCCCTGAAAGCAGGGCAGTGATGGCTGGTAATTCTCAGCGACGAGGTGCGGTCCGCAAGGGCGGCACCAAGAAGGGACAGGTCGTCGGGTCCGGTGGGCAGCGCCGCCGCGGCCTCGAGGGCCGCGGTGCCACCCCCAAGGCCGAGGACCGTCCCTACCATCCCGCCGCGCGGCGCGCCCGTGCTGCGGCGAAGACCGCCGACAAGCGCGGCCGCAGCACGGCCGGCCGCAAGGGCGAGGACGGCCCGGAGATGGTGCTGGGCCGCAACCCGGTGGTGGAGTGCCTCCGCGCGGACGTTCCCGCGACGGCACTGTACGTCGCCGTGGGCGCCGAGGCGGACGAGCGACTCAAGGAGGCCGTGCAGCGGGCCGGGGACGCCGGCATCTCGATCCTGGAGGTCCCGCGCGGCGAGCTCGACCGGCTCACCGCCAACGGCATGCACCAGGGCATCGGATTGCAGGTTCCGCCGTATCGCTACGCCCATCCGGACGACCTGCTGGCCGTCGCCCACGACAACCACGAGCGGCCGCTGTTGGTGGCTCTCGACAACATCACCGACCCGCGGAACCTCGGTGCGGTGATCCGGTCGGTCGCAGCGTTCGGCGGCCACGGCGTGCTGATCCCGCAGCGTCGCAGCGCTGCCGTCTCGGCGGTGGCATGGCGAACCAGCGCGGGTGCTGCGGCCCGCCTCCCCGTCGCCCGGGCGACCAATCTGACGCGCACCCTCAAGGACTGGCAGTCCCGTGGGGTCCGGGTCGTCGGTCTGGATGCGGGGGGCGATACCACCCTCGACGATTTCGACGGTACGGACCCGGTGGTGATCGTCGTCGGCTCCGAAGGCAAGGGGCTGTCCCGACTGGTCCGCGAGACGTGCGACTCGATCCTGTCGATCCCGATGGCCGGTGACGTGGAGTCGCTCAATGCGTCCGTCGCTGCCGGTGTCGTGCTCGCGGACATCGCGCGTCAACGCCGCATGCTGTAGTTCCGTCGGCCGTGCGGCCGGTGTCGTTCCGTCGGCCGTGCGGCCGGTGTCGTTCCGTCGGCCGTGCGGCGGGGGTCGGGGAACCGTTCCGCTTCCGGCCGCGTCGAATCGGGTAGAGCTGATCGACAGCGGACGGGGGACACATGGCACAACGAACCGAATTCACGGGACGGATCGGAATCGATCCGCCGCTGAACCGACACGAGATCGACTTTCTCGTCGCGTTCGCCGGATCGGCCAGTGGCCCCCACCGGTCCCCGGCCGACGGGCTGCCCACCCGGGGGCGACCGCTGTCGTGGTGCCAGTGGGTACCCACCGCCGACGGCGCCGCGCTGGTGTGGAACGGCGGCGAGTGCTTCTACTTCTACACGGAGTGGCTGGCCTACCTGATCGACACCTTCCTCTCGCGCCGGGCGCGGCTGCGGCGTGCCTCGCGTGCGGCGGTCCCGGCCGGGAACTTCACGTTCGATCACGTTCTCACCGGCACGGTCGACGTCCGCACACCGGCCGGCACGCTGCGACGAATCACCGTGCGGGACAACCATGTCCAGGAGTGCGTCGTCGCCGGGCCGAGTCCCGTGGTCCGGCCTCCGGGAGATGTGGCGGTGTCCTGAGCTGTTTCGCAGTCATCGCGTGAGGGTGGCGACGAACCGCACCCGATGTCCCGGCCCGAGCTGCGCGGCGACGGGAAGATCGGCGGGCAGGACGACGGCGATCACCGGGTGGTCGCCGACGACGGGATGGTCGGCCAGGAACAGGATGGGGTTGCCGTCCGGGGGGACCTGCACCGAGCCCGGGGCGGTCGGCTCCGGACGATCGGTTCCGCCACGCGCGAGATGCAGCTTGCCGGGTCCCTGCAAGCGGATGCCGATGCGGTCCAGCTGCGGGGTCACGGCCCATGTCTCGTGCAGCAGCGCATGCACCGAACCGGCGCTGAACTCTCCGGGGTGCGGGCCCAGATGCACGCGGAGCAGTGCCGGGTCCTCGGGCGGGGCCGGTGGCGGGATCTGTTCCTCGCCGGGTAGCTCGCCCGTCAGGGTGCCGACCGGTATCCGGTCGCCGTCCCTGAGCCGGTCGGGCCCGGTCCCGGTCAGGGTGTCGGTGGATCGGCTGCCGTGGGTCTCGGGCACGTCGATTCCGCCGCGTACCGCCAGATACGAGCGCACTCCGCTCGTCGGATTACCGAGGGCCAGCACGGCGCCGTCGTCCAGCCTGAGCACCGAGTAGTCGGCCTCGGGGTGGCCGTCGACGGTGACCGGCACGCGGGCGCCCGTCACCGCAACGACGTTCGCGCCGATGCTGCGCACCGTCAGACCGCCGGCGGTGATCTCGAGCGTCGCCGCAGACGGGTCGTTGCCGACCAGGCGGTTCGCAGCGTCGTGCGCCGTTCGGTCGGCGGCACCCGACACGCCCAGCCCCTGGTCCTCGCGTCCCGGCCGGCCGCGGTCCTGGACGGTGGTGAACATTCCGCTGTGGACGACTTCGAGCCCTTGCATGGGGGAAATTGTCCTCGCCCCGCCGCCTGCGGCGGGCGCGTCCGGGGGATCTCGCTGCCCCCGAACATATCCGTCCCGGACCGGCGGTCGGCGATCGGCCGGCGAGCGACACGCAGCCCCTCCGAGCGACGGCGAGGCGCGCCACATCTTGCCGAAGTAATACGGTCGATCGTATGCTCATCCGCATGACGACAGTATCGAAGCCGCTCACCGAGGACACCGATCCGCACGTCCTGCCACCGGCCACGGCCGCCGCGATGCTCGAGGGTGCACCGTGGAAGCGGTACGCCGTGTTCGGCGACAGCCTGTCGGTGGGCGCAGGCGATCCCACGCCCGGCTACGACAACCTCGGATGGCCCGCTCGGGTCGAACGGGTTCTTCGAATGGTCGAACCGGACCTCCGATACCTCAACACGGCGCGCATCGGTGCCACCACGGCGCAGGCGCTGGAGGAGCAGGCCGAGCGGATCGCCGCCTTCGAACCCGACCTGCTGCACGTCAACAGCGGTGCGAACGATCTCCTGCGCCGCAATCCCGACTGGGATCGGATCGAAGACGGACTGCGCACGATGTACACCTGGGCGGCGGGGACCGGCGCCCAGCTCAGCGTCCTGACGTTGGGTCGCGCATTCGTCATCCCGGCCTTCCCGGACTGGACCGAGCGTGTCGCCCGCCTCAACGACATCACCCGGAAACTCGCCCGCGAGTTCGACGCCGTCCTCGCCGATTCGTGGGACCACCCGCTCAACGACCGCGAGAACCTGCTGAGTGAGGACAAGATTCACTTCGCCACCACCGGGCAGGCCGTCCTCGCGACGTTGGTCCTCGAACAGCTCGCGGCCCGGGTGGGCGCCGACCGGGCCTAGGGGCAGGACTGGATCCGCCACGAAATCGCTGGAGAATCGGGTGACGTAAAATTCACCGCATGTCGAGCGCGACACCCCCGTCGTCGGGAACGGCAAGTCCGCTTGTCGGTGACATCACCGACAAGCGGCTTCTTCGGGGTGCCCGCACTCGTCGCGCGGTCCTGGACCGGGCCGTCGACCTCGCGTCGCTGGACGGTCTCGAGGGGCTGAGCTTCGGACGCCTCGCCACCGACACCGGTCTCAGCAAGGCCGGTATCCAGAGTCTGTTCCGTACCAAGGAGGCGCTGCAACTCGCCACCGTCGATCATGCCCGGTCGATGTTCGTCGATTTCGTCGTTCGTCCTGCCCTGTCCGAACCCCGAGGGGTGGCGCGGATCCGGGAGCTCATCGGACGCTGGATCGTCTACGCGGAACGGCCACTGTTCGCCGGCGGCTGTTTCCAGGCCGCCAATCTGACGGAGTTCGACAGCCGGCCCGGCCCGGTTCGGGACGCGCTCGCGCGCAACCAGCAGGAGTGGGTCGACGCGCTCTCCGGCGAGCTCGCCGTCGCCGTCGAGAACGGTGAAATCGCCGATCTCGATGCGGATCTCGCGGCATTCCAGATCGACGCGGTGCTGCGGTCCGCGAACACCGCCATGCGCCTCGGAGACGGAGCGGCGGGGGACAAGGTCCGACGCATCGTGGAAGGACTGCTGCGTCCGCCGGGGCGAACCGTCCGATAGGGCACGGTCTCACGCGTGTGATCCGGCGCGATTCGATGACGGGCCCCGTGAGTCGGGGACCTCCGACTTCGTTGTGGGGCAACAATATGCACAGGAACGTCCAACTCGTCGGAATCCGGGTGACCGGTCCGAGCGTCGTCGAGGTTGTTCGCCGACAGGTTGACGCCGGGGGTGCCCTCGGGCATGATCATCGGCAACGGCGCCGCCGTCGGTCCGACCGGCCGATGGGGACGTCGGCGCATGGCTGTCGAGACAGCGGCCACACCGGGTAGGGGACCCCGGTGGCAGGTCATTGGGGGGATTCACCGTTACGGCAACACATCTGGATGTCGGTGTACAACGAGGTCGCCGACGTCCAGGTTGCCGTGCCGGTGATTGATCAGAATGGGCACAGCGCATGATCCTTGGCAGACTCGCCGAAGTGGCATGGCGTCTACCTCGCACCGTGGTCGGGGCGGCGATGCTGTTCCTCGTCGTCGCAGGTGTCTATGCAGCGCCGGCCGCAACCCGGCTGCCGTCCGGTGGATACGATGTTCCGTCATCGGAATCAGCTCGGGCAGAACAGATTCTGGACGAAAGGTTCCGAACGGGTGGACTGCCGGTGGTGTTCACGGTTACCGACCCTGCGGGAGCCGGCAGCGTGCGAGCGCGTGACGAATCCTCCATGATTGTTGCGGCACTGCAAGATTCGCCACACGCGGTCCAGATTGCGTCGTACTGGACCGCACCCTCCCCGCTCGACCAGACCCTGCTGAGTGCGGACCGGAACACCGGGCTGGTCGTCGCACGAATCGCCGGCGACGATCGGGAGGCACCGATCCGGGCGCACGAGATCGCGGCGTCCCTCGTCGGAACCCGCGACGGTGTGACCGTCACCGCCGGTGGTCAGGCCATCACGTACTACGAAGGCACACAACAGTCCCGAAGTGATCTGATCCGGCTCGAGATCATTGCGGTACCGCTGACCTTCATCGCGCTGGTCTGGGTGTTCGGCAGTCTCGTCGCGGCGCTGCTCCCGCTGCTCGTCGCGGCTATCGCTGTCGTCGGCACCGGTGCCTGCCTCTGGGCGCTGTACGCCGTCACCGACGTCTCGGTGTTCGCGGTGAACCTGGCGACGGGCCTGTGCTTGGCTCTCGCGGTCGACTACACGCTGTTCATCGTCAACCGATTCCGTGAGGAACGGGATGCGGGGACCGACGCACACGCGGCGCTGGTACGCACCATGCTGACGGCCGGCCGGACCGTGTTCTATTCGGCGCTGACCATGGCGGTGACCCTGGCGACGTTGCTGATCTTCGAACCGTATCTGCTTCGCTCCCTGGCATATGCCGGACTTGCGAGTGTCGGATTCGCGATGGCGGGTGCGCTGTGCGTCGCGCCGGCGCTGATCGTTCTCGCAGGAGATCGCATCGACGCACTCGATGTGCGAAAGCCGCTGCGACGCTGGTTCCGTCGCGAAGCCGTGCCGATCCGCGCCGTCGAGGATTCGTTCTGGTACCGCACGTCGGCGGCGGTGATGCGACGACCGGTCGTCGTCCTGGTGACGCTCACGATCGCGCTGCTGACCCTCGCGTGGCCGTTCCAGGGTGTGCAGTTGGCGTATCCCGACGACCGGGCGCTGCCGGAGTCGACGACTTCGCGGCAGACGGGCGACATTCTGCGAGCCGATTTCGCCCAGGACTTCGCCGGCTCGACCCCGATCGTTCTGACCGGTGCAGTGACGACCGTGCCGCAGGTCGCGGACTACGCGAGGGAACTCTCGACAATCGACGGTGTCCTGTCGGTCAGCAGCCCCGGCGGGGTGTATGCGAAGGGCATGCAGATCAGCCCACTCCGAGTCGATTCGGCAATCTCCGGTGACAGCGCATACGTCACGGTCTCGACCACGAAGGACCCGTACTCGCAGGAGGGCAAAGAGCAGCTCGAACGGTTGCGCGAGGTCCGGTCGCCGGCACCCACACTCTTCGGCGGCCTCGCGCAGCGTGACCTCGACAACGTGCACGGCATCACCGACCGCGTGCCCGTCGCAGTCGCGCTGATCGCTCTCGCGACGTTCGTGCTCATGTTCCTGATGACCGGCAGCGTGGTGCTTCCGGTCAAAGCGCTGGTCACCAACGCCCTCTCGCTCACAGCCGGATTCGGCGCCATGGTGTGGATCTTCCAGGACGGCAACCTCGGGGGTCTGGGTACCACCGCGACCGGACACGTCACGGCGTTCGTTCCACCCCTGCTCGCTGCCATTGCCTATGCGCTCTCGATGGACTACGAGGTCTTCGTGTTGTCGCGCATCCGCGAGGAATGGCTGGCGACCGGGAACAACCAGAGGTCGGTGTGTGCCGGCCTGGCGCGGACAGGTCGCATCGTCACGGCCGCCGCGGTCGTCATGACGGTGGTCTTCCTGGCGATCACCGCCGGGGAGGTTTCGTTCATGCGCGGACTCGGCCTCGGACTGACCATCTGCGTGCTGGTGGACGCGTTCGTGGTGCGCACGTTCCTCGTCCCGGCCGTCATGGCACTGACGGGCCGGTACAACTGGTGGGCGCCCGCGCCGCTGGCCCGATGGCACGCCAGACGCGGATTCCGCGAAGGGGAAGCGGTCCCGATCCCAGAACTACGAAAAGAGCAGTCGCTGTGGACAACCTGAACAGATTCGAAACCGAGGCCACGCATGCGGTCGCGCGGGCCGAGTGGTTTCTCGCACTGGTGGTCGTCGTGGTGCTGGCCGTCGCCCATCTCGACGAGATCGACTGGGTGGCGTTCGTCGCGCTCTTTCTGATCATCGACATCATCGGCTACATTCCGGGCGCGATCGCGTACCGGCGCAGCGCGGATCACGCGGTTGCGAAGGGCTACTATGTCGCCTACAACGTGATGCACAGCTTCCTCACGGCAGCCGCGATTGCGGCGGCATGGTCGCTGATCTTCGGTCCGGAATGGGCGCTTCTCGCACTGCCGATCCATCTGTGCGGAGACCGAGCTCTGTTCGGAAACACCATGAAGCCGTTCGGAATCTCGTTCGAACCGGTGAAGCATCCGGAGTTCGATGCCTTCGACCGTGCCTACCACCGCGTCGGTGTCCGCTCCGACGATTCCACGAACCACAGGGGGTTTCGACGTGCGCTTCCTCGCGCGTGAACGTGCCGTACTCGAGCAGTTCCTGCCGGGACTCGACGACGCGCTGGCCGATGTCCCGCTCGCGGACCTCGAGGGCAGTGCGGCCCTCGGTATCCCGCTGCTGCGTGATGCCGGCGGAGCCGGACTCGTGATTCCGGTCGAATACAAGGGCAAGGGCGCGAATGCTCTCGATGCCGTCAGGATCCAGCGGGCACTGGGCTCGCGGTCGCCGTCCCTGGCCGTGGCGAGCACCATGCACCACTTCTCCGTGTCCAGCCTCGTGCTGCTCGCCGAGACCGGGGGGAAGGAGTGGCTCGTCCTCGAAGCGATCTCCGCGAAGAACATGCTCGTCGCGTCCGGATTCGCGGAGGGCCGCCCCGACGGCCACATCCTCACCCCGACCATGGACGCCACCGTGACGGCCGACGGGGTCCGGGTCAGCGGGACGAAACGACCGTGCAGTCTGGCGCGGTCCATGGACCTGCTCACGGCCAGTCTCCGGCTGCCCTCCCCGGACGGTCGCGGGGACCGGCTGGCCGTCGCCCTCATTCCCGCCGACGACCCGGGTGTGACGGTCGCTCCGTTCTGGTCCAGCTTCGCTCTCGCCGGCGCCGAGAGCGATCAGGTGACGATCGACGACGTCCTGGTGCCTGCGGATCTGGTGGTACTCACGGAGGTGACCGAGGACGGGCGGCTCGACGCCGTCCAGACCGCGGGTTTCGTGTGGTTCGAGCTGCTCATGGCCGCCTCGTACCTGGGTGCGGCCAGCGCACTGGTCGAGCGTGTGCTGTCGGTGGAACGATCCGCCGACGTCGAGCGGATGCAGCTCGTCTCGCGCACCGAGAGCGCGCACGCGGCGATCGAGAACATCGCCCGGCAGGTCCCGCACGCGCAGACGGACGCGGGGCTCCTGGCCGACACCCTGTTGGTGCGGTACGCGGTACAGGACACGATCGCGTCGGTGGTACCCCGAGCGGTCGAACTGCTCGGTGGCATGAATTTCATGACGTCGGACGACGTCGGATACCTCGCCGCGGCCGTCAACGGCCTCGGCTTCCACCCGCCGTCGCGCACGCGAATGGCGGGACCGCTGACGCGCTATTTCGCGGGCAGCCCCCTCGAGATCGCATGAGGAGCGAAGAATGACGTGGCGTAGAAAGACACTGTTGTTGACCGGCGGCTCCGGCGTCGTCGGACGGGCACTGATCGACGAACTGTCGCACGACTTCGACGTGGTCTGCATGCGCAACCGCAACCCGGTCGACGACGTCCGGGTCAGCGAGTTCGCCGGGTCCTTCGCCGAACCGCGGCTCGGCCTGTCCGCCGGCGACTACGCCGTGCTGTCCCGCCGGGTGGATGTGATCGTGCACGCGGCGGCGGCAACCAGTTGGCGGGAGGACCCGCGACGGATTCGTGAGGTCAATCTCGGTGGCCCGACGGCATTGCTGGAGCTGGCGACGCAGGCATCGGCGCCGCTGTACTTCTTCAGTACCGCCTTCGTCGCGGATCCACCTTCGGCACAGGGACATTCGCCGGGAGCCGCGGCCTATGTGCAGTCCAAGATCGAAGCCGAGGCGCTCGTCCGGTCGCATGCCGTGCCGAGTGTGATCGTGCGGCCGTCGATCGTCATCGGTGATTCGGCGGACGGGCGGATGGCGGCGTTCCAGGGTCTGCACGCCGTGCTGGGAGCGATCGTGCGGGGCGCCGCACCGATGATCCCGATGCCGGCGAACGCTCTCATCGACTTCGTACCGCAGGACCTGGTTGCGGCCGTCATCGGCCGGCTCGTACGTCAGGAGGTCACCTCCGGCGAGTACTGGCTCACAGCCGGCGACCAGGCATTGTGTGCACGGCAGATCATGGACCTGTGCATGGGCCTGGCGGGTGACCTGGGTCTGTCGACGCGGGAACCGCGTCTCATCCCGACCGAAGCCGTGGACCGCCTGATCCTTCCGCTGCTGGAGGATTCGCTTCCGGCCCCGCTCCAGGCGAAGTTCCGCGATCTGCTCGAGTTCGCCTGGCTCTTCCAGAGCGCCGACCCGTTGCCGAACTCGCTGCCGGAACTGGGCTTCGCCGCGCAGGTCACCACGGAGGAGCTCCGGAAGACGGCCTACCTGTCGATGCGCTACTGGGCGCAGGTGAAGGGGCTCGTGGCCGGCGACGACGACGGGCGGGCGGCGTGACCGCCTCGGGCGTCCGGACCGGGATCGAGGACCTCTGCCGTGCTCACCAGGGCAGCGGGCGGGCCGCTCTGGGCCGTCTGCTCGGGGGCATGGAGGAGATCGCGTCGGAGGGCGCCTGGGTCGTCGTCGCGGACGGTCGGCGCTTCCTGAACTTCGGCGGCCACGGGGTGTATCTGCTCGGGCACCGGCATCCGGAGGTGACGGCAGCGGTGCACCGGCAGATCGACACGCACCCGATGTCGACGCGCGTCTTCTTCGAACCCGCGGGCGTGCACGCGGCGGCGGCACTGTCCGCCGTCACGCCTGCGGGCCTGGACCTCGTGCACTTCGTCAACTCGGGCGCCGAGGCCACCGAGGCGGCGTTGAAGCTGGCGCGGGCACATGGCAAGACCGAGATCGTCACGACCGTCAACGGCTTCCACGGCAAGACCCTGGGGGCACTGAGTGTCACCGCCCGCCCGGTCTTCCAGAGGCCGTTCGAGCCGCTGCTGCCGGGGGTGACCGCCGTGCGGTACGGGGACGCCGCCGAACTCGACGCCGCGCTCGCCCGGGTCGCGGGCCGGGGCGTCCTCATCGTCGAGCCGGTACAGGGTGAGGGAGGGGTGATCGTGCCCCCTCCCGGCTATCTCGCCGCCGCGGCCGATCTGTGCCGACAGCACGACGCGCTGTTGATCGTCGACGAGATCCAGACCGGTCTGGGGCGCTTGGGCACGTGGTGGGGTATCGACGACGCTCGGATCGTTCCGGACATCATGCTCGTCGGTAAGGGACTCTCGGGCGGTGTCGTCCCGATCTCCGCGATGGTCGCCACAGCAGAGACGTATCAACCGTTCGCCAAGGACCCGTACCTGCATTCCTCGACCTTCGCGGCCTCGCCGATCGCGTGTGCGGCAGCCGCGGCGACGATCCGGGTCATGCGCGACGACGACATCGTCGGCAAGGCGGCGGATCTGGGCCGGCGCCTCGTCCACGCCGTCGGGAACGCCGTGGCGGCTCACTCCTCGGCGCACCGCATCGAGGTCCGCGGCCGCGGACTGCTGATCGGCATCGAGTTCGACGATCCTCGATCGGTCGGAGACCTGTACCTGAACCTCGTCGATCGCGGGGTTCTGGTCAACCACTCCCTGAATTCGCCGACAGTGCTACGTCTCACCCCGCCGGCCGTCCTTTCCGACGGTGAACTGGACTTCTTCCTGACCGCGTTCACCGACGCGCTGTCCGCTGCCTTTTTCGCCTGAGCCCTACAGCAAGGAGAACCCCCATGCGCAGTGTCACCATGTCGTTCGTCCTCCCCGGAATCGACCCGAGCGCCGCCTTCGACCGGATCGGCGACTTCGAGAGCTACCCCCGATTGACCGAGGCTGTGGTCGCGGTCGAGGTGGCCCCCGGGGACGCCGGCGAAGTCCGGTCCAGCTGGACCGTCAAGTTCCGCAAGGGGCTGCTGCGCTGGACCGAGCACGATGTGCTCGACCGCGACGCCGGAACGATCGCGTTCACGCAACTCGAAGGGGACTTCGAGGTGTTCGACGGAACCTGGCGCATCGGCCGGACGGAAGACGGCGCGTCGGTGGTCTTCGACGCCCGGTTCGACCTGGGCATTCCGTCACTGGCCGACATTCTCGACCCGGTCGCCGAGGGTGCGCTGCGCGAGAACATCGCCCTCATCCTGTCCGGGTTGTTCGGCGAGATACGACAGCCGGCGCTGGCGGTCGACGCGTGACCACCACCCAGGACGCCGCGCAGCACCTCGCGCGGCGAGATGCGCTCGCCGTGCTGCGGGACTACGCCCGGAGTTCGTCCGCGTTCCTCGCACTCAACGAGGGCAACCGGTACTTCACGGTGCCGGGTCGCACCGGGTTCGTCGCCTACCGGCCGGTCGGCCGACGTTACTGGATCCAGTTCACCGGTGCCGCCACCCCCGAGCACGATCGATCCGCCGTCGACCATGCCTTCGCCGAAGCGGCGAAGCGCGCCGGGAAACGGGTCGTGGCCGTGCAACTGGAGCGGTCCGATGCCGAGCGCGCAGCCGCGAACGGATGGGTGGTCAATCAGTTCGGATCCTCGTACAGCATCGACCTCTCCGCATTCAGCCTGCGCGGCCGGAAGTTCGTCAAGACCCGCAACATGATCACCCGTTCGCGTCGTGAGGGGGTGACCGTGCGCGAGGCGACGCCGGAGCAGCTGACCGACCCCGCGTTCGCCACCCGACTGGACCGGCTCGATGCCGCGTGGTTGCGGAACAAGGGGCGTCACGTCAAGGGACTCAGGCTGATGGTCGGGGAGCGCGGCGGCGAGGTCCAGGAGCAACGCCGGCTCTTCGTCGCCGAAGCCGCCGGCCGGATCGTCGCGTACATCTCCTACTCGCCCGTCTTCGGCGAGAAGGCCGGCTGGCTCTACGACTTGACGCGGCGATCCCCGGACGCGCCACCCGGCGTTGTCGAGCACATCTTCGCCGAGGCGGCACAGGTGCTGCGCGAGGACGATGCGCCCTGGCTGCACCTGGGGCTCACACCGTTCGTCGGCATCGACCCGGACGCTGCTCTTCCGGGTGCGTCCCGCATGCTGAGCACCGCAACAGGACTGATCGCGAAGCACGGTTCGGCCGTCTATCCGGCCGCGAGTCAGCTGGCCTTCAAGCTCAAATGGCGTCCCACCCTGGTGACGCCGGAGTACATCGCATTTCCCGGTCGTGTTCGCCTGCGAGACCTCTGGAGTCTCGCCCGGGCGACGAATTCGCTCTGAAAGGAGGAACAATGGTCGATGCGACCCGGTGCCTGGACACGGCACCGATCTGGAAGCAACTGGCGGATTACGTCCCCGATGCACCACGACTTCGCGGGTCGGCCGGGGCCGACCTCGTGGTCGTCGGCGCCGGACTCGCCGGACTCACCGCGGCCTACTACGCGGCCAGGGAACGGCCCGAACTGAACATCACCGTCCTGGAGGCCGGCCGGATCGGATCGGGGGCGACGGGCGCCAGCACCGGCATCGTCGGTCCCGGTCTGAAGATTCCGCTCGCGTCGCTGAGGAGGAAGTACGGCGACACCACGGCGCGCGCCGCCTTCGGCGCCTCCCAGCACGGGGTGAACCTGCTGCGCGAGCTCATCCGGACCGAGCAGATCGACTGTGATGCGCGAGAGGAACCGCACACGCTCGCGGCGCTCACGCCTCGTCAGCGCGAGCGGATGGCGGCCCACCTGATGCACCTCGAACAACTCGGCTACGGCGTCGAGTGGCTCGGTCCGCAGGACCTCGTCGAACGGGCGGGACCGGGATACGTGGCCGGATTCTCGTACGAGAACGTGCTGCTCGTGGATCCGTACCGCCTGCTGCTCGGCCTGGCCGACGCACTACGCCGCCGCGGTGTCGAGATCCACGAGCACAGTCGTGTCGTCGACATGCAGCCGGCACGAGGGGGCGCGACCAAGCTCTACACCGCGTCGGCCGACATCACCGCGGACCGTGTCCTGTTGGCCGTGGACGGGTACGCGCAGAAGCTCAATCCCTTCCCGAACTCGGTGGTGACGATCCGAGCTCACGTACTGGCCACCGACCCGCTGAGCTTCGAACAGCGCGCCGCCCTCGGCTGGAACGGTCGTGGCGGAATCATCGACCAGCGAAACTATTTCAACTACTACCGAATGACCGCCGACCACCGGCTGGTGTTCGGCGGGGGACCGGTCGTCGTACCGACCGGCGATCCCGTCCCCGACGCCCGCACCGCGGATGCGGTACAGCAGAGACTTCGTCGCGAGATCGGTGAGAGATTCCCGATTCTGAAGGATGTGCCGGTGGTGGCGAGATGGACTGCGCTGGCCGGGAGCACCGAGGACCGGCTGCCGGTCGTCGCTCCGGTGCCCGGACGGCCCGGTGTCCTCTACGCGGGCGCCTGGTGTGGTCACGGTCTGTCGCTCGCCGTGGATTCCGCCTGGCGCTTCGGGCGGACGGTGGGCGGCAGCGCGGCCGACAGCACCCTGCCGTGGACCCGCCTGCGGGGCCTGACACTGCCGAAGCCCGCGCTCGAGGCCGGCACGAGGGCATACCTGCGGATGCTCGACCTCGCCGATCGGCACGACCTGCGGACCGGATCGCCGAAGTCCCGGGAGGACGTGCCCGGGCGCGTCGCTCCGGCCGAGGAAGGAGTCTTCTCATGAGCGCGAAGATCGATTCGGCCGTCCTGGCGCCGCCGACGGACGACATCCCGCCCGGTGCCGGGACGCAGGATCCCGTGCCGCCGAGCGGTGCGGGATCCTGCGAGGGGGCGAGCAGCTCGAGCTCGACCGGTGAACCGTGCATCGAGACCGCCGACATCGTGATCGTCGGCGCCCGGATCGCGGGGTGTGCACTCGCCGTCCGCTTCGCGGAGGCGGGAAAGCGCGTGGCGCTGCTCGATCGTGGTGAGCGGGAAACGGATGTGCTCTCCACCCACTACCTGCAGGACCTGCGGCTGTGGGACGAGCTGGGTGTGCTGCGTGAGTTGCACGAGTTCGGTGCTCCACCACTGCATTCCACTCGAACGGTCATGGACGGAGTGGACATGTCCGTGCATCACCCGCAGTGGCCGCGGATGTGTGTGCGACGGTCGGGCCTCGACGAGCTCCTGCGCCGCAGGGTCGAAGCCGTCGGGGTGCCGGTGCGCACCGGCGTGACGGTGCGACGGCTGCTGAAGGAGAACAACGGACGGGTGCGGGGGGTGCTGGCGACGAGAGCCGACGGCAGCGAGATCCGGATCCTGGCACCGCTGGTCGTGGGTGCGGACGGCAGGAACTCGACGGTTGCCAAGCTCGTGGGTTCCGCCAAGTACGCGGTCACCACCAACGATCGTGATGCCGTCTGGCGGTACTACCGGAATCTGCCGGTGCCGCCCGAGTTCCAGCTGGTTCGTGACGGCCGCGACATCTACTTCATGGTCCCGTGCGACGACGGCCTGACCCTGGTGGTCGCCCAGCCGCCCCGCGACGACCCCCGCGACTACCGGAACAGGGAGGTGTTCGAGGAGAACGCGCAGCGCATCATCCCCACGTTGCGCGGTCTCATGGCCGCCGCGGAACAGGTCGGTGACGTCCGCCAGGTACGTCGGATGGACGGCTACTTCCGGGAGGCGGCGGGACCGGGCTGGGTGCTGATCGGCGACTCCGGGCACTTCAAGGACGTCATCACCGGCCAGGGGATCTCCGATGCCCTGCGGCAGGTGCGGATGTTCACCCGCACGGTGCTGCCGGAATGGGGGAGCCCGCGCACCATCGACCGCGCTACCCGACGGTGGTGGAAGGAACGCGACGCCGAAGCGCGTCCGATGTACTACTTCTCCCGGTCGATCGGACTGGGTCTTCCGACCAATTCGGTGGACATCGAACTGTTCCGATACATCAGTGCGTCCCGGCGGCGCAGGGACAATCTCACGCTCATGCTGAGGCACGAGTACAACCCACGCAGGCTGATGGGTCTGCCCGCGGCGGTGTCCATGGTCCGTGCCGCGAGTCGGCCGCACAACTCGGTGGTCTCCGTCGTCGACGATGCGCGGGCATCGCTGTACCGGCAGTTCGGCCGGAAGCAGGCGAGGTGACGTGACGGTGCACAATCGATTCCAGCCCGGCTGGCGGCATCCCGATCTCGGCGAACGCGGCGACGTGCGTATCGGGTCGGGGGCGGTACGCTACTTCGAACGCGGAGACGGCGAACCGATCGTCCTCGTCCACGGCGCGATGGTCAACGCGAACCTGTGGCGCCGGGTCGTGCCCCCGCTGTCGACGCAGTTCCGGTGCGTGACGCTCGACCTGCCGTTCGGATCGCACGACGTCGGCGTGCCCCACGTCGACCTGTCACTCCCCGGGCTGGCGCGACTGGTCGTCGACTCGATCGAGACGCTCGGGCTCAGTGGCGCAACCGTGCTGGCGAACGACACGGGCGGCGCGGTCGCGCAGCTCGTCGTCGCACAACGTCCCGATCTCGTCGGACGCCTGGTCCTCACCTCCAGTGATGCGTACGGTGACTGTCCGCCCGCGGCATTCGGCTTCTTCAAGCTCGCGGCGTCGGTGCCGGGAGGCCTGCTCCCGATTCTGGCGCCGATGACGGTGCGGTCCTTGCGGCGTCTGCCGATCGCTCAGGGCTGGCTCACCCGACGAGCACTTCCGCCCCACATCTCGGATTCGTATGTGCTGCCGGCGATCCGGAATCGCGGAGTGCGTCGGGACCTGGCGCGAGTGGTGACCGGTCTGCAGTCGCGGCACACACTGGAAGCAGCGCGGCACTTCGACAGGTTCGACGGTCCCGTCCTCGTCGCGTGGTCCCGGGAGGACCGATTCTGTCCGCCTGCCAATGCGCACCGGCTCACGAGGGACTTTCCGGATGCACGGCTGGAGTGGATCCAGGACGCCTACACCCTCGCACCCGAGGACCGACCCGAGCGGGTGGCCGCACTCGTCTCCCACTTCATCACCACGACCGAAACGAGAGTCCCACATGACCGATGATCGTCGCGCATGGTGGCGCCATCGCAGTCTCGGCACACGGCGCGAGCTCACACTGTCCACCGGCCGGCTCGCCTACTTCGAGGCCGGTGCCGGTGAACCGATCGTTCTCCTCCACGGTCCACTCACGAATGCGAACGTCTGGCGCAAGGTGGTTGCCGCTCTGTCCGGGCGCTTCCGCTGCATCGCGCTGGACCTTCCCTTCGGCGCCCATTCCGTCCCGATGCCCGACGCGGATCTGTCCTTCGCCGGATTGGCGGCGATCGTGACGGAGGCGCTCGAAGCACTCGATCTGCGTGAGGTGACGCTGGTCGGCAACGACGGCGGCACCCCCGTCGCTCAACTGGTTGCCACGACGCGGCCGGACCTCGTCCGACGGCTGGTCCTGACGGCCGGCGGTGCGTACGACAACTGCCCACCGCGGCGGTACCGGGCGATCATGAAGGCCATCGCCTACGCGCCGGCGGCGCGTGAACTGATCCTCGGCCCGTTGCGCATCCGGGCCCTGCGGCGGCTCCCGATGTCCTACGGCTGGCTCGCGCGTCGACCGGTCGAACCGGCCACCTCCGACTCGTGGGTCCTCCCGGCCCTCGAGAGCGACGCTGTCTACGCAGACCTCCGCCGTATGCTCCGCAGCCTGGAACCGAGCGCTGTCCTCGCGGCCGCAGAGTCGTTCGGCGACTTCCCGGGGCCGGTGCTGGTCGTGTGGTCCCGGGAGGATCGCGTGTTCCCACCCGAACACGCCGAGCGTCTCGCCGGGGATTTCGCGGATGCCGGACTCGAGTGGATCGCCGACTCGTGTTCGCTGCTTCCCGAGGACAAACCGTTCGAAGTGGCACAGCTGCTCGCGGACTTCGTGCAGCGCACCAGCTCGGTGCCGGCTGCCGCAATCTCGACGAACCAGGAGAGCTGAGACGATGCTGGAAATCAGTAGACCCGAGGTGGCCGACGACACCCGCACCTTCGACGTCGCCATCATCGGTGGCGGCATCGGCGGAACCGCGCTCGCGGCGATCCTCGCCCGCAACGGCGTCCGGGTCGTGATGATCGAAGCCGGCGGACACCCACGCTTCGCGATCGGGGAATCGACCGTGCCGGAGACGATCGTCGGGCTGCGGGTGCTGGCGCGTCGCTACGACGTCCCGGAGCTGGGATACCTGGCCGGGCACAACACACTTCGCCGGAAGGTCAGTGCCGCATCCGGTGTGAAACGCAATTTCGGATTCGCGTACCACCGCGAAGGAGAGCCGTTCGCGGCCGAGGAATGCACACAGCATCCGACGTGGAGCCCGCCCATCGGCCCGGATTCGCACTTCTTCCGGCAGGACGTCGACGCCTACATGTTCCAGGTCGCGCTATCGTACGGTGCGACGGGTCTGACCTACACACCGGTCACCGCGGTCGACTTCGACTCCGACGGGGCGACCATCCGGACCGCGTCGAGCGGTGACTTCCGGGCCGGCTTCGTGGTGGACGCGGGAGGCATGCGCAGTCTGCTGGGCGAGCAGCTCGATCTGCGCATCGACCCGCCGTACCGGACCCGGTCCCGCACGATCTTCAACCACTTCGTGGGTGTCGAACCGTTCGACCGCGTGGCCCCGCCGCGCAAGCAGCATCTGATGCCGAGCCCGTTCTCCCAGGGAACGCTGCACCACCTGTTCGAGGGCGGGTGGGCGTGGGTTATCCCCTTCGACAACCACGTGGGCACCACCAGTCAACTGTGCAGTGTCGGAATCAATCTCGACATCGACGTGTATCCGAAACGAGACGGCGAGACGCCGGAGGAGGAGTTCTGGGCGCACGTCGATCGCTTTCCCACGATCCAGCGGCAGATGCGGGCGGCCAGGGCGGTGCGGCCGTACACGTCCTCGAACCGGAGCCAGTTCGCATCGAAGCAGATCGTCGGCGATCGCTGGGTCCTGCTCCCGCATGCCTCCGACTTCATCGATCCGCTGTTCTCCAGCGGTCTCGCGGTCACCATGATGATCCTGAACGCACTCGGTCACCGTCTGATCTCCGCCGTCCGGGAGGACGACTTCTCGGTGGAGCGGTTCGAGTACGTCCAGACCTGGACGAAGCGGTCGTTCCGGTACTACGACGATCTCGTCAGCTTCTCGTACACCTCCTGGGACCACTTCGACCTGTGGAATGCATGGCACCGGGTGTGGTGCCTGGCCACCATGTACGGCGCCAACGCGCAGATGCAGACCGTCATGGAGTACGAGAAGACCAGGGACAAGGCGGTGTTCGACCGGTTGGAGCAACCGCCCTACCGCGGGCTGCAGGCCGTCGACAATCCGCGGTTCGCTGCGATGTTCGATGCGGCGTGCGCGGCGATGCAGGCATACCGCGACAAGGAGATCGACGCGACCGAGGCCGGCCATCGCATCCACGTCGCGCTGAAGGAGAGCGAGCTGGTTCCGTCCGCGCGCTGGACCGGTTGGCGAGCGCTCGACCCGGACAATCGTCTGCCCACGGGTGAGTTCACGCTGTGGGACATGACCCGGCTTCTGTTGTGGGGCAAGTACGCCAGTCCGCCCCACATCCGCGGAACCTACTTCACCAACGGATTCGCCGGAGTGGCGAAGGAAGCGGGCAAGTTGTATCTGTCGGAGCTGCGCCACGGCAGCGGGCTGAGCATGCAGGTGGCCCGCGACATGGTGTCGTATCGCAACCGGGACTGGCGTCGGGTCGGCGGACTCGACTAGGCGACTCCGATGACATTGGCACTCGACCTCACCGCGCCGCTGCCGGCGCACTGGTTGCTGGTGTTCCTGGTGCAGGTCACCGTGCTGTTGCTGGGTGCGCGGGTCCTCGGCGGCCTGGCGGTCAGGCTCGGCCTGCCCGCGCTTGCCGGGGAATTGCTGGCCGGAGTGCTGCTCGGTCCGTCCGTCCTGGCGCACGTTGCTCCCGGCGTGTGGGGGTGGCTGTTCCCTGCGGAGGGCGGGCAGGTCCACCTTCTCGACGCCGTCGGCCAGTTCGGCGTACTGCTGCTCGTCGGTCTGGCGGGAATGCACGTGGACGTCGGGCGTCTGCGACGACTGGCCGGCCCGGCAGCCAAGATCAGCCTTGCCGGCCTGCTGATCCCCCTCGCACTCGGTGTCGGCATCGGTGCGATCGCGCCGCCCCCCATGCGCCCGGAGGGCACGAGCCCGGCAATCTTCGCGATGTTCGTCGGGGTGGCAATCTGCGTGACCGCAGTCCCGGTCATCGCCAAGGTGCTCATGGAACTCGGGCTGACCGACCGCAGGATCGGGCAGCTCGTCCTGTCCGCAGCGGTGATCGACGACGTCATCGCCTGGTTCCTGCTCTCGCTGGTGTCCGCGTTGGTGACGGCCGGGGCACTGGGGGTATCGGACGTGCTGGAGCCGGTCGGATGTCTCGCCGGTGTCGTGCTCTTCGCCGCGACGATCGGCAGGATGCTCGTGCGCCGCGCGGTGCGCCACGCCGAGGCGTCACGCGATTCGACTGCGATGGTGAGTACGGCGGTGATCCTCGTCCTCGGCGGTGCGGCGGCCACGCACGCCATGGGACTGGAGCCGATCCTGGGCGCGTTCGTCGCCGGCGTCCTCATCGGCTCCGGCGGCGTGCGCGCGCCGGTCCTCGCACCCCTGCATGCGGTTGTCATGTCGGTCCTCGCCCCGCTGTTCTTCGCCACCGCTGGGCTCCGGATGGACCTGTCCGGTCTGCTCCGGCCCGGTGTCCTGCTGGCGACGGCCGGGCTCCTCGTCGTGGCCGTCGCCGGGAAGTTTGCCGGTGCGTTCGTCGGCGGCAGACTCAGCGGTCTCGACCGCGCGGAATGTATCGCCCTGGGGGCCGGGATGAACGCACGCGGTGTGGTGGAGGTGATCATCGCCACCGTCGGCCTGAGCCTGGGGGTGCTCGGCACCGAGGCGTACACGGCCCTGGTCCTGGTCGCCGTCGTCACGTCCGTCATGGCCCCGCCCATCCTGCGCCGCGCCGTCGGCCGCTCCGACCGCGCTGCCGCGGAGGAACCCGGCGCGCGACCCGCCGAGTCCCGGTCCGGGGCCGGCACCGTCTCACTCGAGGAACCACGATGACCCTGTCCCGATCCGAAACCTCGCATCCCCCGACATCGCTGCCGCCCGGCCCGAGGTTGCCCGCCGTGGTCCAGACCCTGCTGTTCACGCTGGCGCGGCATCGCATCTATCCCGTGCTGACGCGGCGCTACGGCGACACCTTCCTGATCGAGCCCACCGCGCCGTACCGGCCCATGGTGGTGCTCGGACGGCAGGAGGACATCCGGACGGTCTTCGCCGGCAGCCCCGAGATCTACCATGCCGGCGAGGGCAACGCCATCATGCGCCCGGTCATGGGCGAGCACGCCGTGCTGGTCACCGACGAGGACCGGCACAAGCGGGTCCGGCGGCTGCTCACGCCCGCGTTCAGTGCTCGGGCGCTGCAGGGCTACCGCGACGACGTGACCACGCTGGTCCGGCACGAGGTCGCGCACTGGCCCGTGGACCGCCCCTTCGCCACATTGGAGCGGCTGCAGGACCTCATGCTGGAAGTCATCCTCACCGTCGTGCTGGGTGTCACCGCGCCCGACCGCCTCGCCGAGTTGCGACCCGCGATCCGGCACATCACGGAGATCGACCCGATCACGTTGATGGGACTGCACAGCCCGAAGCTTGCGCGGATCCGGCCCTGGAGCACGCACTGGAAGCATCAGCGCAGATTCGACGAGATCGTCTACGCCGAGATCTCCGAACGTCGGGTCGCGGGCGACCTGCACGACCGAACCGACGTGCTCTCCCGGCTGGTGCAGGCCGCGGTGGACGACGCAGACGGTGGGCTCGGCGATGCAGAACTGCGTGATCAGCTCATCTCCATTCTCCTGGCCGGTCACGACACCACGGCCACGGGGCTGGCATGGGCCTTCCACGAACTGGTCCGCAACCCCGGCGTACTGGCAGACGCGCAGAAGGCGGCGGACGCGGGGGACGACGAGTATCTCGGCGCGGTGGCCAAGGAGGCGCTGCGCCTCAAGCCGGTGATCCAGGATGTGGCCCGCCAGCTCACCGCACCCGTGGAACTGGGCGGATACCGGTTGCCCGCGGGCATCACCGTGCTCCCCGCGATCGGCATCGTTCACGCCGACCCCGAGCATCACGAATCACCGGGCGAGTTCCGGCCGGAGCGGTTCCTGGGCGTCCAGCCCGCGGCGAACACCTGGATTCCGTTCGGCGGCGGTGCACGCCGGTGTCCGGGTGCCGCGTTCGCGGCCATGGAGATGACGGTCGTCCTGCGGGAGGTGTTGCGCGCCTACGATCTCAGCCCGCCCGGCCGGCGTCCGGAGAAGCAGAAGGCACGCAACATCACGACCGTTCCGTCGCGGGGAGCTCGCGTAGTGGCCCGGCGACGCACCACGAAGGCGGTGACGCTGTGAGCCCGACCGTGTTCATGGGAAAGACCTGTGTGGTCACCGGTGCCGGGTCCGGAATCGGCCGCGCACTCGCGGAGAACCTGGCCGGTCGGGGTGCGCGACTCGCTCTCTCCGACATCGACGGCAGCACTCTGGCCGAGACTGCGCGCCGATGCGAATCCCACGGTGCCTACGTGTCGACGGCACTTCTCGACGTGTCCGATCGAGACGCCGTCTCGCGGTACGCCGAGGAGGTGGTGGCGGAGTTCGGCATCGTGCACCAGGTGTACAACAACGCGGGCATCGCCTACTTCGGCAGTGTCCTGGAGTCGGACTTCGCCGACATGGAACGCGTCCTGGCGGTGGACTACTGGGGCGTCGTACACGGGACGAAGGCGTTCCTGCCGCACCTCGTCGCGTCGGGCGACGGTCACGTCGTCAACATCTCGAGCCTTTTCGGCTTGCTCTCGCTGGGCGGGCAGAGCGCGTACAACTCGGCGAAGTTCGCCGTCCGAGGGTTCACCGAAGCGCTGCGCCAGGAGATGATCGCCGAACGGCTTCCGGTCCGGGTCACGTGCGTGCATCCGGGTGGGATCAGGACTGCGGTGGCACGCAACGCGACGACGGCTCGGGGGATCGACGCGGCGTCGGTCGCGGAGATCTTCGATCGGCGGCTGGCGTTCCATTCACCGGAGATGGCGGCCCGGGCCATCGTCGCCGGGGTGCGACGTCGCAGGGCGCGCGTGGTGATCGGCTGGGAGGCGAAGGGGCTCGACATGTTTCAGCGGGTGACCGGAGCGGGGTATCAGCGGGTACTGGCCGTGACCAATCCGTTCACCGTCGCAGCGGATCGGAACCGGAAATGACCGAGCACTTCGATGTCGTCATCGTGGGGGCCGGGCTGTCCGGTATCGGCGCCGCCTGTCGTCTCGGGCGGGAACTTCCGGACAAGACGTTCGCGATCTTCGAGGCACGCGCGTGCCTCGGTGGCACCTGGAGTCTGTTCACCTATCCGGGGGTCCGATCCGACTCCGACATGTTCACCCTGAGTTACCCGTTCAAGCCGTGGCGCGGCGCGGACGCGATCGCCGGCCGGCAGGCGATTCTGGACTATCTCGAGGAGGCCGCGGCGGAGGGCGGCATCGCCGGCAGGATCCGGTACAACAGCCGTGTCGTCGAGGCGTCGTGGGATTCGGCCCGCTCGCGGTGGAGTCTCACCGTCGAACAGCGGGTCGGCCCGGACGAGACGGCCCGCCGCACCGTGACGTGTGCGTTCCTCTACGCCTGTGCCGGGTACTACGACTACGAACGCGCGTACACCCCCGATTTCGAGGGCATCGAGTCGTTCACCGGAACGGTGGTCCATCCGCAGTTCTGGCCCGGGGAACTGGACTACACGGGCCGACGCGTCGTGATCATCGGGAGCGGAGCCACGGCCATCACCTTGGCGCCGTCGATGGCGGAGCGCGCCGAGCACGTGACGATGCTGCAGCGCTCACCGACGTGGGTGTTCCCGCTGCCGCGCCGGGACATCGCTGCGGACTGGGCGCGGGCGGTGCTGCCGCCGCTCGCAGCCCATCGGTTGGTGCGTGCGAAGAACATCGCCTTCACCGGCTCGCTGTACTGGTTCTGTCGACGGTATCCGCGGGCCGCACGGTCGCTGCTGACCCGTCTGGTCACCCGCTCCCTGCGGGATCGGGACACCGTCGCCGAGCACTTCACCCCCACCTATGCGCCGTGGGATCAGCGGCTGTGTGCCGTCGTGGACGAGGATTTGTTCACCGCGATCCGGCACGGCACGGTCACGATGGTGACCGACCACGTCGACCGGTTCGTCCCCGCGGGGATTCGTCTGCGGTCGGGGCGTGTCCTCGAAGCCGATATCGTCGTCACCGCAACCGGATTGCAGATGCAGGTGTTCGGCGGCATCGACTTCGTCGTGGACGGCCGGCCGGTGACGATGTCCGACGAGTTCCTCTGGCAGGGCACGATGGTGACCGGGGTGCCGAATTTCGCGGCGGGGATCGGATATGCGAATGCGTCGTGGACGTTGCGCGCGGATCTCAACGCACGCGTGATGTGCAGGGTGCTGAGCCATATCGACCGCAACGGGCAGGTGCCGGTGGTGCCGCGCCGGGAGGAGACGCTGGCGGCGCGTCCCTTCCTGGACCTGTCGTCGGGGTACATCTGCCGGTCGGTCGATCGGTTTCCGCGTCACGGAGATCGAGATCCCTGGCGGGCCAGGAACTATGTGCGCGACGCTCTCACCCTTCGGCGCACGTCGCTGCGGGGGTCACTCGTGCCGTTCGGGTCCACGGGAGCATCTCGTCGACGCGAAGACGTTCCGGGACAGAATGTTTCGTCGTCCGCCCGGACCAGACTTGTGTAGACCATAGTCAGCCGTTTAG
This sequence comes from Rhodococcus ruber NBRC 15591, assembly GCF_001894945.1. Taxonomy (GTDB): domain Bacteria; phylum Actinomycetota; class Actinomycetes; order Mycobacteriales; family Mycobacteriaceae; genus Rhodococcus; species Rhodococcus ruber. The sequence continues at coordinate 81,253 of NZ_BCXE01000023.1, forward strand.
AGTCGGGCCATGGTCGAATCAAGTCGGACGATGGTCGGCGAGCAGACGGGTGACGCCCCGGTTCGGGACCGGTCCAATCTCATGTTGCTCGTACTGTGCTCGGCGGCGTTCATGGCGATGCTCGACGTGTTCGTCGTCAGCGTCGCCTTCGCCGCGATCGGGGAGGGGTATCCCGGATCGTCCCTGGCGGACCTGAGCTGGGTCCTGAATGCGTACACCATTGTGTATGCGGCCCTGCTCATTCCGGCCGGCCGGCTGGCCGACCGCTACGGTCGCAGAGCGGGGTTCGTCGTCGGGCTCGTGGTGTTCACGGTCGCGAGTCTGGCGTGCGCGCTCGGTCCGACGCTCTGGTGGCTCGTCGGATTCCGGGTCCTGCAGGCGGTCGGGGCGGCGGCCCTGACTCCCACGAGCCTGGGTCTGCTGCTGACGGCACTGCCGCCCGAGCGGCGCGCCACTGCGGTGAAGATCTGGGCCACGTCGACCTCCCTGGCCGCGGCGGTCGGGCCGGTGATCGGCGGGGCGCTCGTGAAGGTGTCCTGGCAGTGGGTGTTCCTGATCAACGTGCCGGTCGGCATCGCGGCGGTGGTGGGGGCCGTCGTGCTGCTGCCCGAGACGAAGGACGCCACCGTGACGCGGATTCCCGACGTCCTCGGCGCGGCGGTGCTCGCGGTGGCCCTGGGCTCGCTCGCCCTCGCGCTGGTGAAGGGGCAGGAGTGGGGCTGGTCGGGAACCGGCACCCTGACTGCCTTCGCGGTCGCCGTCGTCGGGCTCGCCGCAGTGGCCGTCCGGATGCGACGGCACCCGGCGCCGGTCGTGGATCCCGCGCTGCTGCGGGTGCGGTCCTTCTTCTGGTCGAACGTCACCGCCCTGCTGTTCTGCACGGCCTTCGGCGCGGTACTGCTGAGCGTGATCCTCCGCCTGCAGACGGGTGCGCACTACAGCGCCCTGGTCACGGGTCTGGCGGTGGCACCCAGCCCGCTGATGGTGCCGATCTTCGCGGCGGTGAGCCAGCGCCTGTCGAATCGTCTCGCGCCGTCCACCCTCGTTGCGATCGGCAACGTGCTCGTCGGCGTGGGCGTGATCATGCTGGCCGTCAGCGCCACCGAGGAGGTGAACTACGCCACGCAGGTGCTGCCGGGCTGGCTCCTCGTCGGTGTGGGCGTCGGGTTCTCGCTGCCCAACCTCCTGGCCAAGGCCACGGTCGATCTGCCGCCCGCACGAGTGTCCACGGGCAGTGCGGTGGTCAACACCAGCCGTCAGATGGGGTACGTGCTGGGCGTGTCCATGCTGGTCGCCATTCTCGGCGAGTTCGGTTCCGCCGACGCCGAGACGCTGGCGGTGTTCACGTACGCATGGTGGGCGATCGCAGTGGTCGCGCTCGCGAGTGCCGCCACCGCGATGGGGATGAGGTCGCGCCGAGCGTCCGGCGAGGCGCTCCGGTAGCGGCAGCCCGGCGGCGGACCCGCCGGTCGCGTCGTGCGCCGCGGCATCGGATCCTCGATGCCGCGGCGCCCGTCGCGCTCGGTTCGGGACGGCGCCCCCGCCGGAAAATCGCTCGTGCCGACCCCCGGGCTCCTGCTAGCGTCGCGGCACCCCCGCCTCCGAGTGAATGCCGATCGACGTGACCGCCCTCGACCTGACCACCCGCCGCTTCGCGCCCCTGACCCTGCTCGGCGTCGCCACCCTGCTGTCCGCCACCGGCAACGGCATCGTGGTCGTCGCACTGCCGTGGCTGGTGCTCGAACAGACCGGCCGGGCCACCGACGCGGCGATCGTCGCGGGTGCAGCCACCGTGCCGCTGCTGCTGGCGAGCCTGCTCACCGGGACCGTCGTCGACCGGTTCGGGCGCCGGCGCACCGCCCTGGTCTCCGATGCGCTCTCGGCGCTGTCGGTCGCGGCCATCCCGGTCCTCGCCGCGACCGTCGGACTCTCGGTGCCCCTGCTGGCCGCGCTCGCGGCCCTCGGCGCCGTCTTCGACCCGGCGGGCATCTCGGCGCGCGAATCGATGCTGCCGGCGGCGACCCGCGCCGCAGGGTGGTCACTGGACCGCGCCAACAGCCTCTACGAGGCGAACTACAACCTCGCCTACCTGATCGGCCCGGGTGTCGGCGGCGTCCTCATCGCCGCCGTCGGCCCCGAGAACACCCTGTGGGTGACGTCGGCGTGCTTCGTGCTCTCCCTCGTGACCGTCGCCTTCCTCCGGCTCGAGCACGCCGGCCGGCCCGACCGGTCCACCCGCCCGGCTTCGCTGTGGGCCGGCACCCTCGAGGGGCTGCGGTTCGTGTGGCGAGACCGGTTGCTGCGCACGCTCGCACTGGTCGACATGATCGTCGTGGCGTTGTTCCTGCCGATCGAGTCGGTGCTGCTTCCGACCTACTTCACCGGGATGGACGCGCCGGCCCGGCTCGGCTGGGTGATGATGTCGCTGAGTGTCGGTGGTCTGGTGGGTGCCCTGGCTTACGGCGCCTTCGCGTCGCGTCTGCGGCGCCGCACCCTGATGCTCGTCGCGGTCACGGTGCTGGGTGCGGCGACGATCGGCATGGCGTTCCTGCCGCCGCTGGGGGTCCTCGTGCTGCTGGGCATCCTCATCGGCCTGGCGTACGGTCCGGTGGGGCCGATCGCGAACTGGGCCATGCAGACCCGCAGCCCGGAGCACATGCGGGGCCGCGTCGTCGGTGTGATGACCTCGACCGCGTACGCGGCGGGCCCGGCCGGGATCCTGGTCGCCGGGCCCCTGATCGACGCGACGGGTGTGCGCACGACGTTCTTCGCGCTGGCCCTGCCGATGGTCGGTGTCGCGGCGGTGTGCTTCGCGCTGCCCGTCCTGCGGGAACTCGATCCCGTCCCGGAGTCCCGTTCGTCCTATCGTCCGTAGCCGCCACCGCCCGGGGTCTCGACCACGAGCACGTCACCGGCCCCGACCTCGACGGAGTCGCAGCCGGCCATGCGGGTGACGGTGCCTTCGGCGCGTTCGATGCGGTTGCCGCCCAGGGCGCCCGGCTCGCCACCGGCCATCCCGTACGGCGGCACGCGCCGGTGTCCGGACAGCGTGCTGACGGTCATCGGCTCGAGGAACCGGAGCCGTCGCACGGCGCCGTCGCCGCCGCGCCACCGGCCGCCGCCACCGCTGCCGTGACGAATCGTGAACGCCTCCAGCAACACCGGCAGGCGCCACTCCAGTACCTCAGGATCGGTCAGACGCGAGTTGGTCATGTGTGTCTGCACCACCGATGTCCCGTCGAAGCCCTCGCCCGCACCCGACCCGGAGCCGAGCGTCTCGTAGTACTGGTACCGCTCGTTGCCGAAGGTGACGTTGTTCATGGTCCCGGCACCCTCGGCCTGCACCCGCAGCGCCGCGTAGAGCGCGCCGGTGACGGCCTGCGACGTCTCGACGTTGCCGGCGACGACCGCGGCGGGGAATTCGGGGGCGAGCATCGACCCGTCGGGGACGACGATGTGCAGCGGACGCAGACAACCGTCGTTGAGGGGGATGTCGTCGGCGACGAGCGTGCGGAAGACGTACAGCGTCGCGGCCCGCGCGACCGAGGCCGGCGCGTTGAAGTTCGACGCGAGTTGCGGTGACGTGCCGGTGAAGTCGATCGTCGCCGAGCGTGCCTGCCGGTCGACGGTGATCCGGACCGCGATCACCGCACCGGAGTCCATCTCGTAGCGGTACTCGCCGTCGTGGAGACGGTCGACGACACGGCGCACTTCCTCCTCGGCGTTGTCCTGCACGTGCCGCATGTAGGCCTCGACGACGTCGAGACCGAAGTGGTCGATCATCCGGCCCACCTCGACCACGCCGCGCGCGTTGGCCGCGACCTGGGCGCGCAGGTCCGCGAGGTTGGTGTCGGGGTTCCGGGACGGGTACGGGCCGCCGCTGAGCAGCGCACGGGTCTCGGCCTCCCGGAAGGCTCCGTTCTCGACGAGCAGCCAGTTGTCGAACAGGATGCCCTCCTCGCGGATGTCGCGGCTGGCGGCGGGCATGGAACCCGGTGTGGTTCCGCCTATTTCGGCGTGGTGACCGCGGGAGGCGACGAAGAAGAGGATGTGCTCGCCGGACCCGTCGAACACGGGCGTGATCACCGTGACGTCCGGCAGGTGGGTACCGCCGTGATACGGGTCGTTGACCGCGTACACGTCCCCGGGTTTCATCGACCCGTGCCGGCGGCGCACCACTTCCTGCACGCTCGTGCCCATCGAGCCGAGATGGACGGGGATGTGCGGCGCGTTCGCGATCAGGTTTCCGTCCGGATCGAACAGCGCGCACGAGAAGTCCAGACGCTCCTTGATGTTCACGGACTGCGCGGTGGACTCGAGAGTCGTGCCCATCTGCTCGGCGATCGACATGAACAGGTTGTTGAAGATCTCGAGCATGACCGGATCGGCGTGGGTGCCCACCTCCGCGCCGTCGTGGGCGCGCACCCGGGCCAGCACGAGATGACCCTGTTCCGACATCGCCGCCTCCCAGCCGGCCTCGACGACGGTGGTCGAGTTGTCCTCCGCGACGATGGCCGGGCCGGCCACGGAGTCGCCGGGGGCGAGGTGCTCGCGACGGTACAGCGGTGCCTCGCGCCACGACCCGTCGACGAACATCCGGACGGTGTCGGGGGACGGGCGGGTGGACCCGGTCGCGTCGCTGTCGGCGCGACCGAGCCCGGACAGATCGGGCCGGCGCGTGGCCCCGACGGCCTCGACCGCGACGGCATCGACGATCAGCGGCCGGTCCATGAGGAACGAGTAGGTGCGCCGGTGCACGGCTTCGAACTCCGCGGTCATCGTCGCCGGGTCGGCGAGCGCGACGGGCACGGAGGTGTCGGTGCCGTCGTAGCGCAGGTGTGCCCGGACGGTCACGTCGATGCGCTCGGTGGGCACGTCCTCGTCGAGCAGTTCCGTGCGCGCCGCGGCCTCGAGTTCGGCGGCGACGTCGCGCAGCCGGGGCATCGCCTCGTCGTCCAGTTCGACGACGACGGACTGCTCGCGCATCGCGGTGGTGTCCGCGAGACCCATGCCCAGCGCGGACAGGACACCGGCCAGCGGCGGCACGAGGACGGTCCGGATGCCGAGCGCGTCGGCGACCGCGCAGGCGTGCTGTCCGCCGGCCCCGCCGAAGGTCGTCAAGGCGTACTCGGTGACGTCGTGGCCCTTCTGCACCGAGATGCGCTTGACGGCGTTGGCCATGTTCGCGACCGCGATCTGCAGGAAGCCCGCGGCGACCTCCTCGGGGCTGCGGTCGTCGCCGGTCGTCTCCCGGATCTCGGCCGCGAGCGCGGTGAACCGGGCCCGCACCGTCTGCTCGTCCAGCGGTTCGTCGCCGCCGGGACCGAACACGTGCGGGAAGTGGGCGGGCTGCACGCGCCCGAGCATGACGTTGGCGTCGGTGACGGTGAGGGGGCCGCCGCCCCGGTAGCAGGCCGGACCCGGGTCGGCGCCGGCGGAGTCGGGCCCCACCCGGTACCGGCTGCCGTCGAAGTGCAGAATCGATCCTCCGCCGGCGGCCACGGTGTGGATGTCCATCATGGGGGCCCGCAACCGCACCCCGGCGACGACGGTGTGGAAGACGCGCTCGTATTCGCCGGCGAAGTGCGACACGTCCGTCGACGTGCCACCCATGTCGAACCCGATCACCTTGTCGAACCCGGCCAGGGCCGACATCCGGCTCATGCCGACGATGCCTCCCGCCGGCCCGGAGAGGATCGCGTCCTTGCCGCGGAAGTGCATCGCCTCGGTGAGCCCGCCGTTGGACTGCATGAACATCAGCCGGACACCCGGCAGCTGGTCGGCCACGCGATCGACGTAGTGGCGGAGCACGGGGGACAGGTACGCGTCGACGACGGTGGTGTCGCCGCGTGGCACGAGCTTCATCAGCGGGCTCGCGTCCGCGGACAGGGAGATCTGGCCGAAGCCGAGGCGCTCGGCGAGGTCGCCGACGGCGTGCTCGTGCTGCGGGTACAGGTGGCTGTGCATGCACACCACGGCGACGGAGTCGATCCCGTCGTCGCGCACCTGCCTCAGATCGCGCTCGAGCCGGTCCAGGTCCGGGGCCCGCAGCACCGTGCCGTCGGCTCGGATGCGTTCGTCGACCTCGATCACCCGCTCGTAGAGCAGCTCGGGCAGCACGATGTTGCGGTCGAAGATCCGCGGCCGGTTCTGGTAGCCGATGCGCAGCGCGTCTCGGAAACCTGAGGTGATCACCAGCACGGTCCGGTCGCCCGTGCGCTCGAGCAGCGCGTTCGTCGCGACGGTGGTGCCCATGCGCACCTGCTCGACGAGGCCGGGGGTGACGGGGTCGCCGGCCGGTACCCCGAGCAGTTCCCGGATCCCGGCCACGGCCGCGTCCCGGTATCGGGACGGGTTCTCCGACAGCAGCTTGTGGGTCACCAGGGTGCCGTCGGGCCGGCGGGCGACCACATCGGTGAAGGTGCCGCCGCGGTCCACCCAGAACTCCCAGCGCCCGGGTGCCCGGTCTCGTCCGCTCGTCTGCTCCGCTGTCGCCATGCCAGCAGGTTAGTCACCGCGGACGGGACGGACGGGACCGCGGGACTCAGGCGGTGACGGCGCCGGCCGTCTCCGGGGCCGGCGCGACCTCCCCGCGTCCGATGCCGCGTCGGGTGCGGGCCGCGCCGATCCCGCGGCACGCCAGGTAGATGACGAATGCGATGGCGGTGATGAACGCCGAGACCGGAACCCCGGGGGCGAGGGCGAGCAGGATGCCACCGACCGCGGAGACCTCCGCGAAGAGCACGGACAGCACCGTCGCGGCCAGCGGGCCGCTCGCCACGCGGGCGGCTGCGGCGGCCGGGGTGATGAGCAGCGCCATCACCAGCAGCGCCCCGACGATCTGCACGCCCAAGGCGGCGGTGATTCCGACCAGGACGGCGAAGACGATGGACAGCGCCCGCACCGGCACTCCACGTGCCGCGGCGACCTCGGGGTCGGTGCTGGCGAACAGCAGCGGCCGGTAGATGACCAGCATGGTGCCGATGACGCCGACGGCGCACGCGGCGAGCAACGCGATGCCGGTGCCGCCCGGCGCGACGATCTGGCCGGTGAGGAGGGAGAACGCGGCGCCGGTGCGGCCGTCGTAGGCCCACAGCAGCAGCACGGCCAGCCCGAGCCCGAACGCCATGACGACACCGATGACAGAGTCGCGTTCGCGGGCTCGGGTGCCGAGGACGCCGAAGAGGACGGCCGCCACCACAGCACCCGCCACGGCACCGAGCCCGACGGAGACGCCGACGATCAGGGCCGCGGCGGCACCGGTGAGGGAGAGTTCGGAGGTGCCGTGCACGGAGAACGCCATCTGCCGGCTGATCACCAGGGGGCCGATCACGCCGGCGAGCAGGCCGAGGATCGCGCCGGCGAGCAGCGCCTGCTGCACGAAGTCGTACTGGAGCAGGTCGACGGTGGCCTGCACGTCGAACATCCGGCCCATCGCGTCGGTGAACTTGCTGCTCAATGCTGATCCTCGTGATGGTCGTGGTGGACGCCCTCCCCGGGGCGCAGTCCGCCGGCGCTGCCGAGCGCGTCGATGGCGTCGCCGGTGCCGACGACTACGAGACGGCCGCGGATCTCGAGGACTTCGACGTCGGTCCGGTACAGCGCGGAGAGCACCTCGGAGGTCATGACCTCGGCCGGGGTGCCGATGCGGAACTGCCCGTCGACGAGATACAGCACGCGGTCGACCAGCGGCAGAATCGGGTTGATCTCGTGGGTGACGAACAGTACGGCGGTGCCGTGTTCGCGGCGGCGACGGTCGATGAGGGACGACACGAGGTGCTGGTTGGCCAGGTCCAGGCTGAGCAGCGGTTCGTCGCAGAGCATGACCCGGGGGTCGCCGACGAGTGCCTGCGCGATGCGCAGCCGCTGCTGTTCGCCACCGGAGAGGGAGCCGATCGGGGCGTTCGCGTAGGCCTCGGCGCCGACCTGCCGGATCGCGGCGTCGACGGCGCCCCGGCGGGTCTTCCAGTAGCGCAGGCCGGTGCCCCAACGGTGGCCGTCGACGCCGAGTCCGACGAGGTCGCGTCCGCGCAGCGGCACACCTTCGTCGAGCGACTTCTGTTGCGGCACGTAGCCGACGTGCGAGTTGCCCGTGCGCGCGGGCACGCCGGCGATCGTGGCGGTGCCGCCGCTGAGGGGGAGCTGACCGAGCAGGACCTTCAGCAGCGTGGACTTGCCCGCGCCGTTGGGGCCGAGCACTGCGACGAACTCGCCGGGCTCGACGGTGAGGTCGAGATCCCGCCACAGGACGCGGTCGCCGAAGGCCATGCACGCGCCGCGGAGTTCGACGGCGGCGCTGTGTCCGGGGGTCGTCGCAGGCGCGCCCGGTGCCGCGGCGGTGCCGCCCGGGGTGACGTCGGCCGGTGTGGTCACGGAAGTGATGTCCTTGCCCTGCTCGAAGGGTCAGCGGGCGGCGTCGAGGGCGGCGGCGAGCGCCTCGGCCGTCTGCTTCTGCCACTGAATGTAGTCCACACCCTCGGGCAGGGTCTCCGTGACTTCGACGACGGGGATGCCCGCGGACTCCGCGGTCGCCCGCATGTCGCGGCTGACCTTGTCCTCGGTCTGGGGGTTGTGGACCAGGACGTCGACCTGCTTGTCGAGGAGCAGCTGGCGGGTCGCGGCGATCGCGGCGGGCGACGGGTCGGTGCCGTTCTCGATCGCGTTCGTGAAGTCGGCGGGGGTGCGGTCCTCGAGCTTCGCGGACGTGACGAGGTAGTAGCCGATGGATTCGGTCTGCGCGACGGGGGTGTTCGCGTGTGCGGCGGCGATCGCGGCGGTCACGTCGGTGACCTCGTGCAGCTGCGAGTGGAACGCGTCGGCGTTGGCGCGGTAGGTGTCGGCCCCGGCCGGATCGAGCTCGGCGAGGCGGTCGGCGACGGCATGGGCGACGGCGTCGGCGGCGGCCAGGTCGTACCAGACGTGCTCGTTGATGCCGCTGTGGTCGTGACCGGCGTGGGCGTCGCCTTCCTCGGCGGCATGGGACTCGGCCTCGTGTTCCTCGGTCGCATGGGTCTCGCCCTCGTGGGTCCCGTCTTCCGGTGCGCTGCCCGCCGAGTGGCTGCCCGCCGAGTGGTCGTGACCGTCGTCGAGGTCGCTGCCGGTGCCGGACTCGAACAGGGCCATGGCGTCGACCGTGGCGGCGCCGGCTCCGGTCGAGTCGAGGATGTCGTCGACGAACTGGTCGTAGCCGCCGCCGTTGTAGACGACGAGGGACGCGTCGCTGATCGCGGCCGCGTCGGCGGGGCTGGCCTCGTACGAGTGCGGGTCGGCGGACGGCTCGGTGATCAGCGACTGCACCTGGGCGCGGTCCCCGGCGACGGCCTGCGCGACCGAGCCCCACACGTTGGTGGAGGCGACGATGCGGATCTCGCCGGAGTCGCTGCCGCCCGAGCCGCTGCCGCCCGAGTCGCTGCCGCCCGAGTCGCTGCCGCACGCGGCGAGGGTGAGCGCGGCGGCGCAGGTCAAGCCCACGGTCGCGGTGGCGGCGCGCATTCGGCGGGGCAGTCGCACTGTTCCATCTCCTGTGATCACGTTCGGCCGGACGGCCGGGAGGGGCGCGGTTCCACCTTATTGGAAACCGTTACCGTTCCACTTTAGCGGATGTCCGGGTCGGCGCCCATCCGGCCCGATTCGTCGCCGCGGCGCCGACCCGATACCGTCCGTTCATGCCCAGGTCTCGTCAGCCGCGTCCCCAGGCCACCCTGGCGTCGATCGCTGCCGAGCTGAAGATCTCCCGCACCACCGTCTCCAACGCCTACAACCGGCCGGACCAGCTGTCCGCCGAGCTTCGCGAGCAGATCCTCGAGGTCGCCAAGCGCCGGGGCTACGCCGGCCCGGACCCGATGGCCCGTTCGCTGCGTACCCGCCGGGCCGGGGCGGTGGGCGTGCTGCTCACCGAAGCGCTGAGCTACTCGTTCCGGGATCCGGCCGCGATGAGTTTCCTGTCCGGCCTGTCCGAGTCCTGCGAGGCTGCCGGCGAGGGACTGCTGCTCATCCCCGCCGGGCCGGGCCGCGACGAGGAGGAGGCGGCCCAGGTCGTGCACGGCGCCGCGGTCGACGGCTTCGTCGTCTACTCGGTGCCGTCCGACGACCCGTATCTCGCGGCCGTCCTCGAGCGGAACCTGCCCCTGGTGGTGTGCGACCAACCCCGCGGCATCGCGAGCGCGCCGCTGGTCGGCATCGACGACCGCGGCGCGATGCGTGGGCTCGCCGAGCACCTCATCGGTCTCGGCCACCACCGGATCGGGGTGCTGTGCATGCGTCTCGGCCGTGACCGCCGCGACGGCGTCGTCGATCCCGCCCGCTTCGAGTCCGACCGCTTCCACGTCCAGCACGAGCGGATCATCGGCGTGCAGGAAGCCCTGCGGGCGGCCGGGCTCGACCCCGCGAGCCTCACCGTCGTCGAACGCTATGCGCACACCGCGGAGGACGGCGCCTCCGGTGCCGCGCAGGCGCTGGCGGCGGACCCGACGATCACCGCCCTGATGTGCACCACCGACGTTCTCGCGCTCGGCGCGCTGGCGTGGGCGCGCAGCGCCGGTCTCGAGGTGCCCGGACAGTTGTCGATCACCGGCTTCGACGGGATCGGCGAAGCCCTGCGCGAGGGCGTGACCACCGTGCGCCAGCCTCAGGAGGAGAAGGGCAGGCGCACCGGCGCCCTGCTCATGGCCGCACCGTCACACTCCGGGGTCGCGACGGTGGAGACGCTCCCGACGGAACTGCTCATCGGCCAGACCACCGGCGTGCACGACGAGACGTCGATCTACGCCGAGTGATCGACGGCCGACAGCGTCCGGTCCGCCTCCGCCGGTGCCGCCAGCAGCTGCGCGCACCGCAGCAGCCCGAGGTGGCTGTACGCCTGGGGGTGGTTGCCGAGTGACCGCTCGGCCACGGGGTCGTACTCCTCGCTGAGCAGGCCCGTGGGGCCTGCCGCGTCGACGAGCTGCGCGAACAGCGCCTCCGCCTGCGGACGGGCACCCACGAGGAGGTATGCCTCCACCAGCCACGCCGCGCACAGGTGGAAGCCGCCCTCGGTGCCGGGAAGGCCGTCGTCGTGCAGGTAGCGGTACACCGTCGACCCGCTGCGCAGTTCCGCCTCCGTGGCGACGACCGTCGCGTGGAATCGCGGGTCCTCGGGGTCGATGAGCCCGGACAGGCCGATGAACAGCGTCGCCGCGTCGAGGTCGGTGCCGTCGTAGGCCGCGGTGTAGGAGCAGACGTCCTCGTTCCAGCCCTTCTCCAGCACCTCCTCCGCGATCTCCGCGCGCAGGCCGGCCCAGCCGTCGCCGGCGGTGCGCCCGAAATTCTCGGCCAGTGTCAGCGCGCGGTCCACGGTCAGCCAGCCCATGACCTTCGAGTAGACGTGGTGGCGCGGGTTGTCGCGGATCTCCCAGATGCCGTGGTCGGGCTCGAACCAGCGGCACTCCACGGCGGTGACCATGGCGCACACCAGTTCCCAGTCCCGGTCGGTGAGGGCCCGGTCGTGCGGGACGCCGCGTTCCTCCCGGCGGTGTGCCAGCGCCGAGATCAGGTCCACGATCGGACCGAACACGTCGAGCTGGACCTGCTGGCTCGCGGCGTTGCCGACCCGCACGGGCCGGGAGCCCGCGTAGCCGGGCAGCGTGTCGATGACTGCCTCGGGCGGCAGGGCACCACCCGCCAGCGTGTACAGCGGGTGCAGGCGCTCGGGGCCCGGAACGGTGTCGAGCACACGGTGCACCCAGTCCAGGTAGGCGTCCGCCTCGGCGAGCGACCCCACGCTCACCAGGGCATGCGCGGTCAGCGCGGCATCGCGCAGCCAGCAGTAGCGGTAGTCCCAGTTGCGGACGCCGCCGATCTCCTCGGGCAGCGACGTGGTCGCGGCCGCCATGATGGAGCCCGTCGGCGCGTGCACGAGGCCGCGCAGGGTCAGTGCCGACCGCTTCATCAGGTCCCGCTTGAGCGGCGGCAGGTCCAGGCCCGCCGCCCACTTCCACCAGTACTCCTCCGCGGATGCGCGCCGCTGCACCTCCGCGACGGGGTGTGGACCGATGTCGTCTGTGCCGCAACGGAATTCGAGGATGATGTCGCCGTCCGACGGGTCGACGACGGCGTGCGCGGTCTGATGGGCGCCGTCGGTGGTGATGTTCCACTCGACGCCGGGGGAGCGCAGCACGTACGGCTCGTTGAAGCCCAGTACCCGCAGGCCGTCCGCCACGGGCTCGAGCCCGACCTGGCCCTGGCCGAACTCGGGGCGCGGGGCGAACGTCACCACCGCCCGGGCCTTGCCGGTAATGACGCGGGTCAGGTCGGTGCGGCCCGGCTCGACGTCGTGCGGAAGGTAGTCGATCACCGCGAGGCTCGCCCAGCGGGTCACCACGGTCATGGTGCCGTCGATGTAGCGCTGGCTCAGGGGCAGGGCCTCACGGCTCGGCCCGATGGTGAAGTGCCCGGCGGGTTCGCCGCCGAGCAGGTGCGCGAACACGGCGGCGGAGTCCGGCTCGGGATGGCACAGCCACGTCACCGTGCCGTCCGGGGTCAGCAGGGCCTTCGCACGCGGGCTCGCGAGCATCGTCAGCCGCTCGATCGGGCAGGCCGCCGCCCCCGAGAGCCATGTGCGGCGCTGCTCGAGCAGGAACGCCAGCGCGGCCGCGACATCCTCGACCGTGCCGATCCGGTATTGCGCGGCGGTCTCGCCGTCGCCGACCTTGACCCCCACGTCCGGGCCGTGGAGGGACGCGAAGGCCTTCTCGTCCGTCACGTCGTCGCCGAAGAAGACCGCGGCGCTCGCCGACTCCTGATGGCGGATGATGTCCAGCGCGTGGCCCTTGTCGGTGGGCACGACCGCCAGCTCGATCACGGCCTTGCCCTCGGTGACCTGCACCCCCGGGTGCCGGGCGAGATCGCCGCGGACCAGCGACAGTGCCTGCTCGGCATCCCCCGGGTCGGCGTTGCGCACGTGCAGCGCAGCACTCGCCGGCTTCGACTCGACGTGCACACCCTCGTAGCGGGCGGCGATCACTTCGAGCTCGGCGACGATGTCGCGCAGCAGCTGCCGGGCATCGCTGTCGATGGCGTGCACGAAGCCGATGTCGAACTCGGAGCCGTGGCTACCGACGAGCTGCACCTCGGCGGGCAGGCGGGACAGGGCGGCGAGATCCTTCAGGGCCCGGCCGGAGATCACGGCGGCGGCCGTGGACGGCAGACCGGCGAGCGCGCGCAGAGCGCGGACCGACTCGGCGTTCGGGAACGCCTTGTCCGGATCCGAGACGATCGGCGCGACGGTTCCGTCGTAGTCGGAGGCCACGAGGAGTCGCGGGGTCCGCGCCAGCGCGACGAGGGCGCGGCGCAGGTCGATCGGGAGGTCTTGGGCGCTCACTCACTCAAAGGTAGGTGATCGGGCCGCCGGCGTCGTCTCCCATGTCCGGTTCGGGACGTGTTTCCCGTTACAGTTGCGCGACTCGCGGCGCAGGTCAGCCTTCCTGGACCGGAATCGAGGCCGGCCGGTGCGAGCCGTCGCCGAGCAGCAGCTCGACGGTCAGCTCCAGCCGCCGCGCGACGTCCGTCGCGGACGAACGCCGCGTCAGCCACGCCACGAGGTTCGACAACCACACGTCGCTGATCACCCGGGCGATCGCGAGCTCCTCTTCGGTGGGCTCGCCCTCGTTCATCGCGCGGGCGAACAGCCGGTCCATGAGCAGGCCGACCTGATCGACCTCGGCGGCGGCGGAGGCGTCGGCGAACATGAACGCCCGGGTCATGGCTTCGGTGAGCAGCGGGTCGCGCTGCATGGCCTTGGTGATCAGGCTCAGGATCAGCTGCATCCGCTCGAGCGGGGTGTGACCGGGCGGGATCTTGCCCTTGCCTTCGATGCGTGCGAACTCGCGACCGAGGGCGGAGACGAGCAGATGCACCTTCGACGGGAAGTACCGGTACAGGGTGCCGACTGCCACGTCGGCCTTCTCGGCGACGGAGCGCATCTGCACGGCCTCGTACCCGCCCTTGGACGCGAGCGCCAGGGTGGCGTCGAGTATCCGCTTGCGGCGTTCCTTCTGGGCGTTGGAACTGAGGTCGTCCTCGGTGAGGGCGGTGAGAGTTCCGCTGCCGGTGGAACGCGAGCGGGACGATGTCGTCATCGAGATGTCTTCCTCTGCCTTGACTCTGAACCGGCTGTCATATTAGAACACGTTCTAGGCATTGTGTCATTCCCGAAAGGCGGAAACCCGCTGTGAGCATCGCCACCACCGACGAACAGCTGGCCGCCCAGGCCTCTGTGCAGGCCTGGGCGCGCGCCACGCCGCCGATCCAGAACCTACGTGACCACCCGGCCGGAATGTGGCAGCCGGGGTGGGCGTCCCTCGCCGAACTCGGGATCTTCGCCGTCGCCGTGCCCGAGGCCGCGGGCGGCGCCGACGCCACCGTCGTCGACCTGGCGACGATGCTCGAACAGGCTGCGTACCACCTCGCGACCGGGCCGGTGCTGCCCACCGCGCTGGCCGCCCTCGTCTTCGGGCGTGCCGCCGGTTCGGACGGCGCCAAGTGGGCGGAGCTGCTCGCCGAGGGCGCCCTGCCCACCGCGGTCGCGCTGGACGGCGCACTCACCGCGACCGCGCGGGAGGGCGGGTACGACCTCGACGGCGATGCGGGAACGGCGATCGGCGGCGAGCCCGGGGTCGCGGTCCTCGCCCGTATCGGCGCCGGCGACGGAGCCGAATGCTGGGCGCTGCTCGAGGCGGACACCCCCGGGCTGAGCCTCGAACCGCTCGACACCCTCGACAAGTCCCGGGCCCTCACGCGAGTGCGGCTCACCCGCGTCGCAGTCCCGACCGACCGCGTCGTCTCCGTTCCGGCAGGTCTGGTCCGCGACCTCGCCGCCACCCTCGCCGCGGTCGAACTGGCCGGTGTCGCCGGCTGGGCACTGACCACGGCCGTGGAGTACGCCAAGATCCGCGAACAGTTCGGAAGGCCCATCGGCTCCTTCCAGGCGGTCAAACACCTGTGTGCCGAGATGCTGTGCCGCACCGAGAAGATCCGGGCGACGGCCTGGGACGCCGCCGTGGCGGCCGATGCGGCGCCGCACGAACTGCCACTGGCCGCGGCCGTCGCCGCTGCCGTGGCTCTCGACGCCGCCGTGCAGAACGCCAAGGATGTCATCCAGGTGCTCGGCGGCATCGGCTTCACGTGGGAGCACGACGCGCACCTGTACCTGCGCCGCGCCGTCGCCACCCGCCAGCTGCTCGGCGGCTCCGCGGCCTGGCGGGCCCGGGTCGCCGGCCTCGCCCGCTCCGGCGCGCGTCGGCACCTCACCGTCGATCTGAGCGCATTCGACGACGAACGCGCGCGTATCCGCGCCGAGATCGCACAGCACCTCGACCGGCCCGGACCGCAGCAGCGGGCCGCGCTCGCCGAGGCCGGGTTCCTGGCCCCGCACTGGCCGCCGCCGTACGGACGGGGCGCACACGCCGCGCAGCAGATCCTCATCGAGGAGGAACTCGCGTCCGCCGGGGTGGAGCGGCCCGATCTGGTCATCGGGTGGTGGGCCGTGCCGACCATCCTCGAGCACGGCACCGCCGGGCAGATCGAACGTTTCGCCGCACCGACACTGCGCGGGGAGATCGTCTGGTGCCAGCTGTTCTCCGAACCGGGCGCAGGATCCGATCTGGCGTCGCTGCGCACCACCGCGGAACGGGTCGACGGCGGCTGGCGCCTGCAGGGGCAGAAGGTGTGGACGTCGCTCGCGCAGGAGGCGGACTGGGCGATCTGCCTGGCCCGCACCGATCGTGACGCCCCGAAGCACAAGGGCATCACCTACTTCCTCGTCGACATGAAGTCCGCGGGCATCACCGTCTCGCCGCTCCGGGAGATCACCGGCGACGCGCTCTTCAACGAGGTGTTCCTCGACGGCGTGTTCGTCCCCGACGAGTGCGTCGTCGGTCCGCTCGGCGGCGGGTGGCGGCTCGCCCGCACCACGCTCGCCAACGAACGGGTCGCGATGAGCGGCGGGTCCTCGCTCGGGAAGGCGGTCGAGCAACTGCTGGACCTGGTGGCGCCCGGCGACCCGGTGGCCGAGGACCGGATCGGCGGGCTCGTCGCCGAGGCCACGGCCGGCTCGCTGCTCGAGCTGCGGACCACCCTGGCGCAGCTCGACGGTCAGGATCCCGGTCCGGCATCGAGCGTGCGCAAGCTGATCGGCGTGCGGCAGCGTCAGGACACCGCGGAGCTCGCGATGGATCTCGCCGGCGAGGCCGGCTGGGTCGAGGGGCCGCTGACGCGCGAGTTCCTCAACACGCGTTGCCTGACGATCGCCGGCGGCACCGAGCAGATCCTGCTCACCCTCGCAGCGGAGCGCCTGCTGGGTCTGCCGCGCGGCTGAGCGGTACTTCCACGTGCCGCGCCGAGGTGATACAACTAGAACACGTTCTAATCGAAGGTGGATCCGTGGACTTCGCTCGTGACGACACGCAGGAGGCCGTGGCCGAGGTCGCGGTGGGCCTGCTGGCCCGCGGCCTGGGCCCGGACGAACTGTGGCGTGCCCTCGCCGACGCCGACCTGCTCTCTCTCGCCCTGCCCGCGCGGCTCGGCGGTGACGATCTCGGTGTCGCCGAGGTCGCCGCTCTGCTCACCGAGATCGGACGCGGCGCCGCACCCGTGCCGGCCCTGGCCACCCTGGGCTTCGGCGTGCTGCCCGTCCGGACCCTCGCCACCGCGGCGCAGCAGGACGAGCTGCTCGCGGACGTCGGTGACGGCGCCGTCCTCACCGCCGCTCTCGCCGAGGCCGGCCGGGCCTTCCCGGCGTCGCCTACCGCCACGGCGGTACCCGACGGGGAACGCCACGCCGTCACCGGGCACTTCGTCGGCGTCCCCTACGCGGCGACGGCGCGACGGATCCTGGTGCCCACCGCCGCCGGTGTGATCGCCGTCGAGCCCACGGCGCCGGGCGTCACCCTCATCGAGAGCCCGTCGTCGGCCCGTGCTCCCGAGTTCTCCGTGCGGCTCGACTCCGCGCCGGGCCTGCGCCTCGGCGACGGCGCCGAGCCGGCCGCCGACGTCGCCGCCCTGTACCGTCTGGCGCTCGCCGCGGTCGGTGCCTACGCGGACGGACTGCTCTCGGGGGCAACGCAACTCACCGCACAGCACGTGAGCACCCGCCATCAGTTCGGCAGGCCGCTCGCCACGTTCCAGGCGGTGGCCCAGCAGATCGCCGACGTCTACGTCACCTCCCGCACCCTGCACGTCGCGGCACTCGCCGCGGCCTGGCGCGTCGCGCAGGACGCCCGCAGCACCGCCGCGGACGACGACCTCGACGTCGCCGCGTACTGGATCGCCGCGGAGCTGCCGCCCGCGATGGGCGTGCTGCACCACTTGCACGGCGGTCTCGGCGTGGACGAGACCTACCCGCTGCACCGCTATTCCTCGACCGCAAAGGACCTGGCGCGCCTGCTCGGCGGCGCCTCGTACCGACTAGACCTCGTGGGGGCCCGGTGTTCATCGACCTGACCGACGAGCAGCGCGCGCTGCAGGCGGAACTGCGACGGTACTTCGCAGATCTGATCTCGCCCGAGGAAGCCGCGATCATGCGCACCGAGCGCCACGGACCCACCTATCGGGAGGTCGTGCGCCGGATGGGCAAGGACGGCTGGCTCGGAGTCGGCTGGCCCGTCGAATTCGGCGGCCGCGGCTTCGGTGAGGTCGAGCAGCAGATCTTCGTCAACGAAGCCGTGCGCGCCGACGTGCCGCTGCCCAGCGTCACCCTGCAGACCGTCGGGCCGACCCTGCAGGTCTACGGGACCGAGGAGCAGAAGCGGAAGTTCCTGCCCGCCATCCTCGCGGGGGAGGTGCACTTCGCGATCGGCTATTCCGAGCCCGACGCCGGAACCGACCTCGCGGCGCTGCGCACCACGGCCGTGCGCGACGGCGACCACTATGTGGTGAACGGGCAGAAGATCTTCACCACCGGCGGCCACGACGCCGACTACATCTGGCTCGCGGTTCGCACCGGCAGCGCCGACTCGCGGCATCGCGGCATCTCGATCCTCATCGTGGACACCAAGGATCCCGGCTTCGGCTGGACGCCCATCATCACCTGCGACGGCGCGCATCACGTCAACGCCACCTACTACAGCGACGTGCGCGTCCCGGTCGAGATGCTCGTCGGCGAGGAGAACAAGGGCTGGCGGCTGATCACCACCCAGCTCAACCACGAACGCGTCATGCTCGGCCCCGCCGGTCGCGTGGGCGGGCTCTACGATCGGTTGTCCGCCTGGGCCCGTTCCCGGGACCTGCTCGGCGAGCCCGACGTGCGGCGCGCGCTCGGCGAGATCCATGCGACGTTCCGGCTCAACGAACTGCTCAACTGGCAGGTCGCCGCCAGCGAATCCGAGGCCGTGGACATCGCGGACGCGTCGGCCACCAAGGTGTTCGCCACCGAACGCATCCAGCGCGCGGGCCGGCTCGCGGAGGAGATCGTCGGCCGGTTCGGGGACCCGGGCGACCCGGCGACCGCGGACCTGCTGCGCTGGCTCGACATGCAGGTCAAGCGGAACCTGGTGATCACCTTCGGCGGCGGTGTCAACGAGGTGATGCGCGAGCTGATCGCGACGGCGGGCCTGGCCATGCCCAGGGTTCCGCGGTGAAGGAGGACGTGTCGATGAGCACCGGCGTGCCGGGTCCCCACGACGAGATCCGCGCGGCCGGCGAGCGCGTCCGCGCCGACGGCCCGTCCGAGCCGCGGGCGGGCCGTGACCCGGTGAACCTGCCGCTGATCCGCAACTGGCTCGAGGCGATCGGCGACGAGAACCCGATCTACACCGACGACGCCGCCGCGATCGCGGCCGGCCACGACGGCGCCGTCGCGCCGCCGGCGATGGCACAGGTGTGGACCATGCGAGGCCTCGGCGCCAAGCGCGAGGAGGACGATCCGCTCCGCCGGATGACGGAGATCCTCGACGAGGCGGGCTACACGTCGGTCGTCGCCACGAACTGCGATCAGCTCTACCACCGCTATCTGCGCCACGGCGAGGAGGTGACCATCGAGTCCACCCTCGAGGACCTCGCCGGACCGAAGAAGACCGGCCTCGGCGAGGGCTGGTTCTTCACCACCCGCAGCGTGTGGAAGGTCGGCGACGAGGTGGTCGCCGAGATGCTCTTCCGCATCCTGAAGTTCGCGCCACCTTCCCGCGCTACCGACCGAATGTCACATCCCGTCGATTCGATCGAACCGATGTCACATTCGGCCCTCACGGTTCCGGAGGATCTCGACCCCACCCGCATGCTGCGGCCGTCCGCGTCGCAGGACACCCGGTTCTTCTGGGACGGTGTCGCCGCGCACGAACTGCGGATCCAGCGGCGCCCCGACGGCACGCTGCAGCATCCCCCGGTGCCGGCCCTGTGGCTCGACAAGGACGAGACGACGGACTACGTCGTCGCGTCCGGCCGGGGCACCGTCTTCAGCTACGTGGTGCACCACGCGCCGAAGGTGCCGGGCCGGACGGTGCCGTTCGTCGTCGCCCTCGTCGAACTCGCCGAGGGCGTCCGGATGCTCGGGGAGCTGCGCGGGGTGGACCCCGGCGACGTGCGCGTCGGGATGCCCGTCGAGGCAATCTTTCTCGATTTCCCGGGCGACGACGACACCGGCGGTGACCCCTGGACCCTGTACGCCTGGCAGTCGAGCGAGGAGCGCGCATGAACGTGGAAACGGCCGGACAAGCCCTGCCGCCGTTGACGATCCGGGCCGACCCGACATTCGTCGTCTCGACTGCCCTGGCCACCAGGGACTTCCAGGATGTGCACCACGACCGCGACAAGGCACAGGAGCGCGGCTCGAAGGACATCTTCGTCAACATCCTCACCGACACCGGACTGGTGCAGCGGTACATCACCGACTGGGCGGGCCCGCGCGCGGTGCTGAAGTCGATCTCGTTGCGGCTGGGGGTGCCCTGGTACGCGTACGACTCGCTCACGCTGACCGGAACCGTCGCCGCCGTCGAGGACGACGGTCGCATCACCGTCGACGTCGTCGGGAGGAACGGTCTGGGCGATCACATCACCGCGAAGGCCGTCCTCGTGATCGGAGGCACCGCATGAGCGAATTGTCCCGTCGCGCCGCCGTCGTCGGCATCGGCGCCACCGACTTCTCCAAGGACTCCGGCCGCAGTGAACTGCGCCTGGCCGCGGAGGCGGTGCGGGCGGCGCTGGCCGACGCCGGACTGCGCCCTGCGGACGTCGACGGCCTGACCTCCTTCACGATGGACACCAACACCGAGATCGCCGTCGCCCGTGCGGTGGGCATCCCGAGCCTGAAGTTCTTCTCGCGGGTCCACTACGGCGGCGGCGCGGCCTGTGCCACCGTGCAGCA
Source organism: Rhodococcus ruber NBRC 15591 (assembly GCF_001894945.1). Classification (GTDB taxonomy): domain Bacteria; phylum Actinomycetota; class Actinomycetes; order Mycobacteriales; family Mycobacteriaceae; genus Rhodococcus; species Rhodococcus ruber. The sequence continues at coordinate 101,585 of NZ_BCXE01000023.1, forward strand.
GGCGGCAATGGCCGTCGCCACGGGGGTCGCGGAGGTCGTGGTGGTGTACCGGGCATTCAACGAACGCTCCGGTGCGCGGTACGGCCAGGTCAACACCGCGCTGTCCACACAGGTCAATTCCTCGGGCACCGACTACGCCTTCTCCTATCCGCACGGTCTGGGTACCCCGGCGTCGTTCGTGGCGATGGCCGCCCGACGCTACATGCACGTCACCGGCGCCACCAGCGCGGACTTCGGGAAGGTCGCCGTCGCCGCGCGCAGGCACGCCGCGACGAATCCGCACGCCTTCTTCCACGGCAAGCCGATCACCCTCGACGACCACCAGAATTCGCGGTGGATCGCGGAACCGCTGCACCTGCTCGACTGCTGCCAGGAATCCGACGGGGGTGTCGCGCTCGTCGTCACCACCACCGAACGGGCCCGGGACCTGCCGCAGCCGCCCGCCGTGGTGGCGGCCGCCGCGCAGGGCAGCGGACCGGACCAGTACATCATGGCCAGCTACTACCGGGACGGGCTGACGGGGCTGCCCGAGATGGGCATCGTCGGCCGCCAGCTGTGGGAGCAGTCCGGTCTCGGCCCGCAGGACGTGCAAACGGCCGTGCTCTACGACCACTTCACCCCGTACGTGCTCATGCAGCTCGAGGAACTCGGCTTCTGCGCACCCGGTGAGGCGAAGGACTTCGTCGCCGACGGCGCGATCGAGGTCGGCGGGCGGCTGCCGCTCAACACCCACGGCGGCCAGCTCGGTGAGGCGTACATCCACGGGATGAACGGCATCGCCGAGGGGGTGCGTCAGGTTCGCGGCACTTCCGTCAATCAGGTTCCCGACGTGGAGAACGTGCTGGTCACCGCAGGCACCGGGGTGCCGACGTCGGGACTGGTGCTGACTCGGGGCTGAGGGCGGTGACGCCGGCCCGGACCCGGAGGGATCCGGCGGGACATCACGGCCGGGAATCGAGCGGGACGGTATAAGTAGGACATGAATTCCGCCTCACACTCAGGCCGCGGCGACGCGGGCCGCGACGCCGACTGGGACGGCCCGGCACCGTCCATGGCGCCGGCGGACCTGCTGCACGACCCGCCGGTCACCCAGCGCGGGGCGCGCCGCCGTGCCGAGCTGATCGCAGCGGCGCGGGTCGTCTTCGAACGGTCCGGGTTCCTCGACAGCAAGCTCACCGACATCACGCGTGAGGCCAAGTGCTCGACAGGGTCCTTCTACACCTACTTCAACAACAAGGAGGAGGTGTTCGCAGCCGTCCTCCAGGAGGCCCAGGAGGACATGTTGCACCCGGGGATGGGCCGGGTCGCCGGGACCGACGATCCGTACGCGGTGCTCGAGGCCAGCAACCGGGCGTACCTCGAGGCGTACCGTCGTAACGCCCGTCTCATGGTGCTGCTCGAGCAGGTCGCCAGCATCGATCCGCGGTTCCGCGAGCTGCGGCGCCGGCGCGGTGAGACCTTCATCCGCCGTAATGCGCGCAGCATCGCGGACCTGCAGAAGCGGGGCATCGCCGATCCGGAGATCGATCCGATGCTCGCCTCGCGTGCCCTGTCGGGCATGGTCAGCCGCCTCGCCTACTCGACGCTCGCACTGGGCGACGGCGACGGCGTGGATTTCGATGTGCTGGTGTCCACTCTGACGCGGCTGTGGGCGAACGCCCTGCGGATTCCGGAGCGAGCCGCCGCAACCACTTGAACTTGAAGTCTGATTCAACTAAACAGGGGGGACCATCCCGCGACGAGAGGAAAGCCCCGTGCACGTCGAAGACAAGGTTGCCGTTGTCACCGGAGCCGGGAACGGAATCGGCGCGGCACTCGCGGCCCGGCTCGTAGCCGCGGGCGCACGGGTGCTCGTCGCCGACCTCGACGGCGACGCCGCGTGCCGGGTGGCTCGCGAACTCGATCCGGAGGGCGCCGGTCTGGCCGTGGGCGTCGGTGCCGACGTCTCCGATCCCGACCGTATCCGTGCGATCGTCGACCGCGCCGAGACCGACCTCGGTCCCGTGGCGCTGTACTTCGCCAATGCCGGGATCGGGGGCGGGGCGGGACTCGACGCCGACGAAGCCGCCTGGGACCGCGCACTCGATGTGAACCTGCGCGCGCACGTGCGCGCCGCGCAACTGATGGTGCCGCGGTGGCTCGAGCGAGGGGAGGGCTACTTCGTGAGCACGGCTTCCGCCGCGGGGCTGCTCACCCAGATCGGATCGGCGACCTACTCGGCCACCAAGCACGCCGCGGTGGGATTCGCCGAGTGGTTGTCGGTCACCTACGGCGGCAAGGGAATCCGCGTCAGTTGCGTGTGCCCCATGGGAGTGAACACCCAGTTGCTGCACGAGGGCGAGACCGCCGGCGACGGCCTGGGCGCGGCGGCCACACGGGCCGTCACGTCCGCGGGCGCGGTCCTCGAACCGGCCGACGTCGCGGAGGTGGTGCTCGCGGGCGTCGAGGCCGAGCAGTTCCTGATCCTCCCGCACCCCGAGGTCCTCGACATGTACCGGATGAAGGGAGCCGACTACGACCGTTGGCTCGCCGGAATGCGGCGCTATCAGGAACGGTTGCTGGCCGGTATCTGACGAGCCGGGAAAACCGCTCGAAACCTGTCGGAGGTCTGTAGCACACTGGGGCGCACATCCGACGACGGGGAGGACTCATGGCCGACGCCATAGTCGCCGAGGGGTTGATCAAGAGGTACGGACCGGTCACGGCCCTCGACGGAATCGATCTGCGAGTCCCGGAAGGGACGGTGACGGCGCTGCTCGGGCCCAACGGCGCCGGCAAGACGACCACGGTGCGGGTGCTCACCACCCTGCTCGTGCCGGACGAGGGCCGGGCCACCGTAGCGGGACTCGACGTCGTCGCCGATGCACGCGCGCTGCGTGCGCGCATCGGCGCCTCGGGCCAGTACGCCGCGGTCGACGAATACCTCACCGGCTTCGAGAATCTCGAAATGGTCGGCCGCCTCTATCATCTGGGCATCAAACGCAGCCGCGAGCGGGCACGTGAGTTGCTCGAACAGTTCGACCTGGTCGAGGCGGGGGACCGTCCGGTCAAGGGCTACTCCGGCGGCATGCGGCGCCGGCTCGACCTCGCCGGTGCGCTCGTGGCGCAACCACCCGTGCTGTTCCTGGACGAACCCACCACCGGTCTGGACCCGCGGGCCCGGCTGCAGCTGTGGGAGGTCATCGACCAGCTCGTCGCGCGAGGGACGACGCTGCTGCTCACCACCCAGTACATGGAGGAGGCGGAGCGGCTCGCGGACCGGATCGCGGTCATCGACCGGGGGGTCGTGATCGCCCGCGGTACCGCCGACGAACTCAAGCGCCTCGTCGGCGGGGAACGCATCGAGCTGGGGGTCGCGGACGCCGCCACGATCCCGGCCGTGCGCCGCGAGCTCGACGACCTCGCGGTCGGCGAGATCCAGGCCGACGCGGGTTCCGGTCGCGTCACCGTGCCGCTCAGCGACACCGGCTCGACGGGCAGCGGCGCCGATGCGCTGGCCACGGCGCTCGGCCGCCTGTCCGCGGCCGGCATCCGCGTCACCGATGTGGCGCTGCGCAAACCGACACTGGACGACGTGTTCCTCGCCCTCACCGGGCACGAGGCGGACGAGAAGATCGAGGAGGCGGTGGGATGAACACGGCTCAGATGATGGTGTCGGACGGCGTCACCATCGCCAAGCGCAACGTCATCAAGATCAAGCGGGTGCCCGATCTCATCGTCTTCACGATGCTCTCGCCGATCATGTTCGTGCTGCTGTTCGCGTACGTGTTCGGCAGCGCGATCCAGGTTCCGGGGATGTCCTACCGCGAGTTCCTCATCGCCGGCATCTTCACCCAGACGGTGATCTTCGGGGCGACCTGGACCGGTCTGGGCATGGTCGAGGACCTGCAGAAGGGCATCATCGACCGGTTCCGCTCGTTGCCCATGGCGCCGTCGGCGGTGCTGGTGGGCCGCACGTCCACCGACGTCCTCATCAACGTGCTCAGCCTGGTGGTCATGTCGCTGACGGGTCTGCTCGTCGGGTGGCGGATCCACTCGTCGTTCGGGGAGGCCCTCGCCGGATACGCGCTGCTGCTGTTGTTCGCCTACGCGCTGTCCTGGGTGATGGCGGTGGTGGGGATGTGGATCCGCACGCCGGAGGTGTTCAACAACGCGAGTTTCATGGTGATCTTTCCGCTGTCGTTCGTCGCCAACACCTTCGTCGACATCTCCTCGCTGCCACCGGTGCTGCAGACGATCGCGGAATGGAACCCGGTCTCGGCGCTGACGCAGGCGGTGCGGGAGCTGTTCGGCAACACCAATCCGACGATGCCCGTCTCGGATGCGTGGCCGTTGCAGAACCCGATCCTCGCGTCGCTGCTGTGGACGGCCGCCATGCTGATCGTCTTCGTGCCCTTCGCGATCCGTCGCTACCAGAAGGCCGTCAGCCGCTGAGGGACCTTGGACCGGAGGCGCAGGTCCTCGGTCGACGCCGGATGTCCCAAGGAGCCGGAGCGAGGCCGGTCGGCGTGGGATAGTGGGCCTGCCGAGCCAGGACAGGGAAGCAGGCCGACATGGACGAATCGACCGGGAGAGAGCGATGAGCGGGCCGGTGATCGACCCTCGCCGTCACGACGCGGTGATCTTCGACCTCGACGGAGTGGTCACCGACACCGCAGCGGTCCACGCCGCGGCATGGGCGGAGCTGTTCGACCGGTATCTCTCCCAGCGCCCCGACCACGACGGTGAGAACCACCGCGAGTTCACCGACGAGGACTACCGCAAGTTCGTCGACGGCAAGCCGCGTGTCGACGGCGTCGCGGACTTCCTGGCCTCGCGCGGGATCACGTTGCCGTGGGGGAATCCCGACGACGGCCCGGACATGGAGACCGTGTGCGGTCTCGGTGCCCGCAAGGACGAGATGTTCCGGGAGCGCATCCATCGCGACGGGGTCCCGGTGTTCGAGTCGAGCGTCGAGCTCGTGCGCCGGGTGCAGAAGGCCGGACTCGACACCGCGGTCGTCACCTCGAGCCGCAACTGCACGCTCGTGCTCGAATCCGCCGGGCTCGCGGATCTGTTCGGCGTCCGAGTCGACGGCGTGGTCTCCGACGAACTCGGGCTGCCCGGCAAGCCCGACCCCGCAGCCATGCTCGAGGCCGCCCACCGGCTCGGGGTCCGCCCGGCCCGGTCCGTCGTCGTCGAGGACGCGGAGGCGGGCGTCGCCGCGGGCCGACGCGGTGGATTCGGGCTCGTCGTCGGCGTGGACCGCGTCCACCATCGCGAGGAACTGCAGCGCCGCGGCGCCGACGTGGTGGTCGAGGACCTCGCCGAGCTGGCGGTGCGCACCGGCGACCGCCGGATGTCCCAGATTCCGGACGGCCTGGCCTCGTTCCAGCAGCTGACCGCACTGCTCGGCAAACGCCGGCCCGCGGTCTTTCTCGACTTCGACGGCACGCTCTCCGAGATCGTGAACGATCCCGCAGCCGCCACGCTTCTCGACGGCGCGTCGGCGGTGCTGTCCACGCTGGCGAGCGAGTGCACCGTCGCCGTCGTCTCCGGGCGGGACCTCGCCGATGTGCAGACCCGCGTCGGTCTCCCGGGACTGTGGTACGTCGGAAGCCACGGCTTCGAGCTGGTCGGCCCCGACGGGCAGCACCGGCAGAACGACGCGGCCCTGGCCGCCGTGCCCTGCCTCGAGCGGGCCGCCGCCGCCCTGCAGGAACGGCTCGACGACGTGCCGGGCGTCGTGATCGAGCACAAGCGGTTCACCGTGGCCGTGCACTACCGCAACGTCCCCCCGGACCGCGCCGACGGACTCGTCGCCGATGTGCGCGAGATCGCCGCCGCCGAGGACCACCTCCGGGTCACGACCGGTCGCAAGGTCGTCGAGCTCCGCCCCGATGTCGACTGGGACAAGGGCCGCGCCCTCGAATGGGTGCTCGAGCACGTGCGCGACGAGGACGACCCGATGCCGGTCTACATCGGGGACGACATCTCCGACGAGGACGCGTTCGACGCGCTTGCCGGCACCGGGCTCGGAATCGTGGTGTGCCACAACGAGGACGGTGACCGCCGGTCGGCAGCGCAGTTCTCGTTGGACGGTCCCGAGCAGGTCCGCCGACTGCTGCAGCAGCTCGCCGAACTGTGGGGCGGGAACCAGGAGGTCGGTCCGCGCCACGACGCCTGGACGCTGTACTTCGAGGGTTACGATCCGCCGGCCGAGAAACTGCGCGAGGCCGTGTGCACCGTCGGCAACGGGTACTTCGCCACCCGTGGCTGCGCCCCCGAATCCCACGCCGGCACCGTGCACTACCCCGGCACGTACGCCGCCGGGATCTTCAACCGCCTGACGGACGAGGTGGCGGGTCGCACCATCGACAACGAGAGCATGGTGAACCTGCCGAACTGGCTGCCGGTCACCTTCCGCATCGACGGCGGTGAGTGGTTCGACATCGACGCCGTCGACGTGCGGGAGTACTGCCAGTACCTCGATCTGCGCCGGGCCGTGCTCACCCGGCGGTTGCGTTTCCGCGACGCTGCGGGCCGCAGCACGACGGTCGTGCAGCGACGGTTCGTCGCGATGCACCAGCCGCACGTGTGCGGCCTCGAGACGACGATCGTCCCGGAGGACTGGACGGGGCGGCTCGAGATCCGGTCGGAAGTCGACGGCTCGGTCCGCAACACGCTCGTCGAACGCTACCGGCACCTCGACGGCAACCATCTGCGGCTGCTGCACACCGCCCGGCTGTCCGAGGACTCGGTGTGTATGACGGTCCTGACCAACCAGTCCCGGATTCCCGTCGCCGTGGCTGCCCGCAGCACGCTGTGGCGCGACGGCGAACGCGTCCCCGCCGAGTACACCCTGCTCGATTCGGGAGGACGGGTCGGACACATCATCGCGCTCGACGTGGCGGCCCACCAGCCCGTGACCCTGGAGAAGATGGCGACCCTGTTCACCGGGCGTGACCTGGCGGTGTCCGAGCCGTCGGAGGAAGCGGCCCGCTGGCTGGCCCGCACGGGACGCTTCGAGGAAACGCTCGAAGGACATGTTCTCGCCTGGGTGCACCTGTGGGACCGGGTGGACATCTACCTCGGGGGCGACGGCGAAGGTCTGCGCATCGTGCGGTTGCACCTGCTGCAGATGCTGCAGACGCTGTCGCCGAACACCGCGGAGCTCGACGTCGGCGTTCCGGCGCGGGGGCTGCACGGGGAGGCGTACCGCGGGCACATCTTCTGGGACGAGCTGTTCGTGCTGCCGGTGCTGAACCTGCGGTTGCCGGGACTGACCCGCTCCCTTCTGCGCTATCGGTACCGCCGGCTGGACGAGGCGCGCCGCGCGGCGCGGGAGGCCGGTCACACCGGCGCGATGTTCCCGTGGCAGTCCGGCAGCGACGGCCGTGAGGAGAGCCAGCAGGTTCACCTCAATCCGAAGTCGGGACGGTGGAATCCCGACGCGAGCTGGCGCCAGCATCACATCGGGGTCGCGGTCGCGCACAACGTGTGGCAGTACTACCAGGTGACCGGGGACCTCGGGTTCCTCGCGGATTACGGTGCCGAGATGCTGGTGGAGATCGCCCGGTTCTTCGCCGACATCGCCACCTACGACCACGCCCGCGACCGGTACGTCATCCGGGGCGTCATCGGCCCCGACGAGTTCCATTCCGGTTATCCGGACGCGCCGTTCGACGGTATCGACAACAACGCCTACACCAACGTCATGGCGGTCTGGGTGATCCTGCGCGCCCTCGACGCGCTGGAGATCATCCCGCTGCGGATGCGCACCGAACTGGTCGACACCCTCGGTCTGACCGCGCGCGAGACCGCGCGCTGGGAGGATGTCAGCCGGCGTATGTTCGTGCCCTTCCACGATCAGGTCATCAGCCAGTTCGAAGGCTACGGGGACCTCGCCGAACTCGACTGGGAGGGATACCGGCGCCGGCACGGCGACGTCCAGCGCCTGGACCGGCTTCTCGAGGCCGAGGGCGACGACGTCAACCGCTACCGCGCGTCGAAGCAGGCCGACGTGCTCATGCTGTTCTACCTGCTGTCGGCGGACGAACTGCGGGAGTTGTTCGAGAGGCTCGGCTACGAGCTGACTGGTGAGACCATCCCGCGGACGATCGACTACTACATGGCACGGACGTCGCACGGGTCGACGCTGAGCGCGGTCGTCCACTCGTGGGTACTGGCCCGGGCACACCGCGGTCAGGCGATGGAATTCTTCGACCGCGTGCTGGCGTCCGACATCGCCGACATCCAGGGCGGCACCACGTCGGAGGGGATCCATCTCGCGGCCATGGCCGGCAGCGTCGACCTGCTGCAGCGTTGCTTCTCCGGTCTCGAAGCCCGCGGTGACCGCCTGGTCTTCGGCCCGCAGTGGCCGGAGGAACTCGGTGTGCTCGCCTTCCCGATCTTCTACCGGGGACACCACCTGCAGGTGCGGATCTCCGGCCGTCAGGTCGAGGTCAGTGCGGGCGCGGGCATCCAGCGGCCGATCGAGATCGAGTGCCGGGGCCGGGTCGAACGCCTGCATCCGGGCGACACGGTGCGGATGCTGTGACGATCCGGGAGAAGCTCAGAGCGGGCTTTCGAGCCACGAGTAGTCGACCCCGACCCAGCCGCCGGCCAGACTGAGGGTGCCGAGCAGCCACAGGGTCATGACCACGATCGCGCCGGTCGTGAGCGCTCCCGCACCCCGTACCACCAGCGACTGTTGTCCGAACCAGTGCATGAAGCGGTCGTAGCGGCCCCGCGCGAAGTGCAGCAGACGGTGCGCCCAAGCGAACTCCGAGGCCAGGATCCCCAGGCCGGCGAAGACGATGAGCCAGCCCGGGCCGGGATAGGGGATGGCCACGATGCCGGCCAGGAACACCAGTGTTCCGAAGGTCCCGACGGTGATGCGGTACGTCAGGTTCAGGGAGGGACGCCGCTCGATGCGCCGCCGCCAGCGGAGCCATCGCTGCTTCAGCCGGCGCAACGGGGATACCGGGGTCCGGGCCTCGGCCCGGCCGGGCGAAACCGCGTGCCCACTCCGTCCTTCACTCACGATCTACCGAGCCTGCTTCTCGTCATACCAGGTTGCCGTGCACGGCAGGGTCGACCTTCAGTCTACCGGTGACCGGCGGTCACGGCGGGGCCCGGGAACGCGGACCTGCACGTCGCGGGCCGGTCCGCCGGCCGGTCAGGCTGCCGCGACGTCCGTCGGAACGGGACCGGCGGCGGTGAGCCGGTCCAGGTAGGCGGTGAAGACGGCGCCGAGTGCCACCGCGGTGTCGATCGTGTCGAGCCCGTGTATCGCCCCGACGAAGCACTCGTAGACGAGGGCGGCCGCCTGCGACGGGAACAACCCGCCCTCGTCGGCGGTCAGCGCCCGCGCCGCGTCGTCCACGCTGCTCGCCACCGTGCGGGCCACCGATCCGTGCAGCGGCACGTCGGCCGCCGCAGCGACCAGGGCGTCCGCGAGCGCGGAGGAGGGGAACGCCACCGCGGTCGGCGCGATCACCCGACGGAACATCGTTACGTTCACCATGTCGAACCTCCCGTGGAATCTCCCGAGCCGTTCGGTCGAGTGGTACCCGTACGGGCACGCTGTACACAGTGCCGCAGGGGTCCGACAACTTCGGCTGCCGACGAGTCATGCCGTCAGGACACGGCGGGCGGCGGCGCGTCCGGCGCGCATGAACTCCGGCCAGTCCCGGGTGCCGAGGAACTGCCGGTAGAAACCGACGCCCCGCACCTTCGCGTACGGCACCGGCTCGATCATCGAGACGCGCGAGGCCGCGCGCAGCCGCGCCAGGTTCTCCCGTGCCAGCTCGACCTGCTGGGACGTGCGGACCTGAGCGGCGATGTAGAGGATGCTCGCGCGGCGTTCAGCCCAGCCGGTGGCGTCCTCGCCTTCGAAGCCGGGCGGGTAGAAGCCGTTCACGGCGAGGGTGACCTCGCACGGCTGCTCGAGGTCGAGCAGCGGGTGGACGGGGAAGATGTCGACGATCCCGCCGTCGCACCAGTGGAACCCACCGAGTGCGACGGGGGCGACGAACAGCGGCAGCGCGACCGCCATGTGCACGGCCCGGGCCACCGACAGGTCGGGATACGTTCGCGGCCCGAGGTACTCGAGGCGGTTCTGCTCGATGTTCCAGATCGGCGCGTAGGCGGGTACGGGCAGCGCGGCGAGCGTCATGTCGCCGAGCAGGCGCCGGTACGTGGCCTCGAGCGCGTCGCCACGCAGGATGCCGGCGAAGCCGCGGCCCACGGTCGGTGCGACGGTGAGCAGGCGTCGCCAGTCGACGTCGATGTAGTCCGCGGGGTCGAGTGCGAGGGTGAATGCTGCGACCTCGTCGGCGGGGACGCCCGCTGCGATCGGGAAGCCGAACAGCGCGGAACCGGAGCACAGCGAGACGACCGACGGCCGGATCCCGCCCTCCTCCAGTGCGCGGGCCACCCCGACCAGCGATGCGAGCGCTCCGCTGCCCCCGGTCGCGGCCAGCGCGATCCGATCGCCCTCCCGGACACGGACCCGGAAGGGCTCGAACGCGGGAAACGGATGCAGTTCCCGGTCCCGCGTGCCCGACGGCCGCTGCAGGGCCGCCCGCGCGACGTCGACGAGGAATCCGGTGTCGGTGCGCACGCCGTCGACCACGTCCCGCCCGCGGGCGAGAACGTCGAAGTACTGGCGCACCCGGAAGATGTCGAGGACGGTGTCGAGCATGTCTCGACTGTGCGCGCGGGCCGCGGCGCGGACCAGGGTCCTCGGACCCGAATCCGAGGCGACCTACGGTGCGGCGGCGGGACGGGGATGCGGCGCAGTCAGCGTCCGGGCACGGGGCCCGGTGAGGTCGCGGCACGGAGCTGATAGCGACGCTCGGCGTAGTCCAGGTCGTCGCGCCACAGCCGGGTGGCCGTGCGCTGCATGAGGGGGCGGAGGGCGGCGGCCGCGCGCCGGGTGGCCATGCCGAACCCCGGGCGGGGGGAGTCGACGACGACGGCCTCGACGATCGCCGTCCGGGGACGGCCGTCCGGGCCGGTGCCACGCGGGGTCGCGTGGGTCTCGACCACGCTCCCGACGCCTTCGCCCGAGACGATGCGCATGACGACGGTGCGCGGTTCGGGGCTGGTGAATTCCGCGCGGACCGGAACCCCGATCCGGCCGGCGACCCGGAAGGTGACGTCGACGACGAACCGGTCCTCGTCGCCCGGGCTGCCGTGGGTGGAGGGTGCCTCGACCACCTCGAGGCGGGCGAACGAGTACGGATGGAACCAGGCGCCGTGCCACGGGTCGAGGCGGTTGGCGACGATGTCGGTGGGTTCGCACACCCCGACGAGGGTGGCGACGGCTGCGATGCGGGAGTCGGCGGTCGGACGCTCGGGGACGACGGGCAGTTCCGTCGGTGTCTCCCCGCCGACGTGGTCGAGCCGGACCCATACGAGCACCCCGTCGTCGTGACTCGGGAAGGGTTTCCAGCCGTACGCGCCTGCGGCGTCGATGCGTAGACCGTGCCAACGGCAGACCAGCGCACCGCAGTCCACCGCTGCCAGCGACATCGGCGCGCCGAGGTGGGGGCACGCGCCGGGGCCGACGATCACCTGCTCGCCGTCGCGCCAGGCGACGAGTTCGACATCGGCGACGGTGACGCCGAAGGGACGCTCCGCACCGATGTCCCGGCTGGCGGCCACGACGTACCAGTTGCCGGAGGGGCGGCGCTGCGAGCGGTCGAGGACGGCGTTGATCAGCTCGGGGCGGGCACCCCGGTAGGTGGGCGCCTGTGCGGCCCAGTGGTCCGGATCCATGGGCTGGACGGGCCAGGTGGCGGGCCAGCGACGGTACAGCAGATCGAGCACGCTCATGCGGGGCGCCTTTCCAGGGCGGCGAGCCGGCGCAGGACCGTCGAGCGGCCCCGGGTGGGAACCGTGTACAGGTCGTGGCCGGCAATGCCCCATTGGGCGAGAAGGGCATTGGCGGCCTCCCACCCCGTGGTGGCCGCGCGTTCCATGAGGGCCACCGGCAGGTCGATGCGGATGCCGTCGCCGGCGAGCATCAGCCGCTCGTGCGGGGTGCGGACGGTGGGCCGGTGCGCGAAATCGCCCACCCCGAACAGGGGGCAGTCCTGGCGCCACAGCGTGCGTTCCTCGACGACGCGGGCGGCGGCGGTCTCGGGGTAGATCGCGTGCAGGCGCGCGAGCACCTGCGCCTGCACATCCTCGGGCGAACGCGATTCGCCGACTCCGTCGCCGGTGGCGGCGTACGCGTGCAGTTCCACGACCGAACCGCCCGTGCGAGCGGCCCAGCCGCGGGCCTCCTCCTCGTAGCGGTCGAGCACGCTGATGTTGTCGAGCGGGCGCAGGCCGCCGGTGCCGAGGAATGCCGGGCGGTCCGTGGCGACTGGGCTATCCAGCCAGAGCCGCTGCACCAGGAACGGGGGAGCGGACCGCAGGTGCTGCACCCGCGAGCGCCACCCGGAATCACCGAGATCGGGCGAGGCGTCGACGAGGGCGCGCAATCCGGCCACGTCGAGCGCGAGGACGAGGCCGTCGGCGTCGGTGCTGCCGCCGGTGTCGTCGTGGATGCGGAAGGTCCGGGTGCCGCCGGGTTCGATGCCGGTCACCGCGGTGGCGGTCCGGATGCGCGCGCCGTGGCCCTCGAGATACCGGCCGAGCGGTCCCCACAGGGCGGTGTCGAAGTTGCCGGTGGCGACGTCGAACAGCAGGCCCTCCGCGGAGCCGAGGAAGTAGATGTGGAACATCGTGGCCAGCTCGGCGGCCGACATCCCGGCCGGGGGCGCGAAGAAGCTGCGCGAGAACACCTCGAACGCGAGGTGATTGGCCGCCTCCGGAAAACGGATGCGCTGCAGGAAGGTCTGGGCGTCGACGTCGTCGAGCCGGTCGTAGATCTCCGGCACGGACACGGTCGCGAGCGGGGCCGCGGCCCGCACGTCGATGCGCACCAGATCCTGCAGCCGGAACGTGGGACTGCGCAGCGCGAACACCAGTGCGTTCCACGGTGGGGTGTTGGGAATTCCGCGAAAGGTGTCGCGCCGGCCCGCGCCGTCGACGAGCGGATAGTCGTCGACCGCCGTCAGCCGCTGCAGATCGGGGTCGGTCCGTCGCAACAACCGGCGCAGGTTGTAGTACTGCCGGAAGAAGGCGTGGAACCCGCGGTTCATGGCGAGCCCGGTGCCGTCGTCGAGACGTTCACGCCAGCCGCCGACCCGCCCGCCCAGGTACGCCTCGCGTTCGAGCACCTCGACTTCCACGCCGCGCTCGGCGAGCGCGGTGGCGGCGGTCAGTCCTGCGATGCCGGCGCCGACGACCACCACGCGGGGCCGCTGCGGCAGATGCCCGGTGTCGGGCGCACCCCTGGAGGCGGGGTGGTGGGCGATCCGCGGGTCGCTGCCGACGGCACCGTTCATGTAACTGCCTCCTGCGGCGCCGGTGGGACCGGCCGTCGTGGTCGAACAGTGGCGAGCCCGAGCCTACCGCGGTGATGTCCGCCGCGACGGCCGACGAGCTCAGCCGCGCAGGCGTGCCGCGTGGGACGCGACAGCTTCGAGATGCTTGTCCGCTGTGCTCAGATCCAGATGGGCGTCGCTGAGGCTGTCGATGACCTCCCGCAGGTTGGCCTCGCCGGTGTCGTCGTCCGCCGCCGGCTCCACCATGTCGAACGCATCGGCGAGGGAGCGCACCCGCCGGTCCAGGGCCCGCAGATCCGTGCGCAGTTCGGCGACCTGCCGGAGGAGATCGTTCAACGTGCTCCCTCTCCGTGTGTGTGCGGCCGGTGATCGTCCGGGCGCGAACATGCCGCCGCACGCTCACGGTAAGCCGGACCGGGTGGCGTTCGAGGCGGAACGGGCGCTCGGCTCACGGCACGGGGACCGCTCAGGACCGATCGGGCCGGTGTCCGGCACGGAAGGCTCAGGTCGGCCGGGTCGCGACGGCATAGACTCGGCTGAGCGCATCCGGAGCCGAATCCGTACGGCCCCGGTGCCGGTGGAACGGCTGAAGTCTCGTCGGACGCGCACTCCGTCGAGCGCGCAGCCGGGTGGGAGAACCGTGAACAGACACTCCGCCCTGTCTCTTCTGGTCCTGCTCTGCGTCGCCGGTTGCACGGACCGCGGCGGGCCGCGGGTTCCTTCGTCGCCGCCGGCGACCGTCCCGGCGGCCGCCGCGTGCGACGTCGCCGAGAGCGCCGGCCATCGCTACGTCTCCTCCGTCGGTCGCAACGGCCGCTACTTCGAGGATCAGCACGGTGACCCGATTCTGATCCGCGGGGACTCGCCGTGGTCCGGCATGGCGGACTGGTCGCCCGAGCAGGCCGAGCTGTACTTCGCGAATCGAGCAGCGCACGGGTTCGACGCGGCCCTCGTCTCCGTGATCGCCGACCCCGACAACGGCGGGCCGAACGAGAACGGAGCCACCTTCGACGGCATCGAACCGTTCGTCGGCGGCGACATCACCGCATGGAACGAGCCGTACTGGGAGCGCGTCGACGAGTACGCCCGAATCGCGTGCCGGTACGGAAACACGTTGTTCCTGTATCCGATCGACGGGTGGAACCTCTCGGGCGTGTTCGCATCGGCCACTCCCGAACAGGCTGCGGTCTACGGCCGGATGATCGCCCAGCGATACGCCCGGTTCCCGAACATCGTCTGGCTGACCGGCGGTGACTATTCGCCCGACACGGACGACGCTGCCGCCGGGGCCGAATCGGACCGGGTACTGCGCGCCGTGCTCGACGGGATCAGGGCGGCCGGCTCGGACAGGCCGTTCTCGATACAGCTCGGCCCCCAGAAATCGCTCTCCACGGACAACCCGTTCTGGGAGCCACTGGTGGACTGGAACTTCGTCTACACCTACCTGCCGACCTACAAGGCCGTGCTGGACGGGTACGAGCGACCGGCAGGCGTCCGGGATCCGCGTCCTGCCGTGTTCGCGGAGGGCAACTACGAGGGCGAGAACAACCAGCCCGAGACTGCGCCGACGACCGACGAGACGCTTCGCCGCCAAGCGCTGTGGGCGTTGACATCCGGCTCCCCGGGGGAGTTCCGCGGCTCCGACGACTGGGAGTTCCGGGACGGCTGGGAAGCGCGTCTCGATACCCCCGCCGTCACGCAACTCCGAGCCCTCCGTGACCTGTGGGCGTCGTGGGCGTGGTGGCAGTTGGTGCCGGACGTCGACGACCCGTTCGTCCTCGACGGGCGCGGGACCCGCGCGACGGACGACGAGACGGTGGACGTCCTGGACAACGACTACGTCACCGCCGCACGTACGCCGGACGGCGCCCTCGCCGTCGTCTATGTGCCGACGGAGCGGACGATCCGGCTCGCGCTCTCCCTGATCCCGCAGGGAGCGAGCTACGCCTGGATCGATCCCGCCGATGCCGCAGCGCCCGCGTTGCCGGCGCAGGTGGGCCGGGACGGAAACGTGTCCACGCCGGGAACGAACGTCGGTGGCGCGGAGGATTGGCTGCTGGTGGTCACCGGCTGATGCGAGCGCCGGTGCGGATACTTCCGGCAGGCTGCCGGAACTGCCCGAACCGTCGGTAATGCCGGATATGCGGCACGTTTGCCTCTCCCGGACCCGGGTAAGCGGGGGGCGTACGGCTGGTGGAGATCGACGACCATCGGCGACCGCCGGTGACACGGCGGGACGGCCCGGCACAGGCAGGACCGTGCAGAAGTGCCGGCCGTATTCCCGATCCCCTCGGAAGGACAACACTGATGACGTACAGCGGATACCCGGACCCGGGCGGACGGAGCACCGACCCGCTCACCGAGCAACCCTTCACCTCCCCGGACGGTCCGATACCGGAGCCCCGGCACCGTCTCGACGAGTATCGGACGGCACGCGGCGAACCGGACGATGCGTCGTCGGCGCAGGTCGCGCAGGAACAGGCCGGCCGGGTCGCCGGGCGAGCCGCGGACGCAGGCCGGGAGGTGGCCGGAACGGCCGGCGATCAGGCTGCCCGCGTGAAGAACGAAGCGACTGCGCAGGCCCAGGACGTGCTGCGGCGCACCCGGGACGAACTGACCGACCAGGCCGCTCGACAGCAGAAGAAGGTCGCCGAGGGGTTGCGCACGCTCGGAGCGCAGTTCGGTTCGATGGCGCGCGACTCGGAGCAGCCCGGCATGGCCGGTGACCTCGTCCGCCAGGCGGCCGACCGAGCCGACACCGTCGCCTCCTGGCTCGAACAGCGGGAGCCGGGTGGAGTCCTGCACGAGGTCAGCGGTTTCGCCCGGCGTCGGCCGGGGGCCTTCATCGCCCTCGCTGCGGGAGCGGGATTCGTCCTCGGCCGGCTCGGTCGCGGACTGAAGGACGCGGACTCCGGATCAGGTTCCGCGACAACACATTCCTCCGACCCGACTTCTCCCGCGCCCCATTCGCCGGCGGCACAGTCCCCAGGGGTCGCGCACCCCGGGTTCACCGCCGCCGATCCCGGCGCCGGCGGGCCCGCCGGATACGCGTACCCGGCGCAGGGACCCGGCACGTCGGCGCCCGGAACGTATCCTGCGGGACCCGCGACGGGGGCTCCGATGCCCGGCGGCTACTCGGCGCCGGGGACGGGCACCCCGCCGCCCGGCGGATATGCACCGCCGCATCCCGGTGGGGAGGTGCGGCCGTGACTCTTCCTCCCGCAGAACACAATCGAGCCGGCGACCAGCGCTCGCTGGGCGAGTTGCTCGCCGATGTCAGCGGTGACCTGTCCACCCTGATGCGCCAGGAACTGGCACTGGCGAAGGCCGAGGCCACCCAGACCGCGACCCGTGCCCGCAAGGGCGCCGGCATGCTGGCCGGCGCCGCGGTGGCGGCGCACTTCGTGCTGCTGTTCCTGTCCATCGCCGCATGGTGGGCGCTGGGCAATGCGATCGGCCGCGGCTGGTCGGCCCTCGTCGTGACCGTCGTGTGGGCGGTCGTCGCGACGCTGCTGGCCGTGCTGGGACGCTCGGAGCTGGCTCGCGCCAAAGGACTTCCCCGCACCACCGAAACCCTTTCCCAGGTGCCCGGAGCACTTGCCCCTCATCCCCAGGAGAAGCGATGACGAACACCGACGACCCGGATCGGATCCGCGCCGAAATAGACCGTACGCGACGCAGTCTCAGCGCCGACGTCGACACGCTCGCCGATCGGGCGCGGCCCTCGACGATCGCCCGGCGCAAGGTCGGCGGGATCGGCGGCTCGCTGTCCCGGATGCGGGACAGGGTCATGGGCACGGCGCAAGACGCGACGTCGCAGTTGTCGGACACCGGCCGTTCGGCCGTGTCGTCGGCGACCGACGCGGCACGCGGCGTGCCCGCCACCGCGCAGCAGCAGGCGCAGGGCAATCCCTTGGCGGTCGGGCTGATCGCGTTCGGCGCCGGCCTCGTGGCGGCCGCGCTGGTGCCCGCCAGCCGGTCCGAGCAGCAGGCCGCCGTCGCGCTGAAGGAGACCGCGGAGCCGGCATTGCAGGAAGCTACCGACGCTGCCAAGGACACCGCTCAGCGGCTCGCGCAGCCCGCGCAGGAGGCGGCGCACGCGGTCGCCGACACGGCTCGGGATGCCGCGACGACCGTCGCCGAGGAAGGTGCCGGCGCCGCGCGCACGGTGCAGGGCGACGCACGCGACGCCGCACACACCGTCCGCGACCGGCGCTGAGCTGAGCCCGAAACGTCCCGCCCTCGGCCGGAGGGCGGGACGTTCGCCATGCAGGCCGGCGCGTCGTCGTCGCGGAAGAAGTCGTCGCGGAAGAACACGATCCGGATCGCCGTGCCGAGTCCTCGGCGCTCCCCGAGGCCGGCCCCGCGACGTCAGATCATGACGGCGGCGACGGCCACGGCCACCAGAACGGATACCGCGATCGCGAGTCCGAGCAGCACCGAACCGGTGACGGCGACCGTCATGGCTGCCGCTACCGCGCAGGCGACGCCCGCCGTGCCGGACGTGTGCCGCAGACGCGAGTGGGACTCGTCGGCCTCGTCGTTATCGGTCGGTAACCTGTGCCGACCCTCGAAGGTATGGATCACGATGTACCCCCTGCCGTACCGCAATGTGATCGCTCTCACATTATGCACTGATTTGTATCGCATCACAAAACGATGTCGCCAGTCGAACGCGTATCGCGTTCGTTGCGGCGCCTCCCGGGTTCGTGCACCCGGGGTGTGGATTCCGTCCGAGCGGGGTATCGGATACGGAGTCGGCAGGAAAGGAGACGGGCGTATGGAGTCGGAACGGCAGGGCAACGACGAACCGCTGGTTGCACATCCCACGATGGCTTTCGTGCTGGACGGCATACTGATTCTGGCCGTGGCGGTGGTGGGGCTGTGGATGTTCGGTTCGCTGCTGTGGGCAGTACTCGGTGGGATCTTCTGCGCGGCCACACACCTGGTGTGCCGGGCGACCGGGCATTGCGGTGCGCCCTCGGCGGCCGTCGCGCAGGCGGAATCGCAGCAGTCGATCCCGGTGACGAGCGCGGAGGTCGCACAGGCGGCCTGACGTTCGATACCCGTCTCGACGCGCACCCCGGCAACTGCTCCGACGGTTCCGCACCGGCAGCCCAGCTCGAGTTCCACGCTCTCCCGTGAAGACGCCACACCCGTTCCCGTCGACCGTCATGGACGACACCGGCACGAACGCCGCGGCGCCTTCGCCTCCCGGCCGGCGGCGCCGCACCGAGACCGCGTCCTGTGACCGGCGGTCTACCGGCCGGCGGCTCGCGCCGCGGCAAGACCGGTCGCGAATCCGGTGACGACGGCCGCGTCCGGCAGCAGCACCGCGGACGACCAGGGGATCTGCGTGAGCGCTGCCTCCGCGGACGGGAATCCGGCACCGAGCAGACCGCCTGCGAGGGCGGCGACCGTGTCGGTGTCCCCGCCGAGCGCGACGGCGGCGCGCATGGCGTCGATCGGCGACCGCGCCGTGACGATGCAGTGCAGCACGGCGGCGACGGTGTCGTACGGTTCGAGCGAAACGCCCGACGGGGCGGCGCTCCAGCGGTCCGTCGCGACCGCGGCGAGGAGGTCCCCCAGACGACGGCCACCACCGAATTCCCCGGTCGCGATGCGCGCCTCGTCGCGGGCCACCTCGAGCAACCGCTGCGCGTCCGCGCCTTCCAGCGACCACGAGGCGCACGCCGAGATCACCGCTGCCGCGCACTGCGCGTCCGGTGACGGATGCGTCACCCGGGACAGACCCAGGCTGAGTGCGCGCCGGCGATCCGGTTCGTCGACCGGAACCGCCCAACCGGCCGGAAGAGCCCGCATCGCAGCGCCGTTCGTGTCGCCACCGGTCTCGGGACGCCGGCCCGATTCGCGGAAGGCCCGGATCGCGGCCAGTGTGGAGGGCCCCAGGCCCGGGACGGTCTCGGCGCGCTCGCTGAGCAGGCGCAGGAACCTCGAGCCCGGGTCCTCGTTCGCGGCCGTCGTCAGCACCTCGGCCACGAGGAGGGTGAGCGCCGTGTCGTCGGACGTCGCGCCCCGGGGCCGGCCCGGCCGGACGGGCAGGGTTGCCGCCGTCCCGAGATCGATGTCCGCGGCGGCCGCGCCCTCCCAGGGGACGCCGAACGCGTCTCCGCAGGCGTACGTGGTCAGTGCGGCCGCGATCCGGTCGCGGTAGGAGGCTGCGTCGAGTTCGTCCGTCACCGGTGCCGGTCCCTTCCCTGGGCCAGATGTTCCGCACGTTACCGGAGGTCGCCGGCAGCAGGACGGACGCGGAACCGCTTCCGTGGGCAGTCGTCGCGGTCTATCGTGGGCGTGCGGATCTCGTGTGGGAGGACCCATGACCGAACCGGCTTTCGAGGGGTTGCAGGGCACGGACGGATCGCGCCGGTTCGAGGGGCTGCGCGCCATGTTCGTCAACTGCACACTCAAACGGTCGCCCGAGACCAGCAATACGCAGGGGCTGATCGATCGCAGTGTGGCGCTGATGGAACGGGAAGGCGTCAGGGTGGACCAGATCCGGGCCGTCGACCACGACATCGCGACGGGCTTGTACCCCGACATGACGGAGCACGGGTGGCCGAGCGACGAATGGCCGCAGTTGTTCGAGCGCATCCTCGCCGCGCACATCCTCGTCGTCGCCGGCCCCATCTGGCTGGGTGACAACTCGTCGGTCACCAAGAAGGTCGTCGAACGTCTCTACGGCTGTTCGTCGCTGCTCAACGAGCACGGCCAGTACGCGTACTACGGTCGCGCCGGCGGTTGCCTGATCACCGGCAACGAGGACGGCGTCAAGCACTGCGCGATGAACATCCTCTACAGCCTGCAGCACCTCGGATACGTGATCCCGCCGCAGGCCGACGCCGGCTGGATCGGGGAGGCCGGTCCGGGCCCGTCGTACCTCGATCCGGGGTCGGGCGGTCCGGAGAACGACTTCACCAACCGCAACACCGCCTTCATGACCTACAACCTCATGCACACCGCCGCGCTGCTCGTGCGGGCCGGTGGTTTTCCAGTCGGGGGCAATCAACGCTCCCTGTGGGATGCCGGTTGCCATCCCTCGTTCGAGAATCCCGAGCACCGGTGACTGCGCGACTCGGCGGGCGTGCCCCTGCCGCCGCGCGGTGCGCGATCCTCCCGCTCGCGATGCTCGTCGCCACCGCCTGTGCGGCGACGGACGACAGCACCGACGATGCCGCCCCGGCGTCGGGCCCCGCGGTGACCGCGGCCGGAGAGTCGACGGTGGTCACCACGGCGAACGGTCCCCTCGGTGAGATGCTCTTCGACCGGACGGACCAGGCGATCTACATCTTCGACCGGGAGGTGGGCACGGTTCCCGACTGCTACGGGGACTGCGCTGTGGCGTGGCCGCCGGTCCTCACCGTCGGCGCCCCCGTCGCGGCCGGCGACGCAGACCAGGCACTGTTGGGGACCACGGCGCGCTCCGACGGGACCACCCAGGTCACGTACGCCGGGCATCCGCTGTACTTCTATGCCGACGAGGAACCCGGGCAGGTGCTGTGCCACCGGGTCGAGGAGTTCGGCGGGCTGTGGCTGGCGGTCGACGAGGCCGGCGTGCCACTCCCGTGACCCGAGGTCACCACCGGCCGCCGTGACGGTGGACGACGCGTCCGGGAGATCCCGCGGCGCTACGGCAGCGGCGGAACCAGGATCTCGTCCGGCTCCTTGTCCGGTCGCAACCCCTTCCAGCTGGGGTGCCGGAGACTGTCGCCCGTGAACTCCCGGTACTCGACGTCGCCGACCAGTACGGGTTCGGCCCACCGGGCGGCCCGGACGACGGGGGCCGGCGGCGTGACGTCGAACGGATAGGTGGGCCGCTCGAGTTCGTCGAGCCGCTCCCACAGGGCTCGTCGCCCCACGGTGGTGAAGCCCGTGCCGAGGTTGCCGATGTGGACGAGACGACCGTCGTCGTCGTGGGCGCCGAGGACCAGGGACCCGAAGGTGGCGCGGTGCGGACCGGTGCCCGGCAACCACCCGGCGACGATGGCCTCGGTGTTCCTGCGCAGCGCCGTCTTGATCCATGCCGGGGACCGGCGTCCCGGCTGATAGGTCGAGTCGGTCCGCTTGCAGACGATGCCTTCGAGACCGTGATCGCGGGCGAGGTCGAGCAGGATCTTCGTGTCCGTGCCGATCCAGTGCGGTGGGGTGCGGACCAGAGGACCGGACATCGACAGGTCGACCAGCCGGCGACGGCGTTCGAGGTACGGCAGCCCGGTCGTCGGTGCGCCGTCGAGCGCGAGCAGGTCGAACGCGTAGAACTCCACGGGTGTGGTCCTGATCAGCGCGGCCGTCGGTTTCGCCACGTGGATGCGGCTCTGCAGCCGGGGGAACGACGGCGCCCCGGTCCGCGGGTCGGGCGCGACGATTTCCCCGTCGACGACCATCGGACGGCCGCGAGCCAGCGCCGACAGCGCGATCGTCAGTTCCGGGTAGATCCCGGAGACGTCCCTGCCGTTGCGGCTGTGGAGCCGGCACCGCTCGCCGTCGCACATCGCCACCGTGCGTGCGCCGTCCCACTTCATCTCCACCGCCCATCCGGTGCCGATCGGCGGGCGGCCGGCGGTGGCGAGCATCGGCGCCGGGACGGAGGCGCGGGCTGGGGGCATGGTAGGGATTATCCGGTGCGGCAGCGCGACGTGCAGCCCTCGAGTGCAGAATTGCGCTGGGCCACAGAGAATTACACCGATGTACTCTGCTGTGCGCCGCGGCGTGCCCCCAGGTCGGCGGGTGGGCACACGGCGCGGGGGCGGGTGGATAACGAGATGGGATCGATCTGTGCGGGTGGCGCCTGCCGGCCGTGCCGCTCGGGGGTCGCCGGTGCGCGGCTGACGAACCAGACGGCAGCGACCACGACCGCGCATCCGATCGACTGGACGAGAGTGGGGCGCTCGTGCACGAGGGCGATCGCCACCCCCATCGCCAGCACGGGCTGAGCGAGCAACAGCGTCGCGCCGACCTCGGACGGGAGCCGGGGGAGGCCGATTCCGATCAGGACCCAGCCGAGCACCTGGCCGGTCAGCGCCAGCATCGCCAGCCATCCGAGGGCGGGCCAACCGGGGGTGAGGTCGACCGGGCCCCACAGCGAGCCGACGGAAGTGCCGACGACGCCGGCGACGAGAGTCGACACGAACACCTGCGAGGAGGCTCTTCGTTCCGAACCCGCCCGACCGGCGACGAAGAGGTAGGTGCCGTACGCGAGGCCTGCGGCCAGTGCCAGCAGTGTTCCCCACATCGACCGATCGGTCTCGCCGCCGCCGAACAGGGCTCCACCGGCGAGCGCGACACCGGCGAACAGGAAGGGGACCGCCAGGACGAAGCGCACCGGGACCCGTTCGCGGAAGACCAGCCACGCCAGCAGCGGGACGACGACGACCTGGACGTTGACGACGACCGTGGCGATTCCGGCACCGATCATCTCGATCGATCGTGCCCACAGCGCGAAGTCGATGCCCAGCATCGCGCCGCCGAGCGCCTGGGTGGCGAGCACGCGGCGCGAAATGCCTCCGTGTCGCCGAATCTCGTGCAGGGCAAGAAGGCCCAGTACGGGAAGAGCGAATGCGCACCGGAAGAGGGTCGATGTCGCCGGCGACACCCCGGAGAGCTTGATCAGGCCGGCCGTCAGCGACGTCGCCGCGGCACCTGCCAGCACCGTCACCCGCGGATCCACGGGGGTGACGGTGAAGCGGGGGCGGGCGACGAGCACAGGTGGCAGGCGCGGTCCGGAGGTCATGCTCGAATTCTCGAGGGGCCGACCCGTGAGCACAAGTAAATATTCGTGCCGATGAATCGGTAGAGTTACTACCGTGTTGAGCGTCGAGCGCCTCCGGGCCCTGTGTGCGGTCGCCGAGTACGGTTCGATCAGTGCGGCGGCGCAGGCCCTGCATGTGACCCCGTCGGGGGTATCGCAGCAGTTGCACAAGTTCGAGCGCGAGGTCGGTGTGGCGCTGCTGGTGCCGTCCGGTCGCGGAGTGCAGCTCACCGATGCGGGCCGCCTGCTGGCGCGCCGTGGGCGAGAGGTGATATCCCTTCTGGCGCAAGCAGAATCGGAGGTCGTGTCTCTCGAGCGCGACGTGGTCGGAGACCTGCGGATCGGGTCGTTCGCGTCGGCGAGCCGGGTCGTCGCTCCGGCGGCGATCGCCGCCCTGCAGCGCCGCCACGCCGGACTCCGGATCGGTTTCGTCGTCGGTGAGACCGAGGAACTCGTCCCTGCGGTTGTTCGGCGTGAGTTGGATCTGGCCGTCGTCGACAGCTGGGTCACGATGCCGTTCCAGCTCCCCGAAGCGGCGGTATGCACGCTCGTGCACCGTGATTCCGCCGACGTTGCGCTTCCGATCGATCATCCTCTGGCGCACCGGGACTACGTCGATCTCGACGAGATCGCGCAGATGCCGTGGACGACCTGGACGAAGGGTGCCGTCTTCCACACCTGGCTGGTCCAGACGCTGCGCAAGCGGGGCGTCGAGCCCCGGGTCCGTTACGAGGTGCCGGAGTTCGCTGCCCAGCTCGAGTTCGTCGCGCACGGCCTCGCCGCCGCACTGGTGCCGCGCCTGGCTCGGGTGTGGGTGCCGGAGACGATCGCGATCGTGCCGGTACGGCCGACGTTGGAGCGGGAGATCTACGCCCTCCGGCGCCGGGACAACGACCGGCCCGCGGTGCGCGCCGGTATCGCGGCGCTCAGCGAGTCGTTTGCCGGGATCGGTACCTGAGTGTGCCAGTGGACCGCCTCCGCGATCCCGGTGCATCCACCTCCGGTTCTCGCCTGCCGCAATCGATTACGTGCGCGTGCATCCGCAGGTGCCGACGTCCCGCTCGGGGCGCAGGCCCCGGAGGAACACCGCGATCGGCCGGGCCAGTAGCGCGACGCTCTCCTCCGTGCCGGCGGTGACACCGTCCAGCGACCGGGCGCCGAGCAGCCGGTCCGCGGTCAGTCCCTCGGCCAGGCTCACGAGATCGGCGGCTGCGGCGTCGGCGTCCTCGGCTTCGCAGGCGAGCGCGAGGCCGCGCGCGGCCTCGCGGGAGAACAGAGAGGTCGCCAGGGCGGCGCGCTGTTCGGCGGCGATGGTCGGATCGGTGGCCAGGGCGTACCGCACGAGCAGATCCCGGCGGCGGTGGCTCAGGTTGTGGTCGAGCACCGTCGCGACCGCTCGCGCGGCGGCGTCGACGTCGATCGGGGCCGGTGGCCGGGTGAGGCCGGAGTGTGCGAACTCGGCACGGGAGCGTTCGGTGAGACGGCGCACGGCCGCATCGATCAGACCGCTGCGGGTGCGGAAGTAGTACGAGCACGAACCGTCGGGAAGGTCGAGGGCGCGGTCCACCGCCCGGTGGGTCAGGGCGCGCAGTCCGTCACGGGCGATCAGGTCGAGGGTGGTCTCGGCGATCAGGGCGCGGCGATCGGGACTGCGGGCCATGCCCGGAACTCTACACATGTAGAGTCCCCGGCACGTGCAGAGGAGGATGACGGTGGACGATCCGCACCAGCGCGCCGGCGCGGAGGCGCTGCATCGGCTCGGTGGCGATCTCGCTGCCCGGCGGGCCTCCCCGTCGGGCGTCTACCTGTGGGGGCCGGTCGGCCGGGGCAAGACGTGGCTGATGGACCGGTTTCTCGAGACGGTGCCCGTGTCCGCGCGACGGCACCACTTCCACGGCTTCTTCACCGCCCTGCATGCGCATGCGCATCGACTCGGCTCGATCGACGACGCCGTCGATGCCGCGGTCGGCGACGCCCGCGTGCTGTGCTTCGACGAGTTCCACGTCCACGACATCGGCGACGGCATGCTCGTCGCGCGTGCCGTGCGCACCCTCCTCGGACGGGGCGTCGCGCTCGTCGCCACCTCCAACTATCCGCCGTCGGGGTTGCTGCCCAACCCCCTGTTCCACCACCTGTTCGAACCCACCATCGTCCTGCTCGAACGCCGGATGGAGGTGGTCGAGGTCGGGGGGCCGATCGACCGTCGCCGCACGGCCGCGCCCGCACCGGACGGCGGGTTCGGGTCGGGCGAGTTCCTCTCGCCCGGCGTCCTCGACCTGCCGGAACCGGGGGAGCGGCGAACGCTGCGGCCGTCGGGCCGGGCTCTGCCTGCGCTCGCCGTGCGCGGCGGCGTCGTCTGGTTCGACTTCGCCGACCTGTGCTGCGCGCCCACCGCGCCCGCCGACTACCTCGCAGTCCTTCGCGACCACCCCGAGTGGATCGTCACCGGCGTCCCGCCGCTGCGCGAGGTCGACCCGGACGCCCTGCGCCGATTCGGCAACGTCGTCGATGTGCTGTGCGACGCCGGCGCCCGGCTCACGGTGTGCGCCACCGTCGCGCGCGCCGACTTCGCGACGTCCGTCCCCGCCGAACCCGACGTCGACCGGCTGCTCAGCCGCCTCGCCCTGCTCCGCGAACCCGCCCGAGCCTGGATTCAGGACAGCCAAACCTTATAGACTGCCGCGGTGTCACCACGTTCCACCGAGCTCGTCGACTGTCCGACGGTTCCGTTCGTCCGACGCCTCGCCGAGCACGGCGAACGGACCGCACTCGTCTGCGACGGCGCCGAGATCACCTATCGCGACCTGGCCGAGCGGGTCGCCGGCATCGCCGACCGACTCGGCACCACCCGCCGGCTCGTGCTCGTCGTCGGAGCCAACACCGTCGACGCGATCGTCGCCTACCTGGCGGCACTGTCCGCCGGCCATCCCGTCCTGCTCGTGCCCGGCGACCGGCCCGACGCCCTCGCCGCGACGATCGAGGCGTACCGGCCCGACGTCGTCGTCGACGGCGGCCGCCTGGAGGAACTCGCCGAGGGCACCGGCCACGACCTGCACCCCGACCTGGCGCTGCTGTTGAGCACCTCCGGCTCGACCGGCTCGCCCAAGCTCGTCCGCCTGTCGCACCGCAACGTGCAGGCCAACGCCGAGGCCATCGCCGACTACCTCGACATCCGCGACACCGACCGCGCGATCACCACGCTGCCGATGCACTACTGCTACGGGCTGTCGGTGCTGCACAGCCACCTGTTGCGGGGCGCCGGCGTCGTGCTCACCGACCGGTCCGTCACCGACCCCGGATTCTGGGACCTCGTGCACCGGCACCGGATCAGTGCACTCGCCGGCGTGCCGTACACCTTCGACCTGCTCGACCGTGTCGGTTTCGCGGACATGGCCCTGCCGCACCTGCGCTACGTCACCCAGGCCGGCGGTCGCCTCGACCCCGACCGCGTCCGCCGCTACGTCGGCCTCGGCCATCGCCGCGGGTGGCGGTTCTTCGTGATGTACGGGCAGACCGAGGCCACCGCCCGCATGGCCTACCTGCCCCCGCATCTCGCCGCGGAGCACCCCGACACGATCGGCGTCCCCGTCCCCGGCGGCGCCTTCCGCATCGACCCCGTGCCCGGGGCCGGCGACGGTGCCGGCGAACTCGTCTACACCGGGCCCAACGTCATGCTCGGCTATGCCACGGACCCGTCCGATCTGGCTCTGGGGCGCACCGTCGACGAACTGCGCACCGGGGATCTCGCCGTCCGCACCGACGCCGGGCTGTACCGGATCGTCGGCCGTCGATCGCGCTTCGCGAAGCTGTTCGGTCTTCGCATCGATCTGCAACGCATCGAATCAGTCCTCACGCGCCACGAACTCGCCGCGTGCTGCGCCGGCGGCGACGACGAACTGATCGTCGCCGTCGAGTCCGCCGACGCCGCGCACGTACGGGCGGTCGCGGCGCGCGCGAGCGGACTGCCCGAGTCCGCGGTGCGGGTGTGCGTCGTGGCCGAGCTGCCCCGCACACCGAACGGCAAACCGGACTACCGCGCTGTCGCCGCTCTGGGCGCTACCCCGGTGCCGCCGCGGCCGGCCCCCGAATCCCGGGCCGCCGACCTCCGGCAACTGCGGGAGCTCTACGCGGACGTACTCAGCCGCGACGACGTCACCGACGACAGCACGTTCGTCGGCCTCGGGGGCGACTCGCTGTCGTACGTGCGCATGTCGGTGCGGCTCGAGCGGCTGCTCGGGCACCTGCCCGCGGACTGGCCGACGACGCCGCTGCGCGAGCTGAGCCCGTCGTCGCGCCGGACACCGCGAGGCTGGCGGACCGTCGAGACCAACGTGCTCATCCGTGCCGTGGCGATCGTGTTCATCGTCGGCTCGCACCTGCACCTGTTCGCCCTCGTGGGGGGAGCGCATGTGCTGCTCGCCGCCGCGGGCTACAACTACGCGCGGTTCCAGCTGCCCAAGCCTCGCGCCGAACGGCTGCGCACCACCCTGCTCAGTGTCGCGCGGGTCGCCGCACCCGCCGCCGTGTGGATCGGCGCGGTACACGTGATCACCGGCGAGTACCGCTGGTCGAGTGTGCTGCTGCTCAACGGGGTGTTCGGACCGCCCGCCTGGACGAGGGAGTGGCGGTACTGGTTCGTCGAGGCACTGGTGTACGCGCTGGTCGCGGTGGCTCTGCTGCTCGCCGTTCCGTGGTTCGACCGGCACGAGCGACGATTCCCGTTCGCGTTCCCGCTCGGACTGGTGGGCCTGGGGCTGCTGACCCGGTACGAGGTGCTCGGGCCGGACATGCCGACCAGTCAGATCCTCGCCTCGTACGTGGTGTTCTGGCTCTTTCCACTGGGCTGGGCGGCAGCCCGGGCCGACGCGGGGTGGCAACGGCTGGTGGTCTCCGCCGTGGCGATCGCGACCGTACCGGGGTTCTTCCACGCCGAACCCGAGCGCACCGCGCTCGTGATCGGTGGGCTGCTCCTGTTGATCTGGGTGCCGCGGATGTGGTGGCCGGTGCTGCTGGTGCGGCCGGCCGAGGTGCTCGCCGCGTCGTCGCTGTACATCTACCTGACCCACTTCACGGTCTATCCGCAACTGCGGGACATCGACCCGTGGCTCGCGTTCGCGGCGTCACTCGTCGTGGGTGTGGCGTACTGGCAGCTGTGGGTGCGGCTGGGACAGCTGTGGGGCCGCTTGGGCAGGGGTCCCGTCGGCGCGATGCTCGCGCGGTCCGGTGCTACTCGCGCGCGTGAGGACGCGCGCAAGTAGCACCGGGGGGTGCGGATACGGGCCGACCTCTCGTCAGGGCAGCAGCCGGTCGATGAAGCTGTTGCTGAAGATCCGGTGCGGGTCGAGGCGGTTGTACACCGCTCGCGCCGAGTCCCAGTTCTCGTCCGCGGGCACGCCCTCGCGGTAGGTGTCGGGCAGGACCTGCTCGACGATCCGCTGGTCCGTGTAGGGCAGCTCGGGACCGAACGCCCAGCCCTTGGACCATTCGGGACGGAACGTGGCGTCGCCGTTGTCGTAGTGTCCGCGCATCCACTGCTCCATCTCGCGGTAGAACGCGAACATCCCGGGTGTACCGGGCACCCCGAGCACGTTGAGCCAGATCGCGGTGTCCCATTCGGGGTGATCGGGTCGCGGGCGGGTCGCGGAGATGGTCGGCGGCCCGGCGGACGGGACCTGCACGTCGTCGGGCTGGTCGAGTCCGCAGCATCGGATCTCGACGGGGCCGTTGAGCGGGTACTGCCCCAGTGCCCGGTAGTGCTCGATGCGCTGATGGAACCACTGCGTGAAGTCGTGGATCACGTTCGCGATGTTGGCGCGGTTGGTGAGGACCGCGCCGCCGCCCTCCGTGAGCCGCAGGGTGGTGGCCTTGATGTAGAACTGCAGATCCTTCGACCAGCCCCAGATGTCGCTCGAGTTCGTGGCGGCGAGGCCCGCGACGGTGGTGTTGTAGTAGACCTGGCCGAAGGCCGGCGCGACGGCCGGATTCCCGGCGGTCATCTGCCCGAGCAGATCGGTGACCGGCTCGGGGACGTTGTCCGAGAACGGGTAGTTGTAGGGGCCGAACACCTCGCGGGACGTGGCCGGCCGTTCGGGGGCGAGGGACCACACCTTCATCCACGGCTTGTCGGTGAAGGGGTACCAGATCGCCTCCGCACGCCCGGAAGCGCGCACGAAGCTCTCGAAGGTGCGTCCGGCGGCGCCGGCGGGGGCGAAGAGTTCGCGCCAGTCGATGTCGGTGTAGCTCTGGCACCGCATCCGCGTGTTCGGCCCGGCCTGCAGGGTGACCGAGGTGACGAACGTGCGACCCAGGTGCGTGAGCAGTGCGGTGCTGTCGGCGTCCGCGCGCGTGACGGTGCGCAGCGCGTATTCGCTCCCGTTCCACGCCACCACGGTCAGTTCCGTGACGAGGTTGCTCAGCGAGCCGAACGTGTTCCCCGGCACCCGCGCTTCGCCGTCGGCGGGTAACGCGGCGCCGTGGGCGTTGACGGCCAGGGAACCGGCGACGGACAGTACGCCGGGCGCGGGAAGGTTGGCCCAGCCGAGTCCGTTCGCCTGCAGCGCCGTGGTGATCGCGTCGAGCGTCGCGCCCGCACCTGCGGTGACGGTGGCGGGTGCCGATCCGGGGTTCACCGACACTGCGTTCAGGTGCACCATCGTGTCCGCCATGATCACCTTGTCGATCGGTGCGCCGTTGACGATGGTCAGCGGCGTCCACCCGTGCATCGCGCCGCGTGGCCGGATGGTGTACCCGTGGGCGTGGGCCCAGTTCGCGAGGCGGACGACGTCCTCGGGACTGCGCGGGGCGCAGGTCCAGATGGCGTCCAGCATGATCTCCTTGGACCAGTTCTGGTAGGCCTGCTGGTACAGGGCGATGCCGTCGGGGAAGGCGGCCGGGGTGGGCAGCGTGGCGCCGGACGAGCCGGCCGGCACGGCGTGGACGGGGGTCCAGCCGCCGAGCGCGGTGGCCGCGAGGGCGCCCGCGCCGGCCGCGAGGAAACCGCGACGGGACAGGCGCAGGGGTTCGGTGCGAATCGTCATGGATGCGCTGCTTTCTCACCGCCCCGTGCCGGGACGGTGCTGGGAGAGGGCGGTGCTGGGGGAGGGCGGTGCTGGGGGAGGGCGGTGCTGGGGGAGGGCGGTGCTGGGGGAGGACGGGGTCAGGCGAGGGTGAGGACGACGTCGGTGAGGGCGGGGGCGAGGTCACGCTCGACCACCGCGGCTGTCGCGAGCACGCGGTCGCCGGTCCGCCAGGCGCGCACCCTCAGTGTCTCGCCGGGAAAGACGACGCCGGCGAATCGAGCCTTGAATCCCCGTACGGCCGCGGCATCCCCGGCGAGGGCCGCATCCGTGATCGTCTTGCAGACGATCCCGTAGGTGCACAGCCCGTGCAGGATCGGGGCGGGAAATCCGGCGGCTGTCGCGAACTCCGGATCCGAGTGCAGCGGGTTGCGGTCGCCGCACAGCCGGTACAGCAGGGCCTGCTGCGGCAGCGTCGCGACGTCCACCTCGAAATCGGGTGCCCGGCCGGGAAGTTCGACGGACTCGGACGGTCCGCGTTCGCCGCCGAAGCCGCCCTCGCCGCGGGCGAAGATGGACGAGCGGGCCGTCCACAGCGGACTACCGGCCGGATCCGTGGTCGTCGACTCCTGGACGATGACCGCGGCCTTGCCCTTGTCCCACACCTCGGCGATCCGGGTCACGGTGCGGCCCTTGCCTTCCGGCGGCAGGGGGGCGTGCACCGTCACCTCCTGGCTGCCGTGCACCACCTTCGCCAGGTCGATCTCGACACCCGGGAACGACACCTTCGGCGGCTCGGTCGCGTGGAACGTCGCCGCGACGGTGGCGAAGGTGGGCAGGACCTGCGGGTCGCCGTCGCGCAGGTAGCGGAGCTCACCGAGGTCGGTGGGGCGGGCTCCGGCGCCGAGGCCGAGGTGATAGAGCTGGACGTCGCTGCTGTTCCAGGTGAATTCCTGGACGGGCAGTTCGGCGCCGAGCGCGACGGCGGGATCGATGGGCACGAATGAGCCTTTCTGTTCGGCGGACGGAGATCGGCGCGGCCGGGTGCGGGTCAGTGCTGTTCGACGGTCTCGGAGACCGGCGGGACCGCCGGCTGCTCCGGCCGGGCGAGTGCATCGAGGACCGCGAGATAGGCGAACGTCATGGCCGGGCCGATCGTGGCGCCCGGGCCGGCGTAGGTGTGGCCCATGACGGGACCGCTGGCATTGCCGGCCGCGTAGAGGCCCTCGATCACGGTCCCGTCCTCGCGCAGGACCCGGGCGTCGGCGTCGGTGCGCAGGCCACCCTTGGTGCCTAGATCGCCGGGCACCACCTTGATCGCGTAGAAGGGGGCTTTGTCGATGACGCCGAGACTCGGGTTGGGCTTGTTGCGCGGGTCGCCGTAGTAGTGGTCGTAGCCCGATTCCCCGCGCCCGAAGTCCTCGTCCCGGCCCGCCCGGGCGAAACCGTTGAAGCGTTCCACCGTCGCGGTGAGGGCGGCGGCCGGAACCCCGATCTTCCCGGCGAGCTCGGCGATCGAGCCGGCGCGGACGACGACACCCGCCTTCAGCCAGCGCTTGGGGAAGGGGCTGCGGGGCGTGATGCCGGCGAAGGTGTAGCGGTTGCGGTAGCGCTGGTCGAGGATCATCCAGCACGGGATGTTCTCGCCGGGCCCGTCGCCCCGGCCGTGCCGACCGCCGTACATGGCGTGCACCGCTTCGACGTACGGGGCGGATTCGTTGACGAAGCGCCGGCCCGCCGCGTTGACCATCATCGAGCCCGGCAGGCTGCGCTCGGACAGGGCGAACCACGGGCCGCCGGTGAGCGGGAAGGACGGGCCCCACCAGGCGTCGTCCATGAAATCGACGGCGGCGCCGAGGGACTGGCCCGCGCGGATGCCGTCCCCGGTGTTGGCCTTCGCGCCGACGGTCCACTCGGTGCCGATCGGCGCGCGCTGGTACTGCGTGCGCATCTGCTCGTTGTGTTCGAAACCGCCGGAGGCGATCACGACGCCGCGGCGGGCCCGGACGGTGCGCTGCTGTCCGTCCGACTCGACCCGCACACCGCGCACCACCCCGTCCTCGACGACGAGGTCCGTCAAAGCGGTGTTCAGCAGCAGCGGTACTCCGGCGTCACGCAGACCCATGCGGAGTCCGGCCATGAGTGCCTGGCCGCGGACCAGCAGGTGCCTTCTGCGGGCCCGCGCCCACAGGTACCGCACGCCGACCTTCGCGGCGCGGACCGGCCCGCGGGGATTGCGCATGAGCAGGTTGAGCCACTTGTAGTCGGCCTGGGTGATGACGAAGTTGGGTGGGCCCTTGACATAGTCGGGTTCGAGCAGGGCGAGGTCGTCGCCGAGTCGCTTGCCGTCGAACGGCTTCGGTTCGACGGACCGCCCGCCGAGCCGGCCGCCGGGGGCCTCGGGGTAGTAGTCGGAGTAGCCCGGCACCCACTGCAGTTCCAGGGCGCTGTGCTCCAGGACGAAGGACAGCATCTCGGGCCCGCGGTCGATGTAGGTGTCGATCTTGTCGGCGGGCACCACGTCGCCGATGATGCTGTGCAGGTAGGTGCGGGCCGCCTCCGGGGTGTCGGTGACGCCCGCCGCCCCGAGGACCTCGTTGTTCGGAATCCACACCCCGCCGCCCGAGCGCGCACTCGAACCGCCGTAGTGCGGTGCCTTCTCGACCAGGACGACGCTCGCGCCCCGGTGCGCGGCGGTCAGCGCGGCGGTCATTCCGCCGGCGCCGCTGCCGACGACGACGATGTCGTATTCCTGCTTGATCATGTAGAACACGTTATAGAATGATGGCGCGGTGAGTCCATCCCTTCTGCCAGGAAGATCACCCGCACACCACGCGTCGAACGGAAACAGGTTGCAGAACATGCCGGTCGCCGGTGAACAGGAAGGAACCGCAATGCTGCCGACGCAACTGCGCACCCGGCTGGCGGACGAGCTCGAGGCCGCCGAGCGCGACCGTACCCCCGTCGACCCGCTCGTGGCCCGGCATCCCGACATCGACGTCGTCGACGCCTACGAGATCCAGCTGATCAACATCCGGCGTCGCCTCGCGGCCGGTGCTCGCGTGGTCGGCCACAAGGTGGGGCTGTCGTCCCTGGCCATGCAGCAGATGATGGGTGTGGACGAGCCCGACTACGGTCATCTGCTCGACGACATGCAGGTCTTCGAGGACCGGCCCGTCGACACCTCGCGGTACTGCTTCCCGCGGGTGGAGGTCGAGGTGGCCTTCGTGCTCGGCAAGGACCTGCCCGGGGCGGACTGCGCCGAGAACGACGTCCTCGATGCCACCGTCGCGTTCGCGCCGTCCATCGAACTGATCGACAGCCGGATCAAGGACTGGAAGATCGGCCTCGCGGACACCATCGCCGACAATGCCTCGTCTGCCGGCTGGGTGCTCGGCACGCAGCGGGTCGCGCCGTCCGATATCGACATCAAGGGCATCGACGCGGTGCTCACCCGCAACGGCGAGCGGATCGCCGAGGGACGCAGCGACGCGGTGCTCGGCAATCCCGTCACCGCGGTCGCGTGGCTCGCCCGCAAGGTCGACAGTTTCGGGGTGCGGCTGAAGGCGGGCGACATCGTCCTGCCCGGTTCGTGCACGCGGGCGATCGATGCGCGCCCCGGCGACGAGTTCCACGCCGAGTTCGCGGGACTGGGCTCCGTCTCGCTCACGTTCTCGTGACCACCCGGTCCCGACTACAAGGAGAAACCATGGCCAAGGCACGTGTCGCAATCGTCGGGTCGGGCAACATCAGCACCGACCTGCTCTACAAGCTGCAACGCTCGGATGTGCTCGAGCCTCGCTGGATGATCGGTATCGACCCCGCGAGCGAGGGACTCGCCCGCGCCCGCACGCTCGGCCTGGAGACGTCGGCCGAGGGGATCGACTGGTTGCTCGCGCAGCCGGAGAAGCCGGACCTGGTGTTCGAGGCGACGTCCGCATACGTGCACCGGGAGGCCGCACCGAGGTACGAGGCGGCCGGCATCCGGGCGATCGATCTCACCCCCGCGGCCGTCGGACCGGCCGTCGTGCCACCCGCGAACCTCGGTGCGCACCTGGACGTGCCCAACGTCAACATGATCACCTGCGGCGGCCAGGCCACCATCCCGATCGTGCACGCCGTCTCCCGCGTGGTGGACGTGCCCTACGCCGAGATCGTGGCGTCGGTGGCGTCGGTATCCGCCGGTCCGGGCACCCGCGCCAACATCGACGAGTTCACCAAGACCACCAGCCGGGGCATCGAGACCATCGGCGGTGCCCGCAGAGGCAAGGCGATCATCGTCCTCAATCCGGCGGACCCGCCGATGATCATGCGCGACACCATCTTCTGTGCCATCCCCGAGGGCGCCGACCGGGACGCGATCGCCGAATCCATCCACCGCGTCGTCGCCGACGTGCAGCAGTACGTGCCCGGCTACCGTCTGCTCAACGAACCGCAGTTCGACGATCCGACCGTCGTGTCCGGCGGGCACGCCACCGTCACCACCTTCGTCGAGGTCGAGGGCGCCGGCGACTTCCTGCCGCCGTACGCCGGCAACCTCGACATCATGACCGCGGCCGCCACCAAGGTGGGCGAGGAGATCGCCCGCGCACTCCTCTCGGCGGACGCCCTCCCCTCGAACACCTCCGTGAAGGCGTGAATCCGATGACCGCTACCGACCGCCGCGACGACATCTTCTTCGAACCGTCGTGGGACATCCGCGTGACCGACACGTCGCTGCGCGACGGCTCCCACCACAAGCGTCACCAGTTCGACCGGGAGGAGGTGCGTGCCGTCGTCGCCGCCCTCGACCTCTCGGGCGTCCCCGTCATCGAGGTCACCCACGGCGACGGTCTCGGGGGCTCGTCGTTCAACTACGGGTTCTCGAAGGTGCCCGAGCAGGAACTGATCAAGATCGCCGTCGACACCGCCCAGCACGCGAAGATCGCGTTCCTCATGCTCCCCGGTGTCGGCATCAAGGAGGACATCGTCGAGGCGCAGGACAACGGCGCCTCGATCTGCCGCATCGCCACGCACTGCACCGAGGCCGACGTGTCCGTCCAGCACTTCGGGCTCGCCCGCGAGCGCGGACTCGAGACCGTGGGCTTCCTGATGATGGCGCACACCGTCACCCCGGAGAAGCTCGCCGAGCAGGCCCGCATCATGGCCGACGCCGGCTGCCAGTGCGTGTACGTCGTGGACTCGGCCGGCGCGCTCGTCCTCGAACAGGTCACCGAGCGCGTCGAGGCGCTCGTCGCCGAGCTCGGCTCCGACGCACAGGTCGGATTCCACGGACATGAGAATCTCGGCCTGGGCGTGGCGAATTCGATCGCCGCGGTCCGCGCGGGTGCCAGGCAGATCGACGGGTCGGCCCGCCGGTTCGGCGCGGGTGCCGGCAACACCCCGGTCGAGGCGTTCGTCGGGGTGTGCGACAAGGTGGGGATCAAGACCGGCATCGACTTCTTCGCGATCGCCGACGCCGCGGAGGACGTCGTGCGCCCGGTGATGCCCGCCGAATGCCTCCTCGACCGTCAGGCCCTGATGATGGGCTACGCCGGGGTGTACTCGAGCTTCCTGCGCCACGCCGAGCGCCAGGCCGAGCGGTACGGGGTCTCCGCCGCGGAACTGCTGGTGCGGGCGGGCAAGCGCAAGCTCATCGGTGGCCAGGAGGACCAGTTGATCGACATCGCCCTCGAACTCCAGCGCGAGCAGCAGTCCGCCTGACCGACCGCCTGCCCGACCCCCGACCGACCCCCCGCCCGCCTGCCCGACCGAATGTCACATCGCGTCGATCCGATCGACGCGATGTGACATTCGGCCCCCCGGGGGGCGCGTCGCTGCGCTCACAGGCAGGGGATCGCTCACGGCTTCACGAGTCCTGTTCGGTAGGCGATGACGACCAGTTGCGCGCGGTCGCGAGCCCCGAGTTTCACCATGGCATGGCTGACGTGGGTACGGGCGGTGGCCGGGCTGAGGCAGAGTTCGGCGCCGATCTCCTTGTTGCTCATGCCCATACCTACGAGCGTCAGGACCTCACGTTCCCGGTCGGTGAGAACCTCGAGCCGACGATCGGCGGCCTTGTCAGCGGTGCGCTGTGCGGTGAACTGGGCGATGAGTCGGCGCGTGATGCGCGGTGCGAGCAGAGCCTCTCCGGCGGCGATCACGCGGATACCGTGCAGGAGCTCGGCGGGGCCGGCGTCCTTGAGCAGGAAGCCGCTGGCGCCGGCCTGCAAGCCTTCGAAGACGTAGGCGTCGGTGTCGTAGGTGGTCAGGATGAGGATGCGTACGTGCTGGAGCCCGGGGGTGGTGGTGATCTGCCGGGTGGCCTCGATGCCGTCCATCTTCGGCATCCGGATATCCATGAGGACGACGTCCGGGCGCACGGCGCGGGCCTGCTCCACGGCCTCGGCGCCGGTTGCGGCTTCCCCGACCACCGTGATGCCGTCCTCGACCTCGAGCAGGATCCTGAAACCGGACCGCACGAGATGCTCGTCGTCTACGAGCAGGACCTTGATGGGGGCGTCGGGGCCGGAGGCGCCCGGGTTCATGCGTTCACCGTTCCGGTCGGGGCCAAGGGCAGCCGGGCGGTGACGGCGAAGCCACCGCCCGGGAGCGGACCGGCGTCGAAGTCTCCGCCCAGGAGCTGGCAACGCTCGCGCATTCCCACGATCCCGTGTCCGCGTGTGCCCGTGCCGGCGAACCCACCGTCGGCACGGTCGGCTGCTTCCTCGGTGTCCCCACCGATGCGCGGGCCGTCGTTCGTCACGCGGACTTCCACGGCGTCGGGGCCGTAGTCGAGTACGACCGCGACCCGGGTCGGGCCGACGTGGCGAATCACATTGGTGATCGACTCCTGCAGGATCCGGTACACGGCGCTGCCGACCGCGCCGGGTACGGGCGGCGGGGGTGAGATCGTCTCCAACTCGACGTCGAGCCCGGCGTCGCGCGCCCTGGCGGTGAGTTCGCCGACCTGCGCGAGGCCCGGCGGCGGGAGGCGGTCGTCGCGGTCGTCGCGAAGGACTCCGAGGATGGCCCGCATCTCCTGCAGTGCCCGGGAACTGGTCTGCTCGATGGCCTCGAGCGTCCGGCGTGCTTGTTCGGGTCGCTTGTCCAGCACGTGCGCGGTGACCCCGGATTGCACGTTGATGACGGCGATGGCGTGCGCGACGGTGTCGTGGACCTCGCGTGCGATCCTGAGCCGTTCCTCGTCGACCCGGGCGCGTGCTTCGTCCTCACGAGAGCGTTCTGCCAGTTCGGCGCGCTCGAGCGCTTCCTCCGCGATGACTCTCCTCGAGCGGACGCTCTCCCCGAGGGCGGCACTCATGCCCGCGGCGCCGATCCGGAAGTACACCCAGCCGACCGCGGCGGGGGGCTCGATGTCGGCCGCGGCGAGCAGCCACACCGCGGACAGTGCTGCAATGCCGACCCCGGCCACCACCAGCGAGCGACGTCCGTCGCCGCGGGCGGTGAGGGTGTAGAGGGCCACGAACAGGCCCAGCCATGTGGGACCGTCCGGGAAATCGAGCGCGTAGTACACCATGCTCGCGAGCGCGGTCACGACGAACACTGCGACGGGACGGCGGCGGCGCCAGACCAGGACCGCGCCGCCGGTGACCAAGAGGAGGTAGCCGAGATTCCCGAGGCCGGACAGCGGGCGCAGCACGGCCTCCGGTTCCCCGCTGTTGCGGACGACGGTGCCCTGGACCTGCATCACCGTGATGAACACCGCCAGGAGCACATCCTGCGCCCAGGCGGGCGGGCGGAACAACGTGACGCGCTCCTGCATGGCGCGATCATATGGCTCCGGGCCGGGATGACAACTCCCCCGAACTGCGCAACCGCCTACGTCGAGGAGCGTGGTTGCGGGTGAGCGACCTACGTCGAACTCCGTATCCGCTGCCGCCCGCCGCCCGAGGACACCGCGTTGCCGAGACACGACGATCGAGTGCGTCCGCTCAGCGACGGAGGCCTCCGGTAGCCGTCGTTCGACCGAAAGGATCCGCAATGCCTGTCCTCGACTTGCTTGCCGCACCGGCGACGACACAGGTCGTCGTTCTCGCTGCCGGCTACGAACTCGGCGTCGGACGAGCCGTGCCCACAGCGGCAGCCGTACTGGGGTTGATCAGCGCCGTCGCCGGGGGGCTGGCCCTGGCCCGATCCCGCCGGCCCGGCACCGGACCAGCCCGGACGATCGTGGCCGTGGTGCTGGGGCCGCTCAGCGTGATCGCCGGTGGAGTACACGGGGTCAACGCCGCCGGGGGCCTCGGCACCGGCAACGGGCTCGCCGGCGCCGTCGTCGCCGTGGCGCTGGGACTGACCGGCACGGTCCTCGGCGGGCTCGCTCTGGCTCGCGCTCGTCGCCGCTCCGGACACGGCTCCGGTCCCGCGCCCGCGTCGTGAGCGCCCGACCGGTCCGCCGGCGCGGGGTGCTGCGCAGTGACCCGGCGTCGCCCCCAACCGGCAGCCCCCGTCTGCGTTCGCGGCGCACCCCTCTGATTGCAGGCCCGCTGCTCACGCGGTGGGCCATGCCGACCGGCGCCGCCCCCGCGGGGTGACGAGCCCTTGCAGGCGAGTGCGGTGGGGCCTCGAGGTCCGGCGACGTCGGGCACCGGGCGGCCGGGTGTGTTCCCGGTCGTGAGCGGCGGGACAGGGTTGGGTGTGGTTACCCTCGACTGATGGCTGCATTCCCGGAGTCCACGGTGAGCACGAACTCGGCTGTGGCCGGCTTCGAAAGCACTTTTGCCGACGAGCTGGGTGCTCTGGCCGTGCCGTGGCAGGGTGTTCATGTTCCCGACCCGAAGTTGCTGGTGCTCAACGAGCGGCTCGCGGTGTCGCTGGGATGGGACGTGGAGGTGCTGCGGAGCGAGGCCGGGGTCGGGGTGTTGTCCGGATCGACGGCGCCGGCCGGGGCCACGCCGGTGGCGATGGCATATGCGGGCCATCAGTTCGGTGGGTACGCGCCGCTGCTCGGGGACGGCCGGGCGTTGCTGCTCGGCGAAGTGGTGGGCAGTGACGGTCGGCGGGTGGATCTGCACCTGAAGGGCTCGGGGCCCACGCCGTTCTCTCGGGGCGGTGACGGCTACGCGGTCCTCGGCCCGATGCTGCGCGAGTACCTGGTCAGCGAGGCCATGCACGCCCTCGGTATTCCCACGACGCGCGCGCTGTCGGTGGTCGCGACGGGCCGCCGCGTACGCCGGGACGGCGCACAGCCCGGTGCGGTGCTCGCCCGGGTCGCGGCCAGTCACCTGCGGGTCGGGACCTTCGAATTCGCGGCCCGACAGGAGGGAGTCCTGCAGCGGCTGGCCGACTACGCGATCGCCCGCCACTACCCGGAGGTGGCCGAGCTGCCGGCGACGGGGGAGGGCAGTCGCTACCTGGCATTCTTCGAGGCGGTGGTCGAGGCACAGGCAGCACTGGTGGCGCAGTGGACGCTCACCGGCTTCGTGCACGGGGTGATGAACACCGACAACACGACCATTTCGGGACAGACCATCGACTACGGTCCGTGCGCCTTCCTCGATGCGTTCGCCCCCGCGGCGGTGTTCAGTTCGATCGATCACGGCGGCCGCTACGCGTTCGGCAACCAGCCGGCTGTCCTGAAATGGAATCTGGCGCGCTTCGCGGAAACACTGCTGCCGCTGATCGACACGACGCCGGAGAATGCGATCGGCGCGGTATCGGCAGTCCTCGACACCTTCGAGGAGCGGTACGAGGGTCACTACGCCGCCGGGATGGCGGCCAAACTCGGGGCGGCGGGCACACTCCTCGACCGTGCGCTCGTCGACGACCTGCTGAGGCTGATGGCCGGGCACGGCGCCGACTGGACGGGCAGCTTCCGTGCGCTCGCGGACGAACTGCGGGGACATTCGACGCCGTTGCATGCCCTGATTCCCCGCGAGCGTATGGGGCCCTGGGTGCAGCGCTGGCGCGGCGCACTGACCGCACAGGGGCGCGAGGCGGTGGCGACCGCGGACGCGATGGACCGGGTGAACCCGCTGTACATCCCGCGCAATCATCAGCTCGATGCCGCGTTGCGAGCCGCGACCGACGGAGAGTTCGCCCCGTTCGAGAAGCTGCTCGACGTCGTCACGCATCCGTTCGACCGTCGCGACGAATGGTCCGACTACACCACCCCTGCCCCGCCGTCGTTCAGCGCAACCTTCCGAACCTTCTGCGGCACCTGACGCCCGAGTGCACGCCGCCGGGCGCGACTGTGTTCGTCCCGGGGACCACGTCGTCGGTGATGCGCCGACAGGAACGACGGCGGCAGACCCGGCGGAGGCACCGCCGAGCACACGGACTCAGCTGGGGCGGGTTCAGCCGTCCCTCCCGGCGCCGCGGTCGGGGGCGCTCATGTCCCCGGTGCCGGGTATGCCGTCGGCGAGCGCGTAGCGCAGGTACACGGTGCCCGTCGGGCCGGCTACCGGCGGTGCGAGGAGAGTGAGGTTGGTGGGCACCGCGCCGGCGTCGAACACCTTCTTCCCGACGCCGAGCACGATCGGGTGCACCCACAGGTCGAGCCGGTCGAAGAGTTTCTCGCGCAGCAGGGTCTGGACCAGGTCCAGGCTCCCGACGACCTTGATGTGCTCGTGCCGGTCCCGGATCTCGCGCACCGCACCGGCCAGATCGGGGCCGAGCTGTGTGGATCCGGACCAGGAGAGGTCGGGCCGGCCGCGGGAGGCCACGTACTTCGGGACGCTGTTGAACAGTGTGGCGATGTCGTGGTCCTCGCCGCTGTGCTGGTGCGGCCAGTAGGCGGCGAAGATGTCGTAGGTCCGGCGGCCGAGCAGCAGGGCGTCGGTGCCGTCGTAGGCGGCCCCGATCTGCGCGCCGGTGACCTCGTCGAGCAGGGGCGCCTGCCATCCGCCGAACGGGAATCCTTCCGGGTCTTCGTCGGGGCCGCCGGGTGCCTGTCCGACGAGGTCGAGGGTGGTGAACAGTTCGATGTCGATCAGGCCCATGGCTCGGCTCCCGGTGAAGTGGTGTGTCTCCGTCGCAAAGGTAGACCCGTGGGAGGCGGCGGACT
Source organism: Rhodococcus ruber NBRC 15591 (assembly GCF_001894945.1). Taxonomy (GTDB): domain Bacteria; phylum Actinomycetota; class Actinomycetes; order Mycobacteriales; family Mycobacteriaceae; genus Rhodococcus; species Rhodococcus ruber. The sequence continues at coordinate 142,757 of NZ_BCXE01000023.1, forward strand.
CATCGCTGTGACGGCATCTGACTTCATGCTCTTCGACCGACCTCGCGGTGCATCGGTCCCGGCCGGTCCTGCGGTGGCGTCCGTGCGGTTCCCGGCAGTCCGGGCTCGAGGGGCGGTGCACATCTTTCCCTCGCCTCGATCGGTCGCGCAGGTCGTACCGGAGAACGGCCGCTCGTGCGGTACCGAGTTTCGTGCGATGCGAGCGGTATTGCGGCATCCACGGAAGACGATGACGGTGTCGCGCTCGGAAATTCTGGACGATCTGGCTGATTCGTGGAAAGAGGTGCCGCAACAAGCAAGAGCATCGCCGAGGACGCTACGAGGAAACTCGACGATCACGCTCTCGGCGCGACCGAGGCCGGATTCTCGCCGTCGTCGCCGACGCGCTGGTGGCCGGTCCGGCGGTCGAGGGGGTGGAGTTGTGGAACAGTTGCACGCCCGGTAGGCGGCGTCCGTGACGGAATGTCTCACCTGCACACGAAAAGCTATGTTGCTCAACTGTTTTGTGTGGCAGCACGCAGCGTTGCAGTTGTCGGAACAGCTCCGGTGCTCGATTCCGCTCATCGATCCGGGTATCGGCTGAGTGCGCCGACGCTCCGGCGGTGACGGTCGCCCGGAATGAAGGTGCTCAGACTTCGACGGCGGTGCCGCAGATGCCACATTGCTCCAGCTGCCGGCGCTTCCATCGCGCGACCGGGACGAAGAACAACGTGAACTGGTTGAATTCGCGGATCCGTGCCCACTGTGTGGTGTTGTGGCAGTTCGGGCACGTTCGGGTCTGCCCGGAGCCGAGGTGTTGCCGCTTGGTGCTGAAGCCGAAGAGGAGGAACACGACGCCAGCATAGTGCGGCGTGGCGCTGTCAGTCCGGAATCGTGATCCGGCCGTCGAGTACGGCCTGCTCGATGCTGGCGCGCAGCTGCGGGCAGCCGTCGCGCAGGGCGCCCGGGACCTCGGAGCCCCGGAAATTCGGGCACACCGCCGCGGGGTCCTCGCGCCATTGCACGCTCGTGTGGTCGAAGCTGTTCTTGCGCACCAGGACGCAGGTGCCGCACTCGCGGCACTGCACCTCGTGCAGGCCCGAATCAAGATAGTTGATCTTGTCGATGGCGGTCTGGGCGCGGACCGCCTCGACCCGCGCGGGCTGGCCGGCGAAGTCCGGGGCCTTCGCCCAGCTGCGCGCCCGGGTCGAGGAATCCATCGTCAGACCTCCGCTTCCTGCTTGCCCTGGTCGGCCTTCTGCCGCGCGAGGTTCTCGGCGACCTCCGCCTGCCATGCCTCGTTGGCCTTGGTGGTGTCGACCTCGTACTCGAAGCGCTGCGTCATCTTCTCGGTGACGTCGGCGACGTCGACGTAGAACTGCTCGTACCAGCGTCGCAGCTGGTAGACCGGGCCGTCCTCCTCGCACAGCAACGGATTCTCGATCTTGGTCTTGTTCTTCCAGATCTCGACGTCCTGCAGGAAGCCCTCGCCGATGCCTTCGGTCAGCTTCGCGGCCAGCTTGTTCGACGCCTCCTCGGGCATGCCCGTCGGCTTCTTGACGATGATGCCGTACTGCAGCACGAACGAGTCGTGTGTGACGGGGTAGTGGCAGTTGATCAGCACCGACTCGACCTCGTAGCCGCCGTAGCTGTTGGTCAGCGGATTGATCATGTAGGACGGGCCGTAGTACGCGGCGAACGACTTCAGCAGCGACTCCATGCCGTACTGGGTGGACATGCCCTTGTCGGGACGGCCCCGGGTGTTGAGGTACTGCGCGGCGACGTGCCCCTCGAAGACGTTCTTGAAGTACGTCGGGAAGGCGTAGTGGATGTAGTAGAAGTGCGCCATGTCCACGACGTTGTCGATGATCTCCCGGCAGTTGGCGCCCTCGATGAGGATCGAGTTCCAGGTCCAGTCGGTCCATTCGTCCGACCCGTACTGCTCGATGTCCGGGATCGTGACCTCCGGCGGCGGGGTGTTGCCTTCGGGGTCGTTCCAGACGAAGAGCTGACCGTTCTTCTCCATCGCGAGCCAGGCGCGGGTGCGGGCGAGCGGTGGCACACGGCGGGCGTAGGGGATGTCGGTGCACTTGCCGTTTCCTCCCCATCTCCAGTCGTGGAAGGGGCACGCGACGGAGTCGCCCTTGACCTCGCCCTGGGACAGGTCGCCGCCCATGTGGCGGCAGTAGGCGTCGAGGATCTTCAGGTCGCCCGCGCTGTCGGCCCAGACCACGAGTTTGGTTCCGAAGGCCTCGACCGCGTGCGGCTTGCCGTCCTTGAACGTCCGGGCCAGCCCGAGGCAGTGCCACCCCCGCGCGAACCGCGTGCGGACCTCTCCGACGTCGATCTCGCGAACCTGTGCCATCGTCCCCTCACTTTCCTTCGGATGCTTGGTAGAACACGTTATAGAATTTTGGCGCGTACCGGAAGCGTTCGAGGACTTTCGTCCCACGGAAAGCCCGTCGACCTGGGACGCGGCTCCGGTCTCGACACAAATGGGAACGTGTTCTAGTCTCGAATCAAGCGATCAATTCCGGAACAGACGGGAGCGTCCAGTGGGCGACCACGAGAGCCACGAGGTGCTGCAGCGGATCGACGCGCTGCTGCCCGCCCTGCGGGAACGTGCACAGGAGACCGAAGACCTTCGCCGCATCCCCGACGACTCGATCAAGGCGCTGCAGGAGACCGGCTTCTTCCGACTGCTCCAACCGAGCCAGTGGGGCGGGTACGAAGCCGATCCGGTCACCTTCTACACGGCGGTCCGCAACATCGCCGCCGCGTGCGGCTCCACCGGCTGGGTCTCCGGCATCATCGGTGTCCACAACTGGCATCTGGCGCTGTTCGCGCAGCAGGCCCAGGAAGACGTGTGGGGCGAGGACACCGATGTCCGCATCTCCTCGTCCTACGCCCCCATGGGCGCCGGCGAGGTCGTCGACGGCGGATACAAGGTCAACGGTGCGTGGGCCTGGTCCTCCGGGTGCGACCACGCCACCTGGGTCGTCGTGGGCGGCCCGGTGATCAAGGACGGCCGCCCCGTCGACTTCGGCAGCTTCCTGATCCCGCGCGCGGACTACGCGATCGACGACGTCTGGAACGTCGTCGGGCTCCGGGGTACCGGATCGAACACCGTGGTGGTGCAGGACGTGTTCGTGCCGCGGCACCGCTTCCTCAGCTTCCGCGCCATGAGCGAGCTCACCGCGCCGGGGCTCGAGCGCAACACCGCACCCGTCTACAAGATGCCTTGGGGCACCATCCATCCCACGACGATCTCGACGCCGATCGTCGGCATGGCCTTCGGCGCCTACCGGGCCCACGTCGACCATCAGGGTAAGCGGGTTCGTGCCGCGTACGCGGGGGAGAAGGCCAAGGACGATCCGTTCTCCAAGGTCCGGATCGCGGAGGCGTCCAGCGACATCGACGCCGCGTGGCGTCAGCTGTCGGGCAACGTCGCCGAGGAATACGCGCACCTCGTCGCCGGCGAGGAGGTCCCGATGGACCTGCGGTTGCGTGCCCGTCGCGACCAGGTCCGGGCGACGGGCCGCGCCATCGCCTCCATCGACCTGCTGTTCGAGAACTCCGGCGCCACCGCCCTCGCCAACGGCACGCCGATCCAGCGGTTCTGGCGCGACGCCCACGCCGGGCGGGTCCACGCCGCCAACGACGCCGAACGCGCCTACGTGATGTTCGGCGCCGGCGAGTTCGGCCTGCCGATCACCGACACGATGGTGTAGGGGATACCGAATTGACTGCGACGGAAGAGATCACCTACGAGTCCACGTCCCGGTTCGCTCAGGTGCGGGACGACCTGCGGTTGCACTACCACGAGGCGGGAGTCGGCAACGACACCACGATCGTCCTGCTGCACGGCGGCGGGCCGGGCGCCTCCGGCTGGTCCAACTTCGCCCGCAACATCCCCGTGCTGGCCGAGCATTTCCACGTCCTGTGTGTCGACCAGCCCGGCTACGGCAGGTCCGACAAGCCCACCGAACACCCGCAGTACTTCGTGCACAGCGCCACCGCGCTGAAGGACCTGCTCGACCACCTCGGGCTCGAGGGGCGCGTGCACCTGCTCGGCAACTCGCTCGGCGGCGGCGCCGCAGTGCGATTCGCGCTGGACTTCCCGGACCGCGCCGGACGGCTCGTGCTCATGGGGCCGGGCGGATTGAGCGTCAACCTCTTCGCCCCCGACCCCACCGAGGGCGTGAAGAACCTCGGCCGGTTCGCGGCGCCGCCGGAGGGCCCCACCCGGGAGAAGCTCGAGGCGTTCCTCCGGGTGATGGTCTACGACCAGTCGCTGATCACCGACGAGCTGGTCGACGAACGGTTCGCCGCCGCGAGCACCTCGGAATCCCTCGCTGCCGCACGCGCGATGGGGAAGTCGTTCTCCGGTCCGGACTTCGAGCTCGGCATGCTCTGGCGCGACGCCTACAAGCTCCGGCAGCGGGTGCTGCTGATCTGGGGGCGCGAGGACCGGGTCAACCCGCTCGACGGCGCGCTCGTCGCGCTCAAGATGATCCCGCGGGCGCAACTGCACGTCTTCGGTGGCTGCGGACACTGGGCTCAGCTCGAGAAGTTCGACGAGTTCAACCGCCTGACAACGGACTTCCTGACGGACAGGAGCAACTGACATGGGTATCCGATCCCTCGCCTACCTGCGCATCGGCGCCACCGACATGGACGCCTGGCGGGAATACGGTCTGAAGGTGCTCGGCATGGTCGAGGGCAAGGGCGTCGATCCCGCGGCGCTCTACCTCCGGATGGACGATTTCCCGGCCCGGCTGGTCATCGAGCCGCACGAGAGCGACCGGCTGCTCGTCTCCGGCTGGGAGACCGCGAACGCCGCCGAGTTGCAGGAGGTGCGTGACAACCTCGCGGCCGCCGAAGTGCCGTTCAAGGAGGGCACGGCCGAGCAACTCGCCGACCGCCGGGTCGACGAACTCATCGTGTTCCAGGACCCGTCCGGCAATACTCTCGAGGCGTTCCACGGGGTCGCGCTCGAGCACCGCCGCGTCGTGAGTCCGTACGGGCACCGGTTCGTCACCGGAGAGCAGGGACTCGGGCACGTCGTCCTGTCCACCCGCGACGACGAGGAGGCGCTGCACTTCTACCGCGACGTCCTCGGCTTCCGGTTGCGGGACTCGATGCGCATGCCGCCGCAGATGGTGGGCCGCCCGGCCGACGGGAAACCGGCCTGGCTCCGCTTCTTCGGATGCAATCCCCGGCACCACAGCCTGGCGTTCCTTCCGATGCCCACGCCGAGTGGCATCGTGCACCTGATGATCGAGGTGGAGAATTCCGACGACGTCGGGCTGTGCCTGGACCGGGCCCTGCGCCGCAAGGTCAAGATGTCGGCGACGCTGGGCCGGCACGTCAACGATCTGATGCTCTCGTTCTACATGAAGACCCCCGGCGGTTTCGACGTCGAGTTCGGCTGCGAGGGAAGGCAGGTCGAGGACCGGGAGTGGATCGCCCGCGAGTCCACAGCCGTCAGCCTGTGGGGCCACGACTTCAGCGTAGGCTTGCAGCCATGACCGGACCCGGCGACGTCACGATCGACCCTCGCACCTTCCGCACCGTGCTCGGCCAGTTCTGTACGGGTGTCACGATCATCACCACAGTCGACGCCGGCGAGCCGGTGGGATTCGCCTGCCAGTCGTTCGCGGCGCTGTCGCTGGACCCGCCCCTGGTGCTGTTCTGCCCGACGAAAATGTCGCGGTCGTGGACCGCCATCGAACGCTCCGGGCGCTTCTGCGTCAACGTGCTCGCGGAGGAACAGCGGGACACATGCGCGCGGTTCGGATCCCGCGAGCCGGACAAGTTCGCCGGTGTCGAGTGGCGTCCGTCGCCGCTCGGCTCGCCCATCCTCGCCGGCTCCCTCGCCCACATCGACTGCACGGTGGAGACCGTGCACGACGGGGGCGACCACTGGGTGGTGTTCGGTCGGGTGTCGTCGCTGAGCGAGGTGCGGGACGAGAAGGAACGGCCGCTGCTGTTCTATCGAGGCCAGTACACCGGGATCGAGCCGGACAAGACGGTGCCGGCCCCCTGGCGGGACGACCTCGAGGCGTTTCTCACGAGCACCTCCGAGGACACCTGGCTCTAGGGGCCGGCTCCGGCAGGCATCGGTCCGTCACTGGCCGGGTTGCGGCACCTCGATGCTGTCGGGCAGCTGGTCGCGGGCCCGATCGAGCTGCTGCTCGAGCTGCTCGACCATGCGGTCGTTGTTGAGCACCGTGACGACGCCCGCGACGTACGCGATGGACAGCACGAGCGAGACGACGCTCAGGACGATGCCCGCGATGGCAACGCCCCGTCCGGTCACGCCGAGGCGCCGGGCGGCGCGTAGGCCGACGATACCGAGCACGATGCCGATGATGGACAGCACGAGGCCCACCGGCGACAGGACGAGCGAGAGCACGCACACGAGTGCGGCCGTGCCGACCGCGAGTGCGAGTGCGGCAGCGACGCTCGTCTTGGCGGGCTTCGTCGTCACCCGCTCCTCGAAGGGGGCGGCGGTGGTGGTGGTGGTGACGCGGTCGTCCGCCACTACACGGTCGCGGTCGGAAACGCGGTCGCGGTTGGGAATCGGGTCTCTGCCGGCGGCGCTGGCCCCGGCGGGTTCGCGTTCGATCATCGTCGGTCCTCCTGGTCGGGATGCTGGCCGGGATGCTGGCCGGGGGCGCCCTCGTCGACGTAGTACTCGGTGGTCACGACCCGCTTGTGGAGCCGCGGACCGGGCGAGGGCGTGCCGTGCTGCTGTGGCGTGCCGTGCTGTGGCGTGCCCTGCTGCGGTGTCCCGCCGGTGCCGCCGCCGTGCGACGGTGCCGACGGCGGCGCCGAGGTCGCGACACCCGGCGCACTGGTGGACGGTGTCCGATCGGCGTCGCGCAGTCGGTCGGTGTCGGGTGTCCGGCCGGTGTCGCGACCGGTGTCGGGTGTCCGGTCGCTATCCGGCGCGCGTCCGGTGTCGGTATCGGTATCCGCCCTGTCGTAGTACCGATAGAGCTGCGTCTCCTCCTCGGGGGTGAGACGGCCGTCCTCGTCGATGTTCGGGGCGCCGGTCACCGTGTCCTTGTCGAACGGCAGACGGACGTCCTTACCGTCCAACTCGGCGACGTCGATCGGCACGAAGTGCCGACGGGTGCCGAACAGGCCGGTGACGACGGTGATCCACGCAGGGTTGCCGGTCCGGTTGTCGAGATAGACCTCGCCGACCTTGCCGAGCTTGTCGCCGCCGGGACCGTGGACGGTGGCGCCGACGAGCGCATCGATGTCGCTGTTGTTGATCATGGTGACCTCACCGATCGATTGTGTCTTCGACTCGGTGGGTGCCCACTGCGGCGCGCGCCGAAACCCGGCGGTCGGGTCAGATCGGTTCGGCGTCTCCGAACGTCATCTGCAGACGGGAGATCGACGACGTGAGCAGCGCGCGCCGGGGCAGACCCAGGGTGCGCAGTTCACCGGCGATGGGGTGGGTGCCCAGCCGCAGGTCGGCGCCGCCGATGCGGCTGCGCACGCCGGCGGGATGCATCGCCCATCCGGTGCGCCGGGTGACGCCGCCCAGATGCGAGTAGGCCGTGACGGAGGCGGCCGCGCCCCGGCCGGGAACCGCGAAACCCGGCCGGACCGACAGTTCCGCGATCAGCTGCCCGTCGCTGCGCACCGACGCGCGCTTGACGTCGCCGGTGTGGTCGGCGTCGAAGTCGGCGAGAGTCTTGGGGAATCCCCAGATCCCGCGTCCCGCCGCCAGGGTGAACTCGCCGTCCACCGGGAGCCGGTGGATGAGGGCACCCGCGCCGCCGCGGACGAGTTCCCGCAGATCCCGCAGCGCGGTGCCGCCGCGCCGGCGGTGGTCGCGAACGAGGAAGCACACGCCGAACTCGTTGTAGGGTCCGAGATCACCGTCGACGTAGTCCACGAACACCAGGATGCAGACTCCGCGACCCGGGCGGGGGTGCAGCAGTTCGAGTCCAGAGTGGTCGATCAGCGCCTGAGCCGGCGCGGCGGGCACCGAGTACATCGCCGTGAATGCCGTCGCGGTCCGGACTCGCACCGGCATCTCGATCGCGGTGCCCGAGATCATGTGTGTCGTCACGCCCTGCCCCTTCTGCGCGGACCGATCGCGCACCCGGCGGTGGCCGGCCGGGTTGCGGATGAGAACGTGTTCTACTATTCGTGGTCCGTGCTGGGAGCGCAAGAGTGGTCGGCGAATGCGTCCGAAGAGCGGGCAGCAGAGCGGGCAGCCGCGCCGGATGGGCGCGGCCGCCCGTGCAGGGTGGGTCCGTCAGCTCGGTGCGCCGAGGTTCATCTCGTCCGGGTGCATGCCGACACGCGTGCCGTCGTCGAGGGTCGCGATCTCGCTCAGATCGAGGTCGTCGAGCTCGAAGTCGAACACGTCGATGTTCTGCGTGATCCGCTCGTCGTGGACGGACTTCGGAATGACGATCAACCCGTTCTGCAGGTGCCAGCGAATCAGCACCTGGGCAGCCGACTTGCTGTGCCGGTCCGCGATGCGAGTGATGATCGGATCGACCAGGAGCGTGTTCGGCTTGGACTCGCGGCCCCAGCCCGAGTTGCTGGTACCGCCCAGCGGGCTCCACGATTCGACGGCGATCCCGTGGTCGGCCGCGAAGGCGCGGATCTCCTGCTGGGGAAGGTGCGGGTGCAGCTCCACCTGGTCGACGGCGGGCAGCATGCCGCCGCGATGGACGAGCAGCTGCAGGTGGTGCGGCTCGAAGTTGCACACGCCGATCGCCTTGGCCCGTCCGGACTCGGCGATCTTCTCGAGCGCGTCCCACGTGCGCAGCAGCCGGTCGTCGTCCTGCAGCGGCCAGTGGATCAGGTACAGGTCGACGTAGTCGGTGCCGAGGCGGCGCAGACTCTCGTCGAACGCCTTCGACGCCCGATCGTAGCCCTGGTCGGAGTTCCACAACTTCGTGGTGAGAAAGACGTCCTCCCGCGGGACGGACGCCGACGCGATCCCGCGTCCGACACCCTCCTCGTTGCCGTACGCGGCGGCGGTGTCGATGTGCCGGTAGCCCGCCTCGTCGAGGGCGTAGCGCACGGCGTGTTCGGTCTGCTCGTCGGTGGCCTGCCAGACTCCCAGGCCGAGCTGCGGGATGGTGGTACCGGAATTCAGCGTGATGACGGGAGTGCTCATCGTCCCAGGCTAACGAGTCCGAAGGTGTCCTGCCGCGCTCGAGTCCGTCGCTCACTCGCCCAGCGGGATACTGCGGAATCGTGGTTCGGTGCCCCGTCGGGAAACGCCACCGGACGAGCACGCTCGAAGTCCGATCGCCGCTCCGGCGGGGCCAGGAGGTGCGATCACGCGAGCAGTCTTCCTGCGCCGAGACCGCCCCCCGCGTCTCGGTCAGGCGAGGGGTTCGATCTCACTGGGTCGCCAGGTCCGATCGAACCATGCCTGGAGTGGTCCGTAGAGGCGCAGGAGCAGGAACCAGGACTTGTCCGGGACCGTCTGGATCCAGTTCGACTCCCGGCCCGCCGGTGATGCGGGTCCGAAGTAGACGTCCACGGAGCAGTCTTCGTCGGCTGCGACCGTCCCGGTGTTGCTGTTGAGTGACGGGTACGGGTTGTCGGTCTGCAGCAGGGAGCGGGACTGGCAGTCGTAGACGCACAGCGACCAGAAGTCCTTGGCGGGAATGCCTGCGGGCAGGTGCACCCGGTAGGTGCGGCCCCCGTCCAGCCACTGTCCCTCGGAGTCCTCGGCGGTGTAGGCGTACTGCGAGCCCACTCCCACCGTCGGCGTCGCCATCGCCGGCGTGACGACGGTGGCGACGTAGTGGAACAGCGTACGGGCATCCAGGAGACGAACACCGTCGTGCAGGAACTCGGAGCTTCCGCCCACGAAGGCCGTCTTCCACGACGACACGTCCCGGCCGTAGATGTAGGACTGCGGGTCACGTGGCCGGTACGCGAGAGTGCGCGCAATCGCCGCACCGATCGGCGCCGCCTGAGACAGGATTGCGCGCATCCGCTGATCGGGAGCGAACGGCCGGCCCTTGACGATGCCGATCGCCGCCAGCTGACCGGCAAGCTCGGGATCGAGTGCGTCGACCGGTTCTTCCTGGACGATCTGGTCGACCTCTTCGTAGAACGAGAAGTCGTTCGAGTGGACGGTGTTGTACGGCACGCCGTCTGCTTTCACGAACCGCATCTCCGGCGGGTCACCGGCCTGGTCGAGCGGATAGATACGGGTCTGCTCGATGACATCGAGCCCGCCGAGGTTGCGGGCGAACAGGAAGTTGGTGAACGTGCGCGAGCGGAAGGTGAAGTAGCCCTCGGGGACCTCGCCCTCGTAGCCCGGCGGCAGGAACAGGTACTTCCCGCCCTGCCCCCTGTCGGGCCCGGCATTGCCCAGGTCGGCCACGTACCGGAACCAGAAGTCGTCGACCACGTCGAGTGACATCGGCGGGCACTCGACCACCGTCGGCCCGTCGGCCCGCAGGTCGAGCAAGGTGAACCCATAGGTCGTCTCGGTGTTGGCTGTCAGGAGGTAGGGCACCGAATCCATGCGCGCGCACACGGCCATGTCCCGCGACGTGTGGATTCCCAGCGACGGGAACGCGGCACGTGCGGCCGCGAGCGACGCGCCGGGAACCGCGTTCAGGAACACGTCGACGCCGCGCAGCAGGTCGAGACGATCCCAGCACAACGCCATCGTGTCCAGGTCCGGGACACCGTCGTCGAATCGGAATGTCCCCAGGTCCGTCTCGACGACATCGGGGATCCCCACCGCGCGGCGGGCCTCGTCAGAGCTCCCGCCGGAAGACCGAGCCGGCATGACCCCTCCTTCCCCGGCCGGCGCTCGGGAGCGGGACGCCATGGTGCGCGACGTCTGTCGAGGGTCACCCGAGGAACAGGCCGGGCAGTTGGCAGCTGCTGCGTCCTCTCTGAAGATAAGGGCACCGCACTCGATCCGGCAAGGTTGCTTGCCCGGGCCCGGGGCGGGGAGGCGTGGGTACCGAACCGAGCGGACGATGTGCATGTCCCGCTGCTACGGACCGGGCAGACGGTGTACGGACGGTGCCGCCGCCGGCAACGGTGGCGGCACCCGGATGCGGGTGCCGCCCGCGCTCAACGCGCGATCGCGGTCAGGAACTCCCGCGGTTGCCCGAACAGCTGGGCCGCCCCGTGCGCGCGTTTGAAGTACAGCTGCGCGTCGTGTTCCCAGGTGATCGCGATGCCCCCGTGCAACTGGATCGCTTCCGCGGCCACCTGTTCGAAGGCCTCCGAGCAGTACACCTTCGCCGCGTACGCGTCCTGCGTGTCCTGCGACAGCGCGGCCGCGTACGACATCGAGCGTGCGGTCTCCACCAGTGCGTACATGTCGGCCATGCGGTGCTTGAGCGCCTGGAACGACCCGATGACCCGGCCGAACTGCCTGCGGTTCTTCGAGTACTCCACCGTCAGATCCAGCGCGGCCCGGGCCGCGCCGACCTGCTCGGCCGACAGCGCGATCAGCGCGACGGTCCGCAGGCGCTCCTCGAGAGCGGCGGACGCCGCGAGCCGCCGGCCCGTCACCCCCTCGAAGCGCACCTCGGCGAGGGTGCGGGTCGGATCCATCGTCGGCACCCGGCGTCGCACGACACCGTCGGCGTCCGGATCCACCTCGACGAGCGCGACGTCGTCCCCGTCGGCCGCGAGCACCAGCAAGGTCGTCGCGACGTCCCCGCCGAGCACGTAGTGGGCGGTGCCGTCGAGCCGGCCGCCCTCGAGGACGACACCGGGTGTGGACCAGCCGGCTTCGGAAGCCCAGCACACCGCGGCGATCTCCCCGGCGGCGATGCCCGGCAACAGGCGGGTGCATGCGTCGGTGTCGCCGGAGAGCAGCAGAGCCTGGGCCGAGAGCACCGCCGAGCCGAGCATCGGCGACGGGGTGAGCGTGCGGCCGAGTTCCTCGAGCACGACGTGGGTCTCGGCGAGGGAGGCGCCGACACCGTCGTATTCCTCGGGCACGGCGAGGGCTGCGACCCCGATCTGTTCGACCAGCTTCTGCCACAGGTCGGCGTCGTAGCCGTCCGGGAGGGTGATGGCCTTGCGCACCGCCGCGGAATCGGAGTGCCGGGCGAGCAGGCTGCGCACCGACTCGCGCAGCGCGGCGCGATCCTCGGTCTCGAAGGTCACGATGCGTCCTCCAGTGCGTCGACTACCCGCGCCCGGTGCACGTCCGCGGTGCCCCACGCGGTGACGAGGGCCCGCACCCGGGTCAACGCCAGCGACAGATCGTGTTCGAGGGTGTAGCCGATGGCGCCGTGCACCTGCAGTGCCGTCCGTGCCGCCCGGTAGGCCGCGTCGCCGCAGGCGACTTTCGCGGCCGAGACGTCGCGGGAGGCGGTCGCTGCGCCGTCGCGCACCGCGAGGGCCGCACCGAGCAGCAGCGGGCGCGCCATCTCGAGGCCGACGGCGACCTCGGCGAGGTGGTGCTTGACGGCCTGGAACGAGCCGATGGCGCGACCGAACTGCTTGCGCTGCTGCGCGTACTCGACCGTAGTGTCGAGGAGGGTGCGTCCGAGCCCCTGCAGCTGCGCCGCGGTGGCCAGGGCTCCGTAGTCGAACGCCGCGCCGAAGTCCGTGTCGCCCAATGCGTCCGCCGCGGCGACGGCATGCAGACGACGGGCCGGGTCGACGGACTGCCGAACGTCGCCGGCGGTGCCCGTCGAGACCGTGCCGCCGTCGACGTGCAGCACGAGGTCGGCGACGTCGGCGTCGACCGCGTACGGCACGTGCGGTGCCGCGGCGACCGTCGCGAGCTCACCGGAGGCGAGTGCGGGCAGCCGGTCCGGAGCGACGGCGGCCAGCAGGATCGGCGCGACGGCCACGGTCTCCACGATCGGGCCGGGCACCGCGTGGCGACCGAGCTGTTCCATGGCGACGACGAGGTCGACGGCGTCGGCCCCGAGACCGTCGTGGTCCTCGTCGACGAGCAGCGCGCCGACGCCGACCTCGGCGAGCCGTTGCCACACCTTCAGGCCGGGGCCGGTGTCACCGGCGGCCCACGACCGGACGACCGCAGGCAGATCGGACTTGGCGAGCAGCGCGTCGATGCTGGACGCGAAGTCCTCGTGGGAGGAGTCGAGCGCGAATCTCATCGGTCGCCCTTCGGAAGGCCGAGCAGCCGCTCGGCGATGACGTTCTTCTGGATTTCGTTGGTGCCCGCGTAGATCGGCCCCGACAGCGAGAACAGGTAGCCGTCGGTCCAGCCGTCGGCGATCTCCGCGGCCGGGCCCTGCAGGTCCAGCGCGGTCTCGTGGGCGGCGATGTCCCAGTCCGACCAGAACACCTTGTTGATGGACGACTCGGCGCCGAGCTGGCCGCCGTCCTGCAGCCGGGTGACGGTGGCCCAGGTGGACAACTCGTATGCGCGCGCCCCGATCCACGCGTCGGCGACGCGGTTGCGCAGGGCCGCGTCCCCGTGCCGGTCCGACGCCGCGTACAGCGCCAGCAGGCGGTCGGCGGTGGCGAGGAACCGTCCGGGGGAGCGCAGCGACAGTCCGCGTTCGTTCGAGGCGGTGCTCATCGCGACGCGCCATCCCTCGTTCACGCCGCCGATCACGCCGGACTCGCCGGGGTCGGCGGGATCGTCCGGGACGAACACGTCTTCGAGGAAGATCTCCGCGAAGCCGGGTTCGCCGTCGAGCTGGTCGATGGGCCGGACGGTGACGCCCTCGGCACGCAGATCGAACATGAAGTAGGTGATGCCCTTGTGTCGCTGCGCATCCGGGTCGGAACGGAACAGGCCGAAGCCCATGTCCGCGAAGGACGCCCGCGAGCTCCACGTCTTCTGCCCGTTGAGCAGCCACCCGCCGTCGACCCGCCGGGCGGTCGAGCGCAGCGACGCGAGGTCGCTGCCGGACTCCGGCTCGGACCAGGCCTGGGCCCAGATGTCGTCGGCGCGGGCCATGCGCGGCATGATGCGCGCGAGCTGGTCGGGGTGGGCGTGCTCGAACAGCGTGGGAGCGAGCAGGAAGATTCCGTTCTGGCTGACCCGGCCCGGCGCGCCGGCGCGGTAGTACTCCTCCTCGAACACCACCCACTGCTGCAGCGTGGCGTTGCGCCCGCCGAGTTCTTCGGGCCACGAGACGACCGACAGACGGGCCTCGGCGAGGGTGCGTTCCCACTCGCGGTGTTCCTCGAAGCCCTCGGCCGTGTCCATGGACTTCAGCGGGCTCGACGGGACGTTCTCGGTGAGGAAGGCGCGGACCTCGTCGCGGAAGGCGAGGGTCGCGTCGTCGAGTTGCAGATCCACTACTTCGTTCCTTCCTGCGCGGCAGAGTTCCCGCCGCTCACCGGGCGTGCGCTCGCGGCCATCGATTTCGCGTTCATGCCGCCGAGGGAGTCGGTGCCGACCTCGGCGTTGTGGGCGTGCGCGAAGTGGTGCAGGCCGAACACCGAGTCCATGCCGTTGCGCATGCCCATCTGGTCCTCGCACTGGTTGACGGCGCGCTTGGTCAGGGCCAGCCCGAACCGCGGCATCTCCGCGATCCGTCCGGCCAGGGCGAGGGTCTCCTCCTCGAGCTTCTCGCGTGGCACGACACGATTGACCATGCCGACCTCGTAGGCGCGCTGGGCACCGAAGCGGTCACCGGTGTAGAGGATCTCCTTGGCGAAGCGCGTGCCCAGGACCCAGGGGTGGGCGAAGTACTCCACGCCGGGAATGCCCATCCGCACCACCGGATCCGAGAAGAACGCGTCCTCCGAGGCGACGATCAGGTCGCACACCCACGCGAGCATGAGGCCGCCGGCGATGCATGCGCCCTGCACCATCGCCACCGTCGGCTTGGGGATCTCCCGCCAGCGGCGGCACATGCCCAGGTACACCTCCATCTCGCGGGCGTACCGCTGGTCGCCGCCGGGCTTGTCGACGTGGTCCCACCACATGACGGCCTTGTTGTCGTAGTGGACGTGGTGGTCACGACCGGGGGTGCCCAGGTCGTGCCCGGCGGAGAAGTGCTTGCCGTTGCCGGCGAGCACGATCACCTTGACCTCGTCGTCCTCGACGGCGCGTTCGAAGGCGGCGTCGAGCGCGTAGGTCATCACGGAGTTCTGCGCGTTGCGGTAGTCCGGCCGGTTGAGGGTGACGATCGCGATGCCGTCGCGCACCTCGTAGGTGACGACATCGGGCTCGTAGGGGACGGTCATGACTTCTCCTCACGCAGAATGTTTTTCAGAACCTTGCCGGACGGGTTACGGGGCAGGTGCCCGGTGAAGCGAACCGAGCGCGGCACCTTGAAGTTGGCCAGCTTCTCCTTGCAGAACGCGATCACCGACTCCTCGGTGAGGCCGCTGCCCTCGAGGGCGACGACGTGCGCGCGGCCGACCTCGCCCATGCGCTCGTCGGGCACGCCGACGACCGCGACCTCGTGGACGCCGGGCAGGCGCATCAACGCCGCCTCGATCTCGGCGGGATAGACGTTGAACCCCCCGCTGATGTACATGTCCTTGAGCCGGTCGGTGATGTCGAGGTAGCCGCGTTCGTCGAGGGTGCCGACGTCGCCGGTGTGCAGCCAGCCGTCGGCGTCGATCGTCTCGGCGGTGGCCTCCGGGTCGTCGAGGTAACCGAGCATCACGTTCGGGCCGCGCAGCAGGATCTCGCCCTTGTCGCCGATGCGGACCTCGAAGCCGGCGGCGGCGCGGCCGGAGGAGGTGGAGACGGTGACGGGATCGTCGTCGGTGCGGCACATCGTCGCGACCACGGCCTCGGTCTGGCCGTACGCGGTGAGCACGGCGTCGAAGCTCAGTTCGTTCTGCATGCGCTCGACGAGCGCGACGGGCACGGGTGCGGCCCCGGTGACCGCGATCCGCAGGGACGACATGTCGAACTCGTCGCGGCGGGGGTGGTCGAGGATGCTCTGGTAGATCGTCGGTGCGCCCGGCAGCACGCTGATCCGCCGGTCGGCGACGGTGGCCATGACCTTCTCGACGTCGAACACCGCCATCGGCACGGCGGTCGCGCCCGCGAGCAGCGCGGCGACGAACCCGGCCTTGTAGCCGAAGCTGTGGAAGAACGGATTGATGATCAGGTAGTTGTCGTCCGGCGTGAGCTCGGCGCACTCGGCCCACGCCTGCGCGACCCCGATCAGCTGCCGGTGGGCGCTGAGCACGCCCTTGCTGCGCCCGGTCGTGCCCGAGGTGAACAGGATGTCGCTGACGTCGTCGGGGGAGACGGCCCGCGCCCGGGCGTCGGCCTCGGTGCGCGCGTCCGCCGTCGCCGCGGCGAGGAAGTCGTCCCAGTCCACGACGCCGTCGGCCGGTGCGTCGGTCCCACCCAGCGGGACCCGCACCACGGTGGGCACGTGCAGGCCGGGCGCGGCGGCGCGCAGGGCGGCGTACCTGTCCGTGCCGAGGAAGTCGCCGGCGACGACGAGGGCCTCGGCACGGATGCGGTCGAGGATGTCGTGCGCCTCCGCCCCGGTGTAGCGGGTGTTGACGGGGACGACGACGCCGCCGGCCCACTGGATCCCGAGCGCAGCGACTATCCAGTGGTGGGTGTTGGGCGACCAGATCGCGACGCGTGCGCCGGGCCCGACGCCGTGGGCGACGAGTGCGGCGGCGAATTCGCGGACGTGATCGCGAAGTTGTGCGAACGTCGGTCGCACGTCGCCGTCGACGATCGCGGTCCGGTCGGCGTACACCGATGCGGCGCGTTCGACGGCGGCCGGTGTGGTTCTCGGTTGTGCAGTCACGGAGCTCCCTACCTAGCAAGTGCTTGGTAGGTTATCGTACAGACGTGCATGAGAGCGAGAGACTGGACGACACGGGTTTGGCCGACACCGAATTCGCCGCGACCGTCCGCCGGTGGCTGGAGGAGAACCTGACCGGCGAGTTCGCCGCGCTCAGAGGCAAGGGCGGACCGGGCAGCGAGCACGAGTTCTTCGAGGAACGTCTGGCCTGGGACCGGCACCTCGCCGCCGCCGGATGGACCTGCATCGGCTGGCCCACCGAGCACGGTGGCCGCGGTGCGACCCTCGAGCAGCAGGTGATCTTCCACGAGGAGTACGCCAAGGCGAACGCACCGGCGCGGGTGAACCACCTCGGCGAGGAACTGCTCGGCCCCACCCTCGTCGCCTTCGGCACCGAGGAACAGAAGCGCCGCTTCCTGCCCGGGATCCGCAACGTCACCGAACTGTGGGCGCAGGGCTACTCCGAGCCCGGTGCGGGCTCCGACCTGGCCAACGTCTCCACCACCGCCCGGCTCGAGGACGGCAAGTGGGTGATCAACGGCCAGAAGGTGTGGACGTCGCTCGCGCACGTCGCGCAGTGGGCGTTCGTGGTGTGCCGCACCGAACCCGGCTCGACCCGGCACCACGGCCTGAGCTTCCTGCTCGTGCCGCTCGATCAGCCGGGCGTGACGGTCCGGCCCATCCAGCAGCTCACCGGAACCTCCGAGTTCAACGAGGTCTTCTTCGACGACGCCGTCACCGACGCCGACCTCGTCGTCGGTGCTCCCGGCGACGGCTGGAAGGTCGCGATGGGCCTGCTCACCTTCGAGCGGGGAGTGTCGACCCTCGGCCAGCAGATCGGCTTCGCCCGGGAGCTGCAGAGCATCGCCGATCTCGCGGTCGCGACCGGTGCGGCCGACGACCCGCACATCCGCGAACGGATCGCCCGCGCCCGGATCGGTCTGCGCGTCATGCGGGCCCACGCCGTGCGCACCCTCGGCGACGCCGACCCCGGCCAGGCGTCGGTGGCGAAGCTGCTGTGGGCCAACTGGCATCGCGACCTCGGCGCCCTGGCAATGGACGTGCAGGGGCCCGCCTCGCTCACCGGACCGGACCACGACCACGCCGGCAACCCGTCGGTGCTCTCGGACCCCGAGCACCTCGAGCTCGCCGAATGGCAGCGGCTGTTCCTGTTCACCCGCGCCGACACCATCTACGGCGGATCCAACGAGATCCAGCGCAACATCATCGCCGAGCGCGTGCTCGGCCTTCCCCGAGAGGCCCGTCCGTGACCACTTCCCCCCTCGCCACCCCGCCCGTCGAGACCCCGGGCCACGGCCTGCTGAGCGGCAAGAAGGTCGTCGTCACCGCCGCCGCCGGCACGGGCATCGGGTTCGCGACCGCCCGTCGCGCCTTGCTCGAGGGCGGCGACGTGCTCGTCTCCGACTTCCACGAGCGCCGGCTCGGGGAGACGGTCGACAAGCTCGCCGCCGAGTTCCCGTCGCAGCAGGTGGAGTCCGTCGTGTGCGACGTCTCCTCGACCGAGCAGGTCGATGCGCTGATCACCGGGGCCGCCGAGCGACTCGGGCGCATCGACGTGCTGGTCAACAACGCCGGCCTCGGCGGCGAGACCCCCGTCGTCGACATGACCGACGAGCAGTGGGACCGCGTCCTCGACATCACCCTCACCAGCACCTTCCGTGCGACGCGCGCGGCGCTGCGCTACTTCCGGTCGGCCGACCACGGCGGCGTCCTCGTCAACAACGCCTCCGTGCTCGGGTGGCGCGCGCAGCACTCGCAGGCGCACTACGCGGCCGCCAAGGCCGGCGTGATGGCGCTGACCCGCTGCTCGGCGATCGAGGCCGCCGAGTACGGGGTCCGGATCAACGCCGTCGCGCCGTCGATCGCGCGGCACGCCTTCCTCGCGAAGGTCACCAGCGAGGAACTGCTCGACCGGCTCGCCGCCGACGAGGCGTACGGGCGGGCCGCGGAGGTCTGGGAGATCGCCGCGACCATCGCCATGCTCGCCAGCGACTACACCACGTACCTGACCGGTGAGGTCGTCTCGATCTCGTCGCAGCGGGCCTGACCCGTGCGCGGTTCCGGTAGCGGCCGCTACCGAAACCGCGCACGGCAGCCCTGAAAGGATGCCTCCATGACTCCTCCCAGAGACGATGCCACCAAGTCCGGGCGTCGGGCCGAGCTGCTCGACATCGCCGCGGAACTGTTCGCCTCGCGCGGCGTGCGTGCCACCACCGTGCGCGACATCGCCGACGCCGCAGGCATCCTGTCGGGCAGTCTCTACCACCACTTCGACTCCAAGGAGTCGATGGTCGACGAGATCCTGCGGGGATTTCTCGACGACCTGTTCGGTCGCTACCGCGAGATCGTCGCCTCGGGTTCGGACTCGCGTGCCACCCTCGAGGCGCTCATCACCGCGTCGTACGAGTCGATCGACAAGTCGCACGCCGCGGTCGCGATCTACCAGGACGAGGCCAAGCGGCTCGTGGAGAACGAGCGGTTCTCCTACATCTCCGAGCGCAACACCGAATTCCGCGACCTGTGGGTGGGGGTGATCGAGCGCGGCATCGCCGACGGCACGTTCCGGCCGGACGTCGACGTCGAACTCGTCTTCCGGTTCCTGCGCGACACCGTGTGGGTGGCCGTGCGCTGGTACCGGCCCGGTGGCACCCTCACCGCCGACAAGGTGGCCCAGCAGTACCTGTCCATCGTGCTCGACGGACTTGCCAATCCCTGAACCGACTTTTCCCGGAACCGACTAGGAGTCCCTCATGACCGAGGCATACATCGTCGACGCGGTACGCACCCCGATCGGCAAGAAGAACGGCGGCCTGTCCGCCGTCCACCCCGCCGACCTGGGCGCGCACGTGATCAAGGCGATCGTGGACCGCACCGGCATCGACCCGAGCGACGTCGACGACGTCGTCTTCGGCTGCGTCGACGCCATCGGCGGTCAGGCCGGCAACATCGCCCGCACCTCGTGGCTCGCCGCCGGCTACCCGCAGCACGTCCCCGGCGTCACCGTCGACCGGCAGTGCGGGTCGAGCCAGCAGGCCCTGCACTTCGGTGCGCAGGCCATCCTGTCCGGCACCGCCGACCTCATCGTCGCCGGCGGCGTGCAGAACATGTCGCAGATCCCGATCTCGGCGGCGATGATCGTCGGGCAGCAGTACGGCTTCGACACCCCGTTCGGGGGTTCGACCGGCTGGACCGAGCGTTACGGCGATCAGGAGGTCTCGCAGTTCCGCGGTGCCGAGATGATCGCCGACAAGTGGGATCTCAGCCGTGAGGACCTCGAGCGCTGGGCGCTGCAGAGCCACGAGCGGGCCAAGGCGGCCATCGCCGAGGGCCGCTTCGAGGGCGAGATCGTCCCGCTCGGCGACGCCGCCGTCGACGAGGGGCCCCGCGAGACGAGCCTCGAGAAGATGGCGTCCCTCGCGACGCTCGTCGAGGGCGGCAGGCTCACCGCCGCCGTCGCCAGCCAGATCTCCGACGGTGCGTCGGCGGTGCTGCTCGCCTCCGACGAGGCCGTGCGCACGTACGGCCTGAAGCCTCGTGCACGGATCCATCACCTCAGCGCCCGCGGCGACGACCCGATCTTCATGCTCAGCGCGCCCATCCCGGCCACGCAGCACGCGCTGGCGAAGACCGGTCTGAGCATCGACGACATCGATCTGGTCGAGATCAACGAGGCCTTCGCCCCCGTCGTGCTGGCCTGGATCAAGGAGATCGGCGCAGACCCGGCCAAGGTCAACGTCAACGGCGGCGCCATCGCGCTGGGTCACCCGCTCGGCGCCACCGGCACCAAGCTGATGGCGACGCTGCTCAACGAGCTCGAGCGGCGCGAGGGCCGGTACGGGCTGCTGACGATCTGCGAGGGCGGCGGCACTGCGAACGTGACGATCATCGAGCGCGTGTAGCCGGGGCGGCTGCGCCGCCGGTGTGTCCTTTGGGCGGTCAGGGCAACCCAAAGGACGCACCGGCGCGTCAGCGCAGGGTCGGGTCGGTGACGCGGTCGCTGCTGCCGGCGGTGCGGAACACATGGTCCGCGAGATCGGCGAGCGGATCGGCGGGTAGGACGTGGACGATCTGCTCGTGGACGACGCCGCCGTCCGGGCACCAGACGACCACCCGCCGGGGCCCGGGCGCCACCTGATGGGCGACCATCGACCCGGACGGCTCGAGAGGCAGACTGCGGGTGTTCCCGTCCGCGTCCGGATCGACGCGGCAGCTCTCCGGGTGGACGGGCACGCCGTGCACCGTCACCTTCACCCGCTCGCGGCCCGCGACGACGTCGGCGGTGGCGGTCGCGTGGGCCGTGGCCGGAACAACCACTGCCGCAACGATCGTGGACAACACCGCCGCCGTCGCACCTGCATACCCGAATCGCATGGCTTCTCCCTCCCGTGCGGGCCTCTCCCACCCGTCGGGCACAGCGTACGACACGGGCGGGCGGCCGCTCAGGACTTGAAGGACACCCGGGCGTGCAGGCCCTCCGGCATGAGCGTGAGACGTTCGGCGACCTTCAGCCGGTAGCCGGGATCCATCGTCAGGTCGTACCGGCGCAACAGGGTTCCCAGCACGAGTGTTGCCTCGTGCAGCGCGAACTGCCGTCCGATGCAGGCGCGTTCTCCGGTGCCGAACGGCTTGTACACGTGCGCGGGGCGGGCCCGGACCCGTTCGGGCAGGAATCGGTCGGGGTCGAACTCGTCGGCGTCGTCGCCCCACACCGCGCGGTCCCGGTGCACCGCGGGCAGCAGCACGAGCACCCAGTCGCCTGCGCGCATCCGGTACCGGCCACCCAGGGTGGTGTCCGCCTTCGCTTCCCGCGCGTACGCGGGTGCGGTCGGCCACAGCCGCAGCGCCTCGTCGAGCACCCGGCGGACGTAGCGCAGCTTGGCGATCTGTTCGAAGGCGGGCTCGCCGTCGCCCCAGACCTCCTCGACCTCCGCCCGTGCCCGCGCGTAGGCCCGCGGGTCGCGCATCAGGTAGTACAGGGCGAACGACAAGGCGCCCGAGGTGGTTTCGTGTCCGGCGACGAGGAAGGTGAGCACCTGGTTGCGGATGTTGACGGGGTCGAGCCTGTGGGGATCGTCCTCGCGGGCCGCCCGCAGCATCAGCTCGAGCAGGTCGTCGGGGGCGGGGCCGGGCGCATCGCTCCTGCTGCGGATCACTGCGTCGACGACGTCGTGCATGTGCGCCCGGTCGAGGTCGTACTGCCGCTTGGCGGCGGGGAAGAGGAAGCGCCCGACGACGGGAACGGTGCGCAGCATGCTGCGCTGCGAGAACGACAGGCCGCCGACCATCGCCTCGACGAACGGGTGCCGCTCTTCGCGTTCGAACGGCTCGAACGAGTAGCTGAACCCGGTGCGGCCGATGGTCTCCAGGGTCAGCTTCGTCATGTCCGCGGCGACGTCGACGTCGCCGCCGCTGCGCGCCCGGCGGTCCCAGTGCGCGACGAGCTGAGCGGTGACGTCGAGCATCGTGGCGTGGTACCGGCGCATCGCCTGCTGCGTGAACGCCGGCATGAGCAGTTCGTGAGCGCGACGCCAGTTCGGTTCCTCGTTGTAGGCGGTGAACAGCCCGTCACCGCCGATCGCCCGCAGGGCCTCGACCCCCGGGGCGAGGTGCTTGGCGAAGCGCTTCTCGTCGGACAGCTCGGCGGTGAGTTCGCCGGAGCAGACGAACACGAAGCGACGGCCGAACGCCGTCCGCTCGAACACCGGGCCGAGGGCCTTGTGGGTGGCCATCGAGTTCTGCACCGGGGTCTTCAGCGACATGCCCAGGACGTCGCCGGCGAGGGGCAGGCGTTTCGGCGGGCGTGGAATTTCGGTGTCGAACACCCGCGACGTGGCCATGACCATGCTCCGACCCCCAGCTATTGAATCCGTGTACAGTAGCCACGCTACGCCGGGACGGACGTCTGTCAAGAACTAGATTGGATTCGTGGTCCAACCCCGCCGACGTCTCGATCCCGAGCAGCGCCGCGCGCAGCTGCTCGACATCGGCGCGCGTCTGTTCGCCGAGCGTGCCTACGACGACGTGTGGATCGAGGAGGTCGCCGAGCTCGCGGGGGTTTCACGTGGCCTGATGTACCACTACTTTCCGACCAAGCGAGACTTCATGGCGGCGGTCGTCCAACGCGAATCGGACCGGCTGCTCGCCGTCACCGAACCGGATCCGCGGCTCACCGTCGCCGAGCGTATCACCGCGGGCCTCGACGCCTACCTCGACTACGTCGCCTCGCACCGGCAGGGCGTCGCGGCGGTCAACCGGGCCGCGGACTCCGCCGACGCCGGCATCCGCGCGATCGTCGACGCCGAACTCGGCGTGCAGCAGGAGCGCATCCTCGACGCCCTCGCCCCGCCCGACGACGAACGCGAACTCGTCGCGGTGGCCGTGCAGGGCTGGATCGCCCTCGTCCGCAGCGTCTGCGTCGACTGGCACGATCACCCCGCCGTCACCGGCGAACAGCTACGGGAGCTGTGCCTGAACGCACTGCGGGGCATGCTCGGCGGTCGCCTCGGCTGACGGTCCGGCGTTACCCTCGGTCCATGTGCCGGAACATCACGGAACTGCGCGGGCTCGAGCCGGCAGCGACCGACGAGGAGATCGAGGCCGCCGCCCGTCAGTACGTGCGCAAGGTCAGCGGCGTCCACAAGCTGTCCGACGCCACCCGCGAACCGTTCGAGGAGGCCGTCGCCGAGGTCAAGGCCGTCACCATGCGGCTGCTCGACCGGCTCCCGCCGCGCCGCCAGCCGCCGCCGACGGTGCCGCCGCTGCGCCGGCCGGAGGTGCAGGCGCGGATCGCAGCGCGCGGCTGAACCACGTCCTCGACGGGCCTCAGCCGGACGCCGGTGCCGTTCCCGCGGCACGGGCGTGGACCCAGGCAACCACCTGCGTGCGGGATCCGACCCCGAGTTTGCCCAGGATGTGCTCGACGTGCCCGTCGACCGTCCGGTGCGAGATCACGAGCTGATCCGCGATTTCCCGGTTGCTGAGGCCGCGGGCGACGAGTTCGGCCACCTCCGCTTCCCTGCGCGTCAACGGCGAGGCGCCGGGCGCCGTGGTGACCGACTCCTCCGCAGGCGTTCCGAGGGCCGTGTCGACTGTCTGCTCGATCGTCAGTCGTGCCGGCGGTGTCGACAGGCGGGCGTACCGCTTCGGTCCGAGAGTCTGCCGGACCCGCTTCTTCCAGTGCGCGGAGTCGTTCGTGATGTGGGGACCGAAGGCGGCGACGGACGTGCCGAGTCGCTGCCACACCGCCTCGGCGGCACCGAGGAGCGCGGCAGACCGCTCGGTGCGACCGGCCGCTTCCGCGGACCACGCGAGGAGTTCGATCGACAGGGCCGTGCAGATCTTGTCCTTGAACTCACGCTGGATCCGCAGGGCCCGTTCCGCCGCGCCGACGGCGTCGTCGACACGGCCGAGATGGAAGTAGGCCAGGCCCGAGACCCACGGGGCGTACCCGTCGTCGCGGGGTCCGGCGCGGTGTTCGTCATGGCGCCCGACGGCGTGCCGATCGCCGACGAGTTCGTGGAACTGGCGGTGGCAGAAGGAGTCTCACGGCTCGTGTTGCTGTCCAGCAAGGCGATCGACACGATGAACGACACGCGGCTGCTGGCCGCCGAACGCGCGGTCACCTCGGCGGGAGTGGAGTCGACAGTGGTCCGGGCGGACTGGTTCGATCAGAACTTCGACGAGGGCTTCCTGCGCGACGCTGTGCTCGCCGGCGACGTCGTGGTGCCGCTCGGCGACGTCCGGCAGGCGTTCAACGACGCCGAGGACATCGCCGCCGTCGCGGTGGTGGCTCCGACCGAGCCCGGTCATGCGGGTCGCACGTACGAGCTGAGCGGACCCGACGCGTTGTCGTTCGGGGAGGCGACGGCGATCGTCGCCCGCGAGTCGGGGCGGCCGGTGCGTTACCGCGGCGAGCCCGACGCCTACCTCGAGACCATGACCGGTTTCGGTCTGGACCGGGCGCAGGTGCTTGCCGAGATCGAGGCCTTCGAGGCGCTGCGGGCGACCGGCGACGTCACCCCGAACGACGTCGTCGCCGAGGTGACGGGCCGGCCACCGATCTCGTTCGAGACCTACGCGCGCGGCGCGGCGGCGCGCGGCGCCTGGGCCTGACCACGCAGCGCGGCCAGCGCGTCGATCCGCTCGACGGCCTCGGTGACGATGCGGTCGATCAGCTCCTGGCAGCTGGGCAGGTCGTCGAGCATGCCGACGACCTGCCCGGAGGCGAGCACACCGGCCTCGGTGTTGCCCTCGACGAGCCCGGCCTTGAGCAGCATGGGGGTGTTGGCCGCCATGATGATCTGCTGCCACGTGCGGTCGCTCGCCCGCTTCATCGCGATGCCGTCCTTGACGAGCGTCGACCACTTCATCCCGGTCATGGCCTTGAACTTGGCCGCGTTCCTGGCGGCGGCGGCGAGGCCCTTCGCGTAGCTGCCGCGTTCGAGGCTGTCCACGAGCTCGGTGTTGAGCACGCGGTGCGGCATGCCGTCGACCTTGACCGAGACCGTCGTGTCCTGCAGGCCCCGGCCCAGGTACTCCTGCTTCACCGAGTCGGGCACGGCGCTGTCGCTGGTGAGCAGGAACCGGGTGCCCATGGCGACGCCGGCCGCCCCGTAGGCGAGCGCCGCTGCCAGGCCCCGGCCGTCGAAGAACCCGCCGGCCGCGACGACCGGGATGTCGACGGCGTCGAGCACGCTCGGCAGCAGCAGCGTGGTGGCCACCGGTCCGGTGTGCCCGCCGCCTTCGCCGCCCTGCACGATCACCGCGTCGGCGCCCCACGAGGCCACCTTCACCGCGTGCTTCGCGGCGCCGATGGACGGGATCACCACGACGCCGTGATCCTTGAGCTCGGCGATCAGTTCCTTCCTGGGCGCGAGCGCGAAGGACGCGACCTTGACGTTCTCGCGGATGAGCAGGTCGATGCGCTGGGCGGCGTCGGACGCATCGGCCCGGATGTTCACGCCGAAGGGCTTGTCCGTCGCCGCCTTCGTCTTCGCGACGGCGACCTCGAGTTCCTCGTACGTCATCGTCGCCGACGCCAGGATGCCGAGGCCACCCGCGTTGGAGGTGGCGGCGGTCAGCCGGGGGCCGGACACCCAGCCCATGCCGGTCTGGACGATCGGATGCTCGATGCCGACCAGGTCGGTCAGGGCCGTCGTCAGGCGCGGACTCATACCGCGACCTCCCGGTCTCGCAGCCCACGCGGATCGAGGACCTCACGGATCAGGCGCAGTTCCTCGGCGGTGGGCTCCCGGGTGAGGCCGGCCTCGTCGAGGCCCGCCACCTCGAAGGAGGTGTTCTCGGCGACCTGCTCGGCGGTGACCCCGGGGTGCAGGGTCAGCGCCCGGAACGTGTGGCCGGGACCGCCGAAGTCGAACGAGCCGAGGTTGGTGACGACCCGGTGCAGGTGCAGGAACCGGAACGCCGGGTTGGCCGGATCGACCTTGTCGTAGCCGACACCCGAGACGATGTCGACCTTGTCGCAGAACACGCGCGTGTTGTGCTTGCCGACCCAGTAGCTCGTCGCGTGGTTGATGGTGTTGCCGGGGGCGCCGCGCACGCCGAACATCTGCCGGGTGGGGTGCTGCAGCGGCCCGAACGCCGACAGGTTCTGGTTGCCGTGCCGGTCGATCTGGTTGGCGCCCATCACGACGTGGCGTCGGCCGGAGGCGACGACGTCGAACACCTTGCGGAACGGCATCCAGCCTTCGATCGGGCCCTTCGCGCCGACGGCGGGGGTGTCGGCGAGGATCAGGGCCTCGCCGTCGGTGATGAGCAGGTCCGGTTCGGTGGTCAGCCGGGCGAGGCGGGCGCCGATGAGCGGCAGGGTCGCCATCGGGCTGGCCATGATCTCGCCGGCGCCGGCGAAGATCTCGGCGCATGCGATGGCGCAGTACTCGGCGCGGGTCACCGTGCCGGAGGTCGCCGGGGTGGTCGTCTCGGTCATGCCTGCTCCTCGCTGAAGGCCTGCACTGCGGCCTGGTAGTCGTCCTCGCTGCCGGAGAGGAACCGGTCGACGAACCCCTGCCACGTCTGCGGGTCCTTCGCCGATTCGGCGTAGTGGCGCTGGAACTTCTCGTCGCGGCCGTAACTGTCGCCGGCAAGGGTGAAGTGGGCGCCGTTCGGTGCCTCGACGACCCCGTCGACCATCATGCGGTTGAGGACGAGGGACTGCAGCGGAACGGATTTGACGAGCTCCTCGGTCTCGACGATGCGTTCGACCGAGACGAACCGCTTCTCGGCGGCCAGGCAGTACAGGTCGTCGAAGTAGGGGTCGACGCCGGTGTAGGCGGCGTTGCCGTGCGCATCGCCGATGTTCAGATGCACCAGGGCCGCATCGAGATTCAGCGCCGGCATCGCGATCAGCGTCTCGGCCTCGCCCGACTCGCCGGGGTACGGCGAGGTGACGGTCTGCAGCTCGCCTTCCCAGAAGTCGACGACGGCCGAGCCCAGGCCGGCGCGGATCGGCAGGAACGGCAGCCGCGCGGCGGCCGCCTCGAGGCCGCACTTGACCATGCCCTCGTCCATCTCCCGCGCGACGATCTCCCCGTTCGTGCGGGCCTTGGCGAACCACGGGTCGTAGAACGGGGCCGAGTCGAGGGAGACGAACCCGTAGTACGCCTTCTTCACCTTCCCGGCCGAGCACAGCAGGCCCAGGTCCGGGCCCCCGTAGGTCACGACCGTCAGGTCCGTCAGATCCGAGCGCAGGATCGCGCGGACGAGCGCCATCGGCTTGCGCCGCGACCCCCAGCCGCCGATGCCGATCGTCATGCCGCTGCGCAGCTCGCCGACCACGTCGTCGAGCGACATCCTCTTGTCACGCATGGTGTTTCATGTCTCCTGGTCAGTGGTTGGCGCGCGGTTTGCCGGTGGCGACGAACTCGTCCCGGTGCTCGTCCGCGACGCCCGCGAGGTTGAGTTCGAAGGTGAAGCCCTGCTCGAAGCGGTAGCTGTCCTTCACGTCCACCGGGTCGATGCCGTTGATGGCCTCCTTGGCGCAGCGGATGACTCGGGTGTCCTTCGCCGCGATCTTCCCGGCGATCTCGCGGGCCGTGGCGTCGAGTTCGGCGCGCGGGACCACCTTGTAGACGGAACCGAAGTGCTCGAGCTGCTGGGCCGTGACGTTCTGCGCCGTGTAGTAGAGGGTGCGCATCATGTGCTGCGGCACGAGCCGGGCGAGGTGGGTGGCGGCGCCGAGCGCGCCGCGGTCCACCTCGGGCAGGCCGAAGACGGCGTCGTCGGAGGCGACGATGACGTCGGCGTTGCCGACGAGACCGATTCCGCCGCCGACGCAGAAGCCGTTCACGGCGACCACGACGGGCACGGCGCAGTCGTAGACGGCGGCGAAGGCGGCGGCGCAGCCGCGGTTGGCGGCGATGAGGGCGTCGTGCCCGTCGGTGGCCTGCATCTCCTTGATGTCGACGCCGGCATTGAAGCCGCGGCCCTCCGCGCGCAGGATCACCACGTGCGTGGCCGGATCCTTGCCTGCGGCGAGGACCGCGTCGGCCAGTTCGAACCACCCCTGGGAGGGGATGGCGTTCACAGGCGGGTAGTCGACGGTGACCGTGGTGATGCCCGCGCCGTCGGTGGTCGAGGTGATGCCCATGGCAGGTTCCTAACGTCTGTACCGAACCAAGCGATTGCTTGGTAAGTTAGCACATGCGGGGCGAAGACCCCAGGGAGCGGAATCGTGGAGGCGGGGCGATCGTGTCGCCCGAATTCCGCGACAACGACATCTATTCGAGGAGAAGACAAGTGAGTGGACTGGTCAACGGGCGCGTCGTGATCGTCACCGGCGCGGGGCGCGGTATCGGACGGGCCCACGCGCTGGCGTTCGCCGCCGAGGGGGCGAAGGTCGTGGTCAACGACATCGGGGCCGGCGCGGACGGTTCCGCGACGGGGGAGAGCCCCGCGGAGCAGGTCGTCGCGGAGATCCGGGCGGCCGGCGGCGAGGCCGTCGTCAACGGTGACGACGTCGCCGACTGGGCCGGCGCGCAGAACCTGGTGCAGACGGCCCTGGACACCTTCGGGCGGCTCGACGTCCTGGTCAACAACGCCGGATTCCTGCGGGATCGCATGCTCGCCAACATGAGCGAGGAGGAATGGGATGCGGTGATCCGGGTGCATCTGAAGGGCCACTTCGCTCCGATGCGGCACGCGATGGCGTACTGGCGCGGGGAGGCGAAGGCCGGCAACCCGGTCGACGCCCGCATCGTCAACACCAGCTCGGGTGCCGGCCTGATGGGCAGCATCGGCCAGGGCAACTACGCCGCCGCGAAGGCGGGGATCGCCACCCTCACGATCCAGGCGGCCGCGGAGTTCGCGCGCTACGGCGTCACCGTCAACGCGATCGCGCCGGCCGCGCGGACCCGCATGACCGTGGGCGCGGGCGGGGCGATGGCCGAGTCGATGGCCGCCCCCGAGGACGGGTTCGACGCGATGGCCCCGGAGAACGTCTCACCGCTGGTGGTGTGGCTCGGCAGCGCCGAGTCCAAGGAGGTCACGGGCCGGGTCTTCGAGGTGGAGGGCGGCAAGGTCTCCGTCGCCGACGGCTGGCGGCACGGCGAGGCGATCGACAAGGGCGAGCGCTGGGATCCGAAGGAACTCGGCCCGGTGGTGGAGAAGCTGATCGCGCGCAGCGAGCCCCCGACCCCGGTCTACGGCGCCTGACCGGCCGTGCGCGCTTTCGGTAGCGCCCGCTACCGAAAGCGCGCACGGGTGGGGGCGACTATGCGGGCGAACGGACGATGATGGTGGTGCCGGGGAAGTACGCGGCCAGCTCGGTGCGGGCGTGCTTGAGGGTCGCGGTGCCGTAGCCCTGCTTGCGCAGCTCCGGGTGGACCCAGATCGCGACGTCGACCTCGTGGCCCTGGAGCTCACCGAACGCGAAACCGACCGGCTTGGGGTCGGTGCCGGACAGGTCCTCGGCGACCAGCCACACCGCGGACTCGTCGTCGATGCGCGACAGGCCGGCGGCGCGTTCCTGCTCGACCCGCTCCTCGCCGGCGTCGCCGAGCTGCTCCTCGCACCGCGCGCGGAACAGCTCGCGGTCCCGATCGCTGTTGCTGAACTGACGCAGCCGGAAGTGGGCACCGGTGGCGTACGGACGTTCGGCGGGCGTCCACTTCAGCACCGCGTCGAGGTCGTCGAGTTCCTCCCGGATCTTCTTCCGCTCCGCCTTGGTCAGCCGCCGGAACGGAAGGTTGAGCACCGCTTCGGCGCACGACTCGTTCGTGTCGAGCAGCCGCGCGACGGTCGTGACCGCCTCGGCCCGGTCGTCGCTCTCGACGATGGCATCGAGGACCTCGTGCCGGCGTTCGAGCGCGCGCAGCAGTGCGGCGGCGATCTCCCGCTTGTCGAGTACGCGGTCGTGGTTGGCGGTTGTCATCGGGTGACATCCCTTCTCGAGAGCAGCTCGACCGGGCACCCCACTGGTTCGTGCCCGGCCGTGCCGGCTCCCGCGAAGATCACTCGCACACCACCACCGGGATGACCCGATCCGTCCAGGACTGATAATTGTCGAAATCCGCGTACATCGCCACCAGCCGCGGCCAGTAGTGCGACCGCTCCTCGGGCGTCGCCACCCGCGCCGTCATCTGCCGCACCCGCGAGCGCACCTGCACGGTCACCCGCGGATCGGCGCGGATGTTGCGGAACCACAGCGGGTGCTGAGGCAGGCCGCCCTGGGATGCGACGAGCACCACCCGCTCGCCGTCCTCGAGGAACAGCAGGGGGACGGTCCGTGGCTGCCCGGTCTTGCGGCCCGTGGTGGTGAGCAGGCAGACGGGGATGCCCCACGGGAAGGCGCTGCCCACCCGCCACTTTCCACCGATCCGGCCCCCGGTGGCCTTGTAGGCCGCCACGTTGGCGCGCGACATCCACTTGATGACCGGCACCGTCCACTTCGAGTCGAGGCCCTTCGGCGCGGCGGCTGCGCTCATGTCAGATCCGCTCGATGATCGTGCCGGTGGCCAGCGCGCCGCCGGCGCACATGGTGATCAGCGCGGTCGAGCCGTCGCGCCGCTCGAGCTCGTGCAGGGCGGTGGTGATCAGCCGCGAGCCGGTGGAGCCGACGGGGTGGCCGAGCGCGATCGCGCCACCGTTCACGTTGACCTTGTCCATGTCGGGCTCGTGCACCCGCGCCCACGACAGCAGCACCGACGCGAACGCCTCGTTGACCTCGAACAGGTCCAGGTCGCCGATCGCCATCCCGGACTTGTCGAGGACGCGGCTCGTCGCCTGCACCGGTCCGTCGAGATGGAACTCGGGCTCGGCGCCGACGAGGGCCTGCGAGACGATCCGAGCCCGCGGCTTCAGGCCGAGCGCCGCGGCGCGGTCGGAATCCATGAGCAGCACCGCGGCCGCGCCGTCGGAGATCTGCGACGAGGTGCCGGCCGTGTGGATGCCGCCGTCGAGGACCGGCTTCAGCTTCGCGAGCGACTCCGCGGTCGTCTCGCGCAGGCCCTGGTCGCGGGCGACGGTCTGCTTCTCGCCGGTGAGCGCGCCCGCCTTGTCGACGACGGGTGCGACGACGGGCAGCACCTCGCGGTCGAATCGGCCCTCGTCCCAGGCCTGCTCGGCCAGCGCCTGCGACCGGACGCCGAGGGCGTCGACGTCCTCGCGGGTGATGCCGCGCCGGCGAGCGATGCGCTCGGCCGCCTCGAACTGGTTGGGCATGTCGATGTTCCACGACTCGGGGCGGCGCGGGCCGGCGAGTTCGCCGACGTTCGCGCCGAGCGGCACCTGGGACATCGCCTCGATACCGCAGGCGATGCCGACGTCGATGGCGCCGGTGGCGATGAGCCCGGCGATCAGGTGGTTGGCCTGCTGGGCCGACCCGCACTGGCAGTCGATCGTGGTGGCGCCGACCTGCCACGGCAGTCCGGCGTGCAGCCAGGCGGTGCGGGTGATGTTGTTGGACTGCGCGCCGGCCTGTGTGACGCACCCGCCGATCACCTGCTCGACGAGGGCGGGATCGAGGCCCGCACGCTCGATCAGTCCGCTCTGCGCGGCCCCGAGGATCTCGGCAGCGTGCAGGCCGGCGAGCCAGCCGCCGCGCTTGCCGATCGGGGTGCGTGCCGCCTCGACGATGACTGGTGTGCCCACGGTGGGCTCCTTTCTGATCCTTGTCCTCGCAAAGTAGAACAGGTTGTCGTGGCGGACAAGGTGTGGTCCGAATGATCGGGACTTGGCGATTCCTTGGCCTGCGGGCCGCCCTGTGCTTGAATGCTTTTAGAACGTGTTCCACATCGCGACCCGGTGCACTCGTCAGGGTAGGAGAGAATTCAGTGGCGCAGCCCAACATCCCCGAAGACATCGACTTCACCGATCCGGATCTCTACGCCGAGCGGATGCCGTTCGAGGAGTTCGCCGAGCTGCGTAGGACGGCCCCCGTCTGGTGGAACAAGAAATCCCCGGACGTCGGCGGGTTCCACGACGAGGGATTCTGGGTCGTGTCCCGGCACGAGGAGGTCCGTGAGGTCTCCCGCCGCAGCGACGTGTTCTCCAACTGGGAGAACACCGCCATCCCGCGGTTCAACGACGACATCCCGCGCGAGGCCATCGAACTGCAGCGGCACGTCCTGCTCAACAAGGACGCTCCCGAGCACACCAAGCTGCGCAAACTCGTCGCCCGCGGGTTCACCCCGCGCGCCATCAACGGCCTCCGGGACGAGCTGAACGCCCGCGCGAAGAAGATCGTCGAGGAAGCCTGCCAGGCCGGCCGGGGCGATTTCGTCACCCAGGTCGCCGCCGAGCTGCCCCTGCAGGCCATCGCCGAACTGATCGGCGTCCCGCAGGAGGACCGGGACAAGATCTTCGAGTGGTCGAATCAGATGACCGGCTACGACGATCCGGACAACACCGCCGACCCCGCGGCCGCGTCGATGGAGGTTCTCGGCTACGCGTACCAGATGGCCGCCGCGCGCAAGGAGTGCCCGGCGGACGACATCGTCACCACGCTGATCGAGGCGGACATCGACGGGGACGAGCTCTCACCCGAGGAGTTCGGCTTCTTCTTCATCGTGCTCGCCGTCGCCGGCAACGAGACCACCCGCAACGCGATCACGCACGGCATGGCGGCGTTCCTCGACAACCCGGAGCAGTGGGAGATCTTCAAGCGGGACCGCCCGAAGACCGCGGCCGACGAGATCATCCGCTGGGCCACGCCGGTCACGTCGTTCCAGCGCACCGCGCTCGAGGACACCGAACTCGGCGGGCAGACGATTCGCAAGGGCGACCGCGTCGTGATGCTGTACGCGTCGGCGAACAACGACGAGGAGGTGTTCGAGAACCCCCGGACATTCGACATCCTGCGAGATCCCAACCCGCACCTCGCGTTCGGCGGAACCGGCGCGCACTACTGCCTCGGCGCCAACCTGGCGCGGATGGAGATCGACCTCGTGTTCAACGCGATCGCCGACTACATGCCCGACATCACCAAGGTCGCCGATCCGCGCCGGTTGCGGTCCGGCTGGCTCAACGGCATCAAGGAGTTCCGGGTGGACTACAGGACGGAGGGCGGCTGCCCCGTCGAGCACTGACCCGATGCCACGGCGCCGGGGCGATCGGGGCTCCTACGGCGCCGCCGTGCCGACCGCTGGCCCCGGCGTCCTGCGGATCCGGTCGCCGTTCCCGTTCGGCGCGCGGAGGGATGTCGGACAGAGGTGGGGAGTACCGCAGAAGCCGGCGAGGTGGGTGCACCCCGCCGAAATTGGGGGTGAGGGCGGGGTGCTCGGCCACAGTATTTCGGCCGCCGAGGGCCGGCAGCTTCCGGTCCTGCTGACCGGGATCGGCCTGTGCGACGTCGCCGTGCCGGGTCCGGCCGTGCGGACCGAACGGCGGAGATCTCGCGTGCGGCAGGGCCCGGGCCTGTTGTTCCGCCCAGTGAGACGTCCTCTCCCGTGCGCCGCGGTTGCGGAAATAGTGTCACGTGCTCCCGGAACGGAATCGGCGAAAGGCTTCGAGCATGGTGGATTGGGCAGAGGAATGCGACGTCCTCGTCGTGGGATCGGGGGCGGGAGGCTGCTGCGGCGCGTACACCGCCGCCCGTGAGGGACTGTCGGTCGTCCTGGTCGAGGCCTCCGAGTACTTCGGCGGCACCACCGCCTACTCCGGCGGCGGTGGGGTCTGGTTCCCCACCAACGCCGTGCTGCGACGTGCCGGCGACGACGACACCATCGACGACGCCCTGACCTACTACCATGCCGTCGTCGGCGACCGCACCCCCCGCGACCTGCAGGACGCCTACGTCCGTGGCGGCGCACCCCTGATCGACTACCTCGAGGCCGACGAGGACATCGAGTTCACGGCCTACCCGTGGCCGGACTACTTCGGCAAGGCTCCCAAGGCCAGCGCGAAGGGCCGTCACATCGCACCGACCCCGCGGTCCGTCGCCGACGACCCGGAACTCAACGAATCCGTCCGCGGGCCGCTGGGTCGCGAGCGCAACGGGGATCCGTTGCCGGACAAGCTGATCGGTGGGCGTGCCCTCATCGGCCGGTTCCTGGTCGCCATGCGCAAGTACCCGAACGTGCAGCTGCACCGGAACACGCCGCTCGAGGAACTCGTCGTCGAGGACGGCGCCGTGGTCGGCGCGATCGTCTCCCACGGCGAGCAGCGGCGCGCGGTGCGGGCCCGCAAGGGCGTCGTGCTCGCCGCCGGCGGATTCGACCACAACGACGAGATGCGCGCACGGTACGGCGTCCCCGGCGCGGCCCGCGATTCGATGGGGCCGTGGTCCAACCTCGGCAAGGCCCACCAGGCGGCCATCGCGATCGGTGCCGACGTCGACCTGATGAGCGAGGCGTGGTGGTCGCCGGGGCTGACCCACCCCGACGGGCGCTCGGCCTTCGCGCTGTGCTTCACCGGCGGCATCTTCGTCGACCAGGACGGCAATCGCTTCACCAACGAGTACGCGCCCTACGACCGGCTCGGCCGCGACATCATCGCCCGCATGGACAAGGGCGAGATGACGCTGCCGTTCTGGATGATCTACGACGACCGGAGCGGGGTGGTGCCGCCGATCGCGGCGACGAACGTTCCGCTCGTGGAGACCGAGAAGTACGAGGCGGCGGGACTGTGGAAGACCGCCGACACGCTCGCCGAACTCGCCGGGCAGATCGGGGTGTCGGCCGAGGCGCTCGAGGCGACCGTCGCACGGTTCAACCGCCTCGCCGCCGGCGGCGTCGACGAGGACTTCGGCCGCGGGGACGAGCCCTACGACGTGGCGTTCACCGGCGGCGGTTCGGCGCTGGTCCCGA
The DNA here is from genome assembly GCF_001894945.1 of Rhodococcus ruber NBRC 15591. Lineage (GTDB taxonomy): Bacteria > Actinomycetota > Actinomycetes > Mycobacteriales > Mycobacteriaceae > Rhodococcus > Rhodococcus ruber. The sequence goes on from NZ_BCXE01000023.1 coordinate 177,717, forward strand.
TCGAGAAGGGCCCGTTCCACGCCGCGCAGTTCGGCATCTCGGACCTCGGCACCAAGGGCGGCCTGCGCACCGACACCGTCGGCCGCGTGCTCGACGGCGCCGGGACGTCCATCCCCGGGCTGTACGCGGCGGGCAACACGATGGCCGCCCCGAGCGGCACCGTCTACCCCGGCGGCGGCAACCCGATCGGCACCAGCGCGTTGTTCGCCCACCTGGCGGTCCGGCACATGGCCGGCGCGTAAGGACGACGCCGGCCGCCCGGTCCCGCTCAGTGGGTCCTGCGTCACACTCGGCGTACTCCGTCCGTACGGTTCACACCGACGAACCGTAGGAGTATTCATGAGTACATCGTTGGCACCCGAACGGGCACCCTCGACCCGTGCCGAACGCCGCTACGAGCGGACCCGACCCGTGTGGGCGGTGGTGGCCATTCTCATCGCCGTCGAAGTCATCAGCGCATTCGAGACGTCGATGATGTACGCGGCGCTGCCGACGTTCGCCCGGGTCTTCGAGGCGGACGCCTCCGCGGTCGGATGGACCGTGACGGCGTTTCTGCTGGTGGCGGCGGCCTCGGCGGCAGTGTGCGGCCGGCTCGGCGACATGTACGGTCGCGAACGGGTGCTGATGTTCGTGCTGGCCTGCGCCGCCACCGGCTCGATCGTCAGCATGGCGTTCGGGACCCTCGAGGCCATCATCGCCGGCCGGGCGATCCAGGGGGTGGCGGGCGCGATCCTGCCGCTGTGCATCGGGCTCGCCCGTGAGCACCTGCCCGCGGAACGCGTCCCGATGGCCGTCGCACTGATCTCCGGATCCGCCGTCGCGGCCGGGGCCGCCTCCCTGCTCGTCGCCGGCATTCTCATCGACCTCGGGGACTGGCGGTACATCTTCGTCGTCGCCGCGGCGTACGCCGTCGCCTGCATCTTCCTGGTCGAGGCCGTGCTGCCGTGGCGACGCCGCCACCACCACCGGCAGCCGATCGACGTGGTGGGCGCGGCCGGCCTGGCGACGGCCGTGGCCGCCGTCCTGTTCGGGTTGACCCAGAGCCGCGCCTGGGGCTGGAGCGACGGCCGCGTCCTCGCGCCGATCGTCGTCGGTACGGCGATCTTCGCCTGGTGGGTGTGGTGGGAGCTCGGCCGGCCGTCCCCGATCGTGAACCTGCGCCTGCTCGCCGAACGCAACGTCGCGCTGACGATGCTCGCCGGGGTGGCCCTCGGCGTCGGACCGATCGGGGTCGGGACGATGATCATCCCGATCATCATGCAGAGCCCCACCTCCGCGCCGTTCGGCCTCGGACTCACACCCACCTACGCCGGAACGCTGTCGTTCGTCGGCGCGATGATCGGCATGGCGTTCACGCCCGTCGCGGGCCGGATCGCCGCCGCGGTGGGGGCACGGTCGTCGCTGCTGCTCGGCAGCGTGGTGTTCCTCGTGGCGTGCGCCGGATTCTTCTTCTTCCGGGCCTCGGTGCTCGGGATGACGCTGCTGGTGGTGGCCGTCTCGGTGGCGACGGCGTTCGCGTACACCGCGCTGCCGAACCTGCTCGTCGAGTCCGTCCCGGAACACAACACGAGCGAGATGGCCGGCAGCCAGACCGTGCTGCGCACCGCCGCGTCGGCCGTGGGCACCTCGGTGGCGTCGCTCCTGCTCGCGTCCCTGGTGGTGCCGGGGACGGCCACGCCGACGGTGGCCGCACTCGGGGCCGTCTGCACGATGCTGGTGCTGTCCTGCGCCGTGACGATCGTCCTGGGCTCGGCGATCAGGTATCGCCGCGCGTGACGTCCCGCCGGTCCAGCAGCGCCAGATCGCCGGGCACGTCGACGTCTCCCGGATCGGCGAGACCCGTGCAGTCCAGCCGCCGCACCCGGTCGCGGTGGCCGGCGAGGAATCGCCGGGCACCCTCGTCGCCGACGGCCTCCCGGGCCGCCGCCTCGGCATCACGCCGGTCGAACACCACAGGATGGCCGGGGCGGTCGCCGAACATCGGCACGGTGATCGTGCCGGGGCGGTGCGCGGCCAGCACGGTTCGGACGAGTCCGGCGGTGATGCCGGGAAAGTCGACGACGGTCAGGGCGATCACCTCGTGGCCCGTCGTGGCGTCCATCCCGGCCCGCAGCGACGTCGACATCCCCTCGGCCCAGCGCGGATTGACGACGGTTCGGATGCCGGGCGGGCACGCGGCGACGACGTCGTCGGCGTAGGCGCCGGCGACCACCGTGATCTCGTCGCAGCCCCCGGCGGTGAGCGCGGCCACCACGGTGTGCAGCAGCGGGTGGCCGCGGTGGGGGAGCAGTGCTTTCGCGCGCCCGCCCAGTCGCGTGCCGCCCCCCGCCGCGAGGACGATCCCGCCGACGGTCATGGCCGGACTCTAGCCGCGCGCCGCCCCGGCTGCGGGGCGAACCGTCTTCATGGCCCGCTCGACTTCCCAGAAGGCGCGCAGCGACGCGATCCGGCCGTCGTCGTCCACGCGGTAGACGAACACGCCCTCGGCGTCGATCACGTTGCCGCCGAGGGTGGTGCGGATGGTGCCGATGTTGACGCACTCGTCGCCGCACACCAGCACGTCGTCGACGAGGAACTCGAGCCGGTCGGTGTTCGCGATGGTCATGTCGTAGAAGCGCGAGATCGCCTCGCGCCCGTGGTGCCCCGTGCCCTCCGGGTCGAACCCGGACGGACCGACCGGGTCCTCGACGACCCCGTTCTCGGCGAACAGCGCCAGCCACTCGTCCTTGCGCTTCCCGCTGGCCGCGGCCTGGGACGCCCGCGCGGCCACCCGCGCCGGATGTTCGTCGCTCATGCCTGCTCCCTTCGATGGATGTACCTGTCGGCGAATCTGTGCAGGGACTCCTGCTTCGCCTCGAGGGGACTGTCGAAGCCGTGCCCGTCGAAGATCCACGGCACCACGATGATGTCGGTGACCCCGGCGTCCTCGAGTTCGGCGTACCCCGCGCTGCCGAACCGGTCGACGCACACGGCCTGGATCTCGAACGGCTCGTCGGCGCGGCCGTATTCGGCGCGCAGTTCGCGCAGTCGCGCGACCACGTCGACGAGGTCGTCGAAGCGGATCATCGCCGAGGTCCAGCCGTCGCCGATCCGGGCCGCGCGGCGCAGCGCGACGTCGGTGTGGCCGCCGATGTAGAACGGCACCGGTGCGCTGGGGGCAGGGCTCATCTGCAGGCGGTCGAAGTCGAAGAACTCGCCGTGGTGTTCGACCATGCCGCCGCCGAGGATGAGCCTGATGACCTCGATCATCTCGTCGACCCGCTTGCCGCGCCGCGCGTACGGGACGCCGCACCACTCGAATTCCTCCGGGGCCCAGCCGATTCCCACGCCGAAGCCGAAGCGGTTCCCGGTCAGGTTGGCGACCGACCCGACCTGGCGGGCCAGCAGCACGGGGTTGCGGGAGCCGAGCTTGAGGACCTGGGTGTAGAACCGGAGCGTCGACGTGACCGCCCCCATCGCGGCCGCGGCGATCAACGGATCCACCCACGGGGTGTCCTCGGTCCACATCCGCGACCCGTCGGGAGTGTACGGGTAGTCGACGCTCTGCTTCTCCATGTAGAACAGGGAGTCGGGCAGCGCGATCGAGGCGAACCCGCACTCTTCGGCAGTGCGGGCCAGGTCGGCGAGTTGATCGAGCGGCGTCATCGCGACGCCGACGGTGAAGTCCACCACGGTCCGTGCCTATCGTTCCGGTCGGTCCGAGCTGACGACCCACATCGAGAAGTACTGCGAGCCACCACCGTACGCATGCCCGAGCGCCTTGCGCGCACCGTCGACCTGATGTTCCCCGGCGCGGTGCATCACCTGCATCGCCGCCTCGGCGAATCGGATCATTCCGGACGCGCCGATCGGGTTGGACGAGAGCACCCCGCCGGACATGTTGACCGGCAGCTGACCACCGAGTGCCGTTTCCCCGGACTCGGTGAGCTTCCAGCCGGAACGTTCCGGGGTGAAGCCGAGGTTCTCGAGCCACATCGGTTCGAACCACGAGAAGGGGACGTAGATCTCGGCGCAGTCGATCTCGGTGAGCGGGTCGGTGATCCCCGCGGCCTTCCACAGCGCCGCCGCGGCCATCCGGCCCGCCTCGGGGTTGACCTGGTCGCGTCCCGCGTACGTGGTCGGCTCGGTTCGCATCGCGGTGGCGTGGATCCACGCGACGCCCCGGCCCTGCGCCTCGACTGCCGCGGCCGAGTCCTCGTCGCCGATCACCACGGCGCACGCGCCGTCCGACGAGGGGCAGGTCTCGTCGTAGCGGATGGGGTCCCACAGCATCTGCGACGCCTGCACCGACTCGAGCGTGATGTCCGGCTGCTTGAGGTGCGCGTAGGGGTTCTTCGCGCCGTTGAGGCGGTCCTTGACGGCCACCATCGCGCCGATGTGCTCGGGGGCGCCCGAGCGCCGGATGTAGGAGCGCACGTGGGGGGCGAAGTAGCCACCGGCGCCCGCCCCGACCGGCATGGTGAACGGCACCGGGGTGGACAACGCCCACATGGCGTTCGATTCGGACTGCTTCTCCCACGCCACGGCCAGCACCCGTCGGTGCACGCCGGCCTGGACGAGGCTGGCGGCGACGTTGGCGGTGGACCCGCCGACCGACCCGGCGGTGTGGACCCGCAGCATGGGCTTGCCGGTGGCGCCGATCGCGTCGACCATGCCCAGTTCGGGCATCATCACGCCCTCGAACAGGTCCGGGGCCTTGCCGATGACGACGGCGTCGATGTCGTCCCAGCCCACGTCCGCGTCCGCGAGCGCCCGGTCGATCGCCTCGCGGACGAGACCGGACATCGACACGTCGTGCCGTTTGGCGACGTAGTGGGTCTGTCCCGTGCCGAGGACAGCGGCGAGTTGCTTGCCCATCAGTTGCGTCCCTCCAGAACTGCTACCAGATTCTGTTGCAGCACAGCCCCACTCGTCGCGTGTGCGAGCGCACGTCCGGCGCGGCCGTCCATGATCGCCTGCGCGGCGCAGCCGATGCGTTCGAGTCCGCCGGAGAACATGGGGTTGCCGGTGAGCGGACCCCCGGTCGGGTTGACCGCCGTCGCGCCCGAGAGGCCGAGCGCCTCGCGCAGGATCAGCTCCTGATGCGTGAACGGGGCGTGCAACTCGGCGACGTCGAAGGCGGTGTCCCCGCCGGTCACCGCCGCGGCGGCCGCGGCGGCGGACGGTGCCTGCGTCAGGTCCCGCGAGCCGAAGTTCGGGGTGTCGATGCGGTGCTCGATGCCGGTGATCCAGGCGGGGTTCTCGCACAGCTCGCGGGCCCGGTCGCCGGTGGCGAGCACGACGGCGGCGGCGCCGTCGGTGACCGGGGCGCAGTCGTGCCTTCGCAACGGGTCGGCGACGTAGGGCCGGTCGAGCAGTTCCTCGACCGTGACGTCGCCGCTGATCTGGGCATTCGGATTGTCCTTGGCGGCGGCCCGCGCGCGGACGGCGACCTGCGCCATGTCCTCCTCCGTCCACGTGCCGGCGTCGAGTCCGAACCGGGCCTGCAGCCCGGCGAGCGAGACGGAGTCGAGGCCGAGCGGTGCGACGAGGTACGGGTCGAGCTGCACGCCGAGGACCTGGCGCAGCGTGCCCGCCGAGGACTTGCCGAAGCCGTACACGAGCGCGGTGTCGACCTCCCCGGTGAGCAGCTTGACCCACGCCTCGTACAGCGCCCAGGCGGCGTCCATCTCGACGTGGGATTCGTTGATCGGCGGCACCGCGCCGAGCGCGTCCACGGCGGAGATGAACGAGAACGCCCGGCCGGCCAGGTAGTCCGACGAGCCCGAACACCAGAAACCGATGTCGGACTTGGTGATACCCAGCTTGTCGTAGAGCTCCCGGAAGCACGGGACGAGCATCTCGACGCCGTTGGTGGTGCCGGTGGTCTCGCGCACGTGAGGTGCCTGCGCGAAGCCGACGACTGCGATGTCTGTCATGGTGGGCGCGGCTCCCTTACAGGTGGTGTTCGAAGGTCTCGTAGGCGGCGTCCGGCTCGCCGGTCGGCCGGAAGTACTCGATGTTGCGCAGCGTGTAGTCCCACTCCTCGCGCGGGCGCCACTTCGCCTCCACCCGCATGCCCATGCGCACCTCGGAGGCGTCGCACTCGAGGATCAGGTGCAGGAACGGGATGTCGGCACCGTCGAGCAGCACGTACGCCGCGACGTAGGGCGGCGTGATCTGCTGCCCGAGAAACGGCACGTTGACGATGCAGAACGTGGTCACGATGCCCTTGTCGGACACCTCGACCTGCTCGCGGGTGGGGATGCCGTCGGTGGGGTTCGCGCCGCGCGGCGGGATGTAGACCTTGCCGCCGGGACCGGTGCGCCCGCCGATCAGTCGGCCCTCGGCCAGCCCGCGCAGGTAGTAGGACTCCTCGGACGACGCGCTGTGCGTGTAGTGCAGGTCCAGCGGGGTGATCATCATCGTCACCGGTTCGCCGGAGTCCTCCGGCCGCACCGTCACGGTGCCGGCCTCGCCGGGCTCGAACCCGGCGATGTCGCGGATGTGGCCGACGCGGTCGTCGGCCCAGCGCACGCGCACCCGCATCCCGGTGCGCATGTCCGCCGGGTCGGGGACGTCGACCGCGTGCAGCAGCGTCGTGTCGGCCCCGTCCAACTGGATCAGCGCCCACGCGAAGGGACGGTCGAACGGCTGGCCCGGCAACGGATCCGGATTCCAGGTCCAGCTGCGAACCGTGCCGCTCTGCCCGACCTCGACGAAGTCGGTGAGCGGTTCGTGGGTGACCGCGTCGAACTCCGGGGGCGGCACGAGGACTCGTCCGTCCGAACCGCGGGCGCCGAGGATTCGTCCGTCGCGCAGACCGGTGACGAACGCGCCGACGGTCGGCCCCGTGGATCGGGTGTAGTCGAACTTCAGGTTCAGTGGTGCGCTCAGCGGTTTCTCCGCGGTCGCGCTCTTTCCCAGGCTCACAACTTCGAGTAGAACAGGTTCTAGAGACGGTGGCAAGGGTACTGTCCGAGCAGCGGTGCCTTCGGCCCACCCCGAAAGGAATGGTGTGCAATGAAACTGGGTCTGCAGCTCGGCTACTGGGGGGCGCAGCCGCCCGCGAACGCCGGAGAGCTCGTCGCTGCCGCCGAAGCGGAGGGCTTCGACGCGGTCTTCGCCGCCGAGTCGTGGGGCTCGGATGCGTTCACACCGCTCGCCTGGTGGGGCTCGGGCACGCAGCGGGTGCGGCTCGGCACGTCCGTCGTGCAGGTCTCCGCCCGCACCCCCACCAGCTGCGCCATGCACGCCCTCACCCTCGACCACCTCAGCGGCGGCCGGCACATCCTGGGCCTCGGCGTGTCGGGCCCGCAGGTCGTCGAGGGATGGTACGGCGAGCCCTTCGCCAAACCGCTCGCTCGCACCCGCGAATACGTCTCGGTCGTGCGCCGGGTGCTCGACCGCCGCGAGCCGGTGACCAACCCGGGGCCGCACTACCCGCTGCCGTACGACGGTCCCGGCGCCACCGGACTCGGCAAGCCGCTCAAGCCGATCACGCACCCGCTGCGCGCGGACATCCCCATCTGGATCGGCGCCGAGGGACCGAAGAACGTCGCGTTGACCGCCGAGATCGCCGACGGATGGCTGGCCATCTACTACTCGCCGCGCCTGGCCCCGATGTACGACGAGTGGCTCGACGAGGGCTTCTCCCGTCCGGGCGCCCGGCGCACCCGCGCCGACTTCGAGATCGCCGCGACCTGCCAGGTCGTCGTCACCGACGACCGGGCGGGGACCGTCGCGGGCCTCAAGCCCGTCACGGCCCTGTACGTCGGAGGCATGGGCACTCCCGAACTGAACTTCCACGCCCAGGTGTACCGGCGGATGGGCTACGGCGACGTCGTCGACGAGGTGACCAGGTTGTTCCGCGCCGGTCGCAAGGACGAGGCCGCCGCCGCGATCCCCGACGAGATGGTCACCGAGACGATGATCGTCGGCGACCGCGACGAGGTCCGTGCCGGGGTGAAGCGCTGGTCCGACGCGGGCGTGACGATGCTGCTGGTGAGCTGCCACGACGCCGAGCACGTGCGTTCCTTGGCGGACGTCGTCCTGGGCTGATCCCGCCGCCCCGGCGCGCACCCACTGCTGCCGCGTGACCGAATGTCACACCGGTTCGATGTGATCGACGCGATGTGACATTCGGTCGGCGGGGGCGGCCGGCGGGGGCGGTCGGCGGGGGCGGTCGGCGGGGGCGGCCGGCGGGGGCGGGCAGAGGCCCCTCAGGCGCCGGTGAACTTCGGGGCCCGCTTCTCGGCGAAGGCGCGGGGGCCCTCCTTGGCGTCGGCGCTCTTGAAGACCTCGGCGCCGAGCTTCGCGTCGATCTCGAAGGCCTCCTCCTCGTGCATGCCCTCGGTGTCGCGGATGGTCTTCAGGATGGCCCGGACGGCGAGCGGGCCGTTGGCGGCGATGGTGCCGGCGATCTCGAGGGCCTTGTCGAGTGCCTGACCGTCGGGGACGACGTGGCCGATCAGGCCGATCTCCTTCGCCTCGGGGGCCGTGATGTGCCGGCCGGTGAGCAGGATGTCGGCGGCGATCGTGTAGGGGATCTGACGCACGAGCCGCACCGCCGAGCCACCGAGTGGGAACAGGCCCCATTTTGCTTCGGACACACCGAATTTCGCGCTCTCGCCGGCCACCCTGATGTCGGTGCCCTGGAGGATCTCGGTGCCGCCGGCGATGGCCGGCCCCTCCACCGCGGCGATGAGCGGTTTGGTGAGGCGGCGGCCCTTGAGCAGCGCGGGCAGCCTGGACAGGTTCCATCCTCCGCCGTCGCCCTGCTCGAACTTGTCGCCCGGGGCGGACCGGTTCATCGCCTTGAGGTCGGCGCCCGCGCAGAAGGCGCCGCCCGCGCCGGTCAGGACGGCCACCCGGATCTCCGGATCGTTGTCGACGCGGTCCCACGCCTCGGCCATGATCGCCATCATCTCGCCGGAGAGGGCGTTGCGCGCCTCGGGCCGGTTCATGGTGACGATCAGGACCGGACCGCGCTGCTCGACGAGGCAGTGCGGAGCGGCTGTCGAAATGCCGGAAACTTCCGATGCGGTGGTGGACACTGAGGACTCCTGCGGTGTTGTGAACTGGATCTCATTCGGGTCTTGTCAGAAACGGTAACACGTTCTACTTTTGTGTCGTGGCCCTTAACATCGCAGACCTCGTAGAGCACGCAATCGACCTTGTTCCCGACCGCGTCGCGCTCGCGTCGGACGGACGTGAGGTCACCTACGCGCAGCTGGAGGAGCGCGCCAATCGGCTCGCCCACTATCTGCAGGAACAGGGTGTGAAGCCCGGTGACAAGGTGGGTATCTACTCCCGCAACACCATCGAAGCCATCGAGGCGATGGTCGCGGTGTTCAAGATCCGTGCCGTGATGGTGAACGTCAACTACCGGTACGTCGAGAACGAGTTGCAGTACATCTTCGACAACTCGGACATGGTCGCGCTCGTCCACGAGCGTCGCTATTCGGACAAGGTCGCCGCCGTCCTGCCGCACTGTCCGCAGATCCGTACCGTCGTCGTGGTCGACGACGGTACCGATCTCGACTACTCGGGCTACGACGGCGTCGACTACGAGTCCGCCCTGGCCCAGGGCTCCCCCGAGCGCGACTTCGGCGAACGCAGCGCCGACGACCTCTACATCCTCTACACCGGAGGCACCACCGGCAGCCCCAAGGGCGTGATGTGGCGTCAGGAGGACGTGTGGCGCGTGCTCGGCGGCGGCATCAACTTCATGACGGGCGAATACGTCGCCGACGAATGGGAACTCGCCAAGACCGGTGCCGCGGGTGCGCCGCTGGTGCGCTTCCCGATCCCGCCGCTCATCCACGGCGGTGCCCAGTGGGCGGTGCTGCAGTCGCTGTTCAGCGGCGGCAAGGTGATCATGCATCCCGAGTTCGACGGCCACGAGGTGTGGCGGGTCATCGAGGAACACAAGGTCAACGTCATCTTCATCACCGGCGACGCGATGGGCCGCCCGATGCTCGACGCCCTCGAGAGCGGCCGTCCCGGGACGGGGGAGAAGTACGACCTGTCGTCGCTGTTCGCGATGGCGTCGAGCGCGGCCCTGTTCTCCCCGGCGCTGAAGGAGCGCTTCCTGGACCTGATGCCCAACACGGTCGTCACCGACTCGATCGGCTCGTCCGAGACCGGCTTCGGCGGACTCGGCATCGTCGCCAAGGGACAGACCCACGCGGGCGGCCCGACCGTCAAGATCGACGCCTCCACCGCCGTGATCGACGACGAGGGGAACCCGATCGAGCCCGGATCCGGTCAGGTGGGCGTGCTCGCCCGCAAGGGCCACATCCCGATCGGCTACTACAAGGACGAGGTCAAGACCAAGGCGACCTTCCGCGAGTACCACGGTGTCCGCTACTCCATCCCGGGGGACCACGCGCGGGTCGAGGCCGACGGCACCGTCACCATGCTCGGCCGCGGCTCGGTCTGCATCAACACCGGCGGCGAGAAGGTGTTCCCCGAGGAGGTGGAGGGCGCCCTGAAGGCCCACCCGGACGTGTTCGACGTCCTCGTCGTCGGCGTGCCGGACGAGCGCTGGGGACAGCGCGTGTCCGCCGTGATCGCCCCCCGGGCCGGCACCCGGCCGGCGCTGGCCGACCTCGTCGAGGTGGCCCGGACGCAGATCGCCAGCTACAAGATCCCGCGCAGTGTCTGGTACGTCGACGCCATCAAGCGCTCACCGGCCGGCAAGCCCGACTACCGGTGGGCCAAGGAGCAGACCGAGCAGCGCCCAGCGGACGACCACCACACCAACGGCTCCGCTGCGGCGAGCTAGAAGGGACCGGGATGCACACCGATCTCAGCAGGAAATTCGGAATCCAGTACCCGATCTTCGGGTTCACCCCGTCCGAGCACGTCGCCGCCGCGATCAGCCGGGCCGGTGGTCTCGGCGTCCTCGGCTGCGTCCGGTTCAACGACCCGGCCGAACTCGACGACGTCCTCACCTGGATGGACGAGAACACCGACGGCAAGCCCTACGGCGTCGACATCGTGATGCCCGCGAAGGTCCCCACCGAGGGGTCCGCCGTCGACCTCGACAAGCTCATCCCCGCCGAGCACCGTGCCTTCGTCGAGCGCACCCTCGCCGAACTCGGCGTGCCGCCGCTCGACGAGTCCGCCGAACACGCAGCCGGTGTCCTCGGATGGCTGCATTCGGTCGCCCGCTCCCACGTCGACGTCGCGCTCGGGCACCGTCCGGCCCTCATCGCCAACGCACTCGGCTCCCCGCCGAAGGACGTGATCGACCTCGCCCACGAGAAGGGGGTGCCCGTCGCGGCGCTCGCCGGGGCGGTCGAGCATGCCCGGCGGCACGTCGAGAACGGCGTCGACATCGTCATCGCCCAGGGATACGAGGCGGGCGGGCACACCGGTGAGGTGGCCTCGATGGTGCTCTGGCCCGAAATCGTCGACGCCCTCGGCGATTCGGCGACGGTACTTGCCGCCGGCGGAGTGGGGTCGGGTCGGCAGATCGCCGCCGCGCTCGCGCTCGGCGCGTCCGGAGTGTGGATGGGCTCCTACTGGCTCACCACCTCCGAATACAAGCTCGGCGCCGCCGCGGCCGGCCCGTCGTCGGTCCAGCGAGCGCTGCTCGGCGCGTCGTCGTCCGACACCGTGCGCTCGCGGATCTACTCGGGCAAGCCCGCCCGCCTGCTCAAGACGAAGTGGACCGAGGCGTGGTCGAAGCCCGAGGCGCCGTCACCACTGCCGATGCCGTTGCAGAACCTGCTCGTGAGCGAAGCCCACCAGCGGATCGCCGCCGCGGACGATCCCGAGGTCGTCGCGATGCCCGTAGGGCAGATCGTCGGCCGGATGAACGAGATCCGGCCGGTCGCGGAGATCATGGCCGAGCTCGTCGCGGGGTACGAGCAGGCCGTCGACCGGCTGAACGCGGCCCGGTGACGGACCGGTGGTGACCGTCTACGATCCCTTCGACCCGCAGTTCCTGGCCGACCCCTACCCGGCCTACCGGATGCTGCGGGACGAGGATCCGGTGCATCGCCACGTCAGCGCCCGGAACGGCATCCCGCCGTTCTGGGCGCTGTCCCGCTTCGAGGACGTGTGGAACGCGGTGCGCGACACCGGCACCTACTCCTCTGCACAGGGATTGACGTTCGTACCCGACGAGATCGGAAAACTGGGTCTCGCGCCGACGATCGTCATGCTCGACCCGCCGCGGCACGGACAACTGCGTGGACTCGTCGCGAAGGGCTTCACTCCCCGGCGCGTCGCGGCGCTCGAGGACGCGGTGCGCGGATTCGTCCGGGTGCTGCTGGATTCCTTCGCGGGCCGGCGTGAGGTGGATCTGCACCGCGAGTTCTCCTCGCCGATACCCACATTCGTGCTGGCCGAGCTGCTCGGGGTGCCGGCAGCCGACCGGCCGCGCTTCGATCCGTGGGTCGCTGCCCTCACGGCGCTGCAGGACTCCGGGTTCGACCTGAACGCCATGAGCGCCCCCGCTGCCGTCGCCGAGATGTTCGAGTACTTCGCCGGGTTGATCACCGAGCGCCGTCGCGCACCCGGCGACGACCTGATCAGCGCGTTGACCGAAGTCGAGTCCGACGGCGAACTGCTCACCGACTGGGAGATCCTCGGCTTCTGCTTCGTCATGGTCGCCGGGGGCAACGACACCACCGGGAACCTGATCTCGCACGCGGTGATGCTGCTCGACACCGACCACCGCCAGCGCGCCCTGCTCGTCGACGACCCCGCCCGGATCCCGGGCGCGCTGATGGAGACGCTGCGGCTGGAGGGATCGGTGCAGGGACTGGCGCGGACCACCACGCGCGACGTCGAACTGCACGGGGTGACGATTCCCGCGGGGGAGAAGGTGATGATGCTCTACGGCGCGGCCAATCGGGACGAACGCGAATTCGGGGACACCGCCGAGCAGTTCGACATCACCCGCTCCATTCCGCGGCACCTGGGTTTCTCCAGCGGTCCCCACTTCTGCATCGGCTCGCACCTGGCGAAGTTGCAGTCCCGGGTCGCCCTCGAGGAATTGCTGTCCCGGTATCCGCACGTGTCGGTCGACCCGGGTGCGGGGGTACGCCTGCAGTCGTCGTTCACCCGCGGCTGGGCGAGCCTGCCCGCGTCGCTCGGGTAGCCGCGTTTCAGGGCTGCACCTCGACAACCCCGTGCGCGCCCCGCTCGGCGTCGACCATCACGTGCGAGACGAAGGGATAGCGGCCCTCCTCGGGGAAGGTCAGCTCGACGAACCCGCCCTGGGACGGCGACAATCCGAGCGTCTGCGCACCGGAGACGCCCGGGCGCAGGCGATAGTCGCCCTCGGTCCAGACCGTGTCGAACTGCCCGCCGACGACATGGAACGCGGTGCCCCGGTCGGGTCCGGCCGCGAGTACCCAGATCCGCACCCGCTCGCCGACACGGGCGGGCAGCGGCACGTGGTCGTATTGTCCGGCGTAGCCGTTGAACACCACCAGATCCGGTGCCTCCGCTGCGATCTTGGCCGCGTCCGCCTCACCCGCCGCCGGACCGAGATACAACTCCGACTGCACCAGCACGTACTCGCGGTCCACCGGCGGGAGGTCCGGCGGATCGATGACGACGGCGCCGAACATCCCGTTCGCGATGTGCACGGACATCGGCATCGTGGCGCAGTGGTACATCCAGATGCCGGCACGCGTCGCGGTGAACCGGTAGACCAGGGACTGTCCGGGGTCGATGGTGCGCATCGGCCCGTCGGGGGCGAGCGACCCGGCGTGGAAGTCGATCGAATGCCCGATCGTCCCGTCGTTGACCAGCGTGATCTCGAAGACGTCGCCGACCTTGCCGTGCAGGGTCGGACCGGGTGCGGTGCCGCCGAACGTCCACAGTCGCTGGGTGATTCCGGGGGCGACGGGACGCTCGGATTCGGTCACGGTCAGGGTGATGCGGTGCTCCGGCATCGGCGCGGGCAGCGCCGGGTCGTGCGGGACGAAGTCCGGTCCCGGTTCGGCACCGAGGCTGCGAGCGACGTCGGTGGCGGCGAGCGATGTGCCGGCTGTCGCCGCGGCATGATCGGCGTGCGCGTCCGGGGCCGGCGCGCCGGTCGCGCGGATCCGTAGCGTCATGCCCATCTGCCGGTGGCCGGCGACCGAGCACCACCCGTCGACGTCGCTGCCGATCACGCCGGCGTCGAGAGTGGCGGAGTCGCCGGGAGCGAGGCGCTCGGTTCGGGTTCCGTCGGCAAGGACGAGGTCGTGCCGATCCGTACCGGAATTGGTGAGGGTGACGACGAGGCGGTTTCCGGCGGGAACGTCGATCACGTCGGGCACGAACCGCATCCCTTCGATGCGGACCTGAGCTTCCGTGGTGACGCCCGTGACCTCGACCGCCTCCGCGCGCACGGTGGAGATGCCCGCCGCTGCGGGATCCGCCGCCACGCCCGCGGCGGCGGCCACCACGACGACACCCAGGCCCGCGGCGGCCACACCGAGACGCCGCCGGGCGGGGATCGGTTCGGGCCTGCCGAGCCGCGACGGCGTGCCCTTGGCCCGGCGGCCGGCCACCACCGCGCGTACCGCGAGCGGAAGAAACGCGGCGAGGGCGACGAGAACCAGCATCGACGCCAGGACGCGCACCAGGCTCGGCGCCGGGAGCACGCACAGCACCAGGCCCCCGTTGGCCACCGCGACACGCCACGCCGCGCCGCGTTCGAGTTCCGCCGTCGCGGCCTGCACGGCCGCCCGCCCGCCGATGACCACCGGGAGCAGGTACGTCAGGGCCCCGAGCAGCACCTGGACGAGGAAGCCGGCGAGCAGGATCCCAGTGGCCGTGCCGATACGGCCGGCGGCGGCCGTCCAGCCGGGTGCGGTGGCCAGCGCGACCGCCACGTAGGCGGCGCTCACGAGGAACCAGGTCACCCCCGCGAGGACGGACATCGTCGCGAAATCGGCGGGTGTGCGGCGACGGATCTCCGCGAGGTGCGGTTCGAGCACGTACACCGCTGCGGCGAGGTAGGTGAGCGCGCCCGCCGCTGCGAGCCCGGTGCTCCCCATGATCGCCCCGGCCACTCCGGCGCCGAGCCCGGCGGCGAGAACGGGCAGACCGTGCCGCGCCGCCGTCTCCACCCGCTGCGCCACCCGGGTGCGCAGCATCGTCGGCCACAGGGTGACCAGCGTGCCGAGCACGGTCAGTCCCATCCACCCGAACAGGTTGACTCCGGCGTGCGCGACGACGAACCGCTCGTGCAGCGTCCCCGGCAGCGCGTCGTTCGCCATCGCGGCGCCGAGACCTGCCCCCAGCGGCAGCAGGGCGGCGGCCACGATGTAGAAGCGGACGGTCTCGCCGAAGCGTGACGGCAGCGCGGCCCGCAGGTGCCGGACGAGGATCACGGCGTGTATCGCGGCGATCACCGCCACCGTGACGCTGCCGGCGAGCACCAGGGGCCACCAGCGGCCGAGCATGCCCGCGACGACCGCGACCGCGCCGGCGTTGAACACCACCAGCCGCAGCGCTTCGGGTCGACGACTCGTCGCCGGCGGGCGGCGCAGCAGGGCGTCCGCGAAGTGCCGGCTCCAGACGAGGACGGCGTTGCTCGCCGCCCCGAGTCCGAGCAGATGCACCAGCAGCCACCCGGACATCGGCACGAACCGGTGAGCGAGCGCGACGACGACGAGCGCGACGAACCACGCGAACACGATCGTCCCCGCCCGCAGGTGCCATCCGCCGCGGCTCATGCCGGCGCCTCCGTCCGCGCCGGTCGCAGCGCCGAGTACGCGGCCACCGCGAGAAAGGCGAGCACCGCGACGATGTTCAGGACCCCGCCGACGGTGACGGCCCATCCGACGCCGCGGACGTCCCCGACCGCCAGGCGTAGCAGCAGGGACCCATGCAGCAGCACTGCGGGCCCGTACATGGCGGGGCGGTACGGCAGGGGCCGTCGCACCACGGCCGGGAGAACGATCGGGGCGTGCGCGAGGATCATCGACAGCACGAAGCCGAGCATCACCGCATGCACGACCGCGTCGTACCCGCCGCCCGTCCGGACCGGGCCGACGAGCAACCACGTCAGTCCCGCCGCGGCCAGCCACCCGTACCCGGCGAGCAGGCACACGGCCGTGAACCGGGCCTGTCCGGCCGCGCGGACCGTGCGGCGGGCCACGTCGAACCGGGCCAGCCAGGCGACGAGGGCCAGCAGCGCGGCGCCCAGGAGGGGATACCCGGCGGACGGCCACAACAGGGTGGCGAGCACGCCGGCCACGACGGCCCCCGCGCTCGCCACCAGGAGCTGCTCCGCGCCGGTGCCGACCATCGCCACCCGCGCGAGCTCGAGGCGTTCCCCCGCGATCGTGAGCACGAGGAAGCCGACGAACCACGGCAGCAGGTCGGGGACGGACACGCCGCCGAGCCACAGCAGTGCACCGCCCGTTGCGAGGACCGCGCCGGCCGCCTGCACGACCACCGCGACGTCCTCGGTGCGCCGCCACAACGGCACGTACACCGCGACGAGCAGGGCGCTGCCGGCCACGAGGAGGCCGTCGGCGAGACCTCGGGGGGCGGGGGCGACGAGCAGCAGACCGCCTGCGCCCAGGCAGATCGGCGCGGAATACCCCCAGCGGCGTCCGAGTGCGACAGCGCGCTCGAGGGCGACCACCGTGCCGACGAAGCCGAGCACCAGCACGACGCCGTGGACCTCGGGGAGCCGGTCGCTGTCGACCGGAGCGGGCACACC
Organism: Rhodococcus ruber NBRC 15591; assembly: GCF_001894945.1. Classification (GTDB taxonomy): domain Bacteria; phylum Actinomycetota; class Actinomycetes; order Mycobacteriales; family Mycobacteriaceae; genus Rhodococcus; species Rhodococcus ruber. The sequence goes on from NZ_BCXE01000023.1 coordinate 194,383, forward strand.
GAGCAGCAGCAGTGCGGCGTCGAGACCGGCGAGGAGGGCCACCCCGCCCGGGAGGAGCAGCAGCGCGCGTGTCGGAACGGGACGCTCGTTCACGGCTGCCGCCCCGAGGGCCGTGGCGGTGCGGCGGGCGTAGGCAGGAAGAGCCGGCACGCGCCGGGTTCGGCGAAGGGCAGCAGGTCCAGGCCCGGCCCGGTGGGAGCGCCGAGTTCGGCGAGGACGCCCTCGACGATACCGAGGTGGACCTGGCACACCACCGTGGGGAAACGGCGGGCGGCGGCGAGCAGCGGGCACCGGCGGAGCGCGACGCCGCGGAGCGGCCCGTCGTCGACCGGGTCGAAGCCGAGGTGGGCGAGCAGGGTCAGCACCGTCCGGTCGGGGTCGCCGGAGGCGCGGTACTCGCGCACGAGGTCGCGGCCCCAGTCGGTACCGGCCGCGCGGGCGTCGGACTCGGGAGTGGCGCTGGTGCGGGCGAGGTGCCCGGCGAGGGCGGTGGCGAGTCCGGCGTAGTCGCGCGCGGAGACGGAGGGGTCGGCGGCGGGTGCGGGCCGGTACCACCGCGCGGGCCGGCCGCGTCCCCGCGCCGGTTGCGGGCCGACGCTGTCGTGGACGAGCAGGCCGAGTTCCACGAGGGCTTCGAGATGCTCGCGCACCGTGTTGGTGTGCAGGGCGAGACGTCCGGCGACGTCGCCGACGCGCACGGGAGCATGGGTGCGCACGTCGCCGAGGACGGTCGCGCGCTGGGCCGACAGCGGCGGCGGCTCCGCCGTTGCCGGAGGTGCCGGCCCGAGAACCGGATCACTATTTTCCACGGAATTAACTGTAGTAAATGGGGCCGGGAACGGCCAGCCCGGCCGCGGATCGGTGTGTCCTTTGGGCGGTCAGGACCGCCCAAAGGGCGCACCGCTGGCGAGGTCGGGTGTCAGGAGGGTGAATTCGCGGTCACCGCGCGACCGCATCCACACCGGGTCGGTGCAGTTCCACCGTTCGGCGCTGAGCGTGCGGGTGAGCACCTTGAAGGTGGCCGTGCGCGGGAAGTCGGAGCACACCCGGATCAGCGTCGGCAGCTGTTTGGGGCCGAGGTCGGGCTGCGCGTCGAGGAAGTCCGCGAACGCGACCGGATCGAACTCGTCGGTCGCGGTGGGGATGACGGCGGCCATCACCCGATCGCCCACGTCCGCATCCGGGACCGCGTAGACCGCGACCTGGGCGAAGCCCGGATAGCGGAGCAGGATGCGCTCGATCGGTGCGGCCGCGATGTTCTCGCCGTCGACGCGCATCCACCCGGAACTGCGACCGGCGAAGTAGACGAAGCCCTCGGCGTCGACGTAACCGAGATCGCCGCTGTGGTAGCGGCCGTCGCGCATCCGTTCGGCATCGGCCCCCGGATTCTTGTAATAGCCTGCGAACAGACCGGACCCGGTGACGTTGACGAGTTCGCCGGTCGCGACGTCGGCGTTGAGGACACGGCCGTCGGCGTCGAACTCGGCGACAGGGCAGGGAGATCCGGTGTCCGGTTCGAAGATCTGCACGCCGTCGGGCAGTCGGCCCAGTGCTCCGGGCGGGGCGTCGGGCGCCGCGGAGATCGAGATGCCGCCCTCGGTGGAGCCGAACCCGTCGACGACCGTCGCGCCGAACCGTCGCCGGAACGCGGCGATCGCGGGGGCCGTGCCCTCGTTGCCGTACATGATGCGCAGGGGGTTGTCCGCCTCGCCGGGTTCCTCCGGGGTGGCGACGATGTAGGACAACGGCTTTCCCACGTAGTTGGCGTAGGTTACCCCGAATCGGCGCACGTCCGGCAGGAACCCGGAGGCGGAGAACCTGCGCCGCAGGGCGATCCCGGACCCCGCCGCGAGCGCCACCGCCCAGCCGGCCATCATCGCGTTGGAGTGGAACATCGGCATCGACACGTACACGACGTCGTCGGCACCGAGACCGAACCGCTCCGCGAGCATCACGCCGGGGCCGGTGATCTTCTCGTGGGTGCAGCACACGGCCTTCGGGTCGCCGCTGGTGCCGGAGGTGAAGATCAGCATGAACAGGTCGGTCGGGCTGGCCGGGACCGGTTCGACGGTGGCACCGGCATACGGGGCGAGCAGCGCGGCCCACTCGGCGGAGTCGACGTCGATCACCCGCACCCCGCCGAGATCGAGCCCGTCGAGCAGTCGGGCGTTCGCGGTCTCGGTGAACACCACCTGGCAGTCCGCGAGCGCGATGTCGCGGGCCAGGGCCTGCCCGCGGCGAGTGGTGTTCAGCCCGACCACCACCGACCCGGACAGTGCCGCGGCGCCGAGCAGCAGCGAGAACTCCGGCACGTTGTCCATGAGGATCCCGAAGTGCCGGGGCCTGCGCGGGTCGAGCAGTTCGTGCAGCAGGGCGGCCCGATCCCGGCCGGCCTGCACGTGCTCGCGCCACGTCAGCGACGTATTCTCGAACTGCAGGCCACGATCGTCGACGGTGGCGAGCCGCTCGAGGAGCGCGGTCACCGTGAGTGCGTCGGTCATGGGGGCATCCTGGCGTCCGTGCGTGCCGGCCGAGGTGCCGGTTCCGCTGATCGGGACTGTCACGCGGGCGTTTCCGCGAGGGACACGCCCAGGGCCCGGAGCTGTGCGGTGGCCGAGCCGAGGTGGAATTCGTGGTGCTTGGCGGCCAGGAAGTAGCGGTGCACGGGATGGTCCTCGTCCAGACCCACTCCGCCGTGGACGTGGACGAGCGTGTGCGCGACGCGGTGCCCGGCGTCGGCCGCCCAGAACGCGGCCGTGCGCAGTTCCCCGGTGTCGGGCAGCCCGGCGTCGGCGCGGAAGGCTGCCTGCCACAGGGTGAGCCGGGCACCCTTGACGTCGATGTAGGCGTCGGCGAGTCGCTGGGCCACCGCCTGGAAGCTGCCGATCGGCCGATCGAACTGCACCCGTTCGCGCGCGTACTCCGCGGTGAGCTCGAGCGCCCGGTCGAGCACCCCGTACTGGTATGCGGCCGAGCCGAGGAGTCCGCGGTCGCGCAGCCACGCCGTGATCGCGCGGCCGTCGGTGCCCAGCACACGATCGTCGGGGACGGCGGCGGCGGTCAGGGTCAGCGTCCCGAGGCAGCCTCGTCCGGTGTCGTACTGACGGGTCACGCTCACGCCGGGATCGGCGGGGCGCACGAGGAGCACGGTGACGCCGTCCGAGGTCGCCGCCGGCACGAGGAACAGGTCCGCGGCCGGTGCCGCGTCGACGAGGATCTTGGTGCCGTCGACGATCCAGCCGCCGTCGGTGCGACGTGCCGTCGTGGTCGGCGACGTGGGGTCGTCGTTCAGTTCCTCCTCGAGGGCGGCGGTGAGGATCTGCTCGCCGGTGGCGGCGGGTTCGCCCCAGTCGCGACGCTGCGTGTCGTTGCCGAACTCGGCGACGGCGGCGGCGGACACGACGATCGAGGACAGGTAGGGGACGGCGGCGACACCGCGGCCGAGTTCGGCGAGGATGCTCGTCTGTTCGAGCGGCCCGAAGCCGTCGCCGCCGACGGATTCGGGCAGTGCCGCGCCGAGGATGCCCGACGAGGCGAGCGCGTCCCACAGGGTGTGGTCGATGCGGTCCTCGGCGGCGTCGAGCCGGCGCAGGTGGTCGTTGGTGGCGATCTCGGTGACGATGCGGCGGGTGAGCCCGGCGAGGTCCTGCTGTGCCTCGGTGAGGGTGAAATCCACGGCCTTGTCCTTCCGGTGGAGTGTCAGCGCTTGGCGGGCGGCTGGCCGAGGGCGGTCATCGCGATGATGTCTCGCTGGACCTCGTTGGTGCCGCCGCCGAAGGTGAGGATCAGGGAACTGCGATGCATCCGTTCGAGCCGGCCCCGCAGCAGCACGCCCGGCGAGTTCTGCCGCAGGGTGGCCGACGGTCCGAGGATCTCCATCAGCAACCGGTACGCCTCGGTCGCGAACTCGGTGCCGAACACCTTGTTCGCCGACGCCGGGGCGGGCCCGAGCGGCGCGGCGCCGGAGGCGATCTCCCAGTTCATCAGTTTCAGGTACTCGGCCTGGGCGTGGACGCGGGCCAGGTTGATCCGCACCCATTCCTGATCGAGGACGCGGCGGCCGTCGGGCAGGCGGGTGTGCTGCGCCCACTCGCGCACTTCCTGCAGCGCGGTGAGGATCGGGCCCGCGGACGTGAGTGCGACGCGTTCGTGGTTGAGCTGGTTGGTGATCAGCGCCCAGCCGCCGTTCTCCTCGCCGACGAGCGCGGAGGCCGGGACGCGCACGTCCTGGTAGTAGGTGGCGCTGGTGTCGGGGCCGGCCATGGTGTGCACGGGGGTGTAGGAGAACCCCTCGGCCGTGGTGGGCACGATGAGGACGCTGATGCCCTTGTGCTTGCGCGCGGCCGGGTCGGTGCGGCATGCGAGCCACACGTAGTCGGCGTAGGCGATCAGGCTCGTCCACATCTTCTGGCCGTTGATCACCCACTCGTCGCCCTCGCGGACGGCGGTGGTGCGCAGCGACGCGAGATCCGTGCCGGCCTCGGGTTCGGAGTAGCCGATGGAGAAGTGCAGCTCGCCGGCGGAGATCTTCGGGAGGAAGAACTCCTTCTGCTCGGGTGTGCCGAAGTGCATGATCGTCGGTGCGACCGAATTGATGGTGAGGAACGGGACGGGAGCGCCGGCGATGGCCGCCTCGTCGGTGAAGATGAGCTGATCCATGGCCGAACGGTTCGGGCCGCCGTACTCCTCCGGCCAGCCCAGGGTGAGCCAGCCGTCCTTGCCCATCTGCTGGACGACCTCCCGGTACACGTTGCCGGCACCGTACTCGCCCGTCGTCGCGGCGAGCGCCTCCCGTCGTTCGGGCGTCATCAGGTCGGCGAAATAGGCGCGCAACTGCGCGCGGAGTTCCTCTTGCTGCGGGGTGTACGCGATGTCCACGAACCGCTCCGTTCGTCGGGTAGGCAGCTGTTCGACGGCCGAGGACCGGGACCGGCTCGGCGATGTTCCCGAATCATTGCACAGAACTGAAACGCGTTCTAGCCTGGATTTCGAGCCGTCGCGCCAGCCCGCGCGACCGGCGCCGGATCGGTTGTGCGAGCGAGAAGCGAGGTCTGTTCATGGAGGTCAAGGTCGACTTCGATCGTTGTGAGGCGAACGGCGTGTGCGTGGGGATTGCGCCCGAGGTCTTCGATCTGAACGACGACGACGAGCTGATCGTCACGCACCCCATCGCGCCGGAGCAGGAGGAGGACGTGCGCACGGCGATCGCGCAGTGCCCCCGCGCGGCACTGAGCGAGGCCTGACGAGTTCGCTTGTCAGAAACGAGAACACGTTCTACATTTCTGGTGGTCGCCGGAATCCGCGGCGACCAGGAGCGCGGCGGCCCGGGCGGCCGCCCGATATCGCTAGGGAGAACGCGTCGATGAGTGCAAGCGGCAACGGTCTCGGCCCCGCGGGAAACGGGGCGGCGGACGACGGGGGCGTGAGCTTCGAGGGCGGTGCGAGTCTCGAGGGCGGTGCGAGTCTCGAGGGGCGGGTTGCCGTCGTCACCGGAGCCGGCGCCGGACTCGGACGCGCCGAGGCCGTCGCGCTGGCCCGGGCCGGCGCCGCGGTGGTTGTCAACGATCTCGCGGCGTCGGACGCCGTCGAGGACACCCTCGCCGAGATCCGCGACCTCGGCGCCGACGCGGCCTTCGTGGCCGGCAGCGTCGCCGAACGCACCACGGCCGACGCCCTGCTCGCGACGGCCCGGGACCGATTCGGTCGTCTCGACATCGTCGTCAACAATGCCGGCATCGTGCGGGATCGCATGCTGTTCAACATGTCCGACGAGGACTGGGACGCGGTGATCGCCGTCCATCTGCGCGGCCATTTCCTGCTGTGCCGCAACGCGGCGGCGTACTGGCGTGGCGAGTCCAAGAAGGCCGGCGGGCCCGTCTACGGCCGGATCGTCAACACGTCCTCCGAGGCCGGCCTGCTCGGTCCCGAGGGGCAGGCCAACTACGGCGCGGCCAAGGCCGGGATCACCGCCCTCACCCTCTCCGCCGCGCGGGGCCTGTCCCGGTACGGGGTGCGGGCCAATGCCATCTGCCCACGGGCGCGCACCGCGATGACGGAGGGTGTCTTCGGTGCCGCGCCCGAGGGGGAGGTGGATCCGCTGGCACCCGAGCACGTCTCGGCGCTGGTCACCTACCTGGCATCTCCCGCGGCGGACCGGATCAACGGCCAGGTCTTCGTCGTCTACGGCCCGATGGTCGCGCTGATGGCCGCGCCCGTCGTCGAGCAGCGGTTCGACGCGGACGTCCGCTGGACCCCGGAAACCCTCGCCGACCGCGTCGGAAGCTACTTCGACGACCGGGATCCTGCGCGCACCTTCTCGGCCGCGCAGGCCCTCGCTCTCTGAAACACCGCTAGGTGATACCCGAAGTGACATGCAAGGTCGCCCTTCGGTAATATCGCGCCGTCCCGGGCCGATCCGGTTAGTGTCGGGCTCTGCCCGGCGTGCCGCGCCGGGTGCGCGGCCGCGACCGCGGGCGTGTGAACTCTGGTGATACCTGTTCTAATTTCTCTCCCTCGACATCCGGCGGGACGCGCCGGTTCGGTGCCGCGACCCCGTGCGACCGGGCGCTGTGGACGGGTGGGGGATCCCGCGGTCCGGGTGGGCATCTTCCCAGTTCGAAGCCCGATTCCGGGTTCGTCGTGGCTGTCGCGCCGCGGCCGGTGCGGCACGGTTCCCGCCGCGCGGGCGGCGGCGTGTCGCGACGGTCTTTGACACATGAACACGTTCTAGTTAGTATGACGCGGGTCACAAGCTGACCTCTCGTCGGCCGTGGCCGGCGAGCGAACCAACGGAGGAGGAGACGGTGGTAGACCTCCTCGAGGTCCCGCTCCGCGCGGTGGGCGGATTCTTCGCGATGACCGGTGAGACCGCCCGGGCCGTGTTCTCCCGGCCCTTCCAGCGACGCGAGTTCGTCGACCAGGCCTGGTTCGTCGCACGGGTGTCCCTCGTGCCGACGGTCCTCGTCGCGGTGCCGTTCACCGTCCTGGTCAGCTTTACCCTCAACATCCTGCTGCGCGAGATCGGAGCCGCGGACCTCAGCGGCGCCGGCGCCGCGCTCGGTGCCGTCACCCAGGTCGGCCCCATGGTCACCGTGCTCATCGTCGCCGGTGCCGGCGCCACCGCCATCTGCGCGGATCTCGCCGCCCGCACCATCCGAGAGGAGATCGACGCGATGCGCGTGCTCGGCATCAACCCGATCCACCGTCTCGTCGTGCCCCGGGTCCTCGCGTCCACCGTCGTCGCGCTGCTGCTCAACGGGCTGGTGTGCTCCATCGGCATCCTCGGCGGCTTCGCGTTCTCCGTCTTCCTCCAGGACGTGAACCCCGGCGCCTTCGTCAACGGCATCACCCTGCTCACCGGCTTCGGCGAACTGATGATCTCCCAGATCAAGGCCGGACTGTTCGGCATGATCGCCGGCCTCGTCGCCGCCTACCTGGGCCTCAACGTCAAGGGCGGCGCCAAGAGCGTGGGCGATGCCGTCAACCAGACGGTCGTGTTCGCCTTCATGGCATTGTTCGTGGTCAACCTTCTCGTCACCGCCGTCGGCATCAAGCTGACGGGCGGGTGACCGGCACGGCGGTGATGTAGATGGCAGTGATCTCCTGGCGCTTCCCCCGCGCGCGGCGCCGCATCGCCCGGGCCTCCGACTCCGTGGACCGGCTCGGTGACCAGGCGCTCTTCTTCGGCAAGGCGCTCGGCTACGCCCCGCGTGCGCTGATGCACTACCCGAAGGAGACGGTCCGGCTGATCGCCGAGATCAGCATGGGCACCGGGGCGCTCGCCGTGATCGGCGGAACGGTCGTCATCGTCGGCTTCCTGACCCTGTTCACCGGCGGGATCATCGCCGTGCAGGGCTTCAGCTCCCTCGGCAACATCGGCGTCGAGGCCCTCACGGGCTTCTTCGCCGCCTTCATCAACGTCCGCATCGCGGCGCCCACCATCGCGGGCATCGGCCTGGCCGCCACCATCGGCGCCGGCTCGACCGCCCAGCTCGGCGCCATGCGGGTCTCGGAGGAGATCGACGCGCTCGAAGTCATGGCGATCCCGTCGATCCCGTATCTCGTGAGCACCCGCGTGATGGCGGGCATGATCGCGATCGTCCCGCTGTACTCGCTGGCCGTGATCGCCTCGTTCGTCGCCAGCCGCTTCGCCACCGTCGTGCTCTACGGCCAGTCCGCGGGCGTGTACGACCACTACTTCGACACGTTCCTCATCCCCACCGACATCCTGTGGTCGTTCGTGCAGGCCATCGTCATGGCGATAGCCGTCATGCTGATCCACACCTACTACGGATTCAATGCCGGTGGCGGCCCGGTCGGCGTCGGCGTCGCCGTCGGCAACGCGGTGCGCGCCTCCCTGATCGCGGTGGTGACCGTGACCCTGCTCATCTCGCTCGCGGTGTACGGGGCGACCGGCAACTTCAACCTGTCGGGATAGGCGCATGGACACACCCTCCTGGAAGAAGAAACTCGCGGCCCTCGGGCTCGTCGGCGGCCTCACCGTCGCCGTCGTGCTGGCGCTGCTGATGTTCGCCGGTGCCTTCACCGCCACCACCCCGGTCACGGTCACCTCCGCACGGTCCGGCCTGGTGATGGAACCCGACGCGAAGGTCAAGCTGCGCGGTGTCGAGGTGGGCCGGGTCCGGTCCGTCGAGCACACTCCCGACGGTGCGCTGCTGCAGCTCGCGATGGATCCCGGTCAGCTGCACCTGGTGCCGTCCAACGTGCGGGTGGCCATCGAGTCCACCACCGTGTTCGGGGCGAAGTTCGTCAACCTGCTCGTGCCGGACGACCCGTCGCCGGTTCCGCTCCAGGAGGGCGCGATCATCGCGGCCGAGAACGTCACCGTCGAGTTCAACACCGTCTTCCAGCACCTGTCCGACGTGCTCGCGCAGATCCAGCCGGAGAAGCTCAACGCCACGCTCGGGGCGATCTCCGAGGCCCTGGACGGTCGGGGCGACACCCTCGGCGCCACCCTCGTCGAGGCCGAGGACTACCTCGCGACGATGAATCCCTCGCTGCCGCAACTGCAGTACGACCTCGCCGTGGCGGCCGACGTCACCAACCTGTACGCCGACGTCGCCCCCGACGTGATGAACCTGCTCGACAACGCCACCTCGATCGGCAACACCGTGGTCGACGAGCAGGCCAACCTGGACCTGATGCTGATGAACGTCACCGGTCTGGCGAACACCGGGCGCGACGTCCTCGGCGAGAACGAGGCCCAACTGACCTCGGCGCTGGATCTGCTGACGGAGACCACGACGCTGCTCGCGGAGTACTCGCCCGAGCTGCCGTGCTTCCTCGTCGGGCTCAACGACGCGCGCATCGCGTTCGAACCCATGGCCGGCACCGGCAAGTACCCGGCGCTGATGCTGAGCACGAACTTCCTGGGCGGCGCCACCATGTACGACCACGAGCAGGACCTGCCGGTGGTGGGAGCTTCGGGCGGGCCGAACTGCCACGGGCTGCCCGACTTCGATCCCAAGCGCGACGGCCACGCGCCCTTCGTCGTCGCCGACACCCATCCCGTGCCGTTCCACCCGAACACCGAGACGTGGGTGCGGTACCCGACGATCTTCGGTTTCCTGTTCGGCGACATGATCCCGGGAGGCGAGTGAGATGCCGCAGGCGCAGATGCGGACGGACCGGGCGGCGCGGGAAGGCGGGGTGATCCGGTGAGGGCCACCACGGTCAAGTTCCTCGCGTTCACCGTCGTGATGGTGCTGATCTTCGCGGTGCTGGCGATCGTGTTCAGCCAGGTGCGGTTCACCGGCACGCAGACCTATCACGCGACGTTCACCGACGTGTCCGGACTGCAGGCCGGTGACAAGGTCCGTATCGCCGGGGTGCCCGTCGGATCGGTCGACAGCGTCGACGTCGGGCGCGACAACCAGGCCGAGGTGTCGTTCGACGTCGACGCCGAGCACACGCTGCTGGCGAGCACCAAGGCCACGGTGCGGTACGAGAACCTCGTGGGCGACCGCTATCTCGAACTGCTCGAGGGACCGGGGACCGGGGAGACGCTGCCGGCCGGCGGCACGATCCCGGTGTCGCAGACGGAACCCGCGCTCGACCTCGACCTGCTGCTCGGCGGATTCAAGCCGCTGCTGCAGGGCCTCGACCCGCAGCAGGTCAACGACCTGTCCGGCGCGCTGCTCCAGGTCTTCCAGGGCCAGGGCGGCACCCTGGTGTCGCTGCTGGGCAACACGAACTCCTTCACGAACTCCCTCGCCGACCGGGACCGGCTGATCGGCGACGTCATCGACAATCTCAACGCGGTCCTTGCCACCATCGACGAGAACGACCAGCAGTTCACCGAGACCGTCGACCGGTTGCAGACCCTGGTGAGCGGGCTCGCGCAGGACCGCGACCCGATCGGCACCGCCATCCCGCGGATCGCGGCCGGCACCGGCGATCTCGCGTCGCTGCTGCAGAACAACCGGCCGGACCTGCAGTCGGTGATCGCCGAGACCAACCGCACCATGACCCAGCTCGACCTCGGGCGCGACGACATCAACCGGACACTCGAGCGGCTGCCGAACGACTACAAGAAGCTCATCCGGGTGGGGGTGTACGGCAACTTCTTCCAATTCTTCCTGTGTGCCAACACGTTCAAATTCTCGGGACCGGACGGGACCACCATCCGTTTCACGTCGGCCGAGCAGACGACCGGAAGGTGCGCGAAGATCGAATGAGTCCGATCCGTGAACGCAATCCCGTGCAGGTCGGCATCGTCGGCCTGTCCGTCGCCGCCGCGACGGTGCTCGCGGGCCTGCAGTACGACCAGCTGCAGTTCCTCTCCGGGGGCCTGACCTACTCGGCGTACTTCGTCGACGCCGGCGGTCTCGTACCCGGCGACACCGTCACCCTCGCCGGCGTCGACGTCGGCGAGGTCACCGACGTCCGCCTCGACGACCGGCAGGTGCTCGTCGCCTTCACCGTCCGCGACGGCATCGCGCTCGGCGAGGACACCGGAGCCGACATCAAGACGAATACCGTGCTCGGCCGCAAGTCGCTCGCCGTGCAACCGTACGGTTCGGGGACGCTCGACCCGCGCGAGCCGATCCCGTCGACGCGCACCGACTCGCCGTACTCGCTCACCGACGCCCTCGGCGACCTCACGACCACGGTGTCCGAGCTCGACACCGAGCAGATCGACGACTCGCTCGATGCGCTGTCGGATTCGCTGCAGGACACCCCGCCCGAGCTGCGGGGGGCGCTCGAGGGCATGACCAGGCTGTCCCAGTCCGTCAACGCACGCGACGAGTCGCTCGAGGATCTGCTGGCCCGCGCCGAATCGGTGACCGGCATCCTCGCCGAACGCAGCGACCGGATCAACGCGCTCGTGGTGGACGCCAACGCCCTCTTCGGGGAGCTGAGCCTGCGGCGCGACGCGATCACCGAGCTGATCGCGAACATCTCCGCGGTCTCGAGGCAGCTCTCCGCCCTGGTGCAGGAGAACCAGGCGCAGATGGGTCCCACCCTGGACAAGCTCAACGCGGTGACCGCCAACCTGCAGGCGAACAAGGAGAACATCGCCGGCGCCCTCGACGGGCTCGGCCCGTACATCAGCGCGCTCGGCGAGTCCGTCGCGAGCGGCCCGTTCTTCAACGCGTACGTGTCGAACGTCCTGCCCGCGCCGTGGTGGAAGGCACTGGTCGACAGCATGGTCGCCCCCGAACTGCTGGAGCAGGACCTGCAGGACATCATCCCGAAGGACCCGCCGTCGATCACGAAGGATGGCGAATGAGCACCGATACTCTCCAAGCCCCGGAGGACCGGCCCGGGAAGCGCCGCCGCCTGCTGCTGCCGGTGATCGCCGGTGTCGCATTGGTGGCCCTGGCCCTCGTCGCGTTCGCCGTGGTGCTGCCCGGCTGGGGCAAGCGCACGATCAACGCCGAATTCGTCTCCACGAGCGGCCTGTACGAGGGCGACGACGTGCGGGTGCTGGGCGTGAGCGTCGGCAGGATCACCCGCATCGAGCCGGGCGACGACCTGGTGCGCGTGCAGATGCAGGTCGACGACTCCGTCGACATCCCGGCCGACGCCAAGGCGGTGATCATCGCGCAGAGCCTCGTGTCCGCGCGCTTCGTCCAGCTGACCCCGGTGTACTCGGGGGGCCCGCAGCTCGCCGACGACGCGACGATCCCGCTCGAGCGCACCGCCTCGCCGGTGGAATGGGACCAGATCAAGACGGAACTGATGCGTCTGTCGGAAGCCCTCGGCCCTCAGGGTCTCGATCCGCAGGGCTCGCTCGGGCGTTTCATCGACACGGCCGCCGAGAACCTCGACGGCAACGGCCTGACCATCCGCGCCACCCTGCGCGAACTGTCCGACACGATGCACACCCTGTCGGAGGGGCGCACCGACCTGTTCGGCACCGTCCGGAACCTGCAGGCGTTCGTGGCGGTGCTCTCGACCAGCAACGAGCAGATCGTGCAGCTCGGCGGCCGGCTCGCGTCGGTCTCGGACGTCCTCGCCGAGAGCTCGGATCAGCTCGGCACCTCGCTCGCGGACCTCGACCTCGCGGTCGGTGACGTGCAGCGGTTCGTGCAGGACCACCGGGCCGCGCTGACCGAGTCGGTGCAGCGCCTCGCCGACGCCACCGAAGTCCTCGCCCGCAAGCGACCCGAGATCGAACGGGTCCTGCACTCCGGACCGACGGCGCTGTCGAACTTCTACGACATCTACAAGCCCGCACAGGGCTCGCTCACCGGTGCGCTGGCGATCAGCAACCTCGCCAATCCCGTCGAGTTCATGTGCGGGTCCGTGGCCGCGGCCGCGAACGCCACCTCCGACCGCAGCGCGGAACTGTGCCGCCAGCAGCTCGGACCGGTGCTCCAGTCGCTGGCGATGAACTACCTGCCGGTCATGACCAACCCCATCGCCGCGGTGGAGGCGTTCCCCGACCAGATCCAGTACACCGAGCCGGGTCTCGAGGCGGAAGCCGCGGCCGCGGGGCGGGGCACCGCACCCGCGGACGCCGTGCCGCCGGCCGGGCCGCTGCCCGGCCTGCCCACCGTGACGGTTCCCCCCGACCTCGGTGCGCTGCTGCAGCCGGGAGGAGGACGATGAGCACCCGAATCCGGCACTCCCGCCCGACGCGGCGCGGTGCCGTCGCCGCGATGCTGGTCGCGGCGGCGCTGACCTCGACCGGATGCGAGTGGGAGGGGCTGAACTCCCTTCCCCTCCCCGGCACCGCCGGGCACGGCGAGGACGCCTACCAGGTGCGGATCCAGATGCCGAACGTGACCACCCTGACCCAGAATTCGCCGGTGCGGGTCGACGACGTCCAGGTCGGCAGCGTCACCAGGATCGAGGTCGAGGACTGGCACGCCCTCGTGACCGTCGCCCTCGACGGTGAGGTGGCACTCCCGGCGAACGCGACGGCGAGGATCGGGCAGACCAGCCTGCTCGGCTCGCAGCATCTCGAACTGGCGTCGCCTACGGACGAGCCGCCGCAGGGCCGGCTCGAGGACGGCGACCTCATTCCGCTCGAGCGGGCCGGGGTGTACCCGACCACCGAGCAGACGCTGTCGTCGCTGTCGGTGGTCCTCAACGGCGGTGGACTCGCACAGATCAACGACATCACCACCGAGCTGAACGCGGCGCTGTACGGACGGGAGGACTCGATCCGGAACCTGCTGCCGCGGCTCGACGAACTCGTCGGCACCCTCGACCGGCAGCGGGGCGACATCATCGCCGCGATGGAGGGCATCGACCGGCTCGCGTGGACGGTCGACGCGCAGAACGCCACCCTCGTCCGGGCGCTCGACGAGATGCCGGCCGCGCTGACCGTGCTCGCCGACCAGCGCCAGGACCTGACCACCGCGCTCACCTCGCTCGGCGAGATGAGCACCGTGGCCAGCCGGCTCGTCGAGAACAGCGGCGAGGACCTGCACACCAACCTGCAGGCGCTCGCTCCGACGCTGCGGGCGCTCGCCGACTCCGGCAACGCCCTGACCGAGGTGCTCGGCGTGCTGCTGACCTATCCGTTCCCGCAGGCCGGCATCGACCAGGTCATCCGGGGCGACTACGCGAACCTCGCCATGACCATCGACCTCACCCTCGAACGGCTGGACCTGAACTTCCTCACCGGCACCCCGCTCGCCGGGCGTCTCGCCGGACCGGAAGGCATCCTCGGGCAGGACGCCGGGCTGGCGGCCCAGTCCGCGGACCCGTTCCAGGCCCCGCTCGAGCAGCCGGCCGCACAACCCGCACCGGGCCCGGCCGCGACCCTGTCGGTGCCCGGCCTGGGGGAGATCACCATTCCGGGGCTGCCCCCGCTGGGGGTGCCGGCGCCATGATGCTGTCGAAGTTCGTCCGGATCCAGCTCGTGATCTTCGCGGTGCTCACGGTGGTCGGGCTGCTGGTGATGTCGCTGCAGTACGTCAAGCTCCCGCAGCTGTTCGGCGTCGGCCGGTACACGGTGATCGTGGAGCTGGCCTCCACCGGCGGGCTCTACCCGCACGCGAACGTCACCTACCGCGGCAACACGGTCGGGGTGGTCGACAAGGTGCAGCTCTCGCCCACCGGCGTGGAGGCCGTCCTGTCGATCGACAGCGACCGCGCGATCCCCGCCGACGTCGACGCGGCGGTGCGCAGCGTGTCCGCCGTCGGCGAGCAGTACGTGGACTTCGTTCCGCCGCAGAACGGTTCGAGTGGGGAGTACCTGGCGGACGGCGACGTGATCCCCGCCGACCGCACGTCGGTGCCGCAGGAGGTGGGCGCGCTGCTCGACCAGGCCGACGTCCTGCTCGCCAGCATCAGCGACACGCGGCTGCGCACTGTCGTCGACGAGTCGTTCGACGCGTTCAACGGTTCGGGACCGGACCTGCAGCGGCTGATCGATTCGACCCGCCTGTTCGTGCAGGAGGCGAGCGCGGGCAGCGAGCAGACCAAGGCACTGCTCGATCAACTCGGTCCGCTGCTCGACACCCAGGTCGTCACCAGCGACGCGATCCGGTCCTGGACCCGGGACATGCTGACGTTCACCGACGGGCTGCGGGCCGCCGACACCGACCTGCGGGCGGTGCTCGCGAAGGGGCCGGGCGCCGCGGCCGAGGCCGAACAGCTGCTGCAGGACCTGCGGCCGACGCTGCCGCTCCTGCTGGCCAACATGGTCAGCGTCGGGGAGGTGGGCGTGATCTACAACGCCGGCATCGAACAGATCCTGGTGCTGTACCCGCCGATGACCACCGCCCTGATCACCGCCGCCGGCAGCGGACCGGCCGAGGACGGCGCGGTCGTCGACTTCCACCTGCAGCTGCACGATCCGCCGCCGTGCCTGTCCGGCTTCCTGCCACCCGAGCAGTGGCGCAGTCCCGCGGACACCACCATGGTGGACACCCCCGGCGAGGTGTACTGCAAGCTCCCGCAGTCGGATCCGAACGCCGTGCGCGGTGCGCGGAACCTGCCGTGCATGGAGTTCCCGGGCCGGCGCGGGCCCACGCCGGAGGCGTGCCGCAACGGGTATCAGCCCGAGTACCTCGACAACCCGTGGCGGGGCGCGCCGACACCCGTGCAGTCGGAAGGCGACGTGCCGGTCCCCGCATCGCACGCGACCGGGACGAACCCGGCTGCACCCGCCGGGGTCACGGCGCGGGGCATCGACCCGGCGACGGGGACGTACATCGGTCCCGACGGTACGGTGTATCGCAACGTCGACACCGGCCCCGAGACCAGTTTGGAGACGTACATGAAGGCGCAGCAAGGCTGATGGCAGACGAACAGACCTCCGCCATCACGACGACCCCGGAGACCGCACCCGCCCGGACGGTCCGGCTGCTGCCCGCGCTCGCGGCCGTGATCGTCCTCGCCCTGGCGGGCGCCGGGGTATGGCTGTGGCTCGACGCGAGAGCCGACCGCGACCACGACGCCCGGCGGGCGGCGTACCTGCAGGCCGCGCGGCAGACCGTGCTGAACCTGACCACCATCCACCCGCAGAGCGCGGCCGCGGACGTGCAGCGCCTGCTCGACGGGGCGACCGGCGACTTCAAGGCCGAATTCGAAGGCCGCGAGGGGCCTTTCGTCGACGTGGTGACCAAGGCGAACGTCGACACCACCGGCGAGGTGATCGAGGCCGGCATCCAAGCCGAGGACGGCGCCTGCATGACCTCGCTCGTGGCCGCCCGGTCGATGGTGTCCAACGCGGAACAGACCGAACCCGAACCGCGCGACTTCCGGCTGCGGGTGACGATCTGCGACGAGGACGGCCGCCTGCTCGCGTCGAAGGTGGACTTCGTACCGTGACCGAGAATTCGAAGGACGACGCCGTGACCCAGACCGACGACACCACGCGCGTGGACGCCGCGGAGGACGCGACGACGCCGCCCGGCCCCGCGGGCGGTCGGCGGAGAATGCTGCTCGCGGCCCTCACCGCCGCGGCGATCGTGCTCGCCGGCCTCGTCGGGTTCGGCGTGTACGACAAGGTCGAGCGCGACGGTGCCGAGGCGGCCCGGACCGAGGCCCTGCAGGCGGCCGAGGAGCAGGCCGTCGCGATGCTCGCGTACGACCACGCCAGGGTCGACGAGCAGGTCGCCGCGGCCTCCGACGGGCTCACCGGCGACTTCCGGGACGAGTACACCAGCCTGATGACGAACGTCATCGCGCCCGGCGCGAAGGAGAAGTCGATCACCGTTCAGGTGAGCGTGCAGGCGTCGTCGGTCGTGTCGGCCGAGGCCGACCGGGCGGTGACCCTGCTGTTCCTCAACCAGATCACCACCAGTTCCGTCAATCCCGAAGCGGTCAGCAGCGGCAGCCGTGTGCGCGTCGAACTCGAGAAGCACGACGGCCGGTGGCTGGTGAGCCGCCTGACGCCGGTGTGAGGGATCAGCGACCGGGCAGGCGCACCATGTGCACGAAGAACCGGTCGATCTGCCGCACGGTGGCGACGAACCGGTCGAAGTCCACCGACTTGGAGACGTAGGCATTGGCCCGCAGCCGGTAACTGCGCACGACGTCCTCCTCGGCGGTGGACGTCGTCAGCACGACGACCGGGATGGACGCCAGGTCGGGATCGGCCTTGACCGCCTCGAGCACCTGCCACCCGTCGTACTTCGGCAGGTTCAGATCGAGCAGCACCAGCGCCGGCCGCGCGGCGTCGGCGTGCATCCCGCGCCGGTACAGGAAGTCGAGGGCCTCCGCGCCGTCCCGCACCACGTGCAGTGTGCTGCCGATCTCGTTGGCCTCGAACGACTCCCGAATGATCAGTTCGTCCCCGGCGTCGTCCTCGACGAGGAGCACGTCGAGGGAACCGGTGGTCGTGCGCGGCGCGGGGACGCCGGCCGCCGCAGCCCCGATGCGCTCGGGCGAGGGCCGGGAACCGTAGTCCTCGCGGTCGGGTGTGCTCGTCACTCGGGCTCGCCGACCTCCGCCGGCGCGATCAGCGCCGGACCTGCCGCGCCCTGATGGGCGAGGGCGTCGAGGAAGGACCGGGCCCACCGGTCCACGTCGTGGGCGAGGACCTGCCGGCGCAGTGCCCGCATGTGCCGCCGGCCGTCCTCGCGCGGCTGGGTCAGCGCCGCTTCCATCTTGTCCTTGACGTCCTCGAGGTCGTGCGGATTGCACAGGAAGGCCTGGCGCAGTTCTGCTGCGGCCCCGGTGAATTCGCTCAGCACGAGGGCGCCGCCGAGGTCGCTGCGACACGCCACGTACTCCTTGGCGACGAGGTTCATGCCGTCACGCAGCGGCGTCACCAGCATGACGTCGGCCGCGACGAAGAACGCGATCAGCTCGTCCCGTGGAATGGGCCGGTGGATGTAGTGCACCACGGGCCGGCCCACCTCGGCGTACTCGCCGTTGATCCGGCTGACCGTCTGCTCGATGGCGCCGCGCATCTGCACGTACGACTCGACGCGTTCCCGGCTCGGGGTGGCGAGCTGCACCATCACCGTGTCGGCCGGATCCACGCGCCCCTCGGCGATCAGCTCGAGCAGCGCGTCGAGGCGGACGTCGATGCCCTTGGTGTAGTCGAGCCGGTCGACGCCGAGCATGATGTGCCTCGGATTGCCGAGTTCCTTGCGGATCTGCTTGGCGCGGTCGCGGATCGACTTGCGGCGGGCCTGCTCGTCGAGCTGCCCGGAGTCGATCGAGATGGGGAACGCCCCGACGCGCACCGCCCGGAACCCGACCTGCACCACCCCGAGCTTCGAGCGCACGCCCACGGTGCCGCGGGAGGTCTGATGGCCGGCCAGCCGGCGCGCCAGGTACAGGAAGTTCTGGGCGCCGCCGGGCAGGTGGAAGCCGATCAGGTCGGCGCCGAGCAGACCCTCGACGATCTCGGTCCGCCACGGCATCTGCATGAACAGTTCCACCGGCGGGAACGGAATGTGCAGGAAGAAGCCGATAGTCAGGTCCGGGCGCAGCATCCGCAGCATCTTCGGCACCAGCTGCAGCTGGTAGTCCTGCACCCACACCGTCGCGCCCTCGGCCGCGGCCTTCGCGGTCTCCTCCGCGAACCGGCGGTTGACCTCGACGTAGGTGTTCCACCACTCGCGCCGGTACTCCGGCCGGACGATCACGTCGTGGTACAGCGGCCACAGTGTCGCGTTGGAGAAGCCCTCGTAGTAGTCGGCGATCTCCTGCGCGCTCAGCGGGACCGGATACAGCTCGAGGTCGTCCTGGACGATCGGGTCGAGTTCGGCGTCGGCGACACCGGCCCAGCCGACCCACGCTCCGCGGTTGCTGCGCAGGATCGGCTCGAGCGCGGTGACGAGGCCACCCGGGCTGCGCTTCCACCGGGTCGAGCCGTCCGCAAGACGCTCGAGGTCGACGGGCAGGCGGTTCGCGACGACGACGAAGTCCGAACCACCCGCCTGCGTCGACTCCTCAGCTGCAACCACGTGGCGCTCCCTGTCCTTGTCCGACTGTCCCTGTCCGGCGGTGTCCGGTCAGTCCATCTTCGGGTTCGGCCCGATGCCGAGCATGGACAGCAGCATGCGGCACTCGTCCGCATCCTCCGCGTAGGCAGCGACGACACGCTGCGCCTGGCGGGCGGTTTCGTCCGCGACGGGTTCGAGTTCCTCGTCCGGAATGTCGTTCTCGGTGGTGGCGTCCGCGGCCATGGTTGTTCCTCCCGGGCTTGCTGCTCCGTTCGAGCAGGTCATTCGTAGTGCGACTCTATGAGAACCGGCGCTTCCGACGCCACCCGCGCTGCAAGTTAGGGTTGACTCACTTCTCGGGGTGGTGACGTGGAACGGAGAGTTTCGTGTGGTGGAACGCATGAGCGGTGACGACGACCGCGGGGCCGGCGACGGGAAGAAGCCAGGTCCGGGGCTGTTGCGGCGCACCATCGTGAACCAGCGGATCGCGCTGGCAGTCGGCACCCCGCTGGTCTCGCTGCACCAGGTGATGGAGACCCTCGTGCCCGTCGCGATCGGGGTGATCATCGACGGGCCGGTCACCGACGGCGACGTGTCGATGCTGGTCGTCGCCCTCGCGGGCCTCGCCGCGTTGTTCGTCGTGCTCACCTACTCGTGGCGTCTCGGTGCGCGCCGGCTCGTCGCGGCGATCGAGGCGGAGTCGCACCGGCTGCGGGTCGCCGTGGCCCGCCGGATCCTCGATCCGCGCGGGGTGCGCACCTCCCTGCGCACCGGGGAACTCCTGGCGGTGGCGACCACCGACGCCGGGCGGGCCGCGCAGATCCTGCACGTGGTGCCCGCCACCGCCGCGGCCGTCACCGCGGTGGTCGGGGCCGCGATCGCGCTGCTGCTCGTCGACGTCCCGCTCGGTCTGCTGGTACTGCTGGGCACACCCGCGATCCTCGTCGCGCTCGACCGTGCCACCCCGCTGCTGACCCGGCGGATGACCGCACAGCAGGAGGCGGTGGCGCGGGCATCGGGTCTGGCGACGGACCTCGTCACGGGACTGCGTCCGCTGCGCGGCATCGGGGCCGAACCGGCCGCCGCCCACCGGTACCGGGACGCCAGCGCGGACGCGCTCGCCTCGACACTGCGCGCGACCCGCGCCCTCGGCGTCTACACCGGCGCCTCGTCGGCGGTGAGCGCGCTGCTGTCCGTCGCGGTGGCGGGCGTCGCGGGCTGGGCCGCCCTGTCGGGCCGCATCTCGGTCGGCGAACTCATCACCGTCGTGGGCCTGGCCCAGTTCGTCGTCGAACCGCTCGGGACGCTCGCCGCCCTGCCGTCGTCGTGGGCCGCGTCCCGCGCCTCCGCCGACCGGCTCTCGCTCGTGCTGCACGCGCCGTCGCTGCTGCCCGCCGGAACCGGGACCCCGGCGGACGGCAGCCTCGAGCTGCGCGGGCTCGGCTACCGGTCGCTGCGCAGGATCGACCTGACCGTCGCGCCGGGGGAACTGCTCGGTGTCCTCGCCCACCGGTCGCAGGACGCGGAGGCGCTCGCCGACGTGCTGTCCGGCCAGGTGCCGCCGGCGGACGTCCGCGGCGAGCTGACCGTCGGGGGAGTGCCGCTCGATGCGCTCGACCCCGTCGCCGGACGCCGGACCGTTCTCGCGGAACCCCACCACAGCGACCTGTTCGCGGGAACGCTCGCCGACAACATCGCCGCCGGCATGAGCCGACCCTCCGACGGCATCCCCTCGGAGGTGCTCGGCGCGTCCGCCGCCGGCCAGCTCGCCGACACCCACCCCGACGGCCTCGACCAGCGGATCGTCGACCGCGGCAGCAGCCTGTCCGGCGGACAGCGGCAGCGCGTGGCGCTGGCCCGGGCGCTGGCGCGGCGCGCTCCCGTGCTCGTGCTGCACGAGCCGACCACCGCGGTCGATGCGGTTACCGAGCAGGCCGTCGCGGAGGGGATCGCGCGCCTGCGGCACGACGGCGACGAGCACACGACCGTCGTCATCACCTCGAGCCCCGCGCTGCTCGCCGCCGCCGACCGCGTGGTGGTGGTCGACGACGGCGAGATCGTCGCGTCCGGCACCCACGCCGAACTGTCCGCCACCGACCCCACCTACCGAGCGGCGGTGCTGCGATGACGAACAACGAGTCCGAGCTGCTGCCGATCGCCTCCGCGCGACGGTCGTGGCGCTGGCTGGGAGCGCAGCTGCGCGACGCGCCGGGGCGGGTCGCGCTGACGGTGACGGTGTCCGTCGGGGCGGCGATCGCCGCGGTGGTGCCGGTGCGCGTCCTCGGTGTCCTCGTCGACCGGGTGCGCGAGCAGGCCCCGATGTCCACCCTCGGATGGGTCGTCGCGCTGATCGCCGCGGCGGCGGTCGTCGGCGGCGTGCTCGAGGGGGCCGGCCTGCACCTGGTTGCGCGTCTCGGCGAGACGGTGCTGGCCCGGCTGCGCGAGACGGTGCTGGCGCGGGTGCTGACCCTGCCCACCGAGACCGTCGAACGCGCCGGGCACGGCGACGTCCTCTCCCGCGTCGGCGACGACGTCGCGGTGCTGGCGAAGGCACTCGGCTCGGTGGTGCCGCAGCTGGTGGCGGCACTGATGCTGGTCGTGGTCAGCGTCGCGGCGATGGTCGGAATCGACTGGCGGCTCGGTCTCGCCGGCCTCGTCGCGCTGCCGATGTACGCGCTCGCCCTGCGCTGGTACCTGCCCCGCTCGGCTCCGCTGTACGCCGCGGAGCGGGTCGCGATGGGCGCACGGTCGCAGGCACTCGTCAGCAGCATGCACGGGGTGCGCACGGTCCGTGCCTACGGCCTCGACACGGCCCACCTGTCCGGCATCGATGCCGCCTCGGCCCGCGCGCGCGACCTCACCGTCGGCGTGTTCGGCCTGTTCACCCGGTTCGCGGGCCGGGCCAACCGGGCCGAATTCGTCGGTCTCGCGGCGCTTCTCGTCGCCGGGTTCGTCCTGGTCCGGGCGGACGCGGTGACCGTCGGCGAGGCCACCGCGGCGGCACTGCTGTTCCACCGCCTGTTCTCGCCCCTCGGGCTGCTGCTGTTCACCTTCGACGACGTCCAGTCGGCGGGCGCGAGCCTGGCCCGGCTCGTGGGCGTCGCCGACCTCCCGGCGGCGCCGACCCCGGACGACGGTCCGCCCGACGAGCCGCGCTGCGGTCCGCCGGCGCTGGAGCTGACCGGGGTGCGGCACCGGTACGCGCACGGCCCCGAGGTCCTGCACGGCGTGGACCTGAAGGTCGCGCCGGGGGAGACGGTGGCGTTGGTCGGCTCGACCGGCGCCGGGAAGTCGACGGTCGCCGCTGCCGCCGCCGGGGTCGTCACGCCCACCTCGGGGGAGGTCCGTCTCGGAGGCCGGGCGCTCGGCGAACTCGGTGCCCGGCTGCGCCGCTACGTCGTCGTCGTCAGCCAGGAGGTGCACGTGTTCGGCGGCCCCCTGCTCGACGACGTGCGCCTGGCCAGGCCCGACGCCACCGTGGACGAGGTCGCGGCCGCGCTCGACGCCGTCGGCGCGGGCGAGTGGGTCCGCGCCCTCGACGACGGCGTGTACACGGTCGTCGGTGAGGGCGGCCATCCCGTGACCGCGGCCCAGGCCCAGCAGCTCGCGCTGGCGCGGGTGCTGA
Organism: Rhodococcus ruber NBRC 15591; assembly: GCF_001894945.1. Taxonomy (GTDB): domain Bacteria; phylum Actinomycetota; class Actinomycetes; order Mycobacteriales; family Mycobacteriaceae; genus Rhodococcus; species Rhodococcus ruber. The sequence goes on from NZ_BCXE01000023.1 coordinate 216,832, forward strand.
TCGCCGATCCGCAGGTGGTGGTGCTCGACGAGGCGACGGCGGAGGCCGGCAGCGCGGGCGCGCGGGCCCTCGAAGCCGCCGCGGCGGTCGTGACGCGAGGACGCACCGCGCTGGTCGTGGCGCATCGGCTGACGCAGGCCGCGGCGGCGGACCGGATCGTCGTGCTCGAGGCGGGCCGGGTCGTCGAGGAGGGGCCGCACGCGGCGCTCGCCGCCGCCGGAGGCCGCTATGCGCGGCTGTGGCGCGCGTGGCAGGGCGGCGCCTGAGGATGTGCTGCCAGGGTCGCGACCTGCGGTGCAGGGTAGTGTGGATCGGTCCGTTGTGCCCGTGCTGCCGTGCGGCCGCACCCGCGCCACCCACCTCAGGAAGGTTTTCATGCCCATCGCGACAATCAACGGCATCCCGCTGAACTACCAGGTCAAGGGGACCGGCGACCTCGTCGTGCTGATCATGGGGACGGGCAGCCCCGGCCGGGTCTGGGACCTGCACCAGGTTCCCGCGCTGGTCCAGGCCGGCTACCGCGTCGCCACCTTCGACAACCGCGGCATCGCGCCGTCGGGGGAGAGCCTCGGCGGCATGACCATCGACGACCTGGTGGCCGACACCGCCGGCCTGATCGAGCTGCTCGGCGGTCCCGCGTACGTCGTGGGCACCTCCATGGGGGCGCGCGTCGCGCAGGAGCTGTCGCTGGCCCGCCCGGACCTGGTGCGCAAGGCGGTGTTCCTGGCCGGGCACGCCCGCATGGACCAGTTCCAGGTCACCCTCACCGAGGGCGAGCGTCAGCTGTACGACAGCGGCGTCGAACTGCCCGCGAAGTACCGGGCGGCGGTCACGGCCGTGATGAACCTGTCGCCGGCGTCGCTGGCCGACCCGCACACCGCGCGGGACTGGCTCGACGTGTTCGAGTTCACCGGCGGCAAGACGTCGCCCGGCGTGCGGGCGCAGCTGGGAATGGACCGTGAGTTCGACCGTCGCGCCGCCTACCGGGCGGTGCGGGTGCCGTGCCTGGCCGTCGGTTTCGCCGACGACCGGATGATTCCGGCGTACCTGTCGCGGGAGGTGGCCGACGCCATTCCCGGCGCGAGCTACCAGGAGATCCCGGACGCCGGGCACTACGGCTACCTCGAGCAGCCGGAGGCCGTGAACAAGGTGCTGCTGGAGTTCCTGGCGAGCTGATCGCCGCCCGGGACGAGCCGGCCGCTCCTGCTCGGTGCCACCCGCTTTCGCTACCCGCTCCACGCTATCCACAACGCGGGGGAGTGCGTGCCACCGTGAAGTGCCGGTCGGTACCGGGGCGTTCGATCTCGTCGAGGGCGGCCACGGCGAGATCCTCGGCGGTGATGCGTGAGGTGCCGTCGGGTTCGGTGAGCAGGGTGGTGGCTCCGCGCCGGTACGTGCCCGTGCGCGTTCCGGATTCGACGATCGCGGGCGGGCTCAGGTATGTCCAGCGCGGGTTCGTGTGCCGGACACAGGTGCGGAGCTGGGCAGTGCTGGCCTCGGCGACCGCTCGCCATTCGACCGGCACGTAGTCGGGATCATCGAGGACCGCCAGGCCGTCCCTCCGCGGTGAGCGCAAGGGGCCGGCTCCGCCGATGACGAGCAGGCGGGTACCGGAGCGACCCGTAGCGTCCAGGACCGCCGTGGTCAGCGGTGCGATCGTCTGTTCCTGGCCGGGAGCGGCACGGACGGCGAGGATCGCCGCGTGCGCACCCGCGAGTGCGGCATCGAGTCGTCCGGGCACGCCGGCATCGACGGCGAGTGGGGTGACGCCCGGATCCGGATGGGTGCCCGGATGCCGGGCGGCGGCGACGACGCGGTGTCCGCGCGTGGCGGCTTCGGCTACGAGGCGCGAGCCGACCATGCCGGTGGCCCCGAGGACGATGATGTTCACGACGAAAGTCCTTTCCGCGTACGGGCGCGAGGCGCGGTCTGCCCGGCGCCGAGCGCCGCGAGGGCGAGCACGAAACCGACAAGCTGCAGTGCGCTGAGGGTTTCCCCCGCCACGAGGACACCGAGGGCGGCGGCCACGAGGGGGGAGAGCAACCCGAGCAGCGCCGTCGCGGTGACCGGCAGGGTGCGCAGGCCGTTGAACCAGAGGGTGTAGGCCAGCAGCCCACCGACGAGGCCGAGCCAGAGGTACCCCGCGACGGCGGGGGCGTCGATTCGGCTGGGAACCCCTTCGATCAGCAGTGCCGGCACCGACAGGATCAGGCCGCCGACGGTGAGCTGCCACCCTGCGAAACTGATCGCACCGACTCCCTCGGGCCGGCCCCAGCGTGCGGTGAGAACGACGCCGGTCCCCATCACCGCGGCACCGGCCAGCCCGGCGACGATGCCGACGGGATCGAAGGCCGCTGCGGGGCCGAGCACGACCAGGCCCACCCCGAGCACGCCGACGACACCCCATCCCAGGCGCCGAAGCGAAAGGCGTTCGGGCAGAAGGACGACGGCGAGAAGAGCGACGATGATCGGCTGGGTCGCGCCGAGGGTGGCGGCGACTCCGCCGGGCAGCCGTTCCGCGGCGAGGAACAGCAGCGGGAAGAACAGGCCGATGTTCAACGCGCCCAGCACCGCGGTTTTCCACCACCAGGCCCCGCGGGGCAGCGTCCGGGAGAGCAGGAGGGCGAGCACGCCTGCGGGCAGCGCCCGCACGAGCGCCGCGAACAGGGGGTGGCCCGGGGCCAGCAGTTCTGTGGTGACGACATAGGTCGTGCCCCACACCGCGGGGGCCACGGCGGTCACCGCAGTGAGTGCCGTGCGGTTCGTCACCCGCCCCGGGGGCGCCGGCAGGGGAGTTGTCGTGGTAGTCACCACATCACTGTCGCGTCGTTGTACCGATGAGTCCAAGACATGGTTTTCATATCAGCAATCGAGATGCACGATAGGTGAATGGAACTGCAGCAACTGCGGTATGTGCTCGCCGTGGCCGAGAAGCGGAACTTCACCCGAGCGGCCGAGCAGTGCTTCGTCGTCCAGTCGGCGCTCAGTCACCAGATCAAGGCCCTCGAACAGGAGCTGGGCGTGGCCCTGTTCGCCCGGACCAGCCGCCGCGTCGAGCTCACCGACGCCGGGGCGGCGTTCCTGCCCGCCGCGCGGGCGAGCCTGGAAGCTGCCGAGCGTGCCGCTGCCGACGCGACCGCTACGGTCGGCCAGGTGCGGGGCACGCTGACGGTCGGTGTCATCCCCACCGTGACCGCCGTCGACATTCCCGCTGCCTTGGGCCGGTTCCACCGCGCGCACCCGGCGGTGCGCATCGCGCTACGGCACGGCGGCAGCGACGAACTCGTGAGCGCACTCCGCGCGGGCCGGGTCGACGTCGCCGTGCTGGGCCTGCCTGACGCGACCACTCCCGACCGTGTCCGGTCCGTCGAGCTGGCCCGCGAACGCCTCGTCGCTGTGCTCGCGGCCGATCATCGGCTGGCGGGGCGGCGCCGGCTGCGCCTGCGTGATCTTGCCGGGGAGACCTTCGCGGACTTCCCGGCCGGGACCCAGGGGCGTGCGCAGAGCGACCTCGCCTTCGACGCCGCCGACCTGCGGCGGGAGGTGACCTTCGAATCGATGTCCACCGACCTGATTCTCGACCTCGTGAAGCAGAACCTCGCCGTCGCGCTCCTGCCACCCGCGTTCGTCTCGTCGACCCCGAAACTGGTCACGGTGCCCGTCCGCGACGGGCCGACCCGAGTGGAGTATCTCGCCTGGAGCGACTTCAATCCCGCGCCTGCTGCGGTGGCCTTCCTGGACATACTGCAGCCCCGGGCGTCGCCGGCGTGACGTCGATGGTCTGTCGAGCCGGCCGTGAGGCGGTCGTCAGCGCCGCGGTCGCAGGCACCCGCAAACGTTCGGGCGGAGGCGATCGTGTCGCCTCCGCCCGAACGTGACGGTCCTCGACGGATCCTCGAGGTCGCGGGTCCTACGCCTTGGGGACGCGGACGATGAGGGCGTCGCCCTGGCCGCCGCCGCCGCACAGGGCCGCAGCCCCGACCCCGCCGCCGCGGCGGGCCAGCTCGAGGGCCAGGTGCAGCACGATCCGCGCCCCGGACATCCCCAGCGGGTGCCCCAGCGCGATCGCCCCGCCGTTGACGTTCACCCTGGCCGGGTCGATCCCGAGCTCACGGGCCGAGGCGATCCCCACCGCGGCGAACGCCTCGTTGATCTCCACCAGGTCCAGCTCGGCCGGCTCGAGGCCCTCCCGCGCGCAGGCCTTCGCGATCGCCCGCGCCGGCTGGGACTGCAGCGTCGAGTCCGGACCGGCGACCACCCCGTGCCGGCCGATCTCGGCGAGCCAGGACAGGCCGAGCTGCTCGGCCTTGGCCTTGGACATCACCACCACCGCGGCCGCGCCGTCGGAGATCTGCGAGGCCGAGCCGGCGGTGACGGTGCCGTCGGGGGCGAACGCCGGCCGCAGCTTGGCCAGGGACTCGGCGGTGGTGTCCGGGCGGATGCCCTCGTCGGCGGTGACCACGACCGGGTCGCCCTTGCGCTGCGGGATCGACACCGGCACGATCTCGTCGTCGAACAGCCCGTCCTTGTGCGCGCGGGCCGCCCGCTGGTGGCTGGCGGCGGCGAACGCGTCCTGCTCGGCGCGGGAGACGGCCGCCGCGCCGGTGTTGGCGGCCTCGGTCAGGGCACCCATGGCCTGGTCGGTGAAGATGTCGTGCAGCCCGTCGAAGGCCAGGTGGTCGCGCAGGGTCACATCGCCGTACTTGAACCCGGCGCGGGACTTCTCGAGCAGGTGCGGGGCCCGGCTCATCGACTCCTGGCCGCCGGCGACGACGACGTCGAACTCGCCGGCGCGGATGAGCTGGTCGGCCAGCGCGATCGCGTCGATGCCGGACAGGCACACCTTGTTCACGGTCAGGGCGGGCACATCCATCGGGATGCCCGCGGCGACGGCGGCCTGGCGGGCCGGGATCTGCCCGGCCCCGGCGGTGAGCACCTGACCCATGATCACGTACTCGACCTGCTCGGGGGCGACCCCGGCCTTGGCCAGGGCCCCGGCGATGGCGACCCCGCCGAGGTCCGAGCCGGAGAAGTCCTTCAGGGCGCCCTGCAGACGCCCCATCGGGGTCCGGGCTCCGGCGACGATGACAGAACTGGTCACGATGGCTTCTCCGATCCTGTTGGCGAGCAGTGGTATTCGACTACGTTCTCAGACGAGCTCGTCGATGCGGACCTCGAGCGGCGCCGCGGTGGCCGCGAGGACCTCGTCGACGGTGACGCCGGGAGCGAGTTCGCGCAGCGCGAGGGTCCCGTCACCCACGACGTCGATCACCGCGAGATCGGTGATGATCCGGTCGACGACACCCTGACCGGTCAGGGGCAGCGAGCAGGTGTCGACGATCTTCGAATTGCCCTCGCGGTCGGTGTGTTCCATGACCACGATGACGCGGCTGGCACCGTGCACCAGGTCCATGGCGCCGCCCATGCCCTTGACCATCTTGCCGGGGACCATCCAGTTGGCCAGGTCACCCGTGCGGGAGACCTGCATGCCGCCGAGCACGGCGGTGTCGATGTGCCCGCCGCGGATCATCCCGAACGACAGTGCCGAATCGAAGAAGGCCGCACCGGGATTGACGGTCACCGTCTCCTTGCCCGCGTTGATCAGGTCCGGGTCGACGTTCTCCTCGGTGGGGTAGGGGCCGGTGCCGAGGATGCCGTTCTCCGAGTGCAGCGTCACGTGCACGTCCGGCGGGAGATGGCCGGGGATGAGCGTCGGCAGTCCGATGCCGAGATTGACGTACTCGCCGTCGATCATCTCCTCGGCCGCGCGGGCCGCCATCTGATCTCGGGTCCATCCTTTGGTGCCGGTCATCGTGCCGCCCCTTCCGTGGCCTGAACTGTCCGCTTCTCGATCCGCTTGACCTGCGGGCCGGTTTCGACGATGCGCTGCACGAAGATTCCCGGCAGGTGCACCTGGGCGGGATCGAGTTCGCCGGGCTCGACGAGTTCCTCGACCTGCGCGACGGTGACCTTGCCGGCCATCGCGGCCAGCGGATTGAAGTTCATCGCCGTCTTGTCGAAGATCAGGTTGCCCGCGGTGTCGCCCTTGACCGCGTGCACCAGTGCGAAGTCGGCGGTGATGCCCTGCTCCATCACGTACCGCTTGTCGCCGAAGGCCCGGGTCTCCTTCGGCGGGGACGCCACGGCCACCGAGCCGTCGACGTTGTACCGCCACGGCAGTCCGCCGTCCGCGACGGGGGTGCCGACGCCCGCGGGGGTGAAGAAGGCGGGGATGCCGGCGCCGCCGGCCCGCAGCCGCTCGGCGAGGGTGCCCTGCGGGGTGAGCTCGACCTCGAGCTCACCGGCGAGGTACTGACGGGCGAACTCCTTGTTCTCGCCGACGTAGGAGGCGGTCACCCGGCGGATCTGCCGGCCGTTGAGCAGTAGGCCCAGGCCGTGGTCGTCGACGCCGCAGTTGTTGGAGAAGACCTCCAGGTCGCCGACGCCGGACTCGACCAGCGCGCGGATCAGGGCGTCGGGGATGCCACACAACCCGAACCCGCCGACGGCGATCGTCGCGCCGTCGGACACGTCCGCGACGGCCGCCGCGGGCGTACCGAACACTTTCGTTCCCATCAAGACCCCTCTCGAGAATTCGGTCCGTCCGGACCCGGTGCAGGATGTGTTCACTCAATGGACGAGCTCACATCGATCGCTTACCACTACAAACGCCAGGTACCCAGATTTCAAGACCTTGTCAGAGGCCCTTTCGAGATTGCTCGCCCATCGGAACGTCGTTACGGCTAGCGTTCACTGAGTGGACGTATCCTGGGGGCATGACGGACGAGCAGAGACCTCAGGTGATCGCGCGGGTCGGAGCACTCCTGCGGGCGATCGCCGGGCACGAACCGGTCGGATCGTCGACGTCCGACCTCGCGCGGGCGACGAGCCTCGCACGGCCGACGGTGCACCGCCTGCTGACCTCGCTCGCCGACGAGGGACTCGTCGACCGCGACCCGAAGACCGGCCGATGGTCGCTGGGACCCGAGCTCTACCTCCTCGGTTCGCTGGCGGCCGGCCGGTACGACATCACCGACCTCGCCCGCGACGTCCTGCGCGACCTCGCGCGGGAGACCGGTGAGAGCGCCTTCCTGTCCGCCCGGCGCGGGGACGAGACCGTGTGCCTCGCCAGTGAGGAGGGCAGCTTTCCGCTGCGCTCCCACGTCCTGCACGTCGGCATCCGGCTGCCGCTCGGGGTCGCGTCCGCGGGCCTGGTCATCCTGTCCCATCTCTCGGACCGCGACATCGACGAGTACCTGTCCCGCACCGACCTGACCGCGGGGTGGGGACCGGACCACACCCGGCACGCGGTGGAGGAACGGATCGCCGCGACGCGCCTGGCCGGCTACTCCACCAATCCCGCCCTGCTCGTGGAGGGAAGCTGGGGGATGGGGGCTGCCGTCTTCGACCATCGGGACGCACCGGCCTGGGCGCTGAGTATCACCGGGGTCGAGAGCCGTTTCCGCGAGGATCGCCGCCCCGAACTCGGGGAACTGCTGCTTCGGCAGGCGCACCGGCTCACCCAGTTGCTGCGCCACCGCCCCCGGCGAACGGGCTAGGACCGTCCGGCGAGGGCCTCGCGGGCCATCTCGGCCAGCTGCGCCGGCCGCCGGGCGAGGGCGTCGACGTCTATGTCCTGACCGCCCATCGTCCCGGCGCGGAACCTCGCCGCCACACCCTCCGCAATGGCGGCGAGCTTCCACAGCGCGAAGGCCTGGTGGTAGCGCAGGTCGTCGAGATCGCGCCCGGTCGTGTCGGCATACCGCGCGGCGACCGTGTCGACGTCGAGGAAACCCTCGGCGGGATCGGGTGCCCAGCCGATCACGTCGGCCGAGACCCAGGTGGCGGTGAGCCACCCGAGGTCGGCCATGACGTCGCCGACGGTCCACAGTTCCCAGTCGAGAACCGCCCGGACCTCACCGTCGGGCCCGATCAGCAGGTTGCCCGGCCGGAAGTCGCCGTGCACCAACCCGGTCCACCGTTCGGCGGGCAGGTTCCGGGCCAGGAGGTCGTGGACGTCCCACACTGGACCGGGACCGACACCGCCGTCGGCGAGCTGACGGCTCCAGCGCCGCAACTGGCGCTCGAGGTAGCTGCCGGGTCTGCGCATCTGCGCCGGCGGTCCGGTCGTGGTGTCCACCGCGTGGATCTTCGCGAGGGTGTCCACGATGCTGTAGGAGGCGGCCCGCCGGTGCTGCCGGGGGAGCGCGGCGACCGTCTCGGCATCGTCGAGGACGATGCCGTCGACATGCGTGATGACGTAGAAGTCCGCGCCCGTCACCGCGTGGTCGGTGCAGTAGCCCAGTACCGGCGGTACCGGCACCGGGCCGCCGGCGAGCAGGTCGAGGATGCGCCACTCCCGCACGACGTCGTGGGCGGAGGAGAGCAGCGTCCCGGTCGGCGGCCGGCGCAGGACCCACCGCGTCCCCGCGTCGTCACGGACCCGGTAGGTCAGATTGGACCGGCCTCCGGTGATCAGTTCGAAGTGCAGCGGCGGTGCGACCGCCGGGAGGTTCTCGACGAACCACGCGGTGACGCGCGCGGCGTCGATCCCGATCGGCTCGCTCGCGGCATTCGACTGGGCCATCGCGCTCTGCTCTCGGTGGGAAGTCGTGTGTGCGGATCCTTCATGCCTACCCGCCCCGCGCACCGATCGGTGCGTGCCGTGCCGGGCGGGCCGAAAGTTCCGGAACGCCGTCCACGGGGATGGGATCTCGGCGACCGTGCGAGTATGAGGCCCGTGAATGTCCTCACCAGAAACCACGTACGCGTCACCGGCCGGGCCGGCGCGCCCGTCGTGGTGCTGGCACACGGGTTCGGTTGCGACCAGAACCTGTGGCGACTGGTGGTGCCGGCCTTGGAACGCGACTTCACCGTGGTGCTGTTCGACCACGTGGGCGCGGGCCGATCGGATCTGTCGGCGTGGAGCGCGGAGCGGTACTCGGATCTCGACGGCTACGCCGACGACGTGCTGGCGGTGTGCCGGACGCTGGATCTCGGACCGGTCGTCTTCGTCGGGCATTCGGTGAGCGCGATGATGGGGGTGCTCGCCGCCGCGCGCGACCCCGGCGCGTTCGCCGGGCTGGTGCTGCTCGCCCCGTCGCCGTGCTTTGTCGACGATCCGTCCACCGGATATCGGGGCGGGTTCAGCGTCGCCGACATCGACGAGCTGCTCGAGTCGCTGGAGGCGAACTACCTGGGCTGGTCGGGTGCGATGGCGCCCGCCATCATGGGCAATCCGGAACGTCCCGAACTCGGCGAGGAACTGACCGCCGCCTTCTGCCGCACCGATCCGGCCATCGCCCGGGTCTTCGCCCGGGTGACGTTCTTGTCCGACAACCGGGCGGACCTGGCGAACGTGAGTGTTCCGACCGTGGTGGCCCAGTGCTCCCGCGACGCGATCGCCCCGCCGGAGGTGGGTGCGTTCGTCCACGCGCAGATTCCGGGAAGCCGGTTGGTGACGTTGGACGCCACGGGGCACTGCCCGCAGCTCAGTGCCCCGGACGAGACCGTGGCCACGATCGCCGCCTTCGCCGGTTCGGTGGGGTGATGATCCCGGCCCGGGAGACGGACGACGGCCGGAACCCGGGCGCCGGGGCGACGGCGGGCGAGGATCGCGAGATGCGCGCCGCGCTGGCCGAGGACAGCGCCGAGAGCCTGTACGAGAACGCGCCCTGCGGCTACCTGTCCACCCTGCCGGACGGGCGGATCGCGAAGATCAACGCGACTCTGCTGCAGTGGCTGGGACTCCGGCGCGACGACGTGGTGGGCCGGCGGTACTTCTCCGACCTGCTCACGGTCGGTGGCCGCCTCTACCACGAGACCCACTTCGCCCCGCTGCTGCGCATGCAGGGGGAAATCAGCGGCATCGCACTGGAATTGAGGGCGGCCGACGGCACCCGCCTGCCCGTCCTGGTCACGTCGGTGGTCCGGTACGACAGCGGCGGGCAGCCCCTGCTGATCCGCACCACCGTCTTCGACGCCCGGGAGCGCCGGGCGTACGAGACCGAACTGCTGCGCGCTCGCCGGGAGGCCGAGGACGAACGACGACGCCTGCAGCGGCTGACCCGCACCCTCCAGGCGACGTTGCTGCCACCCGACCTGCCCGAGGTGCCCGGTCTCGATGTCGCCGCGCACTACCACATCGCCTCTCCGGACGAGGTCGGCGGCGACTTCTACGACCTGTTCCCGCTCGGTGCCGGCACCTGGGGCCTGTTCCTCGGCGACGTGTGCGGTAAGGGGGCGGCCGCGGCGGTGATGACCTCCGTCGCGCGCTACACCGTGCGTGCCGCGGCCGTCTACGCCTCCGGCCCGTCGGCGGTCCTGGCCGACCTGAACACCGTCCTCGTCGATCGGTACCGCATGCACGATCCGCGGTTCTGCACCGTCGTGTTCGGGATGCTCACCCCCGACGCGTCGCCGGGCAGCTTCCGCGTCACGCTGGCGTCGGGTGGGCACCCGCCGGCTCTGCTGCTGCGCGCCGATGGCAGCGCCGACTACGTGCACATTCCGGGTGGACAGCTCATCGGGTTGCTGCCGCGGGCCCACATCGCCAGCGCCGTCGTCCGGCTGGATCCCGGCGACACCCTGGTGCTCTACACCGACGGTCTCACCGAGGCCCGCACCGCTCCGGGCGCCGACGAGCGCTTCGGCGAGCAGGCTCTGCTCGACTTCGCCCGGAGGCTGGGTCCGGTCATCGCCGCGGAGGCCGTCGCCGCCGTCCGCGACCTCCTCGACACCCTGGGCACCGGGGTGGAGGACGACACGGCCGTCCTCGCCGTCCACGCGCCGCGCCGCAGCGTCGGGTCCTGACCCGGGTTCCCGGTCACACGGGGCTGCCGGAAGCGATTGACATCACACCGTCCCCGGCGCACACTATGCAAGCGCTCAGCAACTTGAATCTGACGTCAAGTTATGTGACTCCCTGCTGTGAAGGAGCACCGGATGACCGACGCACCCGCCGCGACGACCCGCGGCGTGGCCACCACCGACGACCTGGTCCTCGCCGAGCGGCGCGGACCGGTCGTCCTGCTCACCCTCAACCGGCCGGCCAAGCTCAACGCCTGGAGCAACGCCCTCGAGGACCGCTACTTCGACCTGCTCGAGCAGGCGGACGACGACCCGCAGGTCCGGGCCGTCGTCGTCACCGGCGCCGGCCGCGGATTCTGCTCCGGTGCCGACCTCGACGACCTGCGCCACGTCGCCGACGCCACGGACGACGACCTGGTGCGCCCGCGCCCGCGCGACTTCCCGCTGCGCGTCCGCAAGCCGATCGTCGCCGCGATCCGCGGCCCCGTCGCGGGACTCGGCCTGGTCGAGGCCCTCTACTGCGACGTCCGCTTCGGCGACGCGACCACCCGCTTCACCACCGCGTTCGCGCGCCGCGGACTCATCGCCGAATACGGCGTCACCTGGCTGCTGCCCCGCGTCGTCGGCCACAGCCGCGCCGCGGACCTGCTGCTGTCGAGCCGCATGATCGACGCCGGCGAGGCCCACCGGATCGGCCTGCTCGATCACCTCGTCACCACCGGCGACGTCGTCGACGCCGCCGTCGCCTACGCGACCGACCTCGCCGTCCGCTGCTCACCGCGATCGATGGCGACGATCAAGACGCAGCTGCGCGCCGACGCCGACCGGTCCTACCCCGACGCCGTGACCGCCGCGGACCGCCTGATGGTCGAGGCCTTCCGCGGCCCCGACGTCGCCGAGGGCGTCGCCAGCCACCTCGAGCGGCGCGCCCCCGAGTTCGCCGCCCTGCCCGGGAGCGCCCATGCCACTGCGTGAAACCGTCGGCATCGACCCGGACGCGATCCTGCGCTGGCTGGGCGATCTCGGCATCGAGCACACCGCACCGCTGACCTTCGATCGCATCGGCCTCGGCCAGTCGAACCTGACCTACCTCGTGCAGGACGGCGACGGGCGCCGGTGGGTGCTGCGGCGACCACCGCTCGGGCACCTGCTGGCGTCCGCGCACGACGTCGCGCGCGAGGCCCGCATCCTCTCGGCGCTCGAGTCCACCGACGTGCCGACACCGACGGTGTTCGGGCTCACCGACGATCCGGCGATCAGCGACGTGCCGATGGTGCTCATGGAGTACGTCGACGGACAGATGGTGGACCGGATGTCCGTCGCCGAGTCCCTGACGCCGGAGCGCCGCCGCCGCATCGGGCTGTCGCTCGCGCGGACGCTCGGCCGCATCCACGCCGTGGACCTCGACAGCACGGGCCTCGCCGCCCTGGCCCGGCCCAAGCCCTATGCCCAGCGGCAGCTGCACCGCTGGGCCGGCCAGTGGGAGAAGTCGAAGACCCGCGAGCTGCCCGAACTCGACGACCTGACCCGCCGGCTCCTGGCCGCGGTGCCTCCGCAGCACGAAACCACCCTGGTGCACGGCGATTTCCATTTGCGCAACGTCATCACCTCGTACGACGGCGGTGACGTCGTCGCCGCGCTGGACTGGGAGCTGTCCACCGTCGGCGACCCCCTCGCCGACGTCGGGTCGCTGTTCGCGTACTGGCCCGAGCCGGGGGAGGACACCGGCGGCGACTTCCCCGCCTCCACCCTCGAGGGCTTCCCGAGCCGCGCCGAGCTCGCCGCTGTCTACCTGGACGAGACGGGCCGCGACCCGGCGGCACTGCAGTTCTGGCACGCGCTCGGGTTGTGGAAGGTGGCGGTGATCGCGGAGGGCGTGATGCGCCGCGCCCGCGACGAACCGCAGAACAAGGCCGCGGCCGGCACTCCCACGATCGAACGCATCGACGCCCTGGTCCACAAGGCCCGCGAGATCGCCGACGACGCCGGCATCTGACGCCCCACCACCCTCGACACGCAGGAGACGACGATGTCCCCCGACGAGCAGACGACCGCACGCGACCTCTCCGCGCGTGTGAAGACACTTCTGTCCGAACATGATCCGAGCACAACCCGGCCCGAGGACTTCCTCGGCGCACGGTTCGACGCCGGTCTCGCCTGGGTGCACTTCCCGCCGGGGCACGGCGGGCTCGGCCTGCCGCAGAGCCACCAGGCGCAGGTCGAGGCGGAACTGGCCGCCGCCGGCGCGCCCCGGCCCGCCGCCGCCCGCAACGGCATCGGCCTGGGCATGGCCGCCCCCACCATCGCCGCCTTCGGCACCGAGGAACAGAAGAGCCGGTTCCTGCGCCCCCTCTACACCGGACAGCACATCTACTGCCAGCTGTTCAGCGAGCCCGGCGCCGGCTCCGACCTGGCCGCCGTCGCGACCCGCGCCGTCCGCGACGGCGACGACTGGATCGTCGACGGCCAGAAGGTGTGGACCTCGGGCGCGCAGAACGCGCAGATGGCGATCCTGGTGGCCCGCACCGACCCGGCCGTGCCCAAACACGCAGGGCTGACGTACTTCCTGCTCGACATGAGCGATCCGGGCGTCGACGTGCGGCCCCTGCGGCAGATCACCGGCGAGGCCGAGTTCAACGAAGTGTTCCTCACCGGCGTGCGGGTACCCGACGCCAACCGGCTCGGCGACGAGGGACAGGGCTGGCGCGTCGCCACCACCACCCTCAACTACGAACGCGTCGCGATCGGCTCCGGCGCGCCCCGCGAGGGCGGCATGATCGGCAAGGTCGCCGCGGCCTGGCGCGAGCGTCCCGAGGTGCGCGACCCGGCGCGGCACGACGAGCTCATGCGGCTGTGGGTCGAGGCGGAGGTGACCCGGCTGACCGGCGAACGCCTGCGCCAGCAGTTCGCCGCGGGCCAGCCCGGCCCGGAGGGCTCCGGCATGAAACTCGCGTTCGCCCGCCTCGCCCAGACGATCTCGGGTTTCGAGGTGGAACTGCACGGCGAGCAGGGCCTGCGCTACGACGACTGGACCCTGCGCCGGCCCGAATGGGTGGACTTCACCGGCCGCGAACCCGGATACCGGTACCTGCGCGCCAAGGGCAACTCCATCGAGGGCGGCACGTCGGAGATCCTGCGCAACGTCGTCGCCGAGCGGGTGCTCGGACTGCCGCCGGAACACCGTGTGGACAAGGACATTCCGTGGAAGGACCTGGCGCGTTAACGCCTCTCCTGCCTGAAGGCGGGAGATTCCCGGCTCAGACCGCAACCGCACCACCGAGGAGGTGATCCGCTTGTCTGACGTCGTCGACACCGGTGTGGCCGCGCTCCGCCACAGCCAGATCCACTCCGGCAGCGTTCCGATCCCGGCATCCGCTGTAGCCGCAGGCTGGGCACCGGAAGATGCGTTGCTCGAGTCCGAGGGGCTGCTTGGCTCTCGCGAAACACCTCGAACACGTCATGCTCGTGTACGCGGGCCGCACCAGCACCACCTTCCGGCCGGCCCGCCTGCCCCGCTCGACGAGTTCTCGCTTGGTCGCGGCGATCGCCGCGTCCGCGGCCTTGCGCGCCATCGTGGACTTGGCCAGGAACCGCGGCCGGAAATCCTCCACCGCGATCACCGCATGCTGGGCGACCACCCGCCGCGCCCACACCCGCGCCTCGTGCCGGGTCCGCGCCGCGGCCTTCTGCTGGATCTTCGCCGCCCGCTTACGGGCCCGCCGGTAGCCGTTCGACGGGGTTCGGCCTCTTCCCCGGCGGCGACGGGTCATCGTGCGTTGCGCCTTCG
>NZ_BCXE01000024.1 GCF_001894945.1 Rhodococcus ruber NBRC 15591
GACGGGCAGCACGGCCGTGGGCGCCTCCCAGGGCGGTACCTCCGCCGGCGGTGCCGGCTCGGCGTCCGGGCCCGACCGGGCAGGCTCGGGCGCAGCGTCGTCGGCGACGGACGGCGGGGTGTGCTCGGGGCTCTCCCCGGGGATTGCCTCCGACCGGTCACCGGCGGCGTCCTGAGCCGCAGCCTCCGGTTCGGGGACGACCGATCGAGCGTCGTCCTGGCCGTCCTCGGGGTCGTTCGTCCCGTTCTTGCCGCTCACCCGTGTCCTTTCACCGGGGTGCGCCCCGGTTCGGGCACACCACTCGGTATCCAGCCTAATGTCGGATTCCGAGCGCTCCCGATCGGACGGGCGGCCGGAGCGCGCACGGAGAAGCGAAAGACCTCGCGCTGCCGCCAGGTCGGGGGTCAGGCAGCAACGCGAGGTCGCCTGGTTTATCGGTGGTCCCGCCCGGGCGTTACAGACTTCCGAGATTTTTTCCGGACGGGACCGCGGGAAGCGGGACTCAGGCCTCGAGAATGGCGGTCACACCCTGCCCACCTGCAGCGCAGATGGAGATCAGGCCCCGCACGGGCTTGCCGGTCTCCTGCTTCTTCTCATGCAGCATCTTCGCCAGGGACGCGAGAATGCGTCCGCCGGTCGCGGCGAACGGGTGCCCGGCCGCCAGCGACGAGCCGTTGACGTTGAGTTTGGTGCGATCGATGGACCCGAGGGGAGCGTCCAGGCCGAGCCGGCCCTTGCAGTACTCCTCCGACTCGAACGCCTGGAGCGTGGCCAGCACGACGGAGGCGAACGCCTCGTGGATCTCGTAGAAGTCGAAGTCCTGCAGGGTCAGGCCGTTGCGGCGCAACAGGCGCGGGATCGCGTAGGTGGGGGCCATGAGCAGGCCGTCACCTCCGTGGACGTAGTCGACGGCCGCGGTTTCCGAGTCCACGAGGTAGGCGAGCACGGGGAGCCTGCGCTCCGCGGCCCACTCCTCGGAGGACAGCAGCGCCGCCGACGCACCGTCGGTGAGCGGGGTCGAATTGCCCGCGGTCATGGTGGCGTCGCCGAGCTTGACTCCGAACACCGGCTTCAGGCCGGAGAGCTTCTCGACGGTCGAGTCCGGGCGCAGGTTGTCGTCGCGGGTGAGGCCCAGGAAGGGGGTGACGAGATCGTCGAAGAAGCCCCGGTCGTAGGCGGCGGCCATGTTGCGGTGGCTCGCGGCGGCGAGTTCGTCCTGCGCCTCGCGGGAGATGCCGAACTCCTTGGTGGTGACGGCCGCGTGTTCCCCCATGGACAACCCCGTGCGGGCCTCGCCGTTGCGGGGGATCTCGACACCGAGCATCGACGGCCGGACCTGGCCGAGCAGCTTGATGCGGTCCCCCGTCGAACGGGCCCGGTTGAGGGAGAGCAGGAACTCGCGCAGTTCGTTGTTGACACCGATGGGGGCGTCGGAGGTGGTGTCGACTCCGCCGCCGATGCCGGCCTCGATGCGGCCGGCGGCGATGGCGTCCCCCACGGAGATCACCGACTGCAGGCCGGTGCCGCAGGCCTGCTGCAGGTCCCAGGCGGGGGTGTGGGGGTTCAGCGCGCTGCCGAGCACGCACTCGCGGATCAGGTTGAAGTCGCGACTGTGCTTGAGGACGGCACCGCCGACGACGGCACCGAGCCGCTCACCCTGCAGATTGAACCGGCTCACCAGGCCGTCGAGCGTGGCGGTGAACATGTCCTGGTTCGAGGCGCGGGCGTACGTGCGGTCCGACCGGGCGAACGGGATCCGGTTGCCGCCGAGGATTGCGACACGGCGCAGCTGCGTGGAACGGGCGGTGGTGGTCACTGACGTCTCCCGGGATGCTGGTGGATGATGGCGGTGAGTACGGGCTCTCGCTACTATTCTTACTCGCGAGTAAGTTCATTGTCGACACCACATCGTCGGCCCCTCCCGACAATACCGACGTCCGAACCAGAGAAGGTGGAATCGTGGCTGAAACCAAGACCGCCCCCGGCCTCTACGCCCAGTTGATCGGGTCCGCGCCCGGAGCATTCCTCGCCAAGCAGTTCGGCCTGCCGCAGCCGGAGAAGCTGCGCCGGTACGAGCCGGGGCAGCCGCCGCTGGCGGGCCCGCTGCTCCTCGGGGGCAACGGCCGCCTCGTCGAACCGATCCGCACGCTGCTGTCCGACTACCCCTTCGCCGACCCCGCCGACACCGAGTACGGCGCGCTCGTCTTCGACGCCACCGGCATCACGGACGTCGCCGGGCTGGAACAGCTGTTCACCTTCTTCCAGCCCGCCATCAAGGGCCTCGGTCCGAGCGGACGTGTCGTCGTGCTCGGCACCACCCCGGAGGAGGCGTCCTCCGTGGACGAGCGCATCGCCCAGCGCGCGCTCGAGGGCTTCACCCGCAGCGTCGGCAAGGAGCTGCGCCGGGGGGCCACGGCGCAACTGGTGTACGTCTCCCCCGACGCCGCCACCGGACTCTCCGGTCTCGAATCCACGCTGCGTTTCCTGCTGTCCGCGAAGTCCGCTTTCGTCTCCGGTCAGGTGATCCGTGTCGGAGCCGGCGACGCGACGGCGCCCGAATCGTGGGAGCGTCCGCTCGCGGGGAAGGTGGCCGTCGTGACCGGCGCCGCCCGCGGCATCGGCGCCACGATCGCTGAGGTACTCGCCCGCGACGGCGCGCACGTCGTCTGCGCGGACGTGCCGGCGGCCGGCGACGCCCTGTCGCAGACGGCGAACAAGGTCGGTGGGGTCTCCCTCGCACTGGACGTCACCGCCCCGGACGCGGGCGACAAGCTCGCCGACTACCTGCTCGAGCGGCACGGCGGCGCCGACGTCATCGTCCACAACGCCGGCATCACCCGCGACAAGCTGCTCGCCAACATGGACGCCGCGCGGTGGAACGCCGTCATGGCCGTGAATCTGCTCGCCCCCCAGAAGATCACCGAGAAACTGGTCGAGCGGGGCGCACTGAAGGAGGGCGGCCGGGTGGTCGACGTGTCGTCGATCGCCGGCATCGCCGGCAACCGCGGCCAGACCAACTACGGCGCGTCCAAGGCGGGCGTCATCGGCATGGTGCAGGCGACCGCGCCCGTGCTGGCCGAGAAGAACATCACCGTCAACGCCGTCGCGCCCGGCTTCATCGAGACGGCCATGACCGCAGCCATCCCGGTGGCCACCCGCGAGGCCGGCCGGCTGATGAGTTCGCTGCAGCAGGGCGGGCAGACCGTCGACGTCGCCGAGACCGTCGCCTGGTTCGCCAACCCGGCGTCGAGCGCGGTCACCGGCCAGGTCGTGCGCGTGTGCGGCCAGTCCATGCTGGGGGCGTGATGGCTGTCGTCGAACTTTCTTCACGCCCTTCGACTCTCGACGTCTACTCCCGGGCGGTGCTCTCGGCGCTGCCGGTCGTGGGTGCTTCCGGCGACAGCCTGCCCGACGACACCCTCGTGCTGCGCGGCCTGCGCGTGGACCCGGACAACCTGGCCGGGTACACGAAGGTGTGCGGGCTGCGCTTCGGCGACACACTGCCGCTGACCTACCCGTTCACCCTCACGTTTCCCGTCGTGATGAAGCTGATGGTGTCGAAGGGCTTCCCTTTCCCCGCCGTCGGTTCCGTTCACGCCGAGAACGTGATCGAGCAGTTGCGGCCCGTGTCCGTGACCGAGCCGCTGGATCTGAGGGTGCATGCCGAGAACCTGCGGGAACACCGCAAGGGCCTGCTCGTCGACCTGGTGAGCGAGATCAGCGTCGGCCGGGAGCCGGTGTGGCGGCAGACGTCGTCGTTCCTGCGCCAGCAGCGCACCTCGCTGTCGGATCAGCCGAAGCCCGAACCGAAGGCCGAGGAGATCCCGCCGGTGCCGACGTCGACGTTGCGGGTGGACCAGAAGACGATCGACCGCTACGCCTCGATCTCGGGTGACCGCAACCCGATCCACGTCTCGCGGCTCGGCGCCAAGGCGTTCGGGTTCCCCAGGCCCATCGCGCACGGCATGTGGAGCGCGGCCGCGGCACTGCGGGCCGTGGAGGGCCGCATCCCGTCGCACGCGACGTACTCGGTCCGGTTCGGCAAGCCGGTCCTGTTGCCCGCGACCGTGAATCTGTACGCCGCGCGCGCCGCCGCCGGCTGGGACCTGGCGCTGCGCGACCCGAAGAAGGGCTACCCGCACCTCACCGCCACCCTGCGCTGAGAGCGGCTGCGCCGCAGTCCGCACTCACACGCTGAACCATCGACGCACCGCCACCGCCGTGCGTGTTTTCGGTAGTACCGACTACCGAAAACACGCACGGCGTCGCTGACTCTGGCGTCCCTCACTCCGAAGACGTCCGCGTCGCGAAGTGGCTCTATTTACAAATCTTCTCCTTTGTCTACCGCGCCGACCCAAACTGATGTACTGTCCAAGAGACAGTGAGCTGGCTCATACCAGCTCCTCCGCGGATCACGGGACAGGGAGGTCGAACGGTGACGACGTCGGACATCGGCCGGCACGCGCACACGCCGGTGGAACAGTGGCGCGATCGCAAGCGGTATCTGTGGCTCATGGGGCTGATCCCGCCCACGGCGATCTTCCTCGCGACGGCGCTGGTCTGGGGATTCAACCAACTCGGCTGGACCGCGGTCTCGTCGGTGTGGTGGTGGATCGGTCCCCTGCTGGTGTACGTGCTGCTGCCGATCCTCGACCGGTTCTTCGGCCCCGACGGGCAGAATCCGCCCGACGAGGTGATGGAGATGCTCGAGAACGACAAGTACTACCGGTACTGCACCTACGCCTACATCCCGTTCCAGCTGGCCAGCCTCGTCTTCGCCTGCTACCTGTGGTCGGCCACGGACCTGTCCTGGCTGGGGATCGACGGCGGCCTGGGTCTGGTCTCGAAGATCGGCCTGGCGTTCAGCGTCGGCGTGATGGGGGGCGTCGGGATCAACACCGCCCACGAACTCGGCCACAAGAAGGACGACCTCGAACGGTGGCTGTCGAAGATCACCCTGGCCCAGACCGGCTACGGCCACTTCTACATCGAACACAACCGCGGCCACCACGTGCGGGTCTCCACCCCGGAGGACCCGGCCTCGGCCCGTTTCGGCGAATCGTTCTGGGCGTTCCTGCCGCGCAGCGTGTGGGGCAGCCTGAAGTCGTCGTGGGAGCTCGAGAAGACCCGCCTGCAGCGACTCGGCAAGAGCCCGTGGACCCTGCGCAACGACGTCCTCAACGCGTGGGCGATGTCGGTGGTCCTGTTCGGCGTGCTCGTCGCGGTGTTCGGCCCGGTCATCGTTCCGTTCCTGATCCTGCAGGCCGTCTACGGTTTCTCCCTGCTCGAGACGGTGAACTACCTCGAGCACTACGGACTGCTGCGGCAGAAGACGGCCTCGGGCCGGTACGAGCGCTGCACCCCCGCGCACAGCTGGAATTCCGACCACATCGTCACCAACATCTTCCTGTACCACCTGCAGCGACACAGCGACCACCACGCCAACCCGACGCGCCGCTACCAGACCCTGCGAAGCATGGACGGCGCCCCCAACCTGCCCAGCGGCTACGCGAGCATGATCGGCCTCGCCTACATTCCGCCGCTGTGGCGCAAGGTGATGGACCATCGCGTCGTCGAGCACTACGACGGCGACCTCACCCGAGCCAACATCCAGCCTCGCAAGCGCGACAAGGTTCTCGCGCAGTACGGAGCACAGTGATGGCCGCCTACGAATGCCCGGTGTGCAACTACGTCTACGACGAGACCGCCGGCGCGCCGCGCGAGGGTTTCCCCGCCGGCACCCCCTGGGACGCGATTCCCGACGACTGGTGCTGCCCCGACTGCGGGGTCCGCGAGAAGATCGACTTCGAAGGACGCTGAGATGACCACCGACTACAAGCTGTTCCGTTGCCTGCAGTGCGGATTCGAGTACGACGAGGCCGAGGGCTGGCCCGAGGACGGCATCGAGCCCGGCACCCGCTGGGACGACATCCCCGACGACTGGTCCTGCCCGGACTGCGGCGCCGCCAAGTCCGACTTCGAGATGGTCGAGGTCAGCCGGACGTGACCGAGACGATCGTCGTCGTCGGCACCGGGGTGGCCGGCGCGACCGCCGCACAGACCCTGCGCAACGAAGGCTTCGCCGGCCGTGTCGTGCTGATCGGCGAGGAGGCCGCACTGCCGTACCGGCGGCCGGTGCTCTCGAAGGACCTGCTCGCCGGCAGGATCACCGACGAGAAGGCGCAACTCGAACCGGCCGGCTACTGGACCGACCACGACATCGAATTGCGCACCGAGACCCGGGTCGTCGAACTCGACCCGGAACGTCACCGACTCCGGCTGTGGGACAACGAGATCGTCGAGTACGACGCGGTGATCCTGGCGACGGGTGCGCGCGCCCGTCACCTCGAGCACGACGCCGGGGACCGGGTGCTGAGCCTGCGCACGGCGGAGAACGTCGCGCCGCTGCGGGCCGCGATCGCGTCGCACCGAGCGCTCCTCGTCGTCGGCGCCGGCCTGATCGGCTGCGAGGTCGCCTCCACCGCACGAGAACTGGGAGCCGAGGTCACGGTGCTCGAGAGTGCGCCGTCGCCGCTCGCCCGCATCGTGCCGCCCGCGGTGGCCCGGATGTACGTCGGCCTGCACGCCGAACACGACGTGCCCGTCCACACCGGCGTCGCGCTGCGCTCCCTCACCGGGAGCGACGACGGGGTGCACGCCGTCGCGGAGGACGGCCGCTCCTGGACGGCGGGCACCGCGCTCGTCGCGGTGGGCTCGGTGCCGGACACCGCGCTCGCCCGGGCGGCCGGGCTCACCGTCGGCGACGGCATCGTCGTCGACGAGGCCTACCGCACCTCGGCCGCCGGGGTGTACGCCGCGGGCGACGTGATCGAGCAACCCGACCCGGTACTCGGCGGCCGGCACCGCACGGAGAACTGGAACAGCGCCCGGGCGCAGGGCCTTGCCGCGGCGAAATCCGTTCTCGGGCAGCCGCTCGGCGCCGCGGAGGTGCCGTGGGGCTGGTCCAACCAGTACGGGCACAACCTGCAGTTCGCCGGCTGGTCCCGGCACGACGACGACTACGTGGTGCGCGGGTCGATCGAGGACCGCGACTTCACGGCGCTCGCGCTGCGCGGCGACCGGCTCGTGGGGGCGATCGCCCTCGGCCGTCCGAAGGACATCCGCATCGTGCGCCGGCTCGTGGCCGCCGGCGCCCCGATCGACCGCGCCGCCCTGGCGGACGAGTCCGTCGCACTGGGCGACGTCGCCGGTCGGGGCGCGGCCGTGCCGGCCTCGCTGTAACGGGCAGCCACCTCGGCTCGCCCGGACGACGTCCGGCGGAAGGCTCCCCCGAGGCCCTGCCGGGGCCGTCTCCGGACTGCCCCGACAGGGCCTCGGGGCGTCTCAGCCGTGCTGGTCGGTGCGCTTCTTGCCGGCCAGTCCGCGCCAGGCGAGGTTCTCGAGCAGGTCGGCGGCTTTCTCCACGTCGATCTCGCCGCCCGCGATGCGGTCGGCGACCGCCTCACCGGCACCGACCAGCGCCACCGCCATGATGGCGAAGTCCGTTCCCGGCTCCGGGTCGCGGGTGCTCGACTCCAGCAGATGCGCGGTGAGCTCGATGAGCCGGTCCCGGCTGCTGCGGACCTGCCCGGCGAACGCCTGCTGCGACATCGCCTGGCGGTAGAGCACCATCCACGAGTTGCGGTGGGCGTCGACGAACCCGAGGAACGACTCGAGCGCCACCCGCAGCTGGTCGCGCGGCGTGAGCCCGGGGTCGCCGGCGGGTGTCAGCGCCTCGACGAACCGCTGCCCCTCGCGGCTGATGCACGCGGCGAACAGTTCGTCCTTCGAGCCGTAGTACAGGTAGAGCATCGGCTTGGAGATCTGCGCCCGGGCCGCGATGGCGTCCATCGAGGTATTGTGGAATCCGTTCTCGGAGAAGACCTCCACCGCGGCATCGAGCATCTGCTGTTCCCGCACCGCGCGAGGCAGTCGCTTGGTACCGCCGGCCATGTCTCCTCCAAGTCCCGATGCTCCGATCCTTACTCTAGAGTAAGGATCGGGTTTCCGACGTCGATTCAGCAGTCCAGCGCGCCCTTGGCGCGCGCGACGGTGCGCACCGCGTCGTCCACCCGCGCGGCCGGGAGCTCCCCCGTCGCCACCGCCTGCTCGAGGTGGTCGAGCACCCGCGGGACGTCGTCGGTGGACAGCCACAGCGCCTGGTCCACCCCGGCGGCGAGCGCCGCCTGCACCGCCTCGGTGATGTCGTACGTATCGGTGATGGCCCGCATCCCCGACAGGTCGTCGGTGAAGACCACCCCGTCGAACGGCGGGGCGCCGTAGCCCGTTCCGGAACGCAGCAACTGCACGGCCTGCGGGCTGATGCTCGCCGGCACGCCCTCGGTCAGACCCGGCACGTCCAGGTGCCCGAGCATCACCGCGACCCCGGAATCGACGAGCTCCCGGTACGGCACCAGGTCCACCTGCTGCAGCTGCTCGAGCGGCGGCGCGGTGACCGCACCGGTGTGCGAGTCGCCCGACGCCGAACCGTGGCCCGGGAAGTGCTTGAGCACCGGCAGGATTCCCGCGTCGCGCAGCCCGCGCGCGTAGGCGCCGGCGTACTGCACCACCACCTGCGGATCGGCGGAGAAGGAACGGTCGCCGATCACCGCGTCGTCGGGCTGGCTGCTCACGTCCACGTCGGGGGCGAAGTCGACGGTGACGCCGAGCTCGCGGAGCTCCCGGCCACGCTCCAGTGCCATCCGGTAGGTCTCTTCCACCGTCATGGTCTGCGCCGTCACCCGCGCCGACGGATCGGGACCCAGCAGCGCCCCGACGCGCGAGACCCGGCCGCCCTCCTCGTCGATGGTGACCATCAGCGGCAGCCGGCTCGCCGCCGTCACCTGCGGGATCTCCCGGTTCGCCAGCATCGACACATCGGTCCAGCTGCCGACGAAGATCCCGCCGATCTGTTCGGACCGCACCGCCTCGAGTGCGTCGGCCGTGCCCGTGACGCCGACGTTGAGCAGCTGCGCCAGCCGCTGCCGCACCGTCAGCGACGCGAGCAGCTCGTCGCCGCACGCCGGTGCGGCGGACGCGGTCGCCATGGGGGCGGGCGACGGTGGCTGCGCGACGGCCGAGGTGTCCTGCGACGTGGGCGCAGCCGTGGACTCGGCGGCCCGGGGAGCGTCCTGTCCTCCGCACCCGGCGACGGCGAGGACGGCCGCGACCGCGACGGTGAGGGTGTGACGGATCCGCATGGCCTCCGACGGTAGCCGACCACCACCGTGCCGGTCCCCACGACCCGCGGCGGCGGGTGGTCCCCACGGCCCACGACGGCCGGTAAAGTGTCCCCCAAGGACCGCCACGACAGCAGGGATTCGTGATGCCCGCAGATCTCATCCTCATCGCCTACGACGGCTCCGAGAACGCCAAGCGGGCCGTGGAATATGCGGGGCGATTCCTCGCCTCGTGCCGCGCCGTCGTCGTCACGGCCTGGGAACCGATGGTCCGTCAGGCCGCCCGCATGTCCGGGCTGTCGGGGGTGATGCAGCCGGAGTGGGTCCCCGACGAGGAGACCGAGGACGTCGCCCTCACCGACGCGAAGGTGATCAACGCGGAGGGACTCGACCTGGCCCGCTCCGCCGGCCTCGCCGCGGAGGGCCGCACCCTCGAGGTGGTCAGTGCCGTGTGGACCGCCATCGTCGAGGCCGCCGACGAGCTGAACGTCGACATCATCGTCACCGGCACCCGCGGCACCACCGGCCTGCGCTCGCTGCTGCAGTCCTCGGTGGCCGACCATGTGCTGCGGCACAGCCACCGGCCCGTGCTGATCGTCCCGCCGGGACGCTAGCCGCGGCGCGAACCGCACGCGGGCGAGGATATCGTCGACCCACCATGGACGGTTTCCTGCTCTCCCGCGCCGATCGCACCGTGCACACCACCGGGACGCGCCGCCGGTTCACCGACATCGCCGAGGCCTCCCTCGCGTTGCGCCGCGGTGAGGCCGACCTGATCGTGGGCGCGCTGCCGTTCGACCCCGAGCGTCCGGCCGCGCTGACCCAGCCCGAAACCGCCGAGGTGACCGGCGCGGCGTGGCAGCCGCCGGACGCCCTGCCCGGCCTGCCCACGGCGCGGATCGCCGCGCAGACCCCGGCGCCGGAGCAACACGTCGCGCGGGTCGCGGCACTGCGCGACCGGCTCGGCCGCGGCGAACTCGACAAGGTCGTCGCCGCCCGCTCGGTCACGCTCGTCGCGAACACCCCTGTCGACCCGCTCGCCCTCGCGGCCCGGATGGCCGAACGCCACCCCACCGCCCACGTCTACGCGGTGGATCTGAGCGCCGCCGGCGAGCGGTACCGCGGTCACACCCTGGTCGGTGCGACGCCCGAGCTGTTGGTCAGCCGTCGCGGCGACGCCGTGACGTGCCGTCCACTCGCCGGCACCGCCGCGCGCTGCGCCGACCCGGACGCCGACCGGGAGGCGGGCCGCCAGTTGCTCGCCTCGGCGAAGAACCTCGCCGAGCACGCCTTCGTCATCGAGTGGATCCGCGCCCGCCTGGCCCCGCTGTGCGGTGACCTGCAGATCCCCGGCACGCCCGTGCTGACCGCGACGAGCGACGTGTGGCACCTGGCCACCCCGATCACCGGCACCCTGCGCGATCCCGGGACGGACGTCCTGACCCTGGCCGCGGCGCTGCACCCGACCCCGGCCGTGGCCGGCACTCCCACCGAGGCCGCGCTCGCCGCGATCCGCGGCACGGAGGGCGACCGTCGCTTCTACGGCGGAGCGGTGGGGTGGTGCGACGCGAACGGCGACGGGGACTGGCTGGTGGCGATCCGCTGCGCCGAACTCAGCGCCGACGGCAGGCGTGCCCTCGCGTGGGGCGGCGGGGGCATCGTCGCGGCATCCGATCCGCAGGCCGAACTCGACGAGACCACCGCGAAGCTGCGCACACTGCTCGGCGTGCTCGGCCTCTAGGCCGCCACGAGTGGAGCACGCCACAGTTGTCCCCGTGCGGGTGATACCTTGACGCGGAGCGCGACGACACCGGTTCGGATCCGGCGACGGGCGCGCGCGACGGATGTCGGCTCACACGGGAGCCGACGATGGACGATGGGGAGATGGGTATGGCGAAGTTCGTGGGCCCGGGCCTGGCCAGCGCGGCGATCGGTGCCGTCCTCGGCGCCGTGGCGGTGTTCGGCGTCACGGCGGCGGTTCAGGAGAACACCCGCCCGCAGGTCGACCGCAGCGGCAACGCCGATTCCTCCCTGCTGAACCAGGTTGAGTACGGCAGCCGCTGACGGCGCCGTCCACGCGACGAGTTCACGCACTTCCCACGGCACGGCACCCCACCCCGGTGGGGCACCGTCCGCCGACCCCTTCTCCAGGCGGTGGTTGTACGGGGCCGCCGTGGTGTCGCTGCTGCTGGCGTTCGCGCAGGCCCCCGGCCTGATCGTCGCCGACACCAAGTACGACCTGACCCAGAATCCCCTCGGGTTCCTCACCCGCGCCGCCCACCAGTGGAGCAGCATCGCGCCGCTCGGCCAGGTACAGAACCAGGCGTACGGCTACTTCTTCCCGCACGGTTCCTTCTTCGCCGTCGGCCAGCTCCTGCACATCCCCCCGTGGATCACCCAGCGGGTGTGGTGGGCGCTGCTGCTGCTCGCCGGGTTCTGGGGCGTGGTGCGGCTCGCGGAGGCGCTCGGCGTCGGTAACCGTGGTTCCCGGCTGATCGCCGCGGCGGCGTTCGCGCTCTCCCCCCGCGTGCTGACCACCCTGGGATCCATCTCGTCGGAGACGCTGCCGATGATGCTGGCGCCGTGGGTGCTGCTGCCGCTCGTGCGCTACCTCGACGGCGACGGGTCGTATTCCGCTCGACGAGCGGCAGCGCCGTATTCCGCTCGACGAGCGGCAGCGTCGTATTCCGCTCGACGAGCGGCAGCGCAGTCCGCCGTCGCCGTCGCGCTCATGGGTGCGATCAACGCCGTCGCCACCGTCGCCGCGTGCCTCGTCGCCGGGCTGTGGTGGCTGGCACACCGCCCGAACCGGCGATGGTGGCGGTTCACGCTGTGGTGGATCCCGGCCTGCGTCGTCGCGGTGCTGTGGTGGATCGTGCCGCTGCTGCTGCTCGGCCGCGTCAGCCCGCCGTTCCTGGACTACATCGAATCGTCCGGGGTGACCACGCAGTGGACCTCGCTGGCGGAGGTGCTGCGCGGCACCGACAGCTGGACCCCGTTCGTCTCCCCCGAGCGCATCGCCGGCGCGGTGCTGGTCACCCAGCCCGCGGCGGTCCTCGTCACCGGTCTGCTCGCGGCCGCGGGCCTGGCGGGACTGGCGATGCGTTCGATGCCCGCCCGGGGGCGGTGGACGCTGATCCTGTTCGCCGGCATCGCCGGGCTGGCCGCCGGGTACGTCGGTGACCTCGGCTCGCCGATCGCCGAGCAGGTCCGGCACTTCCTGGATTCGACCGGCGCCCCGCTGCGCAACGTGCACAAGCTCGAGCCGCTGGTGCGGTTGCCGCTCGTGCTCGGGCTCGCGCATCTGCTGCGCCGGGTGCCGCTGCCCGGCGCGGTGCCGTGGCGGCAGGCCCGGACCGCGTTCGCGCATCCCGAGCGGCAGCCCATGGTCGCGTTCGCCACCCTGATCCTCGTGGCGCTGACCCTCGCGACGTCGCTCGCGTGGACCGGCCGGCTCGCCCCGCGCGGTGCCTACGATGCGGTGCCCGGATACTGGCACGAGACCGCCGCGTGGCTCGACGAGCACACCCGTGGGGAACGCGCGCTGATCGTGCCGGGCGCCCCCTTCGGCAGCCAGATCTGGGGCCTGACCCGCGACGAGCCCCTCCAGGCGCTCGCGTCGACGCCGTGGGCCTCCCGCGACGCCGTGCCCCTCGTGCCGCCGGGCGCGATCCGGGCCCTGGACTCGGTGCAGCGGCACATCGCCGACGGCCGGCCCACCCCGGGGCTGGCGGCGACGCTGCGCGGTCAGGGCATCGGGTACGTGGTGATCCGCAACGACCTCGACCCGGAGACGTCGCCGTCGGCGCGGCCGGTGCTCGTGCACCGGGCGATCGAGGGTTCCCCCGGGCTGGTCCGGGTCGCGGAGTTCGGCAACGAGATCACCCGGAACTTCGAGGAGGGCTTCACCGCCGACTCCGACCTGCGGCCGGCGTACCCGGCGGTCGAGATCTACCGCGTGGACCTGCCCGGCGCTCCGGTCGGGCCGTACGCGGTGGACGCGGCCGACGTGCCCCGGGTGCAGGGCGGCCCCGAGGCCCTGCTGCGCCTCGACGACGCCGAGCCGGGCAGCACCGGCCCCGCCCTGCTCGCCGCCGACGCGAACCGCGCGGGTCTGCCCGTCGACGACGTCCTCGTCACCGACACCCCCACCGCCCGTGAGACCGACTACGGCCAGGTCGACCACCACAGCTCGGCGATCCGTGCCGCCGGCGACCCGCGGCGCACCTACAACCTCGTACCGGACTATCCGGTGCCGGACACCGACCTCGTGCATGCCGAATGGGAGGGCGCCCGGATCAGTGTGTCCAGCTCCGCGTCCGACGCCACCCAGCTCGGCGGCACCTCCGTGGGCAGCGGACCGGCGGCCACCGTCGACGGCGATCCCACCACCGGCTGGCACAGCAACGGCCTCGAGTCCGCGGTCGGCCAGTGGCTGCAGCTCGACCTGGACCGGCCCCTCGAGGCCGGGCTGCTGCGGTTGAGCACCAGCCCCGGCGCGCTCGGCCCCGCGGTGAAATGGCTCGAGGTGACCACCGACCGCGGCAGCACGGCCGTGCGCGTCGAGAAACCCGGCCGCGAACAGACCGTGGCGCTGCCGCTCGGACGGACGACCTGGATCCGGATCACCTCCACCCGCACCGAGGACGGGTCGGTGGGCAACCAGTTCGGGCTGACCGAGGTGGCGGTGGACGACTTCACCGACCGCGACAACCCCCGGCCGGTCGACATCCGGCAGCGGATCGTGCTGCCGGACGTCGTCGCCGGGGCGACGGTGCGGGGCTGGAATCTCGGTCAGGAACTGCCCGGCCGCGGCGGCTGCGTCGACACCCCCGATCGGGTGCGGTGTGCGCGGGGTCTGGCCGTCGCAGCCGAGGAGCCGAACCTGTTCACCCGCACCCTGTCGGTGCCCGACGCGACGTCGGTGACGCCGCAACCGTGGGTGCGGGCCCGGCCCGGCCCGGCCCTCGCCGAGATCGCCGCGCTGCCGGACCGGGTGGTCGCCCGCGGCGCCGCCGACGTCGTCGACCTGCAGGGCTCCGCGTTCGCCGCGACCGACGGTGATCCGCGCACCACGTGGACGGCGTCGGAGGAGTCGGTGCGCCCCGGCGCGCCGCGACCGACCGTCACGCTCGACCTGCCGTCCCCGCAGCTGGTGACCGGCCTGGAGGTGACCGCGGGCCTGGGACCGCTGCCGGCGCGCCCGACCCGCGTCGCCGTCGACCTCGGCAGCGGACCGCAGGTGCGCGACGTCGAATCATCAACGACGACAATTGATCTCGAACCACACGTGACGGATCGGGTGGTGCTCGGCCTGGTCGGCTGGGAGGACGTGCTGGACCAGACGGTGCTCGGCTTCGCGAAGGTCGTCCCGCCGGGTCTGGCGGAGGTGACCGTCCTCGGCCCGGACGGTCCGATCGGTCCGCAGGATCCGGTGTACGACCGGCAGGTCACGGTCGGCTGCGACACCGGGCCCGTGCTCACCGTCGACGGACGCAGCTACCGGACCTCGGTCACCGCGACCGTCGCGGACCTCGCCGCCGGTGTCGAGGTGCCGGCCACCTTGTGCGACGAGACCGTCGCGCCGCTGCCCGCCGGGCGCGTCGACGTCGAGATCGACCCGGGCCAGGCGTTCACCGTCGGGACGCTGCGGCTCCCGGTTCCCGGCGCCGCGAGCCCGCCGGCAGCCGAACCCACCGAACTCGCCGTCGGCACCTGGACGGAGAACCTGCGCGAGCTCGAGGTGCCCGCGTCCGAACGGGACCGGCTCGTCGTCGTGCCGGAGAGCACCAACGTCGGCTGGGTCGCCACGGCCGCGGACGGCACCGAACTGACACCCGTGGTGGTCGACGGCTGGCAGCAGGGCTGGGTCGTGCCCGCCGGGACCGGCGGCACCGTGACCCTCGAATTCGCCACCGACCGGTGGTATCGCCTCGGCATCTTCGGCGGCCTGCTCCTGCTGCTGCCGCTGTTCGCGCTCGCGGCGTGGCCGCGCCGGCGCACCGTCGCCGACCCGGGGCCGTCGCCCCGGGTCTGGGGCAGTACCACCGTCGGCTTCGCCGGCGTGCTGGCCGTCGCGGTCCTCGCGGCCGGCGCGGTGGGCGCGGCGACGACGGTCGTGGCGGCAGCGGCGATCGTGGCGGTGGGCGCCCGCTGGGGCCGCGACGTGGCTGCCCGCACGCTGGTCGTCGTGACCGGATGCGCCACCATGACGGCGATGGCGTTGCTGTCCACCGGGCCGTGGCGGGCGCCGGACGGCTACGTCGGGCACTCGGTCGCCGTCCAGTTCGCCGCGCTGTGCGGGCTCGTCGCGCTGGGAATCGCGGCGCTGCCGGTCTCGGTCAGGGCGCGGCGGAATCTGCGACGCGTTCTGCGGTGGAGGCGACGCGGCTCTGACGGCGCCTGACCTCCCGGCGCACCGGTTCCTCGACGAGGGCGTAGCTGACCGACGCGACGGCGATGCTCAGCACCAGAGTCACCGTGAGCACGAACCAGAAGTCGCCCTGGAACGGGATGAGACCGAAGACCGGGAAGACGATGGACAGCACGGCCAGGTGCCAGATGAAGATGCCGTACGACCATCGGCCCACGGTCAGCGCCGGACCGCTCGCCAGGATGCGGTGCTCGGCGCGCGGCGCCAGGACGAGGGGCGCCAGCAGTGCGAAGCTCATGAGGGCGCCGAGCAGGATCTTGCCGTTGTACTGCCACGGATCGATCTTCACGAGGCCTTCCGGCCCGCCGAGGGCCGTGGTGGACAGCGCGAACGCGGCCACGGCGACCACCGCCATGAGCACCCGGTGCGCCGCGAGGCGGTGCACCCAGGTCCGCTCGCCCGTCACGAGCTCCGCGAGCACCATGCCGGCGGCGAACCACGGCAGATAGCCGGGCAGCCAGTTGTCGTGGTTGATGTGGTCCGGGGTGGGAACCGGCAGCCACGCCCACACCAGCGACAGCGCACTCAGGGCGAGCAACAGCGGGACGCGGAACCGGGCCCGTTCGCCACGCAGACCGGCGAGCGCCGCGGCGAACAGCGGCAGCAGCAGGTAGAAGGCCACCTCCACCGACAGGCTCCACATCTGGGTGAGCCCCTCGGTGAGACTCAGCGGCACGAACACCTGCACGAGGGTCAGGTTCGCGAGCCACAGCCGCCACCCGCCGCCCGCCTCGGGCAGCAGGAGCAGCACGATGCACACCACCACCCAGTAGGCAGGCAGGATGCGGGTGGCCCGGGACAGCAGGTAGCGCCCGGTGGTCGGCGCGGCCCCGAGACCACGCGCGGCCGCCGCGTGCGGCCGCCACAGCAGGAAGCCCGACAGCGCGAAGAACAGGGCGACGGCGAGGTCGAACCGCCCCCAGATGCGGCCGAGCACCGGGTCGTGCACGGCGCCGGTCTGGAATGCCACGTGCGTGATCAGGACGCCGACGGCCGCGAATCCGCGCATGCCCTCGAGCGCCGGCAGGAAGCCGGAGACGGCGGGAGCCGAGGCGGTGGGGGGGGCACTGCTGGTCATCGACGACAGTCTGCCCGGTCGCTTCGGGGCGGGGAAGCCTGGATCTCGAGTCCGAACGGTGGCGCGCGCCGGGCGGATGCCCTGTTAGTGTCTGGGCTCACGTGGTATTCGCGAGCCGGATGCCAGGCGATCCGTGCAGACCGGCTGCCGGTGGGGGTACTCGATGGAACCGTTGAGTGAGGAGACACAGCATGGCTGAGCGTTCGGGCTCGGGCCGGAAACTGGCATTGGCATTGGTGGGCCTCGGCGCCTTCCTCATCGTCGCGGCAATACTGATCCCGACGTATACCGTCGGCAAACTCGCCAAGACGCCGCTGGACCTCGAGGTGACCACGGTCGCCGAGGGCACCGGCGACATCCTCAACGCGCGGGCACTGCTGTCGGGGCGGGCGCAGGTCGACACCGACGTGCCGATCGTGGCGCAGCGGTTCGTCACCGTCGAGGAGCCGTCGGATGCGGACATCATGACCCTGCAGGCGGGCCAGACGGTCCGTCGCCTGGACATGCAGGGCGACACGGGTCTGGTCTCCGCCATCGTCGACCGGGTCACGGTGGACCGGGTCAGCGGCATGCCGGTCACCAAGGAGGAGAACCCGGACGCGGTCAGCACCATCCAGACCTCGGCCACGGCTCCGCCGACGGAGATCCCGAACCGCGACGGTCTGCAGTACCGCTTCCCGTTCGGCACCGAGCAGAAGTCCTACCCGTACTTCGACCTCAATGCGCGCGAGACCTACCCGATCGACTACATCGACGAGACCGAGATCAACGGCGTCAAGGTCTACCACTTCCGGCACGAGATCGAGCCCGTCGACCTGTCCGCGGTCGATCCGTCGGTGCCGACCTACAAGCTGAGCCTGCCCGCCTCCACGTGGGGCGTCGAGGGCGGCGAGACGCCGGTGACCATGACCCGCTGGTACACCAACGTCCGTGACCTGTGGGTCGAGCCGGAGACCGGCGTCGTCATCAAGGGCCAGGAGCAGCAGTACCAGTACTACGCCCGCGAGGCGAGCCGTCCCGAGGTGACGGTGCTGCAGGTGTCCCTGCCGTTCAACGAGGACACCATCGAGTTCCAGGTGGAACAGGCCAAGAACGGTATCGACACCCTGAACCTGTTCGGTCGCACCGTGCCGATCATCCTCGGCATCCTCGGCCTGCTCGCGCTGATCGCCGGCATCGTGCTCGGCCTGCGCGGCGGCAGCGGCCGCACCGGCCGTCCCGTCGCCGCGACGGGCGGCCCGACCGCACCGGCCGGACCGGCCCACGCCGCCCCGGCCCAGCGCGACTGGACCAGCGACCGCACCGAGGAGATCCCCCGCACGGACGCTCCCCCGCAGCAGCGGGACTGGACCACCGACCAGACGCAGGAGATCCCGCGCACCGACCTGCGCAAAGAACCGCCGCAGCAGTAGGTAGCAGTAGGTACCCGGCCGATGCCCCTCCCGATCGGGAGGGGCATCGGCGTGTGGACTCCCGATCGGGAGGGCGTCGGCGTGTGACCGAATGTGACATCGCGTCGGTTGGATCGAACCGATGTCACATTCGGCCCGACGGGGCGGGCCGCGTATCCGGCCCGACGGTGCGGGCGGCGCGCACGGCGAGGACGGAGACCACCGCGGCCGTCGTCGCCGCGACGGCCACAGCGACGAGCACGAACTGCCTCGTGGTGGTGGCGACGGTGAGCATGAGGGCAGCCTCCACCGCGAGACCGACCCACGCGACGGCCGCGAGGTGGGTGCGTTCGCCCGCGATCGCGGACAGCAGTGCGCCCTGCAGGACCGCCAGGCACGCGCCCTGCAGGGCGAACAGCCACAGCAGCGACTGCACCGGGGCGTAGGCGTCACCGACGAGCAGCGGCACGAGCGGCGCGCCCACGGCTGCGCCCGCGACGAGCGCCGCACCGATCCCGACGAGGACGGTCAGGGCCGAGCGGACCGCGGCCGCGGACTGGGCGGGGTCGGCCATCCGCGGGTACAGCACCACCCCGACCGCCTGCGGCAGCCAGAACGCGACTTTCGTCGCGACGGCGCCGAGCGCATACAATCCCGCGTCCTGCGGGTCGAGGACGGTGCGGGCGAGCAGCAGATCCAGCGACGTCAGGGCGATCAGCGCCAGCTGCACCTGGGAAGCGCGCAGCACCGCGAGCACGCCGACCGCCGGGGCGGTCCCGGATCCGGGCCCCGCCGGGGAGCGCGACACGAGCGTGGCGGCCGCGGCCGCGACGAACCCGGTGCCGACCGCGCCGGCGAACAGGGCCGCCCCCGGTCCGCCGCCGACGGCGAGCACCGCGACGGCGGGCACGACCTTCGCCACGCCGGCCGCGGCGAGGACGACGCTGAGCGCGCCGAACCGTCCCCGGCCCTGCAGCAGCCCCTGTTCGGCGGCGAGCAGCACGAGCAGGGGTGCGGTGACGAGCGAGCCGAGGGCACCGGCGACGCTGGTGTCGAGGGCCCACGCGACGAGGGGCACGACGGCGAGCGCGACGAACCCGGCGAGGCCGGCGCAGCGATAGCCGAGACGGCGCAGGGCCGCGGTGCCGGCACCGCGCACGGTCTCCCGGGCGACGACGGTCTGCAGGGCGAGCGCCGGCACGGCCAGGACCAGCTGGGCGGCCAGCAGACTGGCGAACTCCCCGTATCCCGCGGGTCCGAGCCACTGGGCCGCCGGCAGGTGCAGCAGATAGGACGCCAGGTTGGCGGTCATGGCACCGGCGGTCACCATCGTCATCCCGGCGACGGCGGTTCCGGTGGCCGGGCGCGGCATCTCAGGTCGCGGCATCGGACCATGGTTGCACGCGGCGGGTGCGGGCGACGAGGCGCGGGACACCGGCGCGAGATGGGTATTGTGCGGCCATGCCCAGGCCGGTGTCGCTGCGTCCCGCTGTCCCGGCCCTCTACAGCCTCGCGCTGGCGGCCGTGGTGCTCGGGCCGCTGCTCACCTCCCCCGGCTACCTGCTGTTGCGCGACGCGGTGAGCACCCCGCGGTCGTTTCCGACGGACTCGGCGCTGGGTCTGACCGATGCCGCGGCGCGGGCCGTCCCGCAGGACGCGTTGCTGGCGGCGGCGAGTTCGGTGGCGGACGGCGGCCTGGTGGTGACGGCGTTGCTCACCGGCGCCCTGTGGGCGGCCGGCTGGGGCAGCGCCCGGCTGGTGGCGGTGCTGTTGCCGACGGCCGGGCTGCCGGCCCGGCTGGTGGCGGCGACGGTGGGCGTGTGGAACCCGTACGTGGCGGAGCGGCTGCTGCAGGGGCACTGGAGCCTGCTGGTGGGCTACGCGGCGCTGCCGTGGACGGTGGTGGCCGCCGTGGCGGTGCGGCGGGGCGACCGCTCCGGGTGGCCGTCGCTGGCGGTGTGCCTGGGCGTGGCGGGCCTGACCCCGACGGGTGCGCTGCTGGCGTCGGGGACGGCGCTGGCCGTGCTCGCGCCCCCGGGCGGGCGGTCCCGGCGGGTGCCGCGGCTGGCCGGCGCGGTGGCGCTGGCGGGTGCGGTGGCGGCGCCGTGGCTGGTGGCGACGGCCGTCTCCGGCGGCGCGGGCGACGGATCGGATCCGGCGGGGGTGCGCGCCTTCGCGGCACGGGCCGAGCCCGCGCTGGGCACGCTCGGCAGCGTGGCGGGGCTCGGCGGCATCTGGAACGCCGACGCGGTGCCCGCGTCGCGGACGACGGTGTGGGCGCTGGTCGGTACTGCGGCGCTGCTGCTGGTGGTGGTGTGCGGGGTGCCGGCGCTGTGGCGGCGACGGCGCAACCCGGTGCTCGGCGTGCTGACGGCGCTGGCCGCGGTCGCGGTGCTCGGTCCCGCCCTCGCGGCGACGGGGCCGGGGCTGCGGGCCGGGGAGTGGGCGATGGTGCACGTCCCGGGTGCGGGTCTGCTGCGCGACACGCAGAAGTGGGTGGCCTGGGCGGTGCCGCTGTACGCGCTGGCCGCCGCGGCGGGGGTCGGCACGTTGCGGACGCGTTTCGGCGGGCGGGCCGGCGTCTGGGCCACGGCGACCGCGCTGGCGGTGCTGCTGGCCCTTCCGGACCTGGCGTGGGGCGTGGGCGGGCGCGTACGCCCGGTGCAGTATCCGGACGCGTGGCAGCGGGTCGCGGCGACGGTGCCGCCCGGCGACGGCGATGTGGCGGTGCTGCCGGCGGGTATGTTCCGGCGATTCGAGTTCAGTGGCGCCGCACCGGTTCTCGATCCGGCCCCCCGGATGCTGCGCGCCGACGTGCTGCAGTCCGGGGAGCTGATCGTCGCCGGCGGCACCGTCGCCGGCGAGGGCCGGGGGGCCGCGGAGGTGGAACGCCTGCTGCTGGCGGGCGCGGCGCCGGCCGACCTCGCGGCCCACGGCGTGGGGTGGGTGCTCGTCGAGCACGGCACGCCCGGGGATCTCGGCGACTCGGCCCGCACGCTCGAGCAGCTCGAGCCGGTGGTCACCGACGCCGCGCTGTCGCTGTACCGGGTGCGCGGGGTCGCCGGGACCCGGTCGGACGACCGGACGGCGGCGATCGCCGCGCACGCGCTGTGGGCGGCGGTGTCAGCAGGCGGGCTCGTGGGCCTGCTGGTCCTGCGACGGCGCGTCCGGCGCCGCGAGCACCACGGCGGCCTGCGCGGGGCGCGGGAACAGTCCTGAGACGCGGTGGCCCGCGGCCGTCGCGGCGAGCACCTCGTGCACCCCGTCGCCGGTCGCGGACCAGGAGAACTCGGCGGCGCGCACCCGGGCCTTGCCGCCGAGGGTGCGGCGGCGGTCGGCGTCGGCGAGCAGGTCGGCCACGGCACCGGTGAGCTCGTCCGGGGAGTCGACGAGCACGCCGGTGACGCCGTCGATGATCGAGTCGGTCAGGCCCTTGGAACTGCGGTAGCCGATCGTGGGCACACCGTGCTGGGCGGCCTCGACCACGGCGAGCCCCCACCCCTCCTTGCGGGACGGCATCACGTGCACCCAGGATCGGGCGAGCAGTTCGTGCTTGCGGTCCTCGGCGACGTGGCCGTGGAAGGTGACGGCGTCGGTGATGCCGAGGTCGGCGGCGGCTGCGCGCAGGTTCCGTTCCCACCAGCCGCCGCCGATGACGTCGAGGTGCAGGCCGGGGACGCGGTCGCGCAGCGCGGCGACGGCGACGAGGGCGTCCTCGATCTGCTTGTGCGGTACGAGCCGCGACAGCACGCACACGGTGGGATGCGCGGTGCGGGTGTGTTCGTCGCCGGGTTCGACGCCGGCGGGGACGGCGTCGGCACCGTTGCGCACGACGGCGATGCGGTCGCGGTCGACCCCGAGGGCCATGAGCTCGTCGGCGGACGGCAGCGACACGGTCAGGTACTGGTCGTCGCGGTGCACGCGCGGCGACAGCGTGGACTCGATCCACCAGCCCAGGGCGGCCATGACGCGCCCGGCGACGGGCCACTGCTCGCGGTGGCAGTGGTGCACGAGCACGGTCACGGGCGCCCCGGCGACGAGCCGGGAGAAGAACGGGATGCCGTTCTGGGTGTCGATCACGGCGTCGGGCCGGAGGTGACGCAGCGGGCCGACGCCGAGACGGCCGGCGGCGATCGCGGCGAGGGCCCGGGGATAGACGGTGAGCCGTCCGCCGCCGCGGCTGACGGTGACGCCGTCGATCTCGTCGCGGCGGGGGGCACCGGGGTAGGCGGCGGTGCGGAGGGTGACGCGGATGCCGCGCGCGGCGAGCTGGGCTCCGACCTGCTCGAGGTACCGTTCGCTGCCTCCGCCCTGGGGGTGCCCGGTATCGCGCCAGCACAGCAACAGAACCTCGCGCACGTGGCGACCCCCTGTGGTTCGTCGTCGACGGATGTATCCCGGAACACACTAACGGGTGCAGGGGCACCCGCGGTGGAGGGTTACCGGCGGGTAGTGCAGTGCGGGGGCCGCTATGGTTGCTCCTCGTGGTTGTTCCGACCCTGCCCGTTCCCCCGGTGGCCCGCACCTTCGCCCGGCGCGCCACCCTGCGCCGATCCGTCGGGCTGCTCGGCGACTTCCGGCACGAGCAGTCCGCACCCGAGCTGTTCTACGGGGCGCTCGCGCGCGACACCGTCGACCTGATCGGTGACCTGTACGCGGACCTGACCGACCGGGACCTCACCGGCACGACCGTCGTCGACGTCGGGGGCGGACCGGGATACTTCGCGGAGGTGTTCGGCGCGGCGGGTGCCCGCTACGTGCCGGTCGAGCCGGATCCGTCGGAGATGCACGCGGCCGGCCTCGCCGTGGGCGGGTCGGTCCGCGGCTCGGGCCTCGCGCTGCCGCTGCGCACGGGGTCGGTGGACGTGTGCTTCTCGTCGAACGTCGCCGAGCACGTGGCGCAGCCGTGGGTGATGGCCGAGGAGATGCTGCGGGTGACGCGGCCGGGCGGGCTGACGGTGCTGTCGTACACGCTGTGGTGGGGTCCGTTCGGGGGGCACGAGACCGGCCCGTGGCACGCGTTCGGCGGTGAGTACGCGGCCCGGCGGTACGCCCGCCGGCACGGCCGGGAACCGAAGAACCGGTACGGGGTCTCGTTGTTCGAGGTGGGCTGCCGCGACGGGCTGCACTGGGCACGGTCGACGCCGCACGGGGAGCTGCTGGCCGCGTTCCCCCGGTACCACCCGCACTGGGCGTGGTGGCTGGTTCGGGTCCCCGCGCTACGGGAGTTCCTGGTCAGCAACCTGGTGCTCGTGCTGCGCCGGCGCTGATGGTCGCGCTCGCCCTCGACGTCGGCGGCACCAAGATGGCCGCCGCCCGCGTTCGCGCCGACGGCACGCTCGACCCACCGCGGACGGTGCCGACGCCCGTGCACGGGGTGTGGGCGGCGTGCGCGCAGCTGCTGCGGCAGGTCGCCGCGGGGGACGAGGTGACCGCCGTCGGGATCGCCAGTGCCGGCCCGGTCGACACCGGCGCCGGCTCGGTGGCGCCGATCAACATCGGCGAGTGGGCGCGCGGCTTCGATCTGGCCGATGCCGTGCGCGGACTGTTCCCGCGCGCGGGGGTGCGGCTCGCGGTCGACGGGGCCGCGGCCGCGCTGGCCGAGCACCGGCTCGGGGCGGGCCGGGGTACGGCCGACCTCGTCGCTGTGGTGGTCTCGACCGGCATCGGCGGTGGTCTGGTGCTGGACGGCCGGATTGCCGGGGGCCGGACCGGCAACGCGGGCCACATCGGGCACATGGTGTCGAGCGTGGGTACCGAGGCGTGTGCGTGCGGGGGCGCCGGGTGCGTGGAGACCGTGGCGAGCGGGCCCGCCGCGGTGCGGTGGGCGCGGGGGCACGGCTGGTCCGGTGCCGACGGTGCGGCGCTGGCCCGCGACGCGGGGGCGGGCGATCCTGTCGCGGTGGCGGCGCTGGGACGGGCGGGGACGGCCCTGGGGGAGGTGATCGCGTCGGCCGCGGCGCTGGTCGACGTGGACCTCGTCGTGGTCGGCGGGGGATTCGCGCAGGCCGGCGCGCCGCTGTGGCGGCCGATGCGCGCGGCCGCGGCCCGGCACGCCCGGCTGCCGTTCCTGTCCGGGCTGCGGCTCGTCCCGGCGCGGCTCGCCGCCGCGGGAACCCTGACGGGCGC
This sequence comes from Rhodococcus ruber NBRC 15591, assembly GCF_001894945.1. Lineage (GTDB taxonomy): Bacteria > Actinomycetota > Actinomycetes > Mycobacteriales > Mycobacteriaceae > Rhodococcus > Rhodococcus ruber. Next base: position 24,211 of record NZ_BCXE01000024.1, read on the forward strand.
CGGGCTCCTCGCCGTCGCGGGCTGAGCTTCGACGCGAATCGCCCGCGCCGCGGCCCCTTCCCGCGTCACAATACGAGGGTATTGCCCTCGGGACGGGAGCGGCCATGACGCCTTTCCAGCGCTACATCGCCGAGGAGATCGCGGTGGACCACGCCGACGGTCTGCTCACCCGCCGCGAGGCGCTGCGCCGGCTGGGGCTGATGGGGCTGAGCCTCACCGCGGCATCCGCCCTGCTGGCGGCCTGCTCGAACGAAAACGGTTCGACCGTAACACCTTCCAGCCCTTCTGGGGCGGCTTCCGCATCCCCGGACCGGACACCGCCGGGTAGCGCGACGGCCGTTGCGACGGAGCCGATCACGTTCCCCGGCCCGGAAGGACGGACGCTGCAGGGCGCATGGGCGCCGGCGGCGGAGCCCCGGGGTGCCGTGCTCGTGATCCACGAGAACAAGGGACTCAACGATCACATCCGCTCGGTGGCCGGGCGCCTGGCCGGGGCCGGCTACTCGGCGCTCGCGATCGACCTGCTCTCCGAGGAGGGGGGCACGGCCGTGTTCACGGACCCGGCGCAGGCCACGGCGGCACTGAGTACCGTTCCGCCGCAACGGTTCTCCCAGGACATGCGGTCGGGCATCGACGAGCTGACCCGGCGGGTGCCGGATCGGGGCGTCGGGGCCGTGGGGTTCTGCTTCGGCGGCGGCATGACGTGGCTGCTGCTGACGACCGGCGACCCGCGCGTCGCGGCGGCCGTCCCGTTCTACGGACCGCTGCCCGACGCTGCCGACTTCGCCGGCTCCCGAGCCGCCGTCCTCGCGATCTACGCCGAACTCGACCAGCGCGTGAACGCCTCGCGGGACGCGGCGACCGCGGCGCTCGAGCGGGCGGGCCTGGCGCACGAGGTGGTCACCTACCCCGGCGCCGACCACGCCTTCTTCAACGACACCGGCCCCCGGTACAACGCGGACGCGGCCGCGGGAGCGTACGACCGGATGCTCGCCTGGTTCGGGACTCACCTGGGGTGACCCCTTCCGAAAACTTGTAACGTGTTCTAGTGTTCGAGGTCACAGTCCCGGTGGCCGGAAGGAGAGCGCGTGAGCATCGATCCTGCCGCGTCGACGTCCGGCGCCGCCGGCCACGACGCCGAGGTCGCGCGGCCCAGCGACTCCCGGCGCGATCCCGAGCAGGTCCGGGAGAACCTGCGATCGTGGCTCGCGACGAAGGTGACCGACCCGGTCGTCGAGAACGTGCACATCCCCGAGACCACCGGCATGTCCAGCGAGACGCTCCTGTTCGACGCCCGCTGGGACGGCACCGACCGTCCGCTGGTCGCCCGCGTCGCCCCGGCCGAGACCGCCGTGCCCGTCTTCCCCACCTATGACCTCGAGGGCCAGGCCCGTGTCATGCGCGCCGTCGCCGAGCACTCCCGCGTCCCCGTCCCGGCCGTGCACTGGTACGAACCCGACCCCGCCCCGCTCGGGGCCCCGTTCTTCGTCATGACCCGCGTCGCCGGTCGCGTACCGCCGGACGTCATGCCGTACAACTTCGGCTCCTGGGTCACCGAGGCCGGCGACACCGAGCGCGCCGCCATGCAGGACGCCTGCGTCGAGGTGCTCGCCGGTGTCCACGACGTCCCGCCGGCGAGCGCCGGGCTGGGACCGGCCGGCACCGTCGCCGACGCCGTCCGGGCGCACCTGGAGCGTCAGCGCGCCTACTACGAATGGACCACCCGCACCGGTGGCCCCCGCTCCCCGCTCGTCGAGCGGGCGCTCACCTGGCTCGACGCCCACCGTCCCGACGACCCCTCCCCCGCGGTGCTGTGCTGGGGCGACGCGCGGATCGGCAACATCCTCTTCGACGGGTTCCGGCCCGTCGCGGTGCTCGACTGGGAACTGGCCACCCTCGGCGCCCGCGAGATGGACCTGGCCTGGATGACGTTCCTGCACCGGTTCTTCGAGGACATCGCCGCCTCCGCCGGGCTCCCGGGTCTGCCGGGCTTCCTGCGTCTCGACGACGTCGCGCGCACGTACGCGCAGCGCACCGGTCACGTCCCGCGCGACCTGCACTTCTACACCGTCCACGCGGCGCTGCAGCACGCGATCATCATGCTGCGCATCCACACTCGCGCGGTGCACTTCGGGCAGGCGCAGCCACCCCACGACCCCGACGACGCGATCATGCACCGCGCCACCCTCGAGGCGATGCTCGACGGCACCGACCGGCAGGGGTCGGCGTCGTGAGCTCCCTGTCCCCCCTGGACGACTACCCCGTCCACCAGACGGCCGAACCGATCCGGCGCGTCGCGACGTCCGACCGCAACTTCTACGACCGGTACTACTTCAACTGCTACCCCGCCGACACCGCCGACCTGTTCCTGATCGTCGGCATGGGCCAGTACCCGAATCTCGGTGTGGCCGACGGTTTCGCGGTGCTGCGCCGCGGCGACGACCACCTCGTCGTCCGGGCGTCGAAGGCACTGGGCACCGATCGGACCGACACGGCCGTCGGACCGCTGCGCGTCGAGGTGCTCGAGGGGCTGCGGCGGCTGCGGGTGGTCCTCGAACCCGGCCACGCCGAGACCGCCGACCTCTCCTTCGATCTCACCTTCGAGGGCACCGTCCCGGCCACCGAGGAGACACCGCAGCGACTGCGCCAGCTCGAGCGCGTCGTCATGGACACGTCACGGTTCGTCCAATCCGGCCGATGGTCGGGCACCCTCACGGTCGACGGGCAGACGCGGCACGTGGATCCGCGCACGTGGCTCGGCAACCGCGACCGCTCGTGGGGCGTGCGCCCGGTCGGGGAACCGGAGCCGCCCGGACGCAAGGCGCACGAGGGCACGCCCGGCTTCTTCTGGATCTACTCGGTGATGCAGTTCGAGAACGACACGCTCGTCACGATCGTGCAGGAGGACGACCAGGGTCGGCGTCTGGTCGAGGAGGCGATCCGGATCCGGCCCGGCGCCGAGCCCGAGTGGCTGGGCCGGCCGGAGCACCGGCTGGTGTTCGCGCCGGGCACCCGCAACGTCACGGGGGCGGTGCTGACGTTCCACCGGCCCGGGTCCGAGGTCGTGACCGTCGACTGCGAACTGCTGGTGCCGAACCTGCTCGCCGTCGGTACCGGCTACGGGCTCGAGCAGGACTGGCGGCACGGCATGTGGCAGGGCGAGCTGGTGGTGCAGGCGCTGCGCCGCGACGTCCGCGAGATCGACCCGGCGTTGCTGCTGTTCTGCCCCACCGACCATCTCGCGCGGTTCCGGATCACCGGGTCGGACGCCGTCGGCACGGGACTGTTCGAGGTCGCCGTGATCGGACCGCACCGGCAGTACGGCTTCACCGGGTTCGTCGACACCCACCCCGCCCGGTCGGACAAGTGCGCAACCGAAGATCGTTGAGGAAAGGTGACATGACCGATTACGACAAGCTCTTCATCGGCGGACGCTGGGCCGCCCCATCCACCGACGAGCGCCTCGAGGTGTTCTCGCCGGCCACCGAGGAACGCGTCGGTTCCGTGCCGGTCGCCGGGCCGCAGGACATCGACGCCGCCGTCGCCGCCGCCCGTCGCGCCTTCGACGACGGACCGTGGCCCCGCACCTCGCCGTCCGAGCGCGCCCAGGTGCTCGCCAAGGCCGCCAAGCTGATCGAGGAACGCAGCGCCGACCTTGCGGCGTCGCTGTCCGCCGAGATGGGCCAGCCGCCGGCCTCGGTGCAGATGATGCAGGTGACGCCGTCGCTGGCGACGATCAACTATTATGCGGGCCTTGCCGATTCGTTTCCGTGGACGGAGGAGCGCACCGGCGCCTTCGGACGCTCCCGGGTGACGCGTGAACCCGTGGGCGTGGTCGCCGCCGTCATCGCGTGGAACGTGCCGCTGTTCCTGATGATCAACAAGCTCGGCCCGGCCCTGCTCGCCGGCTGCACCGTCGTGCTCAAGCCCGCGCCCGAGTCGCCACTGACCACCAACGCGGTCGCCGAGATCTTCGCCGAGGCGGGCCTGCCCGAAGGCGTGCTCTCCCTCGTCCCGGGCGGCGCCGAGACCGGTGAGTACCTCGTCGCGCATCCGGACATCGACAAGATCACCTTCACCGGCTCGACCGCCGTCGGCAAGCACATCGGCGAGATCGCGGCACGCAACCTCACCCGCTGCTCACTCGAGCTCGGCGGCAAGTCCGCCGCCATCGTCCTCGAGGACGCCGACCTCGACTCGACGATCGCGATGCTCGTGATGTCCGGCCTGATGAACACCGGGCAGGCCTGCGTCGGCCAGACCCGCATCCTCGCGCCGCGCTCGCGCTACGACGAGGTCGTCGAGAAGATGGTGGCGACCGCCGCGTTCTTCCCCGTCGGCATGCCCGACGACGCGGCGGCGCAACTCGGACCGCTGATCTCCGCGAAGCAGCGCGACCGCGTCGAGGGCTACATCGCCACGGGCAAGGAGGAAGGCGCGCGACTGGTGCTCGGCGGCGGCCGGCCCGCAGGCCTGGACAAGGGGTACTTCGTCGAACCGACGATCTTCGCGGACGTCGACAACTCCATGACCATCGCGCGCGAGGAGATCTTCGGCCCCGTGCTGTGCGTGATCCCCTACGACAGCGTGGACGAGGCGATCAAGATCGCCAACGACTCCGACTACGGCCTCGCCGGCTCCGTCTACACCACCGACGTCGACAAGGGCCTCGAGGTGGCGTCGCGGGTGCGCACCGGCACCTACGGCATCAACTGGTACGCCTTCGATCCGGGCTCACCGTTCGGCGGCTACAAGAATTCCGGCATCGGACGGGAGAACGGCCCCGAGGGCGTCGAGGCGTTCTGCGAGACCAAGTCGGTGCTGTACCCGCCCGGCTACGGCGCCTGACGGACTCTCGCGGGCTTC
>NZ_BCXE01000025.1 GCF_001894945.1 Rhodococcus ruber NBRC 15591
GACATTCGGCCGTCACGCGGCGGCGGACGTCAGATGTACATCGCGGGATCGATGTAGCACGCCGGGTCGACGAGTTCCTCGTGCGACTTGCGGGGCCGGATCGTCGCCGGGATGCCGACGGCGATCGAGTCGGCGGGGACGTCGCGCGTGACGACCGCGTTCGCGCCGATCGCGACGTCGTCGCCGATCACCACCGGCCCGAGGACCTTCGCCCCCGCGCCGATGGTGACCCGATTGCCGATGGTCGGGTGCCGCTTGGTCCGTGCCAGCGACCGCCCGCCGAGCGTGACGCCGTGATAGATCATCACGTCGTCGCCGATCTCGGCGGTCTCCCCGATCACCACGCCCATGCCGTGGTCGACGAAGAATCGCCGGCCGATCGTCGCGCCGGGGTGGATCTCGATGCCCGTGAGGAAGCGGGTGAACTGCGCCAGGACGCGAGCCGGTCCCCGCAGCGCCGGTCGCGCCCACATCCGGTGTGCCAGCCTGTGCGACCAGATCGCGTGCAGGCCCGAGTACACGAGGGCGTTCTCCATGTCACCACGCGAGGCCGGATCGTGGCCCCGGGCCGCCTGCAGGTCTTCCCGGAGGGTGCGCAGAACACTCACGATTCGTTCAGTCCCGGATGTGCTCGAACAGCGGAGTGGAGATGTACCGCTCGCCGAAGTCGCAGACCACGGCGACGATGAGCTTGCCGGCGTTCTCCGGGCGCTTCGCCAGTTCCAGCGCCGCCCACACGATCGCGCCGGACGAGATGCCGCCGAGGATGCCCTCCTGCGTACCGAGATCCCGGCCCACGCGCACGGCGTCGTCGAACGAGACGTCGACGATCTCGTCGTAGACCGCGCGATCGAGTACGTCGGGCACGAAGTTCGCGCCGATGCCCTGGATCTTGTGCGGGCCCGGCTGCCCGCCGGTGAGGATCGGCGAATCGATGGGCTCGACGCCGACGATCTTCACCTCCGGCTTGTATTCCTTGAGCCTGCGGCCCGCACCGGTGATGGTGCCGCCGGTGCCGATGCCGGCGACGAAGATGTCGACCTCCCCGCCGGTGTCCTTCCAGATCTCCTCACCGGTGGTGTTGTAGTGGATCTCCGGGTTCGCCGGGTTCGCGAACTGGCGGGCGAGGATCGCGTTCTCGGTCTTCGCGACGATCTCCTCCGCCTTCGACACCGCCCCGGCCATGCCCTCGGAGCCGGGGGTCAGGACGATCTCGGCGCCGAACGCACGCAGCATCACCCGCCGCTCGGTGGACATCGTCTCGGGCATCGTCAGGATGACCTTGTAGCCGCGCGCGGCACCGACCATCGCCAGCGCGATGCCGGTGTTGCCGCTGGTGCCCTCGACGATCGTCCCCCCGGGCCGCAGCTCGCCGGACTTCTCGGCCGCGTCGATGATCGCCACGCCGATCCGGTCCTTGACGCTGTTGGCCGGGTTGTAGAACTCGAGTTTGACCGCGACCTGGGCGTCGAGCCCCTCGGTCAGCCGGTTCAGCCGCACGATCGGGGTTCGCCCGACCAGCTCGGTGACATTGTTGTAGATACCGCTCATGGGCCCGATCCTCCTCCCGGTCGCAGTGCCGACCGGATTGGTTCCGTCGTCACCTATTGCATCATTCCGCCGGATGTCCGATTCACGTGGGGAGCCGCACGGCGTGCCACGGCGAACCCGTCGCCGCGGAACGGACCGAATGTCACATGGCTTCGATCGAATCGAACCCATGTGACATTCGGTCCGTGGGCCGGGCGAACGATGTCGGAAACGTCCAATACTGCGGACGGTGACGACGCGAGACTGGTCGCATGACGCATTCCGTGAAACCGATTCCCACCGGCTACACCGCCCTCACCCCGTTCCTCGTCGTGGACGGTGCGGCCCGCGCCGTCGAGTTCTACCGCACCGTGTTCGGTGCCGAGGTCGTCGATCGCACCGACGGGCCCGACGGCACGATCGCGCACGCCGAACTGGACTTCGGCAGCGGCCGGCTCCAGCTGAGCGACCCCGCGCCGGCCATGGGCCTGCGCGCCCCGGACGGGACGAACGTCGTCGACCACTCCTACGTGCTGTACTGCACCGACGTCGACACGACGTTCACCCGCGCCGTCGAGCAAGGGGCGCAGGTCTTCGAGGAACCGTCGACATTCGTCACCGGCGACCGGTTCGGGACGATCCTCGACCCGTTCGGGCACCGGTGGGCGATCATGACGCGGGTCGAGGACGTCGCGCCCGAGGAGGCACGACGTCGCATCGACGAATGGCTCACGAGCCGGTCGTCCTGAGCAACCGGCACCCTGAAACGCCGAATGTCACATCGGATCGATCCAAGCGATCCGATGTGACATTCGGTCGAGTATTCGGTCGGTCAGGCGTCAGCCGAGGCGCTGCTTCAGGGCCTCGAACTCGTCACGGATGCCGGAGGGCACCTTCTCACCGAGGAATTCGAAGTACTCCTCGATCAGGGGCAGCTCTTCCTTCCACTCCGCCACGTCGACCTTCAGGGCCTCGTCGACGTCGTCGCGGTCGACGTCGAGGCCCTCGAGATCGAGGTCCGCGGCCGACGGCACGAAGCCGATCGGCGTGGACTGGGCGCCGGCCCGGTGCTCGATGCGGTCGACGATCCACTTGAGCACACGGGAGTTCTCCCCGAAGCCCGGCCACAGGAAACGGCCGTCGTCACCGCGACGGAACCAGTTCACGTAGAAGATCTTCGGCAGCTTGTCCGAGTCGGCGGACTTGCCGATGTTGATCCAGTGGTTCAGGTAGTCGCCGGCGTTGTAGCCGATGAACGGCAGCATCGCCATGGGGTCACGACGGACGGTGCCGACCTTGCCCTCCGCGGCGGCGGTCTGCTCGGACGACAGCGTCGCACCGAGGAAGGTGCCGTGCTGCCAGTCGAGGGACTCGCTCACCAGCGGCACGGTCGTCTTGCGGCGACCGCCGAACAGGATCGCGGAGATCGGCACGCCCTGCGGATCGTCCCACTCGGGGGCGAGGATCGGGCACTGCGACATCGGGGTGCAGTACCGCGAGTTCGGGTGCGCGGCCGGGGTGCCGGACTCGGGCGTCCAGTCGTTGCCCTTCCAGTCCGTGAGGTGCTGCGGATCGCCCTCGAGCCCCTCCCACCACACGTCGCCGTCGTCGGTCAGCGCGACGTTGGTGTACAGCGTGTTGCCGGCCTCCATCGTCTTCATGGCGTTGGGGTTGGAGCCGTGGTTGGTGCCGGGCGCGACGCCGAAGAAGCCGTACTCCGGGTTGACCGCGTACAGCCGGCCGTCCTCACCGAAGCGCATCCAGGCGATGTCGTCGCCGAGGGTCTCGGCGCGCCAGCCCGGGATGGTCGGCTGGATCATCGCGAGGTTGGTCTTGCCGCAGGCGCTGGGGAACGCGGCCGCGATGTAGTAGGCCTTGTCCTCCGGCGAGATCAGCTTGAGGATCAGCATGTGCTCGGCGAGCCAGCCCTCGTCGTGCGCCATGGCCGACGCGATCCGCAGCGAGTAGCACTTCTTGCCGAGGAGGGCGTTGCCGCCGTAGCCGGAGCCGTAGCTCCAGATCTCGCGGTCCTCCGGGAAGTGGGTGATGTACTTGGTGTCGTTGCACGGCCACGGCACGTCCTTCTGGCCGGGCTCGAGCGGCGCACCCACGGAGTGCAGGGCCTTGACGAACGGCTTGTCGGTGCCCAGCTTCTCCAGAGCCGCGGCACCCATGCGGGTCATGATCCGCATGGAGACGACGACGTACTCCGAGTCGGTGATCTCGACGCCGAGCTTCGGGTCGTCCGCGCCGAGCGGGCCCATGCAGAACGGCACCACATACAGGGTGCGTCCGCGCATGCTGCCGCGGTACAGCTCGGTCATGGTGGCCCGCATCTCGGCCGGATCCATCCAGTTGTTGGTCGGTCCGGCATCGACCTCGTTGCGCGAGCAGATGAAGGTGCGCGACTCGACGCGCGCGACGTCCGACGGGTCGGAGTTACCCAGGAAGGAATTGGGCTTCTTCTCGTCGTTGAGGCGGGTGAAGGTCCCCGCCTCGACCAGCTGGGTGGTCAGCCGGTCCCATTCCTCGTCGGACCCGTCGGCCCAGACGACCCGGTCCGGCTGAGTGAGTTCGGCGACCTCCTGGACCCATGCGAGCAGCTCGGCATGCTGGGTCGGGGGTGTGCCGTCGGTGCCGTTCAGACCGGGAATGGTCACTGAGGTCATCAAACTCTCCTGGGGTGCGCCGGAACCGGATCCCTCCCCCGACCTGCGACGAACCGTCCCAGGGACCAGCGGCGGACCCGGACTCCCCCTCTCGGCAGGGGTACCACCCGCTTCCTCCGTGGCCGAACGGACGAGGCGGGCGCCGGATGTCCTATTCATAGAGGTTAACGCCGGACTTCGGGGTGATGGCAATCGGGGCCGGTCGGAAATGTCACAGAAACGATTCAGAGGGGCGACAGCGTACCCGCATCACACCCTCCCGGCACAGGCGATTTGCCTCACTTTCCCCCGTCCAGGTGACCTTCGTCAATCCGGGTCCAGGACTCTGCCCCGTCGACGTCGCGCCGGAACTGCCACACGCCGAACCGTCCGTCGTCGCCGAGTTCGGTGACCCGGTCGAACCAGCCGTCGGCGTCGGTGTCCGAGGCGACGACGAGAGCCTCCGCGGTGGTGAACGTGACGGTCTCGGGCAACCCGTCGCCGTCGACGTCCACGGCCGGGGGCAGCGCACCCGGACCGGCCGGGTCGAGCAGCGCCGGGGCCAGTCCCGGGACGAACGCCGGACGTCCCGGGGCGGGTGGGTCGGGTTCCCCGTCGTCGATACCGATCGAACCGTCCACCATCGTGCGCTCCTCACTCCCGCGTCACACCGTCGGACGCCGTCATCGCGTTGGACGCGCCCGCCCGGCCTCCGGTTCCCGCCCGGGCGAGTACCGCGAGATCGCGCTCGCAGGCCACCAGCTTCCCGGCCCGGTCCTCGGCGCGACGTCGCAGTTCGTCGTCGACGGCGGCGATGCGCTCCCGGGCGGCGGCGATCCGGGCGGCGCGCCCGGCGGCGACGGCGGCCCCGAGCCGCGCCTCGGCGTCGACGATCCGCTCGAGCGCGACTGCCTCGAGCTCGGCCCGCACGTCGACGAGTTCCTCGAGCGCCCACCGGCGCATCCGGTCCCGTTCGGCGAGCCGGCGCCGGATCCGCACCAGCCACCACGCCGCCGCCGCGCCGAGCAGCAGGCTCAGCGGTACCGTCGCCAGCTCGAGCCCGGGCACCAGGGACAGCGGGGACACCGCGACCCGCCCCAGCCCGGCCGCCGCCGAAGCACCGATCACCACGGTGAGGCGGTCCTCCACGGAACGTCGCGGGGACGGCGGCGCGAGACGCGGGGGCGCCACCGGCGGTCCGTCCGGTCGCTGTTCGGCCGGACCGATGCGGGCCAGCCGCGCGGTGACGACCGCATCCACCCGGACGTACAGGTCGCGCACCGCGTCGCCGAGCAGGTCCGGCACGCGCGCCGGGTCCACCGACTCGAGGGCGTCGCGGACCTCGGCGGACGCCGCCCGGACGGCCGCCGAGACGGCCTGTGCGGTGTCGAGGCGGGCCCGTTGCAGTTCGGCGCGGAGACCGCCGTCGTCGGCGGGAGTGGACGCGCGCGGGCTCCACCGCGCCCGTTCGGCGCGCAGCGCCGCGGTGTCGTCGCCGGCGCGCAACTCGGCGGCCGCGCGGGCCACGAGGTGGCGGGTCTCCGCGACGACGGCGGTGCGCAGGGCCCGGTCCGTGTGCGGGCCCGCGACGAGTGCCGCTGTCAGGGCCTCGTGCAGGTCCACGATCCCGGATTCGAGCCGCAGCACCGCGCCCGCGTCGCCGCCGACGACGCGGGCGCGGGCGGCGAGCGACGTCCCGACGGGCAGCAGGGTCACCGGACCGAGCCAGGGCGCGTGCCGCTGCAGCAGCGCGACGTCCCGTTCGTGCACCTCCCGCCAGTCGGGGTGCGCGTCGATGCCGGTGAGGGCGCACACCACGCGGCCGGCGCCCCGTCCGGCGGACTCGAGGACGGCGAGTTCGGTCCGGCCGAGGTAGGCCGAGGCCTCGAACACCGTCAGCACGACGGTCGCGCGGCCGTCACGGACGTACTCCGGGGCCGCGTCGAGCGCGGAGAGTTCGTCGACGAGCGCTGCGCAACCGCAGCCGTCCACCCCGGCGACCCGGACCCGCGGCGGGCCCGACGGTGCCTGCAGCCGCGCCCATCCGTCCGGGTTCCAGCGGCGCACGACGTCGCCGACGTCGGCCGGGCCCATCACGCCGTCCCGAGGAGATCGTCGAGGGCGGCCTCGATGACGTCGCGGGCCTGCGGGCCGGCCGCGATGCCGGCCAGGTCGCGGGCGAGCGCGGCGGCACGGCGGCGGCGCGCGGATCCGAGCCGGTCGGCCACCGCCGCCGGCGCCGACCCGGGCGCGAGGACCGGCCGTCGCACCTGCGCGGCGGCACGGGCGAACGCGGCGTCGTCGTCGTCGAGTCCCTCGGTCCGATCGAGCACGACGACGAGGCGCTCGTCGTGGCCCGGGACCGGTGCCGCCGGATCCGCGGAGCGGGCGAGGGCCGCCAGATCGGCGGGGTGTGCCCGCGCGGCGAGGACGAGGAGGACGACGTCCGCGTCGAGGACCGGTTCGGGCCGGTCCGGCGAGTCGAGTTCCGCGGCTTCGACGTGCGCGGCTTCGACGTGCGCGGCTTCGACGTGCGCGGCTTCGACGTGCGCGGCTTCGACGTGCGCGACCGTCGCGACCGCCGACTCGACGGCGGTGCGGAGGGTGGGACGGACCGCACCGCCGCGGCCGGCGATCTGCACCCGCAGCGGGGCGTCGTGCCGCTCGAGGGCGCACTGGGCCTGTCGGCCGGCTCCGGCGTCGAACCGGCCGATGTCCTCGACGATCTGCCGCCACCGAGCGTGCGCGGCCCCCGCATCCCCCACCATGACCACCCCCGTGTGTCGCCGCCGATTCTGGCAGAGGAGGCCGCCGACGGCAGCGGCCCGGGGCGGGGCACCCCGAGAAAACCCGGGACACCCCGAGAAAACCCAGGGCACCCTGAGAAAACACTGTGGTCACATCAGTCCCTCCTGCCACACACTCCGTCGATACGCGACAATGGTCGGGTGAACGACGCCGATCTGGACACGACCGAGACGCTGGAGCAGGGCCCGACCCGAGGAAACCGTCTGTACCCGCGGGTGACGAGTTTCCGCTCGCGGCGGGGTGCGCTGACGCTTCCGCAACAGGAGTCGTGGGACCGCTGCTGGCCCGAGCTGGGCCGCGACGTCGGCGACGACCGGCTCGACGTCGACGCCTGGTTCGGCCGTTCGGCTCCGGTCGTGCTGGAGATCGGCTCCGGCACCGGCACCGCCGCGGTGACGATGGCCCGCGCCGAACCGCACGTGAACCTCATCGCCGTCGAGGTCTACAAGCCCGGTATCGCGCAGACCCTGCAGCAGATCGAGCGCACCTACGACACCGACACGCCGATCCGGAACCTGCGGATCCTGCGCGGCGACGCCGTCGAGGTGCTCGAGCACATGGTGGCGCCCGAGTCGCTGACCGGAGTGCGGGTGTTCTTCCCCGACCCGTGGCCCAAGGCCCGTCACCACAAGCGCCGGCTCCTGCAGCCGCCGACGTTCGCCCTGATCGCGAGCCGGCTGCAGCCGGGTGGCGTGCTGCACGTGGCGACCGACCACGCCGAGTACGCCGAAGCCATCGCCGAGGCGGGCAACGCCGAGCCGTTGCTGACGAGCCTCGACTGGGACTCCCCCATCAGCCACGAACGCCCCGTCACGAAGTTCGAGGACAAGGCGCAGCGGGTGGGCAGCAGCATCACGGAGCTCGTGTGGGGGAAGATCAGGGCATGAGCGTCCACGAAGAACTGTCCGACGTGTCCGCGGCTCCCACGGCGGACGGCACCGAGCGGCGCGAGCGGGTGCTGCTCGTGTGGGACGCCCCGAACCTGGACATGGGTCTCGGTGCCATTCTGGGTGGCCGGCCCACCGCCGCGTACCGGCCGCGGTTCGACGCGCTCGGACGGTGGCTGCTCAGCCGCACGGCCGAACTCTCCCGCACCACGACGGCCACCCTCGAACCCGAGGCGACGGTGTTCACGAACATCGCGCCGGGCAGCGCCGACGTGGTGCGCCCGTGGGTCGAGGCGTTGCGCAACGTGGGTTTCGCGGTGTTCGCCAAGCCGAAGATCGACGAGGACAGCGACGTAGACTCCGACATGTTGCGGCACATCGCGCTGCGACGCAGTGAGGGTCTGGCGGGGGTGATGGTCGCCTCCGCCGACGGACAGGCGTTCCGGGAACCGCTCGAGGAGATCGCCGCCACCGGCGTGGCGGTGCAGGTCCTCGGTTTCCGCGAGCACGCCAGCTGGGCGGTCACGTCCGAGGTGCTCGACTTCCTCGATCTCGAGGACATCCCGGGGGTGTTCCGCGAGCCGCTGCCACGCGTGAGCCTGGACTCGCTGCCCGACGAGGGCGCCTGGTTGCAGCCGTTCCGACCGCTGTCCGCCCTGCTCGTGGGCCGCAAGAGCGTGGCCGAATAGGAGAGTTTCGTGTTCGACCGCTGGGGAGAGCTCGTCCACCGCGCGCGCTTCACCGTCATCGCGGTGATGGTCGCCGGTCTGCTCGGGCTCGCCGGGTACGGCGCGGGCCTGAGCGATCATCTCAGCCAGAGCGGCTGGGACGATCCCGGCTCGGAGTCCGTCGCCGCGGCGAAGCTGGCCGACGGAACCTTCGGCCGGGACACGAACGGCGACGTCCTCGCGTTGTACACGGCGCCGGAGGGCCGGACGGTCGACGATCCGGAGTTCGCGGCGAAGGTCAAGGACAGCCTGAACTCGCTGGTCGAGGACCACTCCGAGCAGATCCTGAAGATCAACGGCGCGTACTGGCCGACCAACGGGGCGCCCGCGGTGCCCGCCCTCGCGGACGAGTCCCGGCAGCACGCGGTGGCGTCGATCGCCATCGCCGGTGACAACGACACCGAGCTGACCAACAACTTCCGCGACGTGAAGGACGAGTTCCTCATCGACGGGGTCGACGTGCAGCTCGCCGGCCTGCAACCGATCTCCGGCGCCCTCAACGACACGATGGCGCAGGACATCAAGCGCATGGAACTGCTCGCCATTCCGGCGGTCGGCATCCTGCTGTTCTTCGTCTTCGGCGGCGTGATCGCGGCCGCGATGCCGCTGATCACCGGCGGACTGACGGTCGTCGCCGCCAACGGCATCGTGCGGCTCATCACGAACTTCACCGAGGTGAACTCGTTCGTCGCCCCGGTGGTGTCCCTGATCGGCCTGGGTCTGGCGATCGACTACGGCCTGTTCATGGTGTCCCGGTTCCGGGAGGAACTCGCCGAGGGTTACGCCACGCCCGCCGCGATCCGGCGCACGGTGATGACGGCGGGACGCACCGTGGTGTTCTCCGCCACGATGGTCGTCACCAGCCTCGGCGGCCTGCTGCTGTTCCCGCAGGGATTCCTCAAGTCCGTCGCCTACGGCGCGATCGCGACGGTGTCCCTCGCGGCGATCACCTCGATCACACTGCTGCCCGCCATGCTGGCCATCCTCGGCAGGAACATCGACAAGTGGGGCTGGTCCCGGTTCGGGCAGATCCAGTCCAACGAACAGATCGAGAACAGCATCTGGGGACGCATCACCCGCTGGGTGATGCGCAACCCGCTCAAGGTCACGATTCCCACCGTGATCGGCCTGCTGCTGCTCATCGTGCCGCTGACCGGCATCAAGTTCGGCGGCATCAACGAGACCTACCTGCCGCCCGACCATCCGACACGGCTCGCCCAGGAGCAGTTCGACGACCTGTTCCCCGGCCAGCGCGCCGAGCCGGTACGCATCGTCGTCCGCGGGGCCGAGGGGGGCGACCTCAACCAGATCATCCAGACGGCCAGCTCGGCCCCCGGCCTGGTGGAGAAGTTCACCATCGAGGGCCCCGCCCGGGACGGCGTCCGCGTCGTCAAGGCCGGCCTCGAGGACCGCAACAACTCCGCGGAGACCATCGACTACCTGCATGCGGCGCAGTGGCCCGACGGCGTGGAGGTACTCGTCGGCGGGACACCGGCGATCGAGCAGGATTCGATCGCCGCCCTGATGAACACGCTGCCGCTGATGGTGACGGTGGTCGTGGTGCTCACGACCCTGCTGATGTTCCTGGCCTTCGGGTCGCTGGTGCTGCCGATCAAGGCGGCGCTGATGAGCGCCCTGGGTCTGGGCTCGACCCTGGGCATCCTCACGTGGATCTTCATCGACGGCCACGGGGCCGGCCCACTGAACTTCACCCCCGGCCCCATCATGTCGCCGGTGCTCGTGCTCATCATCGCGATCATCTACGGCCTGTCCACCGACTACGAGGTGTTCCTGCTCTCCCGCATGGTCGAAGCCCGCTCGCAGGGGGCGAGCACCACCGAGTCCATCCGGATCGGCACGGCCCACACCGGCCGCATCATCACGGCCGCAGCGCTGATCCTGATCGTCGTGACCGGTGCCTTCGGCTTCTCCGAACTGGTGATGATGAAGTACATCGCCTACGGCATGATCGCGGCCCTGATCATCGACGCCACCGTCATCCGCATGCTGCTCGTTCCGGCGACGATGAAACTGCTCGGCGACGACTGCTGGTGGGCGCCGGCGTGGATGAAACGCATCCAGGCCAAGATCGGGCTCGCCGAACCGATCCTCGACAACGAGCTCATGCCGCAGGACGTGCCGGAGCTGATCACCGTCGGCATGTTCGGCCCGGCCACCGTCGCAGCCACCGGATCGCATCGACTGCCGACCGTCGCCGGCGTCGCCCTGGACGATCCGATGACGCAGCCGCTGCCGAAGATCGCCGCACCCCGCTCGGCCGCCGAACAGCGACGCGTGCGCGACCTGCAGCCGCCCGTCCGCCGGTCGGCGCCGCCGCGCCCCTCACGCCCGGTGGAGCCCCCGGCACGGGCACCGGAGGATCGGGACCGGCCGCCCCGCCGCCCGACCGGTGCCGCCCCGGCCTCGCCGGCACGGCCGCAGCAACCGGCGGCCCAGAATCCGTCGGGCCGGATCCCGGCACCGACGCCACCCCGGCCGGCTCCCGCCCAGGACAGTCCCCGTCCGCTCGCTCAGGACAGTCCCCGTCCGCCCGCCCAGGACAGTCCCCGTCCGCCGGCACCCGAACCGCGGCCACCGCGCGCCGAGCCGACGCAGGCGCCGCAACCGCTGCCGCAACGTCCCCTGCCCCAGCGGCCCCGCCCGCAGCAGGCCCCGGATCCGCAGGCGCCGTCCCCGGCCCCGAGCGGCGAGCCGGGCGGCGTTTCCCCCGCGGGGCGGCCCGCCACGCCCCCGTTGCCCCGTCGGCAACGCGGCGACGTGCCACCCCCGGTGACGCAGACCTACGTGCGTCCACAACCGCCGCAACCGCGCTCTTCCGGCGCACCCGTCCGGGACCCGCAGGCGATCGAGAACTGGCTCTCACAGCTACGCCGGGCGAATCCGCGGACGGCGGATCAGCCGGTCACCGGCGATCGGACGCAGACGACACCGCCGGCGGAGACCGGCGCCCCCACCGACGACGCCCCGGCCCAGCGGGCGCAGGCCGACGAGCAGCACGCGCAGGGCGGCCGGCACGGCGGAGCCGAGAACAGCCAGTCGATCAGCGTGAGCGAACTGATCGCGCGGCAGCGCCGCGACTGACCCGCCGCGACTGACCCGCCGCGACTGACCGGCCGCGACTGACCCGCACGGATCAGTCCGCGTCGTGCCCCGACTCCGACGAGCCGGCTTCCCGGCCGGCGAACGCCTTGGCGTAGCGGGTGCCGACCGCGAGCAGTAGCAGGCCCACGACGATGAAGGCGACGACCCGCCACACCCCTTCGAGGGCGGCGAGGTCGAAGAGGAAGAGCTTGGCGAGGGCGGCACCGGTCAGCGACAGCCCGGCGGCCAGCGCGGCATGCGCATACTCGGTGCGGGCGAGACCGAACGCCAGCATCGCGGTCGCCGCGATCATCCAGCAGATGGTCGCGGCGGCGTGCCCGGCGACGAACCCCGCATCCGCGCCGCCCAGGAGGACGCCGGCCGTGACGAGGGCGGTGGTCACCGCGTACAGCACCACGAGCGCCGCGCCGCTCCACACCCAGGGCACGCCCCGGTCCCGGACGAGATGCAGTCGTGTCGCCGTCCACGCGAACAGCAGCGTGACCGCGGCGAGCAGGACCGACGTGACCAGCGTGGTCACGTCGAGGCGGTCCACCGCCTGCATCCGGTCGGTGAGATTCTCGATTTCGGCCCCGTCGTAGAACATCGCGCCGCCGAGCACCCAGAAGCCGAGGCCGGCGACGAACAGCAGACGTGAGCGCATCGATGCGGCCGCGCCTGCATAACCGGCGGCGACGGCGAGCAGGACGGTGGCGGCCGCGTCGGGGCTCGCACCGGTGAGGCATGCGTGCAGCAGCGCGAACGCCGCCACCGCGGCGGACGCCACCCGAAGCGGGCGCGACCGGGGGCCGGCGAGCGCGAACAGCGCGAGGTACCCGGCGGCGGCCGTGGCTTCGAGTGCGACGGCGGGCCACCGGTCCAGCCTTGTTCCGACCGTGAGCAGCGGCAGTGCCGCGACCGCCAGGCACACCGCGGCGACGACGTCGCCCGGGTCCCGGCGCAGCAGCAGCACCGCGGTGCCGGCGACGAAGACGGCCACCGCCACCGGGAATCCGACCAGCCAGGCCTGCTCGCCGCGGTCGGCTAATTCGCCCCCGCCGATCGTCGCCTGCAGGACCGCGACGATCGGCACGACCCGCGCGAGATGCAGCAGCGCCCAGTTGCGCTGCCACTGGGCCGGGAAGCTCGCGACGAGCAACACCAGCAGGAAGCCGAGCAGCGGCAGCGGGTCGCCCTCCGACAGGACCGGGGCGAGCAGTGCGGCACCGAGCACGAGCAGCACGGCCAGGATCCGGTCCGACCAGCGCACCGCGAGCGCGACGCCCGCGCCGGCGACGACGAGCGCGGCGGCCAGACCGACGACCGCCGGCACCCACCGGTAGTACGCGGTCGCGGCGAAGACCACCAGGTAGCCGCCCGCGAAACCGGTCGCGGCCAGGGCGGCCCCGCCGACGCGTCCGCCCTCGCGGCGGTGCACCCGGATCCCGGCAGCCACGAGCGCGGCCGACAGCACCGCACCGGAGACGACGCGGGGCACGGGACCGAAGATCCCGGCCTGTGCGGCGAGCACGAGCAGCATCACGACGCCGATGAGGGTGACCGCCACCCCGGCGACGGCGAGCAGGCGGCTGATCACGCCGTCGCGCTGCCACCACGGTTCCCGCGCCGGTGCCGACGGTTTCGGTGGGGCCACCGGCGGGACCGGCCGTCGGGGTGGCGGCGGGGTCCGCGTCATGGACGGCGCCGGCGGCGGGGCCGGCACCGGGCTCGGGGTCGGGGCCGGTACGGGCGCCGGTACGACAGCGAGGCGGTCGAGCTGGGCCCGTAGGTGTGCGACGTGCGCGCCGACGGCGTGCAGGTGCTGTTCGAGCGCGTAGCACTCGCCGGACAGCTGGGCGACGAGCCGCGGATCGAGACCGGGCGGAGTCGGCGTACTCATGCCTACATGGTCCGCGGCCCGGCGTCCGTGGGCATGAGTATCACTACCGCACATGCGGCTCGGGTACTGCTGCCTAGCCCAGCAGTTTGCGCAAGGTCGTCCCCAGCGGGTGCTTGACGTTGACGGAACCGAGGCGGACGGTCCCGTCGACGATCAGGTGCAGCGGACCGAACGGGGGTCCGTTGCGCACCTTCGACTGGGCACTCGCGGCGACCGTGTCGAGACCGTTGATGTCGGCCGTGGCCTCGGCGGGGACGATCAGGGTGAGGGAGCTGAGGTAGTCGTCGACCTGGATCCGCACGACCTGGGTGCGCATGACGGCCTCGGTGAAGTCGAGGGTCACCGAGGACATCAGGGTGTCGAGCCGCAGCACCGGTGGCACCTCCCACCGGCCCTTGCGGCTGAGGGTGGACATCCGGCCACGGATGGTGGGTACCTGCATGTGCGGGGACGGCGCGGGATACACCGGGCCGGACACGGGTGGGGCGGAATGCCCCGGGCCGGGCACGGGTGGCGCCGGGACGGGACCGGGCTGGGCGGGGTGCGGCAGGTATTCGGGCCGCACCTGCACGCCGGGCAGGTCGACGAGCACGGCGTTCAGTTCTCCGCGGGTCTTCGCGGCCAGCGCGGTGTCCATCCGCTCGGTGAACTCCCCCAGCGACAGCATCCCCTGCCCCACCGCCCGTTGCAGCAACGTTCCGACGTGTTCGCGCTCGGCGTCCGAAACACGCAGATCCCTCGACTCCATGATCGACAGGGTAGGCGCTGCCGCGCTTGCCGGACGATCATGAAGCGAGGAATCGTCGGGCTCAGACCGCCGAGGCGGGCCACCGCGCCGCGGACGCGAAGACCCCGGCGGGGTCGTAGGCCGCGCGGATCCCGGCGAGCCGCGCACGCTGGGCCGGGGTCCACGCCCTCGCCACCCGAGCGGCAGGGACACCGTCCGCCGCGCCGGCGAAGTTCGTCGATGCGCCCCCGGTTCCCCACGGCGCGAGTGCCTCGACGACGGACTCGAGGGCACCGGGCACCGCGTCGGCGACGGGCGGCGCCAGCACACCGACCGTGAACAGATTGAACGCGGCGTCGCGACCCCCGACCGCGTTGGTGGTCTCCGGCGGAGCGCTCAGGGCGCCACCCATCGCGCGGAGCTCGGCGAACGCGATCGGCAGCCCGCCGGCGGGACCGGCGACCGCGAGCAGGGCGTCGAGGGCGGCGTCCGGGAGTTCCCGCAACAACACGGAACGTTCCGCGGCGGGCATCGGATCGGTGGGGTCGGCATGGATCGAGCCCAGCGCCGGGTACACGATCTCGGCGACGGTGTCGAGGATCGGGGTGGCCGCCGCCCGCATCGGGGCGAGCACTTCCACCCCGTCCTCGTGGTCGTCGACGTGCGCGAACCGCACGTGCACGGCGGTGCGGCCGCGCAGCGGCTCGGGCAGGACGGGCAGGGGCGGGAAGTTGACGATCGCCAGCGAGCTGGACACGGACATCGGCGCCGCGGAGATCCAGTCCCGCCAGCGGCGCAGCACGGCCGGTGCGTCGGCGATGTCGTAGAAGAGGCCGCCGCCGTCGAGGGTCTGGATGGGGAGCAGCTCGAAGGTCATCTGGGTGACGATCCCGAACGCCGCGCCGCCGCCGAGCAGCGCCCAGAACAGGTCGGGTTCCTCGTCGGGGGTGACCCGCCGCAGCTGTCCGTCGGCGGTGACGACCTCCATCCGCAGCACCCGGTCGGCCGCGAAGCCGTGGGTGCGGGCGATCGGTCCGAGACCACCGCCGAGGGTGTACCCCACCACGCCGACGTCGGGCGACGACCCGGCCAGCGGTGCCAGCCCGTGCGGGGCGGCCGCATCGAGCACCTGCCGCCAGCGGACCCCGGCCTCGACGGTGGCGGTGCGCTCGGCCCGGTTGATGCTCACCCCGTCGAGGAGGGCGGTGTCGACGAGGATGCTGTTCTCCGGTGCGGGGGCCGCGCCGTGGCCGGTGGCCTGCACCGCGACGGTCAGTCCGCACTCGGCCGCGATCCGGACGGTGGTGGCGACGTCGGCGGCACTCGAGGCGACCACCACCGCGGCGCTGCGGTGCACGGTGGCGACGTTGAAGC
Organism: Rhodococcus ruber NBRC 15591; assembly: GCF_001894945.1. Taxonomy (GTDB): domain Bacteria; phylum Actinomycetota; class Actinomycetes; order Mycobacteriales; family Mycobacteriaceae; genus Rhodococcus; species Rhodococcus ruber. The sequence continues at coordinate 15,705 of NZ_BCXE01000025.1, forward strand.
CGGTGGCGGACAGGCGGTAACCCTCGTCGTCGGGGGCGTGGACCGCGCCGGCGACGGCGGTGCGGAGGCGGTCGGCGACGGACGTGGCGGCCAGGGTCGGGGACGGCTGGTGGGACATGATGCTCCTCGGTGGGGACGACTCGGGGTCCCCTCCAGGACAGCGAACGGGGCTTAGCTGCCGCTTAGCTCCGGCTGGGCACCGACGTGCCCCGTCCGGCACAGCCGGTCGAGCAGCGCGCTCACCTCCGCGCGGTCCAGGCCGGCGCCGAGACCGACGTACCGTTCGAACTCGGTCCCCCCGAGCGCATCGCGGACGACCGCCACCTCGCGCGGCCCGTCGACGGGATCCATCACCTCGGGCAGGAAGCCGATGCGGCCACCGAGGGCACGGACCGCGCCGAGCAGCATCGCGCCGACGTCGGGTGTGCCGAGCCGGGCCACCAGGGCCGCGGCGCTGTGGACGAGTACCAGCCACGACGTCACGTCACCCTCGGCCTCGAGAACCGGCTGCATCACCCGGACCGCGTCGAGCGCCGCATCCGTGTCCCCGACGTCCATCGCGGTGCGCATGAGGGTCCACGACGCCGAGCCGACCGCCCAGCCGTGGCCGCAGCGCTCGCCCGTCTCGACGGCCTCGCGCAACACCTGCTGGGCCCGCTCGGGCCGGCCGAGGAAGCGCAGGATCATGCCCTCGATGAGCAGCGCGTCGGCGCGCTGCCACACGGCACCCTCCCGGCGCAGGACGTCGGCACTCTCGTGGGCTGCGCGCAGGAACTCCTCGGACGGTCCCGTGATCGCGGAGCAGTACGCCCACCAGGAGCGCATCCATGCCTCGGTGACGGCATCGCCGGTGCGCGCCGCGGTCTCGGCGGACCGGAGCAGCGCGGCCGCCGCGGTGGCCGGGTCGCCCGCCAGGTAGGTGAGTCCGCCCAGTCCGGTCAGCGCCGACGACAGGGTCGCATCCGGGACGACGGCGGCGGACCCCTCCACCGCCCCGAGCCCCGCCGAGATCACCTCGAGGCCCTCCCGGATGTGCCCGCGCCGGTACCAGAACCAGTAGAGCGCTCCGGCGAGTTCGAGCAGGTAGACGGCGTCGCCGGCGGCTGCGGCGGACGCCGCCGCGGCGCGGTGCTCGGCGATGTCCGCCGTCAGGGCGTCGAACGTCTGCCGCGCCCGGGAGCCGCGCAGGTGCGGCGTCGCCGCGAGGGCCCGCCGCAGCACGAACCGGCGGTGCACGACGGCGGTCCGGTCCCGTTCGGACGCGTCCACGCGTTCCAGGGCGAACTCCCGGATCGTCTGCAGCATCGAGTACCGCCGCGGCGACGACGCCGGTTCCACGCGTAGCAGCGACCGTCGCACGAGGGCGGTCAGCGGCGGCAGGACGCTCAGCGGCGGCGCGCTGCCGTGCACGGCGGCGGCGCCCTCGAGATCGAAGCTGCCGGCGAACACCGCCACCTCGCGCAGCAACCGCGCCTGCTCGTCGTCGAGGAGCCGGTAGCTCCACTCGATCGCGTCGGCGAGTCCGCGTTGCCGAGGCGGAGCGGTGCGAGAGCCGCCCTGCAGCAGCGCGAACCGGTCGCTCAGCCCCTCCGCGATCTGCTGCTCGGACAGCACCCGCAGCTGTGCCGCCGCCAGCTCGATGCCCAGCGGGATCCCGTCGAGCTCGGTGCAGATGCGGCGCACGGGCTCGGTCACCGCGTCGTGGATCGTCCAGCCCGGCACCACCCCGGCGGCCCGGACGCCGAACAGCTCGACGGCCGCGTCCTCGTCCAACGGCGGCACCTCGTAGACCCATTCGCCGTCGAGGCCGAGCGGCTCCCGGCTCGTCGCCAGGATCCGCACGCCGGGGCAGCGCTCGAGCAGCGCCGTCACCAGCTCCACGACCCCGTCGAGCAGGTGCTCACAGTTGTCCAGGACGAGGACGAACTCGCGGGGGGCGAGGACCGTCGCCAGGTGATCGACGGTTCCGGGGCCGAGGATCTGCAGGGCGGCCGCCACGGTCGCGGCGACCAGCGCGTCGGCGCGCACCGCCCCCAGGTCCACGAACCACGGTCCGTCGGCGCGGCGTTCACCGCCGTGGCGGCACACCTCCACCGCCAGACGTGTCTTGCCGACCCCGCCGGGGCCGACGAGCGTGACCAACGGTTCCCGGGCCACCGCCGCACCGACCTCCGCGAGTTCACGGCCGCGGGCGACGAGGGCGGTGCGTGGGCACGGCAGAGTGGAGTTCGGGTTCCGCGGGGCCGCGGCCGCCGGCGGGATCGCCGTGCCGAGCAGCCGCGCGTCGTCCTGCCGCAGCACCGCCGTTTCGAGTTCGCGCAGTCCGGTGCCCGGTTCGATGCCGAGTTCACCGTCGAGCACGGTGCGCACGCGGCGCAGCGCCGCCAGCGCGTCCGCCTGCCGGCCCGCCCGGTAGAGGGCGACGACCAGCAGTTCCCAGGCCCGTTCGTCGAGCGGGTGCGCGGCGACGAGCCGCTCGGCGGTCTCGACGACGTCGGCGCCGCCCAGGTCCAGCCGGATCTGCAGCAGGGCCTTGCGGGTGCGCAACTCGACCGCCGTCAGCCGGGCGACTTCGGGGCGCACGAACTCGGCGTCGGCGACGTCGGCGTAGGGCGACCCGCGCCAGCACGAGAGGGCTGTCGCGTACGCCTCGGCGGCGGCCTGAGCGGCGCCCTGCTCGCGCAGCCGGTCGCCCCGCGCGACGAGGTCGGTGAACCGGACGGCATCGATCTGCTCGGCGGCGACGGCGAGCCGGTACCGCGAGCCCTCCCGGACGATCACGCCCTCGTCCCCGCGCGGCCGCTGCGGGCTGAGCCGGTCGCGCAGTTTGGAGACGGCGAAGTGCAGCGAGCTCGTCTTCGGGTCGTCGACGTCGTGCCAGACCTGCTCGAGCAGCCGCTCACCCGACACGTCGCCCGGGAACGCGACGACGAGCGCGGCAAGCAGGGCGCGCTGCCGGATGCCACCGAGGTCGACGGGTCGTCCGTCGACGCTGACGGCGAAGCCTCCGAGTACGCCGAGCGCCACGCCAGGGGTAGTCATCCGCGCTCCGCCTTTCGATCGAGCACGCCACCGCCGCAACCGGACTGCGGAAGCGGTCGAATTCTAGAGGACCGGTGACGCCCGGTGCGCTAGTCCAGTCCCTGTTCGATCGCGTACCGGGTCAGCTCGACGCGGTTGGCCAGCTGCAGCTTGCGCAGCGTGGCCTGGACGTGGTTCTCCACCGTGCGGTGGCTGAGGGTGAGCCGGGCGGCGATCTGCTTGGCCGACAGTCCCTTCGCGACGAGCCGCAGCACCTCGGTCTCGCGTTCGGTGAGGGTGGGCGGGGCGGGGGCGCGCCGGCCGGAGTCCGACGACATGCGGCGGTACTCGCCGGAGGACATGCGGCGGTACTCGCCGAGGACCAGACCGGCCAGGCCGGGCGTGAACACCGCCTGCCCGGCAGCGGTCGCCCGCACGGCCTCGGCCAGCTCGGCGGCCGACGCGCTCTTGACCAGGTACCCGCAGGCACCGGCCTTCACGGCCCCGAGGACGTCGTCCCGCTCGGAGGACGCGGACAGCACCAGCACGCGGCTGGCCGGGGAGGCCCGGAGCACGGCGACGGTGGCCTCGGTGCCGGTGCCGTCGGGCAGCGTCATGTCCATCAGCACGACGGCCGGCTGCACCGCCGCGGCCCGGCGCGCGGCCGCACCGACGCCGTCGGCGGTGGCGACGACCCGGAAGCCGGCCGCGTCGAGGTCCCGCGAGACGCCGTCGCGCCACATCGGGTGGTCGTCGACGACCATCACCGTGATCGGGCCGCTCGTCGCGCTGTCCTCACCCACCTCGTGCTCCCCTCTTCGGAATCCGGATCTCCCATTCGGTGCCCGCACCGGGCGCGCTGTCGAGCACCGCGACGCCACCGAGCCACTGCGCGCGGCCGACGATCGACTTCGACACACCCATCCGGCCCTCGGCGCGGGCCTCGGCGAGCCGCCCGTCCGCGATGCCCTTCCCGTCGTCGCGGACGCTGAGGATCACCTCGTCGCCGAGGTCCTCGACCAGCACGTACGCCTTCGCCCCGGCACCCGCGTGCAGCGTGGTGTTGGTCAGCGCCGTGGTGGCGATCGCCGCCAGTTCCGCGGCGCGGACGCGGTCGAGCAGGACCGGGTCGGCGGGCGCCGAAACGGTGACGCCGGCACCGGCCTGGCCCCGCAGCAGCGCCCGCAGGTCCACGAGTTCGTCGCCGCGGTCGAGCCGGGTGCCCTGTTCGGAGACGAGCATCCGCAGCGCGGCCTCCTGTTCCCCGGCGAGCCGGGCGAGTTCGGCGGCCTCCCCGCCGAGAGCGGTGCCCCGGCGCCGCACCAGGGCCAGGACCTGCAGCACCCCGTCGTGCACCTCGCGGGCGAGCCGGTCGCGTTCCTCGGTGGCGGCCGCCACCCGCACGGCCTGTTCGAGCTGCCGGTGCGCGCGCCGGGCGGTGGTGGTGGCGAATCCCATCGCGACGCCGACCGCGACGAGGACGGGGGCGGTCGCGTCCCGCCACAGGTCGAGGTTGATCTGGTCGCGGACCACCGCGCTGACCGAGGCCATCGCCAGCGCGGATGCCACGCCGGCGGCGGGACCGCCGAGGATCGCGGCCGAGAGCACCGCGTTGGCGACCCAGAGGGTGGTGGGCAGCGTCTGATGGGCGCTGTACCAGTCGTGGTCGGCGACGAGCCGCGTCGCGCCCATGAGTGCGACCGCGACGACCTGATCCATCCCGACCACCACGGCGCGCCGGCCGACTCCCTGCGACAGCAGCACCGCCGACACGCCGGACCACACCGCCAGCAGCGCGACGAAGAACCAGCTGAGCTGCGGGGAGGTGTAGTGGGTGACGGTGGAGAACTGGGAGCTCACGGCGTAGACGACGGTGACGAGCCGGAACACCTGCGCGGCCCGCCACAGCGGCGCGTCCGGGTCGGCGCCGATCCGGTCCCGGGCGGGTGCGGCGGGCACGGCGACGCGACGCGGCGGCCTGTCGTCGGCTCTGCGCCGGACCATGCGGACGTTCCCCTTCCCGGTCGGTCGTCGCGCCGAGGGTAACCGCCCGAAACGCCCGGATCACGACCATGGTGCGCTGTGACGGTGGGCACAGTGGTTTGATTTGATGTCGTGTTGGGGTCCTATCGAGCCGTCGCGGCGACGTTGCGTAGTCGCTGGCCGCTCTACATGGCCTCGATGGGGGCGTCGAACCTGTTCGGCGCGCTGCTGGTGTTCGCGTTCGTCCGGTACGGCATCCCGCTGTCCGAGAACGAGAACATCATCGCGGACCGGGTCCGCAACTTCGCGGTGTTCGCGGTGTATCTGGTGTTCGCCGGGATCGTGAGCCTGACGGCCGCGGCCCTGATGCTGCGGGCGGTGGTGCGTTGGCAGCTGCGCGGCGGCCCGCCGACCCGATCCGAGCAGATGTCCGCGCTGCACGCGCCGCTGCGGCAGGCGATCGTGCACCTGGTCCTGTGGATCCTCGGCGGCGTGCTGTTCGTGTTCCTCACCGCGGAGGAGATGCCGGAGCTGGCGGTGGCGGTGGCGATCACCGTCGCGATGGCCGCCACGAGCACGTTCGGGTTCACGTACATGCTCGGCGAGCGGATCCTGCGGCCGGTGGCGGCGCGGGCCCTGAGCGAGGGGGAGTTCGACCGGACCCTCGCGCCGGGTGTCGGTACGCGCCTCGCCATGACGTGGGGGCTCGGCACGCTGATGCCGGCCGGCGGCATCGCCCTGCTGTGCGTCACGCAGCTGACCACCGACGTCGAGTTCCCGGTGGACGCGATGGCCTGGGCGGTGCTGGCCCTGTCGGTGATGGCGATCGGTCTGGCGGGGGTGCTGTCGTCGCTCACCGCGGCCCAGATCTCCGACCCGGTCAAGCAGCTGCGCTGGGCCATCGAGCGGGCCCAGCGCGGCGCGACGGACGTGCAGGTCGAGGTGTTCGACGGCAGCGAGATCGGCCGCCTGCAGGTCGGCTTCAACCGGATGATGGCCGAGTCCGACGAGCGGCGGCGGCTGCGCCAGCTGTTCGGTCAGCACGTCGGCGAGGACGTGGCCCGCCGTGCCCTGCAGTACGGCACCGAGCTCGGCGGGGAGACCCGCTACGTCGCAGTGCTGTTCGTGGACATGGTGGGATCGACGGCGACGGCGGCCGAACGCCCGCCGGGCGAGGTCGTCGAGCTGCTCAACGAGTTCTTCCGGGTCGTGGTGGACGTCGTCGACCGGCACCACGGCTTCGTCAACAAGTTCATGGGCGACGCGGCGCTGGCGATCTTCGGCGCTCCGCTGGACCGGCCCGACGCGCCCACCGCCGCGCTCGCGGCGGCCCGGGAGCTGCGATTCGCGCTGGACGAGATCACCGATCTCGACATCGGCATCGGGGTCTCGGCGGGGCTGGCGGTGGCCGGCAACATCGGCGCGGCCGAACGGTTCGAGTACACCGTCATCGGCGATCCGGTGAACGAGGCGTCGCGGCTGACCGAACTGGCGAAGCTGCGGCCGAGCCGGGTGCTCGCGTCGTCGAGCGCGTTGTACTTCGCCGACGACGAGGAACGGGCCCACTGGGAGCTCGGCGACGAGGTGCAGCTGCGGGGCCGCCGCCGGGTGACGCATCTCGCCTGGCCGGTGCGGTATCCGGAATCGGGCCACGAGTGACGGACGGCCGGACGAGTCGGCGACGAAAAGGACGATCCACCCTCCGGTCCGCTTGGCTACGCTGAATCCTGTGGCGCAGCCCCGACGTGATCCGCCAGCACCCGACGCCACGCGGCGCCGGGGTCGCTTCGGGCGGGTGAAGTGGCTGCTCGCCGTGGCGCTGGTCGCCCTGCTGGTCGTCGAGGGCATCTACCTGTGGCCGACGCTGGCCGACTCCTGGCGCGCTCTGACCGAACTGCACTGGGGCTGGCTGGCCGCGTGCATCCTCGCGCAGGCCCTGTCGCTGAGCGGCTTCGCGGAAGTCCAGCGACGGCTGCTGCGCGCCGGGGAGGTCGTCGTCGGGCACGTGCGCTCGGCGTCGGTGATCTATGCGAGCACGGCGATGGCGGTGACGTTGCCGGCCGGTCCGGTGTTCTCCACCGCGTTCACCTACCAGCAGACCCGGCGCTGGGGTGCGACGCCGGTGGTGGCGTCGTGGCAACTCGCGGTCTCGGGGGTGATCGCGGCGGTGACGCTCGCAGCGGTCGGCGTGGGCGGCGCGTTCGCGGTCGGTACGCGGGTGAGCCCGGTGACGCTGGTGCTGTCGGTGGCCGGGGTGATCGCGTTGATCGTCGGCGTCCGGTACGCGTCCCGCAATCCGTCGTCCGTCGAGTCGGCCGGGGCGTGGGTTCTCGCGCGCGTCAACCGCCTGCTGCGCAAGCCGGCCGACACCGGGTTGGAGAAGTTCGAGCAGGTCCTCGGGCAGATCGAGGCGGTGCACCTGGGTCGGCGCGACGGGCTCGCCACGATCGGCTGGTCGGCCGTGCACCGGGTCTTCGACGTCGCGTGTCTGGGGTTCGCGTGCTGGGCGGTGGGCGGGGAGCCGTCGCTGCCGGGACTGCTGATCGCGTTCGCGGCCGCCAAGGCGGTGGGGAGCATTCCGCTCGCGCCCGGCGGGCTGGGTTTCGTCGACGGCACGTTGATCGCCACGCTCACCGCGGCCGGGATGAGTGCCTCGCAGGCCCTGGCGGCGGTGTTCGTGTACCGGGGCGTGAGCTTCATCCTGGTCGCGCTCGTGGGGTGGACGGTGGTGGCTTTCAAGTTCCGGACGAGCCGGCACGAGGAGGACATCGACGCCGATCTCGAACGCGAGGAACACGCCCGTTCGGTGCTCGAACGACGTCGCGGCCGGGCCGCGAGCGAGGGCACCCCCGCGCCGGAGTGAGATCCACCTCACATCAAAAGTAGTTGCGGAATCAACCATTGGATGCGATCGTTGACTGCATCGAAGGTTGAAACTTCAACCAATACTCGACCAGGAGGAGCACCCATGACCACCGCCGCCACCACCGCCACCTTCCCCGGGCTCACCGCCGGCACCTGGGTCATCGACTCGGTCCACTCCACGGTGGGCTTCACCGTCCGGCACCTCGTCGTCAGCAAGGTGCGCGGCACGTTCGACGACTTCTCGGGCGCCGTCACCGTCGCCGAGGACGGCACGGTCGCCGTCGCCGCCGAGATCCAGGTCGCGTCCATCGACACCAGGAACGCCGATCGCGACGCCCACATCCGCTCCGCCGACTTCTTCGACGCCGAGCAGTTCCCGACCGCGACCTTCCGGTCCACCGGCGTGCGCACCGCCGGGAGCGACTACGTGGTCGACGGCGAGTTCACCCTGCACGGCGTCACCAAGCCCGTCGAACTGAAGCTCGAGTTCAACGGAGTGAACCCGGGTATGGGCCAGGGCCCGGTCGCCGGCTTCGAGGCCACCACCGTCCTCAACCGCAAGGACTTCGGCATCTCCATCGACATGCCGCTCGAGGGCGGCGGCGCCGTCGTCGGCGACAAGATCACCATCAACCTCGAGATCGAGGCCGGCCTGCAGGCCTGATCCCGTCCCGCACAGCGAGCGCTCTCCCGTCCCGGAGGGCGCTCGCTGTCGTCGTCGCCCTACGCTGGACGACGTGAAGAAGTACGCACCCGCCCTGATCGACGTCGTCCTGGTCATCGTGTTCGCCGCGCTCGGACGCGCGAGTCACGACGAGGGGGTCGATCTGGTCGGACTCGCGAGCACGGCATGGCCGTTCCTGGCCGGCCTGACCGCGGGATGGATCGCGACGGCTGCGCTCTACAAGGAGAAGTTCGATCCGTGGCTGGTCGTCCCGACCGGCGTGCTCGCCTGGCTGTCCACCGTGGTCGTCGGGATGCTGTTGCGGGTCGTCACCGGCCAGGGCACCGCCGGGTCGTTCATCGTCGTCGCATCGATCGTGCTCGCGGTGTTCCTGCTCGGGTGGCGCCTGCTGGCGGGCCTCTGGGCGCGCCGACGCGTCGACGCCGCCTGACCGTTCCGCCCCGTCCGAGCCGTAGTGCGCATATCGGACAGGGTCCGGGGCGAACGCCGTCCGGGAGACCGGGGCTGTGCGAGAGTGACAGCCATGAGCGAGACCGCGCCGCCGCCCGAACGGACTCGGGAACGAACCTTCTTCGGCCAGCCCTTCGCCCTGGCCAACCTGTTCGGTGTCGAGATGTGGGAGCGATTCTCCTTCTACGGCATGCAGGGCATCCTGATCTACTACCTGTACTACTCGGCCGCCGACGGTGGACTGGGGATCAGCGAGCTGGCCGCGACGTCGATCGTCGGCGCGTACGGCGGCACGGTCTACCTGTCGACGATCCTCGGCGCCTGGATCGCGGACCGGCTGCTCGGTTCCGAACGCACGCTGTTCTACAGCGCGATCCTCATCATGCTCGGCCACATCTCGCTGGCTCTGCTGCCCGGACTCGCCGGAGTGGCGGTCGGCCTGGTGTTCGTCGCGGTCGGCAGCGGCGGCCTCAAAGCCAATGCGACGTCGCTCGTCGGTGATCTCTACGACGAGCAGGACACCCGTCGCGACGCCGGGTTCTCCATCTTCTACATGGGCATCAACATCGGGGCGCTGATCGGTCCGCTGCTCACCGGGTGGGCGCAGACCGAGCTGGGCTTCCACTACGGATTCGGCCTGGCCGCGATCGGCATGGCGCTCGGCCTGATCCAGTACACCCTCGGCCGCAAGCACCTGCGCGGGATCGGCGCCACGCCCCCGCACCCGCTGCCCGCCACCCAGCGGGTCCGCGCCGCCGGGATCGCCCTCGTCGTGCTCGCCCTGATCGCGGTGCTGTTCGCGACCGGACTGGTCACCGTCGACAACCTGTCCGACGTCGTGGTCGGCACGATCGTCGCGGCCTCCGTCGTCTACTTCGTGGTGATCCTGTCCAGTCGGCAGATCACCCCGGCCGAACGCAGCCGGGTGGTCAGTTTCATCCCGATGTTCCTGGCCAGCGCGGCCTTCTGGTCGCTGTTCCAGCAGCAGTTCACCACCGTCGCGGTCTACGCGGACAAGCGCCTCGACCGCAACCTGTTCGGCTGGGACTTCCCGCCGGCATGGGTGCAGTCGATCAACCCCGTGTTCATCATCGTGTTCGCCGGTGTGTTCGCCGCGCTGTGGACCCGGCTCGGGCCCCGGCAGCCGTCGTCGCCGGCGAAGTTCGCGATGGGCACGATGCTCATGGGCATCGCATTCCTGTGCTTCGTCCCGATGTCCGGCGGCGGCCCCAACAGTGCTCCCGTGCTCGGTCTCGCCGGCATCCTGCTGCTGTTCACGTTCGCCGAGCTGCTGCTCTCCCCCGTCGGGTTGTCCCTCGCGACGAAGCTCGCCCCACGCAACTTCCACACCCAGATGGTGGCGCTGTTCTTCCTGTCCGTCGCACTCGGCACGGCGATGGCCGGCACGCTCGCCAAGTACTACGACGAGGCGAACGAGAGGCCGTACTTCGCGTGGATCGGCTTCGGTTCGATCGCGATCGGCGTCGTGCTGGCGCTGCTGTCGCCCTGGATCCGGCGGAAGATGCAGGGGGTGCACTGACCCGGCGGTGTCACCGACCGTAGGTCGACGGTGTCACCGACCGTAGGTCGACGGTGTCACCGACCGTAGGCCGACGGTGTCACCGACCGTAGGTCGACGATGTCACCGACCGTAGGTCGACGGTGTGCACGGGCGCGGCGGGCTCACCGGAGGGCCAGCCACACCGCCAGCCCGAATCCGGCGAGTGCGACCCCCACCCGCAGCACGTCGGGCGGGATGCGCCGGACCACCGGCGGTCCGCACCACCCGCCCGCGACGGCCCCCAGCGCCATCGCCGCGGCCGCACCCCAGTGCACCGGGCCGAATGCGGCGAACCCGATCGCCGCGACGAGGTTGGCCACCCCGAGCAGGTAGCTCTTGAGGATGGTGGCGCGCCAGATGTGCTCGGAGGTGCAGATCAGGGTCACGGCGAGGAAGACGACGCCCGCCCCGGCCCCGAAGTAGCCTCCGTACACGGCGACGACGAACAGCAGCGCCGAGTACGGTCCCGGCAGGTCCCGGCCGCCGGACAGGGCGCGGATCCGCGGCTGGAGCAGCAGCGCGAGAGCCGCGAACGCCACCATGTAGGGCACCACCGCCTCGAACGACCCCGCCGGCGCCCACAGCAGCACGACGGCGCCGACGAGGCCGCCGAGCGCCGAGTACGCGGTCCACCGCCACAGCCGTGGGCCGGTGTCGACGACCTCGCGGGTCGAGTTGGCGAGTGCCCCCACGCCGACCCCCACCATCGCGACGGTGTTGGTGACGTTGGCGGCGACGGGTGGCAGCCCCGCGGCGAGCAGCGCCGGGTACGACACGATGGACGCAAGGCCGGTGACGAACCCGATGAGCCCGGCGAAGAACCCCGCGACCGCGAGCAGCAGCAGGTCGACGGGGGTCACGAGCGACAAACGTACCCGGGTCCGCTCCGACGGGACCGTCGAGGTCCGCGGCGGTCAGCCGTCGGTGGGCGGCTTGGCCAGCTCCCGCAGGAACATGTCGGCCATCTTCACCGCACGGTCGCCGCCGTCGGCGTTGGCGACGAACACCGCGAACGCCAGATCGCCGGTGTATCCGTAGAACCACCGGTCGTCGCCGCTCGCGGCCGCGATGCCGGCCAGTCCCGGGTGGCCCTTCAGGAACGATGCGGGGCCGCTGCGCACGTTCTCGGCCATCGCGGCGCGCAACGCGTCGGTCACCTGCGGTGGCAGCGGTTCGACGCTCTCGTCGACCTTCGCCGACCTGCCCTGCACGATCGCCGGCAGCGGCGCTTCCCCCCGCGCGACGGACGCGGCGAGCAGCGCGGCCCCGAACGGACTGACGAGCGCCTCGCTGCCGCCGTCCGAGCCGGAGAACTGCACCACGCCCGACCGGTTGTCCCCGATCTGCGCGGTCTCGAAGTCGAACCCCGGAACGTCGTAGTCGAGTCCGAGCCCGAGCCGGCGGGCGGTGGCGGCCAGATCGTCGGTGCTCACCGAGACCGGATCGACGCCCCGGTCGAGGCCCGCGGCCAGGCGCACCGGATCCAGTACCTGTCCGGCCGGGTACAGCCCGCGCGAGGCGACCGGTCCGAGTTCCATCGCCCAGTTGTTCACGTCCAGGGCCAGGACGCCGCCGGTGGACGGCTGGATGGCCACGATGGCCGCGGGGGTACCCACGCTGACCACGGCTTCCTTGGCGGCGAGCTGGACGTGCGAATCGAGGGTCGCCTGCAGGTCCGGCGGCGGCGGGCCCTGGAAGCCGGCGAGCTGCACGGGGTCGGCGCCGGGTTCTTCGAGGGTGACGGCCCAGCCGGCGGTGGCGTCGCGTTCGAGCTGCCAGGCCGCGCGCAACGGGTCGAGCAGGGGTGTGGAGATCCGCCGGTCCGCGCTGATCAGGGTCGGTGTCTCGACCACCACGACGCCCGGGATGGACACGATGTCGTCCTCGAGGAACTGGTAGTCCTGGTCGCGCAGCTTCACCGCGGTGATGCGCGCGCCCGGGTCGGCCGCGAGGTTGCGCTGCAGCAGGTCGGCGGTGATGACCGGGGCGACCGGTTCGAGTACCTTCGCGAGCCGTGTCGTGGTGTCGACCGGATCGGACGTGAGGGCCGGGTCGACGACGACGGCGTTGATGGTCTGTTCGGCCATGAGCAGCCGACCGGTGCGGTCGAAGATCTTCGGCGGGGCGGCGTCGGTGCGCACGTGGTGCACGGTGCGGGTCCGGTTCAGGTCGGGCACCAGCACCTGCGGGTCCCAGGAGATCCGCCAGCCGACGGCGAGGTTCTTGGCCACGCCGTCCACCTGGTAGCCCCAGTCCTTGCCGGGCCCGAAGTTCCAGTCGGCTCCGAGGGAGAAGAATCCCGTCTGCTCGTTGAGTTCGACGAACTGGGCGACGTCGAACTCGACGTCACCGTCCTTCATGCCCTCGAACATCTGGCTGATCGACGTCTCGGCGGCGTTCGGGTACGAGGTGAGGGCGGCCGCGCCGGCGGCGTCGCGTTCGTTCAGTTCCGCGACGAAGTCGTCGACGAGTCGCTGCGCGTCGCTCCGGGAGTCGTCGAACACGCAGGACGCCATGCCCGCGGCGAGAACCACGACGGAGACCAGGGCTGTCACGCGGCCGCGCATCCTGCGCCAGTCCCGAAAACCCATAACGACCAACTTTCACTTCTGTCACTTCAGCAACAAGCACGTCCTGCCTACGATGCGATCACGATTGCGCCTCGAACCGCGTATCACCCCCTCAGCAGGCGTCCCGCCACGTCCACTGCCGGCGCCGAACTGCCCGCTCCCGCAACGAAAACCGCGAATGCGAGGTCTCCCTGCGAGCCGACGAACCACCCGTGGGCACCGGTGCCATCACCGTACTCTGCCGTCCCCGTCTTACCGACGAGTTCGGGGATGTCCCGCAGCGCACTCGCGGTTCCCCCCGTGACAGTCTCCCGCATCATCGTCCGTAACGCGGCAGTGACCTCCTCCGGCGCGGCGCCGGGCGCGCGATCGGCCACCCCCGGCCGGCCCTCGACGAGCATCGGCAGCGGTGTCGACCCGTGCGCGATGGACGCCGCCACGAGTGCCATCCCGAACGGGGACGCCGTCACCCGGCCCTGGCCGATCGCGGACTCGACGCGCTCCGCCGGCGTCCGCGCCTCGGGCACGTTGCCGGTGACCGTGACCAGTCCGGGCGTGACGTAGTCCACCCCGAGCCCGAACTGTGCGGCCGCGTCGGTGAGCGCGGTCGCCGGCAGTCCCACGGCGAGCCGGCCCATCGTGGTGTTGCACGAGAAGGCGAAGGCGGTGTGCAACGGGACGGAGCCGAGGTCGAAGCTGTCGTCGTTGGGGATGACGCGGCCCTCGATGTTCGCGGTCCCGGGGCACGGCACCACCGTGTCGGGGGTCGTGGCCCCGGCCTGCAGCGCGGCCGAGGTGGTGACGGTCTTGAACGTCGAGCCGGGCGGATACAGCCCGGTCAGGGCGAGCGGCCCCTCGGCGTCGGCGGCGGCGTTCTGCGCCACCGCCCGCACCGCCCCGGTGGACGGCTCGATCGCGACGATCACCGCCGGTTGCTGCATCGGCGCCAGGACCGCCTCGGCGCGCGTCTGCAGGTCCAGGTCGAGCGTGGTCTGCAGGTCCGGCGCCGGTGGACCGTCGGCCCCGGCGACGCGGCGCGCGCTGCCGTCCCCGGACACGAGCCGCACGGCCCAACCGGCGGACGCGTCCTGCCCCTCCTGCCACAGCTCGCCCAGCCCGGACAGCACCGGCGAGGCCAGGGTTCGGTCGACCGTCAGCAACCGGGTCTGCCGGACGAGGGTCACCCCGGGCAGCGCGGCGAGCTGCGCTTCGATCGGCGCGAGGTCGGTCTCCCGGAGGGTCACCGCCGTCACGGGCTTGCCCGCCGCGGCGGCGACGTCGGCGGCAAGCGACTGCGCGGTGATCGTGGGCGCGGCCGTCGCCAGCAGGGGCGCGACGGCCGCCGGGTCGGCGGTGGCATCGAGGCTCACCAGCGTCACGACCTGTTGTTCGAGGATCGGCTGCCCGCGGCGGTCGAGCACCGACGGCGCCGGACCCACCGTGGTCGTGTAGCTCAGGGTGGTGCCGGCGGTCAGGTCCGGGGCGAGCAGCGCCGGATCCCACTCGATGCGCCAGCCCTGCGGGTCGAGGTCCACCGCACTGCCGGACGTGCGGTACGCCCAGTCCCGCCCGGCGCCGAAGGTCCACGCGACGTCGAGGTCGAACGTGCCCGCGTCCCCCGTGCCGGCGAGGTTCACGTCGGGGCGGACCGTGCCGGACCCGTCGACGCCGAGACCGTCGAACACGTCGCCGATCGTCGTGGCCGCCGCCGCGGGGTCGGTGGTGAGGTCCGCCGCGGCCTGCACGTCGCCGGCCTCGAGCGCCGCCGCGAACTCGCCCACGACGGTCTCGGGCTGGTCGGGCCCGAAGGAGCACCCGGCGGCCGCGAGCGCGGCGACTACGGTCGTCAGGAGCGGAACCGGTCGGCGTCGAAGGATGGGCACGACCACGATCATGCCCGAATTCGGACGGTGCCGTCGGGCACGACCCGGGAGGGCGTGCCGTACAGGCGGCACGTTGTGACGCGGGTCGCGGTCGCGCAGAAAACCGGTTGCCGCTCCGCGATCACCGATCTACCGTGGATTCTCGTCACGTTCCCGCCGATCGGAGAAGGCCGTTGCTCCTGTAGAGGTTTCGCCCGCCGCGCCGCACCCTGCGCGCGGTACGTCGTCACCTACTGCCGGGAGCAGCCATGTCACACCCTTCCCCGATTCTCTCGGACCTCGCGTTCACCTGGCCGGACGGCACCGTGGTGTTCGACGGTCTCGACACCACCCTCCCCACCGGCCGCACCGGACTCGTCGGGCGCAACGGGTCCGGCAAATCGACTCTGCTGCACATCATGTCGGGCGATCTGCCCCCGACCCGCGGTTCCGTCACGATACGTGGCCGGGTCTCGCTGCTGCCGCAGGACATCGTCCTCGACCGGCACCGCACCGTCGACGCCGTCCTCGGCATCGACGGCGTGCGTGCGGCACTGCGGCGCATCGAGGCCGGCTCGACCGCCGCCCGCGACTTCGACACCGTCGGCGAGCGCTGGGACGTCGAGGAGCGCGCCCTGGCCACCCTGCACCACCTCGGCCTCGACCGAATCGTCCGATCCCCCAGCGACTTCGATCGCACCGTCGGCACCCTCTCCGGCGGCGAGACCGTCCTGCTGGCCCTCACGGCCCGTCTGCTCGACGAGCCCGACGTCCTGCTGCTCGACGAACCGACGAACAACCTGGATCCGGCGGCCCGCACGCGTCTGTACGACGTGCTGCGGGAGTTCCCCGGGACCCTCGTCGTCGCGACCCACGACCGCGACCTGCTCGAACGGGTCGACACCGTCGCCGAGGTACGGGACGGAGACCTGCGGCTGTTCGGCGGCAACTACAGCGAGTACGAACGCATCGTCGCGGCCGAGCAGGAGGCCGCGCTGGCCGCGGTGCGCGACGCCCGCGCGGACGTGCGCCGGCAGGCGCGCGAACTGCGCGACTCGCACGTCAAGCTCGCCCGGCGAGAGCGCTACGGCCGCAAGATGTTCGAGAACAAGCGGGAGCCGAAGATCGTGATGGGCGCCCGCAAGCGGCAGGCCCAGGAGTCGGCGGGCCGGCTGCGGCGCGAACACGAGGGCAAGCTCGCCGGCGCGCGTGAGACCCTCGAGCAGGCCCAGGACACCGTGCGCGACGACCGGGAGATCCGGGTGGACCTGCCGGAGACGGAGGTGCACGCCGGGGCGCGCGTCGCCGAGGGGCCGCTCGAGATCGTCGGCCCGGAGCGGATCGCGCTGCGCGGACCCAACGGTTCGGGCAAGACGACGTTGCTGCACGCCGTCGTCGCGGCCGGCCCCCGGGTGCCGTTCGCGGTGCTGCCGCAGCGGCTGGACATCTTCGACGGGACGCTGTCGGTGGCGGACAACGTCGCGCTGCGTGCCCCGCACCTGTCGGCGCAGCAGGTCCGGGCGTTGCTCGCCCGGTTCCTGTTCCGCGGTGCCGACGCGGACGTGCCGGCGGCCGCCCTCTCGGGCGGCGAGCGCCTGCGGGCGGCGCTGGCGACCCTGCTGGCGGCGGACCCGGCGCCGCGACTGCTGCTCCTCGACGAACCGACCAACAACCTGGACCTGCCCGGCCTCACACACCTGGTGCAGGCGCTGCGTGCCTACCGGGGCGCCCTCGTGGTGGTCAGCCACGACGAGCGGTTCCTGGCCGACATCGGCGTGACCCGGTCGGTCAGACTGGAGCGGTGAGCCATGCGATCAACCCTGTCGACGGAACCCGCATCGCCTTCTCGGTGATCGACTCCGACGCCGGCGCCGGCAGCCCGTCGCTGCTGCTCGCGCACGGCAGCGCCCTCTCGTCCGCCATCTGGCGGGGATTCGGGTACGTGCGTCCCCTGCGGGAGCGGTACCGGCTCATCCTGCCCGACCTGCGCGGACACGGCCGCAGCGACAAGCCCCACGTCCCGGACGCCTACGCGATGGACCTGATCGTCGACGACGTGCTGGCGGTACTGGACGCCGCCGGCACCGACCGCGTCCACTACCTCGGATACTCGTTCGGAGCCCGGGTCGGCCTGTCGCTGGCGGTGCGGGACACCGGGCGGCTACGGACGCTCACCGTGGGCGGTGGCAGCGCCCGTGCGCAGGCCGGGACGTTCGACCGGTTGTTCTTCCCGGGATGCGCCGACGTGCTCGGTCACTACGGCATCGACGGGTTCCTCGAGGCATGGGCGGAACACCTCGGTGCACCCGTCGACGCGGCGACACAGGCCGCGTTCCGGGCGAACGACGCAACCGCCCTCGCCGCGTACATGCGGCGGTCGGATCGCGAACCCGGCATCGACGACGCCGCCCTCGCCGCGCTGGACGTACCGACGCTGGCATTCGTCGGTTCGGAGGACGGCGAACGGATCGACGACACCCGAGAGCTGTCGCGGACGATCCCCGGGGCCCTGCTCGCCGTCATCCGGGGGTACGACCACGCGACGACGATCGCGGCGGCGCCGGAGGTACTGTCCGTGATCGAACCGTTCCTCGCGGCGCACGCCGACGACTCGTCCGGCTAACTCGCCGAGGACGGCTCGTCCACCCACTGCACGAGCTGGTAGACGATGCCGTTCGGGTCGCGCATCTGGAAGTACCGCTCGCCCCACGGCTCGGTCTCGATCGGGGTGACGATCGGTACTCCTTCGGCCTGCAGGCGTTCGTACTCGTCGTCGATCGTGTCGACGACGAAGGCGACGAGCGTCCCCTGCCCGGCGTCGCCCGCGATGCTCGCGGGCTTGAAGCTGCCGAGCCCGGTCCGCAGGAAGACGAGGTTGAAGCCGGCGTCCTCACGGGTGAGGGAGACGAACCCGTCCTCGGCCATCGCTTCGGTGAACCCGAGGTGGCGGGTTGCGAAGTCGGCCGACGCGGCCACGTCGGGAACGTTGAGGGACAGGGCACTGGCGGTGATCTGCACGGTGAACTCCTTCCGGTTGCACGACTCCGAACGTCCGGCGGACGCATCTGGTTCCCGCACCCCGCTGCGTGGGGGTGGCCGAATGTCACATCGCTTCGATCTGATCGACGGGATGTCACATTCGGCCCCCAAGGGGGTGTTGTCCGCCGCCCGGAGTCGGAGGACTCTCGGAATCACCCCTGTCCCCTCCGGAAGGCCCCACCGTGACGCACACCGTCTCCCCCGTCGACACCGCTGCTCAGCGCGTCCTCGACTCCGCGCTCGGCGCCGTCGATCTGATCGCGATCTACCTCGGCGACCGGCTCGGCTGGTACCGCAGCCTCGTCACCGACGGCCCCGCCACCGCCGACGAACTCGCGACGCGCACCGGAACCGACCCGCGCTACGCCCGCGAGTGGCTCGAGCAGCAGGCGGTGACCGGTCTGCTCGAGGTCGACGACGACGATCCGCCGCGCTTCACGCTCCCGCCCGCGGTGGCCGAGGTCCTCACCGACGAGCAGAGTCTCAACTACCTCGGGCCGCTGGCCCGCATGTTCGCCGGGGTGTCCGTGCAACTCCCGGCTCTGCTCGACGCCTACCGCACCGGCGGCGGCGTGAGCTGGGCGCAGCTCGGCACCGATGCGCGCGAGAGCCAGGCGGACATGAACCGGCCGTGGTACGAGAAGGCGCTTCCGGGTGCCCTGGCGTCCGTGCCGGACCTGGACGCCCTGCTACGCCGGCCGGGGGCCGTGATCGCCGACATCGGCTGTGGCGGAGCATGGTCCACGATCGCGCTGGCCCGCGCGTACCCGCAGGCCCGGTTGTTCGCCGTCGACATAGATCCGGCGACGGTCGCCCTGGCCCGGACGAACGTCGCGGCGTGCCCCGACGTCGCCGACCGGGTCACCGTCGTCGAGGCCGACGCGGCCGGCCTGCCCCACGAACGCTTCACCGCCGCGTTCGCCTTCGAGTGCGTCCACGACATGCCGCGCCCCGTCGAGGTGCTCTCCGCGGTGCGGGGTGCACTCGCGCCCGACGGTGTCATGGTCGTCATGGACGAGGCCGTCGCCGACCGGTTCACCGCGCCCGGCGACGAGGTCGAGCGGCTGATGTACGGGTTCAGCATCGTGTGCTGCCTGCCGGACGGCATGAGCCATCCGCCGAGCGCGGGAACCGGCACGGTGATGCGCGCGGACACCCTGCGCCGGTATGCGCTCGACGCGGGCTTCTCGGACGTGTCGGTGCTGCCGATCGAGGACTTCGGGTTCTGGCGGTTCTACCGGCTGGCCCCCTGACCGGTCTCAGCACGACGCCGGCCGGCGTGCCTCCGACGGGTGTGCCTCCGACAGTGCCGGCGGGCCGGCCTCGGACAGTGCCGGCGAGCGGGCCTCGGACAGTGCCGGCGGGCGGGCCTCGGACAGTGCCGGCGAGCCGGCCTCGGACAACAGCGCGGTGACGGTGTGCTTCATCAGCTCGGTGGCTTCGGCGACCGGCAGGCCGAGCACGTCGCGCAGCGCCACCCACGATCCCCAGGTGCTCGCCACCGCCACGGACCGCACCAGCCGGCCCCGGTGCGACGGGTCGAGCGCGGTCAGCTCCGCCGCGAACAGCGCGTCGACCTCTTCGACCACCCGGGCGATGTGCCGCAACTTGTTTCGCCGGATCCGTTCGGACTGCGGCGCTCTCATCGCGGACGAGCGCGCGAACGGCGCCATCAGTTCGAGCAGTTCGGCGCGCTGCCGGCAGAACGCGTCGATCCGCTCGCCGAGCGGCAGGTCGACGGGGACCGGGGCGAACGCGGAGTCCTGTCGCCGCAGCAACTCCGCCCCGGTCTCCGCGAACAGCGTCTCCAGATCGTTGAAGTTCGCCCACAGCGCCCGGAGCGAGACCCCGGCCCGGGCGGCGATCTGCGCCCCCGTCGGTTTCAGCTCCCCGGCCTCGATCAGGGCGATGTGTGCCTCTATCACTGCGTGGCGGGTCCGTTCGGCCCGCGCGACGCGTCCGTCGGTGACGGTCACGTGTCTCTCCTCCCGTGTCGCCGACCGGCTCCTCCCAACCGGTGCGGCGAACCCAATTGTGCCAGGGCCTGTGTCACCGAGGAGCGCGGCGCCGCGCGGGGGGGCGGTTCAGTCGGGATCGAGAACGGGGGTGCGGGCCGTGGCCCGGACGATCGCGTCGCACAGCGCGCGAGTGGCACGGGCGCCGGCATCCCGGGCGAGGAGGGATCCGGGGAACGCGCCGCGGTGGCAGTGCAGTTCGACGGGCACGCCGGCCTGCAGGAGCCGTCGGGCGTAGTCGGTTGCCGCGTCCCGGAAGGGGCCGTGCTCGTCGACGGCGAGGTAGGTCGACGGCAGTCCGGTCAGGTCGATCCGGTGCGCGGGCCCGGACTGCTCGGTGGCCTCCCGGCCGCCGAGGTGGTGCCGCCGGTCCCGGGTGGCGTCGAGGTCGTCCCGTCCGGCGGCACCGTCGCGCACGGAGCCGGTCCGGTCGTCGAGTCCGGGTTCGAGCAGGGCCTGCAGCGCGATGTGCGGGCCGTCCTCGTCCCGTGCCCGCAGGGCGACGGCCGCGGCGAGGGCGCCGCCTGCGGCGTCGCCGAGGACGACGATGCGGTCCGGATCCATGTCCAGGCAGGCCGCGCCGGAGGCAACCCACTCGAGGACCGCGTAGCAGTCGTCCGCCGCAGCGGGAGGGTCCTCGGGCACGAGCCGGTAGTCGACGGAGACGACGATCGCGCCGGTCGCGCGGGCGACGGCGGCGGCGAAGGCCTCGTCGGGGGCGGCGCTGCCGGGGCCCGATCCGCGGCCGGGGATCTCGAGCACGACGGGCCGCGCCGCGGGGTTGCCGTCCGGGCAGGTGTCGGGCGTGTGTATCCGCACGGGCACCTCGGGGTCGCCGAGCGCGCCGGGAACGAGCCATTCCTCGACGGTGACACCGGTGGTGTGGGGGGCCGCGAGGACCGGGTCGGGGAAGGGTGTCGCGTCGGCCGGTACGGGGTCGACGTCGGGCGAGTCCGGCATGAGCTCGGGCATGGCGACACGATAGTGGAACCTGCAGCCCGAGTGCAGATACCTGTCCCGGGTACCGGGACCGCACGGCGCGGCCCGGACCGCGGTCACCCGGAGAGCAGACCCTTGGCGATGTGCGTCACCTGGATCTCGTTGCTGCCCGCGTAGATCATCAGCGACTTCGCGTCCCGCGCGAGCTGCTCGACGCGGTACTCGGCCATGTAGCCGTTGCCGCCGAAGAGCTGCACCGCCTCCATCGCGACCTCGGTGGCCGCACGCGAGGAGTACAGCTTCATCGCCGACGCCTCGGCGAGAGCGACGGGCTTACCGGCCTCGGCACGCTCGATGGCGCTGAACACCATGTTGCGGACGTTGATGCGGGCGATCTCCATCTCGGCGAGCTTGAGCTGGATCAGCTGGAACTGCGCGATCTCGCGGCCCCACAGGGTGCGGCTGCGCGCGTAGTCCTTGCACAGGCGCAGGCACTCCTCGATGATGCCGAGGGCCAGGTAGGCGATGCCGATCCGCTCGGCGGCGAACGACTCCCGCGCGCTCTCCTTGCCGTCGCTGCGGCCACCCTCCTCGGTCTCACCGAGCAGCCGGTCGCGCGTGAGGCGCACGTTGTCGAAGAACAGCTCGCCGGTGGGTGAGGAGTTCATGCCCATCTTCTTGAACGGCGGACTCTGGGTGAGCCCCTCCATGCCCTTCTCGAGCACGAAGGCCAGCACCTTGCGGTCGCGCCGGTCGACGCTCGGGTCACCCTCGTCGAGCTTGGCGTACACGACGACGACGTCGGCGTAGGGACCGTTGGTGATGAACGTCTTCTGCCCGTTGAGGATGTAGTCCTCGCCGTCGCGCCGGACCGTGGACTTCATCCCCCCGAAGGCGTCCGACCCGGAGTCGGGTTCGGTGATGGCCCAGGCGCCGACCTTCTCGAACGTCACGAGTTCGGGCAGCCACCGCTTCTTCTGGGCGAGGGTGCCGCGGCTGCGGATGGTGCCGGCGGTGAGACCGAGGCTGACCCCCATCGAGGCGACGAGCCCGAGGCTGACGCCGGCGATCTCGCTGTTGAGCAGGGCCGCCATGCCGCCCGAGCCCATGCCGCCACCCGACTTTGCCGACGGCACCTCACCGGCCTCCTCCCGGGCGAGGGCCTTGTTCAGGCCGTCGCGGGCGAGCTCGTCGATGCCGAAGGCGGCGAACAGCTTGCGGATGATGTCGTAGGGCGGCAGCTCACCGCTCTCGAGCCGATCCACGTGCGGGCGGATCTCCTTTTCGATGAATCCGCGCAGGGCGTCACGGAACATGAGATCGGTGTCGGACCACGCGTACATGAACGAAATATAGAACACGTTCTCGAAAAGGTACACAGGCCGGCGCGGCGTGAGCGTGACGTCGGACATATTTAGCCTGCTATTAGTTAACGCACTATCTAAATGTCTAGACTCCGAGGTGCCACTCCCGCACGAAAGGCCCGAGAGAATGCACACCCGCCCCGGACCGTTCCAATGGCTCGCCTACGCCTTCGGCCGTCCCCTCCCGGCCTCGATGCGCGAATGGGTGCGCAACGACCTGGTCGGCGACCACGCCGTCGCCCGCCACATGATCCGCAGCCAGATCCCGTTCCTCCCGCTGTACGCCGCCTTCCTGCTGCTACCCGGCCCGGTGTGGCTGCGCCTGTCGACGATGGGGCTCGGCGTCGCGCTCGCCCTGTTCTTCTCCGCCGCCTACATGGCACAGAACCGTCGTCGCCGGCTCGAGCGCAACGGCCTGCCGGGCGACCTCGAGAACCCCCGGCGCGTCCGGCAGCGCGACGCCGAGAAGGCCGCCTACGAGGCGATGCATTCCGCGATGCGCGCCGGCTGACGGCCCCGACGCACGGCCGTCCGGGTACCGGGCTGCAGGAGCCGTTCCGGATCTGCTCGCCGATCCGGAATCCGCTCGCGCCGCGGCGGGGGCGAATTCCGGTTCGGCGCAGGAATTTCCGTGGACCCCGAGGGCGGTGAGTCCCTCAGTCCTTCGGTGTCAACAGGTAGACCGGGATCTCCCGCTCGGTGCGCCGGGCGTACAGCTCGTAATTGGGCCACACCTGCACCAGCACCTCCCAGTGCACGTCGCGCTCGACGCCGCGCGCGCGGCGCGGCACGACCACGGTGTCCTCCCCCCGGTAGGTCACCAGTGCCTCGTCGGCGGCCTCGAGGTTGTGCGCCCAGCCCGGCAGTTCGGGCATCCCCCAGTTGCTTCCGGCGACGAGCCAGCCGTCGTCGCGCGGAGCGCACAGCAGGGGGGTGCGGCGCTCCACCCCGCTCTTGCGGCCGCGGACCGTGAGCACCAGTTCCGGCAGCCCGGCGAGCGTCAACAGCGTGACCCGGCCGGACGTCACCCGCTGGAGGGTGTGGTCGACGGTGACGATCTGCGGGGTGAACCGCGGCAGCCACGGTTGCCGGCCGAGCTGCACCGCGACGGGACGCAGCGGGTTCACGGCGCCGCCCATCCGGCCAGGACCGTCCGCACGGCGGTCACCACCGCGAGCGGCTGGTCGATCATCGGATGGTGCCCCGCGGCGGGCAGTTCGGCCACGAGCACACCCGGACCGAACTGCGGCCGCATGCGACCGAGCAGATCGAGGGCGACGATCCCGTTCTCGGAACGGAAATACGCGACGCGGCACTTCGCCTCGAAGCTCTCGAGGCTGGTGCGCCGGTCCTTGGTCATCCGCAGGGCATCGAACTTCCAGCTCCAGCCGCCGGGCACCTGCCGCATGGACTGACGGGCGATGTGCTCGAGCACGTACGGCTCGGCGGTGTCCTGCGGCGGGACGAGCCGGAAACGGGCCATCGCCTCCTCCGCCGTCGGATACACCTTCGTGCCGCTGCGCTCGCGGGCCACCTGAGCGCGCATCTCGATCTCCTCGGGCGTCAGGTCCCGGATCGGCGAGTCGAGGATCATCACCCCGTCCAGCCGGTCGCCGTACAGGTGAGAGGCCACGAAGGACACGATCCCGCCCATGCTGTGCCCGACCAGGACCGGAGCTCCGGCGATCCCACCCGCCTGCGCCGCCGCGAGGACCTCGCGCGCCCACGTCTCGAGGGAGTAGTGCTCGCGGTGGTCGCTGTCCCCGTGCCCGCTCATGTCCAGCGCGACGACGCGCCGGTCCTCGGCGAGCTGGGGTGCGACGTGATCCCACCAGCGCGAGTGCGCCATCCCGCCGTGCACCAGCACGATGCCGGGGCGGCCCTCCTCACCCCACGCGCGATACGCGATCGAGGCGCCGTCGACCTCGACGCTGCCCGTTTCCACCGGCGTGGACAGGGCCTCGACGAACCACTTCGGCGCCGAATCGTTGTCGATGCTCATTACCTGAATCTACTGCGTGGCGTGGCCCCGGTCACCAGGCGGGCCATCAGTTCGAGGCGCGGTTCCTCCTGCTCGGGTTGCGGGTGCACGACCGCCGCGACGGCCTCCCCGTCGAGCAGGTGCACCAGCGTGAACAGCAGCGTGTCGAACTCCGCCGGTTCGAATCGCGAGGCGATCGGCAGAGTGCGCCCGAATTCGGCGATCCGGCCGTGGTATCGCTGTGCCATGGGGGCCAGGCGTTCGCGCAGCGCGGGGTCGGTGCGCGCCGCGCCGAGCAGTTCGTACCAGGCGGCGTTGATCGGGGCACGGCACGCGGCCCGCAGCAGGCGCAGGCACTCGCGGACCGATTCGGGGCTTTCGTCGGGCCCGCCGAGTTGCGTCAACCCCAGCCGGAAGTTCGCGAACTGCCGTTCGCGGACGGCGTCGGCGGCCGCGATCATCAGGTCGAGCCGGGTCGGGAAGTGCCGGAACACCCCTCCGGAGGACACCCCCGAGCGGCGGCACACCTCCCCGATGGTGGTGGCCGTGTAACCCAGCTCGCCCAGCGACGCGACGGTCGCGTCGAGGATCCGTTCGATCGTCGCCGTGCGCCGCTGCTGCTGGGTGCGGCGCGACGGTGCCGCGGTCCCGGTCACGGCGCCGCGCTGCCGGCCGGGGCGGTGGCGGGCGGAACGGTGGCGGGCGGAACGGCGGCGGGCGGAGCGGGGCGTCGCGCCGGCACGGGTCCGCGCGCGTCGGTGCCCGCGCGCAGGAACCGGCCGGTGCCGACGGTGGCGCCGTACCCGGGGACGAACTCGCCCGCGCGGAACACCACGCGACCGGCCACCGCGGTCGCGGTGACGGCGGCGTCGTTGCGGTTGACCATGCGGCTCAGCCCGCCGAACTCGGGCATGGGCGCCTCGTGGTAGGCGTCGGTGTCCTGGTTCAGCCCGGCCGGGTCGACGACCACGAGGTCCGCCCGGTCGCCGACGCGCAGGTGCCCGGCGTCGATGCCGTAGAAGTCGCCGAGTTCGCCGGTGAGCTTGTGGATCGCCGATTCCAAGGGCATGACGGGCTTGCCGCGCCGTGCGTACTCGTGGATGCGGCGCAGCATGCAGATGCCGTAGTTGTAGAACGCCATGTTGCGCAGGTGCGCACCGGCGTCGGAGAAGCCGACGGTCACGCCGGGCTGCCGGAGCAGCCGGTTGGCCACCTCGGGCCGGTCGTTCGCGATCACCGTGTGCCAGCGGAACTTCCGTCCGTGCTCGACGACGAGGTCCAGGAAGGTGTCCACCGGATGCACGGCGCGGTCGCGGGCCACGTCGCCGATCGAGCGACCGACGAGCGACGCGTCGGGGCACTCGACGATAGTGGTGTCGTCGAAGTCGCGGTGCCACACGCGCGGCGAGAACTTCTTGTCGAAGTCCTGCCGGAACCAGCGCCGGTACGCCTCGTCGCGCAGCAGTTCGTTGCGGGCGACCTCCTCCTTCAGGTGCAGCGCGGCGCGCCCCGAACCGAACTCCTCGAACACGACGAGGTCGATCCCGTCGGAGTACACCTCGAACGTGGTGGGCAGGTGCTGCCAGCGGAACGCGCCGCGCCCGATCCGGTTGGCGGCGAAGGCGATCGGACCGAAGATGCGGTGCACCCAGCGCTCGGCCTTGGTGTCGGCGGCGGCGAGCACGGCCGCCTTCATCGGCTTGCGGCCCACACCCGTGGTGGCGAGGGCGAAGAAGGCCACGTCGTACTTGGTGTTGAGGTTCGGCACGGCCTGCAGGACGCGGCCGCGGCGGCGCAGGATGCGGTGGATCCGGCGGAACTCGGACCACGACGCGTGGGTCGAGGGCAGGGTGCGGGAGCGGTAGCGATCGCCGTCGAGCTTGTCCCAGGGATTCGTCATGGTGGACACGCCCAGGAAGCCGGCGTCGAGGGCGTCCTCGACGCCGGCCTCGATCGCGGCGAGTTCGGCCCGGCTCGGCCGGCTCGAGGGATCGGTGGAGCGGCCCAGGCCCAGGACGGCCGCCCGCACGTCGGAGTGCCCGATGAACGCGGCGACGTTCGGGCCGAGCGGCAGGGCGTCCAGCGCGGCGACGTACTCCCGGGGCGACGACCAGGTCCGGCCCTGTTCGAGTGCCGTCAGGACGTGCTCGCGGGGCAGCGCCTCGACCCGGCTGAACAGGTCCGCGGCGTCGAGCGGCGGCACGAACACCGTCGAGAGCGAGCAGTTGCCCATGAGGACGGTGGTGACGCCGTGCCGCACCGATTCCGGCAGGCCGGGCGAGACGAGCACCTCGGCGTCGTAGTGCGTGTGCGGGTCCACGAAGCCGGGCATCACCCAGCGGCCGGCCGCCTCGATCACCTCGGTGCCCGGTCCGACGGGCAGTGGGTCGGCGCTCGCCGTCGCCACCACCCCGTCCTTGATGCCCAGGTCGCGGACCACGCCGGGGGCGCCGGTGCCGTCGAACCACAGTCCGCCGCGGACGACCAGGTCGAACTCGGTGGGCGCCGGTGTCGTGTTCATGTGATCTCCCTCACGTCGATGCACGAAGCATAGCCAGAAAGAGGACGACCGCTCTCTATTTTCGGGCAACCCGGGGTGCGGACCGTCGCGGGACAGCGCCGCGAATAGAGTGCGGCCATGCCCGCGTTCCCGGCGGTTCCCGCCACCCCCGCCCTCCTCGTCGACCGTGACGTCCTCGACCGCAACATCGCGCGGATGGCCGACGCGGCACGTACCCGCGGGGTGGCCCTGCGCCCCCACGCGAAGACCCACAAGTGCGTCGAGATCGCCCGGCGTCAGCTCGCCGCCGGCGCCGTCGGGCTCACCGTCGCGACGGTCTCCGAGGCCGAGGTCTTCGCCGATGCCGGCTTCCGTGACCTGTTCGTCGCGTATCCGCTGTGGACGGATGCCGCGCGCGGTGCCCGGCTGCGCGCGCTCGCCGCGGAGGTCCGGCTGACCGTGGGCGTGGACTCGGCGGAGGGCGCGCGGGCCCTCGCCGAGCACGCCCGGCCGGGCCTGACCGTGCTCGTCGAGGTCGACAGCGGTCATCACCGCACCGGCGTCGCGCCGGAGCGGGCCGGGTCGGTCGCCGTCGCGGCGGCGTCCGTCGGGCTCGAGGTGCGCGGCGTGTTCACCTTTCCGGGGCACTCGTACGGCCCGGGACGGCCGGCGGTCGCGGCGACGGACGAGGCGGCAGCGCTGAGCCGGGCGGTGGCGGCCCTGGAGGCCACCGGGCACGACGCCGAGGTGATCAGCGGCGGCTCGACCCCCACCGCTCACCTCGACGTGCCGGCCGCCACCGAACTGCGCCCGGGCGTGTACGTCTTCGGCGACGCCCAGCAGCTCGAACTGGGCACGATCGACGAGGACGCGATCGCGCTGACCGCGTTGGCGACGGTGGTGTCGGCGCGTGACGACACCGTCGTGCTGGACGCCGGCAGCAAGGTGCTCGGCGCCGACCGCGCCCCGTGGGCGACGGGCTACGGCCGCATCCTCGGCGCCCCGGACGCGCGCATCGTCGCGCTGTCCGAACACCACGCCACCGTGCTGTGGCCGGACGACTCCGACCGCCCCACCCTCGGCACACGCCTCCGGGTGATCCCCAACCACGTGTGCTCCACGGTCAACCTCGCCGACGACCTGACTGTCGTCGCCGGGGACACGGCGGTCGACCGGTGGGCAGTCGCCGCGCGGGGCCGCAACACGTAGCACGCAGGCGGCTCCGCCGCCGGTGTGCCTTTTGGGCTGCTAGGGCAACCCAAAGGGCACACCGCCGGGTAGGGCGGCTCCGATCGCGTCGGCGGCGGCCGCCGCCCGCGATTCCGGCAACCGCGCATACCCGCACACCAGGCCGCTCGGACCACCGGGGCCGGCGCTGTACCTGCTGAGGGGCGTGGTCTCCACGCCGAGCCGTCGCGCTGCGGCGGCGATCGCGACGTCGTCGACACCCTCCGGAAACCGGAGCACCACATGCAGACCCGCTTCGATGCCGGTCACCGACACCCCGGACCGTTCGAGACCATGAAGCGCACCGACGAACGCCGCCCGACGGGCGCGGTAGGTGCGGGACGCACGCGCCAGATGCCGAGACAGCGCCCCCGACTCGATCAGCCGGGCCAGCGCGGACGCGGCGACCGAGCCGGCCACCTCCCCGCTCTCGGCCACGGCCGCCGCGATGCGCGAGCGCAACGGGGCCGGTGGGATCAGCCACGCGAGCCGCAGATCCGGCGACAGGATCTTCGAGGCCGTCCCCACGTAGGCGACGCACTCGCGGCCGCCGTCGATGCTGCGCAGCGCCGGCAGGGCCGACACGTCGTACCGGAACTCCCCGTCGTAGTCGTCCTCGACGACGATCGTTCCGCTCTCGGCGGCACGGGCAACGAGCCGGGCGCGGTGGGACACGGGCATGCGCGCCCCCAACGGATACTGATGTGCGGGCGTGCAGTACACCGCGGCGTCCGTGTCCCGCAGCAGGTCGGGATCCAGACCGTCCTCCCCCACCGGGACCGGACGCGGCCGGGCGCCCTCACCGACGAGCGCCCGTCGCGCACGGAGGTATCCCGGATCCTCGAACGCGACGTCGCGGTCTCGCAGCCGCGCCGCGATTGCGAGGACCCGCACCGCGGCGGCGACGCCCGGCAGCACGACGATCTCGTCCGCCCCGCAGGCGAGGCCCCGCGTCCGCCGGAGATGGTCGGCCAGCGCCCGGCGCAGATCCGGATGAGCCTCCGGATCCGCGACGCCGAGGGCCCGCGGCGCCGCGGCGGCCGCCCGCCACGCGCGACGCCACTCCGGTTCCGAGATCAGCGCCGGATCCGGGATCCCCGGCCGCAGGTCCAGTGCGGGCGCGCGCCGCACCGGATCCGGCTCCGTCGCCGCCGCGGGCACGACGGGATGGGATGCGGCGTGCGCCCGCGCCGCGACGTCGGCACCGGGCGCGACGCGCGTGCCCGAACCCGCCCGCGCCACAGCGAATCCCGAGGCACACAGCTCGTCGTAGGCGTCGACGACGCACCCGCGGGACACCCCGAGCTCGGCGGCCAGCACGCGGGTCGACGGCAGCGGATCGCCGACCCGGATGCGGCCGTACCGGATCTGGTCGACGACGGCCTCGGCGAGGCGCTGCCGGAGGGGCGCGTCGGTGTCGGGCAGTTCGAAGGCCGGATGGACCGGGGGCGCGACACGGGGCACGGCGCCACGATACTGGTCCTGGACTGTGCGCGCTTTGTGGACCTGTTCAGTGGACCGGATAACCGACAGACTCACCGGCATGGAGAACATCAGGCGCTATCCCGAACGGGCCCGCACCCGACGGGCCGACCTCGACGCGGTGCTGGACGCGGCCGTCACCTGCACCTTCGCGACCGTCGTCGACGGCCTGCCGTGGGTGGTACCGATGCTGTACGCGCGCGACGGCGACCGGATCCTGCTGCACGGCTCCACCGGCGCGGGCGCACTGCGCCTGGCCGCATCCGGTGCGCCGGTGGCCGTGTGCGTCTCGCTCCTCGACGGTGTCGTCGTCGCGCAGGATCTGTTCCACTCGTCCGCGAACTACCGATCCGCCGTCGTCCGGGGCGAGGTCACGGCCCTGCCCGCGGAGGAGTCCGCCGCCGCCCTGGATGCCCTGTCGGACGGCCTCATTCCGGGGCGCAGCACCGAGACCCGGGCACACACCAGGAAGGAACTGGCGGCCACCGCCACCCTGGTCCTGCCCATCCGCGCCGGACAGTGGACGGTCAAGATCCGCGACGCACCCCCGTCCGCGCCCGACGTGAGCGACGGCTCGTGGGCGGGTGTGGTCCCGTTGCGGACGGTCGCGGACCGTCCGGTCGCCGCGCCGTGGGTCGCGGACGACGTACCGGTTCCCGAGTCCGTCCGCAGGCTGGTGGACCGTTACGCCACGAGCACGGCAATGGTCTCGGCGACGAGCGCCGGCTTCTCGGCGCCCTCGGCCTCGACGGCGTAGGTGACGGTGAGGTTCGCGCCCTTCGCGGTGCGCTGGAGCGAGGTGAATTTCGCGGTCGCCCGCACCTTCGATCCCACCGGAACCGGCGACGGGAATCGAACCTTGTTGGCACCGTAGTTGATCCGCATCTTCAGTCCCTCGGCGGCGAAGATCTGCGATCCGAGGACGGGCAGGAGCGAGAGGGTGAGGTAGCCGTGGGCGATGGTCGTGCCGAACGGTCCGTCCTTCGCGCGCTCGGGGTCGACGTGGATCCACTGGTGGTCCCCCGTCGCCTCGGCGAACAGGTTCACCCGCTCCTGGGTGATCTCGAGCCACTCGCTGTGGCCGAGATCCTCGCCGACGGCCGCCTCGATCTCGTCGATTCCGTGGAAGGTGCGCATGATTCGTTTCTCCTGGGTCAGGGCCGCTGCGGACGGTGTCCGGCGCGACGGAGGGTGACGCGATACGTGTAGTGCTCGGGCAGAAAGTAACTGACGGACAGCTCGGCGGGTTCGCCCAGATCGTTCGAGTACAGCCGGTCCACCCGCAGCAGGGGATGCCCCGCGGTGCAGTTCAGCTCGCGCGCAACCTCGTCCGTGGCCCGCGCGACGGTGATCGTCTGTGCCGCCTCGACGATGGGATGCTCGAGGTGCGGTTCGAGCAGACCCATCACAGTGTTCCGGCTCGACGCCCCGGCCGCGAGCTCCGGGGCATCGAGCACGTGCGCGGCCACGTGATCGGGCAGGTACACGGTGGTCAGCGCGAACGGGATCCCGTCGTGCACGCGGCGCAGCGCCACCGAATGCACCAGATCGGTGTCCAGTCGCAGCCGGCTCGCGGCCTCGATGTGCACGCCGCGTCTCAGTGGCGCGACGATCTCCATCGTGGTGTCGGCGGCGAGGTCGAGCAGGTCCTCGATGGAGCCGAGCTGGCGCCGGTAGCGCCGCCCGCCCTCGTCGGCGAATGTGCCGCGGCCGGGCACCCGGTAGACGACGCCGTCGGCGACGAGGTCCTGGAACGCCCGCCGCACCGTCTGCCGGCTCAGTCCGTAGCGCTGCGCGAGTTCGGCCTCGGTGGGCAGCCGCACGCCGCCGCGGTACTCGCCGGCGTCGACGGCCTCGCGCAGCCGTCGCGACAGCTGCGCGTACGCCGGTTCCGTGTCGCGTTCGCCCATGACGATCACGGATCCTAGTGACGGGCGGTCACAGGCCGCCGCGGGCCACCAGTTGGGACGCGATGACGCCCTTCTGGATCTCGTTGGTGCCCTCGCCGACGATCATCAGCGGGGCGTCGCGGAAGTAGCGTTCGACGTCGTACTCGGTGGAGTAGCCGTAGCCGCCGTGGATGCGCACCGCGTTCAGCGCGATCTCCATCGCGATCTCCGAGCAGTACAGCTTGGCCATGCCGGCCTCCATGTCGCACCGCTCGCCACTGTCGAAGCGCTCGGCCGCGTAGCGGGTCAGCTGCCGTGCCGCGGTGAGCTTGGTGGCCATCTCCGCCAGGTAGTTGCCGATCGACTGGTGCTTCCAGATGGGCTGGCCGAAGCTCTCGCGCTGCTGCGCGTAGGCCAGGGAGTCCTCGAGCGCGGCCGCGGCGACGCCGAGGGCGCGGCACGCGACCTGGATGCGGCCGGTCTCGAGGCCCTTCATCATCTGCCCGAAACCCCGGCCGGGCTCGCTGCCGAGGATCGCCGTCGCCGGGGCGCGGTAGCCGTCGAAGCTCAGCTCACAGGACTCGACGCCCTTGTAGCCGAGCTTGGGCAGATCCCGCGAGACGGTCAGGCCGGGCCCGTGCTCGACCAGGACGATGGAGATGCCCTTGTGCCGGGGGGTGGCGGCCGGGTCGGTCTTGCACAGCAGCGCGATCAGCCCGGCGCGACGGGCGTTGGTGATCCACGTCTTGGCGCCAGTGATCACCAGGTCGTCGCCGTCCCGGCGGGCGGTGGTGGTCATCGCCTGCAGGTCCGAGCCGCCGCCCGGCTCGGTCAGCGCCATCGTCGCGCGCACCTCACCGGTCGCGAGCTTCGGCAGCCAACGCTGCTTCTGCTCCTCGGTGCCGAACAGCACCAGCAGCTTGGCGACGACGGTGTGCCCGCCCATCGCCCCGGCCAGACTCATCCAGCCGCGGGCGAGTTCCTCGGTGACCTGCGCGTAGCACGGCATCGACACCGGCATCCCGCCGTACTCCTCCGGCACGGCCAGCCCGTAGATCCCGATCTGCTTCATCTGCTCGATCCACTTCTCGGGGTACTCGCCTGAGTGCTCGACCTCCTGCACCGACGGCTTGACCTCCCGGTCGATGAACTCGCGCACCGTCTTGACCAGGTAGGTCTCTTCGTCGCTCAGGTAGCTCACGGAAAAATCCTCGAATCGACACGGGACCTGCGATCCCACCCGTCATTTGTACGGCCATTTTTCGTGGCGCACCCGGCCGTGTCAACACCATCCGGTCGCACGACACCCCTCGAACCGCCTATACGTCGACCCTGCCGTCGCCTATAGGTCCGCTCCGGGTAGCGCCGGACCGGACAATGGCCGTACATTTAGCGCGTTCCCGACCGCCCCACAGCAGAGGTTGATCCGTGACTCTCGCCCAGCCCCGCCGCCGGCGAGCCGTGCTCGTCGCCCCCGGCTCCGACGACCGCAAGGCCGGCAAGGCTCTGGCCTCCCCGGCCGACGAGGTGGTTCTCGACCTCGAGGACGCCGTCGCCACCGGCCACAAGGACACCGCCCGCGACCTCGTCGCCGACCTGGTGTCCGCGCACGGCACCGGTCGCACGATCGCGGTGCGTGTCAACGGTCCCGGCACGCCGTGGTTCGCCGACGACCTGCGCGCCTGCGCCGCCCTCGGATCGGCCCTGTCGTCGGTGGTGGTGCCCAAGGTCGAGGGCCCGGCCGACCTCGCCGAGACCGACCGGATCCTCACGGCGGCAGGCGATACCGACCTGGCCGTGCAGGCGCTGATCGAGACGCCGGCCGGGGTGACCCGCCTCGACGAGATCGTCACCGGCCCGCGACTGGCCGCGGTGATCCTCGGTTACGCCGACCTCGGCGCCGCGCTCGGCCGCACCCGCACCGCCGCCCCCGAGCACTGGCTGTACGTGCAGGACCGGATCCTGCACGCCGCCCGCGCCGCGGGCGTGCAGGCGATCGACGGCCCGTTCCTCGGCATCACCGACGACGATCGGTTCCGTCACGCCGCCCGCTGGACCGCCGACCTCGGCTTCGACGGCAAATGGGTCATCCACCCTGCCCAGATCGACTCGGCCGCAGCGGCCTTCACCCCGAACGACGAGCAGGCCGAGCAGGCGCGGCGGGTGCTGGCCGCCCTGGCCGAGGCCGAGGCCCGCGGCGCGGGCGCCGCCCAGCTCGACGGACAGATGCTCGACGAGGCGGTCGCCGTCGCCGCCCGCCGCACCCTCGCCCTGATCGGAGAGAACTGAGATGACCACCGCGAACGCCGCCACCGAGGTCGGCGGCCCCTACTTCGACGAGCTGACCGTCGGCCAGGTCTTCGACACCGCCCCCGCGGTCACGATCACCGACGGCCTCGCCGCCGCCCACCAGGCGATCCTCGGCGACCGGCTGCGCCTGCCCCTCGATGCGCACCTGTCGGCGGCCGTCGCCGGTGGGCCCGTCGCGCACGCCGGGCTCGTCACCGATCTCGCGATCGGCCAGTCCACCCTGGTCACCCACCACGTCAAGGCCAACCTGTTCTACCGCGGCCTGCGCTTCCACCGCTTCCCGCACCTCGGTGACACGCTCTACACGACCACCGAAGTGGTTGGTCTGAAGGAGAATTCGGTCAAGCCCGGCCGCAAACCCACCGGCCTGGCGGCGCTGCGGATGAACACCGTCGACCAGAACGGACGGACCGTCCTCGACTTCTACCGGTGCGCGATGCTGCCGCTGAGCGAAAACCCCGATCCCGAACGCGTCGTGGCCGCCGACGACCTGTCCGCGATCGGCCCGCAGGAGCCGCCGCGGTGGTCCGCGCCCGCCGACTGGGATCTCGCCGCCTACCGGACACGGGTTCCAGGAACGCATTTCGATCCGTCGCTGGCCGGTGCGGTGCTGCGGTCGAGCGGCGACGTCGTGACCAGCGCACCCGAGCTGGCGCGGCTGACCCTCAACATCGCCGCCACCCATCACGACGAACGTGTCGGTGCCGCAGGGCGACTGGTGTACGGGGGTCACACCATCGGTCTCGCCCTGGCCCAGGCCACCCGCGCCCTGCCGAACCTCGTCACCGTCCTCGGCTGGCACTCGTGCGACCACACCGGTCCGGTCCACGAGGGCGACACCCTCACCAGCGACCTGCACATCGACTCCGCCCACCCCCTCGACAGCGGAGGGGGCGTCCTCGAACTGCGCTCGATCGTCCACGCCCACCGCGGCACCGACGCGCCGGCAGCCGTGCTGGACTGGCGCTTCACCGCACTCATGGCCTGACCCCGGAACCGACATGACTTCTCCTGCCCCGGCACCGGACCCCATCGTCGCCCCCGACGCACCCGACTGGCGTCTGCACGCCCGCTGCCGGTTCATCGGACCGGACACCTTCTACGCCCCCGAGGGCGAGACCCTGGGCGAGCGGCAACGCCGGGAACGAGCGGCCCGGGACATCTGCGCACCCTGCCCCGTTCGTATCGCGTGCCGCGACCATGCCGTGAAGAACAAGGAACAGCACGGAATCTGGGGCGGACTCACCGAGAGGGAACGCCGCGGACTGCGGTACGTCCGCTGGCTGCCGGACCGTGCTACGTCGGCGGCCGGCTGACCCTACCCGCGGTCGCTCACTCCCCCCGGCGTGGCGATCTCGTCGCAGGTCCCATTCGAGCGCCCACGGCGTGTGCGTCCGCGCTGCATGACGAGGTCGTTCAGGTAGGGCGCGATCTTCGCCTCCTGCGCCTTCTCTCGACTACACAGTCGAGCGATCTGTTCGACCGACGACGACCTTCCAGTCCCGTGGACGGTCAGTCCGATCGCGGGTATGAACCATCCGGGCAGCGCACCGCCCAGGTGGGCAGGCTCAACGCGCGACCGACGCGCGCAACCGGCGCGCGATGCCGGGCAGGAGCGTCACCGTCGCCCACAGCGCGACCGCGGCGACAACGGCAGTGGCCGTGTCGCCGAACGTGGCGGTGCCGAGCTCGTATCCGCGCAGGGCATCGGTGGCGTGGGCGACCGGGTTGAGCGTCGCGGCGGCCTGCATCCAACCCGGCATGGTCTCGAGCGGGGCGAACGCGCTCGAGACGAACATCAGCGGCATCATCACCATCATCCCGGCGAACTGCACCACATCGGGACGGCGGAGCCGGTCACCGATGAGCCCGAACAGGGCACTCATCGCCGCGGCCAGCACGGCGAGCACGACGATGCCGGCCAGGGCGTCGACGACGGTGCCATGGAATTCGAACCCGAGTACGACGGCGGCGACACCGAGGAGCGCGGCCCGGGCGAGTGTGAACGCGGCTTCGTTGAGCGTGCGCGCCACACCGGGCAGCGCCGCCCGCATGGGAAGCGCGGCGAAGCGGTCGTGCAGGCCGTTGGTGTGATCGATCGCCGCGGACACCCCCGCGTTGGTGCCGGCCATCACGGTGGAGACTGCCAGCATGGCGGGGGTGAGGAAGTCGATGTAGCTGACCCCGGGAGGGAAACCGGGTCCGGCCGCCACACTGCGGAACACCTGACTGAACAGGACCAACATCGCCATCGGCATCGTCAGCGAGAACATCAGCAACTGCGGGACGCGGGCACTGGTGCGCAGATTGCGGACCACAAGGGCCGCGAGCTGGTCTGCGGCGGGTGACCGCCCGGATCGGGTGGTGAGCATGGCGTTCATGGGGTGGCTCCGTCGTGGGTGAGGTGGGTGAAGACGTCGTCGAGGCTGGGCGAGGCGACATCGAGGTCGCTGACGTCGACGCGGTCCCGGGCGAGCTGGGCGACGAGTTCGGCAGCGGTCATCGCGTCGCCGACGGTGAGCGAGACACGGACCCGACCGCCGTCGACGGGATTCTCGGTCTCGGGCCCGAACGGCAGGCCGCCGAGCTGGTGCGTGGGAATCGTGGCGGTCACCACCTTGCCGCCGACAATCCGCTTCAGCTCGGCGGGCGTACCGCGGGCGGCGACCCGCCCCCGGTTGAGCACGACAATGTGGTCGGCAAGCCGGTCGGCCTCTTCGAGGTACTGGGTCGTGAGCACGACGGTGGTGCCGTTGGTGGTGAGTTCGTCGACGACGTCCCACAGCGCGCTGCGGGCGATGGGATCCAGGCCGGTGGTCGGCTCGTCGAGGAACAGTACCGACGGAGATCCGACCAGGCTGGCGGCCAGGTCGACCCGACGTCGTGACCCACCGGAGAGTTCACCGACCCGCCGCGACGCGAGGTCGAGCAACCCGAGCCGGTCGATCAGAGTGTCGGCCCGAGCCCGTGCCCGGCCGCGCAGACCGGCGAGGCGGCCTATCAGTTCCAAATTCTCTCGGGCAGTGAGGAACTCGTCGAGTCCGGCATACTGGCCGGTGACTCCGATCCGGCGGCGCACGTCCATCGCGTCGGTGACGACGTCGAGGCCCTCGACCAGCGCCCGGCCGACGGTCGGCCGCACCAGCGTGGTGAGCACGCGAATCAAGGTCGTCTTACCGGCGCCGTTGTGGCCGAGCACGCCGAGCGTCGTGCCCGCCCGCACCTCGAGGTCGAGGCCGTCGAGCGCCCACGTCTTGTCGTAGGCGACATGGAGATCGTCCACTACTACTGCAGGGGCGTTCATCTCACGCCTCCGAACCGGTGCCGGGCACGTGCACTGCCGGCGCGCTCCGGCGTCGCCGGCCCGAACGTCGGGGCACCCCCGCAGGGAGGGGCGGTGCGTCGGTGTCGTCGGCGTCGAGCGCGATGTGGACACGGATGGTCGTCATCTGAGGGTCCTTCCGAGACGGCGCTCCCCTGGGTTGGGAAGTCGACATCTCTGACGAGCGACCCGCGATTTGGACGCATCACACCGACAGCGACCGCTCGAGCGCGGCCCGGAAGAACCGAACGAGTGGACGTGAGGGGAGCCCGTCGGCCAACCACACACGACGCATCTCCCAGCGCAGCCACTGGCGCGGAACTACCTTTGAAGACCTCGGAGCCGCCGCCGGATTCGCCTGAGAGCCGACGAGAGGACCGGCCGCGCCCGGCTCAGGCGCCGAGACCGTGCGCGAGCCGCTGCACCTTCGCACGCGCCGCGTCCAGGCTTGCCGTGGAGCGCTCGGTCATCGGCTCCAGTGCCGGAATACGTCCCGCCAGGGTGTATTCGGCGGTCACGACCGTGACGTCCATGCCCAGCGACGTGCCGAGCACCTGCTGCAGCGGCGGCACGGTGTGGTCGAGGCCCTCGTCCGGATCGCCGGGACCGTAGGCCAGCCCGCGGCTCGAGATCACGACGACGGGCGTGCCCGCGAACGGCTGGTCCGGGGTGTCGAACGGCACGGTGGTGCCGAGTACGTGGATGTGGTCGATCCACGCCTTCAGCGTCGACGGGAGCGACCAGTTGTACATCGGGGCACCGATCACGACGGCATCGGCGCTCCGGACCTCGGCGATCAGCTCCGTCTGCAAGGCCTCCGCCGCGGGATCGACGGAGGCGCCGGGTGCCCGCAGGCGTGGCGCGTAGTGCAGTTCCGCGTCCCCGAGATGCGGGACCGGGTCTCGGTGCAGGTCCCGTTGGATCACGGTGTGGCCGGGTCCGCGCCGGCGCCACGTGTCGGCGAAGAGACGGGTCAGCTCGCGGGAGACGGACATCTCGAGGTTCGCGGACGAATCGAGCTGCAACAGCTGGGGCACGTCGGGCTCCTTCGGGTTCGAGTACTGCACCTGTGGATCACTGCGCCGGTGGATCACTGCGCCGGGTCGATGACCGTGCCGGGTCGGCTACCGGCTATTGCACGATGCCGGCGGCACGCAGCCCGGCGATCTGCTCGTCGGTGAGGCCGAGATCGGTGAGCACCGCGTCGGTGTGCTGGCCCAGCGCCGGGACCGCCCCCATGCGCATCTCCACGTCGGAGAACGTCATGGGCGGCAGCACGGCCCGCACCGGGCCCGCCTCGGTGCCCACCTCCCGCCAGCGGTTCCGTTCCTCGAGCTGCGGGTGCTCGATCAGATCCTTCATCTCGTTCAGCCGGGCGGCGGGTACCCCCGCGGCGGCGAGCCGTTTGTCGAGTTCGGCGGTCTCGAAGCGGCGCGTGTGCTCGGCGACGACCGCGTCGGTCTCGGCGCGGTGCTGCACCCGCAGGATGTTCGTCGCGAACTTCGGGTGCCCGGCGAGATCCGGGCGGCCGAACACCTCGGTGACCAGCGCCCGCCAGCCGCGGTCGTTCTGCACGCCGATGAGGATCTTCCCGTCGACGGTCGGGTACGCGTCGTAGGGCGCGATCGACGCGTGGCTCAGACCCATCCGCTGGACCTGCGTGTCCTGATACATCTGCAGGTACATCGGGTGGCCGAGCCACTCGACGGTCGCATCGAACATCGACACGTCGATCGTCGCACCCGCTCCGGTGCGCTCGCGCCGGAACAGCGCCGCCTGGATCGACGTGAGCGCGTACATGCCGGCGGCGATGTCGGAGGTCGGGATGCCGGTCTTCGTGGCGGTCTCCGGGGTGCCGGTGATCGAGCACAGCCCGGTCTCGGCCTGGACCAGCATGTCGTAGGCCTTGCGCTCGCGCAGCGGGCCCTCGGTGCCGTAACCGGTCATGTTCACCACGATCAGCTCGGGCCGCGCGCGCCGCAGCTCGTCGGCGCCGAGCCCGAGCCGCGCCGCCGCGCCGGGCGCGAAGTTCTGGAGCACCACGTCGGCGTCGTCGACGAGGCGACGCACCGTGGCGAGGCCCTCGGCGGCCTTGAGGTCGATGCAGATCGACTCCTTGCCGCGGTTGAGCCACACGAAGTGCGACGCCAGCCCGTGGACGGCGGCGTCGTAGTTGCGGGCGAAGTCGCCCTCCCCGATGCGTTCGATCTTGATGACGCGGGCGCCGAGATCGGCGAGGTGGCGGGTCGCGATGGGGGCGGCGACCGCCTGCTCGAGGCTGACGACGGTGATGCCCGCCAGCGGCAGGCCCGTCGATGCCTCGCTTCCCGGCTCGCTGTGCTCGCTCATCGCGTGTGCGCCTTCCTGTCTTCGTATGCCGTCGCGGCCTCTCCCCGGGCACGGCAGCGCCACCGTCGCACATCGTCCTCCGGCGCGCCGTGGTCGATCAGCCACGCCTCCGGCCCGCCGGGATGCGCGACGAGGCGTTCCACGATCGGAGTGATCGCCTCGGCGGGCGCGCGGAACAGTTCCGACGGTACCGCCCGGCCACCGCCCGGGGACGAGCCGCCCACGCGCAGGCCGACGGCCTCCCAGCGACGGTACAGACGGGGCATGTTCGTGTCGGTGGCCACGTAGTCGTCGACGACGGCCTGCGGTTCCACCCCCGCCGCGAGCAGCAGGACGGCGACGGCGAGGCCGGTGCGGTCCTTGCCGGCGGTGCAGTGCACGAGGACCGGGCCCGCGGCCCGCGCGACGACCGGCACGAGCCCGGCGAACAGCGGTGCGGCCACGTCGACCACGCGGCCGTAGAGTTCGGCGAGGCCGGTGCGCCCGCCCGGCGCGGCGTCCGCGTGCAGCGACAGCCGGTGCACGTGCGTGCCGTCCGGCCAGGTGTAGGTGCGGTGGCCGCGCTCGGCGTCGGAGCGCAGGTCGACGACCGTCGTGGGTGGCCGCTCGGCGAGGAGTCCGCGAACCACGTCGCCGGTGTAGCAGGCATCGCCGCGGTACAGCACACCGGCGGCGGTGCGGCCGCCGTCGGTCAGCGGCAGCCCACCGAGGTCCCGCAGGTTCACCGGCCCGGGTCCGGACTGCTCTTCGTCCTGCACGTGCGCCCCTTCTCGTTCGCCCGGGACCCCGTGCCCCGTCGCCCCACAGTCGATACCCGACCGGCGGTCCCTGTCCAGCGGGGTCCCGGTACGGACTACTCCGGCCGGCCGTCGGTGATCAGCGGCCAGAGCCCCCGGGAACCGGCCTCGACGGCCGCCGCGGTGAGCCTGTCGTCCCAGAACCGGACGGAGCCGAATTCCCGGCGCCACGACAGCAGCCGGTTCGCGTGCCGGTGCAGCTCGTGCTCCATGGTGAAGCCGATCGCGCCGAGACTCTGGTGGGCGTTGCGCACCACCGCCGACGCGGCGTGCCCCGCACAGGACTTCGCGGCGGCGATCGCGAATCCCGCTTCGTCGCTGCCGAATCCGGAATCCTCGGCGATCGTCACGGCGGCCTGCGCGGCGGCGCGGGCGAGCGCCCCCTCGGCGGCGATGTCCGACACCAGGTGCTGCACCGCCTGGAACTTGGCGAGCGGACGGCCGAACTGGACGCGGGCGGTGGTGTGGCCGACCACCAGGTCGAGCACCCGCTCCATCGCGCCGCTCATCGCCAGCGCCCGGGCGAGCGCGCCCCGGCGCAGGAACTCCTCCGCGGTGCCGTCCGGCACCTCGGCACCGGAGAGCGCGGCGACGTCGACGCGGATGTGGTCGCGCGGCTCGGACGCGACGTCGACCGCCTCGGTGACCTCGACGTCGGCGCGGGCGACGTCGGCGACCCGCCACGTGCCGTCCGTCTCCCACAGCACGACGACGGCGTCGACGTCGCGGGCCCACGGCACGTGCCGGGCCGAGCCGTCGGCGGTCAGCACGGCGGCGGTGCGTGCCGCCGCCGGATCGGTCACCGCGCGCTCGCAGCCGGACAGCTGCAGCAGCCAGCCGGCGAGGAGGTCGTTCTCGGCAACCGGCACCGCCGCGGCACCGGCGCCCGCGGCGCCGAGCAGGTAGGCGGCTTCTGCCCAGCCCGCCTCACTGCCCCCGTCCGCCTCCGGACCGGTGAGCCGGGCGAGACCGAGTTCGGCCAGGGTCGACCACAGTTCGCGGTCGAGACGCAGCGGCCCGTCGAGGCGGTGATCGTCGCCGCGGCGCTCACCGAAGAGCTGTTCGAGCATCTGCGCGAGTTCGCGCATCTCGACGTCGTTGCCAGTAGTCGCGTTACTCATCAGCGCATCCCCAATCCCCGCGCGATGACCCCGCGCAGAATCTCACTCGTGCCGCCTCGGAGGGTGAATCCGGGACGCTGCATGACGCCGGCTCGGACCAGTTCGGCGAACCCCTCCCCGGCGGTGTCGCTCTCGTCGGCCAGTTCGTCGGCGAGGTCGGCGATGTCGCCCTCGGTCTGGGTGCCGAGCACCTTGACCACCGACGCGGCGACCTCCGCGTTCTCGTGCCGCTGCAGTGCCTCGGACACCCCGCGGGACATGTGGTGCAGGCCGAAGATCCGGCCGACGAACGCGCCGATGCGGGGGTCGGCCGGCAGACGGCCGGCGCCGGCCTCGTCCACCGCCCCGGCGAGCACCCCGAACGTGGACATGAAGCGTTCCGGGCCGCTGCGCTCGTAGCCGAGTTCGGAGGTGACCTGCGCCCAGCCGTCGCCGACGGTGCCGAGCACGAGGTCGTCGGGCACGAACACGTCGTCGAGGACGACCTCGTTGAAGTGGTGCTCACCGGACATCGACAGCACGGGCCGGATCTCCACGCCGGGCGAGTCCAGCAGGACGATGAACTGGCTCAGTCCGGCGTGCCGGTGCGCCGGGTCGAGCGGCGCGGAGCGGGCCAGCGCGAAGAAGGCGTCGGCGTGGTGGGCGCCGGAGGTCCACAGCTTGGTGCCGGTGATGCGCCAGCCGCCGTCGACCTCCACGGCCCTGGTCTTCACGCTCGCCAGGTCGGATCCGGACTCGGGTTCGCTCATGCCGATGGCCCAGCAGATCTCGCCGCGGGCGATGCCGGGCAGGAACCGCCGTTTCTGCTCCTCGGTGCCGTACTTGAGCAGCGACGGCGCCGCCTGCCGGTCCGCGACCCACTGGGCGGCGACCGGTGCGCCGACCGCGAGGAGTTCCTCGGTGACGACGAAACGCTCCATGAAGGTGCGGCCGTGCCCGCCGTACTCGGTGGGGATGGTCATGCCGACCCAGCCGCGGGCGGCGAGGGCCTTGGTGAAGTCGGTGTTCCAGCGGGCGAGCCAGGTGTCCACGCCGGGGGTGAACACGCCTGCGTCGATCTGCTCGCGCAGGAAGGCGCGCACCTCGGCTCGCAACGCGGCGAGGCTCGGGTCGGGGGCACCGGCGGACGGCACCAGTGATGTACGCATCGTCGTCTTCTTCCGTGAGGGGGTCAGGGTCGCGGTTGCAGCAGCAGCAGGGCCAGGTCGCCGTATCGGGCCGCGATGTCGGCGGGGGTGTCCGGACCGTCCGGGTCGTACCAGTTCGCGATCGAGGTCGTCATCGCCAGGATCGAGCGGCGGCAGTCCTCCGGGTACGGGGTGGTGAACGCTCCGGATTTCACGCCGTCCTCGATGATGCTGCCCAGCAACTCGTTTCCGGAACGTCGCCGCTGCTCGTAGACCGCCGCGTTCTCCGGTTCCAGGTTGCGGACCTCGGTGCCGATCATCAGGCTCTGCTCCTGGCAGGTGGTGCGGAACCGGACGAGGGCGATCACCAGGGCCCGCAGTCGCTCCACCGGGTCGTCCCCGACACGCGAGAGTTCCTCGTCGCACATCGCGTCGAAGGCGTTGACGCCGTCGATCAGGATGGCCAGCAGCAGGTCCTGCTTGTTCTTGTAGTGGTAGTACAGCGCGGACAGGCTGACGCCGGCCTCCTGGGCGATCGTCCGGATCGACGAGGCCCCGTATCCGTTGCGGACGAACTCGCGACGGGCCGCCTCGATGAACACCCGTTGCCGCTCCGAGGGGACGACGGTGTCTCCCTGTCGTGCATAGGTGCCCCGCCGGACGCTCATCGGTCACCTCCGGCGGTCACGGGGCGCAGCGCCCCCTTGACGAGCTTGCCGGTGGGCGTCCGGGGCAGCGCAGCGACGAAGTCGACGCTGCGCGGGCACTTGTACCCGGCGATGCGGTCGCGGCAGTAGGCGATCAACTCGGCGGCGAGCGCCTCGTCGCCGGCAACGCCCACCGCCGGCTGGACGACCGCCCGGACCGATTCGCCCATCTCGGCGTCGGGCACGCCGATCACCGCGACGTCGAACACCTTGGGGTGCAAGGCGAGTGCGTTCTCGATCTCCTGCGGGTAGATGTTGACCCCGCCGGAGATGATGGTGAACATGGCCCGGTCGGTGAGGAAGAGGTAGCCGTCCTCGTCGAGATATCCGATGTCCCCGGTCGTCGCCCAGGTGGGGTGGAGCGGGTGGCGCGACTCGGCCGTCTTCTCCGGATCGTTGTGGTACTCGAAGCTGTACCCGGGACGTTCGAAGTAGATCGACCCGATCTGCCCGGGCGGCAACTCCGTTCCGTCCTCGGCGCAGATGCGGGCACGGCTGGGGTGGCCGTGACCGGTGCGGCCCACGGTGCCGGGTTTGCGGAGCCACTCCTGCGGCGAGACGAGGGTGCTGCCGACGGATTCGGTGGACGAGTAGTACTCGTAGATCCGCTCACCCCACCAGTCGATCATGGCGCGCTTGACCTCGACCGGGCACGGCGCGGCCGAGTGGATGGCCACCCGCATCGCGGACAGATCGTAGCGGCCGCGGGCCCGTTCGGACAGCTTCAGCAACCGG
The DNA here is from genome assembly GCF_001894945.1 of Rhodococcus ruber NBRC 15591. Classification (GTDB taxonomy): domain Bacteria; phylum Actinomycetota; class Actinomycetes; order Mycobacteriales; family Mycobacteriaceae; genus Rhodococcus; species Rhodococcus ruber. Next base: position 59,606 of record NZ_BCXE01000025.1, read on the forward strand.
ACGAAATGCGTGGGCACCCACTGACTGTGGGTGACGCGGTGGCGCTCGAGGTCGGCGAGGCAGGTCTCGGCGTCGAACCTGCCCGCGACGATCGCGGTGCCCCCGAGGGCCTGCGCCGCGGCCCCGAACCGCAGCGGCGCAGCGTGGTAGATCGGCGCCGGGGAGTAGTACACGCAACCGTCGTCGAAGCCGAAACTCTGCAGCAGGCCGACCGCGTTGGAGGCCGCCTGCTCACCGACCTGCACTCCGCTGAGCGCGGGCTTGATCCCCTTCGGCCGGCCGGTCGTGCCCGACGAGTAGAGCATGTCCGTGCCGCCGGGCTGGTCGGCCGGCGGGGTGGTGCTCATCGCGGCGATCTCGGCTTCGTATCCGAGGTGTCCGGGTATGTCGCCGCCGAATGCCAAGCGGTGCCGCACCTTCGGCGTGTCGTCGGTAACGGCGACGGCAAGGTCGGCGAGCGGCGCGGAGACCACGAGTGCGGTGGCGTCGCAGTCGTCGACGATGTAGGCGACCTCGGAGGGGGCGAGATGCGTGTTGACGAACGTCACGTACATTCCGGAACGTACTGCCGCCCAGTACAGTTCGAATGCGGTGGCGTCGTTGACCGACAGCACCGCGAGGTGGTCCCCGAGGCCGAGGCCGTGGGCGCGGAGCCAGTGTGCGAACTGCACCGAACGGTCCTCGAGCTCACGGTAGCTCACCACACGGCCGGTGGCGGCCTCGATCGCCGCCGGCTTGTCCGGGGTGACCGACGCGTAGCGTCCGGGATACATCCGAGCTCCTTCCACCTGCCCTGACGGGACGGTTACAGGCCGAGGTCCTTGGCAATGATCGTCTTCATGACTTCGCTGGTGCCGCCGTAGATCCGGCTGACGCGGGTGTCGGCGTAGAGCCGGGCGATCGGATACTCGGTGATGTAGCCGTACCCGCCGTGCAGCTGCAGGCACCTGTCGATCACGCGACCGGCGACCTCGGTGCAGAACAGCTTCGCCCGGGCGGCGTCGGCGACCGACAGCTCGCCCCGGTCGAGCAGCTCGAGGCAGTGGTCGGCGAAGACCCGTGCCGCCTGCACCTCGGCGGAACATTCCGCGAGAACGAACTTGGTGTTCTGGAAGGAGGCCACCGGCTTGCCGAACACCGTGCGGTCCCGGGTGTACGCGAGGGCATGCTCGATCGCGGCCGCGGCCTGGCCCACCTGGTTCAACGCGATGCTCAGACGTTCCTGGGGCAGGTTGTGGGCGAGATAGCCGAAGGCCTTGCCCTCCTCGCCGAGGAGATTCTCCACCGGCACCTTCACGTCCTGGTACGACAGCTCGGCGGTGTCCTGCTGGTGCAGACCGAGCTTGTCGAGCTTGCGGCCGACGGAGAACCCCTCGGCGTCGGTGGGGACGCAGAGGATCGACAGTCCGGCGCGACGGTCCTCCGGGTCGAACGGGGCGGTGCGGCACACGGTGAGGACCAGGTCGGCGGTGACGCCGCCGGTGATGAACGTCTTCGCGCCGTTGACGACGTAGTGCGAGCCGTCGGCGGACAGCGTGGCCGTGGTGGCGATGCTGGCCAGGTCGGAGCCGGTGCCGGGCTCGGTCATCGCGACGGCGGTCATCATCCGCCCGGACGCGAAGTCCGGCAACCAGCGCTTCCGCTGCTCGTCGGTACCGTATTCGAGCAGGTACGGCAGGATCAGGCAGGAGTGCACGGTATAGGAGCCGAAGGACACCCCGGCCCGCGCCACTTCCTCGAACACGATGGCGTTGTACTTGAAGCTCGCCTCGCCGCCACCGCCGAACTCCTCGGGCACCTGGATGCCGAGGATGCCGAGTTCACCGAGGCGGTGGAAGAACTCGCGCGGGGGCCGGCCCAGCTCGTCCCACTCCTCGCGATGCGGCAGCACCTCTCGCGCGATGAAATCGCGCACCATGGACCGGAATTCGTCGTGCTCCCGGCTGAAGATCGTCCGCTCCACGGCCGTATTCCCTTCGTTGCGTGCGGCGACCCGCGAGGGCGCGGCGGTCAGTTCCCGGTGAAGTTCCCGCCGCGGCGTTCGAGGAACGCCGAGAGGGCCTCGCCGTGGTCGGCGGTGTGGTGCGAGAGGGCCTGGAACGCCGCCGAGAGCTCGAGGATGCTGTCGAGATCCTGGCGCTGCCCCTCGCGCATCAGCTTCTTGGTCATGCGCAGTGCGTGCGGCGGGTTCGAGGCGACGCGGGCGGCGAGCTCACCGGCCGCGGCGAGCAGCTGATCGGGTTCGACGACCCGGGAGACCATGCCCCACTCGAGCGCGGTGGCGGCGTCGACGCGGTCGCCGGTGAAGGCCATCTCCGCGGCCCGCGCCGCACCGATGGCGCGGGGCAGCAGCCAGGCGCCGCCGTCGCCGGGGATGATGCCGAGCTTGACGAAGCTCTCGGCGAAGAACGCGGTGTTCGAGGCGATCCGCATGTCGCACATCATGGCCAGGTCGCAGCCGGCGCCGACCGCGGGACCGTTGACGGCGGCGATGATCGGCACCTCGCAGTGGTAGATCGCCTTGGGCAGCCGTTGGATTCCGCGACGGTAGCCCTCCCGCAGCTGATGCGGGGCGCCCCCGAACATCCCCGTACGGTCGGCCATGTCCTTGACGTTGCCGCCGGCCGAGAACGCGCTCCCGGCGCCGGTGAGGATCACCACGCGGGTCTCGTAGTCCGCGTTCGCCTCGTCCACGAGCTGCACCAGCCGCTCGACGACGTCGTCGCCGGAGATCGGATTGCGCGCCTCGGGCAGGTTGATCGTCCACGTCGTGACGTGGCCTTCGCGGCTGGAGAGTACGACGTCCTCGGGTGCGCTCATGCGGAGGTCCTTTCGGCCGACGGAACGGCAGGCAGCAGATTAGGTCGAACGATCGTTCAAATTACTGTGCCGAGGACCCGTTGTAAAGAGGGGGACGCCGCGACGGCCGGGCCGGCCGCGCTCACGCGAAGTCGAACGCCCGCGCTCACGCGAAGTCGAACGCCCGCGCTCACGCGAAGTCGAACGCCCGCGCTCACGCGAAGTCGAACAGGGGTGGGAGCACGCACACCACCAGCGCCGCCCAGATCCCGAAGACCGGCAGGTAGCGGGTCTGCCAGCGTTCGACGGAGCCGAACCCGCGGCGGCCACGGACGAACCCGAACAGGAGCCGAGCCGACCAGGTGAGACCGACCAGCAGAACCAGGTTCATCCCGAGTGCGGCCACCTTGTTCGGAGTGAAGCCGAACTCCGCGATTCGCGTGAGCATGGCGGTCAGCATGAGCACGTCGACCACGAGCGCAAGGACGACGAGGACGAGTTGCAGGCGGTCGAACAGGTCGGGCGGCAGATGCGGCTCGCGGGCGGAGACCGCGTACAGCAACAGGCCCAGGACGACGACGAGGATGAGGTCCATCAGGATCAACAGATTCCGGTCGACGTCGACGACGCTTCCCGTCGTCGCGAGGGCCGCGAGCAACACCAGCAGCATGACGATCGTGACGGGGGTGAACACGCGGGTGAGGACGGGCGCGATGTTCTCCACCACGTTCTGCTTCGCCTCGACCAGCCAGGCGGCGACGACGACCGCGCCCGCCGCGCCGAACGGCAGCACCCACTCCTCGACGACCCACTCGGCATCCGTGCCGAGCGCATCGAACGCGCCGATCGTCAGACCCACCAGCACACCCCCGCCGAGGGCGAGAAGGGTGAGATAGACGACCCATTCGCCGGTGAACCGGATGAAGTCCATCCGGCGCCGGTCGGACCGCCACTCGCCACCGACGTAGGCGAGACCGACGACGAACCACAACACGATCGGGGTGTGGATCGCGACGATCACCTCGGTCGAACCGCTCGGGACGAAGGGGTATCCGTTAGTCACGGCCGCCGCCAGCGCGAACGGCACCAGCAGCGCCACGGCGCCGCGGGGCGACATCCGGCGCTTCCACGCGAAGTAGGCGGCGAGGAACGGGAGCACGAGCAGGCCGAGGTTGCGCGCGACGACGCCCTCGTCCAGGGTCGCCAGTCCCGCCTTCAGTGCGACGGCGCCGCCGACGGCGAGCGCGAGAACGACGAGCAACTCACGTCTGGGCCGGGGACCGCTGCCGTCCGCGGCGACGGACGTCAGGACGAGTTGCTTCCAGAGCCGATCGGAATGCTCGCGCGCGAACTCCCGGGAGATGTCGTCCACGCTGCCCATGCGCTTGACCGCGACCAGGAAAGCCTCGTCGGCCGCCAGACCCGCGGCGGACAGATCCGAGATCTGGTCCCGCAGATGATCTTCCATCTCGTCGGCGTCGGCGGTGGAGATCACGCGACGCCGTTCGACGTAACCTCGCCATCGGCCGATCTGCGTCTCCAACGCGGCGTCCATCACGACCACCCGGGGGCCGCGGGCATCTCCGCGCAGCGCCAGACCTGGTCGAGCGCGTCCGCGACGACGTCCCACTGGCTGCGCCGTTCGGCGAGCGCGCTCCGTCCCGCGTCGGTGATCGCGTAGTGCTTGCGTCGTCGTCCGGTGTCGGAACTCCCCCACGATGCCGACACGTATCCGGACCGTTCCAGCCGGTGCAGCAGGGGGTAGAGCATTCCGTCGGTCCACTGGATCCGTCCGCCGGACAGGTCCTTGACGCGTTTGAGGATGGCGTAGCCGTAGGAATCGCCCTCGGCGAGGATTCCGAGCACGAGCGGGGTCGCCGACGCGGCCACGAGGTCCTTCTCGATGTACATAGGTCTCCTACGCCTAGGTCTGCTAGGCATGAACCTAGCAGACCTAGGCATAGGTCGGCCGGTCTTCGGCTGCGGACTGCGCGTCCGAAACGCCCGTCGCACGCTCTGCACAGCGCGGGGAGGGCGCCGGGGTCCGGCGCCCTCCCCGCGGTGGGCCTGCGTTGCTCCGTACTGCCGTGTACCACCCGGTCGGCAGGCGGCTCCGGTGACGCGGTCAGCCCTTCTTCGGCTCCGCCTCCACCTCGTCGTCGTCGGCGAAGACCAACCGGCCGTCGTCCAGCGCGACGGCCCAACGGCGCACCGGCGCCCAGTCCCGTCCGAGTTGCTCGCCGGCCTGGGCAGCCTCGCTGGCATAGTCCTCGACCACTACACCGGGTGCACGGCCCTTCTCGTCGCCGCGGCGCACCACCACCCGCGAGCCGACGGTGAGCCCGCCGCGACCTGCGTCTCCCGAGTTGTCACTCATAACAAATGATCATGACAGCTAATGCGCCCGCGGACATCCCAACGGCGGTTCGGCGCCCTCCGTGTCGGCTTCGGCACGTCCTCACGGCCCGACTCACTCGACGATCGGGAAGAGGGAGTCGCCGTCCTCGGGACTGCCGTCGATCTGCCCTCGATCGACGCGCGAGTCCTCGACGATGACACCCTCGACCACCTCGGCGTGCTTCCCACCGCCGCCCGCGACGGCGGCGTCCCCGTCGACCACCTCGTCGACGACATCCTCGGTCAGTTCGTCGTCGGGCATGGCCGCGACCGGCCGTTCGAGCGGCTCCGCGGGTGCCACGTCGGGCTCCTCCTCCGCGAGGCGCTGGTCCAGCGACTCGCCCTCCTGTTCCTCCCGCTGCGTGGTGCCGAATCGGTCGGCACCGCTCCAGCCCTCCGGCGGGTCCACGACCTCGTCACCGTCGTCGTTGCGGACTTCGTCGGAGTCGAGGCCCTCGCTGGGGCTGAGGGTGTCGCCGGGGCCGTCTTCGATACTCATGACTGTGACGTACCCGAGCCGGCGAACGCGGAAACGCGCAGGTTTACCGGGGTCGGAGGCCGGATATGCCGGGGAGACGACCACAGCGAGGGAGTCTTCCCATGGACGAGAACGACCTCTTCCAGCACATCGAGGAACTGGTGGACGAGGAGAAGGCGCTGCGTTCGAAGTCGAGCGGCGACGGCATGAGCGATCAGGACCGGCAGCGCCTGCGCGCCGTCGAGGAACGCCTCGACCAGTGCTGGGACCTGCTCCGGCAACGCCGCGCGAAAGCCGAGTTCGGCAACGACCCGGACGAGGCGGAGGCGCGGCCGGTCGGGGAGGTCGAGTCCTACCGCCAGTGAGGACCTCGTGACCGGGACCGCGAGGGGGACGGCGTGAGGTTCGAAAGCGTGCGGCTCAGAGCATCGAAAACTCTTGCTGCAGTGGCCCTCTCGCTCGGACTGGTCACCTCGTGCGGCGACACCCCGCCGGGTCCGGCGCCGACCACCGGCGTGCCCGCGTCGTCACCGGCACCGGTGACGGCGACGACGGCCGAGAGCACCCCCGTGCCGAACACCTCGTCGACCACAGCGACCGGGGACACCGCTCCACCGACCGACGCGTCCTTTCCCGGCGAGAACCTGACCCCGGAGGAGGCCGGGGAACTTCAGCGTGCGGTCGACGAGGGCAGCCGGCCGTGGCGGCTGGATCCGTCCCTGGTCGCGCAGGCGTTCGTGGCGGACCGGTTCGGCTGGAGCGACACCGAGGCGCGCACGGCCGACCCGCACACCGTGGAGGTGACCGACCGGACGGACGGCAGCATCGTGGTGCTTCAGCTACGCCAGCCCGTCCGCGAGGGGGCCGACGGCATCTGGGTCGTCACGGGCGGTGTCCGGATCGACTGAGGAACCCGCGCCGGAATCATGCCTGCGCCGCGGTCCGCCGCACGAGGTCGACGATCGCGACGGGAGCATCCGACTGCGGCGCGTGCCCGGCCCACGGCAGCGGCACGAACCGCGCCCCGGGAATCAGTGGGACGTACCGCACCGTCTGCGCGGATGCGACGACGTCGAGCACGCCCTGCGCGAGGGTGACGGGGCACGAGATGCGGTCGAGACCCGTCGGCACGTCCGTCAGCACGGCATTCCACAGCATCGACCAGTAACCTTCCGATTCCGCGAAACCTCCCTTCACGGACAGGGATTCAGCCTTCGAGGTGCGCCACGGCAGGGCCCGCAGCCCGGCGGTGAGCGCAGTGCGCCCGACGGCGCTGTCCGACATCCGCTCGATCAACGGGCTGCGTGCCTTGTTGACGATCCGCGCGACGGCCATGAGCAGTCCCTGGAACGCCCGCTCCGGCGGCAATCCGAGACCGGACGGGGACAGCGCCACCACCGACCTGGCGCGCCCGCGCCGCGCCAGGTCCAACGCCAGACGGCCGCCGAGGGAGTTGCCCAGGACGTGTACCCGGTCCAGCCCGTGGGCGTCGAGGTCCGCCGCGACGGCAGCGCCGAGAGACTCGACGGTGGGACGGGTCGGCAGCATCGGTGACGATCCGTGGCCGGGAAGGTCCACGGCCAGGACGTCGAAGTGCTCGGCGAGGCGCGGAACGAGTTCGGCGAAGTCGTCGCGAGTAGCGCCGATCCCGTGCAGGAGAAGCAGCGGCTCGCCGGAACCGGCACGTCGACAGGCCAATCGAGGAGTGTGCATCGTGCCCATCCTGCCCGGACCGGGAGGGTGCGGCCACCCGGACGCCCGGGGACCCGGCCCCGTCACACCGGCTCGAGCAGCTCCGGACGGTTGTTGCGGGGGTTGTTGACCTCGGTGCTGACCTCGTACGGACGCAGGTGAGGTTCCGGTACCGAGGCGACCAGCGCGTCGACGTCGTCGCGGTCGGTGAGGGCCGGGTCGAGCCACACGTCGTGGAAGGACGACGGGAGCACCAGCGGACACCGCTCGTGGATCTGCCCGGCCGCATCGGTGGCCTCCGTCGTCAGCACGGTGACGGTCCACAGCCACTTGTCGGGATGGTCGTCGGGCAGGTCCGGATCGGGCCACAGCTCGTACAGTCCCGCCATCGCGAGCACGCCGTCGCCGTGCAGGAAGTACGGGATCTTGGTGCCGTCCTCGCGCTTCTGCCACTCGAAGTACCCGTCGGCCGGCAGGATGCACCGTCGCCGCGAGGCGGCGGCCTTGAACGACGGCTTCTCGGTGATCGTCTCGCAGCGGGCATTGATCATCCGGTTGCCGATCTTCGGATCCTTCGCCCACGACGGCACGAGCCCCCACCGGGCGGACCGGAGCTGCCGCACCGCCTCCGCGCCGGGCTCGCCCTTCGGGGCGCGCTCGAGCACCACCCGCACGGTCTGCGTCGGCGCGACGTTGTACGACGGGGGCAGCGGCTCGCCCACCGTCTCCACCACGTCGAACAGGGAGCGCAGTTCCTGATCGGTGACCGTGCTCGCATACCGACCGCACATGGACACCCACCTTCCGTCGTCGGGCCTCGACCGGTCGGTTCCCATGGTGCCGCACCGCACCGACACGCGTGTGACGCCGGTCATCGGCGGGGGCCGTCCGGCCGGGACGCCGGACCCGGCGCGCTAGCCTGGGTGCCGGGACCGGTCGCGCGAACCCGGCGACGACGTCGCGGGCCGCCGTGGTCTCCCCGGACGTGCGGGCTCCTCGGTCCGGCACGCAGTCTGTCCCCCATCGGATTGGAGTACACCGTGGTCGACCTCGCCTATGTCATCGCCGGGTCCGAAGCCACCGGCGGCGCAGGGCTGCAGGCGGATCTGAAGACGTTTCAGGAGCTGGGCGTCTACGGCGTCGGCACCACGACCTGCATCGTCTCCTTCGACCCCCGCAACAGTTGGTCGCACCGCTTCGTCCCGATCGCGCCCGAGGTCGTCGCGGACCAGATCGAGGCGGCCACCGCGGCCCACGACCTCGACGTCGTCAAGATCGGCATGCTCGGCACCCCCGCCACGATCGACGTGGTGGCCGAAGGTCTGCGTGGCCGGTCGTGGCGGCACGTCGTTCTGGACCCGGTGCTGATCTGCAAGGGTCAGGAACCCGGGGCGGCGCTCGACACCGACAACGCGCTGCGTGAGTCCGTGCTTCCCCTGGCCACGGTGGTCACCCCCAACCTGTTCGAGGCCCGCACCCTGGCGGGAATGGACCGCATCGACACCGTCGACGACCTCGTCGAGGCCGCTCGCCGCATCCATGCCCTGGGCCCGCGGTACGTCCTGGCCAAGGGCGGCGTCGAACTCGCCGGTGACGATGCCGTCGACGTGCTCTTCGACGGCGAGCAGGTCACCGTCCTCGCCGCGCCGAAGGTCGGCCGGGAACGGGTGTCGGGTGCCGGCTGCACTCTCGCCGCGGCCGTGACCGCCGAACTCGCCAAGGGCGCCGACGTGCCGGCCGCCGTCGCGCTCGCGAAGGACTTCGTCACCGCCGGTATCGAGGGCCGGGTCGGGGCGCACACCCCGTTCGACACGGTGTGGCAGGGCGCGTACGCGGCGTCGCGCTCCGCGTAGGGCCCCCTCTCCGTCGGCGGGCCGGATTCGCCTACCGGAGTGCAGATCCGGACGTCGACAACCGTCGGGACGGTTGTCGATGTCGGGAACCGGAGCGCGTAGCCCGGTATCGCGATGCGCGGGTGCGCCCGGCGCCTATCGTGGACGGGCATCCGTCCGCTCGCCGAGAGGATCTTCGATGACCACGACCCGGTCCGCGCTCGTCACCGGCGGCACCGGCGGTCTCGGTGCCGCCGTCACGACGCATCTGCTCGAGGCGGGCTGGCGGGTCGTGGTCCCCTGGGTGGCTCGTACCGAACTCGGGCGGCTCGGGGACCATCCGAGTCTGCATCTCGTGGAGGCGGACGTGTCGGACGACGCGCAGCTGCGGCAGGCCGTCGCGCTCGCGGCCGCCGACGACTCCGCGCCGCTGTTCGGCGTGGTGAATCTGGTGGGCGGGTTCACCTCGGGCTCCCGGGTACACGAGACGCCCGTCGAGGTCCTCGACGCCCAGCTGGATCTGAACCTGCGTACCGCCTACGCCGTGACCCGCGCGGCGCTGCCGCACCTGCTCGCGGGCGGCGGCGGGTCGGTGGTCTGCATGTCCACCGCGGCGACGAAACGGCCGTTCGCCGGGGGTGCCGCGTACGTCGCGTCGAAGGCTGCCGTGACCGCACTGGCCGAGACCCTGGCCGTCGAGTACGCCGGCGACGGTGTCCGGGTCAACGCGCTGCTGCCCGTCGTCATCGACACACCCGCGAACCGGGCGGCGATGCCCGACGCGGACCGGCGCTCGTGGTCGCGGCCGGCCGAGGTCGCGCGGGTGATCCGGTTCCTGCTCTCCGACGACGGCGCCGCCGTCACCGGGGCTTCGATCCCCGTCACCCACGTGGGCTGACGCGCCGGACACACCACGCCCCGCCCGGGCCGGCTGGAACCGAGCGAACGGACCATGCCGCCGGCGTGCGGAGCTGGGCGATGGGTCCGCACGCTCCGCGGCCCGGCGCCTCCGTGTCAGGCGGGTAGCTCGAGCCCCTGTTCGGCGGCGCGGCGCGCCACCTCCTCGGGGAAGACGTTGCGCAGCAGGTACAGGTCCCGGCCGATGACCCAGCCGGGGGCGAGGGCGGTGGCGTAGCGCTCGAAGTAGCCGAGCTGCTTGCCGAACAGCACCAGTTCCTCCGGGCTGGCGATCCCCCACTGCTTGCCGAGCCGGATCAGCGCGACGATGAGGTCGCTGAGCCGCAGCTGTCCCAGGTCGCGCCCGAGGATCGGAGCGAGCGCCTGCGCCACCTGGCGGCCGATCTCGGCGTCGTCGGCGTCGAGCCCGCTGGTGTAGCCGAGTGCGCGGATGCCGCGCGCCACACGGGCGAAGTCCCCGTCGATGGCGGTCGCGCGGAACAGATCGCGCAGGATGGCGCGCCAGTGCTCGGGCAGCTCACCGACGATGCCGAAGTCCAGGAAGGCGAGACGGCCGTCGTCGAGCAGCCACAGGTTGCCGGCGTGCACGTCGCCGTGGAACGGTCCGTGCAGGACGACCGATTCGATCCATACCTTCACCCCGCGGCGGATGAGCAGACTGGTGTCGATCGCCGAGTCGGCGGGCACCCGGTCCATGGGCACACCGCGGAGCCGTTCCATGCAGATCACGCGCGGGCCGCAGTAGTCCCAGTACACCTGCGGCGTGGTGACGGTCGTGTTGTCCCCGAACGCGCCGATGCACTCCCGGAATCGGCTCTGCCGGTCCGCTTCGACCGCGCTGTTGAGTTCGGTCATCGTGGACGAGTGCAGGTCGCGGATGATGGCGGTGGCGTTGGCGATGCGGAAGAACTCGAACGCCTGCAGCAGACGCGCGCCGACGTAGGCCGCCCGCAGGTCGACGAGCATGCGGTGGGCGATGCCGGGCCGCTGCACCTTCACGACCGCTTCCCGGCCGTCGTGCAAGACGCACGCATGCACCTGGCCGACGGACGCGGCGGCCAGCGGGACATCGTCGAACCGGGCGAACAGTTCGCCGACGGGATGGCCGAGATCCTCCTCGATCACGGCGCGGGCCCGGTCCGCGGGCACGGGTGCGACGTCGTCGAGGCAGCGCAGGCACGCGTCGGCCAGCGGCCTGGGGAACACCCCGGACGACGACGCCATGAGCTGGCCGAGCTTGACGAATGTGGGACCGAGGATCTCGAACGCATCGACGGTGCCCTCGGCAGCGGCATCGGCGGGGCCGCGGCCGTCGGGCCGCAGCGGCCAGGCGAGCAGTTTCAGCAGGACGCTGACGAGGAGCACCACACCGATGACGACCGTGCGACCGGCCTCGCGCAGGCCGAAACGCTCGAGCGGGGGCATGTCGACATGCAGCGCCGACGCGGGCGGTCCCCCGGCGTACGGGCCTGTCGGTCGGGGCGCGATGTCGGGCACGGGTCACCTTCGTCCTTCTGCCTGCCGGCGGGGCTGTCGGCCGGGGCAGTTACTGGACGGTACCCGGAGTGCACAGATAGTTCGAGACCCTGTTTCCTGTCGGCCCCCGGGACTACGCTCACGCTCGTAACTGCACTTCGGCAGCGACGGGCAGGCGGGGGTACGACATGACTGAGCAGGTTCTCGACTCGCAGGACGACTTTCTGACGCTGGCCGGTCCGTACCGGCGGGAGCTGCTGGCGCACTGTTACCGGATGAGCGGCTCGATCCACGACGCGGAGGACCTCGTGCAGGAGACGTACCTGCGCGCCTGGCGCGGCTACGCGAACTTCGGTGGCCGCTCGTCGCTGCGGACGTGGCTGCACCGCATCGCGACCAACGTGTGCCTGACCGCGCTCGAGGGCAGGTCGCGCCGGCCGCTGCCGACGGGGCTAGGGGCGCCGAGCTCGGATCCGGCCGACGACCTCGTCGAGCGCGGGGAGGTGCCGTGGCTCGAGCCGATTCCCGGCGGGTCCTTCGGCGACGACGGCCGGCCGGACGATCCGACGGACCCGGCGGCGATCGTGACCTCGCGGGAGTCCATCCGCCTGGCGTTCGTCGCGGCGCTGCAGCATCTGTCGGCGCGGCAACGGGCAGTGCTGCTGCTGCGGGACGTCCTGCAGTGGCGGGCGACCGAGGTGGCCGCCGCGCTGGACACCTCGACGGCCGCGGTGAACAGTCTGCTCCAGCGGGCCCGCGCGCAGCTGGAGCAGGCGCAGGTGACGAAGGACGATCTGGTCGAGCCGGAGAGTCCGGAGGCCCAGGCGCTGGTGCGGCGCTGGGTCGAGGGGTTCGAGAAGTACGACATCGATTCGATCGTCGAGATGCTCACCCAGGAGGCGGTGTGGGAGATGCCGCCGTTCGAGGGCTGGTACCGCGGCGCCGAGGCGATCGGAAACCTCATCCGGACGCATTGCCCGGCGAGCGGTCCCGGCGACCAGGTTCTGCTGCCCACGGTGGCGAACGGGCAGCCCGCCCTCGGCCTCTACATGCGAGGCGAGGACGGGCAGCACCATCCGTTCCAGCTGCAGGTGCTCGACGTCGTGGGTGACCGGGTCGTGCATGTGACCGTGTTCTTCGACACCGATCTGTTCGCCCTGTTCGGACTACCCGAGCACCCCTGACGCCGGCCGCTACGCCTGCGCGGACGTCTCGGCCTGCGGTCCCATCGCGGCGGCCGCGGCCTGGACGTCCATCCACATGACCTCCCAGACGTGCCCGTCGAGGTCGCGGAAGGCCCGGCCGTACATGAAGTCGGTCTTCATCTCCTCCGACCCGGCGGTGATCCAGTCGCTGCCACCGGCGGCGAGCGCGGCATCGACGAGGCGGTCGACGTCGTCGCGGCTCTCGGCGGACACGCTCAGGAGCACCTCGCGGGCCGTGGCGGTGTCGCAGATGTCGCCGGTGATGAAGTCGCGGAAGCGCGCCTCCTCGAGGAGCATGACGTAGGTCTGGTCGTTGATCTCGAGGCAGGCGGTGTTGTCGTCGCAGAACATCTCGTTGAAGGTGAAGCCGAGAGCATCGAAGAACGTGCGGGCGGCAGCCACGTCCTTGACGGACAGGTTGGCGAAGAGCATGCGGGACATCTTCAACTCCTTGTGTGTGAGCGGACGGCCGGCACCTCGTGTGAGGTGTCGAGAAGGTAGACCGTCCGGCTCCGGAAAACTCATCGCGCCGGACGGGATCGCCGAAACCCCGGCACGCATCGGAGCGAGAAACTATGCTCGGCGCCCGGTGCTCCGCGCGCCGAGGTGATGGACCATACCCCTGCGGGTATGTATCCTGGCCTCACCCGGCCGACGGAGACGATCGGCCGCCACCGACACCGCGTCCCTCCTCCCTCCCCCCGAAGGCGGGACGTGGCGCCGGGCGTCACACGCCCGGCGCGGACCCCCTGCCCTCCCTCCCCTCGGGCAGGGGGTTTCGTCGTCTCTCGGGTCCGCCTGCACACCGCTCGGAGCGCAGGAACAAATCCCCCGGCCCGTCGGTTAGAGTAGTTGCATAGTCAACTACATGCCGAAGGAGCCCGCCATGCCCGCGGTGACCGTAGACAACATCCTCACCCTGCCCCGCATCCCGGCCCCCGCACCCGACGCGACCGCCCGTCCGGTCCTCGGCGTGCGGACCGCTCCCGTCGGATACGAGGGCGAAGGCTTCCCGGTACGCCGGGCATTCGCAGGTATCGACCAGCGCTTCCTCGACCCGTTCATCCACATGGACCAGATGGGCGAGGTGCAGTACGCGCCCGGCGAACCAAAGGGCACCCCGTGGCACCCGCACCGTGGATTCGAGACCGTCACCTACATGATCGACGGGATCCTCGAACACAAGGACTCCAACGGCGGGGGCGGCACCATCGGCGGGGGCGACACCCAGTGGATGACCGCGGGCTCGGGGATCCTGCACATCGAGGCGCCGCCGGAACACGTCGTCGCCAGCGGCGGCCTCTTCCACGGCGTGCAGTTGTGGGTGAACCTGCCCCGGAACCACAAGATGGCGCAGCCGCGATACCAGGACATCGCCGGCAGCCACGTAGCCCTGGCCTCCTCGCCCGACGGCGGCGCCCTCGTCCGCGTCGTCGCCGGTGAGATCGGCGGTGTCCGCGGCCCGGGCGTGACCCACACCCCGATCGCCCTCGCACACCTGACCGTCGCGCCGGGCGCGTCGGTGACCCTGCCCTGGCATCGCGAGTACAACGCGCTCGGCTACGTGCTCGCCGGGGACGGCACCGTCGGCGCCGAGCACGCCCCCATCCGGGCGGGACAGACCGCCGTGTTCGGCCCGGACGGCGACAGCGTCACGTTCACCGCCGACCGCACCCAGGACTCGCGCACCGCGTCCCTCGAGGTGTTCCTGCTCGGCGGACGGCCGATCCGCGAGCCCGTCGCGATGTACGGGCCGTTCGTGATGAACACCAAGGCCGAGATCATCCAGGCGTTCGAGGACTTCCAGGCGGGACGTCTCGGGACCATCCCGGCCGGGCACGAACAGCTGCCCTGACGCTGCGCCGACGCGCTCGTACCCTGAACCCGCCGCACCTCACCGAGGAGAATCCATGACCGACGCCACGACTCTCGACATCCGGCGCGCCGAGGACCGGCTGACGACGAACATCTCCTGGCTCGACTCGAAGCACTCGTTCTCGTTCGGCCACCACTACGACCCGGACAACACGCACCACGGGCTGCTGCTGGTCAACAACGACGACACGGTCCTGCCCGGTCAGGGCTTCGACACGCATCCGCACCGCGACATGGAGATCGTGACCTGGGTGCTGCGCGGCAGCCTCGTGCACCAGGACTCGATCGGGCACTCGGGCGTCATCTATCCGGGCCTGGCACAGCGGATGAGCGCCGGAACGGGCATCCTGCACTCGGAGAAGAACGACTCCTGGCGGTTGCCCGGCGCCACCGGCGTGCACGCCGCGGAGCACGCCGAGCTGGTCCGCTTCGTCCAGATGTGGGTGGTGCCGGACGAATCGGGCATCACCCCCGGTTACGAGCAACTCGAGATCGACGACGAGCTCATGCGCGGCGGCCTGGTGCCCGTCGCCACCGGCATCCCCGAGCACCGCGATCACGCCGCCATCCGCATCCACAACAAGTACGCCGGGTTGTCGGTCGCCCGCCTGCAGCCGGGCCGGCCGGTCGTCCTGCCCGATGCCCCCTACCTGCACCTCTTCGTCGCCCAGGGCACAGCCGAGCTCGAAGGCGCCGGAATCCTGCGGGAGGGCGACGCCGTGCGGCTGACCGGCTCCGGCGGACAGCGGGTCCACACCGACACGGCCGCGGAAATCCTCGTGTGGGAGATGCACGCCCGCATCGGCTGACCGGGGTGGGCGCAACGCCCGGCCCCGGCCTCGGTACCGTGACCGAGCGAACCCTCGCTCCGCTCGACCTCAGGATGTCGCCGTGACCGTCACCGCCCCCGAAACCGATCGTCTCAACGCCTTCATGGGCATCGACACCGTGAGCGGGGAGCCGGGCACGGTGTCGTTCCGCCAGCCGCTGGGCGCCCGATTCGTCGACCACCGCGGCCGCACCACCGTCGGATCCGTCGGCGTGTTCACCGACGTCCTTCTCGGCGCCGCCCCGCACCTCGTGTGGCGCGGGCAGGGCCGCGACACCCGGTCCGTCCTGAGCCAGCTCAGCGCCTCGACCGCGAATCCGATGCCGGCCCGGGGGGCTCTGCACGGCACCGGCCGCGCCGTCCACGTGGACGACGCCACCGCGTTGAGCACCGCGCAGATCTGCGACGACGCAGGCGATCTGGTGATCCAGCTGACGGGACGGTCGATGGTCGTGGATCGTCCCGCCGTGTTCGACGCGTTCGCGGACGCGTCCGGACTGGTCCGGCCCGCCCCCGAACCCTGGACGGACCCTTCGGAACTCGCCGAGCGCACCGGCCTCGACACGGTCTCCGGCATCGCCGCCGGAACCGTGGCCCGGGGCCCGCTCGCCGGGCTGCTCGATCTGCGCGTCGGCGCCGTCGAGAAGGGACGCGTCGCCGCGGTCGTACCACCCGCGGAATGGATGGCCAATCCGATGGGCGCCGTGCAGGGTGGGGTCCTGGTCTCCGTCGCCGGCACCGTCGCCGAACTCGCGGCGCAGACCCTCACCGCTGCCGGACAGGAGTACCGGTTGCTGAACCTGACGCTCGACTACCTGCGCTCCCCCGCGGCACCCGGCCCCGACCTTCTCGTCGATGCCCGGGTCACCCGGGCCGGCCGACGGCTCGCCTCGATCGACACGCATCTCACCGCACCCGACGGCGCGGTCCTGGTCCGGGCCCAGGCGAGCGTGCAGCTGCTGGCGCCCTGACGACGGCTCACGAGCGCGGCCGGACGGAGGACCGGTGACGGAACGGGCGTCGGCCGTCAGGCCGCCCGCCGTGCGACGACGACGCCCGCGGCCCCGAGCCGCGGGAACCGCATGTCCGAGATGGGGGTGACACTGCCGAGGCGGTTGGTGACGAAGGCGATGGACAAGCCCGTCTCCGGATCGGCGAACGCGCCGGAGCCGCCGAAGCCGAAGTGACCGATCGACTGCAGCGGCTGTTCCCGCAGGGCGACCCAGCCCGGGTGGTAGCCCAGCCGCCAGTTGGGGCGGATACCGAGCACGTAGTCGCGGCGCCGGGTCTGCACCTCGAGGACCTGTTCGAGGGTTTCCGCCTTCAGCAGCCGCGCTCCGTCGAGTTCGCCGCCGTTCGCCAGCGCCCCGTACATCCGGGCCAGCGCGCGGGCGGTGAAGACCCCGTTCCATCCCGGCATCACCGCGTCGTGCGCGGCGGGGCTGCGGGCCAGCTCGTCGAAGCCTTCGGCCATGCCCGCCTCGGCGACGCCACGCAGCCCGGGCAGCCGCGACAGCACGGTGCCGGTGACCGCCCACGGCGCGGGGGTCGGGTTCAGCCGGGGGAAGACCCGGGCGATGCGGTGCCGCTCGTCCTGCGGCACGTGGAACCAGAATTCGCGCAGACCGAGCGGGCCGGCGATCTCCTGCTCGACCAGTTCGGTGAAGGACAGGCCGGTCACCCGGATGGCGATCTCGGCGACGAGGTTGCCGTAGGTGACGGCGTGATAGCCGGGGCCGGCGAGCCGCCGCGGATCCGGTGCGGCGGCCGCCAGCGCGGCCGCCACCGCATCGGAGTCGAGCAGCCCGAAGCGTCCCGGGACGAGGCCCCGCGCGCGGTGCAGACCGGCGCGGTGGGACATCAGTTCCCGGACGGTGATGGACTCCTTTCCGGCGGCCCCGAACTCGGGCCAGTACGTCGCGACGGGTTCGTCGTAGTCGACGAGTCCGCGCTCGGCGAGCCGGTGCAGCACGGTGCTCGCGACGCCCTTGCCCGTGGAGAACGACAGCGCGACGGTGTCGTGGGTCCACCGCTTGTCCCGGGACGCCCAGCCCGCCCAGATGTCGAGCACCGGCTCGCCGTGCAGGTACGCCGCGAGCGCCCCGCCGCCGTTCCGGGTGTCGCGGAACATCTTGAAGAAGCGGTCGGCGACCGGCAGGAAGCGGGGGTCGACGATCATCTCGGTCGGGGGGTGCTCGCCGTCCACCCGCTTGGCCGCTCCGGCATCGGAACTCATCACGCCACTCCTACCGCAGTCTCCAACTCCGACAGAGACCGCTCCGTCAGAGGTATCAGCGTCGCGATGTCCGGTATTGCTTCCCCGCCGGCCACATATCCGAAACCGATCCGGTCGGCATACGAGCACACCGTGACGTTGAGGG
Source organism: Rhodococcus ruber NBRC 15591 (assembly GCF_001894945.1). Taxonomy (GTDB): domain Bacteria; phylum Actinomycetota; class Actinomycetes; order Mycobacteriales; family Mycobacteriaceae; genus Rhodococcus; species Rhodococcus ruber. The sequence continues at coordinate 77,488 of NZ_BCXE01000025.1, forward strand.
CCATCCCGTCGTAGACGATCGAGACGGGGTACATCTCCTCGAGGTGGGCGCCGTTCCAGTACAGCTCGGTGCGCGGACCGGGCACGTTGGAGATCGGCAGGTTGTACCCGGGCCGCAGCCCCGGGTCGAACGGAAGCATCGGGGCGAGGATGGTCGGCAGGATGCTCGGTGCCGTCACCACCAGCGACGGCACCGGCCCCAGCGCTGCGACGCGGTCCTTGGCGACCTGCATCGAGCGGTGGATCAGCCGCAGCCGGTCGGCCGGGTCGGCGAGATCGGTGCCCAGGGTGCACACCGCCGTTCCGAACGCATTGCCCGCCGTCGCGCCGTCCTGCCGTCCGCGCACCGAGACCGGGCAGATCGCCACGAGGGAGTCGCCGGGGAGTTCGCCGTGCTCGCCGAACCACGAGCGCAACGCCCCGGCCACCACGGCCGTGACGACGTCGTTGCCGGTCACGCCCGCAGCGCGCTCGATCGCGCGCAGTCGCGACTTCGGCCAGCCGGCGGCGACGAAGGCGCGTCCGGCTCCGAGTGGACCGTTGAGCCGGGTGCGGGGCGCCCCGAACGGCAGCACGGTGGTGTCGGTGGTCAGACCCTGCACCGTGGCCCCGACCTGCCCCTCGACCGTCCGGCGAACCAGGCCCACACCGGAGGTGAGCGCCCCGAGGACCGAACGGGCCAGGCCGAGCGGCGTCGGAAGGCCACCGGGCGCGGCGTCGGGCCGCGGGTGCCCGCCGGTGGCGAAGAACGGGGACATCGACCGGCGATCGGGGTCGGGCGACATCGACTCCTCGATCATCCGCAGGCCCGCGATCCCGTCGAGCACCGCGTGGTGGACCTTCGTGTAGAGCGCGAACCGGCCGTCGGGAAGGCCGTCGACGAGGTGGGCCTCCCACATCGGGCGGGAGCGGTCGAGCGGTTCGGCATGCAGCTTCCCCACCAGCTGCCACAGCGCGTCCCGTCCGGCGCCGGGCGGCAGCGACGCCCGCCGCACGTGGTAGCTCAGATCGATGTCGTCCACGTCGCGCCAGGCCCACCACCCGCCGGTGTCCACACCCCGGTGCGCCCGGCGTCGCAGCACCGGATCCACCTCGTCGCCCCGGCCGAGCGCGTCCCGGTAGGCGTCGTCGACGAATCGGGAGCCGGCGTCCTCGGGTGGGTTCAGGATCAGCACCACCCCGACGTGCATGGGGTTCGCCAGCAGCTCTGCCGTCATGAGAACCGCGTCGATCGGGTCCATCAGACCCACTCGCCCACCCCGCTTCCACGTGTCTGTGTGGCTTCGGTCACGGTAACTCGAGCGCGGCGTGTCGCGGGCGGAGACGGCCCGTCGCCCGTACGCAGGCCCGTGCCGGGTGCGGGGAATGGGTGTAAGGATGGACGGCATGACCATCGTGGAGCATCCCCGGGCCCGACACTCGGGCATCGACCTGACCCACCTCGACGAGCGCACCCGAGCGCAGGACGATCTGTTCGAGCACGTCAACGGCCGCTGGCTCGCCGAACACGAGATCCCCGCCGATCGTGCCCTCGACGGCGCATTCCGCACCCTGTTCGACAAGGCCGAGGTCGACGTCCGCACCCTCATCGAGGAGGCGGCCGCGTCCTCGGCCGAGCCGGGCACCGACGCGCAGCGCATCGGTGACCTGTACGCCAGCTTCATGGACACCGAGACCGTCGAGGCGGCGGGCCTGGACCCGATCGCCGGCGAACTGGCCGCCGTGGCGGACGCCGCGGACCGGAACGCGCTCGCGGCGGTGCTCGGCCGGTTGCAGCGCGTCGGGATCGGCGGCGCCGTCGGGCACTACGTGGACACCGACGCGAAGAACTCGGCGCGCTACCTGATGCACACGACGCAGTCCGGTCTGGGCCTGCCCGACGAGTCGTACTACCGCGAGGACGGTCACGCCGAGATCCGGGCACAGTACGTCGCGCACATCGGGCGCATGTTCGAGCTCGCCGGCATCGGGTACGACCCGCAGCGGGTGCTCGACCTCGAGACCCGCCTGGCGGCCGGGCACTGGGACGTGGTCAAGCGGCGCGACGCCGACCTGTCCTACAACCTGGTGACGTTCGAGGCGCTGACGTCCGAGCGACCCGGTTTCGACTGGCGCGGCTGGATCGGCGCGCTCGGGGCCACCGAGGAACAGTGGGCCGAGATCGTGGTCCGCCAACCGGGCTTTCTCGACACGTTCGCGCAGCTGTGGGCCGAGGCGGCCCTCGACGACTGGAAGGCCTGGGCCACCTGGCGGGTCCTGCACTCCCGCGCGCCGTACCTCACCGAGAAGCTCGTCGACGAGAACTTCGCGTTCTACGGCCGCACCCTCACCGGGGCGCAGGAGATCCGCGACCGGTGGAAGCGCGGCGTGGCGCTCGTCCAGGATCTGCTCGGCGAGGCTGTCGGCAAGCTGTACGTCGAACGGCACTTCCCGGCCGAGGCCAAAGACCGCATGCAGCAGCTCGTCGCCAACCTGCAGGAGGCGTACCGGCGCAGCATCGCCGAGCTCGAATGGATGAGCCCGCAGACCCGTGAGGCGGCGCTGCGCAAGCTGGAGAAGTTCACGCCGAAGATCGGCTACCCCGACAAGTGGCGCGACTACTCGGCCGTGACCGTCGCCGCGGACGACCTGGTCGGCAACTACCGCAGCGGCTACGCCGCCGAGTACGACCGTGACCTGGCCAAGCTCGGCGGCCCGGTGGACCGCGACGAGTGGTTCATGACACCGCAGACCGTGAACGCCTACTACAACCCGGGCATGAACGAGATCGTGTTCCCCGCCGCGATCCTGCAACCGCCGTTCTTCGATCTGCATGCCGACGACGCCGCCAACTACGGCGGGATCGGGGCCGTCATCGGGCACGAGATCGGGCACGGCTTCGACGATCAGGGCGCCAAGTACGACGGCGACGGCAATCTCGAGAACTGGTGGACCGACGACGATCGCACCGAGTTCGGTAAGCGCACCGCGGCACTGATCGCGCAGTACGACGAGTTCGAACCGAAGGGACTCGCCGGGCACCGCGTCAACGGCAGCTTCACCATCGGCGAGAACATCGGCGATCTCGGCGGGCTGTCCATCGCGCTGAAGGCGTACGAGATCGCGCTCGACGGAGCCGAACCGCCCGTGATCGACGGCCTCACGGGCCTGCAGCGGGTGTTCTTCGGCTGGGCGCAGGTGTGGCGGACCAAGGTCCGCGACGAGGAGGCGCTGCGCCGGCTCGCCGTGGACCCGCACTCCCCGCCGGAGTTCCGCTGCAACGGGGTGGTGCGCAACATCGACGCCTTCTACGAGGCGTTCGACGTGCACCCCGGCGACGAGTTGTATCTCGACCCGGCGCAGCGCGTGCGGATCTGGTGAGCCGGACGCCGGTGCGCCGCGCCCCCCGACGGGGCGGCGTACCGGCGTCCGACTAGGAACGCGAGGACTGTGGTACGGATACCCCGCGCGAGCCGAACCAGGCCAGCGGGTCCATCTTGGCGCCGCCCGGCTGCCACACCTCGAAGTGCAGGTGCGGCCCGGTGGACTGGCCGCGGTTGCCCATCGTGGCGATCACGTCGCCCGCCCGCACCTGCTGGCCGACCGACACGAGCGACTGGTCGATGTGCCCGTAGACGCCGATCGTGCCGTCGTCCTGCTGGATGCGCACCCATAGTCCGAAGCCGGAGGCGGGGCCGGATTCGATCACGGTGCCGTCGGTGACCGACTTGATCGGCGTGCCGATGGCGTTGGCGATGTCGATGCCGTTGTGCGCCGTTCCCCAGCGGGGCCCGAACCCGGAGGTCAGCGCCCCGATGGTGGGGAAGACGGCACTCGGGCGGCTCGCGAGTTCCTGCGCGATCCGCTCGGCTTCCTCCCGGGCGAGGCGCTCGGCTTCACGCCGGCGCTCCTCGGCCTCCGCGGCGAGGCGGGCGGTCTCGCGCTCGGCGGCGCGCTGCAACTGGTCGACGTACCGGTCGGTGCCGGCGTCCGGGAATTGCAGCACCTGCGGTGCGGTCGAGAGCCCGACGGTCGGCTGCTGCCGTTCGGGGGCGGCCTCGGCCCGGGGCTGCCCGGGGGCGGCCTGGGCCGCGGCGCTGCCGGCCGCGAGCACGGCGCCGACCGCCAGGGGAATGGTCAGCAATCGACGCGCGGGCCCGGTCCGGGTCGAGCGTCGGTGTGCCCCACGCCGAGGCGCTGCGGGTTCGAGTGTTTCGCTGAAGTTGTCACCATCGGGGCGGGCGTACGGGGCCAAACTGCTGTCCTCGACGTTCGAGTAGTCCGTTCAATAACGGATTGGTCACGGTCGAGTCACAGATTAGCGCATGCTTGCGGCTGTGGGTAGCGCCTCCTACCTGACCGAATGTCACATCCGGTCGGTTCAGCGGGCTGTTGCGAAATCGCCGAGGGTCCGCGACCGCGAACCAAAGCGCCGGTCCCGGGGCGGGGTCTCCCGCCCCGGGACCACCGCCTCACACAGCGGCCGGCAACCCGCCCCCACCCACCGCAGCGAGGATCTTGCCGATGTTGTGCACCGCGGCATGAAAACTCCACTCACCACGGGCACGGACCAGTCCCCGGCCGGTGAACCGCCGAAAATTCAGATTGTGTTTGGCATGCCCGAACGGAGTCTCGGCAATGTGAGAACGCTTGCGGTAGGTGGCGATTCCCTCCTCGGTGCGCAACCGGTGGGCCATCACCTCGACCGGTGAAGCCTCGACCGGCGCCGGCCCAGACACCGGTGTGTGCCGGGCCGCGTGTTCGAGGTGGCGGGCCTTGCCGCGGGCGATCAACCGGTCCGGTCCCGGCGCGGTGATGTTGGCTTCGGAGAAGTACCCGGCAGCGGCCACCGCCGCCTGCATCATCGGCACGAACGTCGGCGCATCGGTGGGATTGGCCGCCACCGACACCGCCATGATCAGCCCGTCACCGCTGGTCACGGCCTGACAGTTGAACCCCTGCACCCAGCCGCCACCACGCAACGGTTGCAACCCGGACTCCGGGTCGGTGGTGTTGACCACCCGCTCGGGCCGGCCCTCGGTGTCGGCATCGGCTCGTGCCGCCGCGACCGCAGTCGCCGCCGCCGCTGCGGCGGTGGCACGAGCCAGACGTGCCCGGGCCTTGATCACCTTCGGGTCCTGCCCGGCCGGCCGGATCACCCAGCCACCGTATCGGTGGCCTTTCGCTGCCGCTTCGGCCCGCCGCTGCTCGTACCGCCGAACTTTCGCGGCATGGGCAGCCAGGGTCTTCTCCAACGCCAGTTCCGCTGCCGCGACCGCCGCCGAGGCGGGCGGGGCACCCATCGGCATCTGCCCGCCGCGGGCCTGCTCGAGATACAGACGGGCCGAGGTGTCCTTGTCGGCCCGGGCCTGCTCGTCGGCGGCGCGGGCAGCGTCGAGTGCGGCGATCGCCTCGCTGATCCGCGCTGCCCGTGACCGGGGGTCGGTCAACGCCGGTGGGACCGAACCGGGACCGCGGTCGCCGTGATCGTGGGGTTCGTCTTCGGCGGCATCGGTGGCCGCATGCGCGGCCACCGCTGCCGCCGCCACTGCTCGGGCGTGGGCGGCGGCTTCGGCCCGCACCGACGATTCGGTGCGGTTGGCGCCGGCCGAGGCGTTGGAGGCGATCTTGACCGAGTCCAACGCGATGGTCTCCAGCCGGCCCAGTCCCAGGGCTGCAGCCAGCAGCAGGACCTGGGTGAACAGGTCTTCGCAGGCGGTGGCGTGGGTTTTGCGGAACCGGGCGATCGTCACGTGATCGGGGATGTCCTGGGCGCAGATCACCCGGTAGGCCACGTCCTCGGTGCACAGCCGTTCGATGCGGCGGGAGGAGCGTTCCCCGCGGGACCAGGCCCACACCAGCAAGGTGAGCAGCATGTCCGGGTGGTAGCCGGCACGGCCGGCGCCACCGGTCTTGGCGGTCCGATGGAATGCGGTGGTGTCGATCCGGTCGATGATGTCGATGACCGTCCACACGGGATGGTCGGTGCCGAGCCAGTCGCGCATGTCCGGGGGGATCCGGAACTGCTGGTCACGATCGACGGGTCGATATCCTTTGGCCACCAACGGATTCTACACGAAACCGCAGGTCAGCCCCGCCGTGACATGACGGGGCCGACCCACGATTCTGCAACAACCCCTCAGACCGACGCGATGTGACATTCGGTCCACAGCGGCCGGCTCCCGCCGGGGGCCGCCTCGCTCAGCCGTCCGCCACCTGACGCGACGACCCGCCGTCGGAAGCCCGGGTGCGGGCCCGCTCGGCCAGCACCGTGTCCAGCCAGTCGAACATCCGCTGATCGGTGAGAGCGCGGGCGAGGGGCTGGCAGTGGAAGTTGGCGCCCTCCGCAGCGGTGAACGCGACGAGTTCCGTCACCCCCGGTAGCCCGTCCGCGAGCCGGCGGGACTGGCCGGGCCAGAACTGCTCGTCCTCCGGATCGGTGACCAACAGCGGCGTCGTGATCGAGCCGGCGAGGTCGCCGAGCCGGTACTTCAGCACCTCGGTGAGGGTGTCGAAGTACGAGTCCATCCGACGGTAGGGGCGCGCCCGGAACCGCCAGGTGCGTTCGAGCCGGCCCGACAGCCGCATGCCGAAGGCCATGTCCCGGTCGAACTTCTCCCGGTCGCTCTTCTCGAGCAGCTCGATCATGTTCTTCGGCATGTGGGCGAGCCACGACGCGGCCACGTCGACCACACCCGGGTCGGCGATTGCGGCGGCGATCCGGTGCTCGAAGGCCAGTGCGCGCGGAACCCAGTATCCGCCCTGGCTGATCCCGTAGAGGGCGATGCGCGACCCGTCGACCTCCGGGTACCGGAGGAGGAAGTCCACGATCGGGGTGATCACCGCCTCCCAGTCGTGCCGGAACGGCACGCCGCGCTCGAACAGCATGGACTGCTGGCCCGGTCCGTCGAAGAACAGCACGTTGTAGCCGCGCGCCAGGGCGCCGGCCCCGGCGGCGGTCCACAGGCTGCTGATCGGTCCGTCGCTGCCGTTGTTCAGGATCAGCGTGGGGCGGGGCTCGCGGGTCTCCTCACCGAGCGGACGCAGCAGGTAGCCCGGCAGGAAGCCGTCCTCGTAGGGGATGTCGACCCGTTCGGCCGGGTGCGGGGTGGTCTCGACGAACCGGTCCCACGCCGCCCGATGCTGCCGGAACGTCGGCAGCAGCGGGCCGTCGTCGCCCAGCCCGTCGACAGAGTTGACCGCGGTGGCGAAATACGTTGCCGCACGCAGGTATGCACCCGCGGCACTGACCGCGTGCCCGGCCTCGGCGGAGGCGTCGGCGAGGCGTCGGACGCGAGTGCCGAGCGCAACCCAGGCGTCGAACCACTTCTCGTGGTCCTTCTCGCCCAGCGGGGCGATCGTGGCGAGCACCTCGCCGACGTCCGCCGCGCCGTGCACAGCCTGCCCGAGCAGGAAACGGACGTCGAAGTCGAAGTCCTCGTCGCGGTAGAAACCTGCCGTGAACGCCTGGTGGGGATGCGCAAAGAAGGACGCGGGCATGTGAGCTCCCTCGGGCGGTGGCGGGGCACACCCACCGTACGCCCGAACCGGTCGTCCGGCTCGATTTCCGGTCACAGGCGGTGCAGTGCGACCTCGCCCAGTGCGCCGTCGGCGACGGCGGCGGTCATGAAGGAGCAGAACGGTTGTCGCCGGCGGTCCGTCGGCGACCCCGGGTTCAGCAGCCGCAGCCCCGTGGCCGTGGTGGTGTCCCACGGGATGTGGCTGTGCCCGAACACCAGGACGTCGGTGTCCGGATACGCCGCCGACATCCGCCGGTCGCGGCCCGCCGAGGCTCCGGTCTCGTGGACGACGGCGAAGCGCACATCCTCCAGCGTCACGCGTGCGATCTCGGGCATCCGGCCCCGCAATTCGGCACCGTCGTTGTTGCCCCAGCACGCGACCAACCGGGCCGCCCGCGCGGACAGGGCGTCGAAGAGGGCGATATCGACCCAGTCACCGGCGTGCAGCACCACATCGGCGCGGTCGACCTCCTCCCACACCCGCGCCGGCAGGTCCCGCGCGCGGACGGGGACGTGGGTGTCGGCCAGCAGCAGCAACCTCATGCGACCAGTGTGCCGCCCACCGGGACATCCGAGGTTTCGCACGGCTCCCACCGGGCACCCGGCCCCGAGTACGCGACGAACGCATACACGACGAACGATGCCCACGGCGGACGGCGGGCACCACCGGGAGGAACACCATGGCCAACGTCGCCGACGGGATTGTCGACCGGCTCCGGGCCTGGGGCGTGCACCGCGTCTTCGGTTACGCCGGAGACGGTATCGACCCCATCCTGGCCGCGCTCGACCGCGCGGGCGAGCACATCGAACTCGTCACGGCCCGGCACGAGGAGATGGCCGCGTTCATGGCAACCGGCCACGCCAAGTACACCGGCGAGGTGGGAGTGTGCCTGGCCACCCAGGGACCGGGGGCGGTGCATCTGCTCACCGGGCTGTACGACGCCAAACTGGACGGCAAGCCGGTGGTGGCGATCGTCGGGCACGTGGTGACGACGGCCCAGGGCAGCGGCTACCAGCAGGAAGTCGCGCTGCCCACCCTGTTCAAGGACGTGTGCGCCCAGTACGTGCAGACCCTCGACACCCCCGAACAGCTCGGCGCGGTACTCGACAACGCGTTCCGCACCGCCCGGGCGACCTCGAGCCCGACGTGCGTGATCGTCCCGCACGACGTGCAGCAGGCGGGCGTCGCGGAGGACGAGCACACGCACGGCGTGGTTCCCAGCGCCGCGACGGTCGCGGTCCCGCGGGTCCTGCCCACCGACGCCGACCTCGACCGGGCCGCCGACCTGCTGAACTCCGGGCAGCGGATCGCGCTGCTCGTCGGCCAGGGCGCATACGGTGCGGCCCGGGAGATCGACGAACTCGCCGACCTGCTCGGTGCGGGGGTGACGACGTCGCTGCTCGGCAAGCCGGTGATCGACGAGTCCCGGGACTGGGCCTGTGGCGTCATGGGGCATCTCGGAACCACCGCCGCGGCGGACCTGACGACCGGCTGCGACACCCTGCTGATCGTGGGCAGCAACGACCCGTGGACGGAGTTCTATCCCGCTCCGGGCCAGGCGCGGGCCGTGCAGATCGACATCGAAGCCCGCAACCTCGGTGCCAAGTACCCCGTCGAGGTGCCGCTCGCCGGAGACGCCCGCGAAACCCTGCATGCCCTGCTGCCGCGGCTGCACCGGACCGACCGTCCGTGGCGCCGCGATGTCGAGCAGATGGTCCGGACCTGGCGGCGGATCGCCGCCGCACGATGCGCGGAGCCCGCGGACGGGCTCGATCCGCAGGCGGTCGTCGCGGCCCTGTCCGATCACCTCCCACCCGACACCCAGGTGGCCGTGGATGTCGGCTCGGTCGTGTACTGGTACGCCCGGTTCCTGCGACTGCCACCGGGGGTGCCGGCACACCTGTCGAGCACCCTCGCCTCGATGGGGTCCGCGATGCCGTACGGGCTGGCCGCCAAGCTCGCCCACCCGGATCGCCCGGTGGTCGCGCTGGCCGGGGACGGCGCCATGCAGATGAACGGCATCTCGGAGCTCATCACTCTCGCCCACCGCTGGCGTGACTGGGCCGATCCCCGCTTCGCCGTCCTCGTCCTCGACAACGGCGACCTCACCGAGGTGTCCTGGGAGCAGCGGGAAATGGAGGGCGACGCCCGCATCCCCGCCTCGCAGACCGTCCCGCCGTTCCCCTACGCCGACTACGCCCGCCTGCTCGGTCTCGAAGGCATCCGGGTCGATCGGCCCGAGGACGTCGACGAGGCATGGCGCACCGCCCTGACCGCCGACCGTCCGGTGCTGATCCAGGCGGTCGTCGACCCGGCCACCCCGCTGCTGCCACCGCGTGCCTCCGCCGACAAGGTCAAGACGATGCTCGACGCCCTCGAGCGGGAGGGCGCCCACACGGCCGCACAGCGGCTGCGCCGGCAGCGCGAGCAGGAAACAGCGAACTGACCTCGGCGGTCGGACGAGGTTCCACCTCGGCGGTCGGACGAGGTTCCACCTCGGCGGTCAGACGAGGTTCCACCTCGGCGGTCAGACGAGATTTCGCGGGATCCGGCGGTGCCAGTTCTGCGAGTGGACCCGATTCTCCACCGGCCGCGGATCGACGTCCGGATTCCCCAACTCGAACGCGTCCAGTCGCGCGTCGATGATGAATTCGTCTGCCGTGCAGCGCAGCACGGTGTTCGTCGTGATCTCGGTACGCCAGTCGCCGCGTTCGAGGCGGCGCACGGTCCGCGTCTCGCCCCGTACGGAATCGACGTCGTTGCCCCGGAAACTGAACCATTCGGTGGTGGCGCGGCGGACCGTCGTGCCGACGTCGTCGAGCAGGATCGTGCCCTGATCGTTCTCGATCTCGAGGGTGGAGACCCCGGTCGCCAGATCCCGTTCGACCTTCCAGTGGTGCCTGCCCGGTTCCAGGTGCGTCGCGGGCGCCTCGGGAGCAACCTCGGGGGGACCGAACGCTCGTAGTCTCTCGTCGTCCCCGGGACGCTGGGGGCGGTGGGGCAGCGTCAGGGTGCTGGTTCCCGTATTCACCGTCAGCATCACAGGTTCCGGCGACGGCCATGCCAGCGGCCAGTACGACGAGGACACGGACAACCGGATGCGATGGCCGGCGGGGAACGAATGCGCCATTCCGTTGAGCGGGACACGCACGTGATACGTCCGGCCCGGCTCGAGGGGTTGCGGGTCGCCGCTGCCGTCGCGGTGGGTGAGATTCAGCAGGCCGTAGGTGACGCGGGTGGCCTCGCCGTTCGGCGCCACATCCGACAGACGCGCCGCCACCATCGCATTGGGCCGGTCCGCCGACACGTCCAACTCGAGCGTCGGCAGCCCGAACACCTCGAAGGTGTCGCCGAGCGGTTCGGTCTCGAACACCAGCGATCCGCCGTCGTCCTCCCGCTGATCGCCCGGCAGGTCCGGCGTCGCGGCATACGAGGCCCACTTGCCGGCGAACATGCCCACGCTGAGCGGCGACTGCAGCCGGATCCGATGGTGATCGGCTTCCTCGGCGGGCTTGTCGGACAACGAATGCCGGGTCAGGGTGTATCGCCGGTCCTCGATGTTCGGGGACGGCCAGCACGGTTCCGACACCCAGCGACCGGGCCGGTCCGCGTACGACGGCTGCGGCGGGATGCTGTCCTGCATCCAGGCCCGCAACACCGGCTCGTCCATGATCCCGGTGTCGCGGCCCTTGAGCCAGTGGTCCCACCAGCGGACGAGTTCCTGCAGGAACCCGATCGCCGGGCCGGGCACGCCCAGGTGCGGATACCGGTGCCCCCACGGGCCGATCAGACCGAGACGCGGAACGTGCAGATGCTCGAGCAACCGGAAGATCGCGTTGGTGTAGCCGTCGGCCCAGCCGCCCACCGCGAGCACCGGACACTCCACGTCGCCGTAGTTCTCGTTCACCGACGCGCGCTTCCAGTAGTCGTCGCGGTGCTGATGCCCGAGCCACTTCTCGATCCACAATCCGCTGCCGGACAGGCGCTCGTGCCACATCTCCCGCCACCGGTCACCGACGATCGCCGGATCCGGGGGCAGGCTGTTGAACGCGAACATCACCGTTGCCTCGGACAGGTTGTCCGAGAGCAGGCATCCGCCCATGTAGTGCATGTTGTCGACGTACAGATCCTCGGTGGCGGAGGCACTGACGATCGCCTTGAGCGCCGGCGGGCGGCGGGCGGCCACCTGCAGGCTGTTGAACCCACCCCACGAGATGCCCATCATGCCGACGTTGCCGTCGCACCACGGCTGTTCGGCGAGCCACGCGATGACGTCGCAGGCGTCGTCGTGCTCGGCGTCCAGATACTCGTCGGCGAGCACCCCGTCGGAGTCGCCGCTGCCACGCATGTCCACGCGCACGGACACGTAGCCGTGCCCGGCGAGATAGGGGTGGTTGAGGGCATCCCGCGCCCGGGTCAGGTCCCGCTTCCGGTACGGGATGTACTCGAGCACCGCCGGGAGCGGTTCGTCGGTGATCGGTCGCCACATCCGGGCGGCCAGGCGCGCGCCGTCGCGCATGGGAATGAACACGTTCTCGACGTCTCGCACCTCGTACGGGAACGACTCGACCGTGTGCACTAGGTGACCTCCTCGAATTCGAAGGGCAGTGCCTCGAGGCAGTCGCGGTACCGCTGCTCCAGTTCGTCGTGACCGGAAGCGCCGAGGTAGAGGGTGGCGAGCTTGTACCGGTAGGCGTCCTGGTTGGGCAGGTCCGACAGCCGGGTGCCGGGCCGCACATCGATCCGCACGACCGTACCGGGGAAACGTGCCTGCAGCGCGGCGATCTCACTCTCGCTCGGGACGCGGGTGACGATGCCGTCGTCGTAGCGGGGCACCATGCACTGGGCCGCCACCGCGAACTCGCCCTGCCGGTGCGGCATCCGCGGCCGGCGGCCGAGGGCGACGTCGATGGCCACCGCGTGGTTGGACGCTCCGTCCACCTTCGCGAACAGGTCGCTGTGCGACTGCGAGATGCGGGTGTTCACCTCGATGAGCCACAGTTTGCCCGTCTCGGCGTCCCACATGAATTCGGAGTTGAAGCAGCCGTTGTCGTAACCGGTGTGCCGCAGATAGCGCTCGGTGACGTCGATCATCTGCTGCTGCACCTCGGGCGGGACGGTGCGCGCGGGATAGTCGAGATGATCGAAGCTGTGGCCGGCCTCGTCCTTGCGCATGTCGAACACGCCGTGCACCCCGAACTCCCCTTGGAAGATCGACCCTTCCGGTGCAGCCTGCGTCCCGGTGACGATCTGTTCGGCCAGGCAGGTGCGTGCGCCCGCGGCACGCGCCTCCGCCGGGACGTCCACGTGAGCCAGCGCCTGGTCGAAGGGACTCGCGATGCGGCCGATCTCCTCTCGGATGCGGGCGGTGGCGGAGGCGAACTCCTCGGCGTTCGAGACCTCGAATCCCAGCTGGGACGAGTGCGCCTTGATCGGCTTGACCCAGAACGGGAACGGGACGTCGATCTTGTCGAGTGCCTCGGGGTCGAAGGGATCGAAGGCGTCGAAGGCCGGCACACACTCGGGCACGACCTCGCGTTGCAGGATGCGGCTCCACAGCTTGTGTTCGCTGCGGATCACACTCTCGAGGCTCGGGGACGGCAGGCCGCGTTCGGCCGCGAGAACGGGCACGAGCACGCTGGTCGGAAAGTCCCAGTGGGCGATGATCGCGTCGACACTGCCCTCGAAGGAATCGAGCTCCTTGTCCGCTCTCTCGAGCAAGGCGTCGAAGTCGAAGCTGTCGGCGGAGACCAGCGACTCGTAGTCGAGCAACCCGTGGAGGGTGAACCCTTCGGGAACCTCGACGGTGCCGAGCTCTCCGCGCTGCAGATCGGTCAGTCCGGGTACGAAAATGTTCTTACTCATCGTGAACGGGCTATCCCCGTCCGGTCGCCCCGAAACCTCGGCCGTCCGTTCGGACCGTATTGCGGAGATCGTCGGACTTCGTGCCGCGACGGTCGACGGCCGGTTCGGGGACAACTCGTCGATGCGGGTATACCGGCGGCCGGCTCGGGGTATGTCTTCCCGACAGCAACGGAGGACAGCGCAGTGGATCGGTACATGAGGGCTTCGTTCGATCAGCAGTTGCGCGATCTCACCGATCGGCTCCGGGGCCTCGCCGAACTCGCGGCGAAGGCGCTGGAGCTGTCGACACGCGCGCTGCTCGACGGCGACGTCGTCGCGGCCGAGGAAGCGCTCGACCTCGGCGAGGACATCGAGACATTGCACACGGAGTGCAGCGAGCGGGCCGTGGCGATCCTCGCGTTGCAGCATCCGGTGGCCGGGGATCTCCGGTTCGTGTTCTCCGCGGTGCGCATGAGCAGCGATCTGGCGCGTATGGGCCAGCTCGCCCTGCACATCGCGCGCGCAGCCCGGCGCCGCACCCCCGGCGAGCTCGTCCCCGATCAGGTCCGGGGCGACATCACCCGGATGGGTGAGCTCACGGCCACGATGGTCCGCGCCCTGTGCGATGCCTTCCGCGAGCCGAAGCTGGAGCCGGCCTCGCAGATCCGGAACACCGACGCAGAACTCGACCTCGTCCACGCCCGCGTCCTCGGGACCCTGCAGGACCCGTCCTGGACGCACGGCGTGACCCCCGCCGTCGACCTCGCCCTGGTGGCACGCTTCTACGAACGCTTCGGTGACCAGGCCGTGGACGTGGCCGAACGGGTCGTCTTCCTGATCACCGGACGTCGCCCCGACGGCGATCCAGCTCTACCCGGGCGGCCCTGAGAATGTGCCCGGGCCGGTCCGGGTTCACGGTCCGTTCGAGGTCGGCGACGAACTCCTCCACGCGCTCCGTGGGCCACGATTCCAGGCCCCGGCCCGTGCGCTCGGGGTAGGCGGCATGGACGACGTCGAGGATCCGGTGCGCCAGCCGGCTCGCGTCCGCCACGTCGAGACGGTGGGTCGTGCCGTTCAGTGTGACGTCCAGCCCGTCGCCGGTGTCGGTCACGGCAAAGGTGGTCATGTGCGCCTCCTGTGCTCCCCCGCGTGAGGTTACTCGAGACGACCACCCGCCGACCACCGATGACGTGTCGGCGCCCGGCGAGTGGGTACTCGCCGGTCATGAGCATTCCCGCACACGAGCGGCTCGCGATCGTCACCGGTGCCGATTCCGGAATCGGCAAAGCCACGGCCGAGGCGCTGGCGTCGGAAGGATTCGACGTGGGCATCACGTTCCATACCGACGACGCCGGCGCCCGGAACACCCGGGAGGGGATCGAGGAGCGCGGCCAGCGCTGCTTCGTCGTCCGCCAGGATCTGACCAGTCCGGACACCGCCGACGTCGTCGACACGCTCGCCGAGAAGCTCGGCGGGCTGGGTGTTCTGGTCAACAACGCCGGAACCGGGCACATGGACCGGGTCCTCGACCTCGGCTACGAGACGTGGCGCGAGGTGCTCGCGACGGACCTCGACGGTCCGTTCCTGTGCGCCCAGCGCGCGGCCCGCCGGATGATCGCCGGTGGCCGCGGGGGCCGGATCATCAACGTCACGAGCGTGCACGAGCACATCCCCCGGCTCGGGGCCGCCGCCTACTGCAGCGCCAAGGCCGGCCTGGGCATGCTCACCAAGTGCCTCGCACTGGAGCTGAGCCGGCACGGGATCCTCGTCAATGCGGTTGCGCCCGGCGAGATCTCGACACCGATGACGGGCATGGACGCGTCGCAGGCGTTTCACGAGGACCGTCCCGGAAATCCGGTCGGCCGGCCCGGGCACGTCCACGAAGTCGCCTCGGCCATCGCGTTTCTCGCCTCGCCGCGCTCGTCGTACCTCACGGGCGGTTCGATCCCCGTCGACGGCGGGCTGATGCTCATGGCCGCGCACGGTCACGACATGACCGAGGAGAGCCGGCGCGAGATCTGACGTCACACCGGCTCGACGTCCGGCAGCCGCCACGTCCTGTCGAACCACGGTGCGAGGGGACCGTACAGCCGGAACATGGCCCACCAGCTCTTGCCGGGCACGGTCTGGATCCAGTTGTGGCCGTCGTCGGGCTGCTCCGGACCGAAGCGGATGTCGACGGAACCGTCGTCGTTCGTGGTGAAATCGCGGTCCTGGCTCGTCACCGACGGCCACTCCTGCCCGGTCTGCAGCATGGACCGGGTCTGGGTGTCGTAGACGAGGACCGACCAGAAATCGGCTGCCGGAACGTCCGCAGGGACGCGGAGCCGGTAGGCGCTTCCGCCGTCGAACGGGGCCCCCTCGGAGTCGACGCAGGCGACGACGTACTGGGAGCCGGCGCCGACCTTCTCGACGTCCTCTGCCGGACTGATGCCGATGACCGAGAAGTTGAACTGCGCGGCCGCGTCGAGCAGGGCGACCCCGTCCTCCTCGAACCGGTGGCCGCCGAGGAAGATGGCGCGCCAGGCACCGCCCGGGTGGCGGTAGGCCGCCGGCTCCCGGAACCGGTAGGTGAGGGCGCGACCGGTGGCGTCGCCCACCGCGGCGGCCTCGGTGAGGATCGCCCGCATGCGCTCGTCGGGGTCGAACGGCCGGCCACGCCGGATGCCGATCGAGGCGAAGAATCCGAGGGTGAGCGGATCCGACGACTCGGCCGGCTCGGACTGCACCACCTCGTCGAGCATCTCCCACGCCCGGAAGTCGGCGGGCGGGACGCCGACCATCGGTTCCGGCGACACGTTCACGAACCGCATGGACGGTGGACGATCGGCGAGGGCGAGAGGGTAGGCCCGGGTCCGGGCCTTGACGACCTCGACGGCGGGGTGGGGATCGCCGTGCTCGTCGAGGAAACCCCGCGCGAACAGCACCATCCCGAAGCTGTCGGTCCGCACCACGAAGTAGCCGTCGGGGACCTCACCGTCGTAGCCCGGGGGCAGCAGCAGGTAGGCGCCGCCCTCACCCTTGTCGGGGCCGGACACGCCGACGTCGGCCACCCAGCGTCCCCAGCTGTCGTTGATCGCCCCCAGCACACCGGGCGGCGCCTCGACCACGAGCGGACCGTCGCGCAGGTCGATCCAGATGGCGGTGTAGGAGGTACTCGTGTTCGCCGTGAGCCAGACGGTGCACGGGTGCATCAGGTCTTCGAAGACGTACGCCGTCGAATTGACCGGGCCCCACTTCAGCAGGGCCGTGCGCATTGCTTGTATGTTCAGCACCGGCAGAGCCAGCAGGTATGCCTGGACGGCGCGCTGGAAGTCCAGGTTGTCGAACAACGTCCGGACCGTCGCGTCGTCCGGAACGCCGTCGAAGAACCGCAAGGTGCCCACCCGGGTGTGCACCTGGTCCGGCGACTCGATGCCGGGCGGGATGGGGGTTGCCTTCGTCATCGCCGGCCTCCTCGTCACGATGCCCGACTCCGACGCTACGAATCCCTGCACCGGCCCTCAAGGGCCGAAAGCCCACAGTTCGGCCCCTGCCCGTCGTTCGCCCCTGAGGATCGGCGTTCGGTGACGCCGCAGCGTAGGCGGTCCCGCTCGTGTCGCCGGGCTCGGATCCGAGGCCGCCGGGAGGAGGGACGACGGGTGCTCTCACACAAGCTTCACATTCCGGAACGGGAAGTCTTCACCGACGGTGCGTTGACTCGGTGGGGAGAGAAAGGTGGTGCCGGCAATGAACACACGGCGCAGGACTGTGGCCGCACTCGCGGCAGGGGTGGCGATCGGAATCGCCGGATTCGGAACGGCCGTTGCGACCGCCCAAGCGCCCGAGGGCAATACGAGCGGCGATGCGCTGTCCACGCAGGAGCAGTCCGATCTGGTGACGATGCGCGAGGAGGAACGGCTGGCGCGAGATCTGTACCAGCAGTTCGCGCAGAAGTGGGGGGTACAGACCTTCGAGCGCATCTCCGACAGCGAACAGCGCCACTACGATGCCGTCGGCGGTCTGCTCGACCGGTACGGCGTGAGCGATCCGTCGGCCGGGCTCGCGGCGGGAACCTACGGCGACTCTCGACTGCAGGGCGCCTACGACAGTTGGCTGGCCCGCGGTCTGACCTCCGTCGAGGAGGCGTACGCGGTCGGCGCCGAACTCGAGGCCGCCGATATCGCCGAGTTGTCCCGCGCGATCGATGTCAGCGACGAGGACGCGATCGGCCGCGTGTACGGCAGGCTGCGCACCGGTTCCGAGCATCACCTGCAGGCCTTCCAGGCAGCCGCGGCCGGCGAGGAGCTACCCGGCGGGCAGGGGCACGGCCAGGGACAGGGGCACGGCCAGGGGCAGGGGCAGGGGCACGGCCAGGGACAGGGGCACGGCCAGGGGCAGGGGCACGGCCAGGGACAGGGGCACGGCCAGGGGCAGGGGCAGGGGCACGGCCAGGGGCAGGGGCACGGCCAGGGGCAGCAGGGGCACGGCCAGGGGCCGCAGCACCCGGAGTAACACCTGGCAGCCGGCTCGCTGTCGGAGTGCAGCCCGCCGGGAACCTACGGCACGCGGGCCGGTCCGACTCGGACCGGCCCGGCGTCAGTCTCCGGCCGGATGGCGGTTTCGGGTGGGCAACTGCAGTGTGAACCGTGATCCGTGACCGCGGCCGGGGGACTCGGCGGACAGGTCGCCGCCGTGGGCGCGGGCGATTCCCCGGCTGATGGTCAGGCCGATGCCCGAACCTGGATCGTGCTCCTGCCGGCGCCGGGACGGAACACGGTAGAACCGCTCGAAGATCCGTTCCACATCGTCGGGCTCGAGTCCCTCGCCGGTATCGGTGACGGTCACGGTGGCGACGTCCCGACCGGCGGTGACGTCGATGCTCACCCCGCCGGTCTCCGTGGCGGCCAGGGCATTGCCGAGCAGATTGGTCAGCACCTGCGTGATCCGGTCGGCATCTGCCCACACCACGACCGGGCGGGACGGCGGGAGTACGGTCACGGTCAGGCCGGCGTCGTCGAACTGGGGGCGCAGCCGGCCCGCGACCTGGGTCACCAGCCCGTACAGGTCGACCTCGACCGGCTGCAGGTCCAGCCGGCCCTCCTCCGCCCGGGACAGGGTGGACAGATCGTCGGCGAGCCTGCGCAGTCGACCCACCTCGGCTTCGATCCGGACCAGCTCTGCCGGCGCGAAGACCCCGTCGAGGACGCCCTCGGCGTAGCCGTCGATCACGGTCAGCGGGGTGCGCATCTCGTGCGCCACCTCCGACAGCAGCCGGACCCGCCGGGCTTCCGTGTCGGCGAGTCGGACGGCGAGATCGTTGACGTCGCCGGCGACCGCGGCGAGTTCGGACTCCGGCGGCACCGGGATACGGTGCCGGTAGTCACCGGTGGCGATTGCCCGGGTACCCGACCGCACCGACCGCAGCGACCGCAGCAGGCGGCGGGACGCCAGCAGACCCAGCGCGGCGGCCGCGATCACTCCGGCGAGCACCCCGAGCAGCAATGCCGTCGTCACGGCATCGGACACGACCTCCCGCAACGGCCCAGACCCGTTCGCACGACCGCGGCCGTTGCCGGGGCCGGCGGCGCGTTCTTCGAACAGCGCCGGTGCCGCGGCGCGGACGACGGCGAAGGTGACGAGCGCTCCGACCACCGCCACCAGCACGTGGGAGACGAACAGTCGCATCGTCAGGCTCGGCACCGGGAGCCGGAGACCGCGGTTCACCGGTCGACCTCGCTCGCGGCCACGAACTTGTAGCCGACACCGCGGACCGTCCCGATGAAACGAGGGGCGGTGGCATCGTCGCCGAGCGCCCGGCGGATGCTGCGGATGTGCACGTCCACGACCCGCTCGTCGCCGAAGAAGTCTCCGCCCCAGACCTTCTCGAGCAGCTGCCGCCGCGAGTACACCCGGCCCGGGGCCTGCGCCAGGGCCAGAAGCAGATCGAACTCGAGCGCGGACAGTTCCACGGGCATGCTGTCGACCGTCACCTCCCGGGTCTCGGGGTCCACCGTCAGACCGGCGGCCACGACCCGGGAGGGCGCCCCGCCGGTGCCGCGGGCGCGGCGCAGGACGGCACGGACGCGGGCCGCGACCTCGCGAGGCGCGAACGGTTTGGTGATGTAGTCGTCGGCGCCGACCGCGAGTCCCACCAGCTTGTCGACCTCCTCGGCGCGGGCAGTGACCAGCACGACGTACACGTCCGAGAACCCGCGGATCCGGCGCAGCACCTCGAGGCCGTCGAGATCGGGAAGGCGGATGTCGAGCAACACCAGGTCGGGGCGGCGGGACTGCACCGATGTCAACGCTTGTGAGCCTGTTGCGGCTTCGATGACGTCGTAGCCGTCCGCCTCCAGATAGCCGCGCAGGACACGACGGATGTGAGGTTCGTCGTCGACGACGAGGACGCTGTGGGGCACCGTCTCCCCTTTCGATCCGACGGACCGGTTCGGCCGGGCGTCCGGACAGCTGTGGACAGGAGGGTCCGTCGAGGTGTTCGACGGGCAGACCGAGGGTAATCCAGCCGTGCAGTCCTCCGTGGAGTTGCCGTCGCACGCTCCGTCCCCGGTGCGTCCGCCGATGTGTGCGCCGTTCGGTGGGGCTCGCATCACCGGTCGCCCGGAGGTCGAGGTGACGAGGTTGTGGACGTGAGACGAGGTGGAACGCGTGCCGTCGGAGACCGAGCAGAAGAAGAAGTTGTCGCTGACCGGGTCGGTCGCGCTGGGAACCGGGGTGATGATCGGCGCGGGCATCTTCGCCCTGGTCGGGCAGGTGGCGGAACTGGCCGGGTCCTGGATCCCCTGGGCGTTCGTCGCGGGCGCGGTGGTGGTGGCCTTCAGTGCCTACTCGTACGTGCGGTACTCGAGCACGAACCCGTCCTCGGGCGGGATCGCGATGATCCTGAAAGCCGCCTACGGCCCCGGGGTGGTGGCCGGGTCGTTCTCGTTGTTCATGTACGTGTCGATGATCCTGGCCGAGAGCCTGCTGGCCCGGACCTTCGGCACGTACCTGCTGCGTCCGTTCGGGATGCAGGGCTCGGCGGTGTGGGTGCCGGTCCTGGCCGTGGTGGCGATCGCGGCCGCGACGGTGGTCAACCTGGTCGGCAACCGGTGGGTGGAAGGGTCGGCGACGGTGACCGCCGCGATCAAGATCGTCGGGATCGCGGCGCTCGCGGTGGCCGGGATCGCCGCCACCGGGGTGTCGGCCTTCTCCCGGCTGGTCACCGGGGGTGCGGACGCGACGCCGCCGGACAGCGGACTGCTCGGATTCCTGGCCGGCATCGCTCTGTGCATCCTGGCGTACAAGGGCTTCACCACGATCACCAATCAGGGTGACGATCTGCGCGATCCCCAGCGCAACATCGCGCGCTCGATCGTGATCGCGATCGCGGTGTGCACGGTGCTGTATCTGCTGCTGACCGTCGCGGTCACCGGGAGCCTGTCGGTGCCGGAGATCGTCGCCGCCCGGGACTACGCACTGGCCGAGGCCGCCGAGCCGCTGTTCGGGTCCTGGGGCGTGTGGCTGACGGTGGCGGTGGCGGTGGTCGCGACCCTGTCCGGCTTGGTGGCGAGCCTGTTCTCCGTGTCGCGGCTGTACGACATGCTGCGGGAGATGGGACAGGTGCCCGGGTTGCCGGGGTCGGTGAACCGGCAGTCGTTGCTGATCACGGCCGCGCTGGCGTTGGTGACGGCGACGGTGTTCGACCTGAGTCAGATCGCCTCACTCGGGGCGATGCTGTACCTGTCGATGGACATCGCCATCCACTGGGGCATGGTCCGCCGCCTGCGCGACGAGGTCGAGTTCGCGACCTGGGTCCCGGCCGTGGCGATCGCGCTCGACGTGCTCGTGCTCGTGCCGTTCGTGATCATGAAGGTGCGCACGGATGTGTTCACGGTGGTTGTCACCGCGGTGGTGGCCGCAGCCGTCTTCGCGAGCCAATGGCTGATCGTGCGCCGCCACGTGGCACACCGCCGGCGGTCCACCGGACGCTCGGCGCAATGACGGTGGGCACCCGCCGATCGTCCAGCCCAGCGGCCGAGCGTCCGGTGTTCGCGGCAAGGGTGGTGACGGCGGACTCTCAGCCGAGGGAACCGATCAGGTCCCGGCAGGCCTGCTCGCATCGCCGGCACGCATCGGCGCACGTCTTGCAGTGCGCGTGACGGGAGGCGTGCTGCGCGCACTCGTCCCCGCAGGACTTGCACGCCGCCGCGCAGGTCTCGAGCACCGAACGGGTCAGGTCGGCGTCGTAGCCGGTATGGCGCGAGAGGACCCGGCCGGTGGTTTCGCAGATGTCGGCGCAGTCCAGATCGGTGCGGATGCACTTGATCAACTCCGCCACCGAATCCTCGCTCAGGCAGGCATCGGCGCAGGCGGTGCACGCCTGAGCGCATTCGATACACGCCTCGATGCACGCGGCGAGCTTGCCGGTGTCGACGCCGTCGAGGTCCTTCGGGTAGCTGTCGAGCATGGTCGCTGCAGTGCTCATGAATGTGCGTCCTTTCGTGGGGACTCGTTGTTCGGCTGATCCGGATCGGTGTCGACCGAGATCCGGTACCGACTCGCGTACCCACAGGATCGACGAGATAACACCAGACACACGATTCGTTCCCCGAGGCGATTCCGGTTGCAGGGCGTCCTGTTACGAGGCGCTCACCGGCCGATGCCGGTGGTCGTCAGCGAAGCGTTCGCAGATCTCGTCGACGGTTCCGCCGGTGTGGAGGAACCCGGTGTCCAGACGCCCGGCGAGGCGACGGGTCTGTTCGTCGAGGATCGCCGCGGCCCGGCGGACCTCGACCGCGGACGACCCGGCGCCCGCGGCCGCGAGTCGCGGTGCATACGACAGAGCGGCGGCGAACGAGAGGTCCGCGTCGGATTCGCGGAAGAAGTAGGTCTCGCCGTACTGCATCAGGTCCAGTTCGCACGTGATCAGCGACTCGGTGACCGAGTCGAGCCACTGCACGGCGATGCTCGCCTCGGCGGCGGGAAGGATCTGCTCGGTGCCGGTGGCCGTCAGAAGCACGAGCCGGCGGGCGGTGGCGCGGCGACGGCTCAGCGCCGGATAGATCTGCAGCACCCAGGAAATGGCCGCAGTGAACAGCACGAACCCCATCAGCGCCTGCAACGGAATCAGCAGTCGCAGCGCCGGATAGGCAGGGGTGATGTCCCCGAAGCCGAGGGTGCCGACGGTCACCAGGGACAGATACAGCGCCATGACCGGGTCCGACGCGGCCGACGGGCGCAGCGCACTGGCGAAGTAGAACCCGTCGGGCATGTGCGGCAGGTAGATCAGTGCCCAGCCGAGCACGATCATCGTCGCCCACACCCCGGCGGTGACGACGAGTCCGGCCGGCCCGACCGAGCCCAGCAGCCGCCCTCGTCGCCCGGCGTGGTGCGCCCCACGCCACAGGACGACGAACACCCCCCGGGAGATCGTGCCCAATCCCCGGGGATGCCACAACGTGACGAAGATGTCCCGCAGTGCCCCGACGATCAACGCCGCGCCCACCACGCTCGAGATCCAGATCATGATGTCTGCCGTCGTCCTTCGAGGGCGTCGCCTACCTGACGGGTGAGCTCGTCGAAGTGCCCACGCGTCGCGGTACCGTGGCCGGGGATGTGCTCCCGCAGTCGACCGAGCTGGTCCGTGATCGCCGCACGCTGTTCCGCAGTGGTGGCCTTCCATGCCAGCTCCCGCAGCATCGAGAGCAACGCGTCCAGCACGACCGGATCGTCGGCGCCGTAGAGCCGCGGCTGGGTGCACACCAGATCCAGCAGTTCGGCGAAGGTCGGTCGCGCCAGCACCACCCGGACCCGGTCGTGTTCGTCGCACAGGGGGTACGGGCCGAGCTCGAGGTCGAGCAGCTCGCCCAGGACCGCGGTGCACGAGACCAGGCCGTGCACCGCGGTGGTCGGATCGTTGATGCCGGGCGACAGGGCCCGCACCACCACGTCGGTCAGCTGCCGCAGTCCGTACCCGAGGTCCTGGACGGCGGTGCGTTCGCTACCGGTGCGCAGGGCACCGCGCACCCGGTCGCACAGCCTTCGGGCCTGGTCCTCGGTCAGGGGCTGCGGACGCAGGGACCACCACGACGCGACCGGCGTGCCCGCCAGCACCGGGCTGCCCACCGGTCGGTTCACCCACACCACGGCCTCGGCCTCCTCGGCCGCCGCGAGCAGCGCGTACTCGTCGAGCTCGACCAGGAATCCGGACGAGTCCGCTTCGACGACATGCGGGGCCGGCGGGGGGACGGGCAGTGTGGGCCGATCCTGCCGATCCGGAGGTAGCAACCTGGCGGCGGTCTCGCAGGTGTCGGCGCGCACCTGTTCGAGCACGGCCTCGACGCGGATCTGCCGGACCAGATGCCCGAGGAACAGCACGAGGGCGATGACGCTGGCGACCGCGAGCAGGTACGCCGTCGTGACCGCCAGCTGGGGGACGAAGGCACTGTCGTCGGTGTCGTCGGTGCCGCTGCGGACCGTGCGCAGCACGGTCAGCGCGTAGACGAACGTCGCGAGGAACAGTCCCAAGGTGCGTTGGACGACCCGGTCGGCGGCGAAGGTGCGCAGCAACCGCGGTGAATACTGACTACTGGCCAGCTGCAGGGTCACCAGGGTCAGCGAGAACGTCAGCGAGGTGACGGTGATCAGCGAGCCGGCGATCGCACTCAGCACCTCGCGGGCGGCGTCGGCACCACCACCGAACAGGTACCCCGCCACCGTCGGTGGCAGCCGGTCGTCGATGGCGGCGTCGAGCTCGGGTATGCCGATGCCGGCCAGCACGGCCACCAGCACCGCAGCTGCCGGGACCGGCCACAGCCGCGACCGTATCGCTTCGACGAACACCTGTCGGCGTTTCAGCGCAGCCCCGATCGGTCCCTGTCGTGTCCGGGTCCGGGAGTCGTCGGTCATCGCAGGCTCACTCGGTGCTGCATCACCGAGCCCACCAGCAGCACCCGCACAATTTCCGACCACGTCTCGAACCACATCTCCTGCGAATACCCCGGGAACGGCCCGGCAATCACACTCGGAACCGCGGCGGCGCTCACCGGTGCCGCTCGGGGGACCGCGCCGCCGGAGCCGTGGCCCGCCGGTACAGCACCCGGCCGGCCACCGCGGTGACACCGAAGATCACCGTGCTCGCCGCCAGCACCAGCGACCCCGCCGCCAGCACCGTCTCGTCCGCACCCATCCGCTCCGCTTCGAGCGTCAGGTAGAACAGCGCCGACACCCCGATGGGACCGAACCAGCCCAGATACAGAGCATCCGGCATCGACAAGCGCAGCGGACGGCGCAGCAACAGCAGAACCGGCACCCGGCGCAACGCCAGCACCGCCACCACGAGACCAACCCCCGCCCAGCCCAGCTCGGCCCACTGCGGCCAGGGCAGCGCCGCCCCCAGCAGGACGAACAGCGGCAACACCGCAAAGCGGTTGATCGCCTCGTCGATCGGCACCTCCGCCGTCCGCTCGCTGCCGGTACTGGTGAGGTTGAATGCCAGCCCGCCGACGAACACCGCCAGCACCCCGTCGACATGGATCAACCCGGCGACACCCAGAATTCCCAGCGCGAGCACGACGGTGAAGAACAGGGCCGGCGCCGGATCCGTCGCCCCGTACCTTTCACCCCAGCGCAGGGCCCGGCCACCGGCCCATCCGCTCGCGGCCCCCATCAGCACGGCCCCGGCCACCTGCCACAGCGACTCCAGTGCCGCCGTGCCCGCTCCCATGCCTCCGGCGACGGCGACCGCGGCCAGCACCAGTGGCAACGCCAGACCGTCGTTCGCCCCGGACTCGAGCGAGAGGACCTGCCGGTTCCGGGCGGGCAGATCCTCCTCGGCCGCCTCTCCGGTGACGACATTCGAGGCGAGAACCGGGTCCGTCGGGCACAGGGCCGCGCCCAGCAACACGGCCGTGGCCAGGGGCATGGACAGCAACGCCCACCCCAACCCGGCGGTGACGGCCGCCATCACCGGCATCGCTACGGCCAGCAACACGGCGACGGGACGCCATTGCCGGAGCACGTCCGCCATCGGATACCGCAGCGCCACCGCCATCACCGATACCGCCAGCAGTATCCGGCTCGCCTCGTGCAACAACCCGTGCTCGGCCGTCAGCGGCGGTAGGGACAGCACATCGAGCACGTACGGTCCGAGCAGCACACCCGCTGCCAGTCCGAGCAGGGGTTCGGACAGCGGCAGGCGGCGCATCTTCGCCGACAACGCCGCCACACCGACCCCCAGCACCCCGACGGTGGCGAGAACGATGTCGATGCTCATGCGTGCAGTGTTGCCCGGAGAACGGCACCGTCAATCCTCTCCGGATTCGGAGAGGGGCAGGCACATCCGGACTTCGGTGCCGTGCGGCTCGTTGGGCAGATAGCGGATGCTGCCCCCGTGTCGCTCGACGATGTGCTCCGAGATGATCAGACCGATGCCGGAACTGTCCTGCTTGGCCGAGAACGCCCCGGAGGCCAGCCGGTTTCCCGAGGCATCATCCATGCCCCGTCCCTGGTCGAAAACGGAGACACAGGCCCACTCTCCACGCCGAGCGGTCCGGACGGTGAGCTCCTTGACGGCGGTCGAGGGCAACACGATCTCGTCGATCGCGTTGAAGCAGAGGTTGATCACCACCTGCCCGATCAGCACGCTCTCCCCTACCACGGGCAACGGCGAACGGGACCTGTCGAGCGAAATGTGCACCCCCCGTTCGGCTGCCCGCAGCCGAACGAAGTACAGGCTCTCGTCGACCGTCTCGTTGAGGTCGATGGCGGCCTTGGTGCTCTCGATCCGCCGCACATAGCGCTTCACGGAGGACACGATCTCCGCCGCCCGGCCGAGCTGCTTCTCCATCCTGTCCAGCCCGTAGCTCAGGGCCTCGGGGTCGAGGGATCCATCGGAGATCCGTGCCTTGAGGCCGCTCAGGTAGTTCGTCGAGGCCGCGAGGGGCTGCCCGAGTTCGTGAGCGAGGATCATGGCCATGTCCCCCATTGCGTTGTACCGGCTGAGGTACTGGAGGTTGGCCTCCTGGTAGGCATGACGGCGTTCCCACTCCACACGATCCGTGACGTCTCGGATCGTCAGCACCCGTGACGTCATTCCGTCGTGCACCACGGCCTCGAGGAAGCCGGACAACCAGGTCGTCGTCCCGTCGCTCTTCTCGATCTCCTGCATGATGCCCACCGGTCCTGCCGCCGCGTCCAGTTTGGCCACGACGGGCTCGGCGGTCAGCCGGGGCTCACAACGGCCCAGATCCTCGAGATACACCCCGGACAGTTCGTCCGGGGTTCTGCCGAACAGCCGGGCCGCGAGCGGCGAGATGTCTTCGATGCAGTTCGTCTCGTCGAGCACCACGATGCCCGCCGACGTGTGCGTCATGATGCGCTGCAGCGACTGTGACACCCAGCTGAGTTCCTCCTGCAGCTCCACCTCTTCCGCGATGTTGCGGAACTCGACCATCACGACCTGCCCGTCCTGGAACGTCAGGCGTGAGGCGACCGCATCGGCCAGGAAGTCCTGCCCGTCCTTGGTCCGGTACTTCCATTGTCTGCGGCTCGAACCACGTACGACGGCGTCCTGCAGCCACGCCACCCCGACCGAGCGCCGGTACTGACGCTCCTGGCTGCTCATGTGGTGGGCCTTCAGCGGTCGCAGCTCCTCGAGCGTGAAACCGAACATCCGGCACGCAGCCGGGTTGGCCCAGAGGATGTTCTTCGACGCCGCCTCGTGGATGAGGATCCCCGTCTCCGTCTTCTCCACCATCTCCTGGAAGTCGCGGCCTGTCGGGAACATCGATCCTCACTTCCGGGTGCCGTGACGGTTCATTGTCGACCCACGATCGGCGGATCGACCATAGGGGATTGCTTTATGACCGGCGGAGGAAATCCCGATACCGCCTCGTCCGAACCTTTCCTAGCGTTCTCCTCAGCGCGACACGACGAGGTGGATGGAGACGACGATGGCGATCCGGAGCACGATGAATCCAGTGCGGGCCGCGACAGCGGGCCCCGCGCGGGAGAAGGCCTTCGAGGACGCTCTCGCCGTGCTGCGGGACCGGCGCGACGAGTTCAACCGGCAACGATTCGTACCGAGGGACTTCGTCGCGCTCCTCAAGCGCGCCGGGCTCTACCGCGCGTCGACCCCCGCACAGTTCGGCGGCGAACCGATGGCCCCCGCCTCCTTCATGAAGCAGGTCGAGCGGATCTCCGCGGTGGATCCGGCCACCGGCTGGGTGGCAAGTTTCGGGTCCTCACTCGTGTACTTCGCGGCCCTGCCGGTCGAAACCCAGGAGAAGATCTACTCCGACGGCCCGGACGTCGCCTATGCCGGCGGGCTGTTCCCCATGCAGAAGGCCGAGAAGGTGGACGGCGGCTACCTGTGCAGCGGCCTCTGGCAGTTCGCCAGCGGATGCCTGGGCGCCGACATCCTCGGCATCGGCCTCGCCGGCGGTCCGGAAACGAACGGCAAGCCGCTGACCGCCCTCGTCGACCCCGCCGACGTCGAGATAGTGGAGAACTGGGACGTCGCAGGCATGAAGGCGACGGGATCACACGCAGTGAAGGCCGACAGACTCTTCGTCCCCGAGGAGATGACGTTCGTCCGCGGCGGCGCTCCCCGAATCGACGAGCCGCTCACCCGGTATCCGACGCTCGCCTACGCGGCCCAGGTGCTGGCGGTGGTGACTCTCGGTGCCGCACGGGGGGCTCTCGACTACGCCCACGAGGTCGGGGCGGTGCGATCCAGCATCACCGGCGGTGACAGCAAAGGAAACCGTCCCGCGTACAAGACTGGGCTGGCCCGCGCCGAGGCCGATCTCCGCTCCGCTCGGGCCTTCTTCTACGAGATCACCGACGAGGTGTGGGGCCTGGCGGTCCGCGGCGACGAGATCACCGCCGAACACACGGCCCTGCTCCGCCTGGGAGCGACCCAGGCCGCCCACGTCGGCCGCAACGTCGTGCTCGCCGCGTTCGACCTGGCCGGCACCGGGGCGATCTACGAGAGCCACCCGCTGCAGCGCTACCTGCGGGACGCTCTCGTCCCGGCCCAGCACGCCATGCTCCAGACCAACACCTTCGAGGCGGCCGGAGCCGTCCTGCTGGGCCTCGACCCCGGCATTCCCAGCTTCCCCTGACCGGGACACGACCGTTCGAGACCAGTTCCTGCCTTCCCCGCGAAAGGACGCCCATGACCGCCGAACCGTTGCGCACCCTGTTCTGCATCGGCAACAACCAGAACTTCTTCGACCTGCCCAAGGCGGAGATCGGCCCGGTGTGGGTCGGCATCTCCACCATGCTCTCGGCTCTCGCGAACATGGACGGCGTCCAGGTCATCGGCACCTTCGACGACGACGCCCACATGGTCGGCCCGTCCGACGGCTGGCCTTGGACCTGCTACGTCCTGGCCGACGTGAAGGACCAGGAAACCGTCCGGGCCGCGTGCAACTTGTTGCGGACGACGATGATCGGCGAGTACGCCCTGTGGAAGTACTTCAAGATCGAGGCCCGCATGGGCCGGGAACTGACGATCCGCGCGGACGTCGCGGTCTGACCCGTGACCGGCACCGACCAGCGCCTCGAGGTCGTCGAGGCGAAGGACGCCGTCCGTGACTGCATCGCTCGCTACCTGGACCTGTGCGATGTGCCCGGACCTCTGCAGAGCCCGGAGCAGCTCGGCGTCCTGTTCACCGACGACGCGACGTGGGAAGGGCTGGGTCCGGAGTACGCCGACAAGTTCGGAATCGCCCGTGGGCGAGACGAAGTCGTCACTCTCGTGTCCCGGTACCTGCCGCCGGCCGACCACTTCCTCCGCAACGTGCACCTCCTCGGCAGCGAGCAGATCCGTCTCGACGGCAACCGTGCGAGCGGACGGTGGATCATGCAGCAGTTGTCGCTCCATCCGACGGGAACGGCCGAACTTCTCTGCGCCCGGCTCACGATCGACTTCGACCTGGACCGGGCATCCGGACGGACGGCGGCCCGCATGAGCCGATTCCGCACCCGGCGGATGTTCGCCGCGCCGCTGCCGACCGACGCGATGGCCCACCTATCCGGGGCGACCGCCCGACCTCACGAACGAAGGATGACATGACGACGACAGAAGAACCCACCGCACGCACCTACGCGGACCTCGTCGCGAAGGACCGGGTCGCGGGCCGGCTGTACACCGACCCGGACATCTTCCAGGAGGAGATGAAGAGGATCTTCTACAAGACCTGGGTGTGGGTGGCACACGAGAGCGAGATCCCGGAAGCGGGTTCGTTCAAGACCACCCAGGTCGGGGATCAGCCGGTTATCGTGACCCGGGATCGCAAGGGCAACTTCAACACCCTGCTGAACCGGTGCCGGCATCGCGGTGCGACGGTCTGCGATCAGCGCAGCGGTAAGGCCAACGGCTTCACGTGCCCGTACCACAACTGGTCCTACGCACTCGACGGACGCCTTCGTGGCATTCCCTACCCGGACGGATACGAGGGCGTCGTCGACAAGAAGGACTTCCCGCTCCAGACCCTGCGTACCGAGAGCTACCTGGGAATGATCTGGGCAACATTCGACCCGGACATCGAACCCCTCGAGGACTTCCTGGGGGACGCGAAGATCTGGATGGAGCGCTTCTTCAAGCAGAGCAACGGATTTCCGACCAAGGTGATCGGAGTTCACAAGTTCCGTTTCAAGGGGAACTGGAAGATCCAGCTCGAGAACACCACGGACGGCTACCACTTCCCGATGGTGCACAAGTCGTGGATGGCCTCGGTCGACGCCGAGACGGCGGACATGATGTCGTTCATGGACGACCCCACGGCCGAGACCCACGCCCTCGGCAACGGACACAGCGTCGCGATCATGGCCGCAGCCCACGCGGATCTCGACATCGACGACGGCAGCGAGGAAATCCAGCCTCGGTTCCAGCACCTGGTCGACGAGCTCGCCGCCGCGGGAGAAAGCCCCGAACGGATCCGTCGCTACATGCGGTCCATGCACGGTTGCGGCTTCAATCTCAACACTTTCCCGAACGTCGCGATGTCGTCGTCGTTCTTCCGCGTCCTCATCCCCCTCTCCGTCGACGAGACCGAGATCTGGCACATGGCACTGGGAATGGACGGCGGACCCGAGAGCATCAACCGCGAGCGGCTGAGGATCCACGAGCACTTCCAGGGCCCGTTCGGTTTCGGCAGCCCCGACGACGCCGAGGGGTGGATCCGGGTGCAGATCGGGGCCGGCGGCAATCCGAACATGCCGATCCTCGTCAACCGCGGCGAGGGACGCGAGTACACGACCGAAGAAGGCTGGCCCACCTCACATGTCACCGACGAGACGGGCATGCGGGAGGCCTACGCGATGTGGAAGAAGATGATGAGCAATGACTGAGGCCCTGACGATGTCGACCCTGACGGACTCCCGCACCCTCCGCGCGATCGAGCTCGTCTGGAAGGAAGCACAGGTCCTCGATGCCAAGGACTATCGGACCTGGGAGCAGATGTACACGGACGACGCTCACTACGTGATTCCCATCGATCCGCACACCGACGACTTCGCCGCAGGCCTGAACATGGTCTACGACGACAAGCGCATGCGGCACCTGCGCGTCGAGCGGATGATGCAGGGCTATTCGCCTTCTGCGGTGGCCGCGGCCCGGACCGTGCGGATCGTCTCGCGGTTCACCGTGGAGGACGTCACCGACACGTCGGTCACCCTCCGGTCGGCCCAGATCCTCAATGCGTTCAAGCGCAACGAGTTCACGACCGTCGGTGCCGAGCTGACCCACCGGATCGCTCTCGGCGAGGACAGGGACGCGATCGCTCTCAAGGTCGTTCGGCTCATCGACAGCGAGGACGCGGTCAGCGCCTCGGGTTACCTGCTGTAGGGGGCCGATGTGATCTCTCAGTCCACCGGACCCGGCATCGCCGTCGTCACGGGCGCAGCCGGAGGTATGGGTGCGGCGATCGCCCGGAAACTCCACACCGACGGTAGGAGGGTTCTGCTCACCGACATCGACACGGCCGGTGTCGAAGCCCTCGCAGCGGAGTTGTCCGGCGACGGGTCGACCGCACGTGGCCTCGAACTCGACGTCAGCCGCAAGGACGGATTCGAGGAAGCGCTGGCGACCTGCCGGCAGCTCTGGGGCGTCCCCACGATCGTCGTCAACAATGCCGCCGTCACGCAGGCAGCGGATCTGATGAACCTGGCGGAGGCGGACTTCACGAGCGTCCTCACGACGAACGTGAACAGCATCTTCTTCGGTTGCCAGGTGTTCGGTGCGGCCATGGCCGAGCGGGGCTTCGGACGGATCGTCAACATGGCGTCGCTCGCCGGGCAGAACGGAGGGACGGCAACCGGGGGCCACTACGCGGCGTCGAAGGGAGCGATCCTGACCACCACCAAGGTCTTCGCGCGCGAGCTGGCGGGCCGGGGAGTGACGGTCAACGCGATCTCTCCCGGCCCGCACGACCTCCCGGTCGTGCGCGCGACGGTGCCCCCCGACAGACTCGAAGGCATCGTCGCCGGGATCCCCGTGGGACGCTTGGGAAATCCGTCGTTCGTGGCCGACATGGTCGGGCTGCTCACCTCGGACGACGCCTACTTCGTCACGGGCGCCTGCTGGGACGTCAACGGCGGACTGTATCTGCGCTGACCGGAATCCTCCTGTCCGGGAGGGTCCGGTCGGCACTTCCGTCCGGAGAAATTCACGAGGAGAAACGGACATGGCACTCATCGACGTCACCGTCGCCGAGATCGTTCAGGAATCACCCACCGTCAGATCGTTCAAGCTGACGAAGACCGATGGGTCGCCACTGGGTACGTACCGGCCGGGTGCGCACATCGACGTCGTCGGACCCACCTCGATCACCCGTCAGTACTCGCTCTTCAGCACACCCGATGCGCAGGATTCGTTCGCGTTCGCGGTCAAGCGCGAGGAGAACTCCCGCGGGGGTTCAGCGGCCCTCCACGAGCTGCGGGTGGGCGACGCTCTCCGGATCAGCCCGCCACGGAATCTGCTGAGCATCGCGGCGGACGCCACGCACCACGTCCTGGTCGCGGCCGGCATCGGCATCACGCCGATGCTGAGCATGGCACGCTACATGGACGTCCACGGCATCAGCTTCGAACTGCACTACTTCGCCCGCAGCGAGACGGAAGCCGCCTTCCTGCCGCTGCTGCGCGAGCGCTGCCCGGACAAGCTCCATGCCCATCTCGGGGTGGGCCGGGACGAGCAGGACGAGATTCTCGGAACCATTTTTGCGGGAACGGATCCCGGAACCCACGTCTACACGTGCGGACCCGACGGGTTCATGACCAAGGTCGTTGCGCTCGCGAGCCGGCACGTCCCGGCCGGATCGATCCACCTCGAGAACTTCCACGCGACGGAACAGCCGGACGCATCCGAGAACTCCGCGTTCGAGGTGGAACTGGAAGGGGAGACCTATCGGGTCCCGGCCGACCGGAGCATCGTCGAGGTGCTCCAGGAGAACGGCTGCGACGTCGACACGTCCTGCCAGGAGGGCATCTGCGGTACCTGCATCATGCAGGTGGTCGCAGGGACTCCGGTCCACCGGGACAACGTTCTCACGCGGTCCGAGAAGGAGTCCGGCGAGGTCATGGCGGTCTGCGTGTCGCGGGCCGCCGGCGAGCGCCTGGTGCTGGACTACTACTGATCCTCCACCGGCACGTCCACCCCGTACCGGAGCACGTCCCGTACGAGGGTGCTGATGCTGTCGGCGTCGGTCTTGCTCTTGATGCGAGCGCGGTGGACGTCGACGGTCTTCACGCTCATGCCGAGTTTCCGGGCGATGTTCTGGCTGGGCAGACCTTCGACCACCAGGGCCAGGATCTGGCGCTCGCGCGGGGTGAGGGACGAGACCTTGCTCCGCACCGATTCTCGCAGTACGTGATCGGTGAAACGGAGGCGGGCCTTCTCCACCCCGGCCTGCACGGCGTCCAACAGCCGTTGCGGATCGTAGGGCTTCTCGAGGAAATCCAGAGCACCCGCCTTCAGGGTGGAGACGGACATCCGGATGTCACCGTGGGCGGAGACGAAGATGATCGCGACGTGCGGCGCGAACTCGTTGAGCTTCTCCTGCAACCGCGTCCCGCTCATACGGGGCATGCGCACGTCGAGGACGATGCAGGCCGGCCGGCTGCCGTCGTAGGCGTCGAGGAACTGCTCGCCGCTGTGGCAGACCACCGGTCTGATCCCGATGCTCTCCAGCAACCAGTCGACGGATTCGCATACTTCGAAGTCGTCGTCGACCACGTACACCGTCGTCTCGGCTCGGAGGTCTTCCGCGCTTTCCACCATGGCTCGTCACCACCTCCGAATTCGGGAGCCAGGGCTTCTCCCCGACTCCCGACATTGTCCCCGCCCCCGCCGGGCGGGAACGACCGGTTCACGCAACGTCCGCCGGAGCGTCGTCCCAGCAGGCATCGGCAGTCCAGTAGTCCATTCCCGCGGCGCTCACCCGGTGCTGCCACTCGGTGGTCCGTCGCAGGAGCGGTTCCTCTCTGCGAACCGACTCGTCGGCCGCCTCCGGGCCGTCGGCCTCCACTGTCCAGTGGACCCAGTTGACCTCACGGCCGTACTCGTCGTGGACGAACAGATCGACGTGGTGCCAACCGCGGTCGAAGGTGTCCTCGTAGCAGGTGAGGAACATCCTGTGATGGTTGGTCGGGCGGGGTTCGAGCATGAGCGGTCCTTTCTACCGAGCGAGCAGATTCACCGAGCCGAGCGAGCAGATTCACCGAGCCGAGCGAGCAGATTTCACCGAGCCGAGCGAGCTTGCCGGCTCAGACGGCAATCTCCGGCAGTTCGCGAAGGAGCACTTCGAGCTTCTCGCCCACGGCGAGCAGCCGGTCCTCGTGCCCCGGTAGCCCGACGATCTGAAGACCCAGTGGCAGTCCCGCGGACGTGCGGGCACCTGGCACGACCACGACCGGCAATCCGAGCAGCTGCCACGGGCGGCTGAGTATCGGCGACCCGGTTGCGGACAGACCGAGCGGGGCCGGTCCCAGCGCTGCAGGGCCGACGATGATCGGATCGGAGGCCAGAATCGCGTCCAGCAGTTCCCGGGAGCGGTCCCGACGGGTCAGGGCCGCGGAATACTCGGTTCCGGCGATCCTGCGGCCGTTCTCCAGCAGATCCCGGATCGGCGCGCTCAGTGCACCCGCGTGTTCGTCGAATTCGTGGGCCCGCGCCCGCGCGGCTTCGTACGACATGACGGTGACGTGGTCCTCGGACAAGGTCTGGACATGATCGTCCCAGTCGAGAGGCTCGGCCTTCACCCCGATCTCCTCCAACAGGGCGGGCACATGTTCCAGCAACGCCGACATTGGGGGCTCCACGGGGTGGAGGGCACCGGCGTTCCAGACCAGGCCCCGAGTCACCGGCTCCGGAGCCGGGACCTCCGAGTGCCCGTGGCCGCTGAATGCGTTGTGCACGAAGCGAAGATCGGACACGGACCGGGTCAGCAGGCCGAGGGCGTCCAGTGACTCGCTCAGACCGGTGATGCCGGACATGTCCGTGGTGCCGTGCGCGAGAACCATGCCGGCGGCTCCGCAGTACGAGGCCGGCCGGGTCAGCGAGCCGGCCGTCTGGGTGCCGAGCGCGAGGGGCACGGTCCCCGCTGCGACGGCCGCAGCAGAGCCACTGGAGGACCCGCCGGGGGTGTGACCGAGAGCGTGCGGGTTGCGGGTGGGCCCGGGGGTGAAGTAGCCGAACTCCGTCGTCACGGTCTTGCCCTGGACGATCGCACCGAGGGAACGCAGGCGGCTCACGCAGGCGGCGTCGGTGCCGACCAGATTCGGGGAGGTCACTGCGGAACCGGCGCGCGTCGGCATCCCGGCGACGTCGATGAGGTCCTTGACTCCGACGGACAGCCCGGCCAACGGTGCAGAGCCGGGGTCCCGGTCGACGGCACGGGCCTGCTCCGCAATCGTCGACGACAGGCACACCCACGCACCGAGTTCCGGTTCCCGCAGCTCGATCGCTCGTCTGACCTGCGTAGCAAGGTCCTCGGCCGTCACCGACCCGGTTCGGACAGCCCCGACCTGCTCACCCAGGGACAGGTCCGACGCGCGCGTGCTCATAGTCCTCCTCCGGTCTCGACCCCTTCATTCTGGGTGAACACGGCGGGAGCCGACAGTAAAGGTTTCCCTCCTACCGCAGTAGGGATGCGTGGAAATAGCTTCTGAACCACTGTCGACTCGCCGACGGATTCAGCATCCGCGGCTCGCTAGGAAAGGTGGCTGCTCATGGCTTCGACCGTGGCGCCCGATGTCTCCGCCTCCCCGGAAAACGGGGAGAAGAGGATCGACTTCCACAGGATGAACCGCAAGGCGTGGATAGTGACGGCGCTGCTCGTCCTCTTCCAGATCGTGGCCTTCGCCGACAAGGCCGTACTAGGCCTGGTGGCCTCCGAGGCCATGCCCGATCTCGGAATCTCCGCCGTCGAGTTCGGATTCATCGGCAGTGCGTTCTTCTTCCTCTACGCAGTGGTCTCCGTGATCACGGGTTTCCTGGCTGCCAGATTCTCGGTCAAGTGGATCATCCTCACGATGGGCGTCGTCTGGGCGGTCATGCAGTTCCCGATGCTCCTCGGTGGCGGTGCTGCGGTGCTGCTGATGACCCGCATCGTCCTCGGCGGCGCTGAAGGCCCCGCGACGGCGATGTCCCTCACCTCGGCTCATTCGTGGTTCGAGCCGCGTCGTCGCGCATTGCCGTCCAACTTGGTTGCTGCCGGCTCGACCCTGGGACCGGTCATCGCCGCGCCTGCCCTCGCCTGGGTGATCGTCGCCTGGGGTTGGCGCTGGGCCTTCGGCGTCCTCGGCATCGTCGGATTCGTGTGGGTCGTCGCCTGGCTCCTGATCGCCGACGACGGTCCGTTCGCCGGGCACGGCAAGCAGAATCGCGCCGACGCCCGTACCGGCGACCGGAAGCCGGCGGACCGCACCGCGGAGGTCGCCACGGCCGATGTGGACGAGCAGAAGCCTGTCGTCGTCTGGCGTGCGCTGCTCAGCATGACCTTCCTCGCCGCGGTGATCGGAGGGGCCTCCAACTTCTGGGTCCAGGGTTTCGTCACGACCTGGTTGCCCCAGTACCTCGGCACCGTGGTCGGCCTGTCGCTTCCTCAGGTAGGCACCGTCACCACCATTCCCTGGATCCTCGGAGCCGGCGTGCTGCTGCTGCTCGGCTTCCTCGGCCACCGGTTGATGAAGCACGGCCACAACGCGCATCGCGCGATCGCGGTCCCGTTCGGTATCGCAGCGCTGGTGGCCGGAATCTGCTTCATCCTGGTCCAGACGACGTCGGGTGTGCCGGCCGTCGCCCTGCTGTGCCTCGCCGCCGGCTGCAGCCTCGCGTACCCGATGACCGCCTCTGCGATCGCTTATGCGGTCGGCGCCAAGCAGCGACCGATTCTCATGGCCACGCTCGGCGGCGTGGCCTCGATCGGTGCCATCGTCTCCCCGACGCTCGTGGGCTGGCTGATGGCCCGCGCCGGTTATGTCTCGCCCCCTGCCGGCAGCACACTGGCTCCCGAAATGGCGACGAACATGGCGGTCGGTGTGCACCAGGCATTCACCATCACCGGCATCATCCTCCTCGTCGGCGGCGTGCTCTGCATCCTCTTCCTCCGGCCCGAGAGCCTCGGCCGGAAACTGCAGTCCGAGTACGTCAAGCATTGAACCGGCATCTCGATGCACGCCGGAGTCATCCCGTCCCCGAGATCAGGAGGACCGCAATGACGGATATCGCGACCCCGGTCGACCGAGGGCTCTTCCGGGAGGTGATGGGGCACTACCCGACCGGAGTGGCCGTCGTGACCGGCCGTGCGGACAACGGCGAACTGCTGGCGCTGGTGGTCGGGACCTTCGGGTCGGTGTCTCTCGATCCGCCCCTCGTCTCCTTCATGCCGATGAAGACGTCGAAGACGTTCGCCAAGCTGCGGGAGTGCGCGTCGCTGTGCATCAACATCGTGGGCGGTGAGCAGGAGGAACTGGTCTCCACCCTCGCCCGGCGCTGGGAGAACAAGTTCGACGGAATCGACTGGTTCCCGTCCCCGTCGGGGGATCCGGTGCTGGCGGACTCGGTGGCATGGATCGACACCCGCATCACCGACACGGTGGAGGCGGGCGATCACTGGATCGTCCTGTGCGCTGTGGCGGACATGGCCGTCACCAACCCGGTGGCCCCGCTGATCTTCTTCCAGGGCGGTTACGGGAGTTTCGTCGGGACCTCCTTGATGGCTCGGATGGAGCACCGGCTGCTGTCGGCGATTCGGGAGGCGGACTGCGCACGGACGGCCGTCGAGGACCTCGCACACGACATCGGTTGCGAGGTCACGGTCTACACCGCGGTCGGTCGGGACGAGATGGCAACGGTACTCTCGGCGTCGGCTCCCGGAGTCGATCCGGAGAACGGCCTGGCGCAGCGAGTTCCGATCGTGCCCCCGATCGGTGACTCGCTCGTGTTCGATCTCCCGCCGGAGGATCAGGAGCGGTGGCTCGCCAAGGCCCGCGGCGTCGAGGAGCCCGGGAGGCAGCTCTACCGGGACCGTCTCGACTTCGTCCGCGCACACGGGTTCCTGCTGTCGTTCCTTCCTCGGGAAGGCGGAGCCGCATACGAAGGGATGCGCGACGCCACCCATCGGTATGCGACCGGAAGACTGACTCCGGCGCAGGAGCGGAACATCCGGGAGTGCGTGACCGAATCGGCGGTCGACTATACGTTGCGCGACCTCGAGGGCGGGAAGACGTACGACATCGGTTCCGTCGTACTGCCGGTTCGCGACCGAGCGGGCAGCTACACGCGCACGCTGCGTTTGGCGCAGCTTCCCCGCCGGGTTTCCGGGACGCGAGTACGGGAGTGGATCGCCCGGGCCGAGGAGGTTGTCGACATCCTCGAACTCGGGGGCGGTTCCGACAGGTAATCCGTTCCCGCGGAATTGTCTTCACCACGGGAGTCGGTGCTCGTGGACGAGTACCGGTCAGCCCGTGACCATGATCTGCGCGGCGCTCTCCTTGAGTTTCGCGTTGGCCCAGCGCAACTGACGCAGGGTCTGCGGGTGGCAGCGTTCGGCCGTGGCGAGCAGTTCCCGGTCCTGCATGGCCTGCGCGGTCTGGGCCAGGATCTCCCAGTCCAGTGAGACCCCGGCTGCCATCCGGTGGATCTCGCGCAGGTCGTGCAGGAGCAGCAGGCCGGGCTCGTGGCGCCGGCCGAGCAGTTCGCTGCCCTTCTGCCGCAGGCGGGCCAGGATCGTGTGGTCGTCCTCCGGTTCGGCGTCGAGGTCGAGGTCGTAGTCGCGCCCGACCCGGGCGAGTTCGCGCACGTGTTCCTGGGACCAGCGTGCGAGATCCCGTCCGAGGTAGAAGATCTCGTGGTCGGCCTTCTGCCGGTCCGAGATCTGCAGCAATTCCCCCGCCAGGTCGTTCTCGGCGCGGTGCAGTTCGCGGATTGCCAGACCTACCTTGTTCACGATGCGCCTCCGCTCGTGTCGACGACGGTCTCGGTCGCGGTGCCGGAAGGACCGCCCACGGTGTCGGGAACGTCGGTGCCCACCGGTCGTGAGGCGGTGGTCGTCGGCGCGGCGGACGGTGTGCCGTCCCCGGCCAGGAGACGCTCGGCCCGGGCGGCGCCGGTCTTGAACAGTGGCTGTTTCGACGCCGGATCCCAGTCGGTGACGGTCAGTTCGTTGGCGGCGCGGCCCTCGGAGTCGCCCGGCTCGTGCCCGCCGGGGGTGTCCCAGTAGCCGTAGTGGAACGGCAGGAACAGCACGCCGGGGCGGATGCCGCTGATCCGCAGCCGTGCCTCCACCCGGCCACGCGGGGTGGTGATGAGCAGCAGGTCGCCCTCCCCCCAGCCGTGCCGCTGGGCGTCGGAGGCGGACATCTCCACCCACACCTCGGGGGCGGCGTTCTGCAGCTGCGGTGCCCGCCCGGTCTTGGTGCGGGTGTGGAAGTGATAGAGGGTCCGCCCGGTGGTCAGCAGGTAGGGGAACTCCTCGGAGACCACCTCGTGCGGGGGCAGGTACTCCCCTGCCTTGATCACGGCCTTGCCGAGGGGGTTCATCGCCTTGTACTCGGTCGGTTCGAGCGGGGCGCCGGTGACCATGTCGCGACCGTAGCTCTCGCAGTAGTCCGGTGCGCTCCAGAACTTCCCGTCGGCGTAGAGGCGCTCGGTGCCGTCGGGGTGCTCGTCGTTGCAGGGCCATTGGATGCCGCTGCCGCCGCGGAGCCTGTCGTACGAGAGGCCGGTGTAGTCGCACGGCCGTCCCGCGGTGCACTGCTTCCAGGCCTCGAACGCCTCTTCCGGCGTGGACCACTTGACCAGGGGCTGCCCGTCCTTGTCCTGCAGTCCCAGCCGGCGGGCGTAGTCGAGGAAGATGTCCAGATCGGGCCGGGCCTGCCCGGGCGGGTCGACGGCCTTCTCCGACAGGTGCACGGTGCGGTCGACATTGGTGAACGTGCCGGTCTTCTCCCCCCACGTGGCGGCCGGCAGCACGACGTCCGCGAGTTGCGCGGTCTCGGACAGGAAGATGTCCTGCACGACGAGGAAAAGCCTTTTCTGGGACAGGATTTCGCGGATGCGGCCGAGTTCCGGCAACGACACCGCCGGGTTGGTGCCGTTGACGTACAGGAACCGGATCGAACCGTCCTCGACGTACCGCATCATCTGCATCAGGTGGGTGGGCGCGGTGTAGTGCGGGATCCGCATCGGGTCGATGTTCCACACCCGCCCCAGCTCCTGGATGTGTTCGTCGTTGGCCCAGTTCCGGAACGCCGGCAGGTCGCCGTCGGCCCCGCACTCGCGGGTGTTCTGCGCCGTGGGCTGGCCGTTCATCTGCAGCACCCCGCACCCCGGCTTGCCGAGCATGCCGCGGATCAGGTGCACGTTGTTCACCTGGACGGCAGCGGCGGTGGCCTGATGGGACTGGTAGAAACCCTGCAGCACGGTGGACAGCAACCGTTCGGCGGTGCCCAGGAGCCGGGCGGCCGCCCGCAGGTCGGCGAGCGGGACGTCGCACACCTGCGCGACCTTCTCCGCCGGGTAGCCCTCGAGTTGCTTCTCCAGCTCGTCGAAGCCGACGGTGTGGGCGTCGACGTAGTCGCGGTCGATCCAGCCGTGCCGCACGATCTCGTGCAGCAGCCCGTTCATCAGCATCACATTGGTGCCGGGCCGGGGTGCGAGGTGCACGGTGGCCGCGCGCGCCACCGGCGTCTCCCGCGGGTCGACGCAGACGATCGCCGGGGGGTTCGGGCCGGCGAGCCGGTCGAGCACCCGGGTCCACAGCACACTCTGGGTCTCGGCCATGTTGTGCCCGTACAGGGCGATCACGTCGGCGTGGTCGATGTCGGTGTACGACCCCGGTTGACCGTCGCACGCGAAGGACTCCTTCAGCGCCGCGGCCGCCGTCGCCGTGCACAGCCGGGTGTTGCCGTCCATGTGGTTGGTGCCGATGCCGCCGTGTCCGATCAGCGCCAGCGTGTAGTACTCCTCGAGGAAGAGCTGACCGGTGGTGTAGAAGCCGATCGAACTCGGACCGCGTTCGGCCAGCAACTCCTTCGTGCGCCCGGCGACGGCGTCCATCGCCGTGTCCCAGTCCGTCTCCACGAGCGCACCGTCGCGCCGGATCAGCGGTGTGGTCAACCGATCCGGCGAATGGTTCGCCTGCCAGCCGAACAGGTCCTTCGGACCGAGCCGGCCGTGATTGACCCGGTCGACCGCCCGGCCCCGCACGCCCACGATGCGCCCGTTCTCGACGGCGATGTCCAGCCCGTCCCCGTTCGAGTGCAGGATCGTCGCCGACTGCACCCAGGTGTCGACGTCGTCCTCGTCCACCCCCTCGGCGAGATACATGTCCACCCTGGTCGGCCACGTCTCACCGGGACCGTAGGGAGTGCGAGCACCCCACGGGTCCCGGATCCGGTCCGTACGCGTCATACCGGAGGCGCTACCCCCTGCGCAACGAACCAAACCTGCCGCCGACGGAACTCAGTGGGAACGAGGAAGGCGCACGATGTGGAGGAAGAAGTTGTCGATCCGCCGGATCACCTCCGCGAACTGCGGGAAGTCGACCGGCTTGGTGATGTAGGCGTTGGCGTGCAGCCGGTAGCTGCGCAGCAGGTCCTCCTCGGCGGCGGACGCGGTGAGCACCAC
Source organism: Rhodococcus ruber NBRC 15591 (assembly GCF_001894945.1). Taxonomy (GTDB): domain Bacteria; phylum Actinomycetota; class Actinomycetes; order Mycobacteriales; family Mycobacteriaceae; genus Rhodococcus; species Rhodococcus ruber. The sequence goes on from NZ_BCXE01000025.1 coordinate 118,951, forward strand.
CACCGGGATGTGCCGCAGTTCCGGGTCGGCCTTGATCTGTGCGAGGACCTCCCGGCCGTCGTAGCGGGGCAGGTTCAGGTCGAGGAGGATCAGATCGGGCCGCGGCGCGTCGGCGTAGGGGTCGCGCCGGAAGAGGAAGCTCAACGCCTGCTCACCGTCGCGTACGACGTGCAGTGCGTTGGTCAGTTTGTGGTCCTCCAGGGCCTCGCGGGTCATCAATTCGTCGCCGGCGTCGTCCTCGACCAGCAGAACGACGATGGGTTCGGCGGGCTCGGTCATGTGGTGGGCTCCTGAACCAGGGGTGCACGGAACGTTCTCCGACCGTACGCGGTACGGCAGCGACTGCGGTTCGGCCCCCACGACCGGCCGCCGCGCCGGCAGTCGGAGAGCACGGCGTGTCCGATGTTGTGCCAGACTCCGGAACATGGCTGTCGATCCACGTGGTGCCGACCTGAAGCGCTTTCTCGCCGAGGACCCGGGCGGGCCGGTGGTGATGCTGAACCTGCTGCGGTTCGGCACCGGTGGTCGCGAGATCTACGCCCGCTACGCCGACGCCCTCCACGAGACGTTCCTGCCGCGCTACGGCGGCGAGGTGCTCTACGCGGGCGACGGGTCGACCGCGCTCGTGGCGGAGACCGGGCAGGACTGGGACGCGGTCCTGCTCGTGCGCTACCCGACGCGGCGTGCCTTCTCCGAGATGGTCGCCGACCCCGAGTACCAGCGGGTCACGGCGTGGCGCACCGACGCGCTGCAGGAGGCTGTCCTGCAGGCGACGGTGCCGTGGCCGGTGCAGTCCTGACACCGGCCGTCAGTAGCGCAGCAGGGCGCCGATGCCGTCCGCCGGCGTGAGGCGCTCGTCCATGCGGAGCACGGCGGCGCCGGTGGCCACGGCCGCGAACGGCAGGGCTTCGTCGGCGCGGCAGACGCGCTCGCTGCCCGAACCCATCTCGGACAGCGCTCCTGCGTCGGCGGCCACGAGCGACGGGTCGTCGCCCACGAGCACCGTGGTGTCGTCGAGGTCCCCCAGGATCAGCGTGTCGACCCGCCGTTCGCGCAGCGCCGCCGTCACCTCGGTCACCCCTTCGACGGCCAGGCCGGTTCCGGCGCCGGCCCGATAGCGCTCGGCCACGTCGTCCATCTCGGCGAGGCGACGCTGCGCCAGTTCCTCCTGGATGACATCCCGGATCCGCTCGCGGTCGGAGCCGTCGGCGCGAGAACCGGTCTGCACCTGCACCAGGACGTCGCCGGTGCGCTGGGGCAGGGCCTCCGCCAGGTCCGTGCGGGAGCGGACCTCGCCGATCACGAACACCGGCTCGGCGTGGTGCTCGTCGGCCAGTTCGGTGATGCGGTCGGCGGCGGCGGCGATGTTGCGGCGCCGCTGCTCCTCGACGTTGGGTTCGGGATCCCCGTAACCGGGCGACTGGGCGCCGGCCGCCTTGTGGATCGGGTAGCCCTCCCCGGCGACCGTCTCCTCGTGGAGCACGCCGCCGTGCCGGTCGTAGACGGTCAGGTCGCCGCCCGCGTGGTCGACGGCGGCCACGAGGTAGGGCCGGCCGCTCGTGCCGTGTTCCACCAGCGGGAGCAGGTAAGGCATGTCGGACAGTCGCACCTCGGTGCGCAGCGGCGGGCGCACGAGCCGCTCGTGCACGAGTACCCCGTCCGGGTTCGCGACGATCGCGCGGCCACCGCTGCCGACCGCCGCCGGCGCCTCGGTCACCGCGCGCTCGACGTGGCCGAGCACGGCCCGCGGAGTCCCGAGTTGTTCCAGTTGCTCCGCGATGGAACGCCAGGTCAGTTCCGCAACCTTTGCCGCATCCTCGGTCGCGTGCGAATCCTCGTAGTACACCGAGGCGAACGGGCCGGTCGCGGTGGTGAAGTCTGCGAATCGATCGGCGTGCACAGCTACTCCTTCGTCGGTGCCTCACGGTCTCTCGATTCGTGTGCCCCCGACCCGCGCGAGTAAACGTGCCCGCACCGATCCGGCGGCAATTTCCGTCCGCGCGGTTTACCTGCCGCAGAATCGGCAACCCTGCACCCATGGCGTCCTCGGTGAACGTGCCGTCGTGGCACGTCCACGGCTCGTCGATGCCCCCGCACGTGATGCCCCCGCACGTTCGGAGTCCGGACCTGCACCACGACCGGCGGTGGGTCCGCGGGTCGTACGCGCGGTCGGGCGGCGCGACGAGGCTGTCAGGCGAGGCGCTGTCAGGCGAGGCGACGGGCACGACGATCCGCAGAAGGGAAGGGCCATGAAGATCGCGATGGTGTCCGAGCACGCAAGCCCCTTCACGGTCCCCGGCGACGTCGATGCGGACGGCCGGAAGGTGCACGTCGCCGAGCTGTCGGCGGCGCTGGTGCGCGCAGGACACGACGTGACCGTCTACACCCGTCGCGACGACCCCGACATACCCGAGCGAGTCCCGACCGACGACGGGTACGAGGTGGTCCACGTCCCCGCCGGTCCGCCGGCTCCGCTGCCGGCGGACGAGCTGCTCCCACGGATGGGTGAGCTCGGTACCTTCCTCGAACGGGAATGGACGAGGGATCGGCCCGACGTCGCCCACGCCCACTGCTGGATGCCGGGGATCGCGACGCAGCTCGCCGCCCGCACCGTCACGGTGCCCACGGTGCAGACCTTCCACACCCTGGGTGTGGTGGAGAGCCGGCACCGGGGCGGGGCGCAGACCGGGTCGCCGAACCGGATCCGTATCGAGCGGCTCCTGGCGCGCGGCGCGAGCCGGGTCGCCGCCACCTGCACGGACGAGGTGTTCGAGCTCGCCGCGCTGGGCCTGCCCCGCACCCGCACGTCCGTCGTGCCCTGCGGGGTGAACCTCGCGCAGTTCGCGCCCACCGGCCCCGAGGCTCCGGCGCGCGGGCCGGGGCGCCGCATCGTCGCTGTCGGGCCGCTCGTGCCGCGGATGGGCTTCGACGTGGCGATCCGGGCGCTGGCCCTGCTCCCCGGCACGGAACTGGTGATCGCCGGCGGACCGGCGGACGACGGCGCCCCCGACGAGGCCGCACGTCTGCGCGCCGTCGCCGGGGACCACGGCGTGCTCGACCGGGTGCACATGACCGGGCACGTGTCCCGGACGGACATGCCGGCGCTGTTGCGGTCGGCGGACGTCGTCGTATGCACGCCCTGGTACGAACCGCTCGGCCTGGTGCCGCTCGCAGCCATGGCGTGCGGGCGGCCGGTGGTGGCCACCGCGGTCGGCGGCCTGCTCGACACGGTCGTCGACGGGGTCACGGGCACGCTGGTGCCCCCGCACGCGGCCGACGCGGTCGCGGCGGCGGTACACACCCTGCTCACCGACGACGTCCAGCGCACCGCCTTCGGTCTCGCCGGCCACGACCGGGCGAGCACCCGCTATTCGTGGGACCGTTCCGCGGCCGACGCCGTGCGCACCTACGAGAGGTGCGTCCCGGCGGATCCGCGGTCGGTGCGGTCCGTACGCTCCGGAGCCCGCTGAGATGCTCGGGCCACGGCCGCGACGGGACTTCCGGGATCTTCACGGAATCTTCACGGATTCGGCCTACGGGCACGCCGCGGAGACGTTACTCTTGCAAACAAGGTTGAGAAGCAGCCGGTTTCGTCTCGTAGAGGCGACTGCTGCGCTCCCTGCCCGGACGGGCGTTGCTCCAGCAGTCGGAAGTGTCGACGGAGGAACAGCCATGGTCCATCTGCTCGCCATCCTGACCACACCCCGCGGGTGCGGTCTCCGAAGCGCGGCACGGCAGGTGCAGCCGTGACCGCCAATGTCGTCCTGCTGCTGTTCGTGCTGGCAGCAGGTATCGGCGGCACCGCAGCGTTGCAGGGGGCGCTGCGGCGTCGCCGCTGATTCCACAGCGGCATCACCGCCGATACGACAGCGGCGTCGCCGCCGATGTCACAGCGGCGTCGCCGCTGATTCCACAGCGGCGTCGCCGCCGAGTGCTCGGCGCGTTGGTAGTGTCTGCGTCAGCTGCCCCGGTCGCCCAGACCCCCGGGAACGGAGAAGCGCGATGCACGACGAACACGTCGACGTCCTGATCGTCGGCGCCGGACTCTCCGGTATCGGCGCGGCCTGTCACCTGCAGGACGAATGCCCGGACAAGACCTTCACCGTCCTCGAGGCACGCGACGTCATCGGCGGCACCTGGGACCTCTTCCGCTACCCGGGCATCCGGTCCGACTCGGACATGTTCACCCTGGGGTACTCGTTCGAGCCGTGGGCCGAGCCCGAGACCTTCGCCGACGGCCCGTCCATCCGCGACTACGTCCGCCGCACCGCACGGGATCGCGGCATCGACGAGAAGGTCCGGTTCCGGCATCGCGTGGTCCGCGCCGAATGGTCCACGCCGGCCGCCCGCTGGACCGTGACGGCCGAGCGCACCGACACCGGGGAACGAGTTCGCTTCACGTGCGGCTTCCTGTTCGTCAATTCGGGCTACTACCGCTACGACGAGGGCTACACCCCCGAGTTTCCCGGCGTGGAACGGTTCACCGGCACCCTCGTACACCCACAGCACTGGCCCGAGGACCTGGACTGCACCGGCAAGCGCGTCGTCGTCGTCGGCAGCGGCGCCACCGCCGTGACTCTCGTCCCGGCACTGGCGAGGACGGCCGCACACGTGACGATGCTGCAGCGCTCTCCGAGCTACGTCATGTCGCGTCCCTCGATCGATCCGGTCGCCGGCGCGTTGCTCGGCCGGATACCGCTGAAGCTGGCCTACCCTGTCGTCCGCTGGGCGAACGTGCTGGGCAGTATGGCCTTCTTCCAGTTGAGCCGGCGCCGGCCCGATCTGGTCAAGCGGCTGCTACGCAAGGGCGTGCAGAGCCACCTGCCCGCGGACTACGAGGTGGACGTGCACTTCCGGCCGCAATACGACCCGTGGGACCAGCGCGTCTGTTTCGTGCCCGACGGCGACCTGTTCCGGGCGCTGCGGGAGGGCCGGGCGACGGTCGTCACCGACACGATCGACACCTTCACCGAACACGGGATCCGCCTGGAATCCGGGCAGGAACTCGCCGCCGACGTGATCGTCACCGCGACGGGACTGAACCTGCTTCTGCTCGGCGGGATGGCCGTGAGCGTCGACGGCCGCGACGTCGAGATGGGAAAGACGCTGGCGTACAAGGGGATGATGCTCTCCGGGGTGCCCAATCTCGCATTCACCGTCGGATACACCAATGCGTCGTGGACGTTGAAGGCCGATCTCGTCGCCGGATACGTGTGCCGCCTGCTGCGCCACATGGACGCCCGCGGATACGCCTACTGCACCCCGACGGCCCCCGCGACCACGACCGCGACATCCCCGTTGGTCGATCTCGCGTCCGGGTACGTCCTGCGCAGCATCGATTCGATGCCCAGGCAGGGCCCCGCGGCGCCGTGGCGGCTGTTCCAGAACTACGTCCGGGACCTGGTGATGATGCGCCGCGGACGACTCGAGGACGGCGCCGTGCGCTTCTCCCGGGCAGCGCTTCCGGCAACGACGCAGCCGGTGGTCTGAGGTCGCGGGCGAAAGAACCAGCGTAGGAGCGGGGTTCGAGGCCGAGCGCGACACTTTGCACGTCCGCCGCATAGACTTCCGGTGGAGGAGGCGGTCGATCCTTCCGGTGCACGGATCCGCAGCCACAGCTACTTCCAGGGGCGGAGAGTGACAGATGCAAGTTGGTGCCCTGTTCGGCAGGTATCGCCTGGACCGTCCACTGTCGGTGGACGCGACGGGCGAGGTATGGGCCGCGTTCGACACCACCACCGGCCGGAACGTCGCGGTGCGGGCGCTGCCACCCGAGGTGACCGAGGACGACGAGTACCGCGCTCGTTTCGAACGCGAAGCCGAGATCGCCGCCCGGATCCGGAACCCTCGTGTGCTCCCGATCCACGACTTCGGGCAGATCGGCACCCGGCTCTTCCTCGCAACGCCCGTCGTCGAGGGCACCGATCTGCAGACGATGCTCCGGTCCACCGGCGCGATGGACGTCCCGCGGGCAGTCGGTGTCGTCGAGCAATTGGCGTCGGCGCTCGAGGCCGTGCACGCGGCCGGGCTGGTCGAACAGGAAGTGACGTCGGCGAACGTCCTGGTGCAGGGCGACGGAAATGTTCTCCTCACCGACGTCGGGTTCCCCCCGCATCCCGGCGCGGCGACGGGCGTCTACGGCCTGGCGACGGTGCTGTACGAATGCCTCACCGGCAGACTCTTCCAGTCCTCGGGTGGACGAGCGGGGGCCCCGCAGTCGTCGTCGGCGGTCTCGGATCTTCCGGCCGGCATGGTCGAGGTCGTCGCACGCGGAACGGCACCCGAACCCGCGCGGCGCTACGGATCGGTGAGCGAGCTGGCCGCGGCGGCACGCGCCGCGGCCGCGCCGTCACATCCCACCGGCAGGTCCGTTCCCGCGGTCGCTCCGCTCACCCGGAACCGGCGCGTCATGATCCCGGTTCTCGCGGCGATCGTCGCCGTCCTCGTCGTCGGCGGCGTGGCCCTCGGGGCCGTGTCGTCCGACGACGCCGACCCGACGCCCGTCCCCATCGCGGTGCAGCCGGCCTCTCCGACGTCCACGCCCTCGGCCGCACCGACCACCTCGACAGCCGCGGAACAGGAGCCGACGCCACCTCGGACGGAGTCCCAGGCTGCCGAGGTTCCAGCCCAGGACGGCGAAGTTCCACCCCAGGACGCCGCCCCCGCGAGGCCGGCGCCTCGATCGGCACCGCCTGCTCCTGCCCCCGTCCCGGCTCCGGCACCGGCACCTGCGCCCGCAGGACCACAGGTTCTGCCGTGCTACCCCGGCTACGAGCACACCCCGCCGCCCGACGGACCGTGCCTTCCCGCCGGGTCGGCTCCCGCGCCCGCCCCGGCACCTGCACCCGCACCTGCAGAACCACAGGTACTGCCGTGCTACCCCGGCTACGAGCACACCCCGCCGCCCGACGGACCGTGCCTTCCCGCCGGGTCGGCTCCCGCGCCCGCCCCGGCACCTGCACCGGCACCCGCAGCACCACAGGTACTGCCCTGCTACCCCGGCTACGAACACACCCCGCCGCCCGACGGACCGTGCCTTCCCGCCGGGTAGGCGCCGGCCGCCGCGGAGCGGTAGCGCTCGACCGTCCGCTCCATCCGGACGGCGCGGTCACCGTGCGTTCCGGCTCGTGCTCGTCACTACGCGTGCGCGCCGGCGAGTCGCACCTGGACCGACTTGGCCATCGGACACCGTTCGACGGCCCGCAACGCGAGGGTTTCCCGGGCATCGCGATCCTCGACACGAGGCAGCCGCACGTCGACCTCGGCGGAGAGATCGAACTCCTGGTTGCCCCGTGAAGTGAGTTCGACGCGGGCGTCCACGGCGCACTCCCCCAGGTCGTGATCGCCGGCCGACGCCGTCGCGATGAGGGTCTGGTACACGCACGCCGCCAATGCCGCCGCATACAGTTGCTCGGGCGTCACCGCGTCGAACCCGGCGGCGTTGTCCGGCGTCGTCACGCGCAGGTCCGGTGAATGCCCGTCGATGCGCACCGAGGTGTCCTCGGCCGTTGCGGTGTATCGATACGAATTCGGCTCTGTCATCAGGTGTTCCTCCGGTCCGCACTTCGCTCTGAGCGCCGGCGCCGCTCGCTACGGCACCGATGCGATCACCCGGGTGCCCGAACCGAGCCCGGGGAAACCCGCGGCCGGGGATTGACACCCACCGGACCGGGTAACCGCACCCATGACCACCCTTCGTGCCCTCGCCCTGAACTGCACACTCAAACCGTCCCCGGCGGAGTCCAGCACCGACCTGATGGTGTCGCATGTCCTGTCCGCGCTCGCCGGGCACGGCGTGACCACCGAATCGGTGCGCGTCGTCGACCACGACGTCCGTCCCGGTGTGGAGGCGGACATGGGTGACGGCGACGAGTGGCCGGGCCTGCTCGAACGCGTCGCCGCCGCCGACATCCTGATCGTCGCCACGCCGACCTGGGTGGGCCACATGTCCAGCGTCGCCCAGCGCGTGCTCGAACGCCTCGACGCGGAACTGTCGAGCACCGACGACGAGAACCGGCCACGCATGGTCGGGAAGGTCGCCGTCGCCGCGGTCGTGGGCAACGAGGACGGTGCGCACAAGATCGTCGCCGACCTGTTCCAGGGTCTCAACGACATCGGGTTCAGCATCCCGGCCCAGGGCTGCACCTACTGGAACGGGGAAGCGATGTCCGGCACGGATTTCAAGGACCTGTCCGAGGTTCCGGAACAGGTATCCACGACCACGCAGGCACTGGCACGGAACGCCGTCCATCTGAGCACCGTGCTGCGCGAACGGCAGTACCCGCCGTATCCGGGCTGAGCCCGCCCGCCGCATGCCGCCGGTTCGCCCGCATGCCGCCGGTTCGACCGAATGTCACACGCGTTCGATCGAATCGAACGTATGTGACATTCGGTCGCCGACACCGAGGCGAGCACCGGTCGTCGCGGAGAAGAAGTAGACCTCCCCCGGCTGCGGGAGCAGGTGCACCTGCTCCCCCGGACCGATCGCAACTCGTCGATCCACCCGTACGACGACCTTGCCCGTCGCGCTCGACCAGTCGGCCGGCCCGGTCGCCGTCGCATGGACGAAGGCCTCCGCGCCGAGCTGCTCGACCAGGTCCACCGTCAGGGACAGCGTCCCGGACCGCCACGCGCCCACGGGGGTCCATGCCTCGGGCCGCACCCCGACGACGATCCGGTCGGCGCCGACGTCGGCCGGAACCGGCACTCGTAGGGCGCCGAGCACGGCCGCGCCGTCGCGGACGGGTGCGTCGAGCAGGTTCATGCCGGGCGAACCGACGAACCCGGCGACGAAGGTGTTGACGGGGTTGTCGTACAGGACGCGGGGTGCGGCGACCTGCTGCAGGCGACCGCCGTCGAGGACGGCCACCCGGTCCCCCATCGTCATGGCCTCCACCTGGTCGTGGGTGACGTACACGGTCGTCGTGCCGAGTCGCCGCTGCAGTCCGGCGATCTGCGAACGCGTGCTGACGCGCAGCTTCGCGTCGAGGTTGCTCAGCGGTTCGTCCATGCAGAACACCGCGGGCCGTCGCACGATCGCGCGGCCCATGGCCACGCGCTGTCGCTGCCCGCCCGAGAGCTTGCCCGGTTTGCGGTCGAGCAGCGGCTCGAGTTCGAGCATCCGCGCGACGTCGAGCACCCGCGTCGTCCGTTCCACCCTGCCGACGCCGGCGTTGCGCAACGCGAAACCCATGTTCTCGGCCACGGTCATGTTCGGGTACAGCGCGTAGTTCTGGAACACCATCGCCACGTCGCGGGCCTTGGGCGGCAGTCCCGTCACGTCGGCGCCGCCGATGTCGATGCGACCGTCGTCGACCGCCTCGAGGCCCGCGAGCATGCGCAGGCTCGTGGTCTTCCCGCAGCCCGACGGACCGACCAGGACCAGGAACTCCCCGTCCGCGACATCGAGGTCGAGGCGGTCCACCGACGGCCGATCGGCACCGGGGTAGCGGTGGGTGACGGACCGGAAACGTATGCTTGCCAAGGCTTTCCCTACAGATTCGGGGTGATCTGACGGTCGATGATCTGCTGCAGCTGCCGCGCGACGTCGCCGAACGCCGTCGGCACGTCGGCCCCCTGCAGCGCGATCTGTTCGAGGCCGGTGCCGATGATCTGGTCGCCGCCGGGCACGAAGACGCGCGCGTAGTCCTGCGACCGGGTGCGCGCGAGCTGATCGACAGCGGTGCGGGCGTTGGGGTTCTGCTCGAGGAATGCTCTCATCCCGGGATCCTCGGTGGCGGACTTGCGCACCGGCATGTAGCCGATCTTCTGCGAGAAGTAGGCGGTGTTCTCCCCGTTGGTGACGAAGTCGACGAACTTCAGCGCGTTGCGCTTCCGCTCGTCGGAGATGTTCGCCGGAATCGCCAGTCCCGCACCGCCGGTGGGGCATCCCGGCGTCCCGTCGGGGGCGGGCAGGAACGCGGTGCCGAAATCGAACGCGGCGTTCGCGGTGATGCCGGACAGATCGCCGGTCGAGGCGATGGTGGACGCGATGATCCCGGCGGAGAAGTCGTTGGCGATGTCCGTGGACACGCCCGCGTACCTCCCGGTGTGGATCATGTCCTTCAGGAACTGACCCGCGGCGATCGTCTCCGCGTCGCCGAAACGCAGCCGCCAGCCGTCGGAGTAGGCTCCGCCGAACGTCCAGATCGGTCCTTCGAACGTCCAGCCGAGGTAGTCCTTGGCGTTACCCCAGCCGTGTGCCAGCTTGCCGGACCCGACCACCCGCTGCAGTTCGGGACCCCACTCGGCGAACTCCTGCCAGGTGGCGGGTCCGCGGTCGGGAAGACCGGCCTGCCGCCAGACGTCCCGATTGTAGTAGAACAGCGGCGTCGAGCGGGCGTAGGGCAGCGCGAAGTGACGGCCCTCGAAGAGGTAGTCGGCCAGTAGGGAATCGACGTAGTCCCCGGTGTCCACGCCGACCTCGGCGAAGAGGTCGTCGAGCGGGGTGATCGCGCCGGTCAGCGCGTAGTTGAACCACCACACGTCCGACAGGACGACGACGTCGGGCAGGTCGCCTCCGGACAGGGCCGCGTTGAACTTCTGCGACACCTCTTCGTAGTTCTTGCCGCCGTCGATCAGGTCGACCGTCAGGTCCGGGTACTTCGCCTCGAACCGGGCGATGAGCTCGCGCTCCACGTCCTGGGACTTGCCCGGGTGGTTGGACCAGAACTTGATGGTGTTCGCCGCGGATGCGGATTCCGAGGACCCGGACGACCCGGTGCCGGCGCACGCCGCCAGCGCGGCGCTCGCGGCGACGAGCCCGGTCAGTCCCAGAAATCCACGCCTGTCGATGTTCACGAAGTTGCTCCTGGAGAGTTCAGCCCTTGACCGCACCGGAGGTGAGGCCCTTGATCATGTGACGTTGCAGCGCGAGGAAGATCACGAGGATCGGCAGCATGGCCAGCACCGTGCCGGCCATCACCGGCCCCCAGTTGGTGACGCCGTCGTTGTTCTGCAGCTGGGTCAGCCCGATCGGCAGCGGCGCCACGGACGCGTCGTCGGCCATGAGAAACGGCCACAGGTATTCGTTCCACTCGTTGACCACGGTGATGAGCGCGAACGCGACCAGGGTCGGTCCGGACACGGGTAGCACGACCCGCCACAGCAGGCGGACGTGCCCGGCCCCGTCCATCCGCGCCGCCTCGATGATCTCGGCGGGAATGGACAGAAAATGGTTGCGCAGCAGAAACGTTCCGAATGCCACACCTGCCAGCGGCACGATGATCCCCTGGAAGGTGTTGCGCCACCCCCATTCCGCCACCAACGCGTAGTTGGAGATGACAGTGATCTGGTTCGGCACCATCAGCGCGGCGACGATACCGAGGAACACGAGGTTCTTGCCGGGGAAGCGCAGGAACACCAGACCGTAGGCGCTCAGGATGCCGAGGACGAACTTCACGCTCGACAGCACCGTGGTGATGATCAACGAGTTCCGCAGGAACGTGCCGAACGGCACCGAGGTGACTGCCTCCGTGTAGTTCCGGGGATGGAACACGGAGGGCCACCAGGTGACCGGCAGCGTGTAGATGTCGGGTCGCTGCTTGAACGAGGTCACCACGATCCAGTACAGCGGCAGCGCCACGACGAGCAGTGCCACGACCATCGCGGCGTAGGCGAGTACCCGGATCGTGCGCTCGCGACGCCGATACGGCTGCGCCGCTGCCGGTTCCGTGGTCGTGACCGGGCGCTCCAGGAGCGTCGTCATTCCGCACCCCCCGTCCGCTGGACCGACCGAATGTCACATGGCTTCGATGTGATCGAACGCGTGTCACATTCGGTCGCACGCCCACGCCCACGCCTACCCCCACGCGCGCGCCGGGGACGGCGGGCGGGGCGCGCAGTGTCGTCGCGGTCCATCAGGCGCACCTGGTAGACCGTGACGGCCAGCAGCACGAGGAACATGATCGTCGCGACGGTGGCACCGTAGCCGGCCCGGAAGTTCCGGAAGGACTCGTTGTAGACCTGGTAGACCATCGTGGTGGTGCCGGTACCGAGCGGCCCGCCCCGGGTCATCACGTTGATGATGTCGAAGACCTGGAAGGAGTTGAGCAGCACGGTGATCGACAGGAAGTACGTGGTGGGACGGAGCTGCGGCAGCAGGACGCGCCGAAAGGCCGTCCACGACGAGGCGCCGTCGATCGCGGCGGCCTCGGACAGTTCGGGACGCAGGCCCTGCAGGGCCGCCAGATAGATGACGAACGTGTAGCCGAGGTTCTTCCACAGGTAGGTGAGGGTGACCATCACCAGCGCCCAGGCCGGATCCTGGTAGAAGTCCGGGGTGTTGAGCCCCAGCCTGCCCAGCAGATCCTGGACGAGGCCGAAGTTGGGATCGAACACGAACTGGAACGCCACCCCCACCGCGGCACCGGAGATGACGAACGGCGCGAAGAGTGCGGACCGGACGAGGTTGCGGCCCAGCAGTTTCCGATCCAGCAGCAGCGCCAGCGCCAGTCCGAGCAGCATGGAGCCCGCGACGGTCGCGACGGTGAAGACGACGGTGTTGCCGACGATCTGCCACGTGTCGGCACGGCCGAACCACTCGCGGTAGTTGCCCAGTCCGACGAACGTCGCGGTGGGGCTCGAGATGTTCCACTCGAAGAACGACAGTCGGATGTTGTCGACGAGCGGCCGGTACGTGAACAGGACCAGCAGCGCGAGATTCGGTCCGATCAGCGCGGCGAACAGCGCGTAGTCGCCCCACGGGCGTCCCCACGGACCCCGGTCGGTTCGGGGCAGTACTCTTTCCGGACTCGAGCGCACTGCGGCAGTGTGTCTGCCGCGGACGAACCGGAGGTTACGCCGGTCTGGCGCCGACGAGTACTCTCGTCACCGTCGAGGTACGAAGTGCTCGCCGGCGCCGGCCGTTGTCCGGCTAGAGGTTCCAGTCACCGAGGCCGTCCCAGCCGTTGAGGATGCCGCCCCCGGTGTTCTGCACGATCACCGGGTCACCCTTCCGGGCGTTCTCGAAGAACCAGCGGCCGTCCTCGGTGCTCACGTTCAGGCAACCGTGGCTGACGTTCGTGTTGCCCTGCGCCCACTCGGACCACGGCGCCGCGTGCACGAAGATGCCGCTGTTGGAGATGCGGGTCGCGTACTCGACGTAGGTGCGGTACCCCTCGGGCGAGTCCACCGGCACGCCGTACGTGGACGAGTCCATGTACATGTCACGGAACTTCTCGCCGACGATGTAGGTGCCGTTGGGCGTCTCGTAGCCCGGCTTGCCGAACGACGTCGGCATGGTCTTGACGACCTCACCGTTGCGGGTGACGGTGATGGTCTTGGTGGCGTCGTCCGCGACGGTGATCAGCGCGTCGCCGACGGTGTACGACGACTGCGTGCCCCCGGCGTTCACGGTGACCTGGGTGTGGGCGGGCCAGAACTCGTAGGGCCGCCAGCGCACCTGCCGGTCCGACGCCCAGTAGAAGTGCCCGTCGACGGGCGGGTCGGCCTGGACCTCGATGTGCCGCTCGGCGGCGGCGCGGTCGGTGATCGGCTCGTCGAAGCGGATGATGATCGGCTGCGCGACGCCCACCGTCTCACCGTTCGACGGGTTGATCGACGGTGCGGAGAACGGGGCGGGTTCCGGCGCCTGGCCGGGCAGCCGTTCGACGAGTTCCTGCACGCTCGGCAGTTCGGGTCCGCCGGGCCACAGGGGTACCGCGGCGGCGGGTCCGGTCATGGTGAGCGTGGCGGCGCCGACGCCCACCAGCGCGGTGACGACACGGCCGGACCAGCGTCCGGCGCGGCCGCGACTGTTCGGCCGACCCTTCTTCTCGAACATTCGACAACCCATCGTTCGTTCGTGCCGTCGCACCCACGTCCGCCCCGACAGCGACGACTTGGCGCACCCATTAGACACAGCACACCTGCGGGCGGGCAATTCGACCGCGCCCGTCCGGGTGGCCCGTCGGGAGCTCGACGCCAGGTCAGGACTCGATTCGGGAGGCAGCGAGGAGATCGTCGACAGCGACGAACTTCACGCGGGAGCGGCCCACAGCACCGCCCCGGGCGCGTTCCTGCTTGTCGATCTGCTGCCAGCCCCGGTAGTCCACGTAGTCCGGCCGGCGCTCGGAGATCAGCGCCGCGAGCTTCTCCCGGTCGGCGACGGGGGCGACGAGGCGGCCGGCCACGAAGTCCTGGACCAGATGCTCGACGGTCTGCGCGGAGCACTGCTTGTTGGTGCCGATGACGCCGGTGGGCCCGCGCTTGATCCAGCCTGCGGTGTACACCCCGGGCAGGGGCTCGTTCGTTTCCGGGTCCACGACCCGGCCTTCCTCGTTGGGGAGGATGCCGCGCGTCTCGTCGAACGGCAGATCGGCGACGGGACGCCCCCGGTAGCCGACCGACCGCAGGACCAGGCCCGTGGGCAGGGTCTCGGTCTGCCCGGTGCGGTGCGCCTCGAGGCGGCCGTTGGTCTCGGCCAGTTCGGTGCGTTCGAGGGTGATCGAGTCGACCCGGCCGTCCCCGTTCAGCGCGACGGGTGCGGCGAGGAAGCGCAGCACGATCCGCTTGTTGTCCTCGGTCGGGGTCCGGCGGGCGAAGCCCTGGACCTGTTCGACCTTCAGTGCGATCCGTGGTTCGACGGCGGGGTCGTCGACGAGGGCCCGGCTGGCCGGGTCGAGTTCGGCGTCGGCCGGGTCGACGACGATGTCGACGCCCCGGAGCTGACCGAGGGCCAGCAGTTCCGGATTGGTGTAGGCGGCCTGGGCGGGTCCGCGCCGTCCCACGACGACGACCTCGCGGATGTTCGACGCGCGCAGGGCGGCGACGGCGTGATCGGCCATGTCGGTCTTCGCCAGCTCGTCCGGGTCGGCGACCAGTGCCCGCGCGACGTCGAGGGCGACGTTGCCGTTGCCGATGATCACCGCGCGTTCGCCGGACAGGTCGAAGGTGCGGTCGGCGTAGTCGGGGTGCCCGTTGTACCAGGCGACGAACTCGGTGGCGGCGTGCGAGCCGGGCAGGTCCTCGCCGGGCACGTCCAGGTGCCGGTCGGCGGCGGCACCGACGGCGTAGATCACGGCGTGGTGGTGCGCGAGCAGTTCCTCGTGGCTGATGTGGGTGCCCACCTCGACGTTGAACCAGCACTGGCTCTTCTTGTGGCCGAGGGCGCTGCGGAACAGCTCACCGACGGACTTGGTGCTCTGGTGGTCCGGGGCGACACCGGCGCGGACGAGTCCGTACGGGGTGGGCAGACGGTCGAAGATGTCGACCTCGACGCGGGACCGGCTGGTCAGCTCCAGCGCGGCGTAGCAGGCGGCCGGGCCCGAACCGACGATCGCGACCCGCAGGGAGCCGAGTTCGGCGGGGATCTTGGTGCGGTCGCGTTCCTCGGGCCAGTCCGGTCCGATCGGGTAGCGCCGGTAGTAGTCCTCGGCGATCTTCAGGTACGGCTCGTGCTCGGCGGGAAGCTCGTTGTCGGCGTAGATCGCGTCCACCGGGCATTCGTCCACGCACGCGCCGCAGTCGATGCAGGTGTCCGGGTCGATGTAGAGCATCTCGGTGGTCGCGAACGGCGCCTCGTCGGGCGTGGGGTGGATGCAGTTGACGGGGCAGACCTCGACGCACGAGGCATCGTTGCAACACGCCTGGGTGATCACGTAAACCACGGTGGATACCTGCCTGAAGTGCCGGGGGTTCGACGACCCCCTCAGACTATAACTTGTTCCAATTCCGGTCGAGATCCGGTTCGCTGCACCTGCTCTCCCGGCGTGTCCCCCGCGCCGGGGGTCAGCCGTCGCTCGGCTCGATACGGAAGCCGATCTTCACGGTCACCTGGAGGTGCGCGACGGCCCCGTCGTCGATGTGACCCCTGACGTTCATCACCTCGAACCACTCGAGATGGCGCGTGGTCTCCGCCGCCCGCGCGACGGCCTGCTTGATCGCGTCGTCGACGCTGTCCGTCGACGACCCCACCACCTCGATCACCCGGTACACGTGGCTCACAGCTTCGCTCCCTCCGTATCGAACTGCTTCGAACACTCGTGGCCGTCCTCTCACGCGCGACGGGCGAGTTCACGCGCCACCGCACCCAGTCGCGCGAGCCGCAGATCGCCCAGCGCGATCGGGCCGCTGCCCAGTCGGTTCGTCGTGAACGCGAGCGACAGGCCGGTGTCGAGGTCGGCGAAGGCGCCCGAACCGCCGACCCCGTAGTGGCCGAGCGCCCCGCGCGGCCGTTCCCGGCTGACGAACACCGGCTGGTGGTAGCCGAGGCGCCACGCCATCGGGACGCCGAGCACGTAGTCGCGCCCGCGTACCCGGACCTCGTTCATGGCCTCGACGGTCTCCGGCTTCAGGAACTGCACTCCGTCGATCGTGCCGCCCGCGGCGATCGCCCCGTACATCCGTGCCAGCGCCCGCGCCGAGAACACCCCGTTCCACCCGGGCATCACCGCGTCGTGCACCGACGGATCACGCACCAGCTCGTCGAACTCCTCCGGCATCGCAGCCTCCGCGAGACCGCGGGTGAGGCTCACCCGCGACAGCACCGAAGCGGTCATCCCCCAGTGCAGTCCGGCGGGATTGATCCGCGGGAACAGCTTGGCGATGCGGTGCCGCTGGTCCTCCGGAACCCGGAACCAGAATTCGGGGGTGCCCAGGGGTTCGGCGATCTCCTGCCGGACGACGTCGACGAACGGCAGCCCGGTCACCCGCTGCACGATCTCCGCGACGAGCCAGCCGTAGGTCACCGCGTGGTACCCCGGTCCGCTCAGCCGCCGGGAGTCGGGCGGCGCCGCCGCCAGCGCACGAACCGTCGCGTCGTAGTCGACGATGCCCATCCGGCCGGGCCGCAGGTTGCGCACCCGGTGCAGTCCGGCCCGGTGGGTGAGGACGTCCGCGACGGTGACGTGCTCCTTACCGGCCGCCGCGAAGTCCGGCCAGTACCGGGCGACCGGCGCGAAGTAGTCGATCAGGCCGCGGTCTGCGAGGCGGTGCACCACGGTCGACGCCACGCCCTTGCCGGTGGAGAAGGACAGCGACACCGTGTCGCGGTTCCACCGCCGGTCGCGGGTGGCCCAGCCCGCCCAGATGTCGAGTACCTTCTCGCCGTCCAGGTAGGCGGCGAGGGCACCGCCGCCGTGCCGGGGCAGCCGGTACAGGTCGAAGAAGCGATCCGCGAGCGGCAGGAATCGCCGGTCGACGTGCATCTCGGTCGGCGGCGGATCCTGGACTGCCGTCGCGCCCCGCACCGGTCGGGCTGTCATCCGTGATACCTCCCAGTCGACTTCGTGCCGCCAGGCTACGTCGCAGCGTCCGTTCCCGAACGGGTTTTGCCGAAGGGTCCCGTCAGGGGGCGACGTACCGGAACGTCCCCAGCACGACACAGCCCCGTCCCGTGGTGAGGTTGACCGCGGTCGCGGCGGACCCTTCGCACAGCACCGGATCGCTCAGGTCACCGATGAACGCCTGGGACTGCGGGCCGGCCACGACGAGCGCGGCCGCGGGCTCCTCGACGATCCCCAGTGCCAGGGCGTTCTCGCCGTAGCCGACGGCGGCGAGAGGACCTCCCGCGGCTTCGCCCGCCCCGACACCCCCAGCCAGTCCGGCCGCGAGCACGCGCGCCCCGGTGCGGGCGTCGGCGAAGCCGACTCCGCGGTCGCCGTAGCCCCACGCGCCGCTCGGCGCGTCCGCGACCGCACCGCACGCGGTCCGCCCGTCGAGCTGGGTGACCGAGGTCGCCGAACCCGGGGGCGCCACGCACGTCACCGCCTGGGCGGGCGGTGCCGCGACGAGTGCGGCCGCGACACCCGCGACCACCACCGCACCACCGCCGAGCACCCGAACCGACTTCCGTGCATCCGCTACCACCGACACGGTGACTGCCTCCTCCGGCCTCGTCCCCCGCAAACCGAATCCCCTCAGGGGAGTCTACGGAGACGCGCACCGGTTCACCGGGTGGGCGGGCATCGATGCGGTCACGGGACGTCACCGCTCCGGTGACTACGCCCAGCGGAATGCCTAACCGGGCCGCTTGCGATCCGTGTCGCGCGACGGCTGCACCCGTTTCGGCTCGCCCGGCATCTTCGGGTGGGTGGGCGGGTAGGGCAGGTCGCCGAGGCCTGCGGCGGCGTCCCGCTCGGCCATCTCGAGCAGCACGTCGAGCGTCTGCGCGGTCTCGTCCATCGCGGCCATCGGGTCACCGCGGCGTTCGAGCAGCCCCGGCACGGTCGCGATCGTGAAATCGTCCGGGTCGGCGTCGGCGAGTTCGTCCCACGTCAGGGGTGTCGACACCGTCGCGATCGGGGTGCGCCGCACCGAGTAGGCCGATGCGATCGTCTTGTCCCGGGCGTTCTGGTTGAAGTCGAGGAAGATGCGCTGCCCACGCTCCTCCTTCCACCACGCGGTGGTGGCCCGTCCGCCGCTGCGACGTTCCACCTCCCGCATCAGGGCGATCCCGGCGCGGCGCACACCGACGAAGTCCCATTCCGGGACGATGCGCACGTACACGTGCAGGCCGCGGCCCCCCGACGTCTTCGGGAACCCGACCAGACCCAGTTCGTCGAGCAGCGGCCGCAGCACCTCGAGGGCGACCGCCCGGGCGTCGTCGAAGGCGGTCCCCGGCTGCGGGTCCAGATCGATGCGCAACTCGTCGGGGCGGTCGACGTCCCCGCAGCGCACCGCCCACGGATGGAACGTCACGGTGCCCAGGTTCGCCGCCCACACGACGTCCGCGGCGGCGCGCACCCGCAGCACGTCGGCGGTGCGGCCGGACGGGAACGTGACCTCGCATGTCGCGATGTGGTCGGGCCGGCGGGCAGGCACCCGCTTCTGGTAGATCTCCTCGCCCTCGATCCCGTCCGGGAACCGCTGCAGGTGCGTGGGCCGCTCCCGCAGCGCCTGCAGCAGCGGCGCCGAGCCGGCCGTCGCGACGGTCCGGTAGTACTCGACGAGGCGGCGCTTGCTGCCGGCCTCACCGAGGCGGGGAAAGTAGACCTTGTCGGGGTTGGACAGGCGGACGGGCACACCGCCGACGTCCAGTTCCATCGCGGGAGAGCGCTTCGCGTCGGGCACCGCAGGTCACACTCCTGTCCGGTCGAGGACGTCGGCGAGGTCGTACCGCACCGGCACGTCCAACTGCTCGAAGGTGCAGCTGCGCGGATCGCGGTCGGGCCGCCACCGCAGGAACCGGGCCGCGTGCCGGAACCGCAGGCCGGCCTCCGCGTTGCCCTCCATCTGGTCGTAGGCCACCTCCAGGACCCGCTCGGGCCGCAGCGGTATCCAACGGCGGTCCGCGGCCGTCCGCCACCGGCTCGGCTCGCCCTCGGCGACGACGTCGGCACCGACCCGCAGCGGCGCGAGGTCGGCGAGCAACTCCTGGCGCTGCTCGACGGTGAACGCCGACGCGCCCCCGACCATCACCGGTTCGTCCCCGCCGTCGTACAGCCCCAGCAGCAGGGACCCGACCCCGTCGATGCTCTTGTGCGGGCGGTAGCCGATGAGCACACAGTCGGCGGTGCGGGCATGCTTGACCTTGCGCATCTCCCGCTTGTCCGGCACGTAGGGTCCGTCGAGACGCTTGGCGACGACCCCGTCGAGGCCGGCGCCCTCGAACTCGGCGAACCATCGGCCGGCGATCTGCGCGTCGAGGGTCGCGGCGGTGACATGGCAGCTCGGGCCGCCCCCGACCGCCGCCCGCAGCCGCTCCCGGCGCCGCGCGAACGGCGTCTCCATCAGGTTCTCGTCGCCGAGGGCGAGCAGATCGAAGCCGACGAACTGCGCGGGGGTCTGTTCGGCGAGCAGCGCGATGCGGCTCGCCGCCGGGTGGATACGCTCCGACAGGGCCTGCCAGTCGAGCCGGCTGCGGCCGTCGTGCGGGCGCGGCACCACGATCTCCCCGTCGACCACGCACCGGGCGGGCAGCTCCGCCCGCACCGCGGCGGTCAGTTCCGGGAAGTAGCGCACCAGGTCCTTCCCGCCCCGCGAGCTCAGCACCACCTCGTCGCCGTCGCGGAACACGACAGCCCGGAAGCCGTCCCACTTCGGCTCGTACGACCACTCGGGGTCGCCGTCGGCAGGCTGGGCCGGAACCTCGGGCACGGCCTTGGCGAGCATCGGTGCGATCGGCGGTTCGACTGGCAGCTGCACCGGCTCATGGTCGCACCCGGGGCCGACACGTGCCCGCCGGATCTGTGAGAAATCGCCCTACGGTTCCCGCCCGAGGCGGACATTCCGTACTCTCCCCCCATGAACTTCATTCGACGGGTGAGCGGCACCGTCGTCGCGGTGGCTGCGGCGGCTCTGGTGCTCGGCGCGTGCGGATCGGACGTCGAGCCCCGGGCGGTGCCCGAGCCCGGGTCCGAGACCACGTCGGCGAGCGCATCGGATACCCGGACGACCACCGGCCGTCCGACCACCACCACGGCACCGACGTCCCCCGGCTCCTCCGGTCTGGACATCGACGTCGAGATCGGTGACTGCGTGCGCCTCGGTGGCACCGTCGACGACGCGACCATCGAGAATGCGACCTGCGGCAGCATGGACTCGAACTACAAGGTGATCGACATCGTCGAGACGAGCGATCAGTGCGTCTCGGACGCCGACCAGACCTACTACGAGTCCTCCGCCGGGGTCGAGGTGGGTGCCCTGTGCCTCGACGTCGACTGGGTGGTCGACAGCTGCATGGACATCTCCGGCGAGGACCCGCAGCGCATCGACTGCGCCGCACCCGGCCCCGAAACGGAGAAGGTCACCGAGATCCTGCAGAACACCGACAACGTGAACGACTGCTCCGTCTCCGAGGGTGGATTCGTCTACAGCGAGCGTCGTTTCGTGGTCTGCACCGACACGCTCTGAGGCCGCCGTCCGCCGCGGCCGGCTACAGCCAGCCGCGGCGGCGGAAGATCGCGTAGAGACCCGCGCACGTCATGACCATCATCAACAGGGCCATGGGATAGCCTGCGGCCCAATGCAATTCCGGCATGGTGTCGAAGTTCATCCCGTAGACCGTGCCGATCAGCGTGGGCGCGAACAGAATTGCCGCCCACGCCGAGATACGCTTGATCTCCTCGTTCTGCTCGATGCTCGCCCGGCTGAGATTGCGCATCTCCTCGTTCTGCATCTGCGACACCATCGTCGCGTTGACCGTGAGGATGTTGCCGAGCAACTGCCGGAAGCTGTCGACCTGCTCGACGACCGTCGTCGCGTGGTCGGTGACGTCCCGCAGGTAGCGTTGCAGTTCGTCGTCGGTGCGGTACTTGGCGAAGCCCGACGACAGACCCGACAGCACGGTGAGCAGCGGTTTGGCCGCGCGCTGGAACTGGATGACCTCGCGGGAGAGTTCGTAGATGCGGCGCGAGACCCCGGGATCCCCGCTGAAGACCTCCGTCTCGATCTCGTCGATGTCGTTCTGCAGGCCCGCGACCACCGGAGCGTACCCGTCGACGACGGCGTCGAGGATCGCGTAGAGAACCGCCTCGGGACCGAGCCGCAGCAGATCGGGCTCGCTCTCCATCCGGTCCCGCACCGCCGACAGGTCGGGCGATTCGCTGTGCCGGACCGTCAGCACGAACGTCGGTCCGACGAAGACGTGCACCTCACCGAAGTCGACCCGCTCGGATTCGTCGACGTAGCGGGCAGCGCGCAGCACGACGAACAGGGTGTCGCCGTAGCGCTCGAGCTTCGGGCGCTGGTGGGCGGCGATGGCATCCTCGACGGCCAGTTCGTGCAGTCCGAATTGCTCTGCGGCGGCATGGAGTTGCGCGTCGGTGGGCCGGTACATCCCGATCCAGGCCATCGAACCGGGCTCGGGCAGGCAATCGAGGGCCTGCGCGAGTGTCGCCGGCGACGCGACGCGGCGGCCGTCCCGGTAGACCGCGCTGTCGACGATGCTGTTCTCCGCCCGCGCCGCACCGTCCCGGCCGGGGCTCTGCGCGGCGGCAGGATTCAGGGACGCGCCGAAACCGGCGGACGGGTCGGCGGTCGCCGGGGCGGAGCGACGCGGCAGCAGGGCACGGACGGAACGGTTGGGCAGCATGTCGGCACGGCCTTTCGGAGGCACGGAGGGCGACGGCGAGGGTGGTCGCCGTGGGACGCACACGCGACGGCAACCGTCGCGCACCGACAGGGCGCGTACGGGCTGCCGTCAGCTGGTACTCGGAGGTCGACTGCGCATCGCGAGTCCCACCTCCTCCACATCACCCGGAACCGTGCCGGGGGCCTGACGAACCCCCAGCAGCGTACGCCTTCGTGCCGTGCGGAGCCAGCCGGTCCGGCGCACGGCGTCGCGCCGCGCGCGGTGTCGGTGGCTGCGGCCACAATCGCCGTGACCGACCCGACCGACCGACGACAGGACCCCCGATGACGCACTGGCCCGATCGACCGATCTGCGCGTTCGACCTCGAGACCACCGACCGCGATCCGCGGGTCGCGCGCATCGTGACTGCGTCCGTCGTCGTCCTCGACGGCGACACCGTCTCGTCGCGGACGTGGCTGCTCGATCCGGGCATCGAGATCTCGGAGGAGACGGCGGCGATCCACGGCGTGACCACGGAGCGGGCGCGCGCCGAGGGCCTCGAGTACACGGCCGGCTACACCCAGATCCGCGAGGCGCTGTGCGAGGCGTGGGTCCGCGATCACATCGTCGTGGCGTTCAACGCCAGTTACGACCTCACGGTGGTCGACGCCGAGGGCCGCCGGCTGGGCCTGCCGGGACTCGAGACGGGCCTGGTGTTCGACCCGTACGTCGTCGACCGCGAGATGGACCGCGACCGCGAGGGCAGCCGCACCCTGCAGTCGGTCTGCGATGCGTACGGCATCGCGCTGACCGCCGCGCATCAGGCCGAGGCGGACGCCCTCGCGGCGGGGCAACTGGCGCGGGCGCTGTGCATCCGCTTCCCGCAGCTCGCCGACCTGGACATCATGACGGACCAGGCGGCCTGGCACGCGGAGCGGCAACGCACGTTCGCCGAGTATCTCGCGGGTCTCGGGCGCGACGTGTCGGATGTGGACCCGCAGTGGCCCATTCGCGGTATCGCTTGAGAGCTGTTGCCGCGCCCGGGTTTCGACGTCGACCCTCACGACACCGCCCGGCGGGGCGACCGAATGTCACATCGCATCGATGTAGTCGACCGAATGTGACATTCGGCCCAGGGCGGGGGTGCTTACCCCTTGACGACGCCGAGCGGCACGAGCCGTGCGACCCGACGGGCCAGACCGGCCCGCTCGCTCACCTCCGTGACCGCGTCGATGTCCTTGTACGCCTGCGGCTTCTCCTCGGCCAGTCCCCGCCACGAACTCCCCCGCACGAGCACGCCGTGGGACTCGAGCGCGTCGCGTACCGCCCGGCCGTCGGTGTGTCGAGCGGCGCGGTGCCGGCTCTGCACCCGGCCGGCCCCGTGCGCGGTGGAGAAGAACGCCGGGTTCCCGGCGACACCGGCGAGCACGTACGAGGCGGTGCCCATCGTGCCGGGAATGAGCACGGGCTGACCGACGTCCGCCAGGTCCTCGGGGACGTCGGGATGGCGGGGCGGCAGTGATCGCGTCGCGCCTTTGCGGTGCACGCACAGGGTGCGGACCTGCCCGTCCACCTCGTGCCGCTCGATCTTCGCCAGGTTGTGCGAGACGTCGTAGAGGAGGTCGAGAGTGGTACCGGCCGTGTCCTCGAAGACCCGGCGGGTCGCCTCGGTGAGCAACTGCCGGTTGGCCCGGCCGTAGTTGGCCGCCGCCACCATCGCCCCGAGATACGCCTCCCCCTCCGGTGACCGGACCGGCACGCACGCCAGCTGTCGGTCGGGAACGTGAATCTCGTAGCGGCCCATCGCCTTCTCCATCTCACGTACGTGGTCGGTGCAGATCTGGTGGCCGAGACCGCGGGACCCGCAGTGGATCATCACGCACACCGTGCCCACGTCGAGACCCATCGGCCGGGCAACGGCCGGGTCGAAGACCTGCTCGACGGCCTGCACCTCGAGGAAGTGGTTGCCCGACCCCAGGCTGCCGAGCTGACCGAGGCCCCGCTCGACGGCCCGGTCGCTCACCGCGGCCGAGTCGGCGCCGGCCAACACGCCCCGGTCCTCACACCGCTCGAGATCGCGGACGACACCGTGCCCCTGGTCCACCGCGAACCGGGCGCCGCCCTCGAGCACCCTATGCAGCACGCTGCGGTTCGGCAGCTCCCACACGCCCCGGGTCTGCATGCCACGGGGCACGACGTGACCGAGCCGGTCCATCAGCAGCCCGAGGCGCGGCGCGAGCGCGGACCGGTCGGCGTCACGCGCGATCAGCAGCCGCACGCCGCACGAGATGTCGAAGCCCACCCCACCGGGAGAGACGACGCCGCCGTCGTCGATGTCCGTCGCCGCAACTCCACCGATGGGAAAGCCGTAACCCCAGTGCACGTCCGGCATGGCGAACGACGCGGTGACGATTCCCGGCAGGGTCGCGACGTTCGCGACCTGGGTCAGCGCCTCGTCTCCTTCCGCGGCGGGAAGCAGGGACCGGGCCGCGAAGACGATCCCGGGTACGCGCATCGCGCCGGTCCGGTCGATCCGGAACCGGTACTGGGTCTCCTCGACGATCCTCATCACTGTCCGATCCGGGGCGGAGAACGCGGCGTCGGCGGCTTCGTTCCACCATAGAATCTGCAATGCCCGCTGCACAGGAGCGCGTCATGAACGAAAGCGGATACCGGTCGGTGCCGCACACGGCGGACCTGCGCATCGAGGCGTGGGCACCCACCCGTGACGAGTGCATCGCGCAGGCGGTGCACGGCGCCGTCGCGAGCTTCGCGGAAACCTCCTCCGCCGGGCCGGTCCGGGTGCGCACCCGCCGGCTGACAGCCGACGGCGACGAGGACCTGCTCGTCGCGGTACTCGACGAGATCGTCTACCTGCTCGACGCGGCCGGGGAGGTCCCGGTCGATGTGGCCGTCGACTCCGGTGCCGGCACGGCGGAAGTGCGGTTCTCGATGGCCGACGTCGCCTCGGTCACACAGGTGGGTGCGGTCCCGAAGGCCGTGTCGCTGCACGGGCTGCGCCTCGAGCGCGGACCGGGAGGATGGTCGTGTTCGGTGACGCTGGATGTGTGAACCGGCGCCGCACACGCGGTCCCTGTTGCGGCGCGCCGCGCAGGCGACCGTGGGGGTGTTCCCGCCTGGGATCTTCCACTGTAGACGGCCGGAACTGCCGGCTGGGGCGGGCCCCGGACAGTCGGCGAGATGCGACGAGCGGTGGCGCTACATCGGCATGTTCATCATGGGCATCCCACCCATCTCGTGGAGCCACATCATCAGCTGGTGCAGCAGGGTGTGCGCTTGGTCCATCATGCCCATCATGTTCACGGCCGTGACCTTTCCTGGAGCCGAGTAGTCCTCGGGGAGGGATCGTCCCACTATCGCCCGCCGACGATCCCGATGTGCCGCCTCGAGTGCGAGATCCGGGATCTTCAACAGATCTTCACGGGATCTCGACCATCGGGGTCCCGGCACGGCAGGAGGAGGTGCGGTTGCCCGCTCGGAGGTCAGTCCGCAGCGATGAGGGGGGTGCCGCGGTCGGCCAGCCACTGCGCCGGGTCGGTCTTGGCGCCGGAGGGGTCTTCGACCTCGAAGTGCAAGTGGGGTCCGGTGGAGTTGCCGCGATCTCCGATGGTGGCGATCTTCTGCCCGGCTTCGACTCGTTGCCCGACCTTCACCAGGTTGGCGTTGTTGTGGCCGTAAGTGGTCACCGTGCCGTCGTCGTGCCGGATGCGTACCCACAACCCGTAACCCTGTGCCGGTCCGGCGCTGACGACCTCTCCGTCGGCGACGGCGACGATCGGTGCGACCATGGTGTTGGCGATGTCGATGCCTCCGTGTCCGCGCCCGTCACCGAAGGTGGAGGTGATCACCCCGGCGGTCGGGGCGACGGGCCGGCCGGTCCCACCCCAACGCCCGCCCTCGGCCGGGCGCGGCGGGGTAGGGCTTGCCGGTGCGGCGCCGGGGTCTTCCAGCCGGGTGGCGCCCTCGTTCCCGGGGGCCGTATCGGGTGCGCCCGCAGCCGGCGCATCGTCTTCCTCGGGTGGCGTCCCGGGCTCCGGTGCCGGGGGGCCGTGACGACCCGGTGCCGTAGGTGTACCGGGGTCGGCGGCCAACGCTGCCAGCAGACGCGGAGCGTTGCTGTAATCCAGTCCGGCCAGTTCGGTGCGGCACACCGACAACAGGCTTGCCCCGGTGCCCTGGGCGCTCCATCGGGCCGCGCAGCCGGCCAGGGACTGCAGGGTGGCGACCGTGTCGTCGAGTGCGCCGTTGTCCCGGGCGGCGCGCACGCCGGCGGCGGCGATGTTCGCCACCGTCTGCCATCGAGCGGGATCGACCACCTGCCCGGCCGGGTCGGCTCCGGTGATGGTCAGCGCATCGGCCACGGACGCCGCCACCGGCTCCGGTGACAGATGCGTCGCTCCGGCCGTCGGGGCCGTGAGCAACGGGACCGTCAGTCCCGCCGTCGACGCTCCCAGGATCAACGCGGCCCACCGGCCGCTGTGCGTGCGGTGCATGGCACTTCCTCCCGCCGCCTCACGAGAAATGTCCGATTGGAGAGGTATATGGGGGTTTGTCAAGGCGACACACCGTAACGCTAGTGCACTTTCATCACTTGTGTCTCTGTAATCGCATCCTCACCCACTGACCCAGCAGTGTCGGAGCGGGTGCCGAAACGGGGCGACGGGATGTACGGTCGGCCGGGTCGCCGGTGCTGCACTGCTACAGTCGGGAAGTTGTGACGGCCCGATCGACTTCTCCGCCCCTGCGGACCGCGGTCGCATTGGTCGTCCTCTACCTTCTCGGCTACACCCTGGTGCAGTGCGGTCTCACCGTGGCGGACGGCCATCATCACGACGATGTGCACGTGAGTGCGACCGCGCAACCCGGTGCGGAAACGGCGCCCGGGCATGCCCATGTCGATCACGACTCGTCCGGCCTCGATCCTCACCACGATCAACTGTTCCTCGGCCCTCGTGCGGACAACGCCGGGCGTCCGATCGCGGTGGTCACGGTGGTCGCGGTGGTGGTTACGGCCGCGATCGCCCGGCGGCACGCCCCGACCCTGTCGCGGGCCCCGCCACCGGCGCCCGCCCCGGCCCGCAGCGGCCGGGCGATCCTCGACGAACTCTGTATCAGCAGGTGCTGATCGGCAGCGGACCGGCCGCAGGGACCCCCTGTCGGCCCGTCTCGTGCTGCCCATCGCATCGTGCGCTCATTGCGCGCCACCACAGAGATGACTCGTCATGAACAGTGCTGTCTTCCCCGTTTCCACTCCGCCGCAATCGTCGGCTCGGCTGTTGACCTCTGCCCCGTGCTGCCCGGAGCCGACCACCATGGTCGGCAACACGCCGGTGCTGTGGATCGGTGAACCCTTCGCCGATGCCGGCGCCGGGTTCTGGGCCAAGCTCGAAGGGAACAACCCGGGCGGCATGAAGGACCGCCCCGCCCTGCACATGGTCGAACGCGCCCGCAGCCGGGGCGAGCTGGCCCCCGGGGCCCGCATCATCGAGTCGAGCAGCGGCACTCTCGGACTCGGCCTGGCGCTGGCCGGCATCGTCCACGGTCACCCGGTGACCGTGGTCACCGACCCCGGTCTCGAACCGATCATCCGTCGCATGCTCGCCGCCTATGGTGCCGACGTGGAGCTCGTCACCGAACCGCACCCGACCGGCGGATGGCAACAAGCCCGGCGGGACCGGGTGCGTCAGCTGCTCGAGGCCCACCCCGGCTCCTGGTGCCCGGATCAGTACAACAACCCCGACAACGTCGAGGCCTACCAGTCACTGGCCCTGGAACTGCTCGGCCAGCTCGGTCGCGTGGACATACTCGTCTGCTCGGTCGGTACCGGTGGGCATTCGGCCGGCATCGCCCGGGTGCTGCGCCAGTTCTGCCCCCAGTTGAAACTGGTGGGCGTCGACACCGTCGGCTCGGCCCTGTTCGGCCAGCCGGTCACCTCCCGCCTGATGCGCGGGTTGGGCTCGAGCATCCATCCGGGCAATATCGACTACGGCGCGTTCGACGAGGTGCACTGGGTCGCTCCGCGGGAAGCGGTGTGGTCGTGCCGCACCCTGGCCGCCACTCACCACGCCAGCGGGGGCTGGAGTGTGGGGGCGGTCGCCCTGGCCGCCGGCTGGCTCGCCCGCACCCACGCCCCCGACCTTCGGATCGCCGCGATCTTCCCCGACGGCCCCCAGCGGTACTTCGACACCGTCTACAACGACGACTTCTGCGCCGAGCACGGCCTGCTGGACGGACCGGCGCCGACCGAACCGATGACCATCGACCATCCCACCGACCGCGTCGTACGCTCGTGGACGCGGTGCGCCACCGTCGTCGACCCCGCGGAGTTGCGGTCGTGAAGGCGCTGATCACCCGATTCCGCAGTTTCGACCGCCCCAGCCAGGTGCTGATGGTCAACCAGTTCTCCATCAACGTCGGCTTCTACATGCTCATGCCGTACCTGGCGAGCTACCTGGCCGGACCGCTCGGATTGGCAGCCTGGGCCGTCGGGTTGGTGCTGGGGGTGCGCAACTTCTCCCAGCAGGGCATGTTCCTGGTGGGCGGCACCCTGGCCGACCGGCTGGGTTACAAGCCGCTCATCGTCGCCGGTTGCCTGCTACGGACCGCAGGGTTCGTGCTGCTCGCCGCCGTCGACTCGCTGCCGGCGGTGCTGGTGGCCGCAGCAGCCACCGGATTCGCCGGCGCGTTGTTCAACCCCGCGGTGCGGGCATACCTGGCCGCAGACGCCGGGCCCCGCCGCGTCGAGGCCTTCGCGGTGTTCAACGTCTTCTACCAGGCCGGGATCCTGCTCGGTCCGCTGGTCGGTCTGGCGTTGACCGCGGTGGACTTCCGGATCACCGCGCTGGTGGCAGCGGCGGTATTCGCGGCGCTGACGCTGACGCAGATCCGAGCGCTGCCGGCGCAGACCGTCGAGGCCACTACCCCTGCCGGACCCCGCCCCTCGATACTCGACGACTGGCGCACGGTGGTGACCAACAGGTCGTTCGTGCTGTTCGCGGCGGCGATGATCGGCTCGTACGTTCTCTCGTTCCAGGTGTATCTGGCCCTGCCGCTGCAGGCCGAGGTCGTCGCCCCGGACCAGGTATCGGCCACGGTGCTCGTGACCTCGCTGTTCGCGGTCTCCGGGCTGGTGGCGATCGCCGGGCAGCTACGTATCACTTCTTGGTGCGGCAACCGGTGGGGACCCGGACGCAGCCTGGCCGTCGGGATGGTGGTCATGGCGACCGCGTTCGTACCCGTAGCGGTGTTCTCTTCCCCCACTGGGACCGGCTGGGCGATGGCCGCGGGGGCGTTGGTGCTGTCGGCGGTGATCCTCTCCGTCGGTACGGCGGCGGTGTTCCCGTTCGAGATGGACACCGTCGTCGCACTCTCCGGGAACCGGCTTGTGGCCACCCACTACGGGTTCTACAACACCGTCGTCGGGGTCGGCATCCTGCTGGGCAACCTCGGCACCGGGGCGGTGTTCGGGTGGGCCGCCGACGCCGGCCTGGAATGGCTGATCTGGGTGCTGCTCACCGCGATCGGGATCGGGTGCGCGGCAGCGCTGTTTCTGCTCCACCGCACCGGCCGGCTCACCGCGCCACCCCCGACGCCGACCGACGAGCAGGTCTCGGCCTCGGCATGATGCCCCCGCCGGCACCCTTTCGTCCGGCCCGAAGAGAGGAATCCCCGTATGTCTGTGTCCCGCCTGCCGGGCGCCTTGTCGGCAATTGCCGCAGCCGCCTTGCTCGTGGCAGGGTGCTCGTCCCCCGACACCCGGAGCGCGGCGACCGCACCTCCCGGCGCTGTCGTCGCACCGCACGTTGCGTTGTCCCCGACGCTCGATCACGTGCACGGGCTGACCGTCGATTCCGCCGGCACTATCCTGGCCGGCACCCACAGCGGACTGGTCGCTCTCGCGCCGTCCGGCACCACCACCGAGGTCGGCACCTCCGACGACGACTTGATGGGGCTGGCCGGGGTGCCCGGCAGCGACGTCCTGGTCGCCTCGGGCCACCCGGGGCCGTCGAACCCCGGTCCGAACCCGCTGGGACTGCGCCGTAGCGACGACGGCGGGCGCACCTGGACCGATCGGTCCCTGGTCGGAGAGGTGGACTTTCATGCTCTGGCCACGGACGGCACGGTGGTGGTCGGTTTCGACGGCACCCGCGGGATCCGGGTATCCACCGACGCCGGCACCACCTGGAGCGCCGGTGCTCCCGTGGCGGCTGCGGCCCTGGCGCTGACCCCGGCCACGGTGTGGGCGATCACGCCGGCCGGGCTCGAGCGCAGCACCGACCTGGCACACACCTTCACCCCGGTCGAGGACACACCCGCCCTCGTGCTGCTCACCGGCACCGGCGACGGACTGTGGGGCATCGACACCGACGGCTACGCCTGGCGCAGCCGGGACGGAGCCGCCTGGGAGCAGCGGGTCTTCGTCGGGGCGGTGGAGGCGCTGACCGCCACAGGGTTCGACACCGCCTACGCCGCTACCGCCGAGGCCTTGTACACCCTGACCTGACGCGACCGGCCGCGCTGCGGCCCAGCAAACCGGTAAGGCCCGGCACACGTGTGTGCCGGGCCTTGCCGTGTCGGTCCCGCGAGCTCACCGACTCTCTCGTGATCACAACGAGGACAGGATGTTCTCCATCGTCGCGATCTCCTGCTGCTGGGTCTCGGCGATGGTGCGGGCCATGGCCACCGCCTCGGGATTCTGCCCGGTATCGATCTCGGTCTGCGCCATTTCGATCGCGCCGCGGTGATGTTCGATCATCTGGGTCAGGAACAGGCGGGAGGCGTCGACGCCTTCCGCGTTCTGCAGCGCGGCCATGTCTTCGGCCGACATCATTCCGCTCATGCCGCCGCCCATCTGTCCGCCGCCGGGCATGGGGGTGGACTGCATGGGCATGTCGTGACCGGGCATCTCCATGCCGGGTGACGACATGGGCATGTTCGGTGTGGTCATCGGCATGCTGGTCGTGCCCATGGGCATGGTGGGCTGCCCCCAGTCGGCGAGCCAGCTCTGCAGCTGTTCGATCTCCGGACCCTGGGCGGCCTTGATCTGCTGGGCGAGTTCGGTGACCCGTGGGTCGATGCCCTCCTTGGCCAGGATGACATCGCTCATCTCGATGGCTTGGCTGTGGTGCGGAATCATCTGTTGGGCGAAGGTCACGTCGGCTTGGTTGTGGTCGGCGGCAGCCTCGGCGGAGGCACTCGCGGTCGCCGTCGCCGACGGGCTCGCCTGCGAGGCCTGATCGTTGCCGGAGTCGCTGCAGGCGGCCAGGGTGAGCGCCGCGGCAACTGCCACCGCGCCGGTGGCCAGGGACTTCTTCCTCACAAGCACATTCCTTTCCGTTGTGTACGCGCACCGGCAGGCCCCGCGGTGGCGATATCGCAAGCATCCCCTCACAGGGGAGGCGGCAAACCCGGTCCCGTTACGGGCCCCTCGTCGGGACGCGGACCACTGCGGGCGCCGGCGCTGCAGACCGGCCGGTGAGCCGGTGCACCTTGTTCGGATCCGAGCCTGGCAGCTGCACCCGGTGGCAGCCCGGACCATTCTGTGAAGATTTCCTGAAGAACTCCACCCGGGCGTCCGAGCGGCCGTCACCGGAGTTCTTGAGCAGATCTTCACGAAAACGACGGAGAAGAACGCACCCGGGCCGGGCACCGTGGACAGCGCAGAACCGGGATCGCGCCGCTGAGCACGGGACCGGCACTGTGGGCCCTGTGCGGGGGCCGGACAGTCGGTGCACGGGCACCGACCGAGGAAGGGTGGTTGACGATGATGTTCTGGTACGGCGACGGCATGAGCGGTTGGGGTTATGTGCTCATGACAGTCGGGATGGTGGCGTTCTGGGCCCTGGTGATCGTCGGAATCGTGATGCTGGTGCGCGCCGCGGCTCCCCGGTCGACACCGCCCCCGTCGGGCTATGCCCCGACGCCGGAAGAGGTCGTAGCCATGCGCTTCGCCCGGGGCGAGATCGACGAGGACGAATACCGGCGCCGTCTCGACGCCTTGCACACCCATCGTCCGGACCCGAAAGCGTGACCCCTGCAATCGGATTCGATCGCTCCGCCCACGTCCGCTGCGCAGGGACCGGAAGCGGCGGTGTCAGCGACGGTAGTGGCGACCGGTGGAGTCGTCGGTGACCAGGCGGTACAGCACATAGACCGAGAACCAGACGATCAGCACGGCCACCAGCACGAGCGCGATCTCGTATACGAGGACCACACCACCGATTCTACCGCCACGCCGGCCCACCCGACTTCTCGTCGGTGCCCACTGATGCACCGGCACCCCGAAAAGGATCAGCGGCCCGAAAAGGATCAGCGGCGCGGACTGGTGGGAATCGGCTCCGGCGCCGGGCGCGGGGCCGGCTGCTCCTGCGGTGGGGACGGCAGTTGCAGCCGCTTGAGCATCAGCGCGTTGACCGCGACGATCAGACTCGAGCCGGACATCGACAGCGCCGCGATCTCCGGGCGGAGCACCAGTCCGAAGGCGGGTTCGAACACGCCGGCGGCGATCGGCAGCGCAATGGTGTTGTAACCGATCGCCCAACCGAGATTCTGCCGCATCTTGCGCAAGGTGCCGCGGCCGATGCGCAGCGCGATCGGCACATCCAGCGGGTCCGAACGCATCAGCACCAGGTCGGCGGTTTCGATCGCGACATCGGTGCCGGCACCGATGGCAATGCCCAGATCCGCCTGCGCAAGGGCCGGGGCATCGTTGACACCGTCGCCGACCATCGCGACCTTCTTCCCGCCGCGTTGCAGTTCGGCGATCTTGTCGGCCTTGTCACCGGGCAGCACCTCGGCGATGACGGTGTCGATGCCCAACTGCCCGGCGATACGCCGGGCCGTGGCCTCGTTGTCGCCGGAGAGCATGACCACCTCGATGCCGAGATCGTGCAGCGACGCCACCGCCTCGGCCGAGGTCTCCCGGGCGGCGTCGGCCAGGGCGACCACCCCGACGCCGCGGCCGTCGACCGCCACGAGCACCGCGGTACGCCCGGTCGAGGCCAGCTGGTCGCGCCGGTCCGTCAACGCGCCGAAGTCGACGTTCTCGGCCACCATCAGCTTGCGGTTGCCCACGGCCACCCGCCGGCCCGCCACCTCGGCGACCGCGCCGTGACCGGGCACGTTGCGGAAGTGCCCCAACGACACCTCTGGAATGTCACGGGCGGTCGCGTAGCGCACGATCGCCCCCGCCAGGGGATGCTCCGATTCGCGTTCGACCGCGGTCACCAAGGCCAGCATCTCGTCCTCCGGCAGCCCGTCGGCCACGACGTCGGTGACCTCCGGCTCGCCCTTGGTCAAGGTGCCGGTCTTGTCCATCACGACCGTGTCGATCCGCGCCGAGGTCTCGAGGGCGGTGGCGTTCTTGAACAGCACGCCGCGCTTGGCGCCCAGGCCGGTGCCGACCATGATCGCCGTCGGGGTGGCCAGCCCCAGCGCGTCGGGGCAGGTGATCACCACGACGGTGATCGCGAACAGCAGCGCCCTCTGCACGTCACCGTCGACGAGCCACCACACCAGGAAGGTGCTCACCCCGCCGATCAGGGCGACCAAGACCAGCCAGAACGCGGCCCGATCGGCCAGGCGCTGACCGGGCGCCTTCGAGTTCTGCGCCTCCTGCACCAGGGCGACGATCTGGGCGAGGGCCGTGTCGGAGCCGACCTTGGTCGCCCGGACCCGCAGGGTGCCGGTGGTGTTGATCGACGCACCGATCACCTCCGCGCCTTCGGCCTTGGTCACCGGCAGGGACTCACCGGTGACCATCGACTCGTCGACCTCGGAGCTGCCCTCGACGACGACACCGTCGACCGGGATCTTCGCCCCCGGCCGGATCAGCAGCAGATCCCCGACCACGACCTCGGCGGTGGGGACCTCCACCGGCTCACCGCCGCGCAGCACCACCGCCTTCGGGGGCGCGAGTTCGAGCAGGGTGCGGATGGCATCGTTGGCGCCGCCGCGAGCACGCATCTCGAACCAGTGCCCGAGCAACACGAAACTCGCCAGCACGGAAGCGGCCTCGTAGAACACCTCGCCGCCGCCGGTCAGGGTCACGCCCACGCTGTAGAGCCAGCCGGCGCCGATGGCGACGGCGACGAGCACCATCATGTCCAGGGTCCGGGCCTTCAGAGCCCGGTAGGCGCCGTCGAAGAAGATCCAGGACGAATAGAAGATCACCGGCAGGCTCAGCACCAGGGCGAACACGTCGTCGCGCAACCCGAAAGGCGCCGGCGTCGTGAAACCGAACATGTCGCGGCCCATCGGCGACCACAACATGATCGGAATCGACAGCGCCAGCGCCACCAGGAACCGGTTGCGCATGTCCCGAACCATCGCATCCATCGACATCCCCGCATGCCCGCCGTGACCCATCATCTCCTGGGCGGAGCGGGTGCCGTGCTCGGCGTGGGGGCGGTGCTCCTTCCCGGCAGGTCCCTGTTGTTCGACGTGGCTGTGCGCCGCCGGGTGCGGGGGATGTGCGGGTGCGCCGGGGCCGGGAGCCGGTTCGCTCATCGGGTCGCACACGTGCTCGGGCACCGACCGTCCGGCGCAGTGATAGCCGCAGTCCCGCACCCACCCCGACAGCTCCACCACCGACGTGCGGTCGGAGTCGTAGGTGACAGTGGCGGTCTGATTCACCGCATTCGCCTCCACCGCGGACACCCCCGGTCGGCGCAGCAAGGTGGATTCGATGGCCGACGTCGACGTCGCCCAGTGCAGGCCGCCTACTTCCAGAACGGTGGTTCGGTTCATACGATCCGGTCCCTCCCTCTCATGGCCGGGCACGCAATGCCCGCCCTCTGCGCGGTGCGATGCTCCGATACCGCTACCGATGGTCGGCACCGATACACGCTCGTCGCCGACCGTGTCCGAGTCTGCTCGGCCCCGCCGTGGCATCTTCTGGCGGTTGGATGAAGATTCGTTGAAGAACTCCGGGTCTCGGGTCAGGGTCCGTGTTCGTCCGAATGCTCTCGCTCGGCCCCCTCGTCGGTGCCGTGACCGGGGGTGGTCGACGTGGGAAGCGGTAACTGGGTGCGGCTGCCGGCCACCGCAGGCGAGCGGGGAGAGAAACTGACCCCGTTGGGCCGCTCGCCCACCGGCACGGTCGCCACCACGGACAGGCTGGGCAGATCGACCACGGACACCGTGTCGTCGTAAGTGTTCGTCACCCACGCCCGCGTACCCGAGGGATCGATCACCACCCCGTGCGGACCGGCGCCGGTGCCGACCGCCCCGCGGATCGTCA
Organism: Rhodococcus ruber NBRC 15591; assembly: GCF_001894945.1. Taxonomy (GTDB): domain Bacteria; phylum Actinomycetota; class Actinomycetes; order Mycobacteriales; family Mycobacteriaceae; genus Rhodococcus; species Rhodococcus ruber. The sequence continues at coordinate 154,164 of NZ_BCXE01000025.1, forward strand.
TCTCGGCTGTATCGATCACCGAGAGGGTGCTCCCGGGCTGCTGCCGGGTGCCCTGGTCTGCGGAGACCACGGTCTTCTCGTCCGGGGACAGGTACAGCTGCACGGGCGCGGCCGGCACCGGAGCGGCACCCACGACCAGGCGGGCAGCGAGATCCACCTTGACCACCGCGGCCGGCTCGGTGGTCCCGGCGTAGGCGAACCGTCCGTCGCCGGTGACCGCGACCTGAGCCGGGGCGGCGCCGACGGGTACCGCCCCGATGGCCCGATCGGCGGCCGGGTCGATCACGTGCACCACGCCGGCTGCGGTGTCGGCGACCACGATCACCGAGCCGCCGGCCGCGGGCCGCAGACCGTGCGGCATCCCGCCGAGCTCGATTCGCCCTGCCGGCTGCAGTCCGGGGGTCGCGAACACCGAGACCGTGCCGTTCCCCGCATCGGTGACGTACACCTTGCCGTTGGGTGCGTCGATCACGTGTGCCGGCGCTGCACCGGTGGGCGCGACGGCGCGCACCGCATAGGTGGCGGGATCGATCTCGATCACCCGGTCGTCACCGCTGACGGTGTACACGGTCGCACCGTCGCGCCCGACCTGAACATTGTGCGGGGAGTCCACCCCGGTCACGGTCGTCACCACCTCGTCGGTGGCCGCGTCCAGGACCGTGAGGCTGTTGCCGTCCTCGTCGGCGACCCACACCGACCCGGTCACAGGCCCGGGCGGGCCGGAGGTGGCCGCCGTCGAGGCCGGACCCGGGGTGGGACCGCTTTCCTCGGAACACCCTGCCAGCGCCACCGCCGTGAGAAAGACCGTGGCGGTCACCGCACTCCGGCGCCGACGTCGGGACCGAAGAGACGGTCGGGACGCAACCGGCTCACCGATGACGTTCACCTTGCACCTCCGGCAGCAGTTCGGGGACGGTCAATGGCGGTGACTGCCGGCTGAGGCCATCATCATCGCCATCATCGCCACGCAGACGACCGCGAACACGAGCCCGCCGACGCTCACATTTCCGGTCACTACCAGCACCCCGGCAATGATCAACATCGGTACGCAGCAGACGAGCATCATCCAGCGGTGACGGATCCGTCCCCCGGTGCCCGCCGGTTCCGTCGGGGGGTCGGAGGCCACCGATTCCCTGGGACGCCAGTCGTGTGCGTTCGTCTCGTTCATCGCGATTCCGTCCTCGACGACGTCGGCACGCAGCTGAACTCGTGGTACAGCGGCCAGTGTCCGATCGCTGCGGTGACCGGCAGGTCCACCCCGGCCGCCGGCGGCAGCACCGCCGGCACGACGGTCCATCCGGTGGCGCCGCCGAGGAACATCCGCCCCACGCGTTCGACTCCGGTGATGTTCACTCCCGGCGCGTCGACCATCTCGCCTCCTCGGATCGGCGATGTGCGGGTGGAAGTACCACGCCCACCGATGACTCTTCCGGTCCCGGTACGTGTTTCGGCTGGCGGTTCCGTGAAGATCGGTTGAAGATTCGGAGGTGGGCATCGCAGGTGGCCCGGACCCGTACCGGCCGATCCTGCGGTGCCAGTTGCTCAACCGCCGTGGTGTTCGCCGTGGTCGGCCGGAACGGTGGAGGTCGGCACCGGACTCGGTCCCGGCGCCGGATCGGGATCCGAGCGGCCGGTCAGGGCCGGTCCGATCACGAACGCCGACAACGCGAACATCACCGCGAACACCACCAGGGCGATCGTTGGGGCCTTCCAGGTGGCGAACCGCCGATACAGTCGGCGCAGCAACGGAATCGAGAGCACCACCCCGAGGGCGAAGAACAACAGGTTGCCCCCGGCTCCGGTGACCAGCGCGGCGCCGGCGATCAGGCCCACGTGATGCAGCACGTGCGGCACGAGCCCCATCACCGCGCCGAGGGTCGCGGACACGGCGTTCCAGGCTGCGGCCAGCGGACGCTTGTGTGACGGCAGGGCCGCCGAGGGGATACTCGTGGCTTCGGCGGTGCCGGGACGGTCACCGGGAGGAGTTGTCATACGCAGGCTCCGTTGTCTCCAGGCGCTTCTTCAGGCGCGGTAGGACAGGGTCGTCATCATCCCGGCTTCCTGGTGGTAGGCGTTGTGGCAGTGCAGGGCCCACTGGCCGGGGTTGTCGGCGTCGAACTCGATCTCCACGGTCTGCATCGGGCGCACCGTCACGGTGTCCTTGCGGGCTCCGCCGTCGACCAGGGCGAAGGTGTGGCCGTGCAGGTGCATCGGATGGAACATGTCGGACATGTTCCGCAGCCGCATCCGCACCCGTTGTCCCTCGGCGACGGTCAGCGGCGCGGCGTCGGGGAAGGTGGCGCCGTTGAGCATCCACCGGTACGGCATCATCGTGCCGCCCATGTCGACGCTCAGGTAGTTGTCGTGGGAGCGTCGGGGCAGGCGAACCTGCTCGGCCGGGGACAGGTCGGTACCGAGCAGCACCAGTCGATCCAGCTCGTCGGGCCGGGTATCGGTGGTGGCTGTCCCGGCGGCGGTGCGCACAACGGCCACCGCATGACCGGGTTTGCCTTCGGCGTCGGCGAAGAGCGGGAACACCCCGTCGGCGAGGGTGACCAGCACATCCAACCGTTCGCCCATGCCGAGCAACACCGCGTCGGTGTCGACCGGTGTCACAGGAAAGGCGTCGCTGTGGGTGACGGTCATCGCATGTCCGCCGAGCCCGACGCGAAAGGCGGTGTCCGAGGCGGCATTGACCAGCCGGATCCGCACCCGCTGTCCCGGCGCGGCGGTCAAGGTCACCGGGTCGACAGGGGTGCGGCCGTTGAGCAGGTAGTACGGGTAGTTCACATCGCCGGCGCCGCCGAGCAGGTCCGAGCGCATGCTCTCTGCACCCATCATCGAGCCCATGTCGCCCATCGCGCCGTGGTCCATCATCGAGCCCATCCCACCCGTGCGGGGGGCGGGCCGGCCGGGGGCCGGCATGCCGAGCTCGCGGGCGACATCCTCGGGGGTTCGACCGGTGCCGTCGACCCAGTCGTCGAGCACGACGACCCATTCGTCGTCGTAACCGCCTGGCTCGGCCGGATCGTCGATCACCACCACTCCGTACAGTCCGCGGTCGAGTTGCAGCCCGCTGTGCGAGTGGTAGAAGTAGGTGCCTGGGTGCGGGGCGGTGAATTCGTACGTGAACGACTCCCCGGCCGTGATGGGCTGCTGCGTGAGTCCCGGGACCCCGTCCATGTCGTTGCTCATCGCGATGCCGTGGAAGTGGATGCTGGTGTCGACGTCGAGCCGATTGTCGACCTGCACTCGCAGCAGATCTCCGGCTCCGGCTCGCAGCAGCGGACCGGGCAACGAGTCACCGTATCCCCAGGTCGACACCACCGCACCGCCGAGTTCGACCTGCACCGGCCGCGCTGTCACCTGCGCGGCGACCACCGTCTGCCCTGCGGTACGGCGCTGGGCCTCGAGCCGGCGCACCACCTCGGCACTCGGCCCGACCGGATCTCCCGCCACACCGGGGCGGGCGCAGCCGGTCAGCCCACCGAGGGCCATCGCCCCGGCGGCTGCGGACGCACCGAGCAGAAACGAACGGCGGGACATCTGCATCACACGATCTCCTGGATCGACTGGCGACGACAACGCACGACACGGGGTCGGCGCCACTCACGGTTGGGGACGCAGGGCCCGACGCCGGGCCCGGTACTCCTCGGCGTCGATCTCGCCCCGGGCGAACCGGTCGTCGAGGACGCGCAGTGGATCCCCCGATGTCGGGCGCGGTGGCTTACCGGTGCGGAACACTGCGGCGATGCCGAAGACCACCAGGGCCCAGAAACCGATCATCACCAGCCCCATGACCATCCAGCCGGCCCAGCCCATCGCACCCGTACCCCACATCACGGCTGCTCCCTTCTCGAAAGTCTCGCATCCGAGTCTGGGTGCGTTACCCGACGCCGGGGGTGGGGGTTCGATGAAGGTTCGCTGAAGAACGTCGCCACCAGCCTGCTGCGACGGCCACGATAGGACCATGGCCTCCGGTTCCGATCAGCTCGTCCCTGTACCCGCCGCGACCGCACCGGGCCCCCCGACCGGTCTGCGGGCGCTGGTCGTCGAAGACGAAATGGCGCTGGCCACGGTGGTAGGCACCTACCTCGAACGCGCCGGCTTCGAGATCACGCTCGTACACGACGGGCTCGCTGCCGTCGAGCGTGCCCGCCAGGTCGATCCGGATGTCGTGGTGCTCGATCTGGGGTTGCCGCGTCTGGACGGGATCGAGGTGTGCCGGCAGCTGCGCACGTTCTCCGATGCCTATGTCGTGATGCTCACCGCCCGCGCCGACGAGATCGACACCCTCGTGGGGCTCTCGGTCGGCGCCGACGACTACATGACCAAACCCTTCAGCCCCCGCGAACTCATCGCCCGCATCCAGGCAATGCTGCGTCGCCCCCGGCCCTCGACCGGCGACAGCATTGCGTCTGCGTCGTCCGGCGCCGACACCGGCCGCCGTACCTTCGGATCATTGACCCTCGATGCCGCCGGACGCGAGGTGTGGGTCGACGGCGTCCCGATCGCATTGACCCGCACCGAATTCGACATCCTCGCTGCGCTGTCGGCGCACCCCCACGTCGTGTTCACCCGGGCGCAGCTCATCACCGCGGTGTGGGGGCCGAGCTGGGTCGGTGACGAACACCTGGTCGACGTGCACATCGGGCATCTGCGTCGCAAGCTCGGTGACGACGCCACCCGCGGGGTGTTCGTCCGCACCGTGCGTGGGGTCGGATACCGCATGGGAGCCGGGCAATGACGACCCCACCCGCGGCCGCAGGACGGAGGTCCGGGCGTCGCAGTGCAGGCTTCGGCAGCCGACTACTGGCCGCGCAAGCGATCGTCGTCGTCGGCGGCGCAATCAGCGCCTGGCTGGTGGCCGCCGCCGTCGCCCCGGGACTGTTCCACAATCACCTCCAGCAGGCCGGTATCGAGCACGTCTCGACCGAGGCGGCGCACGTCGAGGAGGCGTTCACTTCGGCGATGATCATCTCGTTGGCCATCGCGCTGGTGGTCTCGGCGCTGATGGCGCTGGCGGTGAGCTGGTATTTCACCCGCAGGGTGCAGCGCTCGGTCACCGGCGTGGCCACCTCGGCCACCGAGATCGCCGGCGGCCACTACGACGTGCGTCTGCCCGGCCCCGGTCTCGGCCACGAGTTCGACCAGCTCGCCGAAACATTCAACAAGCTCGCCGATCGGCTGGACTCGGTGGAAACCACCCGGCGGCGCATGCTCTCGGATCTCGCGCACGAGATGCGCACCCCGCTGGCCACACTCGATGCCCACATCGAGGCCCTCGAAGACGGCATCCGGGTTCCCGACGCCGAGACCCTCGCGGTCCTACGGTCGAGCACTGCCCGGCTCGGACGGCTTGCCGAGGACATGGGCGCCGTCTCCCGTGCCGAAGAAGGCCGGCTGTCCGTCACGCCCGCGCGCACCGACACCCGCTCCCTCGTCGACGCCGCCGTCCGCGTCGCCGCCGACCGCTACGCCGCCAAGGGCGTTGCGCTTGTCGAAGACGTCGAGCACCCCGACGCGGTCACGGCCGACCCGGATCGGATCGGGCAGGTGCTGGGCAATCTGCTCGACAACGCCCTGCGGCACACGCCGACCGGGGGCACGGTCACCCTCGCCGCCACCACCGTCGACAGCGACGTCGAGATCACCGTTACAGACACCGGCGACGGCATCGCCCCCGAACACCTGAGACACCTGTTCGACCGGTTCTACCGTGCCGACCCCTCCCGTCGCCGGCAAGAAGGGGGCAGCGGCATCGGGTTGACCATCGCCCGCGCCCTGGTCGAGGCCCACGGCGGTACGCTGACCGCCTCCAGCGGCGGACCCGGAACCGGCGCCCGATTCACCGTGCGCCTGCCCGCCACCGCCGCCGCAGGTGCCCGCAGCACCGCGCGCACCATCCCTGCCCGCGGTACCGCGCAGGCCGGCACCAGCGGACGGGGGCGGCGATGAGGAAGCTCTCGCTCGACGCGCTCGCCCGGCACCTGGCCGCGCATGCCGCCACCGCATCCAGCGGTCGAAGTGCCGAAACCGTTTACGGTGGGCACGACCATGTGCTGCGGCAGACTCTGATGGTGTTGCAGGCCGGGCAGTCCACGGCCGAGCACGTCGGTCCCGGTGAGGCAACGGTGTACATCCTGCGCGGGCGGTTGCGGGTCGTCGCCGACCAGGCGAGCTGGGACGGGCGCGGCGGGGACCTGATCGCCCTGCCCCGCACCCGGCACCGGATCGACGCCGTCGCCGACACGGTCGCGCTGCTCACCGTTGCCAGCTACTGACCTGCCGGGTGGTTCAGAGCCCGGCGCCGGGCCGCGGTGTGCTTGCCGGGGCCCGGCGGAACAACCAGGCCGCCACCGCGGTGAGCCCGACCAGCCACCCCAACGCGGCCAGCAGCGGGCCGGCGGTGTCGAAGCTGTCGGTCAGCCCGCCGTCGAGGATCATCCGGGTCGCGCCGTAGCCGGGCAGCAGCTGCGCCCACTGCGGCGGCTGCGGACGAAGCATCGGACTCTGCCCGATCCCCAGATCCAGGAAGGGCACCAAGAACGCGATGAACACGCCGCCGACCCGCCCGAACAGCGGCCCGAGGCACACGCCCACCAGCCCGTAGGTCCATGCCAGCAGTAGATTCCCGGCCGCGTACAGGCCCCACTGACGGGCATCGAACACCGCGGCGGTGACCAGCAACGACGAGGCGGTCACCACCATCGCCGCCACCGCGATCACCGTCAACCGGACCGCCAGCAGCACCCCGGCGCCGAAGCCGGCCAGCGACAGTCGCCGATCACCGCTGCGCGCATCGAGCACCACGAACAACCCGGCCAGCGCCGACAGCGACGCAATCGCGATCGGAGTCATGGTCCCGGCATGCACGTCCGGCAGCCAGAACACCTCCGTCACCGCCTGTCCGTCCTCGACCAGGGAGAACATTCCGAACTCGGGGACGGTCATCGCCTTCGACAAGGCGATGAACACGATCGGCACCACCACCAGCAGCACCCACAGCACCGGATTGCGGCGCCAGTCCCGCAATCCCATGGTCAGACCGACCGAGAACCGGTCCGCCCGCCCACCCCGGCCGGTGCGCTTGCGGTGCCCGTGCAATCCCCCGACGGTGGCGGTGACCACCATCGCCCCGAGCAGCAGCGCCCCGGCCATCCACACCAGTGCCCATCCCAGGTCCCCGACCTTCCCGCCGTGTCGGGAAGGCACATCCACCATCCACAGCGTCACGAAGTGGGTGGGAAATCCGCGGGTGGCCACCCGCTGCGCCGAGCCGATCGCCGGCCCGAAGAACACGTCGACGATCCAAACGAACAGGATCAGCACGGTGCCGTTGACCGGGTTGCGCACCAGTGCCCCGACCATCGCCCCGATGGCCAGATAGATCACCGCGAACATCATCGTGCCCACCGTCACCCGCACCGGAGCATCGATTCCGACCCGCACCGCCAGCGCCAGCAACGCCACCGCCGAGACCAGCACCGCCAACACCACTCCGGTACCGAGCCGGGCCAGCACCAGCCGCCGTGCCGTCAGGCCCGCCGACACCAGTCGACGGTCCGCCGCGCGGGCGGCATTGATCTGGAAGTACATCGCGATCCCGGCCAGGAAACCCGCCGCCCACCCGGCCGTCGCCGTTTCCACCGCCGGGCCGCTCGCACCCCCGAGCAGCCGGGCCGCATCGGCCATCGCGCCGGCCGCAACGATCACGAACACCACCGGCACAACCACCAGCACCAGCAGATTCACCGGGTTGCGGGCGTAGTCGGCCAGGAACCGGCCGCTCAGCGCCCGGACATCGTCGACCGCGGACCGCGCGGTGGGGGTGAGGATCATCGCGGCACCGTCCGCCCCTCCCGCAGATCGACGATGCGATCGAACCGTTGCTCGTCCGCCACGAAATGACTGATGATCAGCACCGAGCGACCCGCCTGCTGACGCTGCGCCACGATCTCCCAGAACCGCAGATAGGTGTCCCAGTCGAACCCGGCATACGGCTCGTCCAGCAACAACACCTCCGGATCGGCCAGCAGCGCCAGCCCCAGGTTCAGTTTCGCCAGCGTCCCGCCGGACAACCGGTCGGCACGGGTACCGGCGTAGCGGTCGAACCCCAACGCGGTGTACAGGCGGCCGCGGGAGAGGTGCGCGGCCTCCGGACTCATCCGGTACGCCCGTCCGAACAACTCGAAGTGCTCGTCGCAGGTGAGCCGGTCGTAGACCACCGGCTGCTGCGGGCAATAGCCCAGTCGCCGCGGACGACGCACACTGCCGGCATCGGCCCGCAGATCCCCGACGAGAATCTTCATCAGCGTCGATTTGCCCGAGCCGTTCTCCCCCACCAACCCCACCACCTCGCCGGGGTGCAACTCCAGTTCCGCCCCGCGCAGCACCGCGGTGCGGTGCCGCCGCGGCCACCAGCCACGACCGAAACTCTTCTCGACCCCCTCTGCCGTCAGCAGCGGGGCCTGGGTCGAACCACCCGATCCACCTACGGATTCCGCAGAACCAGCTTCGGGTGCAGACATCTCTCACCTCGGAGGCATGCGCGCGCCACCGGCGCCTTCTCCGACCGCGGTTGCGGCGGGTTCACCCACCGTAGGTGTCCACTTCTGTAGTCGGGCACGAAATCCCGTGAAGATCTGTTGAAGAAGCTCATCCGATACCGGTGCTGCCCACCGCTACCGGCTGGCGCCGAGCCGGGAATCCGACTCGGTCCGCTACGCAGGTGGGCTGCGACAAAGCTTCGCTAGGGCAGCAGGCCCTGCCGACGGGCCTCGACGACCGCCTCGTGCCGGCTGCCCACCTCGAGCTTGCCCATCAGGTTGCGCATGTAGCTCTTGACGGTCTCCACACTCAGCGCCAGCCGCTCGGCGATCTCGGCGTTGCGGCACCCGAGCGCCACGTACGCCAGCACATCCCGCTCCCGCGCCGACAGCCGCACCGCCGGTGCCGCATTGCCGCCGGTCAGTGTCCGCAGCTTCTCCTCGACCTCACGCAGGCGCGCTTCGATCGCCGGGTCGGACGTCTGTGCCGCGATCTCCCGCAGGGCCAGGTAGCTCTCGGTGATGCCCTCCGACACCGCCGCGGACACGGCCGGCGGGGCGGCGGCACGGGCGTTGTCGATGAGAGCGACCCGCCGGTCCACCTCGTCGCGGATCTCGATCTCGCGGGCGAGGGTGCGGGCCGAGCGCAGCACCTGCTCGACGACGACGTCGCCGATGGGCAGGTTGGTGCGCAGGCCGCCGTACAGGGCGGCGCGGGTGCGGCGGCGCACCACCACCGGCACGGCGAGCAGCGACTCGATGCCCTCCCCCGCGACCTCGCGGTCGTACTCGTGGGAGATCTGGCGGGAGTTGAAGTAGTCCGACACCGCGCCGGGCCGCTGCTCGGCGACCACCTTGCCGCCGAGCCCGCACTCGGAGCTGATCACCAGGTCGCGGAGGATGCCGCTGCGCGTGCCGACGAACCCGGACAGCAACATGTCCCCGCCGTGCACGGTGCCGCCGAACAGCACGGGCATCCCCGTGGAGGTCTGGAGGCGGCGCAGCTCGGCGCGCAGCGCGTCCTCGTCGCTCGGCCGCAGCTGCGCGTGCCGACCCGTCGGCGCAGCAGTCGACGCCCCGAGCCTCTCCGACACAGAACTCACCGGAACCACCTCCGAGACCACGAATACCCACTTCGGAGGGTAGCGGGGGATCTCCCGTGACCCATAGCCTCCACCCGTTCCGGTGTTGCAGCGATCACAATGGCGTACACCGACCGAGTGCCGAAGTTCCGGAGGTATCCGTGTCCACCCCGTCGTCCACCCTCACGTCCAGCACCGCCGCCCGAACGGCGAACCACACCCCGCTCAGCCCGCTGCGGTTCCTCGAGCGATCGTCGTCCGTGTTCCCGGATCGCACCGCGATCATCCACGGGGACCGCCGCTACACGTACGCGCAGTTCGCCGACGAGGCACAGCGCTTCGCACGGGTTCTGCGCAGCCGCATCCAGCCCGGCGACCGGGTGGCGTTCCTGGCGCCGAACGTGCCGGAACTGCTCATCGCGCACTTCGCGGTGCCCCTCGCCGGCGGGGTGCTCATCGCGCTGAACTCACGGCTCGCCGGACCCGAGCTCGAGTACATCCTCGGTCACGCCGAGGCGTCGCTGCTGTTCGTCGACTCGGAGTTCGTCGGATCGGTCGCGGGTCTCGCGGACAGCGTGCCGTCGCTGACCGAAGTCGTGGAGGTGCCGGATTCGACGGTTCCGTACCCGGACGTTCCGGCCGGGATCGTCACCGCCCGGTACGACGAGTTCCTCGCTGCCGCCGACGGGCTCGACGACACCCCGTTGCACTGGGGCGTCGACGACGAGGAACAGGTCATCACCCTGAACTACACCTCGGGCACCACCGGCAAGCCGAAGGGCGTGATGTACACGCACCGCGGCGCGTATCTCAATTCCTTCGGCGAGACGTTCCACAACGGGTTCGACGGGAAGACGCAGTACCTGTGGACCCTGCCGATGTTCCACTGCAACGGGTGGTGCACGCCGTGGGCCGTCACCGCGGCCGGCGGTACGCACATCTGCCTGCGGGCCGTGCGGGCCGACGCGATCTGGGACGCCGTCGACAACCTCGGGGTCACCAACCTGTGCGGCGCTCCGGCGGTGTGCTCGACCATCGCCGAAGCCCCGCAGGCCCACCGGCTGGACCGGCCGCTGCGGATCACCACGGCGGGTGCGCCGCCGTCGCCGACGGTGATCGCCCAGCTCGAGAAGATCGGCGTCACCGTGGTGCACGTGTACGGCCTGACCGAGGTCTACGGGCCGTACACGATCTGCGAGTACCAGGACTCGTGGGACGACAAGCCCGCCGAGGAACGCGCGGCGCTGCTGTCGCGTCAGGGCGTGGGCATGCTGCAGGCGGAGAACGCGCGCGTCGTCGACGCGAACATGAACGACGTGCCCGCCGACGGGCAGACGATGGGCGAGATCGTGCTGCGCGGCAACAACGTCATGGCGGGCTACTTCAAGGATCCGGAAGCCACGGCGAAGGCGTTCGAGGGCGGCTGGTTCCACACCGGCGACCTGGGCGTGATGTACCCGGACGGCTACATCCAGCTCAAGGACCGCGCGAAGGACATCATCATCTCCGGGGGCGAGAACATCTCCACCGTGGAGGTCGAGCAGGCCATCGTGAGCCACCCGGCCGTGCTGGACGTCGCGGTGGTGGGCGTGCCCGACGAGAAGTGGGGCGAGCGGCCCAAGGCGTTCGTGATCCTGAAGAAGGACGAGACCGTCACGGCCGAGGAACTCATCTCCTACACCCGCACGTTGCTCGCCGGGTACAAGGTGCCGCGGGAGATCGTGTTCCCGCTGGACCTGCCGCGCACGCCGACCGGCAAGATCCTCAAGTTCGAGCTGCGTGCCGCGCACTCGCCACAGGCCTGAGGCCGGCCGCGGCGCAAGGATCGGCGGCGCGGCCGTTTCGACTTCGATGCGGCGGATTGGATACTGACAACCATGGCACTCGGTCCCGACTCCACCCGCCGCATCGACGCGACCGGCCCCGATCCCGCCCAGTTCCGGGTGCACGTGGTGACGCAGGCGATCCGCCTGTTCTCCGAGTACGGCTACGAGTCGACCACCGTCGAGCAGATCGCGTCGGCCGCGGGGGTCTCGCGCCGGACCTTCTTCCGGCAGTTCCGCTCGAAGGAGGACGTGATCTTCGCCGATCACGAGTCGCTGCTCGAGCAGGTCGCGCGGTACCTGTCGGGGCATTTCGCGGATCCGTGGGCGGCCACCGCCGAGGCCGCGGAGCTGGTGTTCGGGCACTTCCGGGACAAGCGGGAGCTTGCGGTGTGGCGGTACCGGGTGGTGCAGCGGGTGCCCGCGCTGCGTGAGCGGGAGCTGGTCACGACGTACCGCTACGAGCGGCTGTTCACCGACTACCTGCGTTCCGCCGTGCCGTCGGAGTCGGGGGTGCGGATCGTCAGCTTCGCGGCCGCGATGACCGCGACGCACAACTTCCTGCTGCGCGCGATGATCCGCGGCGACGAGTCCGCGACGGCGGAGGAACTGCGCCGCGCGCTGCTCGAGGTGCGACGGTCGTTCGGTGTCGCACCGGGACAGGGCGGGGCCCCCGATGCCGCGCACGCCACCGGCGAGCGGGCGATCACGGTCGTGACCTATCCGCCGGGTACCCCGCCTGCGGAGGTCGCCCGTCGGGTGCAGGCGCAGCTCGAGGGGACACCGGACTGACGTCGCGGGGGACAACCGACCAGCACAGCCATTGACTTGGCACTGAGTGCCGTGCTTCACTTGATGCAATTTCATGACGTCGCGCGCCCTACGTCCGCTAGGGTGAAGGCGACACCAACTCAGATACTGGCACTGCGTGCCGATAGGAGTCCGCCGTCATGGCCTTCAACCCGGAGTTCGGTCTGTTCAAGCTGAACGAGGAGCACGACGAGCTTCGCGCCGCGATCCGCGCGCTGGCCGAGAAGGAGATCGCGCCCTTCGCCAAGGACGTCGACGAGAACTCCCGCTTCCCGCAGGAGGCGCTCGACGCCCTCAACAAGTCCGGCCTGAACGCGATCCACGTCCCCACGGAGTACGGCGGCGACGGCGCCGACTCCGTCGCCACCTGCATCGTCATCGAGGAGGTCGCGCGCGTCTGCGGTTCGTCCTCGCTGATCCCGGCCGTGAACAAGCTCGGCACCATGGGCCTGATCCTGTCCGGCTCCGAGGAACTCAAGCAGAAGGTCCTGCCCGACCTGGTCAAGGGCGAGATGGCGTCGTACGCGCTGTCCGAGCGGGAGGCCGGCTCGGACGCCGCGGGTATGCGTACCCGCGCCAAGGCCGACGGCGACGACTGGATCCTCAACGGCTCGAAGTGCTGGATCACCAACGGCGGCAAGTCCAGCTGGTACACCGTCATGGCCGTGACCGACCCCGACAAGGGCGCCAACGGCATCTCCGCCTTCATGGTCCACAAGGACGACGAGGGCTTCGTGGTCGGTCCCAAGGAGAAGAAGCTCGGCATCAAGGGCTCCCCGACCGCCGAGCTGTACTTCGAGAACTGCCGCATCCCCGGCGACCGCATCATCGGCGAGCCCGGCACCGGCTTCAAGACCGCCCTCGCCACGCTGGACCACACCCGGCCCACCATCGGTGCGCAGGCCGTGGGCCTGGCCCAGGGCGCGCTCGACGCCGCGATCGCCTACACCAAGGACCGCAAGCAGTTCGGCAAGCCGATCTCCGACTTCCAGGGCGTGCAGTTCATGCTCGCCGACATGGCCATGAAGGTCGAGGCCGCACGCCTGATGGTGTACACCTCGGCGGCACGCGCCGAGCGCGGCGAGCCGAACCTCGGTTTCATCTCCTCCGCCGCCAAGTGCTTCGCGTCCGACGTCGCGATGGAGGTCACCACCGACGCCGTGCAGTTGTTCGGCGGCGCCGGATACACCACCGACTTCCCGGTCGAGCGCATGATGCGCGACGCCAAGATCACCCAGATCTACGAGGGCACCAACCAGATCCAGCGGGTCGTCATGTCCCGCGCGCTGCTGCGCTGACCCCGCGGCAGTAAGTTCACCCTGGTCCAACCTTCGTAACGAGGAGAATCCCCCGTGGCAGTGGAATTGATCGGCGTGGTCGGTGGCGGCACGATGGGTGCCGGCATCGCCGAGGTGTGCGCCAAGGCCGGCAGCGACGTCATCGTGCTCGAGACCAGCGAGGAATTCGCCGAGGCGGCACGCAAGCGTGTCGCCGGCTCGATCGGCAAGGGCGTCGCCCGCGGCAAGATCACGCAGGAGGAGGCCGACGCCGCCGTCGCGCGGGTCCGCGTCACCACCGACGTCACCGATCTCGCCGACCGTGATCTCGTCATCGAGGCGGCGCCCGAGATCGAGTCGCTCAAGGTCGACATCTTCACCAAGCTCGACGCGGTCGTGAAGCCGTCCGGCATCCTGGCGACCAACACCTCGTCGCTGCCGGTGATCAAGATGGCCCAGGCGACGTCGCGTCCGGGTCAGGTCGTGGGTGTGCACTTCTTCAACCCGGTGCCGGTGATGCCGCTGGTGGAGATCATCTCGGCGCTGACCACCGAGGAGGAGACGGCGAACGCCGTCTTCGACTACGTCAAGAACACCCTCGGCAAGACGACGGTCCGCGCCGGCGACCGCGCGGGCTTCATCGTCAACGCGCTGCTGATCCCGTACCTGACCTCCGCCGTGCGGATGCTCGAGTCGGGCTATGCGACGAAGGAAGACATCGACGCCGCGATGAAGGGCGGCTGCGGCTACCCGATGGGTCCGCTCACCCTCATCGACACCGTCGGCCTCGACGTCACGCTCAACGCCGCCCAGTCGCTGTACGACGAGTTCGCCGAGCCGCACTACGCGCCGCCGGCGCTGCTGCGCCGCATGGTCGACGCCGGCCGTCTCGGCCGCAAGACCGGCCAGGGCTTCTACAGCTACAACTGAGCCTCACACCGCGGACCCCCGTCGAGTTCTCGGCGGGGGTCCGTGCCGTCGTCGTCCCCGCGCGGGGTGGTGCTGTATGCGCCCGTAAATGCCCGCGCGACAAGGTTTTGCGCGCGCAAGTGCACGGCCGGGCCTAGGCCGGCGGCGCCTCCTGCTGCGACCCGGCGATGCGGTCCTCCATGCGCCGGTGCAGGGCGCCGATCCGCGAGTCGAGGTCGCGGGCACGCTCGGCTGCCGCGCCCAGCTCGTCGAGCATCTCCGGCGGCAGGTGATCGGCGAATCCGGTGCGCAGCCGGGTCGCCACGAACTCCCACGATTCCATGATCCCGGTGCGGATCTGCACCTCGACGCGCACCGCGCGCACGCCGTCCGACCGTGCCACCGGAACCTCCACGACGAGGCACAGACCCCGGTATCCGTCGGGACCCGCGCGTCTGATGTAGTCCCGCGCCTCCACCACCCGCACGTCCCGCCGGACGGCGAGCAGATCCCGCAGCCGGTACACGTCGGCGTTCACTCCGCACGTGATGCGGATTCCGGCGAGCCCGGACGACGGCGCGGCAGCGGCTGTCCACGACTCGACGTGTTCGACGGGGTCGTAGCCGTGACGATCGACGAACTCGTCCCGCACGATTCCGACCTTGGTCCGCAAGTCCTCCAGGGCGAATCCGCCGGACCTGCCGACACCGGCCGGATCCCGTCGGGGGCTGTCAGTCCGCTCGGGTCCGATCCCCGTCATCGCCAGCCTCCTCGACGCGCGTCTGCGGATTCGCCGGCCCTGCGCGACGACCGTCGCGCAGCACCTGCCGCAACGTCCGCGGCGATACGCCCGCCTCGCGGCGAGCCTTGCCGCGGGTGACGAGCACCCCGACGATCGCCACGATCCACACGGGATACTGCGCCAGCCAGGCGACCCGGAACGCCTCGAAGGTGTAGCCACCGAGACGCTGCAGGATCACCCCCATCGCCTGGATCACCAGCAGGGACGCCAGGAATCCGCCGATGTTGACCATGCCCTGGGCGGTGCCGAGCGCGGTGCTCGGGTTGAATGTCCGCGCATAGTCGAATCCGATCATAGACCCGGGCCCGCCGACCGAGATGATCACGATCAGCAGGACGAGCAGCCACATCGGGGCCGGCGCCGGCAGCAGCAGCACGATCGTCCACATCACCGCGTTGCTCACCATGATCGACAGCACCAGCCACGAGCGGTGCAGCGGGAAGCGGCCGCTGAGGATCCCGAGCACCGGGCCGGCCGCGATCGCCGACACCACGGAGAGGGTGAGCAGCGAACCGGCGGCGGCCGCGGACAGTCCCTGCGCCGACTGGAGATACGGCATGCCCCACAACAACGCGAACGTGGTGATGGAGAACTGGGTCCCCATGTGGGTGAAGAACCCGAGCCGCGTCCCCGGCCGGCGCCACACCACCCCGAGCTGCCCGAGCACCTGCCGCATCCCCGCAGCCTGGGTCCGCACGACCACGCCGGGCGGTGCATCGCGCACCACGGCCACGGCGAGCACGCACGCGAGCACCCCCAGAGCGGCAGCGCTCGCGAAGGCCGCGCTCCACCCCGATCCGTTCAGGATCAGCACGAAGGGCAGCGCCGAGAGCACCTGCCCCAGTTGCCCGAGGATGCCCGTGAGCTGGGAGACCAGCGGCACCCGTCGCACGTCGAACCACACCGGCACCAGTCGGAGCACCGAGATGAACGTGAGCGCGTCGCCCGCGCCGACGAAGACTCGGGCCGCATAGGCGGCGGGCAGGGATTCGGTGAACGCCAGCACCAGCTGCGCCGACGCCATGATCGCCGCACCCGAGGCGATCATCACCCGCGAACCGAACCGGTCGAGCAACACCCCGGCCGGGATCTGCATGCTCGCATACACCACGATCTGCAGGACCACGAATCCGGAGAGCACGGCCGGAGTGATGTCGAAACGTTCGGTGGCGGCGAGACCGGACACGCCGAACGACGTGCGATGCATGACGGCCACGACATAGGCGAAGACACCCACGCCCCACACCCACCACACCCGTTTCATGATGAAACGACCCTACGCGGCGAGGCGTCTACCCGCCGGTAGTCACTCCCGGCCCCACGACACCCAGGTCGGGTCCGCGGCCCGCCCGCCCACGACGGTGTCGGCGAGGGCGTCGAGCCGGACGAGCTGCTCGTCGGTGAGCCGCACGTCGAGTGCCCCGGCGTTCTCGGTGACGCGCGCGGCGTAGCGGCTGCCCGGGATCGCGATCGACGGCAACCCGAACTGCCGCGCCCTGGCGTCGAGCCACGCCAGCGCCACCTGGGCGACGGTCGCCTCCGCCTCGTCCGCGACCGCGCGCACCGCGGCGCGCACCTGCAGGTTGGCGGGCAGCGCCTCGGCGTCGAACCGGGGGAAACGCCGGCGCAGATCCCGGTCGCCGATCTGTCCGGCGTCGAAGTCGTCGGTGAGCAGACCCCGGCTGACCGGCGAGTACGGCACGAATCCGATGCCCAGCTCGGCGGCCGTCGGCACGACGTTCTTCTCGACGTCACGGGAGACGATGCTCCATTCGGACTGGATCGCGGCGATCGGGTGCACGGCGTGCGCGCGCCGCAACTCGTCGCCGGTGGCCTCGGACAGGCCGATGTGCCGGATCTTGCCCGCCTGCACCAGCTCGGCGAGGGCGCCGACGGTGTCCTCGATCGGGACGGTCGGGTCCACGCGGTGCAGGTAGTACAGGTCGACGCTGTCCACCCCGAGCCGGCTCAGGGACTCGTCGATCGCCCGCTTCGCGTATTCGGGGCGGCCGTCGATACCGCGGTTGCCGGTACCCAGCGCGCCGACCAGGCCGAATTTGGTGGCCACCTGCACCTCGTCGCCGCGATCCTTCAGCAGCTTCCCGACGACCCGCTCGCTGGTGCCGTCGCCGTAGACGTCGGCGGTGTCGACGAACGTGATGCCGAGATCGACCGCGTGATGCAGCGTGGCGAGGGCCTCGTCGAGGTCGACCGGGCCGTAGGCGGGCGAGACGGACATCGCGCCGTATCCCTGGGCACTGACGGTCAGGCCGGGCGCGAGGGCGACGGTGGGGACGGGCATGAATTCTCCAGTGCATGTCGGACGAGCGGGAGGCGCGCCGGGCGCGCCTGCTCGATCCTTCCGAACATCGGCATCCGGCGCACGTCCGGGAAACCCGGTGCCGTCGCCACCACCCGCCTACGCTGAATCCATGTCGTACGACTGGCTCGAATTGCAGCGCATCGCCCGGCAGGGTTTCGAGAACCGGCTCTCGGCGGTCACCGACTGGTCCGCCCCCACCCCCGACACCGAATGGGACGTCGCCACGCTGGTCCGGCATGTGGTGGACGAGCAACGGTGGGTGCCGCCCCTCCTCGCCGGAAAGACGATCGCCGAGGCGGAGGCCGACCTCGTCCCCCTCGGCGACGACCTGTCGGCCGAGTGGGACCGGCACGCGGTCGACGCGTCCGTCGCGTGGGCGTCCACCGATCCGGACAGACAGGTACACCTGTCGTACGGGATGGTCCCCGCGCGGGACTATCTGCGACAGCAGGTGGGCGACATCGCGATCCACACCTGGGATCTGGCGCGGGCCGTCGGCGCCGACGAGACCCTCGACCCCGACCTGGTGACGGCCGTCTGGGAGGACCTGCAGCCACAGCGCGAGATGCTGGGTGCGAGCGGGCTGTTCGCGCCGCCGGTGCCGATGCCCGACGACGCGCCCCTGCAGGACCGGTTGCTGGCGCTGACCGGGCGCGACCCCCGGCCGGGAGGAACGCGATGAG
>NZ_BCXE01000026.1 GCF_001894945.1 Rhodococcus ruber NBRC 15591
CGAGCAGTGTGACCGAGCCGGAGGCGAGCAGTGTGACCGAGCCGGACATCAAGCCCCGCAGCCGCGACGTCACCGACGGCCTCGAGAAGACCGCCGCACGCGGCATGCTCCGTGCGGTCGGCATGGGCGACGACGACTGGGACAAGCCGCAGATCGGGGTGGCCTCGTCGTGGAACGAGATCACCCCGTGCAACCTGTCGCTGGACCGGCTGGCGCAGGCGGTCAAGGACGGCGTGCACGCCGCCGGCGGCTACCCGCTCGAGTTCGGCACGATCTCCGTCTCCGACGGCATCTCGATGGGCCACGAGGGGATGCACTTCTCGCTGGTCTCACGCGAGGTGATCGCCGACAGCGTGGAGACCGTCATGCAGGCGGAGCGGCTCGACGGGTCGGTGCTGCTCGCCGGGTGCGACAAGTCCCTGCCCGGGATGCTGATGGCCGCCGCGCGTCTCGACCTGGCGGCCGTGTTCCTGTATGCGGGGTCGATCCTGCCGGGCGTCGCGAAGCTGTCCGACGGATCCGAACGCGACGTGACGATCATCGACGCCTTCGAGGCGGTCGGCGCGTGTGCCCGGGGGCTGATGAGCCGGGAGGACGTCGATGCGATCGAGCGGGCCATCTGCCCCGGCGAGGGCGCGTGCGGCGGCATGTACACGGCGAACACGATGGCCAGCGCAGCCGAGGCGCTCGGTATGTCGCTGCCGGGCAGTGCGGCGCCGCCGGCGACGGACCGCCGCCGCGACGGATATGCCCGCCGCAGCGGCCAGGCCGTGGTGAACCTGCTGCGCCGCGGCATCACGGCCTCCGACATCCTCACGAAGGAGGCGTTCGAAAATGCGATCGCCGTGGTGATGGCGTTCGGCGGGTCGACCAACGCGGTGCTGCACCTGCTGGCGATCGCGCACGAGGCGCGGGTCGAGCTGACGCTGGACGATTTCTCCCGCATCGGTGCTCGCGTTCCGCATCTGGCCGACGTCAAGCCGTTCGGCCGGCACGTGATGCAGGACGTCGACCACATCGGTGGCGTCCCGGTGATCATGAAGGCGCTGCTCGACGCGGGTCTGCTGCACGGGGACTGCCTCACCGTCACGGGGCGGACCGTCGCCGAGAACCTGGCCGAGATCGCCCCGCCCGATCCGGACGGCAAGGTGCTGCGCGCCCTGGGTGAGCCCATCCATCCCACGGGTGGCATCACGATCCTGAAGGGCAGTCTCGCCCCGGGCGGGGCGGTGGTGAAGTCCGCCGGTTTCGACGAGTCGGTGTTCGAGGGCACCGCCCGGGTCTTCGAGCGCGAGCGGGCGGCGATGGATGCCCTCGAGGACGGCACGATCACGGCGGGCGACGTGGTGGTGATCCGGTACGAGGGCCCGAAGGGTGGGCCGGGAATGCGGGAGATGCTCGCCATCACCGGCGCGATCAAGGGCGCCGGGCTCGGCAAGGACGTGCTGCTGCTCACCGACGGCCGGTTCTCCGGGGGCACGACGGGCCTGTGCGTCGGGCACGTGGCGCCGGAAGCCGTGGACGGCGGCCCGATCGCGTTCGTCCGCGACGGCGACCCGATCCGGCTCGACGTCGCGAACGGCACCCTGGACGTGCTGGTCGACGAGGACGAACTCGCGTCCCGCCGGCAGGGGTGGGAGCCGCTGCCTCCCCGCTACACGCGCGGGGTGCTGGCCAAGTACACGAAGCTGGTCGGTTCGGCGTCGGGCGGGGCGGTCTGCGGCTGACCCGATTCGCGGATCCGTCGGGACGGTGGAGAATCGGCCTGCGCGACGGCGCCCTACCGATCGAGGCCGAGGTCGACTTTCCGGCCGTCGAGGGCGCCCCGCAGGTTCGCCTGGTCGGCCAGGTCTTCGGCCAGGAATTCCCGGAGCAGGTCCACCGCCTGCACGATCTTCCGGCCGCGCAGCGAGTAGAAGACGTTGTTGCCGGAACGTCGCGCGTTCACGATCCCGCGCTCGCGGAGAACGGACAGGTGCTGGCTGGCGTTGGACTGGCTGAAGCCCAGCGCCTCGCACAGGTCACCGACGCTGAGTTCACCGTCCCGGAGTTCGTTGATGATGAGCAGTCGCTTGGGGTCGGCGATGGCCTTGCAGACTCGGGCGTGGAGTTCCTGCAACTGTGCCGCGATGTCTTGTTCCATCACTCCTCCGAACGTCGGGTGCCGAGTATAGGTGTGCCGGTCGGGGGGCAGCGGCGTCCCGGATCGCGGCCGGGGCGCGAGCGCGGCGAGCGTGATGGTGTCGTCGGCGGCCGTGCCGCTCAGTGGGCGGCCTTCAGGGAGGTCGAGGCCGCGCATTGGTTGCGGCCGACGTCGAGGACGTCGATCTCGTCGTCGGCGGGAGCGAGTTGTCCGGCGTTCACGCGGCGGATCGTCTCGTAGGTGTCCGGGGCGGCGGGCAGCGAGTTCACGATCTGCTCGACGAAGCGCTCGAGGGCGTGCTCGTTCAGCAGTGTGGCGGTGAAGATCTCTTCGAGCGTGGTGACGACCAGTCCGTCGGCGTTGATCTCCTCGTTGCTCGACCAGTGGGCCGGGGCGATCGTCGTTCGCGGGTCGAGGGGCCGCAGCCTGTCGTGCACGCTGCGGAACAGATCCCGCGCCAGCTCCTCGGCCCGGCCGGTCAGGTCGGGCCGGCCGAGGCCCCGGACGAAGACGGTGTCGCCGACGAGCAGGACCGATTCGCTGATCAGCAGTGCCGTCGTGCCGGGAGTGTGGCCCGGCAGGTGCATGGTCATGGCCCGGACGGCGGCGGATCCCAGGTCGAGTTCGTCGCCCTCCTTCAGCGGCCGGTTGGGGAACGGGACGATGCCGCCGGCGTCCTCCGGCGGCAGGTGATACTCCGCATCGAGCCGGGCCGCCAGCGCCGGGCCACCACTGACGTGGTCCGCGTGCACGTGGGTGTCCACGACGTGCACGATCGAAACATCTTGCTTTCGAGCGAGTTCCAGGTATGCCTCGGTCGACCTGGCGGGGTCGACGACGATGCCGCGGCCGCCGGGCACGCCGACGAGGTACGACAGGCAGGCCTTCGCCGGGCGCTGGAACTGCCAGATGCGCACGTCGCCGGGCAGTCCGGTGATCTCGACGGGAACGAGGAGCCGGTTCCACGCGTCGGTACCGCCCTCGAGGGAACGGGTGCGCAGGCCCAGCGTCTCGAATTCCTCGGCGACCAGTTCGGAGCCGTTGCCCTGCCCGCAGACGACGACGGCACCCGACCGCGTGGCGGCGGCCTGTTCCTCGAGCTCTTCCATCACCCGATAGACCGGGACGTGGCGAGTGGGAACGGGCCGGGGTCCTTCGATCCTGCCGGCCCGGAAATCCTCGGTGCTGCGGATGTCGAGGATCTCGGGAACGGTGCCCGCCCGGAGCTCGAGAAACAGCTCCGATGCGGTGACGGTATCGGCCACGTGTCCTCCCAGGGACGAAACGGGCGGGTGGTCCGCACACCGGGAGGGCGACTTTCCGAACCATCTTGCGGTATGCGCATACACGAATGTAGTGTCCTGGATCACATATCGCAACACTCCGCGCGAAGGCCGGACAAGGCCTCCCCGGCAACCACGAAAGGGGCCGGCGCATGTCGGACAACCCGCAGCGTGACGTCGACGACGAGAGCATGACGATCGTGGCCTGGAGCGGCGATCTGGACAGGATGTGGCCGGCGCTGATCCTGGGCTCCACCGGTGCCGCCTACGGAATGTCCACCACGATCTTCTTCACCTTCTGGGGACTGTTCCCCCTGGTGCGCGACGACGTCCGGATCACCGGGACCGACGCGATGACCAAGGCGCTGGCCGGCATGAACCGGCCCGGGATGCAGCACATGAAACTGTCCAAGCTCCACCTGGGTGGCGCCGGCCCGTGGATGATGAAAAAGCTTGCCCGCCAGAAGAATGTGGCCCATCCCGCCGAGCTGGTCGAGATGTGCACCGAAATGGGGGTGAACCTGTGGCCGTGCGAGATGAGCATGGACCTGCTCGGTGTGCGCCACGACCAGCTCATCGAGGGCGTCGGCGAGCCCGTCGGTGCAGCCACCGCCCTCTCCGCCATGAGCAGGTCCCAGATCAGCCTGTTCATCTGATCCGTTCCCGACACAGGAGCCGACCGTGGACTACCAGATCGACGTCGTCGTCGACGCCAAGGGACAGAAGTGCCCGATGCCGGTGCTGCTCGCCTCGCGCGCGATCAAGAAGCTCGAGTCGGGGCAGATCCTGCTCGTCGAGGCCACCGACGGCGGATCGAGACGCGACATCCCCTCGTGGGCGAACGACACGGGAAACGAACTGCTGGACAACAACAGCGAAGACGGCATCCACCGCTACCTCATCCGGAAGAAGTGATTCGGTGCGCTACGGCTTCGCGATCGACCAGCGCACGTGCATCGGCTGCCACGCCTGCACGGTCGCCTGCAAGACTGAACACGAGGTGCCGCTCGGCCAGTTCCGTACGTGGGTGAAGTACGTCGACTCCGGCGAGTTTCCGAACACCACAAGATCTTTCGGTGTGATGCGGTGCAACCACTGTACCGATGCGCCGTGCGTGAAGATCTGCCCCACCGGAGCGCTGTTCAAGCGCGACGACGGGATCGTCGACTTCGACAACGAGCGCTGCATCGGGTGCAAGAGCTGCATGCAGGCGTGCCCCTACGACGCGATCTACATCGATCAGGACACCCACACCGCGGCGAAGTGCAACATGTGCGCGCATCGTATCGACAACGAGATGGAGCCTGCCTGCGTCGTGGTGTGCCCCACCCACTCGATCTGGGTCGGTGACCTCGACGATCCGACGAGCGGCATCGCCACCCTGGTCAGCACGCAGCAGACCACCGTGCGTTCCCCGGAGCAGAACACCGGGCCGAACGTCTTCTATCTCGGTGCCGACCGGGCGGTCCTCGATCCGTTGGCCGCGCCGGTCGCCGACACCTACATCTGGGCGGAGCCGGACGCGCACCGCCGCGAGACCGCCGCCGACCTGCCCAGGGATCGCACGACCAAGGCGCGCACCACGCTGAACACGGCCCATCCGCGGCCGTGGGGATGGCGCGTGACGACCTACCTGTGGACCAAGGCCGTCGGAGCCGGCGCCCTCGCCGTCGCAGGGCTGGCCCACCTCCTCGGCATCGACCTGGGGTGGCTGGGCGACTACGCGGCCCCCGTGGTGGCCATGGCGGGCGCGGCGCTCACCGGAGTGCTGTTGATCTGGGACCTGAAGCGGCCCGAGCGTTTTCTCAACATCTTCCTCAAATCCAACTGGTCCTCGTGGCTCGTGTGGGGCGCGTACGCGCTGGCCGTCTTCGGCGGTGTCGCCGCCCTGTGGGTCCTCGCCAGCCTGCTCGAATCAAGCTGGGCGACAACGGTACTCGCCTGGGCCGCCCTCGCCTCCGGCGCGCTCGTCGCCGGCTACACCGGGTTCCTCTTCGGGCAGGCCGAGGGGCGCGACCTGTGGCAGTCACCGCTGTTGTTCTGGCACCTGCTGGTCCAGGCCGCCATGGTCGGGACCGGGGCACTGCTCGTCCTCGCGCCGTTCGCGGGTCTCACCGACGGTGCGGTCGCCTTCCTCGTCCGCGTCTTCGTGATCTCGACCGTGCTGCATCTGCTGATGCTGGGCATCGAGTACTCCGGCAGGCATGCGAGCCGGCAGGCGACCGTCGCCGCGCACATCGTCACCCGAGGCCGCTACGCCCGGCTGTTCCGGCTGGGGGCGATCGCCCCGGCAGTGGTGGCGGCCGCGCTGGCCGCCCCGTCGTGGAACGGCTCCGCCGGTGCCGTCCTCCTGATTGCCGCCGGTCTGCTGACGCAGGTCGCGCTGCTGGCCTACGAGACGGTGTTCGTCCGGGCGGGTCAGGATCCGCCGCTGTCGTGAGGGGCCCACCGGGCACCCGCCCATCCATCCGAAGGGAACTGCCATGACTGCCGAGACGGAGCGCATCGCGGCCGAGCCGGAACACATCGCGGCCGAGCCGGTGCTGCCCGGTCAGCGCACGCACGAGCGGCTGCGGAACTTTCCTCCGGTCGAGAACTGGGACCATCACGTCGAATACGACGCCAAGGCCCACCCTCGTAAGGTTCCGCACGAGTACATGCTGGTGCCCACCACCTGCTTCAACTGCGAATCGGCATGCGGTCTGCTCGCGTACGTCGACAAGTCCGATCTGTCCATCAAGCGGCTCGAAGGGAACCCGGCCCATCCGGGCTCACGCGGGCGCAACTGCGCCAAAGGTCCCGCGACGATCAACCAGATCAACGACCCCGAGCGCATCCTGCACCCGCTCAAGCGCGTCGGTGCCCGCGGCAGTGGGCAGTGGGAGCGCATCGGCTGGGACGAGGCCCTCGACGACATCGCCGCCCGGATCCGGGCCGCCATCGTGGAGGACCGCCGGGACGAGGTCGTCTACCACGTGGGCCGGCCCGGCGAGGACGGCTTCGCCGAGCGGTTCCTGCTGGCGTGGGGCGTGGACGGGCACAACAGCCACACCAACATCTGCTCCGCCGGCGCCCGGCTGGGCTACTCCCTGTGGGGCGGCTACGACCGGCCCTCCCCGGACTACGCGAACGCCAGGGTCATCCTGCTGATCTCGAGCCACCTCGAGACCGGGCACTACTTCAACCCGCACGCGCAGCGGATCATGGAGGGCAAGATCCAGGGCGGCGCCAAGGTCGTCGTCCTGGATCCGCGGTTGTCGAACACCGCGTCGCACGCCGACCTGTGGATCGCCCCGTGGCCCGGCAGCGAGGCCGCGATCCTGCTGTCCGTCGCATCGCATCTGCTGCGCACCGACCGCATCGACCGGGCCTTCCTGCGTCGCTGGGTGAACTGGTCCACCTACATGAAGCACCGCCACCCCGAACTGCCCGCCGACGACTTCGACGCGTTCGTCGGCGCACTGACCGAGGACTACTCCGGGTACACCTTCGCCTACGCCGCACAGGAAGCGCAGGTTCCCGAGGCGCAGATCGCCGAGCTCGCCCGGATCGTCGCCACCGCCGGTTCGGCCCTGTCGGCGCACGTCTGGCGGGCGGCGACCGCCGGCAACCTCGGCGGGTGGCAGGTCTCGCGGGCCCTGTTCTTCCTCAACGTGCTCACCGGCAGCGTCGGCACCAAGGGGGGCACCAGCCCCAACGGCTGGGACAAGATCATCGCGCACGGCCCGAACGTGCCGCAGGGACACGAGTCCTGGAACGAGCTGCTCTGGCCCGCCGAGTTCCCCCTGTCGACCAACGAGATGTCGATCCTGCTGCCGCATCTGCTCCGGGACGGCCGCGGCACGCTGTCGATGTACTTCTCGCGCGTCTACAACCCGGTGTGGACCAACCCCGACGGCTTCAGCTGGCTGGAGGCTCTGACCGACGAATCGCTCGTGGGCTGCCACGTCGCGCTGACCCCCACGTGGTCCGAGACGGCCACCTTCGCCGACTACGTCCTGCCCATGGGCCACAGCACCGAGCGGCACGACACCCAGTCCTACGAGCAGTACGCCGGCAAGTGGCTCGGGTTCCGTCAGCCCGTCACCCGGGTGGCGCTCGAGCGCATGGGCCGGAGCGTGTCCGACTCCCGCGAGTCCAATCCGGGAGAGGTGTGGGAGGAGAACGAGTTCTGGTTCGAGCTGTCCTGGCGCATCGACCCCGACGGCAGCCTCGGGATCCGCAAGTTCTTCGAATCCCCCTACCGGCCCGGGGAGAAGGTCACCGTCGACGAGTACTACCGGTGGGTGTTCGAGAACAGCGTGCCGGGTCTGCCGAAGGCCGCAGCCGACCGAGGGCTCACCCCGCTGGAGTACATGCGCAGATACGGCGTCTTCGAGGTCGCCAAGGACACCTACCGACTCGACGAGCGGCCGCTGACGGCCGCCGAGACCGAGGGGGCGGACCCGGACGAGCACGGGGTCCTGCGCAAAGCCGTGACCCTGGACTCGACCCCACCTCTCGTCGGCGAGGCGGGTGCGGTCGGCGTCGTCCACGAGGACGGCAGCAGGACCGCGGGGTGGCTCACCCCGTCGCGCAAACTCGAGCTGTTCAGCGAGACCATGGTCGATTTCGGGTGGGAGGAGTACGCCACCCCGGGCTACATCGAGTCCCACGTCGGGCACCGCTCGATCGACCCGGCGAACAACGAGATCGTGCTCGTACCGACCTTCCGGTTGCCGACCCTGGTCCACACTCGCTCCGGGAACGCGAAGTACCTCAACGAGATCAGCAACACGCATCCACTGTGGACGAATCCCGCGGACGCCGCGCGCTTCGGCGTCGGCACGGGCGATCTGGTCCGGATCAACACCGAGATCGGGTACTTCGTGGCCCGGGTGTGGGCCACCGAGGCGATCCGCCCCGGCGTCCTCGCGCTCTCGCACCACATGGGCCGCTGGCGCACGTCCGAGAACGCCGGCTCCCGGTGGGCCATGGGCCTCGTCGATCTCGACAACGACGGAAACGGGGTGTGGCGGCTGCGCTACAAGCAGGGGGTACAGCCGTTCCGCAGCGACGATCCCGACAGCGAGCGGATCTACTGGGACGATCCCGGCGTGCATCAGAACCTCGCCTTCGCCGTGCACCCCGACCCCCTGTCGGGCATGCACTGCTGGCACCAGAAGGTGCGCGTGGAGAAGGCCCGCACCGACGACCGGTACGGCGACGTGGTGGTGGACACCCGGCGGTCCCGGGAGGTCTACCGCACCTGGATGGAGTGCACCCGGCCCGGGCCCAGCCGGTCCGGGCTGCGCCGCCCGGAGTTCCTGATGCGGCCGGTCAAACCCCGTCGGCGTGCCTTCCGCGCGCCCGGGGCGGAGGAGCGAGCATGAGTCTGCTGTCGCGGAGGACGTCCGGCCCGGCAGTCTCCGCGGCGGCGGTGCGGGCCGCGGTGGCCCGGGTCGAGGATCCCGAGTTGCATCTGCCGCTCGAGCAGGCCGGCATGCTCGGCGAGGTGCAGATCGATCGCTCCGGACTCGTCCGGGTGACCGTCCGGCTCACCACCGCCTCGTGTCCGATGCGGGCCACCCTCTCCGCCGACGTCGCCGCGGCCGCCGGGGCAGTCGCCGGCGTGACCGGCGTCGAGGTCGACTTCGCGACGATGAACGAAACCGAGCGGAGGCAACTCGCCGCCCGCTTGCGCGGCGCGAAACCCACGGACGCTCCCCCCTTCGGTCCGGATTCGCCGACCCGGGTGTACGCCGTGGCCTCCGGCAAGGGTGGTGTCGGCAAGTCGACGCTCACGGCCAACCTCGCGGTGGCGCTGGCCCAGCAGGGCAAGCGGGTCGGCGTTCTCGACGCCGACGTCTGGGGTTACTCCGTTCCGCATCTGTTCGGAGTGCGCCGCGCACCGGTCGCCTTGCACGGAACGATGCTGCCGGTCGAAGCCTTCGGCGTCGCTCTCATGTCGGTCGGGTTCTTCGTCCGCGACGACGAGCCGGTGGTCTGGCGCGGCCCCATGCTGCACAAGGCGATCGAACAGTTCCTGCGCGACGTGTACTGGGGTGAGCTCGACGTCCTGCTCGTCGACCTGCCCCCGGGCACCGGAGACGTCACCCTCTCGCTGCTCGAACTCGTGCCGGATGCGGCGCTCCTCGCCGTCACCACGCCGCAACCGGCGGCCCAGACCGTCGCCCAGCGGGTGGGCCGCATGGCGCGTGACCTGCGGATGCCGGTTGCCGGCGTCGTGGAGAACATGTCGGCCCTGGTGTGCTCGTCCTGCCAGGCGAGCACACCGCTGTTCGGTACCGGAGGCGGCGAGCGCCTGGCCCGGGCCATCGCGGCACCGCTCCTCGGGCAGGTGCCTCTCGACATCGAGCTACGCGCGGCGGGAGACAGTGGCGTCCCGGCCGTGGTGGCGACGCCGCACGCCCATTCCGTCTCGCAGATCCAGCAGATCGCCGCGGCCCTGCCGGCCCCGAGACGGAGCCTCGTCGGCCGGCCGCTACCGCTGTCGGTCCCGTAGCCGACGAGCCCGCGCCGGTACGTCAGATGGGGCGGTACCCCGCACCGACGCCGCCGCGGGCGTCGACGTCGCCGAGGATCGTGACGAAGTTGGTGCCCACCTCCGGGCCGATGCACGGGGTGAGCAGGTACGCGTTGACCATGGCGACGAGGGTCGTGCCGACGACCAGCGGGGCACCGGAGTCGCCCTCGACGACGCACACCTGCGTCCAGGTCTCTTGGGAGTTGAACACGTCGCCCCAGACGACACCGCAGGTGTTGCCGGTGGTGCGGCCCTCCTTGCACGCCACGTTGGGGAACCCCACGGGGGTGCCGACGTCGGTGATGGTGACGTTGCCGACCCGATTCACCGGTGCGACTCGGCCGCGGTCGAACTCGATGACCGAGTAGTCGAGCACCTCGTTGGTCCCGACGATCCGGCCGAGGACGCCGGCGCCGAGGTCCATCTCGGACTTCACGGTCGTCCCGGGTCCGCCGCAGTGTCCGGCGGTGAAGCCGACGAGCCGGCCGGCCCGGTCGTTGCCGATCGTGGCGAGCGTGCAGTCGAACAGATCCTCGGAACCGTTGCCGAGCGTGATGCCCGACCCGCCCCCGAGCGGAACCGGCGGCGCCGCGACCGCGACGCCCGTCCCACCTGCCAGCAGTGCAACACCTGCGACGATCGCCATCGCAACGCGCTTGAACATGAGCCCTCCCGCCCGGCCGGTTCCGGCCGCATCAGCGGGTCAGCCTACCCGGTCGAACCCGACCCCAGGCTCTCCAACGCCTTTCTGGCCTCCTCGAGTTCACGGCTGAGCTGCGCGACGCGTTCCTCCGCCGCCTGACGCGCCGCGTCGATCACCGACCGGACCGCTTCGAGGGCCGCCTCGTCGCCGAGTTCGAGCACGGCGCGCTCGACGGCGTCGGGGCTGACGGGATTGGCCTTGCTCAGACGTCTGGTGCCCTGCGCGACACCGACCGTCCACTCCTGCTCGGGATCGATCGTGATGGTGACGGTCACTCCGGGCTGCTTCTTGGCCCGGCGCGGCGCGGCCTTGGGCTTCGGGGTCGCGCCGGTCTGCGGTTCGGGTGCGGTGGGCGGCACGGCGGTGGTCTCCTTCGTGGCGGGCGGGGACGCCGGGGACGAGCTCGTCGGGGCGGGACCGCGGGCGGCCCCCGATGCCGCCGGCTGCGGCGCGGGGGTGCGCGGGGCGGTGGGGCGCGCGGCGGTGGGGCGCGGGGCGGTGGGGCGCGGGGTGGATCGATCCGCGGCCTTGCGGGCCGGCTCCTTCGTCAGGCGCAACTCCTCGGCCTCGAAGGGCAGTTCGTCGTCGACGCCCTTGGGCCGGACGGTGACGGTGCGGCCCGCCACCGACACAGCCCGGGCCGACGCGCCCGGCGCGATGCCCAGGCTCGGGATGCCCTCGATGAGATAGACGGTGGCACGGCGACCGTCCGCGACGGCGGAGGTCAGCTCGGCGAGCTGCTCGTCGGTGAGGTGATCCGGGCCGGTGGCGCCGGCTCGTCTGCGGGGCGGCATGCGCGTCCTTTCGTGCTGGGGGTGCAGGAGGCGCGATCACTGTCGCACACAGGTGCGACACTCTCGCGAATTCGTTGCGCACCCGAACTGTGGTGGGCGATGCTGGGTCGGCCGGTCACCTTCGGCGGCCGGGAAGGAGCGACGTGAGCGCGTCGGAGCAACCGGAGCTCGGGACCGAGCTCCTGCAGGCCGTGCAGGCCGAACTCGAACGAACCCTGCTCGGCGGCGAACGCCGCTACACCCAGGAGGAGAGCGCCGCCCTGGCCGGCGTGGACTTCGAACGCGCCCAACGGCTCTGGCAGGCGCTGGGATTCACCGTGGACCCGGACCCGGACGCGCGGACGTTCACGGACGGTGACGTCGCGGCTCTGCGCAACATCGACGCGATCGTGAGCAGCGGCGCCCTGCACCCCGACCTGGAGCTCGCGGCCGCGCGGTCGCTGGGGCAGTCCATGTCGCGACTGGCCGAGTGGGAGGTGACGTTGATGAACACCCACATCCTGGACCGGCTCGAGACCGAGTACACCGGAGCCACCCCGTCCGAGGAGGAGATCCGGTCGTTCGTCGACGGCCTGCTGCAACGGGTGCTGCCGCTCACCGAGAACCTGCAGCTGTACGTGTGGCGCCGGCACCTGGTGGCCACGACCGGGCGCAACGTGGTGCGGGCCGGGGGCGAGTCCGCCGGCCGGGTCCTGGTGGTCGGCTTCGCCGACATGGTGGGGTACACCCGCCTGACCCGTCGGATCGACGCCGACGAGCTCAACGATCTGCTCGAGGACTTCGAGTCGACCGCGACGGGCATCGTGACCCAGGGCGGCGGCTGGGTGATCAAGACCGTGGGCGACGAGGTGATGTTCGCCGCCGAGGATCCGGCGGACGCGGCGCGGATCGCGCTCGCGCTGCAGGAGTCGTCGACTTCGCGACCCGACGCCCCGGATCTGCGGGTGGGCATGGCGCAAGGGCCGGTCCTGGCCCGGTTCGGGGACATGTTCGGCTCGGCGGTCAATATCGCCGCGCGACTGACCGGTGCCGCACGACCGGGGACGGTGCTGGTCGATTCGACCCTCGCCGACGTGCTCGAAGGCGACGACCGTTTCCGGCTGCGTCCCCTGCGGGCGCTGCGGGTGAAGGACTTCCATCGGCTGCGCCCCTCGGTGCTGCGGCCGGCCCAGGACTGAGCAGCGCCCCGATTCACGGCGGTGTGTCGTCGACGCACTGCCGGGCCGGACGCGCACGGGCCCTCACGGCCCCGATCCGCACGCACCCGTTGTGCACCGACGGCTGTCGAGGTAACCTCGGATTAACAGTTACCAGTCGTCACACTAAAAGGTGGAGACATGACCGCATCGCTCACCCGCCCGTCGGAAGCCGAGAGCAAGGGCTTCGTCCCCGGCGTCCCGCTGTCCGAGCGCGAGGAGACCGCGCAGCGCCTGCTCGCCTCGTCGGCCCGCAAGTCCTACGACCCGACGGTGGAGGTCGACTGGGACGCCCCCGTCCCCACCGACAAGTACGGCATGACCCCCGAGTGGAGCACGCTGTACGGCACGGCACTGTGGGACGAGATGACCGAGGAACAGCGCATCGAACTGACCAAGCACGAGGCCGCGAGCGTCTCGAGCGTGGGCCTGTGGTTCGAGATCCTGCTCATGCAGATGCTGCTGCGCGACGTCTACAACCGTGACAAGCACTCCCGCCACGTGCAGTTCGCCCTCACCGAGGTCGCCGACGAGTGCCGCCACTCCGTCATGTTCGGCCGGGCCGGGGAACGCCTCGGCATGCCGGACTACGGCCCGGCCCGCTACATCCACCGCCTCGGCCGGGTGTGGGGCGGGTTCTTCCGGGGTGCCAACGCCTACGCGAGCGTCATGGCCGCGGAGGAGATCCTGGACATGATGCAGCGCGACTTCATGCGCGACGAACGCGTCCAGCCGGTCACCCGCACGGTCAGCAAGATCCACGTCCTCGAAGAGGCCCGGCACATCCGGTTCGCCCGCGAGGAGGTCGCGCGCCGGCTGGCCGGGGCGAGCCGCGCCCGCCTGCAGTTCGAGCGGATCAACACCGCGGTGACCGTGTACTTCGTGGTCAAGAGCATGATCCATCCCGACGTGTACAACAACGCGGGACTCGACCGAGACCGCGCACTCGCCGAGGCCGCGAACAACACCCACTACCACGACCGCGTGCGCAAGTCCGGCGCCAAGCTCATGACGTTCCTCGACAGCGTCGGCCTGATCGGTGGGCCGTCGAAGATTCTCTACAAGAAGGTCCACCTGCTCTGAGCCGTCACCGGCGGGGTCGCGCGAGGTCGTGGGGTCTCGCGCGACCCGTCCGGTCGGGGTCGCCGGCACGCACCCTCATCCGGTCGGCCGCTCGAGATCGGCTCGCTCCCAGCGGCCGAGATCGGCGGCCGCCTCGTAGGTGCTGCGCAGGAACCGCAGTAGTTCCGCGTCGGGGTCGGCCGCGGTCCGCACCGCCTCGTACGGCAGCAGGAACTCGCCCAGTTCGGTGGAGTAGTACGCGGCGTCCGGGTGCACCGGATACTCGGCGAAACCCTCCGGCGCCGGATAGGCGTAGGAATAGAAGGCGCCTTCGTCCGCGCCCCCGGGCCAGAATCCGCAGCTGCTGAGCTCGTGCGAATAGGCCTCGGTCATCACCCAGTCGGCGCAGTTGGGGATGCCTCCGGGGTGCGGTGGCGCGGTGCGCCCGGAGAAGCGCGTGCAGGCGAGATCCATCGCGCCCCAGAAGAAGTGCACCGGACTGACCTTGCCGAGGAAGTCCCCTCGGAACTCGTGCAGGACGCGATCGGCCTCGAGCAGTTGCCGCCAGAAGAGGTGGGCCGCGTCGGGGTCGTACGTGTTGTGCTCGT
Organism: Rhodococcus ruber NBRC 15591; assembly: GCF_001894945.1. Taxonomy (GTDB): domain Bacteria; phylum Actinomycetota; class Actinomycetes; order Mycobacteriales; family Mycobacteriaceae; genus Rhodococcus; species Rhodococcus ruber. Next base: position 14,316 of record NZ_BCXE01000026.1, read on the forward strand.
GGTCCTGCACAAACGGAATCGCCGGATCCACCTCGTTCGGGGTGCCCTGGATCCGGGTGGCGATGCCCAACTCGTCCAGGGTGCCGAGAACGCGTCCGTGAAAATCCGCCACCGACTGCGCAGCGAGCGGGACGCAGCCGCTGCCACCGTCGCTCGAGCGGATGCGCAGGATGTGCTCGCAGAGGTCGAACTCGATGTCGAATACGTTGTGCCGGTAAGGAATCGACGAGGTCCCCAGCCCGCGAGGCGTGACGTACAGCGTCGCCTGCCACCAGTGGTTGACCATCGGCGCGTGAGCCAGCCGGATCTTGCCGACGATCTGCAACCACATGTGCAGGGTGTCCCGAGTCGCGGCCCAGTCGGCCGTGCGCAATCGCGGCCACGCCTCGCCCGGAACCGATGCCGATTCGTTCACCACGCCTCCCCGGTTCGGGAAACGACCCTACTCGGCCGGGCCGTCCGCCGGGCCTCCTCGACGGAATCCCGTCGCCGGCGCACCCGCTCCGGGAACGCGTATCCGGACAAGTGCTGCGCCGCCGTCGGCGGCGGCGCAGAATTCAGGTACGAACCGCGACTCCCGCCGGGGGCACCATGGCCACATCGTCCGACCTCCCCACGGTGGGGGTCGAAGAGGAATTCCTCCTCGTCGACGCGGAAACCGGAGAACCCGCCGTCAACAACTCCGACGTCGTCGAGCAGGCCCGCGCCCTCGGGGTGGAACTGCAGTACGAACTGGACCGGTGCCAGGTCGAAACGGCGTCAGGGGTCTGCCACGACGCCCACGAGCTGTACACCGACCTGTCCACCCGGCGATCCCTCGTCGCCGAGGCCGCCCGCCGTTGCGGTTCCCGGCTGGTGGCGGTGGGTGTCCCGGTCGTCGGGTCCCGGGAGCTTCCGGTCACGGAGAAGCCGCGGTACCTGCGGATGGAACGGCACTTCGGCATGCTGGCCCGCGAACAGGGCATCTGCGGCTGTCACGTGCACGTGGCCGTGCCGGACCGGGCGACCGCCGTGCAGGTGAGCAATCACCTCCGGCCGTGGCTGCCCACCTTGCTGTCGTTGTCGGCGAACTCCCCGATCCACCGGGGAGTCGACACCGGGTACGCGAGCTGGCGCTCGATCCTGTGGTCGCGCTGGCCGAGCGCCGGTCCGCCACCGTACTTCTCGTCGGTGGCGGAGTACGACAACACCGTCGCGGCCATGCTGGAGTGCGGCAGCATCCTCGACAAGGCGATGGTCTACTGGGACGTCCGTCCGTCGACCAATTTCCCCACCGTCGAGGTGCGGGTGTGCGACGTCCCCGTGACCGTCGCCGAGACGGTCCTCGTCGCCGTCCTCGTTCGCGCTCTGGTGCTCACGGCTCTGCGCGATCTCGAAGCGGGCCGCACCGCCGTGGCCTTCTCCTCCGAAGTACTGCGGGCCGCGTACTGGCGCGCGGCGCGCGACGGCCTGCCCGGCGACGGCATCGACCTGCCCTCGACCGCCCGCCGCCCGGCTGCCCACCTGCTCCGGGCGATGATCGAGCACGTCCGGCCGGCCCTCGAGGATCTCGGCAGCTACCAGCACGCCCGCGAGGGCCTGCACACCGTGCTGGCGTGCGGAAACGGGGCTGTCCGGCAGCGACGGGTGTTCGCCGCCGGCGGCACCGCCCAGGACGTGATCGCCCGGCTGGCCGAACTCACGTCCGCCGGGTGCACCCACTGAGCCGCGGAACACACGCACCTATCCCTAGCTTTCCGGTCGGGAATTGGTTACGGTCTGCGCCGTGCTCCTGCTGACCCGTCGCCGCCACATCGACTTCGCCCGCACGGCGACGTCCACGTGTCCGTGCCCGTAGGCCCGCCTCTCCCCCGAACCGACTGTCGAGGAAGCACATTCATGACCACTGCTCCGTCCACCCACCTGCGCGCCGTCGTCGACACGAATCGTGAGGCGATCGCCGGCGACCCCACCCGGGCTCACGCCGTCTTCCGCGCCGAAGCGCACGGGCACGACGCCGTCGCCAGCACCGTCGCCCTCGGCAGGTTCAGCGTCGAGGTCGACGAACCGCCGGCTCTCGGCGGGGAGAACACCGCGCCGAACCCCGTCGAGTACTACCTCGCCTCGCTGCTGTCCTGCCAGGTGGTGACCTACCGCGTCTGGGCAGAGCAGCTCGGGATCCGCGTCGACGACATCTCGGCGCGCGCCGAAGGCGATCTGGACGTGCGCGGGTTCTTCGGCTTCGGCGACGTCCGCCCCGGATTCGGGGAGGTGCGGGTCGCCGTTACGCTGTCGGGACCGGAGCCGCGCGAACGCTACCTCGAACTGCAGGAAGCGGTGGACGCCCACTGCCCCGTCCTCGATCTGACGCGCAACCCGACCCCGGTGCGAACCGTGGTCGAGATCGCGTGAATTCCGGCGAGCGCTGGTCGGCGTCCCGCGGAGCAGATAGTGTCGGGCGCGTGAGCCGGACACGAATTCAGGCAATGCCGGGGCCCTCCGCCCGCTGCCACGCCGTGCGCATGTGTATGTGCGGGTGTCCGGCCGTCTGACCGGCCGCACCCGATCCTCGCCCGTACCGGGCATCCCGAGTGTGCATCGACGTGGCGTCCCCGTGTCTCGTCCCGGGCGGGAACCGTCACGTCACCCCGAGACGATCGTCGACCGAACAACGGAGCAGCAACCCCATGAGCGAAACCCCCATCGATCCCGCAGCCTCCTGGAGCTTCGAGACCAAGCAGATCCACGCAGGACAGCCCGCCGGCGGCGACACCCGCGCCCGCGCCCTGCCGATCTACCAGACCACCAGCTACACCTTCGACAACACCGACCACGCCGCCGCCCTGTTCGGCCTGACCGAACCCGGCAACATCTACACCCGCATCATGAACCCCACCCAGGACGCGGTCGAACAACGCATCGCCGCCCTCGAGGGCGGCGTCGCCGCCCTGCTCCTCGCCTCCGGCCAGGCCGCCGAGACCTACGCCATCCTCAACCTCGCCGCCGCCGGCGACCACCTCGTCGCCAGCCCCTACCTCTACGGCGGCACCTACAACCTGCTGCACTACACCCTGCCCCGCCTCGGCATCGAGGTCACCTTCGTCGACGACCCCGACGACCTCGACCAGTGGCGCGCCGCCGTCCGCCCCACCACCCGCGCCTTCTACGGCGAAACCATCGCCAACCCCAAAAACCACCTCCTCGACATCCCCGGCGTCGCCGCCGTCGCCCACGAGCACGCCCTGCCGCTGATCGTCGACAACACCGTCGCCACCCCCTACCTGATCCGCCCCCTCGAGCACGGCGCCGACATCGTCGTGCACTCGGCCACCAAATACCTCGGCGGCCACGGCACCGCCATCGCCGGGGTCATCGTCGACGGCGGCACCTTCGACTGGACCGCCGCCGGACCCGACGGCACCGCCCGCCACCCCCAGTTCACCACCCCCGACCCCAGCTACCACGGCGTGGTCTACGCCGACCTCGGCGCCCCCGCCTACGCCCTCAAGGCCCGCGTGCAACTGCTGCGCGACCTCGGCGCCGCGGTCTCCCCGTTCAACGCCTTCCTCATCGCCCAGGGCCTCGAGACCCTGAGCCTGCGCATGGAACGCCACGTCGCCAACGCCGGCAGGGTCGCCGACTTCCTCGCCCGCCGCCCCGAGGTCACCGCCGTCGCCTACGCCGGCCTCGACTCCTCCCCCTGGCACCAGCGCGGCCGGGCCCTGGCCCCGCGCGGGACCGGCGCGATCGTCACCTTCGAACTCGCCGGCGGCATCGACGCCGGCAAGAAGTTCGTGAACGCGCTGACCCTGCACAGCCACGTCGCCAACATCGGCGACGTGCGCTCGCTGGTCATCCACCCCGCCTCGACCACCCACTCCCAGCTCACCGCCGCCGAACAACTCGCCGCCGGCGTCACCCCCGGCCAGGTCCGCCTCGCCGTCGGCATCGAACACATCGACGACATCCTCGCCGACCTCACCACCGGCCTCGAGGC
>NZ_BCXE01000027.1 GCF_001894945.1 Rhodococcus ruber NBRC 15591
CGCACGGGCACGCTGTCGGCGCAAATCGATCGGACCCCGGACGCCGAGGCGGAGCGCCGTGGGTTTCGGCGCGTGTCACACCGTACGCGTCGGAGGGTCCCCGGCGGTCCTGGCGGAGACGCCGGGCTGCCGGTTCCTGGCAGCGACGCCCACGGTCCGGCGCGAACCGGACGAGGCCCTCGTCGTCGAATGGCCCGCCCGATGCGTCTTCGATACGGACGAACAAACCTGACAGAAGGTGTCAGGGTATCGGTGCGATCATCGTTCCGCCGATCGGCGCTGACCGTACAGACCGGCCAGCCCGGCGAGACGAGACGACGACACAGACGGGAACCTGCATGCAAGAAACTCCGGAAGAGCTCCAAGAACTCCAAGCCCTCCTCGATGTCTCGCTGTCCCGATCCACCCCGCATCTGCGTTCGATCATCAACTCCGAAAGCACTCTGGCCGCAGGGCAACTCACCCAGATCCTCAGCGGCATGTGCACCCTCGCTCTGTCCACTGTTACAGCAGGAGGAGAACCGCGCATCAGTGGCGCGGACGGGCACTTCCTGCACGGAAAGTGGCACTTCGGCACGGCGCGCAGCGCCGCCAAGGCCCGCCATCTCGCCGCCCGGCCCGCCGTCAGCGCCGCGCACATGCGCGGCGAGGACCTGGGAGTGTTCACACACGGCACGGTCGAAATCCTCAACCCCCAGGACGGCAAGCCGGCGGCGGATTGGCTGGACCTGCTCGCATACTTCAAGGACTACTATGGCGACGACCTCTTCGACTGGGACAACGACGTGGTCTACTACCGGCTTCATCCGCACTGGATGACCGTCTACGCCGCCGACATCACGAAGCTCACCGGGGCGTCCCGGTCCTGATTCGGACCGGCCCTCACCTGCCGTCGACAGAGCGGACGGTCTTCCTGCCGGGCCGGCAAGAGGCTACCGTTCGCGCATGCGTGCAGCCGTGGTCGTCGCCTGTCTGATCGCGGCGACCGCATGCGCGCCACCACCGCCACCCGAGGCGCCGGAGCCGCCGCCACCGGCGCGCGTCGCCGTCGACCACCGCGGCTTGACCCTGGACGGAAAACCGTGGTGGCCGACCGGGCTCAACGCGTATCAGCTCGCCTCCGACTGGGACGTCAACAGCGGCTGCGGCGCGCAGGTGGACCTGGATGCGTACTTCTCGTCCCTGCCCTCGACGTCGCTGACCCGGTTCAACGCCTTCCAGGCGCTCGCCCTGAACCGGGTGACGGGGACGCTGGACTTCTCCGCGATCGACGCCGTGTTCGCCGCGGCGGAACGAAACGGGCAGCTCGTGATGCCGGTGCTGTCCCCGCAGGACGGCGCGTGCGGCAACGAGCTGTACAAGGACCGGGCCTGGTACGAGCACGGCTGGACCACGCGTCGGGCTCCGTACGCGGTGAGCTTCGCGGACTGGGTGCGGCTGGCCGTGGACCGATGGCGGGTCTCACCCGCGCTCGCCGCGTGGGACCTGCTGGGCGAGCCCGAGCCGGGCGTGTGCGGCGACGAGGCGTGCAGCCTGCCGCGACGTTCGTGCCCGGCCGACTCGGCGCAGCTGCTGCGGTCGTGGACCGACGCGGTCGGCCGCATCGTGCGCGAGACCGATCCGCGGCACCCGATCACCCTCGGCCTGATCGGCGGGGACCAGTGCGGCAGCGCCGGGGACGGCTACGCGCAGCTCGCGCAGTCGCCCTACCTGGATGTGTTGCAGTACCACGACTACGACGACGCGGCGTGGCTGCCGGTGCGCCTCGGCCAGGTCACCAAGCCGATCCTGGTGGCCGAACTCGGCATCGAAGCCGGCAGTTGCCTGTCGCTCACCGAACGTGCCCGGCGGGTGGACGAGGTTCTGACCGGCTACCGCGAGGACGGTGCCGCCGGCGCGTTGCTGTGGGCGTTCGTGCCCGACCCGCGCGGCGACCAGTGCACCTACGACATCGGCCCCGGCGACCCGGTGCGTGACGTGCTGGCGCGGCATGGGAGCCGCTGACCTGGCCGTCGAGTCGTTTGTCGAGTCCGGGCGGTCAACCACTCGAGGTTTGAAGAGGCTGCTCCGGAGGCGAATACAGTTGATCAGCGCAATGCACTCGACAGCGGGCGCGAACCCGCATTCCTCCTGCAGCGGTCCGGCTGCAGTGGTCCGGCTACTTCACGGAGGACGGAACTTGTCGTCTCTGGGGAGCAGGTCCTGCCGGTCTCCGTCCCGACCGTTCGGCCTCCACGAAGAACCGGAGAACCAGCGCCCCCGCGTGTGCGACACCGGGGTCGACCCGGATCCGCGCAGAGCCGGCCCCCATCCGACGGCGGCCCGGCGATCCGGTGCGGGACATGCTTCCCGGCACGGATCCGCTGAAATGCGCCGTGTCGTCCCACGAGTGCACGGACGTGCGCCCGACCGTCGTCTAGCATCGAGCCACCGTGCGCCGGGTCGCTCGAACGGACGTGTCCGCCAGACGGATACGGCCGAGACCCGGGACGGCGAGCCCGCGGCCGCGGTGCTCCGGCGAAGGGGAGGACTGCGGTATGAGGCGATCCCGGGGGTTCTGGTCGGTGGCGACGTTCCTGGCGGTGTCGATGTCGGCGTGCTCCACCGAGTCGCCGCCGTCCGAACCGGCGGCGCCCGATTCCGCGCCGGCGCACCTCGCGTCGGCGCCGGTGGAAGCCGGCGGGGTCGAGCTCACCGCGGAACTACCGGAGGGGGCGGTCACGGTTGAAGGGGCGGCCGGGGTGGCGCCGGTCGGCACCGAGCTGGTCGTCGATGCGCTCGACCCCGTCGACACCGGCGACGACGCGGCACTGCGCTTGAGTCGGCCGGCCGCGTCGATCACCCTCGGAGACGGGCAGCAGCCCGAGTCGGCGTTGACCGTCCGATTCCGGATTCCGGACGGTGACGACACGTTCGACGGCCTGACCGACGATCAGCAGCCCGTCGTGGTCGCACGGAGTGATCGCAACCCGGACGTCTCCGAGCTGCTGCCCGCGACGTGGGACGAGGCCACCCGGACACTCTCCGCCGAGACGACGCACCTGTCGGAGTTCCGTGGCGGACTCGTCGACTTCTCCGAGATCCGGCAGACCGTCGAGGAGAACGTGGAGGGCTTCTTCGGCACGTCGATCGACGAACCGGCGTGCCACGGTCAGCCGGTGACGATCGGCGAGGTCACCTACGATGCGATCACCCCGGGTGAGAAGGTCGTCTACCCGTGCCTGGCCGAGGAGAACGGCAAGCTCGTGGTGTCGCTTCACTCGAACTCTTCCCTCGGCTGGATCGCCCGGTCGACGCCGTCGCCCACGGAGCGGGCGGAGACCACCGAACTGTCGGTGGGTGCAGCCGGTAACTCGATCGTCTACGGGTCGATCCTTGCGTCCGACGTCGGCGACGGCGCGTTGCTGCACCCGCTGGGCGTCACCGATCTGGTGTACGACACCGCCGACGTGCCACGCACGATCGACCTGCGCGTGCACGCCGCGATGTCGCTGGTCGACGCCGCCGCGCACGGCCTGTCGATGGTGTGGGGTGGGAACACACTGCTCGAGATGATCAACCCAGGTGACATCGTCGCCACCTTGGACTGCATGGGCGACCCGATCACGATGGAGGGCATCGTGTCGGCAAGCGACCGGGAGGCAGGGGACCTGAGCCGCAAGGCGATCGAGTGCACCACCACCGCCGGTGGGTGGGCCGTCAAATCGCCCAGCTTCTCGCCGGCCGGCACCGCGCGGGAGGCGTTGGGCAGCTTCGTCACCGGGATCGGTTCGCTGCCGAAGAGCGCCGGCTTGCTGGGGTCGATGGTGCAGGGGCTCGGCGGCGAATTCACCGGCCGCAACTCGGCGACGGTCGTCCTCCGCGCCCGCGGCGGCGATGCGGTGGACATGTCGGACGTGCCCGAGGAGGTGTACGCCATCGACCGTTTCGAACTCGACAACCAGATGACCGAACCGGTCCGCGCGGGCCGCAAGATCGGACCGTACCTGTATCAACTGTCGACCGGTGCGGACCCGGCCGTCGAGGTGTCGTACGGGTGGTCGGCCCGCACCGGTGACGATCGGTACAGCGGGGAGCACTGCCAGATCACGGTCACTCTCACCGGCCCGGACGGGGAGCGTCACGAGGACCACAAGTCCGCCCGCTGCTCCGACGGGTACGCGTCGTCGTTCGGTGGACTGACGAAGTTCCGGGTCACCACCCCGGGTCAGTACACGCTGCGGCTGCAGGATGCCGTCACCGGTCTGAGCGCGGAGTCGACGTTCAGTGTGGAGCGGTGAGACGGGCCGACGCACTCGACGCGACGGCTCGGGTCAGCTGGACGGTTCGCTCGCCGGGTGGGCCGGCAGGTGCGTCGCGGCCCAGCTGGCGAGCAGCTTGAGCCGGTCCTCGGAGTCGGTTGCGGGTTCGGCGGTGTAGATGGTCAGGTCCAGGACCCAGTCGTCGTCCGCGGCCAGATCGAGGGAGTGGTAGACGAGGTCGAGCGTTCCGACCACGGGATGGTTGAACTGCTTGTTCCCGGCGTGGTGGATGCGGACGTTGTGGGCCGCCCACCGGGTGCGGAATTCCTCACTGAGCGTGGACAGTTCGCCGACGAGCTGGCGCAGGTCCTTGTTGTGGGGATCGCGGCCGGCTTCGGCGCGCAGCAGCGCCACGGTGACGCTGGCGGCGCCGTCCCAGTCCGGGAAGTAGTCCTGGGCGCCCGGGTCGAGGAACTGGAACCGGGCGATGTTGGCGGGTCTGCGGTCGTCGGTGAACAGCGGCGAGTACAGCGCGCGACCGAGCGCGTTGGTGGCGAGGATGTCCATGCGTCCGTTGCGGACGAACGCGGCGGAGGCGGTCATCGAGTCGAGCATCCACTGCACCCGCGGCCGCACTTGGGCCTGCTTGCGGGCGCGGGGTGCCCGGTGGGTGGGTCGGGCGGCGCGGGCGAGGTCGAACAGGTAGGTGCGTTCGGCCTCGTCGAGCTGCAGTGCCCGGGCGACCGCCTCGAGGACGTCTTCGGAGACGCCGCCGATGTGACCCTTCTCCAGGCGGGTGTACCACTCGGTGCTCACCCCGGCCAGCACGGCCACCTCCTCGCGCCGCAGCCCGGGGACCCGGCGGCGCCCGCCGCCGGCGGGCAGCCCGACCTGCTGCGGGGTCAGCCGGGCCCGCCGGGTGGCGAGGAAGCTGCGGATGTCGGCGCGGTTGTCCACGCCGTCCACGGTACGTCCGGTGCGTCGCCGAGGGAGGTTGCGCTTGTACCCCCCATGAACGCGACCTCCCGCGCGGGCGGTGCGCGGGGTTTCATGGAAGTCGGCCCGGAGACATGCCGGACCTCGAGTTCGACCATCAAGGAGCACCGTCATGCGAGGAGCAGTTCTGCACGCCCCCGGCGACGTCCGCGTCGAGGAACGCGACCGTCCGTCCCTCGTCGAACCCACCGACGCGATCATCCGGCTGTCCGCGACCTGCGTGTGCGGCTCGGACCTGTGGCCCTATCGCGGGGTCGAGACCTACGACGGCCCGATCCCCATGGGCCACGAGTACGTCGGCGTCGTCGAGGAGATCGGCGAGGACGTCACCAGCATCGAGGTCGGCGACTTCGTCGTGGGGTCGTTCTTCGCGTCCGACAATACCTGCGAGATCTGCCGCGCCGGCTATCAGAGTTCGTGCGTCCACCGGGTGATCATGGGCATGCTCGGGTCCCAGGCCGAGTTCCTGCGGGTTCCGCTCGCGGACGGGACGCTGGTGGCCACACCGGGCATGCCCGACCCCGACCTGATCCCGTCGCTGCTGGCTGCCTCGGACGTCCTCGGCACCGGATGGTTCGGTGCGGTCGCCGCCGAAGCCGGACCGGGCAAGACCGTCGCGGTCGTCGGCGATGGCGCCGTCGGCCTGCTCGCGGTGCTCGCGGCGAAGCAGCTGGGTGCCGAGCGGATCATCGCGATGAGCCGCCACGAACCGCGCCAGCGGCTGGCCCGCGAGTTCGGTGCCACCGACATCGTCGTCGAGCGCGGCGACGCGGGCGTCGCCCGGGTCAAGGAGCTCACCGGCGGGCTGGGGGCGCACTCGGTGATCGAGGCCGTCGGCACCCAGGAGTCGATGATGCAGGCCATCCGGTCCACTCGGCCCGGCGGGCACGTCGGCTACGTCGGCGTCGCGCACGACGTGCAGCTGCCCGGCGACGAGCTGTTCTTCTCCCACGTGCACCTGCACGGCGGTCCGGCCCCGGTCCGGCAGTACCTGCCCGAACTCGTCGACCTGATCTGGAACCGAAAGATCGACCCGGGCAAGGTGTTCGACCTCGAGTTGCCACTCGGGAAGGCCGCCGAAGGCTACAAGGCCATGGACGAGCGAAGCGCCATCAAGGTCCTGCTCCGCCCCTGACCCCGACCGCCACCGACCGGCGGCCACCACCTCGAGTCTGCCGCACGGCCGACTCACAACTCATCAGGAGCCGTTCGTTCATGCCTGCCTCCCTGACCTCGGACCGCCACGACGACCACCGGGTCGCCGTGGGCAAGGTCGGCAGCGTTTCGGGCCCCGGAACCGGAGGTCGGGCGCTGGGCGTCGTGCTGAGCCTGCTCACCGTCTTCGGCCCGATCTCGATGGACCTGTACCTGCCGGTCCTGCCCGCGCTCACCGCCGACCTCGGGGCGAGCACGTCGGCCGCGCAGCTGACCGTCACCGCGTGCCTGCTCGGGCTCGCGCTCGGGCAGGTCGTCGCGGGTCCGCTCTCGGACCGGTTCGGCCGCCGTCGCCCGCTGCTGCTCGGCGTCGCTGCCTACATCGTGGCGTCCGCCTGGTGCGCGGTGAGCCCGACCATCGAGATGCTCGTCGCGGCGCGCCTGGTGCAGGGGTTGACCGGCGCGGTCGGCATCGTCATCGCCCAGGCCGCCGGCCGGGATCTGTATTCCGGCGTCCGGCTGCTGCGCTACTACGGCCGGCTGACGATCCTCGGCGGCCTGGCCGCCATCGTCGGCCCGGTCATCGGTGGACAGCTGGCGACGGTCACCGACTGGCGGGGCACCTTCGTGTTCCTGGCCGTCGTGGGCGTGGCCATCCTCGTCGCGAGTGCCGTTGTGCTGCGTGAGACGCTGCCGTCCGGCAGCCGGCGAACCGGTGGCCTGGCCGACACCGGGCGAGTGTTCCGCCGGTTGCTGGCCGACCGGGTGTTCCTCGGCGCAGTCCTCGTCACGGGGTTCGTCAACGCCGCACTGTTCGCCTATCTCAGCGGCGCCACTTTCGTGCTCCAGGGCATCTACGGCCTGTCGCCGCAAGGTTACTCCTACGCTTTCGGGCTGAACTCGTTGGGATTCATGGTCTTCGGCTTCCTCGCCGGACGCACCGCGGAGCGGTGGTCCGTCCGGGGCACCCTGGTCGCCGGTCTGATCATGGTGGTGGCCGGCGCCGGTGGGGTGTTGCTCACCGCCGCTGCGGATCTGCCCCTGGCCGCGATGGTCGTCTCACTGCTCATGATGGTCAGTGGGGTGGCGGTCACGACACCGCCGTCGACTTCCCTTGCACTGGAGAACTATCCCGACGTCGCCGGTTCGGCCGCCTCACTGCTCGGGCTGGCCCGCTTCGCATTCGGCGGCCTCACCGCACCCCTCGTCGGCCTCGCCGGTCCGGGGACCGCGGTGCCGCTGGGCGTCGTCACCGTCACCGCGGCCCTGCTCGGGGTCGGCGGCTACGTCCTGCTCCGCCGACCGGCAGCCGACGTGCCGGAACGCGCTGCGTTCACCTGACCCTTCAGCCTGCCCGGCGTCACCGCGATCCTCAGCCCGGGACTACAACCCTGTGCCGTCCCGCGACACCTGAGCGCGTACCGAGACGCACTCGAACAACCCACCTATGGAGGCCCGGTGAACACGCGCAGCCGTCGCCGGGACGTTTTCACCTTCGGGCTGGTCATCGTCATTCTCGCGGTGACGACATACCTGGACCCGCCGTACGCGTAACCGCCGGCCTATCGAGCAGGTCGGTGATCGGCACCCGAGGGCGCGACGTGAGGCGTAGGAGAATTGGAAAGCTCGGCCGCGAAAGAGTCTCGGTTGGTGCACACCAGTGTCGACTCTTTGCCTGAGCGTCACCCCGACTGTCGTCAGATCCACCGCTTGTACTGCTCCACCGGCATCAACTTCGGGAAGAACTCACGTCGCAGATCCTTGATCAACGATGCATAGTTCGAGTCTTCAGTCTTTGCGGCGATGTCCAAACAGTGGAACGCGGCATTCAACGGATCAGGCTTCACCGCTGTGGAAACAACGTGCATCCCCCGTAGAGCGGCAGATACCTCGGCATTCTCGACATCATTGCCGGTGACGGTCGTGTCGATAGCCGGATCGTCGTCGAATGCCTGCCGCAGTGCCTGGGACTCGTGTTCCCCGAAAGGGTGCGGTAATGGCTCGTCCCGATCCAAGGCGGCCAGTGCCGGGCGAATCCATTCGATCTCTGCGATGCCTGCAGTGGTATATGCCCGGCGTGCTGCCCAGGCCGCGATGCGACGCAGTTTCGGGGACCGAGCACGGGTGATCGCATCGGCCAGGGGGCGGTCGAGACCGGCGATGCCCATCGCGTAGTAGTTGGCGCGGAGCTTGTCCGATGGCGGCCGCCCACCCCATCGGATGGCTTCGTCCTTCGCCCACTGGGCCATCCGGTCGTATCCGTACTTGACATAGAGAGTGGCGTCGCCGGCCGGATCGGGATCCCACCAGTTGCGCTTGGGATGGGTGACGATGCTCTGGTCCCACGCGGCATCGCACTTGTGCAACCGCGCCATCTCTCGCGGTTGCGTCGTCTGCCAAACCTGAACCAGGTAGTCTTCCGTCGGTTCGGTGACGGATTGCCCGGTGTAGGAATCACGTCCGCGGCCGAAAACCCGGAATCGATGCGGACCTCGTTTGATCGGCAGTTTCTGGAAGTCCGGAGCTTTCATTCCGTCCAGGGTGAGCACGTGTGCCGAGGCGGTGAACTCGACTGTGGCTTCCTCAATGACGCCCCATCCTTCGATACCGACCGGGGCCTCGGGTTCGCTGTCGAGGACATCGACGGTCAACCGGACCGGTCCCGAGGCGATGCCGGTCATAACCGTAGCGAAATTCGGGCCAACTTCGATGACGCTGCCGGTTTCCTCCGGCAGGTACGTTTCTCCGGTGGGTGTGCCGAGCACGAATTGGTGGTGGTCCGCGATGACGATTCCGTGTTGGATCACGACGAGACCGTATCGCGGGTGGTGACGCCCACGATTCAGGCGAGGTGTACTCGTTGCACCGTATTTCGTGACGATGGATCGACCAGCCACATCCCACCTGCGACGATCCACATTCGTCCTTCGCCGTCGTACGACACCTCCGGGTACGGCGAGAAGACAGCCAGACGGCACTTCAATGCAAAGGTGACCGGGTCGAGCACCGACAGCAGGCAGTGCCAATCACTGAGGGGGTTCGGTTCGACACTCAGGTCACCCCCGGGATGCACGACCCATACCCACGGCCCGGCCGTTCCGCCCACAGATCCCCTGATCGGAACACTCTCGACCTCACCGGCTGTCAGATCCGGCCGGATCGGTACCTGTCGTCCTCGCGGGTCGACCAATCGTCGCGGATCGTTCCCGACGAAGAACGTGCCCGTCAGCCGGGTGAGCGGGGGGCCGAGTCGGGTGCGCCCGTCCGCATCGATGACGAACAGCCTCGAGAAGTCGCCGTCGGTATCGGTGTCCGTTCCGGGGTGCAGCACACCCATAAATCCGTCTCTGCCAGGGTCCACGGCGCCTATCCGGCCGTCGAGCGGCTCGAGCTCCTGATGCCGTCCACCGGGCCACTGCAGGCTCACCGAGGTGTGCTCGCCGGTGCGTCGCCATGACAGCAACACTCCGTTGTATGCGGCAGAGCCGATGATTGGTTGCTCGTCGATCCGGACGACGGATCCGTCGAGACTGCAGCGGAAGATTCCGTCCCGTCCGACCACCCAACATCCATCGTCGTCGGCATGTACCCAGCGGGGGCGGTGTGCACGCCCGGCCAGAATCGCACCCGGAAAGCGGTATTCGCGCACAGTGCTCGGTTCTCGCAGTCGGATCACGGTGGGCAGTTCGCGATCGACCACCCACACATCACGGTCATGGGCGGACACTGCGGCCGGGACGATGGTCGGCCGTACCGGTGGTGGCGGCACATCGTCGAGATCGAGGTCGACCAGCACCCCGCATTCGCGAACCGCGTCCTCCGCGGGTGACTCGGCTGCCGTCGGGTTGGTGTCGTCGCGGAACACTCCGGTCGCCGCCTCCACTTCCCGGAATGTCCGGGTGCCGGGGATCGGGATCCACCGTGGGTGACGTTTCGGTTCGGTGGGAGGTTGTTCGAGCATCTGGTAACTGTCGGAGACCACTCGTGCTCGAAGGATCCGGCCCGTGGCGGAGCCGGTGGTGGCATAGCCGAGATCCCCGAACAACCGGCCGGTCAGTCGCTGCCTGCCGACCGTGGGGCGTCGGCTGTACCAGGTGGCCGTCCACCCGTCACCGCGTAGGAACAGTCGCCATTCCCACCACCGTTCCTCATCGGGAAATGCCGGCGAGGGAGCGGGTTGTCGTAGCGGGACACCGTCGTCGAGTGGTTCGACGTCGACCTCGACGGTGACGATGCTCGGATCTCCTGCGTCCGGTGGTGTCTCGGCGAACAGCAACCAGTACTGTCCGATCTCCCCGACTTCAGGTGGCGCGACCTCTCCATCGCAGATCGCCAGCTCTGTCACCAGCACCGACAGCGTCCGGTGCGGACGGACGGGCCCACGTGATGTCGGCATGCGGCCAGTGTGCCATCACACCCAGGGCCCGGACCGCAACGAACGAGGCGCTTCGGATCGAACTCCCTGAGCCGCAACAGCTCACTACCCCTCCACGTCGTCCTCAGTGGCAGGTTCCGCGTGTCCGGCAGGGTCGAAAATTCTCCCACTACTGAGTGTTGTCACCTACCAGTACTCAGTGTTACTTTGTACCGGTAGTCAGCGACACCAGGTACCGGGAGAGAGTGATGGGTAAGCAGGCGACCGAGATGCTCAAGGGAGTCCTCGAGGGCATCGTGCTCGCGATCCTCGCGACACGGCCCGCCTACGGGTACGAGATCACCACACAGTTACGCGAGCAGGGCTTCACGGACATCGCGGAGGGCACCGTCTACGCCCTACTCGTCCGGGTCGAGCAGCGAGACCTCGTCGACGTGGAAAAGGTTCCATCCGAGAAGGGCCCGCCGCGCAAGGTGTACACCCTCAACGCGCGGGGGCGAGACCAACTCAGCGAATTCTGGAGGAACTGGAGCTTCCTCGCAGAACGTATCGAACAGCTGCACGAAGGAGAGAAGTGATCATGGCCGCCAGATGGATCGAATTCCTCACCGGATCACTCGAGCAGAAGAAGCAGTTCAGGCGGTACAAGGCCCGGATCGAGAAGCTGCCGGAACCCTACGCAAGCACCGCGAAGGCCTTCCAGCGGTACCTCACCTACTACGGTGGCCTCACCGACGGCGGCACCCTCGTGACGATGCTCGGCGACTCCGCCGACCTGTGGGAGCGCGCCGCGGCCGACGGAACTCCGCTCCGGGAGATCGTCGGCGAAGACCCCGTCGAGTTCGCCGAGACGTTCGCGCAGGCCTACACCGGCGCGCAGTGGATCGACAAGGAGCGTGCTCGATTCACCAAGGCGATCGAGGACGCCGAACGTAAGGAGCAGCGATGACCACCGCGATCAGCGTCAAGGGCGTCGAGAAGTCGTACGAGCAGTTGCACGTGTTGCGCGGCGTCGACTTCGAGGTCGAGGCGGGCAGCATCTTCGCGTTGCTCGGCTCGAACGGCGCCGGCAAGACCACGCTCGTGAAGATCCTCGCCACGCTGCTGAAATCGGACGCCGGGCAAGCCGCCGTCGCCGGCTTCGACGTTGTCGACGACGCCGCCGACGTACGCGAATCGATCAGCCTCACAGGCCAGTTCGCCGCCGTGGACGAGATTCTCAGCGGCCGGGAAAACCTCGTGCTGATTGCCAAACTGCGCCATCTACCCGATCCGCGGGTGGTGGCCGACCAGCTGCTCGAGCGCTTCTCACTGACAGCAGCCGGGGACCGAAGGGTCTCGACGTACTCGGGAGGCATGCGCCGGCGCCTCGACATCGCGATGAGCCTCATCGGCAACCCGCCGATCGTGTTCCTCGACGAACCCACCACCGGGCTCGATCCGCAAGCGCGCATGGAGGTGTGGCAGGTCGTTCGAGACCTCGCCGCACGCGGCACGACCGTCCTCCTGACCACGCAGTACCTGGAGGAGGCCGAGCAGCTCGCCGACCGGATTGCGATCCTGCACGAGGGCCGGATCATCGTCGACGGCACCCTCCCCGAACTCAAGCGCCTGCTTCCCCCCTCGAAGGTGGAATACGTCGAGAAGCAGCCCACCCTCGAAGAGGTCTTCCTCAGCATCGTCGGTGGCGGCGCCGGCGTCGAAAATCCCAGTGCCACAGATGGAAAGGAACCGAAATGACCACCCATGTCGTCGCCGACACCGCGGCCCTCACCGGACGATCCCTGCGCCACATCACCCGCAGCCCCGACACCATCATCACGACCGCGGTCACGCCGGTGGCCATCATGTTGCTGTTCGTGTTCGTCCTCGGCGGCGCCATCGACACCGGCGCCGGAACGGGCACAGCCGCGTACGTGAGCTACCTGCTGCCCGGCATCCTGCTCATCACCGTCGCCTCGGGTGTTGCGTACACCTCGGTGCGACTGTTCAACGACCTGCAGGGCGGCATCGTGGAACGATTCCAGTCGATGCCGATCTCCCGGTCCTCGGTGTTGTGGTCACACGTCCTGACCTCACTGGTCGCCAACCTGACCGCACTGGCCATCGTCGTCGGGTTCGCCGTCCTCATGGGGTTCCGTTCCGGGGCAAACATCCTCGAATGGCTCACGGTCGCCGCAATCCTCACCCTGTTCACGCTGGCGCTGACCTGGCTCGCGGTCATCGCCGGCCTGTCGGCGAGCACCGTCGACGGCGCGGGGGCATTTGCCTACCCGCTCATCTTCCTGCCGTTCGTCAGCTCCGCCTTCGTGCCCACCGAGTCGATGCCGGGCCCGGTGCGGGCATTCGCCGACAACCAGCCCGTGACGTCGATCGTGAACGCGGTCCGCGACCTGCTCACAGGCCAGCCAGTGGCCGGCGACCTGTGGGTGGCCCTCGCCTGGTGTGCCGGCATCCTGGTCGCCTCGTACACCGCAGCGGTCATGATCTACCGACGCAAATTCTCCTGACCTTCATCACGGCGGAACAGTTGCAGCACGCCCCCTTGACCCTCTCCACCTGACGCCGCAACTCTCCAGACCGCTCGACCAGCCCAGATCGACGATCGAATCGCCGCGCTGCCCGCGGTCCAGAGAGCGGATCCGCATCTTCCGCCGCCCGCGCGCGAGGTGTTCTCGCACTCACTCAGCCTGCTCGAGGCGGAAAGGACGTGGCTCGCAGCGCGAGTCCGGGTACCCGATGACGGAGAAGACTGATTTCAAAAGGACCCTCGACGCCTATCAGGCACGACGGGGCAAGTTCCGCCTGGTCGACGTACCGACGATGCAATACCTCATGGTCGATGGCCGTGGCGACCCCAATACCTCGCCCGACTTCGACCGGGCAGTCCGCGCTCTGTACCCCGTGGCGTACAAGCTGAAGTTCGCCAGCAAGCGCGATCTGGACCAGGACTACGTCGTTCCGCCACTCGAGGGATTGTGGTGGGCGGACGACATGGATTCGTTTACCGCGGCGCGGGACAAATCACGATGGGACTGGACCATGATGATAATGACGCCGGACTGGATCGACCACGCGATGTTCGCCGCGGCCGTCGAACGCGCCGGGGCCGGGAATCGGCCGCAGGGCCTCGACGACGTCCGCCTCGAGACGCTTCGCGAAGGCCGATGCGTGCAGACACTGCACGTCGGCCCCTTCGACGACGAAGCTGACGTACTCGCGCAACTTCACGAAGAGTTCGTCCCGGACAACGAATTGCGCCTGACCGGAAAGCATCACGAGATCTATCTCACCGACTTCCGCAGGACCGCGCCCGACCGACTGCGCACCATACTCCGACAGCCGGTCGCCCCAATCCTCTGACACCGAACGAGAGCACGATCTCGTCGAGTCCGGTCAGCCGGCGCTGCCGCCGGTGCCACTCCGGCATCGGTCGGCGATGAACCGGAGGCGGCGCTTCCGGCCTGCAAGTGGGAGGAGGTCGCCTGACGCTCGTTCGTCCACAACGATTCGGCAATAACTTGTGCGGCGTCGCGATGAGTTTCGCCCTCCGGGGCAGTCTGATCTGCATGGGCAAACTCATCTATGGCTTCAACGTGTCGGTGGACGGGTACATCGCCGATGCGCAAGGGAACATCGACTGGAGCGATCCGAGCGAAGAACTGCACCAGTACTGGAACGACTTCGAGCGGGAGACCGCCCTGTCGTTCTACGGGCGGCGGCTCTACGAACTGATGGCTGCCTACTGGCCGACTGCCGACAAGGCCCCGGACGCCACCCCTCTGATCGTCGACTTCGCCCGCATCTGGCGCGACATGCCCAAGGTCGTGTTCTCGCACACCCTGGAGTCCGTCGAGTGGAACTCCCGCCTGGAACGCGGTGACCCGGTCGAGGTGGTGACGAAGCTGAAAGCCGAAACCGACGGGACGCTGGAGGTGGCCGGCGCGACGCTGGCCGCACCGATCGTGCGGGCGGGACTGGTAGACGAGTACCGGCTCGTGG
Source organism: Rhodococcus ruber NBRC 15591 (assembly GCF_001894945.1). Classification (GTDB taxonomy): domain Bacteria; phylum Actinomycetota; class Actinomycetes; order Mycobacteriales; family Mycobacteriaceae; genus Rhodococcus; species Rhodococcus ruber. The sequence goes on from NZ_BCXE01000027.1 coordinate 14,770, forward strand.
TCGCCCCCACCGCCGTGGGTGGCGGCACCCCGTTCTTTCCGACACTGCCGTCATGGATCTCGCTGCGACTGTTGGAGAACCGCACCTTCCCGGGTGGCACGGTCCTGCTGCGCTACGAGGCGAAACACGACTGATCGGCCATACACCGCCAGGCGAGGTGCGGATGCACTACGCGATACACGACTCGAGCGGCCCGCAATTACTGCTGCTGGACGGCGGCCGCGCGGAGTTACGAGAACGCTCTGGCGAAGTCGTTCTTCCAGAGCCTGAAAGACCGCTACGCCAGTCCGATCGGCGAGCCTCGGCGGGCCGGTGGACGCGAGGTCAGCGGGCGAGGGTCAGATGTTCACGAGCGTCGAGTCCGCCGGCGCTTCGGCACTCGGCCGATCCATCGCCGTGGCGATCCGCAGCACGACGAGGCCGGCGGCTGTGACGACTGCACCCATCCAGATCGGGGAGGTGAAGCCCAGGCCGGCTGCGATGGTCAGTCCGCCGAGCCAGGCACCGAGGGCGTTGCCCACGTTGAAGGCGGCGATGTTGGCGCCGGAGGCCATGGTGGGGGCGGCGGAGGCGTAGTTCATGATTCGCATCTGCAGGCCGGGAACTGTCGCAAAACCGAAGGCGCCCATGAGGAACAGCGAGACGATCGTCATGGTCCGGTTGTCGGCGGTGGCGGCGAAGACGACCAGGACGGCGGTCACCAGGACGAGGATCCAGGTCAGCGCCGGGGTGAGGGCTCGGTCGGCTGCCTTGCCGCCCAGGTAGTTTCCGACGAACAGGCCGGAGCCGAAGACGATGAGCAGCCACGGCACGCTGGACGTGGCGAAACCGCTGACCTCGGTCAGGGTGAAGGCGATGTAGGTGAAGGCGCCGAACATGCCGCCGTAGCCGAGGACGGTCAGCGCGATCGAGAACCAGACCTGCTTGTTGCGGAACGCGTGGAGCTCGCCGCGCAGGCCGCCGTGCGTGGCGGCAGGGGGAGTGGCCGGCACCAGGGCGGTGATACCGACGAGCGCCGCCACGCCGATTGCGGTGATCGCCCAGAAGGTCGAGCGCCACCCCAGTTGCTGACCGAGCAGGGTGCCGAACGGAACTCCGAGGACGTTGGCGATGGTGAGGCCGGCGAACATGATGGCGATGGCGCCGGCGCGCTTGGAGGGTGCGACCATGTCCGCAGCCACGACCGATCCGATGCCGAAGAACGCGCCGTGGCACAGGGCCGCGACGATGCGTCCGCCCATCATGACCTCGTACGACGGAGCGAGGGCCGACAGCAGGTTGCCGACGATGAACAGCACCATCAGGGACAGCAGGGCCCGTTTCCGGTCGAAGCGGGTGAGGGCGGCGGTGAGCAGGATCGCGCCGAGGGCGACCGAGAGCGCGTACCCGGAGATGAGGTAGCCGGCGACGGACTCGCTTACGGCGAAGTCCGCAGCGACCTCCGGTAGTAATCCCATGATCACGAATTCGGTGAGACCGATCCCGAATCCGCCCATGGCGAGGGCGATGAGGCCTGAAGGCACGTCGAGTTCCTTTCGAAGGTCTGCGCGTCAGCGCATAGAGCGCGTGTGCAGTAGTTGCAGACGCCTCATAAATAGTTGCACGCGCTCTATACATGCGCAAGCGGGTAGTATCGGCGAGGGCAGGAAGCGAGGAGGCGACGTGGGCATTGCGGACGACGCGGTGGAGATCCGCGCGCAAGGTTGGCGCACGCTGGCCGCGCTGCACGGGGCGCTCGACACCGAGCTCGAACGCGCCCTCCAGCAGCGGCACCAGCTCTCGGTGGTCGAGTACACCGTGCTCGACGCGCTGAGCCGGCAGGACGGCTGGCACATGCGGATGGCGCAGCTCGCCCGTGCGGCCGCGCTGAGCAGCAGCGCGACGACCCGGCTCGTCAATCGTCTCGAGAAGCGCGGATTGCTCACGCGGATCCTGTGCGAGGACGATCGCCGCGGCATCTACACCGAACTGACCGCCTCCGGGCGCGAGCTGCTGGACAGTGCGCGTCCGACGCACGATGCCACCCTCGAAGCCGCCCTCGGCGAGGCGTGCGAGATCCCGGAGCTGGCGCCGTTGGTGCGCGCATTGCACGAGCTGCCGCCGAGCCCGCGCTGATCCCGGTGCTGTAGACCCGGCACTGGGGATCCGTGCCGGTGCGCGTCGCCGGATCGAGTACACGTGTTCGGGCGCGGCAGAGAAGATTTCGGGACGGCAAAGCAGACGGAGACCCTTCGGGTCCCTGACTCGTCGGCCCCTTCCCCAAGCAAACCCACGGACCATGCCCCGATACCGCGTCTCGGCCAGCACGTGTGGCCGCCTGCCGAAAAGACAAGCGGCTGAGCTGGACCCGGTCGGACGTGTCGACCCGTACTCGATCGGGTGCCCGGTGCCGTTCACCGGGACGAAGGATTGCCGGATGCGGTTGGTTAGCGTCGGACCCGCACGGAAAACGACGTGACCGCGTGCGCCTCGGTCACCGGAACGGCCCTCGCACGCACGCAGGGAAACACCGATGGCCCCGGACCCGGCGGTCGGGTGCGGGGCGGGGTGCAGATCAGGTCGTCGGCGGGCTCGCGCAGGTCAGCGCAGCGGACGACGCCACGTCGGGGCGTGTGGCACGCGGCCACTTGCGGGGATACGCGCCGGGAATCGGCGTGTGGATACAATCCACCTCACGGTGCATGACAGCTCCTACTGTCTTGTGCCCAGACCCCGGTTCGGTGTTGGCGCACCGGCCGGGGTCGCCCCGTTTTCGGGGTCGGTGCAGCGATGGTGGCACGCTGCCCGCCGCGCGTCAACCGATCCGGTACAGACGCCAGGTCGGCTGGTTGTCGCCGTCGTTGGGGATCTCCAGATCGAGGGTCGCGATGTCGGCGCCGTTCTCGAAAACGGTGGGGTAGCGGCGGTTCACCGCATCCGAGACGCCACGGCCCTCGTTCGGCACGGTCAGCAGATAGCGCACGCCGTTCGCGGCGGGGTCGTTGAGGATGCGGGTGAAGTCGGCGTCGGAGGGGACGACGAACTGCTCGGGCCGGTCGGTGGCGGTGAGCACCGCGAACCCGTACACGGTGTCCATCACCACCGAGCCGTCGGGCAGGTCGAGGTCGTCGAGATAGTCGGCGACGCGGCGTTCCGTGCCGAACGAGGCGATGATCCGGTTCTCCTGGTCCCGCAGCTCCGACGTGTCGTCCGGGTCGGGAAACAGCACGGTGCGCAGCGCATGCTGCTCCTGCGAGAGGTTCGCATCGCCCATCGCGACGAACGTGACCGGCACCGACACCGCGAGCGCGAGCGCCCCGACCGGCGCGAGGGAGCCGCGGTCCTGCGGGCGCACCGTCGCGTGGGCGCCGAGCCGCCGCGCCCGCAGCTGCCCGCGACGGGGCGCGAGCTGCACCACCCACATCGCCGCCAGCGGCACCGCGGCCAGGTAGAACCGCAGGAACGGGAACGTCATGCCCCGGAAGTACGACAGGGCCGCGAACGCCAGCACCGCCCCCAGCACCACGAACGGCACGACCGGCTCGAAGTCCCGGCGGCGCCACGCCAGCACCGCGACGACCGGCGCGAGCAGCGGCAGCGCCGGCCCCAGCACCAGGATCTCGGCGACGGAGAACGCCAGCGCCGCCAGACCCCCGGCCGAACCGCCGCCGCTCTGCTCGAGGATCGCCGCATTGCCGTACGACGACGAGAACTGCTGCAGCGCTTCGCCGGTGATCAGCCAGCTCGTCGCCGCCCACACCAGGAACGACAACGCCACCGGCGACGCGACGAGGATCGCGTCGAGCAGCGCCGGACGCCAGCCGCCCGTGCGCCACCGCGTCACCGCGACGACGAGGACGGTGACGGCCGCGCCGACGGCGAGCGCGTCGTACCGCGCCAGATACGCCAGGCCCACGGCGATCCCGGCGACGGCGAGGTCGTGCACGTCGTCGGTGCCGATCCACCGCACCAGCCGGCGCGCCGCCCAGCACAGCAACATCAGGAACGGCGCCTCGCTCATGCCGTTGGCGCCGTAGTACACGATCATCGGGTTCAGCGCGAACAGCGCCGTCACCGTCCACACCAGCCACGGCGACGCGCCGCGGTCGCGGGCGAACAGGTGCACCTGGGTGACCGCCCCGGCCATGAACGGCGCCGACAGCGCCACCGCCGTGATGCCCCACCGGGTCAGCGCGGGCCACCAGTCCGACAGCGCCACCAGCGGCAGCTGCAGCAGCGCCGTGAGGGGAGTGAACACGAACCCGATCGCCGCCAGGTGCGGGTCGCGGCTGTGCAGGGCGCTGCGCGCGGCCGCCACGCGGCTGAGCGAATCGCCTTGGAAATAGGCCACATCCAGCGCCAGGTACAGGCCCACCGCCGCGTACAGCAGGCAGGACAGCCAGAACACCCGGGCGGCGCTGCTCCTCATGAGGACAGCCCGTGGAAGGTCTTCTCCCAGTAGGAGGGATTGCGGATCAGCTGGTAGGTGCCCTTGATCGCGGCGACCGACATCATCAGCCAGTACAGCGGCACCGTCAGGCACGCGAACCACAGCGCCGAGTTGCCGGTCTCCCGGCACGCGACCAGGTTCATGTACAGCACCGCGGAGTTGCCGAACACCAGGGAGATCAGCGCCGGGAAGTACACGTACCAGGGGAAGATCTCCTCGACCAGGAACGGCTGGCCCAGCAGCCAGGAGATGGTGATCAGCCAGAACACCATGTTCAGGCACGCGATGATCGGCGTCCCGGCGAGCAGGGTCGTGAACCGGAGCATCCCCACGGTGCCGATGCCCCGCCACAGTTGTACGGGCCGGCGCACGTGCACCAGCCACGTCTGCAGATAGCCCTTGTACCAGCGGGAACGCTGCCGGATCCAGTTGATCGGATCGCTGTTGGCCTCCTCGAGCGTCGTCGAGTCCAATACGGCCGTACGGTAGCCCGACTCGGCGATGCGCACCCCCAGGTCGGCGTCCTCGGTGACGTTGTACGGATCCCACGCGCCGATCTCGTCGAACACGCTGCGCCGGATGTGATTCGACGTACCGCCCAGCGGAATCGGCGAATTCGAGCGCATGAGCCCGGGCAGCACGAAGTTGAACCACAGCGCGTAGTCGGCGGTGAACCACCCGGTGAGCATGTTCTGGGTGCCGTTGTGGAACGCCAGCTTCGCCTGCACGCACGCGACGTCGTCGCCGAGCCGGTCGAACGCCACCGCCACCCGCCGCAACTGCAACGGATCGGGCAGGTCCTCGGCGTCGAAGATGGTGACGACGTCGCCGGTGGCGAAGTGCAGCCCGTAGTTGCACGCCTTCGGCTTGGTCCGCGGGTCCGCCGCCGGCACCAGCAGGATCTCCACGATCTCGCCCAGGCCCGCCTCCCGCGCCGCGGCGATGGTGACGGCGTCGTCCTCCTCGAGCAGCAGCAGCACCTGCAGCTTCCCGGCCGGATAGTCGATCGCGGTCATCGCCGCGATCAGGTCGCCCACCACCTCCGGCTCGTTGTAGGCCGGCACCAGCACCGTGTACGTCGGCAGGTCCTGCTCGGGCACGGCCCGGGCCTCGTCGTCGTCGACGGTGAAGATCGCGTCGCGCGCCAGGCCGCGGGAGAACAGCAGCAGCCGGTCGGCGAGCGTGGCGATGTACCCGGCCGTGCACACCGCCGTGAGCACGGTCAGCGTCGGGATCGTCGCGAACACCAGCGCCAGGATCACCACCGCGACCAGGCCCAGCGTCAGCCACTTCTGCCACGGCACGAACGCCACCGACGCCGACGACAGCGGCCGCTTCTCCCGCAGCCCGTACACCGCGTCGTGCAGCGCCGCGGCCTTGAACTCCTCGTCGACTAGATGCCGCGCCACTGCGCCTCCACCAGTTCACGGCCCACCTCGGTGAGCATGTCCAGGTCCTTGTACTCGGGGTCGGAATCCTCCACCGACGCCCGGCCGCGCAGGAACACCGACAGCAGCGCGCTCGCGTTCGACGCCATGTTCGGTGTGGGCTGGGGGAACGGGGCGTCGAGCTCGTGATTGTCGACGGTCATCAGGCTCACCCGCTGCGCGAGGACGTCGCCGCGCGTCCACACGAAACTCATCAGGCTCCACGTCAGCAGTAGGTCGTCGTCCACGACGGTGAAGAAGTCGGCCTGCACACCCCGGCCGAGGTCCACCCGGATCTTCGGGCTCACCCGCGCCTGCCCGAGGTCGTACATGGTGTGGACCGGATACACCTCGAACACCCCCACCCGCCGCACCTGCAGGGTCTGCACCGCGACGGTCCGCGGGCGCGAGAGCCGGTCCCAGTCGGCGCGCGGCTCGACGGCGCGGATCATCTGCCGGCGCAGCTGCGCCGTCGACCCGAAATACCGTCGCGGCCAGTCGTAGTCGACGGACCCGATCTGATACCAGCCGACGGGGACGACCTGGCTGACGGTGCCGCTCGGCGGCGGACCCACCGACACGGGCGTGAGCTGCTGATCGGGCAGCGGCGCAGCGGCCAGCACGACGGTCGCGGGCACGATGAGCAGCAGCGCGCGGGCCGCCTCCCGCGGCGACACCGGGTTCGGCGGCAGGGTCCGCGGCGCCAGGCCCCGGTACCGGTACAGGTAGAACGCGGCGCCGACGACGAGCGCGGCCACCGCCGACGGCACGATCTGCGCGACGGCGACCCGCGCATCCGGGTAGCGGGTGGTCACCACGACCAGCAGCGCCAGGCCGAGCAGCATCGTCGCGCCGAAACCGATCAGCGCGCGGCGCCGGGTGCGGCCGACCGCGACGGCGATCGCGACCGAACCCAGCAGCACCATCAGGAACCCGGCGGCGAACTTGCTGCCCCCGAGCTGCACGAGCACCGCCCGGTAGGCCAGCGGCGAGGTGCCCAGCAGCAGCAGCCACACCGGCCAGTAGCGGGAGGTCACCCGCAGCCCGAACAGCAGCACACACATGCCGATCACGAACAGCCACGCGGACAGCACGTCGAGGTGCATCATCTGGTAGTTCGGCCCGTACCGCGGCAGCAGCAGCCACTTGACCGCGATCGCGATGAGCAGGACGGCACCGCCGACGATCCGGTCGGTCTGCCGGTCGTGGATCGGCAGCTCGCCGCGCCGGCGCCGGGTGACGCCCTCGGCGGCCAGCACCGCGAACGGCGGCACGAGCGCCACGTAGCCGCCGCCGGTGCCGCGGGCGACCTCCTCGGACAGCGCCAGCCACGTGGTCCGGTAGCCGATCAGGGTCGCGGCGACGATGATCGCCCAGCGGGCGCTGGTGTGCGCGAACAGTGCGGCGCGCTCGGTGGTCGTCACGGTGCTCATGGCGGATCCGATCAGTGCGGGCGCGGCCGGCCGCGACGCCATCGCAGCGCGCCGATCACAGCCGCGACGAGACCGGCGGCAAGGAAGAGGCCGCCCCCGACGAGCACCCACGTCGTCGAGACGCCGAGGGACTGCTGCGACGTGGTCTCGGCGGCCGGGTCGGTGAGCGCGAGTTCGACGGGATCGCGGTCCGCGGTGGTGAACAGCACGTCACCGTCGAGCTCGGCCCAGCGTTGCGGTTGCGCGGCGAGCCAGCCCAGGGTGCGGTCGAGTTCGGCGGGCACGTCGGTGGCGGCGGCGACGAGGACGGCGCGCTCGCCGTCGCGCGCCACCTGCAGCGACGCGAACTCGACGTCGGTCGGGAAGGTGACGGTGGTGGCGTCGCCGGTGGCCGGGTCGACGAGGTCGAGGGTGCGGCCCTGCGTGCCGGCCAGCGGCAGCTCGAGCTGCTCGGGGACGCGGCCGTCCGCGGCGACGACGATCGCGGGGGTGCTGCCGGTGGCGGCCTCGTCGAGGCTCACCCACTCGGGGTCGAGCGGCACCGACGTCAGACCCTGCAGCCCGGCCACGAGCGCGACGGCCCGGGCGGTGTCGGCGATCCCGGCCTCGGTGGCGGCGACGTTCACCTTCGGCAGCAGCGCCTGCGGCAGCGACCGGAACCCGCCGGGCTGCGGCGGATCGGCGGGTTCGGTGGTGACGCGGCTGCCGGCGTCGACGGTCAGCGTCATCGGCTGCTGCAGGCCGCACTGGTGGGTGCCGCCGGTGGAGCGCAGCGACACCACCACGTCGGTGACCCGGCCGAGCACGGTGTCCGGCACGGTGATCCACCGATCCAGCCGGCCCGTCGCGTCGGCGGGCCACGAGTCGACGACCGTGTCGCCGACCGTCACCGACACCAGGCCGCCCTCGGTCGTGGGCAGCGGGGTGTAGGAACCCTGCAGGTTGATCCGCAGATTGTGGGACGGCCGTCCCAGACGGGTCTGGTCGATGCCGAGCGGCACCTCCACCACGCCGACGCCGGTGTCGGTGAGGCCCCCGAGACCCAGTTCGGCGAGGGTCGTCGCGTCGGGGGACAGCCGCGGCGGCAGACCCAGCGTGCCGACGGTGGCGGCCGAGGCCACCGCGACCGACGAGATGTCGCTCGTGACGAGGCGGGCCTGGTTGCGCAGCGCGTCGGCGTTGCCCGTCACCGCCAGGGCCGGAGCGCCGCCGGGCACGTCGACGAGGGCGGCGGCACCGGCGCCGTCGGTTTCGACGATCGCGATCTGCCGGGTGAACGGCCCGGCCGGGGCGGGCGGCACCGCGTCGTCGCCGGGCAGGGTCTGCACGGTCACCCGCAGCGGCCGGCCCGTGTACTGGGCGGTGACGGCCGCGGTGAGATCGAGTGCGGTGGCCGACTCGGCCGGGGTGGGGTCGGCGGGCAGCGACAGTTCCAGCGACTCGAGGATCGGCGGCAGGAAGTCGGCGACCACGGCCGGCGGGGTCGGGGCCCCGGTGTAGCGGACGCGCCCGTCGCGCAGCACCACCGACCGATCCGTCCAGTCCTCGGGGCAGATGCCGTCGAACGGCAGCAGGTGGACGGTGAGGGTGACGGTGACGGCCCGGTCCACGACCGGTGCCGCCTCCAGGGGCAGCGAGACCGGCACCAGGGTTCCGGCGGCGGGCAGGTCGATGCGGGCCAGCAGCAGGCCCTGCGACTGGACGTCGATCCAGCCGCGGGAGACGTTGGCGGGCATCTGCACCGTCGTGTCGAACGCGGCGGGCCGCAGCCCGTCCGGCACCGGGACGGTGAGGGTCGCGGTGTCGCTGTGGCCGCGGAAGGCGACGGTGTCGCCGAATCCCAGGGTCTGCGTGCCGAAGACGACGTCGCCGGGCGGGTCGACGGGGTCCTGCGCGGCGGCAGGAGCTGCGGCCAGCACGGTCAGCGCGGCGAGGGCGGGAACGAGGAGTGCGTGTCCGGCACGGCGAATTGTCTGGGTCGGCACGTCGGGGACTTTACGGTTGATCGGTACGAAATGTGGGACAAGTGGAGCAACATCGCGCTTGGGCGTGTTTCTGACGGAGACCTACGACAGCAGGTCTCGTGTCTTCTTGCGGAGGCATTCGTAAGGTGCTCGACCGGCCAGGGCACGGTGGACTCGATCGTAGTTGTAGTGGCCCCACACTGTTGGAGGCGCTCGGCGACCAGGTTCGCGTCATAGATGACCTCACCCCCGAGGAGTCGGTAGAACTCGTCGGAATCGACGCGGTGAGAACTCTTGACCGTCTCATGTGAGACTGGGTGGCAACATTTCGGCTAGTCTCACCGAAATGAAGTGGGGTCGAACCGGTTTCCGGGCAGTATTGGGCGCCGCGCTGTGTTCGTTTCTCGTGATCTCCGGTTGCTCGGGCAAACCCGAGGTCGAGAAGATCGAGGTCTCGCCGGAACAGCAGACGACGTGGCGTTCTGTCGATGGCGGCGTGACGGTCGAAATTCCAGGCTCCTCGGTCGACTCGGACGGCGAGCTGCGCATCGACGCGGCCACCACGCCGGACGGCCGCAGCGGTTGGTCGATCGAACTCGACGGGGCCGAGCTGACCGGTGACGCTACCCTGCGTTTTCCGGTGGGCGAACTCGAACCAGGTGAACCGGTTCCGACGGTCACCTATGCCGAGAGCCCGGAGTCCGAACCGACCGTGGCTACCGCCGTGCGCTATGAAAACGGCGAAATCATCGTCACGACCGATCATTTCTCGTTCTGGCTGGTCGACCGCTGGAACGACGTGCGCGCGTCGGCGGCTACGTGGCTGCGCGGACGATTCGACGACATCGCGAGCCTCGGATACGGGTCACCGCCCACATGCCCCGGCGAGAACGAGGTCCGTAAGGCAGGCTTCGATGTGACCAGCGATCAGGGCAAGCGCGTGTACTGGTGTCTCGGCCAGGACAAGGAGTCGCCGCTGTTGAAGGCGGTGAATGCGCGCGGTTACGGCGTCTCGGTGGAATACACTCCCGGCCTGGAGTTCACCGGCACGGACCGTAAGGACTGGATCGGGCACGCCGCCGACTTGCTACGTCCCGCACCGAGCCGATTGGGCAATCGCGTCGAGCTGCTACCCGCGGGCAGTGAGATCGAGTTCGACCTCGTCGGGCGCCGGGCATCCGACGGGGTGATGATCAAGCCGGACCCGGCGAGCTACCTGCTGACTGCGCTCGACTTCGGCGTCGGCACCTACGCGATGGCGATCGAGCGGGTGGGCGGGCGCGCCGGCGCCGAGAAGTTCCTCGAGGCGATGAAGGGCGCTACCTGCTTGAGCTCGTTCAGCAAACTGGCGGCCTCGGATCCCGCCGGTGCGGGCGAGCTGACGCAGTTCTTCGCCACCGCATTGAACATGGCGCTGGACTGTGCCGAACTTGCACTCGAGGAAGCGGATCTGGGCCCGATCCTGTCGACCATCGTAGCCCCGGTCCTGTGGGTGGTGGACGGGGTGCGCACCGTCATCGATGGCATTGTCGGCGCGGTGGAAGGCATAGATCACAACGGCTACCAAATCATCGTGAGCCGTCCGGTGGCAGACACGGAGGTCATCGATGTCGTTGCCGTCGACCGCACCGGTACCCCACTGCCCGGGTGGAGCGCGCGCAACCCGCGACGGACGGTCATCGACTGCCAGTACCCCTATCCGTCGGTATCCTCGCGCGGCGCCGATATCGTGTCCTGCGGTTCCACTGCAGACAGCGCACACACCTGCTGGATCCATCCAGACCGCAGATCTCTGACCTGCGGGATCGACGTATGGAAGCAGGAGTTCTTACAGTACCGGCTCGAAGAGCCCCTCGGCCCAGTGCCTGCCGCGACAGATGTGGCGCCCGAGTGGATCGAACTCGACGACGGCACCCACTGCTTCCGCAGACACGGCGGCGCGTGGGGCGGGCGAGCCGACGGTATGGTCGGCGCGTATCACTGCGAAGGCGCGGATTATTACGTCCTCGCCGCAGATGGCCCCGCGGTCGACACCGGAACCCGGCAGTGGACCGTCAAGGTAGGGGGACTAGGCAACCCCGACGAGGTTTTCCCCGCACCGAACGTGGTCGGGGTCGTGCGGGCATACTTCACCACCTCGCCTTAGGCGACGCAATATCGGTCACACTTGCGTCCGCGTTACCCATCGGCGACGAACTTCGTACACACTGGGTGTATGTGGTGGTGGGTTGCGGCGATCCTCGTCGCCTGGCTGATCGTCTCGGTGGCGATCGGCCTGGTGCTGGGCAAGGTGCTGCGCGTGGCCGACACCGAGGAATCCCTCGTCGAGATCCAGCGCGCCGAGCGCGAACGCGACCGTCACAGCGCCCAGTCCTGACCCGCGGAACGGCCCCGACCGGCACAAGATCATTTGTACTCGCGAGTAACTATCTATCGGACTAGTGTCTCTGTGTCGCCTTCCTGTCCCCCCTGCGAAGGCGACAACTCGCGAGCCGGTTACCCCCCATCACCGGCTCGCGTCGAGGCCCCGCCGATTCGCCACCACGGTCGGCGGGGCCTCACCTTCTTCGAGCGGCCGGTCGATACGCTCGGGCGGTGACCGAGCCGCGCACCGCCCCCCGCATCACCATCACCTACTGCACGCAGTGCAACTGGCTGCTGCGCGCCGGGTGGATGGCGCAGGAACTGCTCAACACCTTCGGCACCGATCTCGGCGAGGTCGCCCTCGTGCCCGGCACCGGCGGGATCTTCGTCGTCACCGCTGGCGACCGGACGGTGTGGGACCGCAAGACCGACGGCGGCTTCCCCGACATCGTCACGCTCAAGCAGCGGGTGCGCGACGTCGTCGATCCCGGGCGGGATCTCGGGCACGCGGACCGGGGGAGCGGAGCGTAACAAACGGTCACCCGAGATCCTTGATTCCCGTTACCGCTCTTGTGGTTTCGGGCGGGTGGATCCGAGGCCGAAGGTGCTGCCGTGCCCTGGGAACTCTGCGCGGCTTCTTCTTCGCCGATGTAACGTTTCGGGGATTTGCCCGATTCAACCGACCGTCAGGTCTTTTCCTCTTCGAATCGAGGTCTTCGTGAAGCGTCTTCTCGCCGGCATCCTGGGCTGTGCCGCCATCACCGTCGCCGTGCCGGCCACCGCAAGTGCGGCCACCGGAAGTACCGATCTGCTTCCCTACATCCTTCCCGCCGTGATCTGCTCTCTCACGTCCGGGTCCAGCCAGTGCGCGCTGGTTCCGCTTCCCGCGCCGGGCGGCGTGATCGGCGCTGCCGACCCGGCGCCCCTCGCCGTGGCGGAATAGGACCAGACGCAGCTGCCGCGGACGTGCTCAGACCCTGACCGGGGCCCGGACGATCGTTTCGGGCTTGGTCGGCGCGGCGGGCGCTTCCGCGGCGCGCGTCGGGCGGGACCGTTCCTCCCGGAGCCGGACGGCGTCACCGGCCACGACCGCGACCAGCACCGACAGCGCTGCCCACAGAACCAACAGGCACAAGACGATGTCCATGCGTCGAACCCTAAACGATGCCAGTTGAGTCCATCGTTTCGTCCGCGGCGACGGGCGCGGGCTGGAATAGTCCGCTGAAACGACACCGAGAGTGCAGATTGGAGGCGGGCGTGCGGGCGCGCGGGGCGCCGCCGGAAACAGACCGACCGACTCGCATGTGAGGCCGCCTCGGGTTACGGTGTCCCAGAACATTCCGACCGGGGGGTCGAAGTGGACGCCGCGACTTCTCGCGGAGACGCCGTACTCGAGGGAGCTTTGATGCAATCCGTTCTGAAGAAGACTGCCGTGACCGTGGCCGGGGTGGGAGCACTGGCGCTGTGCGTGCCGGGGACCGCGTCCGCCGCAGGCAATCCGAACGTCTCGGCCTCGGGCACGCCGGGCTCGATCACCGTCGACTTCGACTTCGCCGGGGTCGACGTGTCCGCCGGCGTCACCTGCGTGTCGTACGTGTCGACCAAGCAGAGCGGCCTCGACGCCGCCGACCCGTCGGGCCGCGCGGACGCGCAGGCCCCGGGCTCGAAGTTCTCCATCGAGAACACCAGCACCTCCGCGATCACCTTCGTGCAGGACGGGCAGCCCGTCTCGCAGGGCCCGCAGCCCATCGCCGCCGGCACCTACTACGTGTACTGGGGTTGCCAGGACGCCGCCGGCACCCAGTGGGACAACGTCGGCCTCCGCTCCGGAGCGCCGTTCCAGGATCCGATCGTCGTGAACATCGCCGGCGACGGCGCTGCGCCGGCACCCGCGGCCCCGGCCGCCCAGTCCGCGCCGACCAAGTCGGAGGGCACCGTGCCGCAGGCCGAGACCGAGGACGGGCCGAGCACCGACGACATCATCGACACCCCCGAGGAGTTGATCGGTCTCGTGATCGATCTCTTCGGCGGACTGCCGGACCTCTCGCAGAGCTGATCCCGAGCGCCCGCTGGCGGCATCCCCGACGGGATGTCGCCACGGCGTGCTTCCGGGACGACGACTTCGTGCGCGCACGCCTCGCTCGTGCGTCGCACCGGGGGAATCATGAATGCAGAACACGCACCGGATGCGGTGATCCTGGTCGGAGGCAAGGGAACACGACTGCATCCCCTCACCCTGTCGGCTCCCAAGCCCATGCTGCCCACCGCCGGCGTGCCGTTCCTGACCCACCTGCTGGCTCGGATCAGGGCGGCCGGCATCACTCACGTGGTGCTCAGCACCTCGTTCAGGGCCGAGGTCTTCGAGGAGCACTTCGGTGACGGCACGAGCCTGGGCCTCGAGATCGAGTACGTCACCGAGACCGAACCGCTCGGCACCGGCGGCGGAATCCGGAACGTGCTCCCGCAGCTGCGCGCCGACAACGTCATGGTGTTCAACGGCGACGTGCTCGGCGGCAGCGACCTGCGCGAGATCCTGCACACCCACGAGACCAACGACGCCGACGTGACGCTGCACCTGGTGCGCGTCGCCGATCCGCGCGCCTTCGGGTGCGTGCCCACCGATCCAGAAGGACGGGTCACGGCGTTCCTGGAGAAGACGCAGGATCCGCCGACCGATCAGATCAATGCGGGCTGCTACGTTTTCCGCCGCGAATGGATCGAGAAGATCCCGGCCGGACGGCCCGTCTCGGTGGAGCGCGAGGTGTTCCCGTCGCTGCTCGTGGACGGCGCAAGCGTGTTCGGTCACGTCGACACCGCCTACTGGCGGGACATGGGCACACCCGGTGACTTCGTGCAGGGTTCGTCCGACCTGGTGCGTGGCATCGCGCCGTCCCCGGCGCTCGCGGGGGAGTGCGGCGAGTCCCGCGTGCACCCCACCGCTCGGGTCGCGCCCGGCGCGATGCTGATCGGTGGGACCGTGATCGGCCGCGACGTCGTGGTCGGCGGCGGTGCCCGCCTGGACGGTGTCGCGGTGTTCGACGGCGCGCGCATCGACGCCGGGGCGGTGGTGGAGCGCTCGATCGTGGGGTTCGGGGCCCGCATCGGGCCGCGCGCACTCGTCCGCGACGCGGTGATCGGTGACGGCGCCGAGGTCGGTGCCCGCTGCGAGCTGCTGCGCGGCGCGCGGGTGTGGCCGGGAGTCGTGTTGCCGGACGGCGGGGTCCGATTCTCGACAGACGTGTAGCGACGTGCAGGGCAAGCTGATCCGGTTCCGGAGAGGAGTTCGATGTATCCGCTTCGCGGGGCCGTTCGACATTATTCGTGGGGTTCGCACACTGCGCTGGCCGAGCTGACCGGCCGCCCGGCGCCGACCGAGGAGCCGGAGGCCGAGCTGTGGCTCGCTGCTCATCCGGTGGCCCCGGCGACGGTGAACACCGAAGATGGCGCGGTGCCGCTGTGCGATCTCATCGCTCGCGACCCCGAAGGTCAGCTCGGACCGGACTGTGCTCGGCAGTTCGACGGCCGGCTGCCGTTCCTGCTGAAAGTCCTCGCGGCCGAGCAGCCGCTCTCGTTGCAGGCGCACCCGAGCCGGGCGCAGGCCCGGGACGGGTTCGCGCGCGAGAACGCGGCAGGTATTCCGCTGGACGCCCCACACCGGAACTACCGCGACGACAACCACAAGCCCGAGATGGTCGTCGCGCTGAGCCGGTTCGAGGCGCTGGCCGGATTCCGGGAACCGGCCGAGACGGTCGAGTTCCTCCGCGACCTCGGGGTGTCGGAGTTGACGCCGTACGCCTCCGAACTCGGTGACAACCTCGATGCAACAGGACTCCGTGCCCTGTTCACCGCATGGATGACGCTGCCGACCAAATCGCTCGTGGGGCTGACGGACGCCGTCCTCTCGGGCTGTGAGCGCTACCTCGAGGCACGATCCGGGTCGGAGGACGAGTTCACCGTCGCGGCGCGGACGGCCCTCGAGCTCGGTCTCGCGTATCCCGAGGACCCCGGCGTCCTCGCCTCGCTCCTGCTCAACCGGGTGAGCATGGAGCCGGGGGACGCCTTGTTCCTCCCGGCGGGCAACCTCCACGCGTACCTGCGGGGCACCGCCGTGGAGATCATGGCGAACTCGGACAACGTGCTCCGCGGCGGGCTCACGTCCAAGCACGTGGACATACCCGAACTGCTGCGCGTGCTCGACTTCGACTCGGTGGGTGTGCCGTGGGTGCGCGCCCGCCGCGACGGACACGAACGCCTGTATGCACCGCCGGTGCACGAGTTCGAGTTGTGGCGGGTGAGGCTGCACAACTCGGGCACGCCGGAACCCGCCACTGCCGCATTCGCCGGCGCGACCCCACGGATCCTGCTGTGCGTGCAGGGATCAGTGCAGCTGCGGTGTGGCGATCGGATCCTGAACCTCGCACAGGGCGAGGCGGCATGGGTTCCGAGTTCGGACCCCGAACTCGTCGTCCGGAGTTCTCACGCGACGGTGTTCGTGGCAACTCCGCCAATTCGGTCGGAACCGGCCTGATCGGCCGACAGCGTCCACTCTTCATGCGCTGTTGGTTCAGACCTCAGCCTGCATCGGTGTGCTGAACACCCTCGCTGGGTACCTCTGGGTGCATGCGCTGCACAGTCTTCGGCACGGGATACCTGGGCGCCACTCATGCCGCCTGCATGGCAGAACTGGGGCATGACGTCCTGGGCGTCGACATCGATGCCGGGAAGATTGCGAAGTTGACGGCAGGGGAGGTGCCCTTCTTCGAGCCCGGACTCGACGAGGTACTGCGACGCAACCTCGACAGCGGACGGCTGCGCTTCACGACGTCCTACGCCGAGGCCGCCGACTTTGCGGATCTGCACTTCATCGGTGTCGGTACCCCGCAGAAGAGCGGTGAGTTCGCTGCGGATCTGTCCCAGCTGCATGCGGTCGTCGACGCCCTCGCTCCGCTCCTGACCCGCCCGGCATTGATCGTCGGGAAGTCAACGGTGCCCGTCGGAACGGCCGAGCAACTCGCAGAGCGCGCCAGGAGCGCCGCACCGGCGGGTGACGACGTAGAAGTGGCGTGGAACCCCGAATTCCTGCGCGAGGGGTACGCCGTACGCGACACGCTCACACCGGACCGGTTGGTCGTCGGGGTCGACCGCAGTCGCGGCGGGCGAGCCGAAGCGACCCTGCGCGACTTCTATGCATGCCAGATCGCGGAGGGCGTGCCCTTCCTGGTCACGAATATCGCCACCGCCGAACTCGTGAAGGCTGCTGCGAACGCCTTCCTGGCAACGAAGATCTCCTTCATCAACGCCGTCGCCGAGGTGTGTGACGCGAGTGGCGCGGATGTGGTCGAGCTGGCCGATGCGCTCGGCTACGACGCCCGGATCGGACGGCGATTCCTCAATGCCGGACTCGGATTCGGAGGTGGGTGCCTACCGAAGGACATTCGAGCCTTCATTGCGAGGGCCGGCGAGCTCGGCGCCAACAACGTTCTGCACCTGCTCCGGGAGGTGGACGGCATCAACATGGGGCGCCGCAGCACCATGGTGGAGATGACGAGGGAAGCCTGCGGCGGATCGCTCCTGGGCACCCGCATCGCAGTCCTGGGCGCGGCCTTCAAACCCGACTCCGACGACGTCCGCGATTCCCCGGCACTCAACGTGGCCGGACAACTCCAATTGCAGGGCGCAGCCGTGACGGTTTTCGACCCGAAGGCAATGGAGAACTCACGACGGCTGTTCCCCACCCTCGCCTATGCGGCCGACATCCCCGAGGCATGCAAGGGAGCCGACGCAGTCCTGGTGCTGACCGAATGGCAGGAGTTCAGGGACCTGGATCCGGAAGAGATCGGCGCAGTGGTTCGAGCCCGCACCGTTCTGGACGGGCGTAACTGCCTCGACGCGCAGCGGTGGCGTTCCCATGGCTGGCGCTATCACGGCATGGGCCGATAGAAAGGCTCGACAGCGTTCGCCGGCGGCCCGGTCCCTACTGCTGTGGGTCGGGGTCGATCTGCTTGAGACGATCCGTCAGCCATGACCGCAGCATCGGACCGTACTCCGAACTGGCAAGCGCAGAGTCGACACAGGCTCGCAGATAGCCGCCGGGATTGCCGAGGTCGTGCCGCGAACCACGGTGGACCACGACGTGAACGGGGTGACCCTCGTCGATGAGCAGCGAGATGGCATCGGTGAGCTGCAGTTCGCCGCCCACCCCGGGTTTCACGCGGCGCAGCGCATCGAAGATCGCGCGATCGAGCAGGTAACGGCCGGCCGCGGCGAGGGTGGAGGGCGCGTCTTCGAGTTTCGGCTTCTCGACCATGCCGAGCACCTTCATCACATCGGGGTTCGCGACACCGGGCACCTCCTGGACTTCGAAGATGCCGTACGAGCTGACCTGGGACTTGGGCACGTCGATGGCGCAGAGGACGGTGCCGCCGCGCTTGGCGCGGACACGGGCCATCACCTCGAGGACGCCGCAGGGCTGGACGAGGTCGTCGGGAAGGAGGACCGCGATGGCGTCCTCGTCGTCGTCGAGGGCCTGCTCGGCGCAACCGACCGCGTGCCCGAGTCCGAGCGGCTCGGCTTGCACGACGGACTCGACATCGAGCAACCTCGGTGCCTTGCGCACCTTTTCGAGCAGGTAGTGCTTGCCCTTCGCTTCAAGGTGATTCTCGAGAACCAGGTCCTCGACGAAGTGCGCGACCACGCCGGCCTTGCCCGGTGCGGTGACAATGACGAGGCGGCCCGCACCGGACTCGGCGGCTTCCGACGCGACCAGTTCGATACCGGGAGTGTCCACGACCGGCAGGAGTTCCTTGGGGACCGTCTTGGTCGCGGGCAGGAACCGCGTGCCCATGCCGGCAGCCGGCACCACCGCCGTCTTGAACACGCACGGATTCTCGGCGATCAATTCGCCCATGGCGACACCTCGTCTCTCGATTGGGCCACATCGGATAATTGCCGGTCGGACGCACCGGTGGCAGCGGGAATATCGATCGGAATAGGCACGCGCCGAGTGGTTGCGGTGGGGGAGAGTTGCCGCAGGAATGCGCGATTGTGCGGAGTTTAACGCATCGGACGAAATTCGCGACCTCACTCGGGCGACTCAGTGGGACACCGGGGTAGCGAACGGGGCCGCCGCCGATGACCTTCGAAGGTTCTTCCAGGTCAAGGCATATCAGTCTCGCCGGTTGCACTCCAGAAGTCCTGCCCGCGCTGCCGCGACAGTGGACCCAGGGGGATCCGCTGCTTCGCGATCCGAAATTTTGCACGACGAATACAGGTTATGTACTAGCGTTTGCATCCTGCTGTCTGTACGTTGAGGTGAACTGGTCATCCGTCCAACTCAATGCCGAATCGTCCCCACGTAACGGGCGTGTGTGACATTTCACACTGTAACGAAGAATAGCTTGCAACCGAACGGCCGTCGCGGCTAGAGGGTGAACATACCGTCTGACCTGGTACTCGCTGAGAAGTTACTGAGAAGTAGGTAGTTTTCGCAGGTCAACGCGTGTCAGCGACAGTCCCAGTCGTGTCCCGATCGAGATGCAAGTCGCGGCCGAATGGCCCAAGATGTTCCTTACCGAGGGCAACGCAGGTTTGAGATGTGTGCGGTACGGGGAGGTACGTGCACACCATCGATGCCGTCCGCGTGTTCCGTCCGAGGTGATCGCACCAGTACGGGCAACTCGCCCGTGTGGGGCTCGGGGAGGGAACGGAATGAATTCAGCAGTGGACCAGTCGGACCGGGTACAGACCACGGCCGACTCCACGAGGGAGGTGCCGGCAAGGCACGGCCCCTACCTGGTCGGAGACCGCTCCGGCAACACCCGATGGTCGTGGCAGAGCGCATACGTTCGGCGCCTGTTCTGGACCGACAACGTCACCGTCGTCATGGCCGTCGTACTCGCGCATCTCGTTCGCTTCGGGGAATCGGACCTGCTCGCGGCCACGTCGTTCAGTGAATTGAACTATGCGGTCGTATCGGTCTGTCTTGCTGCGGCATGGATCTGGACCCTTGCACTCTTCCGCACCCGGTCGCGCCGCGTCATCGGCAGCGGGTACGAGGAGTACCAGCGCGTAATCTCCGGAACGCTACGGCTTTTCGGCGCAATCGCGATCGTCTCGCTGGTCTTCAAGCTCGACCTGGCGCGCGGCTACCTCGCCATCGCACTGCCCGCCGGGCTCATGATGATGATCTTCAGTCGATGGATGTGGCGGCGCGTCGTGGCACGGAAGCGGAGCCGTGGCGAGTTCCAGACCTCGGTCCTCGTTGTCGGTGGAGAGCATGCGGTACGCCTCATGACGCGAACCTTCCAGCGCGAAGCCTCCGACGGCTACCGAGTCGTCGGTGTCTGCGTTCCGCGCTATGCCGGCGCACGCGGTGAGTCCATCGAGGTGGACGGAAACCGGATTGCAATCTACGGCGACGAACGTTCGGTCGTCGACGCACTGGCCGAGTCGGGCGCAGACACGGTCGTAGTGACGGCAACCGAAACCCTCGGGCACGAGGGCATCCGTGACCTGGTCTGGGAACTCGAACCCTACGAGGCGGATCTCGTCGTCGCCACGGGTGTCGTGGACGTCGCAGGTCCGCGCATGGAGATGCGACCCGTTGCCGGCCTGCCGCTCATCCATGTGGAAAAGCCCAGCTACCACGGCGCCAAGCGCAGCGGAAAGCGCGCGTTCGACTTGGCGTTCTCGCTCACGGCTCTCGTGCTCTTGGCTCCCGTGTTCGCTCTGGTGGCGCTCGCCATCAAGCTCGACAGCAGGGGCCCGGTGTTCTATCGCTCCGAACGCATAGGTCTCGACGGCGAGCCCTTCGGCATGATCAAGTTCCGGTCGATGGTCACCGACGCCGACAAGCAGGTCAATGCGCTCCTCGATCGAAACGAGGGAGCCGGGCTCTTGTTCAAGATGCGTGACGATCCACGGATCACCCGGGTCGGCAGGGTTATTCGCCGATACAGCATCGACGAGCTTCCGCAGTTCATCAACGTCGTCCGTCGTGAAATGAGCGTCGTTGGGCCCCGGCCCCCCCTCCGTCGCGAAGTGGAAAACTACGACGGAGTGATCCGTCGGCGCCTCCTTGTTCGACCTGGAGTCACCGGACTATGGCAGGTCAGTGGCCGGTCCGACCTTTCGTGGGACGAATCAGTTCGACTGGACCTGTCGTACGTGGAGAACTGGTCCATGGTCAGTGACATCCTGATCATCGCAAAAACCGTTAAGGCCGTCGCTGCGCGCGACGGTGCATATTAGACGACGTGCCGACTGATGCCGGGAGCAAAGTAATGACTCGTATCGCTGTGTTCGGAACCGGCTACCTGGGAGCCACGCACGCCGCCTGCATGGCTGAACTTGGCCACGACGTAATCGGCGTCGATGTTGATGATACAAAAATCGCAAAATTAGAAGCAGGCGATGTACCGTTCTACGAGCCCGGCCTGGAGAATGTACTGCAGCGGAACATAGCAAATGGACGACTCCGATTCACATCCTCCTACAACGAGGCGGCGGAATTCGCCGACGCACATTTCATCGCGGTTGGAACTCCGCAAAAGCGAGGTGAGTACGGCGCAGATCTTACATCCGTTGACTCCGTCGTAGAAACACTCGCTCCGATGCTCGTTCGGCCCACTGTCATCTTTGGCAAATCCACCGTGCCAGTGGGCACAGCGGCCCGACTGGCAGCAAGAGCGAGAGAAATCGCGCCCGTAGGCGAGGGAGTCGAAATTGCGTGGAACCCCGAGTTCTTACGTGAGGGATTTGCGGTGCAAGATACGCTACACCCCGACCGAGTGGTACTCGGAGTTGATCGTTCGTCCTCCACCCGCGCCGCGGAGAGCCTTGCCCGCGAGGTGTACAGCCAGCTACTCGACGAGAACGTGCCATTCCTGGTAACGGACTTGGCGACCGCCGAACTGGTCAAGACCGCCGCAAATGCGTTCCTTGCCACAAAAATCTCCTTCATCAACGCAATCTCTGAAATATGTGACGCGGCCGGCGCCGACGTTACGCGACTGGCCGACGCGATTGGATATGACGAGCGTATTGGTCGACGATTCTTGAATGCAGGCATTGGCTTTGGAGGCGGCTGCTTACCGAAAGACATTCGTGCATTCATGGCGCGCGCAGGAGAGCTTGGGGCAGACCAAGCACTGACGTTTCTTCGCGAAGTGGACAACATCAACATGCGTCGCCGAACGCAAATGGTCGAACTGGCAAGAGAATCAGTCGGAGGTTCCCTCCTCGGGGCGCAGATTGCCGTCCTCGGAGCAGCTTTCAAACCCAACTCAGACGACGTCCGCGATTCTCCAGCACTAAACATCGCCGGGCAGATACAGCTTCAGGGTGCATCGGTCAGTGTCTACGACCCGAAGGCAACGGAAAATTCTCGAAGGATATTTCCGACCCTTGACTATGTCCAATCCGTCCAGGAAGCTTGCGAACGCGCAGATGCAGTACTTGTCCTCACCGAATGGGACGAGTTTCGTTCACTGGATCCGCAATGCCTCGCCCACTTGGTGCGACGTAAACGAATACTTGATGGAAGAAATTGCCTCGACCCTAAAACCTGGCGAGACGCCGGGTGGGAATACCGAGCATTGGGTCGGGGACGTGAACAGTAAGGGTCTCTTGATAGCACGCATGTATCGAGAATGCGAGATTCAACACTAACCCTTCGATCGATCGAGAGGGCCAATGAGCGGCGTAATTGTCCACGAATGGATTGAGGCGACAGGTGGCGCCGAAAAGGTACTGGAGTCGTTCATCGCACTGTTCCCAGACACGCCGGTGCTTTGTCTTTGGAACGACGCTCCGAACAGATTTCATCGCACAGAGATAACCGAGAGTGTACTGGCACAAACCCCCCTTCGGCGCAGGAAGGCACTTGCACTACCTCTCATGCCCTTGGTGTGGAGTAGAGGGTTCAGAGTTGACCCGGAATGGGCTCTAATCAGTAGTCACCTTTTCGCTCATCAGGTTAAATTTGAAGGGACCGCCGACACAGAATATTACGTGTACGTCCATACACCAGCTCGATACATATGGTCACCTGAGTTGGACCAACGTGGATCATCACTCGCAGTGCGCGCTGTCTCGCCGATCTTCAAGCACGTTGATAGACGACGCGCACGGCCCCGCTCCAATTACGTAGGCAACAGCAACTTTGTCGTTCAACGCATACGTCGCGCGTGGGACGTCGACGCAAAGTGCATATACCCGCCAGTCGACGTTTGTCATATTCAAAGTGTCAACGAATGGGCAGACGAATTGGACGGTGAGGAGCGTAAGCGATTAGATTCCCTTCCGACCGAATTCATCTTGGCAGCCTCGCGACTGGTGCCATACAAGCGCATCGACGCTGCAATCCGAGCAGGTGAGCAAGCAGGCTTACCGGTCGTCATCGCTGGCACTGGACCGGACGACATTCGGTTGAGGTCGATTGCGGAAGAAGCAAAGGTGCCAGTCGAATTCCTAGGGGCAGTCAGTTCGCCGATGCTATATGCACTTTACGGACAGTGCACGGTATATGTATTCGCTGGCATTGAGGACTTCGGAATTATGCCGGTTGAGGCGATGGCTACCGGTGCGCCCGTCGTAGGAAATATATGCGGTGGCGTCGCCGAAACTGTAATCGACGGTGTTACAGGCGCTCTGTGCGACCCAGATGACCCTAGGTCTCTAGATGATGCAATTCACCGTGCCGCGGCGTGTTCACGGGCGAATAGTCGGGAGCGCGCCCGGAAATTCTCCGTGGAGAGGTTTGCCAGCGAAATTTCACAGTGGGTTTCCGGGAGCCCGACTGCTGCTATCTCACAGGCGTATAGGACAATGAAATGAAGCCAGTGGTAACGATACTCTCAACGGCCGACTTCGACAGCTCGGTATGGACAAACAAGCAATACCTAGCTGCGGGTCTATCCCGGTGCACGACCGTGAACTATGTCGACTCGATGGGGTTGCGCGCACCAACTCCGTCTAGAGCCGACCTGGCAAGAATTCGCAGGCGAGCAGCGGACTTGTTCAACCCCGTCGACAAATCGGCGCAAGATCGTGCAATTTACGAAAATATCAATGTAATCAAACCAATTGTAGTTCCCTTTCATGGAAACAGCGTCGTAAGATCAATCAATAAGACCCTGGTGAAAAAGTCTGTCCTGTCGGCGGTTCGGCCAAAGCTCGGGGACATACTGTGGACCTTTTCTCCACTGACTTACGGTCTGGAAGATGCGTATTCTACCGTAATCTACCATTCTGTGGATCTCCTCCACAGCCTTCCCGGGGTGCCTTCGGATGCATTGCTGGAGGCGGAATCGTCGCTGGTCAAAAAGTCGGACTATGTCCTTGCCAGCAGCATCGGCGTAGCGACGCATCTTCGCGAGATGGGCGCAGATCCTCAAATATGGGAGAATGTTGCCGACGTCAAGAAATTTACCGAATGTGCATCTCCAACGCGAGACCGGACAGTCGTCTTTGCGGGGAATCTGACTCCTACAAAAGTCGATTTCGACGTGCTCGGGAAAATCGCTGACCGCGGAATATCGGTAACGCTAGCCGGGCCGGTTAGTATTGACGGCGCAGGCGGAGGGGTCGAACTGGAACGTCTTCTGCGTCACAAAAATGTTAAATATGTCGGAAACCTCAGCCTACTAGACCTTGCGCATTTGTGCGGCAAGTCGATGGTGGGGTTGATCCCTTACGAGATGAATTCATATACTGCCGGCGTGTTTCCGTTGAAAGTGTATGAGTATTTGGCGGCTGGCATGGAGGTAGTTGCGACTCCAATCGCCAGTCTGTCGGCTGCAGCACCTCACGGGGTGCGAATTGCCGGTAGGAACAACTTCGCCGATGAAGTAGCGAAAGCTCTCGACTCGTGGTCAGTAGAAGAAGCTCGTAAACGGACTGCCGCTGCGTCCAACCACTCGTGGGAAAATCGGATTGAACAAGCCTGGAAGTTGGTCGAAGGTGTCCAATCCCCAATTGCGAGGTGATTCGAATCCCAGTCAGGTGTGCGCGCCGGACAAGGCAGTCAAGGATGATGCCCTGCAATCGACCAAGGGCGCACGCCGAGAGCGGATCAGGGGAGTTGTTACATTTGGCCTAGGGCCTGCACTCGGTTTGATGAGCGGTCCAATCCTCGCACATGCAATGGGTCCAGAGGGGCGCGGACAGTTTGCCGGCATAATGCAACCAATCACCGTAGCATCTGCCGTCGCAAGCCTCGGAGTTCCCAGTGCTGTCGCCTATTACGTCGCGCGCCGGAGTGACCCTAGGGCTACCTTCGCGTTGGGCATACGAACGACTATCGCCCCGCTTGTGGTCGTAATCGCAGTTATGATTGTTTATGCGCAATTTGTCAGCGAACGCCAAGGTATCCCGTACCGCTTGCTCCTCCTGTTCTGGAGCGCGATCATTCTCTCAGTTATTGTTCAAATTCGGCGCGGTGTCTGGCAAGGTCTGGCCACGTGGCGGCTGCTCGACTTCGAACGAGGGGCCGCCGCCATCCTACGCTTTGCATTAGTGATTGCAGTAGCCCTTGTTGGCTGGCGCCATGCGGGTGCCTTTGCAGCTGGCGCGCTTTCGTCTTTCGTCATTGCGTCGATGCTACTTTTCGCAAAGCTACCCCGACGCGTCCGAGACGCAGAGAATGCCCTCCCAGGTGAATTTGCGAAATTCTCTGTATTTGCCTCGATTGGGACAATATCAACTATTGCAAGTTCACGCCTTGACCAACTTCTGATGCCTGCTGCATCAAACTCAGATCAACTGGGCTACTACGCCGTAGCCGTGACTGTTGCGGAAGTGCCCTTGGTTTTTGCGACATTAGCAGCTAGGAACGCGCTGCAACGCAGTGCAAAGAATTGGGGAAATCGGCGAATCGCAGCAGACACTGCAGCCTACTTTGGAGTATGCGTGGTGACTTCTATCGCGATTGGGACGACTGCTCAGTGGCTCGCACCCATTGTATTTGGCGCTTCGTTCGAGCCGAGTGTCCTATCAATGCAGATTCTTTCCGCTGCGAGCGTCGCCACATGGATCGCCGTGGTGTCGTCGGCGATTATGTCCGGACGGGGGTACCCGGGTTATGGTTCCTTAATTCCCCTAATTTCTTTCTTGGTGACAGTGGGAGGATTCACCGTCCTCTGGGGTGACGTCACAAGCTACGCCGCATCCCTCATCGCACTGATGGGAGCATTGGCAGGCTCTGTAGTGGGCGGGGTCCTTCTGATCACCTTCAAGGATTGTCGGGTTCCGTCCAGCGGTCAGTAATTGCCCGCGGAGTTAGGTCATTCGCCAGCGGTGCCGGAGAGAAGGAAAGTGCCTTGAGAATAGCAGTGGTTGCGAGTTCGGAGATCTCGGGTGGCGCTGAGGAATACCTGCATCGACTGTACAGTCAATTCCGTCGGTGCTTTGACGCGGAGCCATACTTGGTTGGTGCGCTACCACGGTGGAGCGAGGAAGTTGGGGATGTGTACCCCGCAGGGGTGACCCCGAAACTTACGCGGCGAAGGCCGCTACTTCGGCAAAGCGTATCAGCAGTCGCGTCCGTGCCCGAAATCCTCGCGGAGATCTCACGGATCGACCCTGACGTTGTTCATATTCAGTACTTCAAAGAAAAGTTGACATTGCCCATTCTGTTAAAGCGCCGTGGATATCCAGTTGTTTGGACGGAGCATGCGCCACTGCCAAACAACTTCCCGCCTGGCGCGACCAGAATTCTAAGAAGGCAGGCATTGTCTGCGACTGTGATCGCCATCAGCGACGGCGTGACGAAGTCCCTGTCGGATGCGGGAATCAGTTCCACGCTAATCAGGAATCCGCTGCCAGAGATTCCCAGTACGCCGGTAGGCGCCGTGCGTGTATCCGTTGAATCTGCGGGATCCGTCGTGTATTTAGGTAGGCTTCACCGCAATAAGCGCGTCGATCTCCTCGTCGCCGCTGCACGCCTTTTGCCGGCAGTCCCATTCGAGATCGCCGGTGATGGGCCGGAATTAGTCCGGCTCAAGCGTGAGGCTCCGGCCAATGTTACTTTCCATGGTCACGTCTCTGACCCATCGCTGATTCTTCGGCGTGCCAGGTTGGTTGTTATCACCTCGGGCAGGCCCGCGCGGGAGGGTGCTCCCCTAGCGATGCTGGAAGCTAGGGCCGCGGGCAAACGGGTTCTGATGGCGGAGGACTGCCACGCAATGACAGAAGCGGCTTCGCTTGGGTGCGCGTCATTCGCGCCGGACGCAAACTCGCTCGCCCGATCGATCTCCGCGATGCCCATTTCGGACAGTCCACTGTCGGAAGAGGTGCGCCTGGAACGTTCGCTTCGCGTCTGGGCTGAAGCACACTACCGGGTCATGGCGACGGTGAAGCGTGACCGCACGACCTCATCCGTGCAAGAACTCAGCTAGGCAGGTTTGTTGTGGCTGGACAAATCGCATTCTTTTTAGTCGTCGGACTCATTATTTTCCGCGGCGCTTCGCAGTTCTCCGCTCACCGTCTACATGTGGCGATTGTATCGAGTTTTGCGGCCGTCATGTATTTGCTGTGTTTGTGGGTCCCGGCACAGTTTCAAGCGTCTGGAATGCTTGAGAGTAAGATCTACCGGGCGGGCGTCGCCTCAGTTCCAACGATTTCCGAGATCGACGCATTGTCATTTTTCTGGTCGCTTGAACTGCTGGTTGTCTTAGCTGCTGAGTTAGTAATAGTCTGGATATGTGGGACACGAAGTCCGCGTCCAGACCGTCGCATAAAGCGCGAATGGAAAAAGGTCGCGCTACTTCTGATATTCGTTGGATTCGCGGCCACGGTGCTGTTTCCTGCAAGTCTTGAGTCTCGCGCGGCCGAAGGACAGGGCTTATTCGTGCTGTTGCGGACAGCGCTGGTGTGCGGCCTGGCAATCGTCGCATACTTCGATGGCTTCAAGTCGAATCTGTACCGTTTGGCTCTGCTCGGTGGAACTGTATACCTAATTCTGGAGAATGTTCGAAGTCCCCTTTTCGTGATATTGATCGCGTATGCCGCAGGTTTGATTGGTCGGGGAGCGATCTACAAGAAGCGAGTAGTCCTATCATTTGCAGTTGCGCTGATATTGGCCGTTGTATCGGCAACCTTTATGTCCGAAATGCGCGCAAATATTACGCGGGATGAAGGACGCGGGGTTGGTGAGATCGTTTCGGAGTTGACCAACGAGCCGATTGTTCTGGCATATGGTGCTGGCGTTGATACATTGGACGGATATCGTTTTTCCGCATTGATTTCGGAATACGAGGATGCGAGGCCTTCGGATCTCCTTTCGCCGGTCACCACTTTCATTCCGAGGGCAATCTGGCCGGAGAAGCCGCGGTCGATATCCGTCGAACTTAGTTCCAAGTATTTGGGCTACAAGGCGAGTGGTCAGTACCTATCGCCGATTGGCTATCTCAGACTGGCGGTGGGGAGTTACGTCGGTGCTCTAATACTGTTTGCTATATTCTTTTTGGCGGTCGTTTACCTTGTTTTGGCGGTGCGTAGGACTTTTTGGCTCGCGATCGTGTTGGTTGTTTTGTTTCGGTTCTTGCTGGGTGGTTCCGCGTTCGATGTATACTATGGTCTCGTTTTGCTCGTCGTTGTCTGGGGCGGCGCTGTCGTCTACGAGAGTATCCGGTTTTTAAATGGTGGGTTCAGGGTGCAGCATTCCGATTCATCGGTGTTGACTTCGAGAATTTGATTTGCTACTGATCACAATGTCTCGACTGGTCCGCTCACTCGTACCGGGAATTTGTCGGTGTGCGTAAGTGCTCGAAGCGTGTTGCACAGTGGTGATTCTTGTGGGCTGTTTAATGTCACCGAAGCGCGGAGTGGTTTCGGCGCGCCCCGCGAGGGAACCTGGAGCATCCGTCACGCCTCGACCAAGGACGTGAAATAATGGGCTAAGTACCGCATTTGGTCGGTAGCCGTGTCTTCGTCGACCGCCGGTTCATCGCGCGGCGCTCGGCGGGCTCACAGATACAGGAGCGTCGTGAAGAAAAAACTCGCGCGTCGGATTGCTGACGAGGTTCTGGTAAGGGCATATTCGTCTCCAGCTTCATCAGTGATGGAATTTCCGCGAAGCAAATGGGGAAAGGAGTCGGACGCCTACGAGTACTTTGCGCGAGTCCTATTGCTTGGGGCAATGCGCGGTCGGGGTGCGCGGCTCGACGACGGTAGTGCACAAGAGATAGTTGCTAGCCGTTGGTGTTCGGATGTCCGTGCGACAGTCGCTAGGTCCCTGGGACGAGTCGACCATCGAAGCTGGTGGCGACTTTCCGAAAATCCGCAGTCCATAGTTGAGACGGCAAGTTTGGCACTTGCCGTTCGTCTTTTTCCCGAGGGGCTGTGGGAACCGCTTGAACCTCAGGTGAGGGATCGTCTGGTTGAATGGTTTCGCCACAATGTTGGGCGGAACGTAAGTGAGAACAACTGGATAATTTTCCCAAAATTGATTGCGGAGACGCTAGTCTCGGTGGGTGCCGGCGATGAGCGATGCGCAGGTTTGATTGACGAGTGCGCTCACCGAACTGATTCATGGTACCTAGGAAATGGTCTGTACTCCGATGGTCCTGGGAGGACGGTCGACTACTACTCGGCTTGGGCGTTCAATTTTTATCTTCCGCTTTCCGCATACCTCAGCGGGAATGAAGTTGAATGTGCGAAGTACCGGGAGCGCGTTTCTGACTACTCTTCGATGCTCCGTTTCATGATCGATCCCGTTTCCGGATCTCCGTGTTATGTCGGACGTAGCCTCATTTATCGTTTTGGTGTTGCGGCGCCGCTCGCATTGAATGCGCTAACGTCGCCAGGTTCTCGCCAGGAGGCTTCGGATGGTGCGCTTTGGGGATCGGTAGTTTCGCACTTTCTTCAAGCGGGCGCATTGTCCGACGGCCGACTGTCGGTCGGCTGGCATCGGGGAGACCCTCGGTTGCGGCAGCGATACTCTGGGTATGGCTCGCCCTACTGGGCATTTAAGTCGTTTGTGTCCTTGTTGATCCCTGAAGAATCGGCGTTCTGGTCCAGTTCTGACGACACTTTTCGTGAGATCGGAACAAGGGTTGCGCGGGGAGCAGGGGTGGCGTCGTCGAATGTTGGTGGTGTCGCAGCGTTGTATAACCACGGGGTAGATCACCAGAAGGAGCATCGGAGGTCGTACTTCGTCGATGATCCGCTCTATGTTAGAGGCGCCTACTCATCTCGAACTGTGCCGGTAGGAAATGACGGAATCCCGGACAACTCCATGTGTCTAGGTGTTGGCTCGAATTACTCTGGTCGTGGTTCTGTTAGACCCGAGGGGGCTGGTGAATTCTGGCTTGTTTCGTCGTTTCAGCCAGTTTTCACGAAGCGCTTCTTTCGTCTACCGATTTTTAAGTATGGCAAGTTGGACGGGCTGGGTCCGCGCGTGCATCCGATAGGTAGCGCTCGGATTACGGATGTATCGGTCTTCTTGGGTGATTCCGTGGTCCGAGCATACTTCTGTTCCGGCTCGCTTGGCGTCGGGCAGGGTGTGGCACGTGCGCTCTTGAGCGGATGGGCGCTGCCGGAACATTCAGATACTTGGTCGATAGTCGATGCTCCCAATTTGGTGGCACGGTTAAGCAACTCGTCTACTTCCACCTCGCTTCGGTCGCTTCTTGGATTCGACTCCCTTGGAATTCATCGCATTGCGGTCGTCTCGCCCTTCTCCAGCCACGCTCTTGTTCCAGTGTTGTCGACTGAGTATGCGGATAGTGCCGTTTATTGCGCAGTGTCGCGAATATGCGACAGGAGTGTGACGTCTGACGGTGTATTTGAGACCGTTTCTGTCGTATCTTGCGAAAATTCCCGTCTCGTCCTGGGTACACCCTTTGGGGAGATAAGGTTGTCAAGCGAAGGGGTGATTTGATGCATGTGAATCCTAATTACTGAGGTAATTCTCGCTTTGGCTGCGCTGGTGTTCCGACATAGAGGGTATGTGGCTTACAGTCGTACTTTACGACGGAGCCGGCTCCAACTGCTGCTCCTTCCCCGACTGTGACGCCAGGCAGGACTACTGATCTCGTTGATATGCGGGCTCCATCGCCGACGGTTATGGGTGCAGAATGACTCTTGCCTGCCCGCCTATTCGGATTCGACATGTCGTGATCTGTATCAACGAACGTAACGTTCGGGCCAATTGCAACCCGTGCGCCGATTCGGACTGGCATCCGAGTATCGAAGACTGTTCGATATCCGATTAGTGTTGATTCGCCGACATGGACGTTTGCAGATCGAAAAATGACGCCGGGTCGCACGATTGCCTTTGCGTGGATTTTCATCCCCATCAATCTGTATAGCTGCGTTCGTATTCTATTCGGAATGAGTGTCGAGGAGATTAGTCCATTGACTATGAACCCCCAGATGATGGGGTGGCGATCACCGTCTTCGCGCCAGAAGATCTCTCGAAGTTTGGCAGTGTTGCTCATCGGCGTATCCGATCTGGGTGTAGTGGTCTGGTCTGGGTCGTAGGGTGTGATTAGGTGTGATTAGGTGTGCATTAGTGGGCATTCTTGTGTCCGGAAGTTCCGAGTGTATGGTGCAATGCGCGAGGCTGCGGCAGACTCAACCGCGGACTTTACACTGATCTGGCTGTGCTTCATGTCTCGGTACCGGCACGTGATCGGGCCGTAAGAAGGGACAATCGCTTGTGATATCCGACCCTGACGTGTTCCGTTCGTTGGTCTTTATGTGCGCACTGTTTGCAGCATCGGCTTGGTGCCTTGCTCGTCCGAATGTCGTCTCAAGCACAGCGGTCGCCATGGCGGCTGTGCTGTGGCTCGCGTTAAACGGCTCCATCGAGGGGCGTGTCATTCTCTCCGTTGATCGCGAGCACGGCCTGACGGAATCCGATCTTCTCTCCTTCGTTGGGTTCGGGATTTGCGTCTGGGGATATTGGTCATCTGTACGCCACTGTCGGGGGGGACCAGGCCGTCGTTGTCGTTGAGGCGCTTTGGCGTCTATCCGCAGGAAGGCACCTCGATACTCAGTTTTGGTTCGTCGACGAGCGGTTGCACGGGGATATGGGCCTCGCCCTTCACGACTGGTTCCGTCAGCTCGAAGACGATCTCGGCCGTCTCGCCGCGCGGAACCGGAAGCTGCACGCTGTAGACCGGGTGCCCCAGTTCCTTACCGGTGAAGTTCATGGCTGGGCTACCGTTCACGGTCACCTTCTCGAGCCTGGCGCCCTGCGTGGCGATCAGTGACAGATCGGTCAAGTTGGCGCCGAACGGCGCTCCCACCGGGTTGTCGAACATGCCGGCCACGTAGTTGGTGAAGTCACCGGCAGGTAGGTCGTTGCTCAGTCGCACCGTCACCCTTGAGTTCCGGGTATCGCCGTCGCACGAGCCTGCGGTGTACTCGATCTCGCGTCGTAGGTAGTAGTCCAGCTTGTTGCCGCCGAGGTTGTTGACGACGACGCCCGCATACGGGGCGGAATCCTCGGGAACGGTGTGGCCGAGTGGTGTTCCCGCAAGAACTTCCTGCTCGTCCGGGTTGGCGCTCCACACCGCGAGTCGCCCCTCGCTCGCTGCACGGCCGAGGGCTTCCAGCAGGTCTTGCGGCCGGCGGATGCTCCCCGTCATCTTCTGGACCACTGCCGCTGCTACGTCTTGCAGGTACTGCTTGCGCGCGGCGTTGTTGTCTGCAAATCGCGAGTAGGCGGTCGATTCGGTCAGCTCAACGACGTTGTCGGCGGTGATCTTCTCCCCGCTGGGCAACGTGACGGGCCCGACCACCTCGAGGACATAGCTCAACGCCACCGGGTCCGTCGCGACCGCACCGTCGACGCGCTCGCCCGACTCCTGCTGCCACAGCGACTGCCAGATCTGCGCCGCGTATGGAAAGTGCGAGCTGACGTTGCTGTTGCGGAAGTCCACCGTCGGCCGGCTGTGCCCGTAGGTGCGGGCGAAGTCCGGGCCGAGATCGAGGGGCTGGTAGTTGGTGCGCAGTTCCCGGTTGCTCGCCAGGTCGTCGACCCGTACTGCGCCGTCCGCGGCGCGCACGATGCCGAACCCGCCGAGCAGCCCACCCGTGCCGCGGGCCTCGGCGTTGGTCTGGAAGCCGATGAAGTAGCTGCGCGGCCCGTCGGCGCCCAGCATGGGCGGCGCGATCTGCGCCGCGAGGGAAGTGTTGTGGAGCAATCCGGACAATTCGCCTGTCTGGTCCTGCAATTGGGTGCGGGCGTCGTCGATCAGGCCCAGGTAGGTGCCGTCGATGTCCTGCGCCCGGGCGTCCAGCTCGGCGGCCGCGGCCGTGGTGGTCTCGAGGACCGGTGCTGCGTCACGCAGGGCAGCGAGGTTGATGCGGGCGCCGTCGAGAATCAGCTGATCGGGGGAGACGGCCGAGCCGGCGTCCACGGCGGGCACCAGAACGTCGGATGTGAGACCCGTCACAATGTCGCTCATCTGCTGGCTCGAGGCGAACGGGCTGCCGAGCCACGGGATCGCCGCGGCGATGCTCCACGGCAGCGAGTGGGTGGAGTCCTGCGCCTGCTTCGCGTACTTGTCGGCGTCGCCGGCGGTGCGCAGGGCCGTCTCGGTATCACCGGCCAGCAGGGCATTTTTCGAGCTCGTCGCGTACTCCCGGGCCTGCTCGAGACTCGACTTGGCCTGCAGCCCTTCGTAAGCCAGCCAGACGCCCATCCCGACGACGACGACCGCTCCTGCGGTGCAACCGATCGCGAGGTTCCGGCGCCTGCGGCGCTCCTGCGCGATCTGCTCGTCGGTCTTGCGCCGGCGCACCTTGCGTCGGCCTGGTTCCGGCGAAAGTGACTCGTCGGTAACATCGTTCACGCGGTCCTGCCCCCTTCGATTCCTCCGGGGTGACCATAACCGAGAAACGGGTCAGCTGGTCGGTTCGAGTGGTGAGTAACGCCGGGGATCGTTAGGGTCGATGTATTCGACGGTGATGGATGCAGGGAGGCGTCCACGTCGTTGTCGATCGATGGGTCCCCACTGCACGCCCGTCGATCTCGAGGGAAACACGAGGGGGTGCGGTGCCGTCTTTTGCCATGTCCACGAGTCAGCGTGGACTGTGGTTCGCTCAGCAGCTCACCCCGGACGTCCCGTTCACCATCGCCCAGTACCTGGACCTGCACGGCCCGCTCGACGCCGACCTGATCCGCGCCGCCTGCAACCAGGCCGCCCGCGAGGTCGAATCCGGAACCCTGTTCCTCGAGCTGGTCGACGGCGAGCCCCGCCAGCGGGTGATTCCCGACGTCGACGACTACCCCGGCTACCTGGACCTGCGCGGCCACAATAACCCCGAGGCCGAGGCGCGACGGTGGATGGACGAGACGTACACCCGTCCGCTCGACCCGCTGCGCGACCGGCTCATCGCCACCACCCTGATCCAGCTCGCCGACGAGCACTTCTACCTGTTCACCTACATCCACCACCTCGCCCTCGACGGGCACGGCGGCATGGTGATGCTCGGTCGCAGCGCCGAGCTGTACACGGCGTGGGCGCGCGGGGAGGAGCCGCCGCCGATCCGGGCGCTGAGCCTCGAACAGATCGCCGAGCACGAGCGCGCCTACGCCGGCAGCACGCGGCAGGCCGCCGACCGCGAGCACTGGGCGCAGCGTCTGGTGGACCTGCCGCCGCCCGTCACGCTCGCCCCCGGGTCCGCCGCCCCGTCGATGCCGTGCCGGCACGTCGGTGCGGCACTCGGCGCCGAGGTGACCGTGGACGTGGCCGAGCTGGCGGGCAGCGCCAACTCCACCGACGTCCCGATCGTCGTCGCCGCCTTCGCGGCGTACCTGGCCCGCATGAACGCCGCTACGGACGTCGCGCTGAGCCTGCCGGTCTCGGCCCGCACCACCGCACCGCTGCGCCGCTCGGCCGGCTCGATCTCGAACATCGTGCCGCTGCGGGTGCGCGTGGAACCCGACGTCACCGTCGCCGACCTGGTGCGGCGCGTGCAGGTGGAGCTGACCGGGGCGTTGCGGCACCAGCGGTACCGGTACGAGGACATGCTGCGCGACCTGCACGCCGTCGGCGATCACCGGGAGACGCGCAGCGCGTTCGGGCCCGTGGTGAACCTGATGATGTTCAACCCGGCATACGCGTACGGCGACATCTCCGGCGAGTACAACCTGCTCTCCACCGGCCCGGTCGACGACCTGTCGGTGAACGTGTACGCCGGGATCGCCGGGCGCAGCGTGCGGGTGGACTTCGAGGCCAACCCGCGGCTGTACGGCGACGAGACGCTCACCCGGCACCACCGCCGCTTCCTGGACTTCCTCGGCGCGTTCGCGCGGTCGGCCGAGCACGCCGTCGGGGATCTGCCGCTCGCGACGCCCGACGAACTCGCCGGCCTCGTGCCCGCGCGCGGCCCGCAGGCCGAGGGCGGGTGCCTGCTGGCCGACGTGCTCACCGCGCACGCCGGCTCGGACCGCGTCGCCGTGCGCGACGGCACCGTCGCGCTCACCTACCGGGAACTGGACGAGCGTTCAACTGTGCTCGCGCGCAAGCTCATTGCCACCGGCGTCGGACCCGACGACCGGGTCGCGGTGCTGCTGCCGCGCTCGGCCGCCTCGGTGATCGCGCTGTGGGCCGTCGCCAAGGCCGGCGCCGCCTACACCCCGATCGACCCGGGCACCCCGGCGCTGCGGCTCGCCGAACTGCTGCGCGACGTGCCCGTCGCGGTGTGCGGCGACGACGTCGCCCTGCCCGACGGCGTCACCCGCGTCGATCCGGGCGACGGCGAGACGTCGTCGGCGCCGTTCGAGGTGGGGGAGCGGGTGCGTCCGCTGCACCCCGAGCACCTCGCGTGGGTGATCCACACGTCGGGCTCCACCGGCACCCCCAAGGCCGTCGCCGTCAGCCACCGCGGGCTCGCCGGACTCGTCGCGACGCTGCGCGCGCGGTATGCGGCCGACGCCGACTCGCGCGTGCTGCACCTGGCCGCACCGAGTTTCGACGCGTCGCTGCAGGAACTGCTGCTGGCCTTCGACGCCGGGGCCACCCTGGTGATCTGCCCGCCCGACGTCGTCGGCGGACCGGACCTGGCCGCGCTGCTACGTGAGCAGGCCGTCACCCACGCGATCACCGCCCCCGCCGTCCTGGCCGTCACGCCCGAGAACGACCTGCCGGCGTTGCGGATGCTCGACGCGGGCGGGGAGGCGCTGCCGGTCGACGTCGCCGACCGGTGGTCGCGCGGGCGCACCATGCTCAACGCGTACGGGCCCACCGAGACCACCGTCCTCGCCACGCTCAGCGACCCGCTGCGCCCGGGTGGGGGCGTGCCCATCGGCGCACCCGTCCACGGCGTGACGGCGCTCGTGCTCGACGCGCGGCTGCGGCCCGTGCCCGTCGGCGCGGTCGGTGAGCTGTACCTGGGCGGGCCGAGCGTCGCGCGCGGCTACCTCGGCGACCAAGCGCTGACCGCGGCCCGGTTCGTCGCGTCGCCGTTCGGCCGCGTGTACCGCACGGGAGACCTGGTGCGCTGGAGCCGTGCGCGCTTCTGGTCGTCGGAGCTACCAGAAACGCGCACGGGCGGCGGGGGTGCGCTGGAGTTCGTCGGGCGCGCCGACCGGCAGGTCAAGATCCGCGGCTACCGCATCGAACCCGGCGAGGTCGAGGCGGCGCTCACCGGGCTCGACGGGGTCGCGAGCGCGGCCGTCGTCGTCCACGGCGACACCCTCGCGGCCTACGTCGTCGGCGACGCCCTGCCCGACGACGTGCACGCCCGGCTCGCCGAACGCCTGCCCGCCTACCTGCGGCCCGCGACGATCACCGTGCTCGACGCGCTGCCGCTCACCCCGGGCGGCAAGATCGACCGTCGCGCCCTGCCCGCCCCCGCCGTCGACACGGCCACCGGCTCGCGGGCGCCCGCCGGACCCACCGAGACCCTCGTCGCGCGGCTGATGTGCGAGATCGTCGGCGTCGAGACGGTCGGCGCCGACGCGAACTTCTTCGCCCTCGGCGGACATTCGCTCGGCGCAGCCCAGCTCGCCGCGCGGCTCGGCGCCGCCCTCGGCCGCGACGTGCACCTGCGCGACGTGTTCGACCATCCCACCGTCGCCGCGCTCGCCGCCGCCGTCGACGCCGGACCCACGGCGACCGTGCCGGCCCCGTCGCGCTCGGCCGACGACACGCCCGCCCCGCTCGCCCCCGCGCAGCGCCGGCTGTGGCTGCTCGCCCACGGCGACACCGCCGCCTACCACCTGCCGTTCGCGCTGCACCTCGACTGCACCCTCGACACGGCCGCGCTGCGCGCCGCGCTCGGCGACGTCCTCGGCCGGCACGAGATCCTGCGGACGGTGTTCACCGAACCCGGCCCCCGCCAACATGTCCGGCCCGTCGCCGAGGTGCTGCCCGGCCTCGACGCCGAACCCGTCGACCCCGCCGACGTGGACGCCCTGATCGCCGAGTGGGCCGCCGCGCCGTTCGACCTCACCACCGACATCCCGCTGCGGGCGCGCCTGTTGCGGGTGGGACCGGACCGGCACGTGCTCGCCGTCGTCGCCCACCACATCGCCGTGGACGGCGCGTCGTTCGTGCCGCTGACCCTCGACGTCGCCGCCGCCTACACCGCCCGCGCCGCCGGGCACGGGCCGCGGTGGGAGCCGCTGCCGCTGCAGTACGCCGACTACGCCCGCTGGCACCGCGCCCTGCTCGGCGACGAGGACGACCCCGACAGCCGCGCCGCCCGCGAACTCGCGCACTGGACCACCGCGCTCGCCGGGCTCGGCGAGGCCCCCACCCTGCCCACCGACCGTCCCCGCACCGGCAGCCCCGGACCGGCCGAGTCCCTCGAATTCGCCGTCCCCGCCGCGCGGTTCGAGGCGCTGCGCCGACTGGCCGCCGCGCACGACGCCACCGCGTTCATGGCCGTGCACGCCGCCGTCGCCGTGTGGCTGTCGACGTGGACCGGCGGGCGCGACGTCGCCGTCGGCTCCGCCGCCGCCGGCCGCGAACACCCCGACCTCGACGCCCTCGTCGGCATGTTCGTCGGAACCGTCGCGCTGCGGCTCGCCGTGGACCCGGCCACGTCGTTCACCGACCTGCTCGCCGCCGCCCGTCGCACCGACCTCGACGCGTACGCGCACGCGACGGTGCCGTTCGACCGCGTCGTCGACACGCTCGGCTTCGCCCCGTTCCAGGTGATGCTCGCCTACGACAACGTCGCCGTGCCCGACCTCGACCTGCCCGGCCTGCGGGTGCGCGTCGAGGAGATCCCGTCCGGCCGCGCCCGATTCGACGTCGAGCTCGCGGTGCGGGAGCTGCCCGACGGCTCGCTCGCCGGTCGGGTGATCTACGACGGCGGGCTGTTCGAACGCGCGACGGTCGCCGCCGCGGTGGCCCGGCTGCACGCGGTGCTCGACGCGGCCGTCGCCGCGCCGCACGCACCCGTCGGCGATCTCGACGTCGGGGCCCCCGAGATCGTCGTGGCCCCGGCCGGGCCGGTCGCGACGCTGCCGGAACTGCTCGCCGCGCACCCGCTGCACGTCGTCGCGCCGGGCGGTGCGCCGATCGAGTTGATCCCGGCCGCAACACCGTTGGCGTGGCACCTGCTCGAGCGCGGGCTCGGGCCGGAGGACCGCGTCGCGATCCTGCTGCCGCGGTCGGTGGAGTCGGTGCGCGCGGTGGCGGCCGTCGCGCTGACCGGGGCGGCGTTCGTGCCCGTCGACCCCGCCCAGCCCGCCGCGCGCATCGCCCGCCTGCTCGCCGACGCCGAGGTGCGACACGCCGTCGCCCGGCCCGGCACGTCGCTGCCCGACGGCGTCGCCCGGATCGACCCGGACGCCGGAGCCGCGCGGTCGGGGGCGATCACCGACGCCGACCGGGTGCGTCCGCTGCGGCCCGACCACGCCGCGTACCTCGTCTACACCTCCGGCTCGACCGGCGCGCCGAAGGGCGTCGTCGTCACCCACCGGGGGCTCGCACCGCTCGTCGCGGCGCTGCGTCGTCGCATGGACCTCGACCCGCAGGCGCGGGTGCTGCACTTCGCGTCGCCCGCGTTCGACGCGTCGGTGCTCGAATACCTCCTGGCTGCCGCGGCCGGCGGCACCCTCGTCGTCGCGCCGGCCGACGTGTACGGCGGCGACGAACTGCTGGAACTGCTGCGCGCCGAACGCATCACGCACTGGTTCTCCACCCCCGCGGTGCCGGCCCTGCTGGACCCGGCGGGGCTGGACGCGCTGCGGGTGCTCGCCGTCGGTGGGGAGGCGTGGCCGGCCGAGACCGCCGCCCGCTGGGCGCCCGGTCGCACCATGCTCAACGTGTACGGGCCCACCGAGACCACCGTCCTCGCCACCGCCAGCGCGCCGCTGGTGCCGGGGGAGCGGCTGACTATCGGCACCGGCCTCGACGGCGTGACCGCGCTCGTCCTCGGCCCGCGGCTGCGGCCCGTGCCCGTCGGCGTGGTCGGGGAGCTGTACCTGCTCGGGCCGGGCGTCGCGCGCGGCTACCTCGGCATGCCCGGGCAGACCGCGAGCCGGTTCGTCGCGTCGCCGTTCGGCGGTGGTCGCATGTACCGCACGGGCGACCTGGTGCGCTGGAGCGGTGCGCCCTTTGGGTTGCCAGGGCAGCCCAAAGGACACACCGGCGGCGGAGCCACCCTGGAGTTCGTCGGGCGGGTGGACCATCAGGTCAAGCTGCGCGGGTTCCGGATCGAGCTCGGCGAGATCGACGCCACCCTCACCGGGCACCCGGCGGTCGCCGCCGCGGTCACCGTCGTGCGGGGGGACGCGCTCGCCGCGTACGTGCACGGACCCGACACCGCCCGCCTCGACCCGGCGGAGCTGCGGGAGTTCGCGGCCACGCGGCTGCCGCGGCACATGGTGCCCGCCACCGTCACCGTCCTCGACGCGCTGCCGCTGACGAGCACCGGCAAGATCGACCGCGCCGCGCTGCCCGCGCCCGTCGTCGCGCCCGGCGCCCCGGCCGGATACCGCAGCGCCGCCGAGGAACTCGTCGCCGGGGTCGTCGCCGACCTGCTCGGCCTGCCCGCCGTCGCCGCCGACGACGACTTCTTCGCGCTCGGCGGAAACTCGCTGCTCGCCACCCAGCTCGCCGCGCGGCTCGGCACCGTCGCCGGCCACCGCGTCGGCGTGCGGGAGATCTTCGAGCACCCCACCGTCGCCGGTCTCGCCGCCGCCGTCGCCGATCCGCTCAGCGGCGAACGCCTGCCGCTGCTGCCGACCGGCGACACCGGCCCGGTGCCGCTAGCCCCCGCCCAGCAGCGGATGTGGCTCGCCAACCGGTTCGACGTCGCCGACGCCGCCCCCGGCGACCACATCGCGTTCGTCGTCGACCTCGACGCCGGCACCGACCTCGACGCCCTCGCGGACGCCGCCGCGGACGTGCTCGCCCGGCACGCCGTGCTGCGCACCGTGCACCCCGACGGCCCGGACGGCCCGGCGCAGCAGGTGCTGCCCCGCATCGACCTCGACCTCGAGCCGCACGCGGCGCCCACCGATCTCGACGCCACCGACCTCGACGTCGCCGACTTCGCCCGCGCCGGTTTCGATCTCACCGTCGACCCGCCGCTGCGCACCCGCCTGTACCGCACCGCCGCCGGCTACACCCTCGCGGTGGTGCTGCACCACGTCGCCGTCGACGGCCTGTCGCTGCTGCCGCTCGGCCGCGACCTCGCCGTCGCCTACGCCGCCCGGCGCGACGGACGCAGCCCCGCGTGGCCGCCGCTGCCGGTCACCTACCGCGACTTCGCCCGCTGGCAGCACACCCTGCTCGGCGACCCCGCCGACCCCGACAGCCTCGCCGCCCGGCAGCTCGCGCACTGGACCCGCACCCTCGCCGGCGCCCCGCCGCTGCTCGCCCTGCCCACCGACCGGCCCCGCGGCGACGGCGACTCCACCGCCGGACGAGTGACCTTCTCGGTGCCCGCCGAACTGCACGCCGCCGTCGACAAGCTCGCCCGCGCCCACGACGCGACGACGTTCATGGTCGTGCACGCCGCGCTGTCCGTGCTGCTCGCGACGCTCGCCGCCACCGAGGATGTCACCGTCGGCACCGCCGTCTCCGGGCGCATCGACCCGATGCTCGACGACGTCGTCGGGATGTTCGTCGGCACCGTCGCGCTGCGGCTGCCCGTGCCGGCCCGCGCGACGTTCGCGGAACTGCTCGCCGACGCCCGCCGCGTGGACCTCGACGCGTTCGCCCACGCCGACGTGCCGTTCGACCGGGTCGTCGACGCGCTCGGTGCCTCGACCGCCGGCCACCATCCGATCTTCCAGGTGATGCTCGCCTACGAGTCCTTCGCGCTGGACGGGCTCGACCTGCCCGACGTCACCGGTGTGCGCGAGCTGTCCACCGGCACGGCCCGATTCGACCTCGAGGTGACCGTCCGCGAGAACCGCTCCGACGCGGGCACCCCCACCGGCCTCGACGGGGTGCTGACCTACGACCGCGGCCTGTTCGACCACGACACCGTCGCGGGGTGGGCGCCGTTCCTGCTGCGCATCCTCGACGTCGTCACCGCCGACCCGGCCGCCGCGATCGGCGACATCGACCTGCTCGGCCCCGACGGCGACACCTCCGCACCCCGGACGGCCCCGGCGACGGCCACGCTGCCCGCGCTCGTCGCCGACCAGGCCCGGCGCCGGCCCGACGCGATCGCGCTCACCCACGGCGACGACACCCTGACCTACGGGCAGCTGCACGCCCGCTCGGGGGCGCTGGCCGCGCTGCTCGCCGAGCGCGGACTCGGCGTCGAGGACGTCGTCGCCGTCGCGCTGCCCCGCTCGCTCGACCTGGTGGTGGCGATCCTCGCCGTCGCCCGCGCCGGCGCCGTGTACCTGCCGCTGGACGTCACCCACCCGCCGGCGCGGCTGCGGGCCCTGCTCGACGACGCCGCCCCCGCCGCGGTGCTGTGCGACACGAGCTTCGCGGTCGACACGGAAGCGTCTGTGCTGCACATGGATTCGCCGGAGCTGTGGGAACGCCTGGACGGCGGCGGGGGATACGACGCGACCGTCCCGGCCGGGGCGGGCGCGTACCTGATCTACACCTCCGGCTCCACCGGCACCCCCAAGGGCGTGCTCGTGAGCCACGAGGCGGCCGCCGCGGTGTTCGCCGCCACCGCCGAGTTCGGGTTCGGGCCGCGCGACGTGTGGACGCTGTTCCACTCCCCGGCCTTCGACTTCTCCGTGTGGGAGATGTGGGGCGCGCTCACCACCGGCGGCCGGCTCGTCGTCGTCGACCACTACACCGCCCGCGACCCCGGCGCCTTCGCCGCGCTGCTCGACGGCGAGGGTGTCACCGTCCTCAACCAGACCCCCACCGCGTTCCACCAGCTCGCCACCGTCGACACCCCGGTGAACACGCTGCGGCTGTTGATCTTCGGCGGCGAGGCCCTCGACCCCGAGCAGGTCCGGCCGTGGCTCGCGGACCGGCCCCACGTGCGCGCGGTGAACATGTTCGGCATCACCGAGACCACCGTGCACGTCACCCGCGGACCCGCCGACCGGCCCGGCGTGGGCCGGCCCCTGCCCGGGCTCGACGTGCAGATCCTCGACCGGTCGCTGCGCCGCACCCCGCCCGGCACCGTCGGCGAACTCTACGTCGCCGGAACGCAACTCGCCCGCGGCTACCGCGACCGCCCCGCCCTCACCGCCGCGCGGTTCGTCGCCGCGCCCGGCGGCACCCGCCGCTACCGGACCGGCGACCTCGGCCGCCGCGGCCGCGACGGCGTGCTGCACCACCGGGGCCGCGCCGACGACCAGCTCGAACTGCGCGGCTACCGCATCGAACCCGGCGAGATCGAGGCCGCGCTGCTGCGTTGCGACGGCGTCACCCAGGCCGTGGTGGTGCTGCGCGACGACCGGCTCGTCGCCTACCTCGTCGGCGGCACTCCCACCGCGGCGCTGCGCGAGCTGCGCCGCACCCTGCCCGACTACCTCGTGCCCGCCGCCGCCGTCGCGCTGGACGCGCTGCCCCGCACCGCCAACGGCAAACTCGACCGGGCCGCGCTGCCCGCACCCACCGTCGCACCCGGTGGTGGCCTCGCCCCGCACGGGCCGCTCGAGGACCTCGTCGCCGAGGTGTACCGGGAACTGCTCGCCGCCGGGCCCGTCGGCGCCGACGACGACTTCTTCGACCTCGGCGGCAACTCGCTGCTCGCGACCCGCCTCGCCGGGCGCCTCGCCGACATCGCCGACGTCGACGTCACCGTCCGCGACGTGTTCGCCGCCCCCACCGTCACCGACCTCGCTGCCCTGCTCGCCGCCCGCGCCGGCACACCCCGCCGCCGCGCCCCGCTCGTCGCGGCCGGCGACGACACCCCCGTGCCGCTGTCCCCGGCGCAGCAGCGGCTGTGGTTCGTCAACCGGCTCGACCCCGAATCCGGCAGCTACAACCTGCCGTTCGCGGTGCGCCTCGACGGCCGGCTCGACGTCGCCGCGCTCACCACCGCCGTCGCCGACGTCCTCGGCCGGCACCGCACCCTGCGCACCGTCTACCCCGACCCCACCGCGCAGGTGGTGCGGCCCGCCGCGCGACCGGCTCTCGAGCCCGTCGCCGTGCCCGCCGACGGACTCGCCGAGTTCGTCCGCGAGTTCGCCGCCCCCGGATTCGACCTCACCGACGAGCCGCCCGTGCGGATGCGGCTGTACCGGCTCGCGCCGCGGCGGCACGTGCTCGCGGTGGTGGTGCACCACATCGCCGCCGACGAATGGTCGCTCACCCCGCTGCTGCGCGACATCGTCGACGCCTACACCGCCCGCCTCGCCGGGCACGAACCGCGGTGGGCGCCGCTGCCCGTGCAGTACACCGACTTCAGCCGCTGGCAGCGCGCCGGCGTCGACGCGCAGCTCGAACACTGGACGAGTGTGCTCGCCGGCCTGCCCGACGAGGTGACCCTGCCCGGGGACCGGCCCCGGCCCGCGCGCCCCACCGGGCGCGGCGCCACCCACCGCACGACGGTCGATCCCGTCGTCGCCGAGGGGGTCTCGCGGCTCGCGCGGGAGGGCCGCGCGACGACGTTCATGGTGCTGCACGCGGCGCTGGCGGTGCTGCTGGCCCGGCACGGCGCCGGGGGCGACATCGCCGTCGGCACCGTTGTCGCGGGGCGCGGCGACCCGCAGCTCGACGACCTCGTCGGCATGTTCGCCGGCACCCTCGTGCTGCGCACGCCCGTCGACCCGGACGCCGGCTTCGCCGACCTGCTCAATGACGTCCACGCCCGGGACCTGGCCGCC
Organism: Rhodococcus ruber NBRC 15591; assembly: GCF_001894945.1. Lineage (GTDB taxonomy): Bacteria > Actinomycetota > Actinomycetes > Mycobacteriales > Mycobacteriaceae > Rhodococcus > Rhodococcus ruber. The sequence goes on from NZ_BCXE01000027.1 coordinate 58,560, forward strand.
TACACCCACCCCGACGCGCCGTTCGAGACCCTCGTCGAGCGCCTCAACCCGGCCCGCAACCCCGCCCGGCACCCGCTGTTCCAGGTCGCGCTGTCGCTGCGGCGCCCCACCGTCGACGCGTTCGAGCTGCCCGGCCTGACCGCGCGGGTGCTGCCGGTGGCCGACGAACACGCCAACTTCGACCTCCAGCTCGTCGTCACCGAGACCGGCACCGACGTCGACCTCGACTTCGTCTACGCCACCGACCTGTACGACGCCGGCACCGTCGCCGCGTTCGCCGACCGGTACGTCGCGATCCTGCGTGCCGTCGTCGCCGACCCGGCCGTGCGGATCGGCGACATCGACCTGCTCACCGAGCCGGAGCGGGCCGCGCTCGTCCCCGCCGCCGGGCCCGAGCCCGCCCCGGCGCGCACGCTGTGGCAGTGGCTCGCCGACGGCGCCTCCCGCGGCGGCGGCGGTGTCGCCGTGCGCGACGGCGACACGGACCTGACGTATCCGCAACTCCTCTCGCGCGCCGAGGCGCTCGCCGCGAGGCTGCACGCCGCCGGCGTCCGGCCCGGCGCGGCCGTCGCGTGCGCCCTGCCCCGCTCGCTCGACGCCGTCGTCGCCGTGTGGGGGATCGCGCGGCTCGGGGCCGCGCCGATGCTCGTCGACCCGGCCCAGCCCGCCGCGCGGCTCGCCGGAATGCTCGCCGACACGAGGGTCGGCGTCACCGGCGCCGCGCACCTCGGGTCGCTGCCCGCCGCCGTGACCTGGCTCGACGTCGCCGACACCTGCGACGGCACCGTCGCGGTGGCCGACCCGGATCCGGGCGCGCCCGCCTATCTGGTGTTCACCTCCGGTACCAGCGGAAACCCCAAGGGCGTCAGCATCACCCACCGCGGCGTCAGTGCCCTCGTCGAGGACCTGACGGAGCTGTTCGCCGCCGCGCCCGGCGACCGCATGCTGCACGTCGCGTCGCCGAGCTTCGACGCGGCGATGCTCGAGCTGCTCGTCGCCGGGGCGTCCGGCGCGACCCTCGTCGTCGCCGGGGCCGACGCCTACGGTGGCGACGCCCTCGCCGACCTGCTCGCGCGTGAGCGCATCACCCACGCCTGCCTGACCCCGTCGGCGCTGGCGACGGTGCCGTCGCGCGCGCTGCCCGACCTGCGGGTGCTCATGCTCGGCGGCGAGGCCGTGCGCGACGAGCTCGTCGCGCGGTGGGGCGCGGGCCGTCGCCTCTACAACGGGTACGGCCCCGCCGAGGCGACCGTCTTCGCGACCTGTTCGTCGCCGCTGACGCCCGGCGCGGACGTCGTGATCGGCACTCCCGTGCGCGGGGTCGAGGCCCTCGTGCTCGACGAGCGGCTGCGGCCCGTGCCCCCCGGCGTCGCGGGGGAGCTGTACCTGGCGGGGGAGCGGCTCGCCGACGGCTACCGCGGCGATCCCGGCCGCACCGCGACCCGGTTCGTCGCCGCGGCCGGCGGTCGTCGCCGGTACCGCACGGGCGACCTGGCCCGCTGGGCCGGTGTGTCCTTTGGGCGGCCAGGGCAGCCCAAAGGACACACCGGCGACGGAGTCGCCTTGCGGTTCGTCGGGCGCAGCGACGATCAGGTCAAGCTCCGCGGGGTGCGGATCGAGCCGGGGGAGGTCGATGCCGCGCTGCGCGGGGTGGCCGGGGTGCGGCAGGCGGCGACCGTCGTGCGCGACGGGGCGCTCGTGTCCTACGTCGTGCCCGCCGGCGTCGACGCCGACGACGCGCGCCGGCAGCTGCGCCGCAGCCTGCCCGCCCATCTCGTGCCCGTCGCCGTCGTGCCGCTCGACGCGGTCCCGCGCACCGCGCACGGCAAGCTCGACGTCGCGCGGCTGCCCGCACCCGACCTCGGCGGCCGCGACGAACCCGGCACCGACACCGAGACCCTCGTCGCGCGGATCTTCGGCGAACTGACCGGAACCGACCCCGGCCGCGGCGACGACTTCTTCGCCGTCGGCGGCAACTCGCTGCTCGCCACCGTCCTCGTCGGCCGGCTCCGCGAGGAGACCGGCACCGCGGTGCCGCTGCGGCTGATCTTCGAACACCCCACCGTCGAGTCCCTCGCCGCCGCGCTCGACGCCGGCGGACTCGACGCCGACACCGGGCCGGTGCCCGTCCACCCCCGCCCCGACCGGATCCCGCTGAGCCGGGCGCAACGCCGCCTGTGGGGCCTGAGCCGCCTCGACCCCGACGCCTACCGGCTGCGCGCCGACGTGCACCTGACCGGACCCCTCGACGTGCCCGCTCTCGAGGCCGCGCTCGGCGACGTCGTGGCGCGGCACGAGATCCTGCGCACCCGCATCGTCGTCGACGAGCAGGGCCCGCACCAGGTCCTCGCGGACCGCGGTGTCCACTGGGACCTCGAGGAGGCCGGAAGCGCCCGGCGGCTGCGGCTCGCGGTCGACCATGCCGCGGCGGACGGGGCGTCGCTCGCGCCGCTGCTGCGCGACCTCGCCGTCGCCTACGCCGCCCGCGCGGCCGGGCAGCCGCCGCGGTGGGAGCCGCTGCCGCTGCAGTACGCCGACTACGCGCTGTGGGAACAGACCCGCGGGATCCCCGAGCCGGACGTCGCGCACTGGCGACGCGCCCTCGACGGCCTCGACCCCGTCGAACTACCTACGGAAACAACCACTTCCGAGGCAGTGGCGGAGACCGTCGCGTTCGAGGTGCCCGCCGACGTGCGCGCCGGGATCGCCGCGCTCGCCCGCGCCCACGGCGCCACCGAGTTCATGGTGCTGCACGCCGCGCTGTCGGTGCTGCTCGCCCGCGTCGGCGCCGGCCACGACGTCGCCGTCGCCGCCGTCGTCTCCGCCCGCCGCTGGGCGCAGGTCGAACAGCTCGTCGGCCCGTTCCTCGACACCCTCGTGCTGCGCGCCCGCGTGGAACCCGACATGCCGTTCGCCGGGCTGCTCGCGCAGGTCCGCGACTTCGACGTCGCCGCCCTCGACCACGCCGGGGTGCCCTACGAGCAGATCCTCGCCGGCCTGTCCGGCCGCGTCCCGCAGGTCGCGCTCGCCCTGCAGGACTTCACCCTCGACCCCGTCCGGATCGGGGACCTCACCGTCGAGGCGCAGGAAGTCCTCGCCGGCGCACCGAAGTTCGACCTGCAGTTCGCGCTCGCGCCCGCCGCGGACGGCTACACCGGCACCCTCGTGCACGACGCGTCCCGGTTCGCCGGACCCACCGCGCGCCGGCTCGCCGACCGGTTCGTCGCCGTCCTGCGGCACGTCGTCGCCGCACCCGACGCGCTCGTCGGCGACCTGCCCGTCGCCCGGCCCGCCGCCCCGTTGACCGGAGCCGACCCCGCCCCCGCCCGCACGCTGCCCGAGCTGCTGCGCGCCACCGCCGCCGCGCACCCCGACCGGGAAGCGCTGCGCGAGGGCGAGACCGCGCTGACCTACCGCGAACTCGACGCCCGCTCCGACGCGCTCGCCGACGAGCTGCGCGCCGCCGGCGCCGGCCCCGGCACCGTGATCCCGATCGACCGGCCCCGCGGCCTCGACCACGTGCTGCGGCTGTGGGCGATCACCAAGACCGGCGCCGCCTTCACCAGCGCCGCCTCCACCAGTGCCGCCTCCACCAGTGCCGCCGCCACGAGTGCCACCTCCACCGGTGCCGCCGACGAGCCCGCCCCGGCGAACGTCGCGTACGTCGTGTCGACGTCCGGTTCGACCGGCGCTCCCAAACGTGTCGCCGTCACCCACACCGGTCTCGCGCCGCTCGCCGCCGAGGCCGCCCGCCGCTACCGCGTCGGACCCGGCGACCGCGTGCTGCAGGGCTACCACCCGGCGTTCGACGCGGCCCTGCTCGAGCTGCTGCTCGCCCACACCACCGGCGCGACCCTCGTCGTCGCCCCGCCGGAGGTGTACGCGGGCGCGGACCTGCAGCACCTGCTGCGCACCCAGCGCATCACCCACTACCTGTCCACCCCCGCGGTGCTCGGCACCCTCGACCCGCAGCAGCTGCCCGACCTGCGGGTCGTCGCCTCCGGCGGCGAAACCCTGCCGCCCGCGCTCGCCGCCCGCTGGACCCAGGGCTCGGGTGCGGCGGCCCGGCACATGCTCGACGCGTACGGACCCACCGAGGCCACCATCGTCGCGACCCTCGCCGACGTCGACGGCCGCGGCGGCATCGGCCGGCCCGTCCCCGGCACCGTCGCGCACGTCCTCGACGCGCGGCTGCGCCCGGTGCCCGACGACGCCGTCGGCGAGCTGTACCTGGCCGGGACGTCCGTGGCCCTCGGCTACCTCGGCGCCCCCGGCCTCACCGCGCAGCGGTTCGTCGCCGCACCTGGTGGCACCCGCCGCTACCGCACGGGCGACCTCGTGCACCGCCGCCCCGACGGCACCCTCGCCTTCCGGGGCCGCACCGACCGGCAGCTCAAGGTCCGCGGCGTGCGCATCGAACCCGGCGAACTCGAGGCCGCCCTGCTCGCGCAGCCCGGCATCCGGCACGCTGCCGTGCTGGTCTCCGGCGGCGCGCTCGTCGCCTTCGCCGCCGCCGACCCGGACGTCGACGACACCCGCGTGCGGGCCGGTCTCGCCGAAATCGTTCCCCCGCAGCGCATGCCGGCCCGGCTGCGGCTGCTGCGGCAGCTGCCGACCACCGTCAACGGCAAACTCGACGTCGCCGCCCTGCACGAACTCGACACCGTCCGCGACGACGCCGCCGACGACCGGCCCCTCACCGACGTCGAGGACCTCGTCGTCACCGTCGCCGAGAGCGTGCTCGGCGCCCGGCCCGACATCCACGCCGGGTTCCTCGCCGCCGGCGGCGACTCGCTGTCCGCCGTCGTCCTCGCCGCCCGCCTCGCCGACGCCTTCGGCGTCGACGTGCCCGCCCGCGCGGTCCTGCAGGCCCCCACACTCGCGGCGCTCGCCGCGCACCTGCGCGACGGCGACACCACCCGGATCCCGTTGCGCCGCTATGACGACGACACCGCCACCCCGCTCGCCCCCGCGCAGCAGCGGCTGTGGCTGCTCGGCCGCGCCGAACCGCGCAGCGCCGCGTACACCGTGCCCGTCGCGCTGCACCTGAGCGGCGACCTGGACACCGCCGCGCTGGCCGCTGCGGTCGGCGACGTCGCCGACCGGCACGAGGTGCTGCGCACCGCCTACCCCGACGGCGTCGCCACCCTGGTGGATCCGCCTGTGCTCGAGACGGTTCCGGGCACCGACGTGACCGCCGCCGTGACGGAGGTGTTCACCGCGCCGTTCGACCTCACCGCCGAGGCGCCGCTGCGGATCCGGCTGATCGACCTCGGCGCCGGCGAACGGGTGCTCGCCGCGGCCGTGCACCACATCGCGTTCGACGGCGGCTCGGTCGCGTCGCTGCTGACCGACCTGCAGCACGCCTACGCGGCCCGCGTCGCCGGCTCCGCCCCGATCTGGTGGCCGCTGCCCGTCCGCTACCGCGACTACGCCCGCTGGCACCACGACCTGCTCGGCGACCCCGCCGACCCGGACAGCCTCGCCGCCCGCCAACTCGACCACTGGGCAACGACTCTCGCGGGTCTGCCCGACACGCCGCTGCCGCTGCCCACCGACCGGCCCCGGCCCGCGCGGCCCAGCCACGTCGGCGGCGCTGTCACCGTCCACCTCGACGCCGCCACCCACCGCCGCGTGCGCGACGTCGCGCGCGCCCACGACGCCACCGGGTTCATGGTGCTGCACGCCGTGCTCGCCGCTCTGCTCGCCCGCCGCAGCGGCCGCGCCGACATCGCCGTCGGCACCGCCGTCGCCGGACGCGCCGACCCGCGCCTGCACGCCCTCGTCGGCATGTTCGTCGGCACCCTCACCCTGCGCACCACCGTCGACGGCGCCGAGCCGTTCGCGGACCTGCTGCGCCGCGTCCGCGCCACCGACCTCGACGCCCTCGCCCACGCGGACGTCCCGTTCGATCAGGTCGTCGCGCGGGTCGCGCCGGCCCGCGGCACCCACCACCCGCTGTTCCAGGTGCTGCTCGCCCACCGCACCGTGCCCGCCGGGCAGGACCTGCCCCAGCTGCCCGGGCTGCGCGTGCGCGAATTCGACGCCGGCACCCCGGCCGCCCAGTTCGACCTCACCGTCGACGTCACCGACCGCGGCGACGACGGCGTCGACGTGCGTCTCGTGTACGCCACCGACCTGTTCGACGCCGGCACCGCCGAGGCGCTGCTGGACGAGTACCTCGCGCTGCTCGGCGCCGCGCTCGACGACCCCGCCGTCGCCGTCGGCGATCTCGCCGTCCCCGCGCCCGCGCCGCTGACCGCGTCCGCCGCGCCGCCGCGGACGCTGCCGCAGATCCTCGCCGCCACCGTCCGCGCCCACCCCGGCGCCATCGCCGTGCGCGCCGGGACCGTCGCCTGGACCTACGCCGGGCTCGACGCCCGCGCCGCCGCCGTCGCCGCGCGGCTGCGCGCCCGCGGCGTGACCGGCGTGGTCGCGGTGGCCGTGCCGCGCGGGGAGTACTGGCCGCTCGCGGTGTGGGCCGTCGCGAAGGCCGGCGCGGCGTGGGTGTCCGTCGACCCGGCGCAGCCGCCCGCGCGCGTCGCGACCGTGCTGCGCGACAGCGGCGCCACCGTCGGCCTGACCGTGCCGGGCGCGGCCCCGGCGGGGGAGGGCATCGACTGGCTGGACCTGACCGCCGGCGAGTCCGAAGACGATGCCCCGGATGTCGCCGCCGAGCCGCACCCCGACGACACCGCGTACCTGATCTACACCTCCGGCAGCACCGGCGCCCCCAAGGGCGTCGCCGTGCCGCACCGCGGCCTCACCGCCGTCGCCGACGCGCACGTCCTCGGCGTCACGCCCGGCAGCCGGGTGCTGCAGGCCGCGTCGCACACCTTCGACGCGGCGGTGTTCGAACTGCTCACCGCCCACGCGCACGGCGCGACCCTCGTCGTCGCCCCCGACCACGTGTATGCCGGTGGGGCGCTGCAGGAACTGATCGCCGCCGAGCACGTCACCCACGTCGTCGCCACCCCGTCCGTGCTGGCCACCCTCGACCCGGACGCGCTGCCGCGCCCGGTCACCGTCCTGTCCGAGGGCGAGGCGCTCACCGCGCCCGTCGTCGAACGCTGGCAGCGGCACCGGCTGCTCAACGGGTACGGGCCCACCGAGTTCACGATCGCCGTGTCGTTCGGCGGCCCGTTCGCACCCGGCGCCCGGCCCACCGCCGGGACCGTCGTCGCCGGCGCCACCGCCCACGTCCTCGACGCGCGCCTGCACCCCGTCCCGGCCGGGGTGATCGGGGAGCTGTACGTGACCGGGCCGAGCCTGGCCCGCGGCTACCACCGCCGAAGCGGGCTCACCGCAACACGATTCGTCGCCGACCCGTACGGCGCGCCGGGCGGGCGGCTGTACCGCACCGGCGACCTCGCCCGCGTCACCGCCGCCGGCGAACTCGACGTCCTCGGCCGCGTCGACGAGCAGATCCAGCTGCACGGCATCCGCGTCGAACCCGCGGAGATCGACGCCGTGCTCACCGCCGCCGACGACGTCGACGCCGCCGTCACCGTCGCGGTGCCCGGCCCCACGGGCGAGACCGTCCTCGTCTCCTACGTGCAGGGCGGCGCCGACGCCGCCGCGCTGCGGGCCCACGCGGCCGCGCACCTGCCGCGGCCGCTGCGGCCCGCCGCGATCACCGTCGTCGACACGCTGCCGCTGCTGCCGTCCGGCAAGGTCGACCGCGCCGCGCTGCCCCGACCCGACTTCGGCGTCCCCGCACACGGTTTCGTGCCGCCCGCCGGCCTGACGGCCGAGGTGGTCGCCGAGGTGTTCGCCCGGCACCTCGACCGGCCCGTGTCCGCCGACCGGGGGTTCTTCGATCTCGGCGGCACGTCGCTCGGCGCCGTCGCCGTCGCCGCCGACCTGCGGGCCGCGCTCGACCGCGACGTCCCGCTCGACTGGCTGCTCACCGCGCCGACCGTCGCCGACCTCGCCGACCGGATCGACCACGGCGGTGACGACACCGACCCGCTCGCCACCCTGGTGCCGCTCGCGGGACGCCCCGACGGCACCCCGCTGTTCTGCGTCCACCCGATCAGCGGAATGTCTTGGTGCTACACGGGACTCGCGCCGCACCTGCCCGGAGTCGCGCTGTACGGGCTGCAGGCCACCCGGCTCGAGCCGCTGCCGCGCACCGTCGCCGAGTTCGCCGCCCGCTACGTCGACCGGATCCGCACCGTCCAGCCCGAAGGCCCCTACCACCTACTCGGCTGGTCGCTCGGCGGAACCGTCGCCCACGAGATGGCCGTGCAGCTGCACGAGGCGGGGCAGCAGGTGGCGTCGCTGATCCTGCTCGACACGCTCACCCCCGACACCCTCCCCGACGTCGCGGCCCTGCCGGACGAACCCGTCGTCGAACTCGAGGTGCCCGGCCTGCCGTCGACGTTCGTCGCCGAGATCCGGGAGCGGGCGCTCGCCGCGGGCGCCGCCCTCGAGGAGGCCGTCACCGCGCACACCCCCCGCGTCCTCGACGGCGACGCGCTGCTGTTCCGCGCCCGCCCCGACGGACCGGCCGGACCCGACCTCGCGGCGAGCTGGCGACGGCACGTCCGCGGCCACGTCACCGAGCACGACGTGCCCTACCCGCACGCCGACCTGACCACCCCCGGCGCGCTGGCCGTGATCGGCCCCGCGCTCGCCCGGCACCTGACCGCACGACAGATTTCCGCGCCCGTGGGGCGCACCGACAGTGTCACAGCAACGAGGGAGACACCGTAATGGAAGTACACGACTACCTACGCATCCTGCAGGCGCGATGGAAGATCGTCGCCGTGACGACCGTGGTGGCGGTACTCGGTGCGCTCGGAGCCTCCCTGCTCACCACCCCGATCTACCAGGCGAGCACCCGGCTGTTCGTCTCCACCTCGTCGGGGGCCTCGGTCAACGAGATCTACCAGGGCAACCTGTTCTCGCAGCAGCGCGTCGCCTCCTACACGAAGCTGCTCACCGGCACCACGCTGGCGCAGCGCACCCTCGACCGGCTGGGCCTGTCCGACCTGACGTCGTCGCAGCTGGCGGAGAAGGTCACCGCGTCGTCCGCGCCCGACACCGTGCTCGTCGACGTCAAGGTCGACGACGCGTCGCCCGAACGGGCCCGGGACCTCGCCAACGCCCTCTCCGACGAGTTCGTCGTGATGGCCCGCGAGCTCGAGACCCCCGAGAACGGCGGTGAGCCCACCGCGCGGGTCGTCGTCGAGCAGCACGCCGACACCCCGGCGACCCCGGTCTCGCCGAAGACGAAGCGCAACCTCGCGCTCGGCTTCGCCGTCGGCCTGCTCCTCGGCATCGCGCTCGCGGTGCTGCGCGACCGGCTTGACAACACCGTCAAGGACCGCAAGACGGTCGAGGAACTCTCCGGAACCGGCCTCGTCGGCACCGTCCCGCTCGACAAGGAACGGCAGGAGCACGCGGCGATCGCCTTCCAGGAGTCGAACTCCGGCAGCGCCGAGGCGTACCGGGAGATGCGCACCAACCTGAAGTTCCTCGACGTCGACAACCCGCCGCGCGTCATCGTCGTCACCAGCGCCCTGCCCGCCGAGGGCAAGACCACCACCGCCATCAACACCGCCCTGGTGCTCGCGGAGGCCGGTCACTCCGTCGTGCTCGTCGAGGGGGACCTGCGCCGGCCACGGGTGTCGAAGTACCTCGGGGTCGTCGGCGACGTCGGCTTCAGCACCGTGCTCTCGGGCCAGGCGGGCCTCGAGGACGTGCTGCAGCCCAGCCAGTACCAGGGCCTGTGGGTGCTGGCCTCCGGGGCGCTGCCCCCCAACCCCAGCGAGCTGCTCGGCTCCGACACCGCCAAGCACGTCCTCGACGACCTGCGGGCGCGCTTCGAGTACGTCATCATCGACGGCTCGCCGGTCCTGCCCGTCACCGACTCCGTCGTGCTCGCCGCGGCCACCGACGGCGCACTGCTCATCGCGCGCCACGGCAAGACCACCCGAGAGCAGCTCAGCCGCGCCGTCGGCAACCTCGGCAGCGCCGGCGCGCACCTGCTCGGCACGATCATCACGATGACGCCGAACAAGGGACGCGGCGCCTACGAGTACCGCTACTACTACGAGTCCGACCCGGCGGTGAAGAAGGCCGCCGCGGACGCGCCCGCCCAGCCCGCCGCGCAACCCACCGGCGGCCGTCGCCACCGGGGCGAGCCCAGCCGGCCGGAACCGTACCGGCCGGAACAGCAGGGTCCCGGCGACGCGCAGGCCGGGCAGCACTACCGGACCCCGCAGGCGTACTCCGCCGAGCCCGCCCACCGCGAGCAGTCGGTGCCGACGGCGGTATCCCGGCCCGTCGCGCCGTCGCCCCTGCCGGGCCCGCGCAACGGATCAGTCGTGGATCCGGGCGAGCAGCGGTAGCAGCAGATCGGCGATCTCGGTCCCGACCGCGACGAACGTGTCCTCGTCGCGGCCGATCGGATCGGTCACATCCTCCGGCCCGGGCGCGGGAAACTGCGCCCGGGCCGCGGCCAGTTCGGTGACGGTCTCGGCGCCGCTGAGCTGCTGCAGCCGCGCGGCCTCACGCAGCGTGAACGTCCGCTTGAGCATCCGGGGTGCCGACTGCAGCACGGCCCCGCGATGCGACTCGGCCATCGTGATCACCAGGTCGGCGTCCTGCGCGATGCGCGGCGACAGACGCCGGGCGACGAAGCCGTCGGGTTTGCCGCCGAGCTGACGAAGCACCAGCGCCGCCGTCGGCTCCATGGGCCGGCCCACCATGCCGCGGGTGCCGGCGCTGTGGGCGGACAGCTCACCCCGGCCCGCCTCCTTCGCGAAGGCGGTGGTCAACAGCTCGGCGGTGGGCGATCGGCAGATGTTTCCGGTACAGACGTACAGAACCCGCATCGCTCGATCGTAGGCAGCCGAAGGGTCGTTCGTCCGGTTCCCGGGCCGCATGTCCGATTCGGCCGGGGGTCTGTCCGGACCGTTCGGTAGCATCGGGCGGTCGGGATGCGCCGGGGGAGGCTGTGCGGCGCAAAACACGATCAGAAGGCGGCTGATGAGTTCGGTTCTCGGGGTGACCGCAGGGACGAGTGCCGTCCGGATCGTTCGTCCGATCGATCCGGACGCACCCTCCGCGGGCTACCAGTTCCAGGTGGTCGAGACCAGACGGGACGACCCGGCACGCCTCGCGGCGCAGACCGTGGGCGTGCTCGTGCAGGCCGGCATCGCGGGGGAGAGCGTCGAGCGCGCGGGCCTGGTGTACCGCGACGCCGCCGAGGCCGAACGGCTCCGCGCCGCGATGGCCGAGCAGGGACTCGACCGCTACCGGCTCGTCGGCGAGTCCGAAGCCGCACTGACGTACCTGCGGGCCACCGGCGAGCTCACCGCCGACGTCGCGGTCCTCTACGACCTCGGCGCGTCCGGGCTCACCGTCACCGTCGCCGACCGCAGCACCGGCGCCGTGCACACCGAACGCACCGGGGCCGTCGCCGGGCGCCTGTTCGACGACGCGGTGCGCCTGCACCTGCTCGGCTCGGACGGCGTGTGGCGGCCCGACGACCCCGAGGACGAGGAGTTCGTCGCCCAGTGCCGGACGGCGAAGGAACAGCTGTCCGGCAGTGACGCCGTCGCCGTGCCGGGTGCCGCCGGGGTGATCCTCATGTCCCTGGAGACGTTCGAACCGCTGATCACCCCGCTCGTCGAGGGCTCGGCACGGTTCGTGCGCGACGTCGTGCAGCGGTCCGGCGCCCGGCCGGAGACGATCGTGCTGCTCGGCGGCGGGGCCCACGTCCGCCTGGTGCGCCGGGTGCTCGAGACGTGGACGAAGCTGCCCGTCGTGGTGCCGCACGAACCCGAACTCGTCCTGGCCAAGGGCGGTGCCCTGCGTGCCGTCGCCGCGGACACCGCGGTCACCGAACAACTCGCCGCCCCGGCCGCGACCGAACGCATCGTCCCGCCGGGCGGCACGGCGCCGCACCGCACCGAGCGGCTGCCGCGCCCCGCCACGCCCGCACCGGCCGACGAGACCAGGACACCGGGGCGGAAGCGGGCGGCGACCGCTCACGAACCGCACGTGTCCAAGCGGCAGATCAGCGGGGCCGGGCTGGCCGGCACCGCCCTGGGCGTCGTCGCCATGATCGGCCTGGCGCTGGGCGCCCAGAACACTCTCGCCGGCGACGACGAGTCGGAGACCCGGCAGACCGAGGTGATCGTGACGACGCCGTCGCCGACCCCGCAGCCGGCACCCGCCGTCGCGCCGGCACCGGCACCGACGACCACCACGACCGTCCCGCCGGTCGAGGACCCCACGACCGAGCGCGTGGTACCGCCTCCGCCGCCTCCCACGACGGCGCCGCCGCCGTTGATTCCCGGCCTGAACATCCCGGTGCCGACGCTGCCGCCACTGCCGCCGCTGCCCACGATCGAAGTGCCGCCGGAGCTGCGGCTGCCGATCTGACGGGCCCGGGCGCCGCCCGTGGGACCTCGTGTCCGATGGCGTCCGGCGCGACAGGTTAGAGTACAGACGATGTTTTCGCCGCAGAACACCCCGCTGTGCGACTCGGTCACGCTCGCCTATCGGCGCGTGCGCGCCGAGCCCGGTCAGCTGACCGTGCTGCGGCGTGCTCTCGAACGCTGGCTCGACGCGGTGCACGTGAGCCCCGAGCTGACCCGCGACGTGCTGCTGGCCAGCTACGAGGCGCTCGCCAACGCCGTCGAGCACGCCTACCGCGACGGCGCGTCGGGCACCCTCGACCTCGAGGCGACGCTCATCCCGGGCGACCGTCAGGTCGAGGTCGCCATCATCGACCGGGGCAGCTGGCGCGCGAACGACACGGACCCGGGTACCAGCTCCCGCGGTCACGGCCTCACGCTGATCAACTCCCTCTCGGACACGGCGACCGTGGCCCCGGCCGAGACCGGGACCGTCGTCACCATGCGCTGGAGCATCTGACGACAGCCGCACCGGCGGGGCGGGGAGCCTCCGTGGTGACGACTACCGGCTGTGACGACTACCGGCTGTGACGACTACCGGCAGTGACGACTACCGGCAGTGACGACTACCGGCGGTGACGACTACCGGCGGCGCGGCAGCCGGACGACCTGCACGAAGAACTCGTCGATCTGCCGGACCGCCCCGATGAACTGGTCGAGATCCACCGGCTTGGTGACGTACGCGTTGGCGTGCAGCCGGTAGCTGCGCAGGATGTCCTCCTCGGCGGCCGAGGTGGTCAGCACCACGACCGGGATGTCGGACAGATCCGGGTCGGACTTGATCTTCTCGAGGACCTGCCGCCCGTCGTACTTGGGCAGGTTGAGGTCCAGCAGGATCAGGTCGGGCCGCGGCGCCTCGGTGTAGGCGCCGCGCTGGTACAGGAAGTCCAGGGCCTCCTCGCCGTCGCGGACCACGTGCAGCTCGTTGCCGATCTTGTTGTCCTCGAAGGCCTCGCGGGTCATCAGCTCGTCGCCCGGGTCGTCTTCGACCAGCAGGACGTCGATGGGCTCGGCGGGGGTCATGCGGGGGCTCCTTCGAGGTCGGTGTCGGCCGGGGCGGGCGCTTCGGGTTCTTCGTCGGGCAGGGCCGGAACGGTGAAGCAGAACCGGGTGCCCTCGGTGTGCTCGGTGTCGATCCAGATCCTGCCACCGTGGTACTCGACGATCTTCTTGCACACCGCCAGCCCGATACCGGTGCCGGTGTAGACGTCGCGGCCGTGGAGACGCTGGAAGATGACGAACACCTTCTCGGCGAACTCGGGGTCGATGCCGATGCCGTTGTCCGCGACGCACAGCGTCCAGCTGCTGGGCCCGTCCTGGTCTCCCTCGTCCCGCTCGCAGGTGATCTGCAGGACGGGAGTGCGGTCGGGGTGACGGAACTTGATCGCGTTGCCCAGCAGATTCTGCCAGAGCATCGTCAGCAGGGTCGGATCGCCCGTGATCTCGGGCAGGTTCTCGGGACGCTCGACCCGCGCGCCGGACTCGTCGATCGCCGCGGCCAGGTTGGCCAGCGCCTTGTCCAACTGCTGATCCAGGTCGACGCGTACGTGGGCGTCGCTGACCCGCCCGACGCGGGAGAAGGTCAGCAGGTCGTTGATGAGGACCTGCATGCGCTTGGCGCCGTCGACGGCGAACGCGATGTACTGGGCGCCGCGCTCGTCGAGCTTGTCGCCGTAGCGCTTCTCGAGCAGCTGGCAGAACGAGGCGACCTTGCGCAGCGGCTCCTGCAGGTCGTGGGAGGCGACGTAGGCGAACTGCTCGAGCTCGGCGTTCGAGCGCCGCAGTTCCTCGGCCTGGGTGTCGAGGTCGGCCTTCTGCTGGGCGAGTTGCTGGTGCTGGGCGTGGGCGGCGGCCAGCGCGAACACGATGCGCCCGCGCATCTCCTCGACGTCCCGGGCCAGGATCCGGATGTCCTTCGGGCCCTGAGGGTGGATGTGCTGGTCGAAGTTGCCGTCCGCGACGACCCGCCGCGTCGCCGCACGCAGGCTGACCAGCGGCATCGCGACGAGGTTGTGCACCAGGACCACCATGAGCAGGCCGGTGAGCAGGAAGCCCGCCACCATCGCCACCAGCACGGAGTTGCGGATGGTCCGGGCGTGGATCAGGTCGTCGTAGCCGTCCGCGCGGGCCTGGACGAGTGCCGCGTTCTGCTCCTCGAACAGGGTGCGCATGGCGTCGAACGTCGTCCGGCCGCGCTCGGTGGTCGCGGGATCCACCGGTGCGGGGACGCCGGGGACGACGCTCGCGACGAGCGGGTCGGCGTAGTCGGCGCGCCAGGCCTCGGCCGCTGCCTCGATCTCGTCGACGTCGGCGAGCAGCTCCGGATGGCCGGTGGTGAACTCGCGCATCCGGTCGGCGGCCTCCTGCTCGACGCGTTTGCCGGTCAGGTACGGGGCGAGGAACTCGACGTCGCCGGTGGCGGCATAGCCGCGGGCGCCGGTCTCCTGATCCAGCAGAGCCGCCTGCAGCCGGTATGCCTCGGCGCGGGCCGGTTGGATCTGGTCGACGAGCTCGTCGGTGATCTGGGCGGTGCGCTGGATGAAGTACCCGCCCACGATGGTGCCGAGAACGACGAACACGGCAAGGACCGCGAAGGCGACCTGGAACCAACTCTGGACCGTCAGCCGCGAGCGCACCCGCTCGACCTTGGGTTCGGGCTTCGACGGGTCTCTCATGCCTGCTCCGTTGCCTTCTCGCTCCATCGCACGTGCACCACGGCCACGTCGTCGCCGAGTCCTCCGTGACTTTCCGCCAGGGCCTCGGCCCGGTCGATCAGGGTGTCGACGAAGGCCTCGGGCGTCAGGTGACCCTCCTCGCGGGCCAGCCGCAGCAGCCCCTCCTCGCCGAGGCGTTCCCCGCCGTCGCCGACCCGGCCTTCGAACAGCCCGTCGGTGAACAACATGATGCCGCCGCCTTCCGGCAGCTCCAACTCGTGCACGGGCCACGTCGACACACCGGGCAGCAACCCGATGGCGGGTCCGCCGGGCGCCTCGACCCAGTCGACCCCCCGAGGGCTGTGCAGCAGCAGACCCGGATGCCCGGCGCGCATCACCTGCACCCGGCGCCGGTCCGGCGACATCGCGAGACTGGTGAGGGTGGCGAAGTGCCGTTCGTTCGCGCGCTCGGCGACCATGATCCGCTCGAGCTTCTGCAACTGGGTGACACCCGTGACGCCGGTGACCACCAGGGTGCGCCAGGCGATCCGCAGGCTCACCCCGAGTGCGGCCTCGTCGGGACCGTGCCCGCTGACGTCGCCGATGAGCACGTGCACGGTGCCGTCCTCGGTCTGGACGACGTCGTAGAAGTCGCCGCCGAGCAGCGACTGCTCGCGTCCGGGCCGGTAGCGGGCCACGATGTCCACGTCGCCGGTGCCGTGCAGCATCGGCGACGGCAGCAGTCCGCGTTCGAGGCGGGCGTTCTCCCGGGCCTGCAGCCGGCTGGCCTGCAACGCGACGGCGGCGTGCTCGGCCTGCTTGCGCTGGATGGCGTAGCGCACGGTGCGGCCGAACAGGTCCGGCTCTACGCGTCCCTTGACGAGATAGTCCTGCGCGCCGGCGGCGACCGCCGCCAGGCCCGTCTGCTCCTCGGCGAGGCCGGTCAGCACCACGACCGGGACGCCGGCGGCGTACTGCTGGACCCGCGCGAGGGCGTCCATGCCCTGCGCGTCGGGCAGATGCAGATCCAGCAGGATGCAGTCGGGCAGGCCGGCGTCCAGTTCGGCGCGCGCCGCGGCCATCGTCTGAACCCATTCCAGGCGCATGCCCTGGGCGCTGTCCGCCACCAGTTCCTCGACGATGAGCGCGTCGCCCGCGTCGTCCTCGATCAGCAGGACCGACGGCTCCTCCCGGGCCCAGTCGGTGTCCAGAGCGACCGACGAAGTGGTGGTGCCGATTCCTGGTGGTGCGCCGGCAGGCCTGTGCTGCTCGGAGAACATGGCCCCTGCCCTTCGATCTCGCGTGCCGTGACTCCGGTTCCCTCGTTCCGGACGACAACAGAGGAAGAATACCTATCGTGCGCACGTTCCCCGACGCGCGCGGCCCCGGAAACGGTCACCGGGCATGCCGGCCCTTGCGGGCGACGGGCTCGGGGGCGCCGGGCCGGGCCAGCAGCGCGGCGATGCCGGTGGTCAGCGGAACGGACAGCGCCAGTGCGATGCCGCCCACACACGCCCGCACCACCTCGATGGCGACGGCGTCGCCGGTGAGCACGTCCGACATGGACCGGCCGGCGACGCTGAACAGCAGCAACAGCGGCAGGGCGCCACCGGCGTACGCCAGCACCAGGGTGTAGACCGTGCTGGCGATGTGGTCGCGGCCGACCCGCATCGCGGAGGAGAACACCTTCCGGCGCGAGGCGGTGGGGTCGAGGGCCGCCAGCTCGAACGCCGACGCCGCCTGGGTGATGGTCACGTCGTTGAGGACACCGAGGGAGCCGATGATGAAGCCGGCGAGCAGCAGGCCGGTGATGCTGACCTGTTCGAGGTACAGCTGCACGTCGGTGTTCTGTTCCTCGGACAGCCCGGTCAGGTGGGTCATCCGGATCGTGACGTACGAGAGCACGGCGGCGAGCAGCATCGACGCGAGGGTGCCGAGCAGGGCCGAACTGGTGCGCAGGTTGACCCCGTGCGCGAGATACAGCACGGCGTAGAGAATGATCGCGCCGCCGACCAGCGCGACGGGCACGGCGGGTTGGCCGTCGAGCAACGCGGGGAGCATGAACACCACGAGCACACCGAATGCGATCAGCAGGCCGAGCAGGGCGCGCAGGCCGCGCCAGCGGGCGACGGCGACGATGACCACGGCGAAGGCCGTGATGATGAGCGCGATCGGGAGGCCGCGGGCGTAGTCGTAGAACGAGTACTGGGTGGCGCCGGACGGGTCGACCTGCCGCACGAGCCGGATCTCCTCGCCGACGCGCAGGTCGGGCTGCCCCGGGCCCGGCCCGATCTCGAGCAGGGTGCGGGTGCCCTCGTTGGGGCCCGAATCGATCGTGACGATGCTGCGCTGGCACTGGTAGGCCTCGGTGGGAGGCGGGACGGGGTCGCCGGTGAAGGGGCGGCCGGCCGAACTGCTGCCGCACGCGCCGATGTCCTGTTCGACGACGGTGCCGGCCTCGGTGACGACGGCTCCGCCGCCGGTGGTCTGGAGCGGGGCCGGGATGTCGACGGCCTCGCGGCTCGGCCACAGGGCGACGGCGCCCGCGAGCACGGCGATGCCGATCACGACGAGGAGTCCGACGACGACCTTCGCGGCGGTGGGTCCGACGGGGACGGGTCCGGAGAAGTGGCCGTGTCCGTGCCCGTGTCCGTGTCCGTGGCTGGGGCCGGTGGGCTCTGCTCGTGTCACCGACACAGGGTAACGACGTGGTCTCGGTGAAGTCGCATCGCGGAGTCCGCGGTCACTCGCGGGGGAGATGGGCTGGTGGTGGCGGGGAGCAGGGGGGTGTCCCCGCCACCGTCGACCTGATCTCGCACAGGGGGGTGGCGATGATCAGGGAGCCCAGCACGCTGAGGTGCCGTAGACAAACGTACTGCTTCTGTCGGTCCGACGGGTAGTACCTACGGTGTGTCGGTCCTCACCGGAACCCGGCCGAACGCTCGTTCCCGGTTCGTGGTCGACGTCCCGGCCTGCGGCGATGCAGTTCGCATGGGGGTACATATACATTCGACAACGTTCGGCGTGTCGCGCATCCCGGGCGTGTCGTGACGGCGGTCGATTCTCGTGGAGATCACTGCTTGTAGCTGGACAGGAAGTTGCCGAACCGTTCGATGGCCACCGCGAGGTCGCGGGCCCAGGGCAGCGTCACGATCCGCAGATGGTCCGGATCCGGCCAGTTGAAGCCGGTGCCCTGCACCATCAGGATCTTCTCCTGCAGCAACAGGTCCTGGACCAGCTTCTCGTCGTCGTGGATCTCGTACACGTCCGGATCGAGGCGCGGGAAGGCGTACAGGGCGCCGCGGGGCTTGACGCAGCTCACCCCGGGGATCGAGTTCAGGCGCTCCCACGCGACGTCGCGCTGCTCGAGCAGCCGGCCACCGGGCAGGATCAGGTCCTCGATGCTCTGATGCCCGCCGAGCGCGACCTGGATCGCGTGCTGAGCCGGCACGTTGGGGCACAGGCGGGTCGAGGCGAGCAGGTCGATGCCCTCGAGGAAGCCGGCCGCGTGCTCCTTCGGACCGGTGATCGTCATCCACCCCGACCGGTATCCGGCCACCCGGTAGGCCTTCGACAGGCCGTTGTAGGTCAGGCACAGCAGGTCGGGGGCGAGGGTGGCCAGGGAGATGTGCTTGGCGTCGTCGTAGAGGATCTTGTCGTAGATCTCGTCGGCCAGGAGCAGCAGCTGGTGCCGGCGGGCCAGCTGCACCAGCTGTTCGAGCACCTCGAGCGAGTACACGGCGCCCGTCGGGTTGTTCGGGTTGATGACCAGCAGGGCCTTGGTCTTGTCCGTGATCTTCGACTCGATGTCCTCGATGTCGGGATTCCACTCGTTGGACTCGTCGCACAGGTAGTGCACCGGCGTGCCCCCGGCCAGGGACGTCATCGCCGTCCACAGCGGGTAGTCCGGCGCCGGGATCAGCACCTCGTCGCCGTCGTCGAGCAGGGCCTGCATCGTCATCGTGATCAGCTCGGAGACGCCGTTGCCGAGGTAGACGTCGTTGATGTCGAGCTTCGGGAAGCCCGGCACGAGTTCGTAGCGGGTGACGATGGCCCGGCGCGCCGACGCGATGCCCTTCGACTCCGAGTAACCCTGGGCGTGGGGCAGCGCGGCGATCATGTCCTGCACGATCGTCTCCGGCGCCTCGAACCCGAACGGCGCCGGGTTGCCGATGTTGAGCTTGAGGATGCGGTGCCCCTCCGCCTCGAGCCGCGCGGCGTGCGCGTGCACCGGCCCGCGGATCTCGTACAGCACGTTCTGCAGCTTCGCGGACTGCTCGAGTTTCCGGCTGATGCGGTGGTGAAGGTGGCCCTGTTCTCCTGTACTCACGGCGTCCATGGTGCCACCCGTCCGCAACCGGGTTTCAGCCGGATTTGGGGCGCGTCGCCGCGTCCACCGCGACGTTCGGCCCGAAAAGTGCAATCATGACGACTTGTGACCGTGGCGTCGGGGTGACGCGCGGGTGGATTGAGGAGTCGTACGGTATGGCACAGGGAACTGTGAAGTGGTTCAACGCCGAAAAGGGTTTCGGCTTCATCGAGCAGGACGGCGGTGGACCCGACGTGTTCGTTCACTACTCGGAGATCCAGGGTTCCGGTTTCAAGTCGCTGGACGAAGGGGCCCGGGTCGAGTTCGAGATCGGACAGGGACAGAAGGGTCCGCAGGCCCAGGGGGTTCGTCCCATCTGAGCGGGTTCGTCCCGACAATTCGGCGGCGCTGCACCTTCGGTGCGGCGCCGCTGCTGCTTTCGGTCCAGGTCACAACCCATTGGGCAGTTCGTCTCTTTTGTCCTACCATTCGGTAACATTCCGGCGCGTCGCGGGCATACGCATGTGGGAACCGTGATGTTCGGGGGATGGGCGAGACAACCAGGGGGTTGGTGTAGATGGTGGGGGACGGTGCCGCTGTGGCGCAGTGGCGGGACCGCAAGCGATACCTGTGGCTGTGCGGGCTCGCCGTCCCGCTGAGCCCGTTCGTCGCGTGGGTGCTCGTCGAGTACCTGCGTCTGGGACTCTTCTGGGCGTTCGGCGCGCTGCTGATCGCGGTGATCGTCCCGCTCGTCGATCGATTCACCGGCGTCGACAAGGCCAACCCGCCGGAAGAACTCGTGCGTGAGCTCGAGGAGGACCGGTACTACCGCTGGTGCACCTACCTGTACCTGCCGCTGCAGTACGCCGGTCTCGTCTTCGCCTGCTGGGTCTGGACCGTCGCGCCGATGGGCTGGCCCGAGCGGTTCGCGATGGCCGCCACCGTCGGCGTGGTCGGCGGCGTCGGCATCAACGCCGCGCACGAGCTCGGGCACAAGCGCACCGACCTCGAACGCCGGCTCGCCAAGATCGCCCTCGCCCAGTCCGGGTACGGGCATTTCTTCGTCGAACACAACCACGGTCACCATCTGCGCGTCGCCACCCCAGAGGACGCCGCGACGGCCCGGTTCGGCGAGACGTACTGGAAGTTCCTGCCGCGCTCGGTGTTCGGTGGCGTCCGGTCGGGCTGGCGGTACGAGCGCGACCGCCTGGCCCGTCGCGGGCTGCCCTGGTGGAGTCCCCGCAACAACGTCCTGAACGCCTGGGCGCTGACCGTCGTGCTGTACGCCGGGCTGATCGCGGTGTTCGGGTGGTCCGTCGCGCCGTGGCTGATCGTGCAGGCGGTCCTGGCGGTGATGTTCCTCGAGGCCGCCAACTACCTCGAGCACTACGGCCTGCTGCGCGAGCAGCGACCCGACGGTTCCTACGTGCGTGTGGCGCCCCGGCACAGCTGGAACAGCGACCACAGCTGCAGCAACCTGTTCCTCTACCACCTGCAGCGGCACAGCGACCACCACGCCAATCCGCTGCGGCGCTACCAGACGCTGCGCACGATGGAGGAGGCGCCGCAGCTGCCCGCCGGCTACGCCGTCATGATCCTGCTGTCGTTCGTTCCGCCGCTGTGGCGCAAGGTGATGGACCCGCGACTGCTCGACCACTACGACGGTGACGTCTCGCGCGTGAACCTCGATCCCGCACGTCGCGAGGAGCTCATCGCCCGGCACAGCTGACACCCGTATCCGGATGCTTGCACCCGATGCGGCCGTCGAATTCGGGTGCAAGGACGCGATATCCGGCGCAAGCTCGGCTGTCCACAACCGGGCGATCCATCCACAGATCGAGTCGGTCCCGCCGTCGTCGCAGTGTGCGCCCGGCCCGATACGGCACTGTGACCGCATGGGCGACGAACACGACATCATCCGGCGCGCTGCGGCCCTCGAGCGGGGCGTCAGCGATCGCGAGATCCGGCGACTGTGCGGGCGCGGGCACTGGCACCGCGTCCACCGCGGCGCTTACCTGCCGGCCGAGAGTTATTCGCAGCTCGACGAATACGGCCGCCACCACCGCCGGGCCGTCGCGGTGGCCGGGGCGATCCGTTCCGACGCCGCGCTCAGCCACGTCTCGGCCGCCGTCCTGCACGGCCTCGCCCTGTGGCACACCCCGCTGGACGACGTCCACCTGACCCGCAACCGCGCCGGGGGAGCGAAGCGCACGCCGGGACGGAACCTGCATGCGTCGCCGTTCGCTCCCGACGAGGTCACCGAGATCGACGGAGCGCGCGTGCTGACCGTCGCGCGCACCGTCGCCGACCTCGCCCGCACCCTTCCGTTCGAGCAGGCCGTCGTCGCAGGGGACCACGCCCTGCACACGTGCGGGATCTCCGTCGCCGACGTGACCGATGCGCTGGCGCGCAACGTCCGCCACCCCGGTCATGCGAAGGGCCTGCGCGCGGCGCAGTTCATGGACGGACGGAGCGAGAGCGTCGGCGAGTCCCGCAGCCGCGTGCTGTTCGTCCGCGCCGGACTTCCGATACCACTGACCCAGGCGACGGTCCACGACGCCCGGGGACGGTGGCTGGCCCGGGTCGATTTCCTGCTCCCGGACCACGGCGTGATCGGTGAGTTCGACGGACGCGTGAAGTACCGGGGCGACGACGTCGCGCCGGAGGAGACGGTGTGGCGGGAGAAGCAGCGTGAGGATCGTCTGCGCGACGCCGGCTGGACCGTGGTGCGCTGGGTGTGGGACGAGCTGGCCGTACCCCTGGTGGTCGCCGACCGCATCCGGGAGGCGATCACGCGGGCCGCGCGGGGCCCGCGGCCCACCGGGACGTTCAGGGTCTGAGGTCGAGCTTGCACCCGTCGTCGCGTGCTTGCCCCCGCTGTGGGCGTACGCAAGGGGTGCAAGGACGGTAGAAAGGGTGTCTGCTCGGGAAGACGACGACGCCCCCCACACGAGGTGGGGGGCGTCGCTGGCGTTACGAGCGCCGGCCGGGGGCCTTGGCGCCGGACCGGAAGCCCAGCGCGCCGGGCTTGGCCTGCGGGGGAGCCGGGGACTCGGCGCCATTGGTCGGCGAGGCCTCGGCGCCATTGGTCGGCGTTGCCTCCGCACCGTTGGTCGGCGTTGCCTCCGCGCCGTTGGTCGACTGCGTCTCGGGCTCCGGTGCCTTCTCCGGCGGGGCGTCCGGATCGGGTGCCTCACCCGGGGGTGCGTGCGCCGGTTCCGGTGCCTTTTCGGGGGCCGCGGGCTTCTCAGCCGGCTCGGGCTTTCCAGCCGGCTCGGACTTCTCGGCTGGAGCTGTCGGCGCGGCGGCCTTGCGGGCGCCGGGAGCCTTTGCTCCACCCTTGAAGGCCAGGCCGCCCGGCTTCGCCTTCGGCGGCTCGGGAGCCGTCGAAGTCTCGGCAGCGGGTGCTTCCGTAGCCGGTGCTTCCGCAGCGGGTGCTTCCGCGGAGGCGGGAGCCTCGGTGGCGGGAGCCTTGGCGGCCGGAGCCGCCGGGGCGGCCTTCTTGGCGCCCGGGGCCTTGAGCCCGCCCTTCATCTGCAGCCCGCCCGGCTTGGCCTTC
>NZ_BCXE01000028.1 GCF_001894945.1 Rhodococcus ruber NBRC 15591
CGCCTTCGGCGCAGCCGGTGCCTCGGCAGGAGCGGATTCGGCGGCCGGAGCCGCCGGGGCGGCCTTCTTGGCGCCCGGGGCCTTGAGCCCGCCCTTCATCTGCAGTCCGCCCGGCTTGGCGGCGGGTGCAGCGGGAGCTTCGGCTGCGGCGCCGTCACCGGAAGCCTTCGCGCCGGGAGCCTTCAGACCGCCCTTCATCTGCAGTCCGCCCGGCTTCGCGCCGGGAGCCTTGGCGGCGCCCTTCATCTGAAGACCATCGGCCGGGGCCGTCTTGGGGGCTGCCGGCGTCGCGGCCGCCTCCTCGATCTCCTCGACGCGTTCCTTCTCCTCGGTCTCGGCGACGGCCTCGGACGCCACGGCGGCGCCCTTCGAGTCCGCGGCCGGGGCGGGAGCGGGCCGCTCACTCGGGATCACCTTGAGGTTCTCGCCGAGCTGCGCCGGTTCGAGACGCGTGATCGAGTCGAGCATGAGCTGCGCGACGTCGACGACCTCGACGCCCTCACCCTCGCCCTTCTCCTGGCGAGCGGTGACACCGTCGTTGAGCATGACGCGGCAGAACGGGCAGCCGGTGGCGATCTTCGACGGACTCGTCGACAGCGCTTCGTCGACGCGGTCGATGTTGATCCGCTTGCCGATCTTCTCTTCCATCCACATGCGGGCACCACCGGCACCACAGCACATGGATCGCTCGCCGTGCCGCGGCATCTCGGTGAGCTTCGCACCGGACGCTGCCATGAGCTCGCGCGGCGCGTCGTACACCTTGTTGTGGCGGCCGAGGAAGCAGGGATCGTGGTAGGTCACGTCCTGGCTCACCGACGCCACCGGCACCAGCTTCTTCTGCCGCACGAGGCGGTTGAGCAGCTGGGTGTGGTGGACGACCTCGTAGTTACCGCCGACCTGCGGGTACTCGTTGTTGAGCGCGTTGAAGCAGTGCGCACAGGTGACGACGATCTTGCGCTTGGAGTCCTCGACGCCTTCGAACACCGAGTTCAGCGTCTCGATGTTCTGCATCGCGAGCTGCTGGAACAGGAACTCGTTGCCCGCGCGACGTGCCGAGTCGCCGGTGCAGGTCTCCTCGGCGCCGAGCACCATGAACTTCACGCCGGCGGTCGCGAGCAACTCGGCGACGGCCTTGGTGGTCTTCTTGGCCCGGTCCTCGTAGGCACCGGCGCAGCCGACCCAGAACAGGTACTCGTAGTCGGCGAAGGTGTCCGCGTCCTGACCGAACACCGGAACGTCGAAGTCGAGTTCGGAGATCCAGTTGAGCCGGTCCTTGGCGTTCTGGCCCCACGGGTTGCCCTTGTTCTCGAGGTTCTTGAACAGACCCGCGAGCTCGGACGGGAAGTCGGACTCGATGAGCACCTGGTAGCGGCGCATGTCGATGATGTGGTCGACGTGCTCGATGTCCACCGGGCACTGCTCGACGCAGGCACCGCAGTTGGTGCAGCTCCACAGCGTTTCCGTGTCGATGACGGGCGCGAGCTCGCCCTCGACGGTCTCGCCGACGAGCCTGCGGTCGGTCTCGGCCAGCGCTGCGGCCGGGATCTTTCCGAGCTTGGCTTCGTCCGGGTTGCCCTCGGCGTCGACCAGCCCGATCTCGTCGCCGCCGAGGTCCTTGCGGCCACCGGCGAGCAGGTAGGGCGCCTTGGCGTAGCCGTGGTCGCGCAGCGAGGTGATGAGCAGCTTGGGCGACAGCGGCTTGCCGGTGTTCCAGGCCGGGCACTGCGACTGGCAGCGGCCGCACTCGGTGCACGTGGTGAAGTCGAGCCAGCCCTTCCAGGAGAAGTCCTCGATCTTCCCGGCACCGAAGGTGTCGGTGTCCGGATCGGCCGTCTCCATGTCGATGGCCTTGCCCTTCGACGTCATCGGCTTCGCGGCACCGAGGGCGACGCCACCGTCGTCTTCACGCTTGAAGTAGATGTTGAAGAACGCGGCGAAGCGGTGCCAGGCGACACCCCACGTGATGTTGCGGCCGACGACGTACAGCCAGATCATGCCGGACATCAACTTCACGAACGCGAAGATCGACACCATCACGGCGCTCGCCGGCAGCAGCTTGGCGAGGTTCATCGTGAAGAAGTCGGTCCACGGGTTGGCGTGGCCGTAGGTCGCGATCTTGCCGGCCTTGACGAAGATCATGCCGAGGCCCTCGATGAGGACGACGGTCTCGACGAAGTACGCCGCCCGGAAGTCGGAGCCGGCGAAACGCGAGAGCCGCTCGGGCTTCCGCGGGTGGTTCAGCTGCCGAATGATGATCAGGGCAGTGATGCCGATCACGGTTCCGAGGCCGAGCAGTTCGTCGATCAGGTGGTAGACGGCGGTGTTGCCGATCAGCGGCCAGTGGAACGCCGGGTCGAAGGTCTGGCCGTAGGCCTCGAACCAGACGATCGCGCCGAGCATGAAGCCGACCATCACCAGCCAGTGGGCCCAGCCCACGGTGCGGAACTTGCTCATCCGGGTGTGTGCGACGAACTCGACGAGCATCTGCTTGAAGCGCGGGAAGAACGGCTGCCACCGATCCGGAGCCGGCTGGCCGATCCGGACGACGTTGACCATCTTCATCGCGCCACCGATGAACGAGTACCAGCACACCAGACTGAGCAGCACGCCGATCGTGCCCAACGTGATCGTCAGGGCATTCATAGGTGGCCTTTCGTGTCGGGGGCGGCCGCGGCCGCCTGGTATAAGCCCACGCATCGTAACCCGAACTAAGTTACCAGCCGGTAGCTATAGGAAGTTACCGGCCAGTAGTCTAGTCTCGCGGTGCTGCGGCGCGGTGCCTGGTGGAGGTCGGCCGCGTGGGGGGCGGCCGAATTGCCGCATCGCGCCGTAGCGTGAGTGTCCGCCCACGGTAAGCGTTAAACCTTTCGACTCATTGAGTCAGGCATACCTAACGTGCGGTAACCGGTCACGCTTCGGCATCCCTACCGTCGAGTCGGGCAACAGACCGGCAACGGATTCGGCACATTCCGGACGCGACGATCCCTGTGATGTCGGTTATGATGCTGCGCGAGATGTGCTTCGCGCACCCGCGATCAGGGCCTACGGTGCGCAGGGGCGCATTGGTGTCAGAACTTGGGGGGCGTCCGTCGGGGGCGTGCGCCGAAGTCACAGAACGGAATCGAATGAAGTTCAGGAAGCTCGCCGCCGTGGCGGCGATGACCATCGCTGCCGTCGGCCTCACCGCCGGCACGTCCTACGCCGCTCCGGCGGTCACGGCACCGGAGAAGATCAACTACGAGTCCAAGGTCGACGGCGAGTCCGTCGTCACCGTCATCGACGCCGGTACCTTCCAGGTTTCCGGGGACGGCAAGAATGTCGAACTGCAGGACGGCGACGGCAACGCGGTCGTCAGCCTTCCCCTGGCTTTCCAGCTCGGGGATCTGCAGCTGCCTTTCGAGCGGGAGATCAGCGAGGACGGCAAGACCCTCACCCTCACCCCGGTCACCGACATGTCCCAGGCGACTCCGGTCGCTCCGGAGGACAAGACGGCTCCGAGCCTGAACCCCGTCAGCCTGGCGCTGAAGGATGTCGCGTCGCCTGAGGAGAACCTCAAGGCTCAGCAGAACTTCAGCTCGCAGCTCGCGATCGCCTCTGCAGTCGGTGGTTTGACCGGCGGCATCATCGGGTGTGTCATCGGTGCGGTGGCCGGCGGTATTCCGACCGCCCTCATCGCTGCACTTCCCGGGTGTGCCGCAGGTTTCGGCATCGGCAGTGTCGTCGGTACCATCGCTGCCGGCGGCCCGACGCTGATCGTCGCCGGAATCGGCCTGATCCAGACCCTGATGGCCCCTCCGGGCACCACTCAGTGGGCTGAGTAGTCCCAAGCAATCCAACTGCGGCCCCCCGCCATGGCGGGGGGCCGCAGTTGTCTTCGGAGCTCAGGAGTTGAGCGTGATCAACCGGAA
The DNA here is from genome assembly GCF_001894945.1 of Rhodococcus ruber NBRC 15591. Taxonomy (GTDB): domain Bacteria; phylum Actinomycetota; class Actinomycetes; order Mycobacteriales; family Mycobacteriaceae; genus Rhodococcus; species Rhodococcus ruber. Next base: position 3,909 of record NZ_BCXE01000028.1, read on the forward strand.
GAGATGCACCACTATCTCGACGGCGTAGCCCACGATATCGACCCCGACCAGCAACAGATCTGTTGACACCGGCCACTCACCTTCTGTCGAACCGGCCGTCAGCGGACGCCGGGATATGCAATAGTCCGGCCGCGGAACACTCCGCAGCCGGACTTCGGGACGCTCAGGATCCTAAACCGGTCGGCTGGTTTCCGATCGTCGCGCCCGGTGCGACACGCCGCACAGCACGAGGGCCCGCCTCCGGTCGGAGGCGGGCCCTCGGGGACCACTCACAGTGACGCTCTCACAGAGCGACGATCACCAGGTGCGCACGCGCAGCCCGGGGTTCTCGGCGAGGACCGCGGAGATCGGCGTCGCGAACAGCTCCGGCGACTCGCCGAGCAGACCGCTGACCACGCCGGCGATCTCGCACATGCCGTACTGGCCGACGTTCGAGGCGCTGGAGATGCCCAGGGCGAGGGTGCCGGTGACGATCGTGCCGCCGCTGTCGCCCTGCAGGGCGCACAGGTTGGTGGAAAAGCCGTCCCTCAGCACCCGGTGGCCGACCTCGACGGTCTGACCCGCCGCGGTCACGACACCGCAGCTGTAGCCCGAGCGGACGCCGGACTTGCACGCGGGCGCACCGACGACGGGCTCGGCGATACCGGTGATCGGCAGCGGCGCCGCGAGCGGCACCCGCACCCCGTTGTTCTCGAACCGGCCCTGTGCCTCGGCGGTGGGCCGGATCAGGGCGTAGTCGTGGCCGTCCAGGCTGGTCTTCTCGAAGGTGCCGAGCTGCTGGCCGAGGTCCTCGCCGATCAGGTGGTACACCTTCGACGCGTACTCGGTGCCGGCGGACGGCCGGTTCGGGTCGCAGTGCCCGGCGGTGATGTTGACCGGCCGGTCCGAGCCGTCGACGGCGTTGAAGCCGAGCGAGCAGCGCAGACCATCACCGGCGCCGAGGGCGGCGTAGGCGTCCCCGCCGAACAGGGCCGTGGGGGCGGCGAGATCGGCGACGGGCTGCAGGTCTCCTGCGGCCGGCTCCGGGACGAGCGGTGCGGGCGCGAACAGCACCCGGGCGCCCTGCAGGAAGTCGGGCAGCTCGATCCCGGCGACGTTCTCGGTGCGCAGCACGACGTCGTTGTGCACGACGTCGATGGCGACGCCGCGCACCAGGTCGGCGACGGCGGGCGGCTGGGTGGCCAGCCAGTCGTTCAGCGCTTTCAGTTCGTCGCGCAGCTGCGTCTCGGTGCGGTCGGTGTCCTCGACGGTGAATCCGGCGTCCTCGGCGGCCTCGCGGGCGGCGTCGTAGCCCTCACCCTCGGTCAGCCCCACCTTCGGCGTGCCGTCCTGCTCGAGCCACACACCGGAGAACACGGCAGCGAACTGCTCCCGCGCCGTCTCGGCGAAGCGGGCCAGCTCCTGGCTGCGGGCAGCGTCCGTCAGGTACCGCTCGGGGCTCATCTGCAGGTCCCGGGCCAGCGCCTCCACGAGTTCGTTCGGCAGCGCCGTCGCCTCGATCGGGGCCGGTTCGGCCTGGGCGATGGCGGCGGCGGGGCCGAACAGCATGAGCGCTGCCGAACCGTAGACCGCTGCTCGACGGGCGAAGGAGCGTCGCATGGATGCCTTCCTCGTTGATCTCCGCGACGGTGCGCGGAGATGCCGGCCCCGGGCGGGCCGGTGCTGGACGGGACGATCATATGGGTTCGGCGGCGTGTACACCCAGCCGCGCGAACCGGTCAGGCCGCCGCGCCGGTGCGCACCCGCGCGCCGGTCTCGGCCTCGATGTCCTGGATCGCGATGCCCAGGCTGGACGTGCCGCCCTGCGGGGCGAGGACGAGGTTGGCTTCCACGCAGTCCGGGGCGCCGGAGCTGTTGGAGCCGCTGATCACCCCGAGCGCGAGGGTGCCGGTGACGATGGCGCCGCCGCTGTCGCCGGAGAGGGTGCAGGCGGTGGTCGCGAAGCCCCGGATCGTGGTGCTCGTGCCGTCGGCGCGGACCAGCTGGGTCTCGATCCGGTCGGCGGCGACGATGCCGCACGTGAAGTACGACGACTGCCCGGACTTGCACACCGGGGCGCCGGCGACGGGCGCCGCGGTGCCGGTGACGGTGAGCGTCGAGCCGTTGCCGCCGCGGATCACGGGCCGGTTCAGGCCGACGTCCACGCCCGCCTGGTCGAGGCCGATGATGCCGTAGTCCAGGGTGCTGCCCTCGCCGACGGTCGAGCGGGTGAACGCGCCGATCTTCACGCTCTCGTCGATGTTCTCCCGGTTGGGCAGGTAGACGGTGGAGCCGCCGTCCTCGCGGGCGACCGCGTCGCAGTGGCCGGCGGTGATGTTGACGGCCGACCCGTCGGCGTCGACGGCGTTGAAGCCGAACGAGCACACGCCGATGCGGTCGAGCGGCGTCGAGCGGACGTCGCCGTCGGCGGTGATGTAGGTGTCGCCCCCGAGCGGGCCCGGCTCGTTCGGCGGCTGGCCGGGGGTGAGCATGACCTGGACGTTGGCGATGAGCGTCGGCAGGTTCAGGGCGCGGCCGGCGGGGCTGTTGGCGATGTCGACGATCAGCCGGTTGTTGAACACGTCGATCGACGTCGAGTTCACCTGGGAGGCCAGTTCGCGGGGCAGCGCGGCGACCCAGCGGTTCAGCTCGGCGAGGGACCGCTCGAGCCCGTCCGCGGACACCGGCGCGACGGTGACGTGGTAGCCGTCGTTCTCGGCCTGCCGGGCAGCGTCGGGGTTGGTGACCGCGACGACGGGCTTACCGTCGGTGCCCAGCCATGCCCCGGCGAAGTCGTCCGGCCGTTCGGCGCGGAAGGTGCGCGCGTAGTCCGCGAGTTCCTGGGCGCGTTCGGACCGCTCGAGGTACTCGTCGGCGCTGATCTTCAGGTCCCGGCTGATGGCCTCGACGAGTTCGGCGGGCAGCTGATCCACCGGCAGCTGGTCGGCCGGGGCCGCGTGGGCGGTCGCGGCGAGCGGCCCGGCCAGCAGCAGCGCCGACGCCGCAGCGACGACGACACGGCGGACGGTGGTACGAGCAGCGGCGCGCGACGCCGACGAGTAACGCATGGGGGCCCTTCGAGAATGTGTTGACGGGTTTCGTGCGTGATCGTGCCGCGGGAGCGAGCACGACCGTGTGACAGCGTACGGGACGGTTGGTCTCACTCCGGTGCCTCGGAACCGGTGGTGTCCGTTGGGTCCGGTTCCGTGGTTCCGGTGGGCGTGGACGTGACCGTCGTGGTCGGCGCGACGGTCGTGGTGGCGGTGGGGGTCGTCGTCCGGGTGGGCCGGTCCCGTTCCCGGGTGGCCGCGCTCGTGGTGGGTTCGGCCGTGGTCGAACGCGTGGTGGTGGTGGGTGCCGGGCGGGATGTGGTGGACCGGGTCGACGGGGCGACCGCGGCCGCGGGCAGCGGCTCGGTGACGGCGGGCCACGAGTCGACGGGCCCCGAGTCGACGGCGACCGGCGCCGCGTCGGGGGTGGTCGCCGGGGCGGCGGTGGTACCGGTCGGTGTCCCGGTGGTCGACGGCACCTGCACGGCGCTCGACAGCGACTCGTAGGCGGCGCCCGCTTCCCGCACGGGGGTCTCCGCCGGGGTGTCCCGCAGCGAGAACACCAGGGCACCCATTCCCACGAGCAGCGCGACGGCGGCCGCGACGGCGCCGCTGACGACGAGCCGGTTGGGTGGGACGCGGTCCGGCTCGGCGGATCCCCGGTCGGTAACGGTCGCCGCGACGGCGGGGCCGGCGTCGGCACGGGGTTCGGGGGCGACACGGGGTTCGGGGGCGGCAGGGGGCTCGAGCGGTGTGCGTGCGGCGGCGGCCGAGCGGACCGCCGGGATGATCCGGGTGGCGCCGACCATGTCCGCCGACCCGGCCGCGGCCGCGAGCGCCGCGCCCCGCACCACCGTGTGCTGCGGCTGCGGCGGCAGCACGCACCGCACGCCCATCCCGGCCTTCACGGCCTGCGCGACGAGCTGTGCCGCCGACGGGTCCACGGGGTCCTCGGTGCTGATCACGACGGCATCGAGGTTGCTGACGAGCCAGCCGAACGCGCCGAGCGCGGCCGACAGCTGCGCGGGCACCGACGGGGCGTCGCCCTCCGGATAGCGGAACGCGCGGCCCGCGGCGACACCGGAACGCACGAGCGTCACCGTCGATCCGCCGGCGTCGAGGTGATAGACGGCGACGAGCCGACCGCTCTGCTGCGCGACCCGCGCCTCGAACCACGCCGCGACGGCCTCGGCGTCGGAGATGAGGGCGACGTGCCGCAACCCGACGTAGTCGAGGGCGTTGCGCAGCACCGCGACGGTGGCCGGGGACCATTCGGTGGGATGCGCGGCGGCCACCGTCGCCGGGGCGTCGCCGACCAGGGGCGCGGCGTCGGCGAGGAGGCATTCCATCGCGGTCGCCACGAGGTCCTCGGCGCGGGAGAGCGCACCGTCCTCGGCGCGCACCCCGGCCGGGTCGCCCACACGGTCGACGAAGCCGGCGAAGGAGCTGCACCCGCCGGCACCGGGGTCGCGGACGCCGAGTGTGGCCGTGCCGTCGGAGTGCAGGTGCAAGTGGGTGAGGCGTTCGACCGGTTCGGGGTCGGGACGGATGCCCTCGGCGGAGGTGACGGCCACGGCGGACACGGTGGTGCCGACTTTCAGGCCCACGCCTACGGACATGCGGAAGTCCCCCCGTTCCCACTGGTTGCCGGTTGCCGAGCCTCGGCCCCGTGCCCGAGCGCGCGGAGCATCGAGATGAGCTCCGATCGCGAGCCGGCGCCGAGCCGCCGCCGGATGCGCGCGACGTGATGCTCGACAGTCTTCGCGGAAATGTACAGGCGGGACCCTACTTCGCGGTAGGTCAGTCCGGCGACGACGAGGTCGGCGACCTCCGCCTCCCGATCCGACAGGGGACTCGGGGCCATCGGCGCGGCGGCAGCGGGCGCCGGCGCGGGGGAGCGCGGCGCGGCCGACGGGTGCCGCACCGCCCGTGCGACCTGCAGCAAGGCCGTCGCCGTCGCGGTGTCGCCCACCCGCAACGCGGCCTCGCCGGCCAGTCGTGCCCCGTCCCAGGGCAGGCCGATCGCGGCAAGTGACTCCGCCGCCGCCTGCACCCGCGCCGGATCGGCGTCGCCCTGCAGCACCCGCAGCCACGCCTGCCCGGCCCGCGCCAGGGCGGCCGCGTAGGCGGTGGACTCCGCCGCCGACCCGAGCGCGCGGGCGTGCGGCAACAGCTCCGCGGGCCGGTCCGCGGCGATGGCCGCCTGCACCCCGTACCAGTGCAGCGTCGCGCCCCACAGCGGCGGTTCACCGAGGGTCGACAGGAGCTCCTGCGCCTGAGCGACCAGATGGGCGATGCGGTCGGCCTCGCCGAGCCGGACCGCTGCGAGCCACAACTCGCCGAGGGGCAGCAGGCTCAGCAGGTCCACCGAGTATGCGGCCACCACGCCCTGCGCCGCGGTCCAGGCGGCGGTCAGCGCGCCGACGTCGCCGCCGCGGCGGGCCAGGCCCACCCGCAGCCCGTGCAGGAACAGCTGGTCCCGCTGCTCGGTCGCCGAGGGGGCGAGCTCGTCGGCGGCGGCCGTGGCCACCGGCAGGTCCCCGCCGATCAGCGCCGTCCACGCCGCGAGCAGGCGGTGCCGCACGGACGGCACGGTGCTGGGGCGGCCGAGCACGGCGGCGGCATGGACGAGTTCGCCGGAATGCAGGCACAGCAGTGCCGTGACCGCCTCCGGGGTGTCCGGCAGCAGCCGCGTCCGGTCGCCGGTGCCGTGCACGGACAGGGCCCGCGTGAGGCTGTTCATCGCGACGCGCCCGTCGCCACCGACGGACTCGCGCAGGCCGGCGGCCAGCAGCTGCGCCGCCGCCGCGGACGACGTCGGTGCCGGCGCAGCCGTGCCGAACCGGGCAGCGGCGCCGGGACGGCCCGCGGCGAGCAGCACCGTCGCGGCGACGGGCGCATCGGCACCCGCGCGCTCGGGTCCGAGCCACTCGTACAGATCCGCGCTGCGACCGAGCATGCCGCGGCGCGCGGCGACGGTCGCGGCGATGCGGGTCGCGGCGGTCAGCTCGTCGCCGGGCAGGGTTGCGGCCCGGTCGAGCAGCCGATCGGTGAGCTGTGCGGCGGTGGCGAGATCACCGGCGAGCCCGGCGGTCTCGGCGCGGCGCACATCGAGCGCGTCGGCGTCGGCACCGGCGCGGATCGCGGCGTCGTACAGCGGGAGGGCCTGCGCGGGCGCGGCCTCGGCGGCGAGCATCACGAGACGGTCCGCGAGACGGGCGTCGGCCACGCCCGCGTCGGCGAGCGCGCGGGCGGTGTCGGCGGACAGCAGCCCCGCGTCGAGACGCAGCGCCGCCAGCCGGTGCGCGAGCGTGCGGACGCCGTGGGATCCGAGGACGGTGGCGGGCACCGCGGCGGCCGCGGGGATCGGGACGTCGCCGTCGACGGTGAGCAGGCCACTGGCTCGCGCGGCGTCGACGAGCTCCCGCGCGCGGTCCGCCTCGACGCCGAGGACGGAGGCGACCTCGAGCGGATCGAGGGTGCCGCCGAGAGCGGCGAGGACCAGCACCCGGGGCAGGTCCGGGTCGCCACCGGCGAGCCGGTCCCGGACGCGGGCCGCGGCGGCCCGTCGGGGATCGGTGCCGTCGCGCAGTGCCACGAGGGCCGCGTCCACGACGTCGCGGGTCCCGCCGGTCAGGCGGTGCACCGCGCGGATCGGTTCCGGACGCGGCGTGAGTCCGAGAGTCGCTGCCCGACCGGCGATTTCGCGTGGGCTGAGGGGGCGCAGTTCGACGAGCGCCGAGTGCGCGCCGAACGCGGACGACAACGCGCGCAGATCGCTGCGGTGAGGCCGCGGCTCCGTCGCGACGACCACCGCCCGCTCGCCGCGCCGCACCTGCTCGGCGAGCGCGAGGACGGACTCGGCGGGCAGGGTGTGTGCGTCGTCGACCACCAGCGCCGACGTCGCGGGCGAATCCGGATCGGTGCCGACGGTGAGGCCCCGATCGGCGAGCGTCTGCCGCACCGAGGACAGCAACGCGGACTTGCCGCTGCCGGCGGGACCGGCGAGCAGCAGCCGGGGCGGACTCGCGGCGACGGCGTGCGCGACGTCGCGCGGCAGGGAAACGGGTTGCGGCATCGGTCAGTTGCCGAGAAGTCCGCCGACGCCGTCGACGACGCCACCGACGGCGCCGCCGACCCCTTCGACGACACCGCCGACCGCGTTGCCGGCGCCGCCGACGACCGCACCGGCACCCTCACCGGCACCGCCGAGGGCATCACCGACCTGGGAACCGTAGTTCGGGGCGGGCGCCGGCGCGGGAGCCGGGGCGGGGGCGGGAGCCGGGGGAGGGGTCGTCGTGGGGACGGGGGCGACGGTGCCCGGTGCGACGGTGCCCGGGGCGACGGCGCCGGGGGCCGGTGCGCCCGGCGCCGCACCGGGCGCGGTGGTGCCCGCGGGAACGGACCCGGCAGGGGCGACGGTCCCGGGCGCCCCGGGCGTCGCCGCCGTGGCCGCGGCCCGCGTGCCCGGTGTCGTCGCGGGCACGGCACTGCTCGTGCCGGAGCCGGTGGTCGCGGTCGTCGCCGGCCCCCCGGCCGAGGCGGGGGTCGCGCCCGGGACGGTCGCGGAAGTGGCGGCGCCGACGCCGGCCTCCGAGGCGTCGGACGTGCCGAGCGTCCCCACCGCGAGACCACCCGCACCGAGCAGAACGAGCGCAGCGGCCGCGGCCCCCGCGAGCACGTAGCGCCGCGACCGGGAGGGAGCCGGAGCCGCCGCGGCGGCCGGAGCCGGGGCGGGGACGACGGCCGGGCGGACCGGCGAGATCGCCTCGGTCGGCCGGGCGGTCGTCACCGGCAGCACGGTGGTGGGCACATCGTCGTCCACCGGGGCGGCGACCGCGGTTCCCGCCCGTGGCTGGGCCGCCCCGAGGGCCGCCGTGTGGGCCGGATGCGGCCCGGCCACCACCGCGACGCCCAGCTCCGCCGAGAGCAGCTCGGCGACGAGAGGGATCGCGCCGCCGCCACCGGTGAGCAGCACCCGCCCCACATCCGACGGCTCGACCCCGGCCCCGCGCAGCGCCTCGTGCACCAGCGCCGTCGACGCCTGCAGCGGGCCGCGGGCCAGTTCCTCGAACTCGTCGCGTACGAGACGCACGTCCCGCCGCACCCCGGGCAGATCGATCGCGACGACCGTCTCGGTGTCGGTCGACAGCTGCTCCTTCGCGGCTCTCGACCGGGTACGCAGCTCCGCCAGCGCCGCCGTCATCGGCGCGGCGAACGGATCGAAGTCGGGGACGTCGTCGCGCACGGTGTCCAGCAGATGGGTGGTGACCAGATGGTCGAGGTGACCGCCGCACACGTCCTCGCTCGCGATCGGACGGCCGAGAAGAACCGGTTCGGCGCCGGTGCGCACCACCGAGACGTCGAGCGTGCGGGCGCCCAGGTCGTAGACGACGACCACCCCGTCGCCGAGGGGACCCCGGGTGGCCTCGAGCCAGCGCACCGCGGCGATCGGCTCGGGCATCAGCGTCACGTCCGCGAGCCCCGCCCGCGACAGGGCCTCGCGCAGCGCGTCGACGGTGTAACCGGCCCAGGTCGCCGGATGCGCCACCGTGATCGCGGGGGCCTCCGGCAGGTCGAGCGAGGCCTCGTGCACCAGGCAGCCGATCGCCGTCGCGGTCAGGTCCGCCCCGGAGTACGACGCTCCGTTGTCGGCGAGCACACCGACGGGATCCCCGACGCGGCTCACGAAGTCGGTGAACACCAGCGCCCCCGGGGCGGCCGGCCGGTGACCGAGGTGCGGCGCGTCGTCGGGGGGAAGGTGCAGTTCGCTGGCACGGGACAGGACGACCGGACGGTACGTGTCGGCGCGATCGAACGCGGTGGCCGCCACCGAATCCGCCGAACCGATCGTGACTCCGAGCCCTGCTGCCATGTCGTTTCGCTCCCTGTTCGGGGCGGACGTATCCGCCGTGTCGCGTTGAATGTCGTAATCGGACACGATGTCGTTAGCCCGATACGAGACCTTCGACCCTGGTGCGGGGGCGATCCCCCTGTCCGCCCCGATCCCCTAATGCGCACCCCCGTACGGGCCCCGGACCGAGGGGGGTCTCGGCCCCCTTGGGCGGGGGACCGGCCGTTCGTAGCGTGAATCGCAGAACACCGACCCCAGGAGATGCGATGTCCACCAACGCTGTGCTCGACTTCATCCTCAGCCTGCTGCGCGACGACGAGGCCCTCGCCCGCTACTGCGCGAACCCCGACACCGCCCTGGCCCAGGCCGGGCTGGCCGACGTGTGCCACGCCGACATCGTCGCCGTCGCGCCCCTCGTCGCCGACAGCGGACTGTTCGCGGGCACGGCCGCAGAGCTGACCGCGGCGCTCGGCGGGGCGGCGGGCGCGGCCGGCGCCATCGGAGCCGGTGCGGCCGGTGCCATCGGGGCCGGTGCGGCCGGTGGTCTCGCCGGGGGTCTGGCCGGCGGTGCGGGTCTCGGTCTCGCCGGCGGTGCGGGGCTCGGCCTCGCGGGTGCCGTCGGCAGTGGCCTCGGCGGCGGCCTCGGTATCGACACCGACTTCGCGGCCGAGCTGGCCGCCGGCCTCACCGGCACACTGGGCGCGGCCCTGGAACTCGGCGGTGATCTCGGTGCCGCCCTCGGCGCGGCGTTCGGCGCGGCCCTCGGCGCGGGCGGTGCCCTCGGCGGCATCGGTTCCGGTGCCCTGGACCTGGCGGGCGACCTGGACCTGGGCGCGGTGCTCTCCGGGGCACTCGCCGGCGGTCTCGGACTCGATGCCGCAACCGGGGTCGTCGCGGACCTGGGCGCAGCGCTCGATGCGGCGCTCGGCGCCACGGCCGGGACGGCGCTCGACCTGTCCGGTGCACTCGAGGCCGCCTTCGGGGTCGGTGGCGAGCTCGGCGGCCAGCTCGGCGGGGCGCTGGGCGGGCTGCTCGACACGGCACTCGCCGCGGGCGGCGACTTCTCCGCCGCCGTCGAGGCGGCCCTCGCCGGAGGCGCGGACCTCGCGACGGCCGTCGGCGCGACCCTCGGCGGCACGCTCGGGCTGGGCACCGAACTCACCGCGCAGCTCGGCGGCGCCCTCGACTCCGTCCTCGAACTCGGAACCGGCCTCGCCGGCGGTCTGGACCTCGGCGGCGGTCTCGACGCCGTCACCGGCGTGACCGCCGGACTCGGTGCCTCCCTGTCGGCTCTGCTCGAGGCCGGCGGCTCCGTCGCCGGTGATCTCGGCGGCACGCTCGGCGCCGTGCTCGAGGCCGGCGCCGACGGGGGGCTCGTCGGGGGCATCGACCTCGGCGCCCTCCTCGGCGGCGACGCCGCCGGCGACCTGGACCTCGGCACCGCGGTCGGCGGGTTGCTCGGCGGCGCGCTCGGCCTCGAGAACTCCGCCACCCTCGAACTCGGCAACGCCCTCGACGTCGCGCTCGACCTGTCCGCATCCGTCGAATCGAGCGCCGACGGCACCCTGTCCGCGGTGCTCGCCTCCGCGTTCTCCGTCGGCGGGGAGGCCGGCGCGAATCTCGGTTCCGCGCTCGGTGGCGTGCTCGAGGCGGGCCTCGGTGGCGTGCTCGAGGCGGGCCTCGGTGGCACCGTCGACTCCACCGTGGACCTCGGTTCGCAACTGGCCACCACCATCGGCGGTGGGCTCGGCGTCGACGCCGACCTGACCGGTCAGCTCGGCTACGCCCTCGACGGTGCGCTCGACCTCGGCGGGCAGCTCGCCGGTGGCGGCGAGGCGGCAGGTGATCTGGCCGGTGGTCTGACGGGTGGGCTCGACGGTGCGGCGGATCTGGGTGCGGGCCTCGGTGGGGGTCTGGCCGGT
>NZ_BCXE01000029.1 GCF_001894945.1 Rhodococcus ruber NBRC 15591
GACCGGTGGTCTCGGCGGAGCGCCCGACCTGGGCGGCGAGCTGGCCGGTGGCCTGGCCGGTGCGACCGACCTGGGCGGCAGCCTCGGCGCCGGCCTCGACGGCGCCGCGGGCGGCGCGTCGCAGGTCGGGGGCGCCGTCACCGGCGGTGTCGAGGGCGCCGTCACCGGCGGTGTCGAGGGAGCCACCGACGCCGGCGGCTCGCTCGGTGCCGGCCTCGGCGGTACGGCCGAGAGCACCGCGCAGCTCGGCGGCCAGCTCTCGGGCACCGCCGACGGCGCGACCGGTGCCTGGTCGTCCATCGACGCCGGTGACGCCTTCGGCAGCGCCGGCGGCACCGGTGGCCTGTTCGGTTCCGCCGAAACCGGTGCCGACTTGCACGGTGGGATCGACGCCGGCGCCGGCGCGGACACCGACCCGGACTTCGACACCTTCCTCGGCTGACCCACTCTGCACGGACCCCGATGCCGGCCCCGCGTGCACCACGCGGGGCCGGCGTTCTTCGCAGAGGACATAATCTCGGTGCAGCCCGCACTCCGACAGAAGGCGAGTCGAAGCGATCACCATGCACACGTCCTCCGCAGATGCCGCCGCTCGCCGCGCGGCCCTCGTCGAACTGATCGACGCGGCCGCCGAACACATCCGCGCCGCCGAGCGCGGAGACCTCGCCACCAGGCTCGAGGCGGCGCGCACCCGCGTCGTCGACCCGCGCCTGCGGGTCGTCGTCGTCGGCCAGCTCAAACAGGGCAAGAGCCAGTTCGTGAACTCGCTCCTCAACCTCGAGGTGTGCTCGGTCGGCGACGACGAGACCACCGCCGTCCCCACCGTCGTGCAGAACGCGGACCGCACCTTCGCCGAACTCGTGCTCGCCGAGCCCGGCCGCGATCCCGTCCGGGTGGACCTGCCCGTCGACGAGCTGCAGCGCGTCACGCCCGCCACGCCGCGCGCGGGCGGGCGCGAGGTGCTCCGCCTCGAGGTGAACGTGCCGAGCCCACTGCTGGCCGACGGCCTCGTCCTCGTCGACACACCCGGCGTCGGCGGGCACGGAAACCCGCACGCCGCAGCAACATTGGGCCTGCTTCCGGCCGCAGACGCCGTGTTCGTCGTCTCCGACGCCAGCCAGGAGTTCACCGAGCCGGAACTGAGCTTCCTGCGGCAGGTGCTGCAGCTGTGCCCCGCCGCGGCGGTGCTGATCACCAAGACGGACCTGTACCCGCACTGGCGCGAGATCGTCGCCGCGGACCGTGGGCACCTGCAGCGCGCGGGCCTCGACGTGCCCCTGCTGCCCGTCTCGTCGCTGCTGCGCAGTCACGCCCTGCGCCTCGACGACGCGTCGCTGCACGAGGAGTCGGGCTTCGAATCGGTCTACGGGTTCCTCCGCGAGCGGGTCGTCGCGCGCGGCGCCGACGTCGCCAGGCGTTCCGTCGCGCTGGATGTGAAGTCGGTCGTCGAGCACGTCGCCCTGAGCCTGGGCAGCGAGCTGGCGGCGCTGCGCGATCCCGAGACCGGTGCGGCGGCCGTCGCGGAGCTGCAGCGGGCCAAGGCCGCCGCGGAGGCGCTGCGCACGCGGGCCGCCCAGTGGCAGCAGACCCTGGCCGACGGGATCGCGGACCTCGCCGCCGACATCGACCACGACCTGCGGGACCGGCTGCGCCGCGTCACCCGCGAGGCCGAAGCCACCGTCGACGAATGCGACCCGGGCGAGGAATGGCCGCGGATCGGGGAATGGCTCGGTGAGCAGGTCGCCGAATCCGTCGGCGACAACTTCGTGTGGGCCCACGAGCGTTCGGTGTGGCTCGCCGAGGTCGTCGCCGGGCACTTCGCCGACAGCGGTGCCGTGGACCTGCCGGACCTGCACCTCGGCGACCTGGAGGGGCTGCTCGAGCCCGTCTCCCGGCTCTCGGACCTCGAATCGGGCCGCATCGGTGTCGGCCAGAAGATGCTCGTGGGAATGAAGGGCTCCTACGGCGGCGTGCTCATGTTCGGGCTGATCACCACGCTCATGGGTATGGCCCTGGTCAACCCGATCTCCGTCGGCGCGGGAGTTGTGCTCGGCACCAAGGCCTATCGCGACGACAAGCAGGCACGCATCGTCAAACGCCGGGCCGACGCGAAGGTCGCCATCCGCAAGTTCACCGACGACGTCGGCTTCCAGGTGGGCAAGGAGTCGAAGGACCGGCTCCGGCTGATTCAGCGCCAGCTGCGCGACCACTTCACCGAGCTGGCCGAGCAGACGTTGCGGTCGCTGTCCGAGTCGCTGCGCGCCGCGCAGGAGGCCGCGACGGTCGAGGAAGCGCAGCGGCAGCGCCGCGTCGCCGAACTCGAGACGCACGTGCGTGCGCTGACCGCGCTGCGCGAACGGGCCGCACAGCTGGCCGGGGCCGACGCGTGAGTGTCGAGCAGGCCCGCGAGCTCGTCGCGGCCGCGCGTGCCCGGTACGGAAGCGACCCGCGCGCTGCCGAGCAGCTCGCGCTGTGCGCGGCGCGGCTCGAACAGCCGCTGCGCGTCGCGCTCGCCGGGTCCCTCAAGGCCGGCAAGTCGACGCTGCTCAACGCCCTCGTCGGGCAGGACATCGCCCCCACCGATGCCACCGAGTGCACGCGCGTCGTCACGTGGTACCGCAGCGGCTCGACCCCCTCGGTCACCGCCCACTACGACGGCGACCGGATCCTGCCGGTGCCGGTGCAGCGCCGCGACGGCCGGCTCACCTTCGATCTCGGAGAGCTGACCGCGGACCGGGTGGACCGGATCGACGTCGAATGGCCGGCCAGTGCGCTGTCCCAGACCACGATCATCGACACGCCGGGCACGTCGTCGCTGTCACAGGACGTCTCGGCCCGGACGTTCGAACTGCTGACCCCCGACGACGACGCCTCCGGCGCCGACGCCGTCGTCTACCTGATGCGCACCCTCGGGGCCGCCGACGTGCAGTTCCTCGGCCGGATCGGCCAGCACGTGGGCGGCGAATCCGGGCCGCTCGGCGTGATCGGTGTGGTCTCCCGCGCCGACGAGGTCGGCGCGGGCCGCATGGACGCGATGATGTCGGCCAAGGAGGTTGCGGCCCGGTTCGCGGGTGAGCTCGAGCGCACCGGACTGTGCCAGGCCGTCGTGCCGGTCGCGGGGCTGCTCGCGCTGGGCGCGCGGACGTTGCGGCAGAGCGAGTTCGCCGCGTTCGAGGCGCTCGCGCAGGTGCCGTCGCAGGACCTTCAGGTGGCGATGCTGTCGGCGGATCGGTTCGCCCGCCCCGACATCACGCTGCCCGTCGATCCGGGCACCCGGGCGCACCTCGTCGACCGGTTCGGCCTGTTCGGGATCCGCATGGCCGTCACGCTGATCGGTCTCGGGGTGCGGGACTCGCCGACGCTGGCCGCGGAGCTGGTGGCGCGCAGCGGGCTCGACGAGCTGCGCCAGGTGATCGACGTGCAGTTCGGCCAGCGCGCCGATCAGCTCAAGGCCCATTCGGCGCTGATGTCGCTCGAACGGGTCCTGCGCGCCCACCACGACGGCCCCCTGCTCGCCTCCGTGCAGCGGCTGCTCGCCGACGTCCACGGTTTCACCGAGCTGCGCCTGCTCGGCCGCCTGCGCTCGACCCGGGTCACCCTGAGCGAGGACGACGTGCTCGAACTGCAGCGCCTGATCGGCGGTTTCGGTATCGGCCCGGCCCAGCGCCTGGGTCTCGCGCCGGATGCGACCGTCGCCGAGATCCACGCCGCGGGCGTCGCCGCCGTCCGCACCTGGCGCGCCCGGGCCGAGCACCCCCTGCTCGACCGGTTCACCGCGAACGCGTGCAGCGTGGCGGCCCGCAGCGGCGAGGGCATCCTCGCCGACGTCGCGGGCTGATGCGCGCGTCGGTGCCTCCTGCGCGCGTAAGAACAAGCGCAAGAGGCACTTTCGCGCGCAAGGCTTGGGGGCTTCAGCGTCGCGCCCGCTGTGCCGCCTGCTCGAACCGCGCCTGCACGACATGGAAACGGAACAGATCCGGCCACGTCCATCGGATCACTTCGAAACCGAGCTGCCGGATGGCGTCCTCCCTCAGCTTCTCCCGGCGGACGATCTCGGCGGTCGCACCGGGCTCGTCGGCACCGTACTTCCCCATGCCGTCGAACTCGCCGGCGATTCCCTCCCAGTAGAAGTCGGTGCGCGCGACGAACCGGCCGTCGCCGGTCCGCAGCTCGTGCTGCAACTGCGGCCGGGGCATTCCGGCGTCGCGCATCCGCAGCCTGCTCAGGGATTCACCGGGACTTTCGCTGCGTCCGTCCAGGAAGGGCACCACCCGCCGTGCGGAGGCGATTCCGGCCTTCGTCCCCGCAGTTGCCAGGGCGACGGACAGCGCGCCGGGGTCGACGCGACGCAACCGCAGTGCCGAATCGCCGATCACCGTGGCGTGGTCCGAGGGCAGGGTGCGGGCCAGATCGACGACGGTGCGGGCGGCGGAGGTGACCGGCAGTCCGTCGCACGTGGCGATCTCGTCGGCCCCGTACCCGCCGACGTGGACGTGCAGGTGGGGGGTCCGGCGACCGCCCGACGTGCGCCCGCGGGTGACGTGCACGCGGGAGAGGTCCACGTTCCACAGGTCGAAGCCGTGGAGGACGGCGGCCGAGACGTGGCTGAAGACCGCGTCGGCGTCCAGCGCGGGGGCCAGGGCCTGCACGCGCAGCCGGTGCCGGTCGACGTCGTCGAGGCCGTCGGTCTCGTGCCGCCGAAGATAGATGCCGGGAGCGATCCTGCGCAGGCGTCCCGTGCGCAGCGCGTTGCGTAGTTCGGTGGGTGTGTGTCCGGACGCGAGCAGGTCCGCACGTCGTAGTGGTGTCGGGTCGTTCATGCCGACCAGAGTGGGGTGGACATCCGTCGGTCGCGCGCGCTCGGCGGCGTGCGGGCCGGATCTGTGGATGAAGCCGCCGGTTGTGGACAACTCCTTGCGCGCGTCGCTGCCTCATGCGCGCGTGAGAACGCGCGCATGAGGCACTTTCGTGCGCGACGAGCAGTGGGTCAGCGACGCCAGGTCGCGACCGCGCCGACGACGGTGAGCCCGGCCCACAGCAGGGGAGCCCACAGCAGGACGCCGGCGGTGGCGTCGCCGGCGTCGGCGAGGACGCTGCGGGCGGCGACGGCCGTGACGACGGTGGCGACGGAGACGACGGCGAGTGCGGGGCGGGCCCAGGGTCGGCCGCGGCGCAGGAGCTCGAGGAAGACGGCGGCGACCGCGACGAGGAGCAGGCCGGCGGCGGCGAAGCCGGTGAGGGTGAGGGCGACGGTGTCGGCGATGCTCGCGGCGGTGGTGCCGGGGTTGGCGCTCCGCAGCGACTGCTCGAGGGCGTCCCGGACGGATTCGCGGTCGAGGTAGACGGCGCCGAGGAGTCCGGCGAAGACGACGAACGACAGGCCCCAGGCCGAGACTGCGGCGCCGACGCGGGGGCCGGGGGTGTCGGCTGTGCGGAGCGGGGTGACCGAGAACTCGGGGCGAGGCGGCTGCGGGCGTGTGCTCACTCCGGGATCGTAGCCTTCGCCATTTTGTGTGATCCGAGTCACGAAGGGAACAACCCGCGGTGGTGTGCCGTTGGAGAAAGCAGACAACTTGAGCGACAGCGACTCAACTTTGACTTGACTGGGACTTCCGGACGGGTGCAAGCTTGAGTCGACTGCGCTCAGCTGAGTCGGATCGGCTCAGGTTGTGCATGAACACCCATGTGGCACGGATGTGTCGCAGCGAAGAATGGAGAAGCACTATGGCTCGTGCGGTCGGTATCGACCTCGGAACCACCAACTCCGTCGTTTCCGTGCTGGAGGGCGGCGAGCCCGTAGTGGTCGCCAACTCCGAGGGATCGCGCACCACCCCGTCGGTCGTCGCCTTCGCCAAGAACGGCGAGGTGCTGGTCGGCCAGCCCGCCAAGAACCAGGCGGTCACGAACGTCGATCGCACCATCCGCTCGGTCAAGCGCCACATCGGCACCGACTGGACCGTGGAGATCGACGGCAAGAAGTACACCTCCCAGGAGATCAGCGCGCGCACGCTCATGAAGCTCAAGCGCGACGCCGAGGCCTACCTCGGTGAGGAGATCACCGACGCCGTCATCACCGTCCCCGCCTACTTCGAGGACGCACAGCGGCAGGCCACCAAGGAAGCCGGGCAGATCGCCGGCCTGAACGTCCTGCGCATCGTCAACGAGCCCACGGCCGCTGCCCTCGCCTACGGCCTGGACAAGGGTGAGAAGGAACAGACCATCCTGGTCTTCGACCTCGGCGGCGGCACCTTCGACGTGTCCCTGCTCGAGATCGGCGACGGCGTCGTCGAGGTCCGCGCGACCTCCGGCGACAACCACCTCGGCGGTGACGACTGGGATCAGCGCGTCGTCGACTGGCTGGTCGAGAAGTTCAAGGCGCAGCACGGCGTCGACCTGACCAAGGACAAGATGGCCCTGCAGCGTCTGCGTGAGGCCGCGGAGAAGGCGAAGATCGAGCTGTCGAGCTCGCAGTCGACGTCCATCAACCTCCCGTACATCACGGTCGACGCGGACAAGAACCCGCTGTTCCTCGACGAGCAGCTCTCGCGCAGCGAGTTCCAGAAGATCACCTCCGATCTCCTCGACCGCACCCGCGCGCCGTTCCAGCAGGTCATCAAGGACGCCGGCATCTCCGTCAAGGACATCGACCACGTCGTCCTGGTCGGCGGCTCGACCCGTATGCCTGCCGTCACCGACCTGGTGCGTGAGCTGACCGGTGGCCGTGAGCCCAACAAGGGCGTGAACCCGGACGAGGTCGTCGCCGTCGGCGCCGCCCTGCAGGCCGGCGTCCTCAAGGGCGAGGTCAAGGACGTGCTGCTGCTCGACGTCACCCCGCTGTCCCTCGGCATCGAGACCAAGGGCGGCGTGATGACCAAGCTCATCGAGCGCAACACCACCATCCCGACCAAGCGGTCGGAGACCTTCACCACGGCCGACGACAACCAGCCGTCGGTGCAGATCCAGGTCTTCCAGGGTGAGCGCGAGATCGCGGCGCACAACAAGCTGCTCGGCTCGTTCGAACTCGGTGGCATCGCCCCGGCTCCGCGCGGCGTCCCGCAGATCGAGGTGACCTTCGACATCGACGCCAACGGCATCGTGCACGTCACCGCGAAGGACAAGGGCACCGGCAAGGAGAACACGATCAAGATCCAGGAGGGCTCCGGCCTCTCCAAGGAGGAGATCGACCGGATGATCAAGGACGCCGAGGCGCACGCCGAGGAGGACCGCAAGCGTCGCGAGGAGGCCGAGGTCCGCAACCAGGCCGAGTCGCTCGTGCACCAGACCGAGAAGTTCCTCCAGGAGAACGAGGACAAGGTCGCTGCCGACGCCAAGGGCAAGGTCGAGTCCGCGATCAAGGAGACCAAGGACGCGCTCGCCGGCACGGACATCGCCGCGGTGAAGACCGCCGTCGAGAAGCTCGCGACGGAGTCGCAGGCCCTCGGTCAGTCCCTGTACGAGTCGCAGGCCGCCGACGCGGGTGCTGCCGCCGGTGACGGCGCGGCTGCGGGCTCGGACGACGTCGTCGACGCCGAGGTCGTCGACGAGCCGACCGACTCGGAGAAGAAGTGACGGCGGGGCAGCCCGAGCAGGAGCCGGTGACCGTCACCGACAAGCGTCGGATCGACCCCGACACCTTCGAGGTTCGCGACCCGGACGCCCGGTCGCAGCCTGTGGAGGAGACGGACACCGAAGCTCCGGCTGCGGGAGAACACGAGGAGGCCGCGCTCGCGGCCGAGCCGTCGCCCGAATCGGCTCAGCTGGCCGAGCGCACCGCGGATCTGCAGCGCCTCACCGCCGAGTACGCCAACTACCGGCGTCGGGTGGAGCGCGAGCGGGTGGTCACGACCGAGGCGGCCAAGGCCTCGGTGGTCACCCAGCTGCTCGACGTCGTGGACGACCTCGACCGGGCCCGCGCGCACGGCGACCTCGAGCAGGGGCCGCTGAAGTCGGTGGCGGACAAGCTGACCGGCGTCCTGTCGGGCCTGGGGCTCCAGCCCTTCGGTGACCCGGGCGACGCCTTCGACCCGGAGATCCACGAGGCCGTGCACATGGAGGGCGACGGCGCCAACCCGGTGCTGGACACGGTGCTGCGCAAGGGATACCGGCTCGGTGAGCGGATCCTGCGGCACGCGATGGTGACCGTGACGGACACGGTCCTGTCGGGCGACCCACCGGCCGAAAAGCCGGATTCCGGTGCGGACGACGAGTAAGTACAGAGAAGCAGCGAGAGGAGGAGACACCCGGTGAGCCAGAGGGAGTGGATCGAGAAGGACTTCTACAAGGAGCTGGGTGTCTCCTCCGACGCGTCGGCCGACGACATCAAGAAGGCCTACCGCAAGCTGGCACGGGACCTGCATCCCGACGCCAACCCCGGGGACACCAAGACGGAGGAGCGCTTCAAGGCGGTCAGCGAGGCGTACGCCGTGCTGTCCGATCCGGCCCGGCGCAAGGAGTACGACGAGACCCGGCAGATGTTCGCCTCCGGCGGATTCGGCGGCGGATTCCGTCCCGGTGCCGGTAGCGGCGGGTTCTCCGGCGGCGCCACCACCTTCGATCTCGGCGACCTGTTCGGTGGCGGGGGTGGCGGCGCCGGCGACGCCGGTCTCGGCGATCTGTTCGGCGGTCTGTTCAACCGCTCCGGTGGCGGGGGCGCGCGTACCACGTCGCGGCCCCGGCGCGGATCGGACGTGGACGCCGAGACGACGCTGGACTTCCGCGACGCAGCGCTCGGGGTGACCGTCCCGCTGCGGCTGACCAACCCGGCGCCGTGCACCACCTGCCACGGCAGCGGTGCCCGTCCCGGCACGAGCCCGCGGGTGTGCCCGCGCTGCAACGGAAGTGGCATCGTCTCGCGCAACCAGGGCGCGTTCGGATTCTCCGAACCGTGCGACGACTGTCGCGGCACCGGTTCGATCATCGACGAGCCCTGCACCGACTGCCGCGGGTCCGGTATCCAGAACCGCACCCGCACCATCACGGTCCGGATCCCACCCGGGGTCCGCGACGGCCAGCGCATCCGGCTGCCCGGTCAGGGCGAGGCCGGCCTGCGCGGCGCCCCGTCCGGCGACCTGTTCGTCACCGTGCACGTCCGTGCCGACAAGGTGTTCGGCCGCGACGGCGACGACCTGACGCTGGTCCTGCCGGTCAGCTACGGCGAACTGGTGCTCGGCACCACCGTCTCGGTTCCCACCCTGGAGGGACGGGTCGGCCTGAAGATCCCGGCCGGCACCGCCGACGGGCGGGTGCTGCGGGTGCGCGGGCGCGGCGTCCCCAAGCGCGGGGGCGGCGCCGGTGATCTGCTGGTGACGGTCAAGGTGGCCGTGCCCCAGAATCTGGACGATCAGGCGATCGAAGCGCTGCGGGCGTACATGCACGCGGAGCAGGCGAACGGCTTCGATCCACGGGCGGGCTGGGCAGGTGCATGATGAGCGAGAACCGCAACCGGAACGATTCCCCGATGGACCCCGACGCCCGGGTCTACGTGATCTCGGTGGCGGCGGAACTTGCCGGCATGCACGCGCAGACACTGCGCAACTACGACCGGCTCGGCCTGGTCACCCCGCACCGCACCCGCGGTGGTGGACGCCGCTACTCGCCCCGCGACGTGGCGCTGCTGCGTGAGGTGCAGCGCCTGTCGCAGGACGAGGGCGTGAACCTCGCGGGCATCAAGCGGATCATCGAGCTGACCAACCAGGTCGAGGCCCTGCAGCAGCGGGTGTCCGAGATGGCAACCGAGATCGCGCAGCTGCACGCGTCGCGCCGGGCGCTGGTGCCGATACCACGCAGCAACGCGCTGGTGGTCTGGAAGCCGAAGCACCAGCGCGACCGGTAGCCACCGCCGGCCCCTGCGTTCACCCGAAACTGTTGTGGCCGAATGTCACATCGCGCGT
>NZ_BCXE01000030.1 GCF_001894945.1 Rhodococcus ruber NBRC 15591
ATTCGGCCTTCAGGCCGGGACGAGCCCGCTGACCTGCGCCAGCAGTTCGAGCGAGCGCAGCCACGCCTTGCGGCCCGGAGCCGACGACACGACGATCAGTTCGTCGGCTTGTGCGCGCTCGGTGAAGCGGTCGAGATAGTCGCGCACCTCGCCCGGGGTACCGACGGCGGTGTAGCGCAGCATCTGCAGCACCTGCTGCCCGGCGGGGGCGTCGAGCAGCATCTCGACCTCCTCGTCGGTGAACGTGCGGCCCCGGCCGAGCATCTGCCGGATGCGCTGCCGCTTGGTGGCCTCGAACAGGGCGTCCGCCTCGTCCGTGGTGTCCGCGGCGATCACGCCGACGCCCGCGACGACGTACGGCTCGGACAGTTGTTCGGACGGCTGGAACTCGCGCCGGTACAGCGCGACGGCGTCCTCGAGCGCCTGCGGCGCGAAGTGCGACGCGAACGCGTACGGAAGACCGAGCAGCGCGGCGAGTTTCGCCCCGAACAGCGACGAGCCGAGGATGTACAGCGGCACGTTCGTGCCCTTGCCGGGGACGGCGTCGACGCCCGGGATGCGGGACTGCCCGCGCAGGTAGGCCTGCAGCTCGAGCACGTCCTGCGGGAAGCTGTCGGCCGACGACGGGTCGCGGCGCAGTGCCCGCAGCGTGTTCTGGTCGCTGCCGGGGGCGCGGCCGAGGCCGAGGTCGATGCGACCCGGGTGCAGGGTCTCGAGGGTGCCGAACTGCTCGGCGATGGTCAGCGGCGAATGGTTGGGCAGCATGATGCCCCCGGCGCCGAGCCGGATCGTGGAGGTGTGCGCGGCGACGTGCGCGATCAGCACGCTGGTGGCCGACGACGCGATGGTCGGCATGTTGTGGTGTTCGGCGTACCAGATGCGGCGGTAGCCCCACTGCTCGGCGCGCTGAGCCATGTCCACGCTCGCGGCGAAGCTGTCGCGCGCGGTTTCGTCACGGCCGATGTGAGCCAGGTCGAGAATCGATAGTGGTGTGGTCACCGGGATCCTTCGCGTGTCCGGGGCCCGGTGTCGGGATCCGGGCACACGATCGGTCCAACCATCCCGGACGGTCCGCTATTCCGTGACGTGCGCCTCGTCGCCGTTCACCGCAGCGGGTTCACGTCGGTGGCGGTCTCCTCGTCGAGGATCGTCTCGGTCGTGTACCGCCCGAAGCCGCCGCGGTAGAACAGCAGCGGGCCGTCGTCGTGCAGCGCGGTGAGCCCGGTGACGCGGGCGACGACGATGGTGTGGTCCCCGGCGTCGTGCTCGGCCTCGACCACCGCTTCGATGCGGGCCAGGGCGCCGGTGAGCGCGGGTGCGCCGTTGTCCCCGCGCGTCCAGTCCACGCCGGTGAACTTGTCGCCGCCGCTGACGGCGAACGCCATGCACGTATCGCGCTGGTCGTGGGCCAGGACGTTGATCGCGAGGGTGCCGATCTCCCGGATCCTCGGCCAGGTCTGCGACGTGCGGGCGGGGCAGAACGACACGAGCGGTGGATCCAGCGACACCGACGCGAACGACTGGCACGCGAATCCCAGCGGTTCACGGCCGTCGTGGCCGGTCACGACGGTGACGCCGGTGCAGAAGTTGCCCAGCACGTCGCGCATGGTCCGGGGATCGAGCACCGTGTGTTCCGCGGCCATCGAGGCTCCTCTCGGGTAGGTCTGTGTCCAGTGTCCGTCATGCCGGTGCGTGCGATGCAAATCGCTCCCGGTCGGCGGGAGCGCGACGGCGGTGACCGGTCGGGTTCGGACGACGCGGTCAGTCGAGCCGGCCGGGCGTGGGGCAGCTGCGAGCGGTGATCGGCAGTTCACCGCGGTCGGCGAGCTCGTCGACGGTCTCGCGCAGATCGGCGCAGCTGTGGAGGGCGGGACGACCGTGCTCGGCGTCGGCGCGGAAGCGCGCGCACGACCGGGCGGCGTCGGTGAGCCACTGGATGCTCGTGTGGACGGGACTGTACTTCTCGGCGAGCACGCGGTTACCGCAGGTGCGGCAGGTGACGGGGTGCACGACGGACCTCCTCAGTTCTGTCGCATGTCGGCCGGCGCCCAGAAGGCCCGCATGCTCGTGATGAGGCCGTTCTCGTCGAACGTCATGACATCGATGGGTTCGATCTCGTAGCGCTGCCCGTCGGTTTCCGTGACCACCCGGAAGTGGAAGGCGGCGCCGGCGTCGGTGATGCGGAGCGTCAGCAGCTCCGTTTCGTTCCGCGTGTTCTCCACCGCGCGGTAGAACGCCCGGATGGCCTCGTGGCCCACCTTCGGTTCGCTGCCGGCGGGATCCTCGACGGTGGCGTCGGGCGCGTAGAGGGCGGTGATCTCGTCGGCGGTGCCGTTCGCGACGGCGGAGAGGTAGGCCGTGACGGTGGCGCGGATGCGGTCCGTTCGGGTGGCGAGGTCGGTCATCGTGGACGCTCCTGTCGGTTCTCGCGGCTGCTCTTCCGGACGCTATCGGCGCGGCCGCCGCAGTGGGGGCTCGTCTCCCGCGGAGCGGGACATCGGCGCAGCCCGCGGAGCGGGACATCGGCGCAGCCCGCGGAGCGGGAGATCGGCGCAGGTGGTCGCGGGTCGTGGGGTTGTTAGGCTCGCGGGGTGTCCGATTCCGCTCCTGCCGCGTATCCCGGTCTACCCGCGACGAGTTGGGCGGTGCTGGGGGTTCTGGCGCTGGGGGAGGAGATGACGGGCAACGACGTGAAGAAGTGGGCGGATTGGAGCCTGAGCTTCTTCTACTGGAGTCCGTCGGTCAGCCAGGTGTACGGGGAGCTGAAGAAGCTCGAGAAGCTGGGCTTCGTGCGGTCGCGATCGATCTCCGAGCCGGGGGCCCGCAGCCGGCGCGTCTACTCGATCACGCCGACCGGGGTGGGGGCGGTCCGGGCATGGTCGCGGGAGGCCCCGGTCGAGGCCCCGGTGCTCAAGCACGGGGTGATGTTGCGCATGTACCTGGGTCACCTCAACGAACCCGAGAAGTTGAAGTCGATCGTGCGGGATCACATCGCCAACCTCGAGGAGAACCTCGGGCGCGTCCGGGACTACGCGGACCATTCGGACGTGGAACCGAGCTGGGCGTTCCCGTTGCTGAGCCTGCGCTGGTCCGAGCGGTACTTTCGTGCGGAGATCGGTCTGTTCGAGGAGCTGCTCGACGAGATCGACGAAGCGGCAGCGCGATTCGCGCGCAGCGACATCGACGAGAACGGTGTTCCCCATCCGCGGCGGCGGGGTGGCTGGCGCACAGTGGAACAGATGCTGAGCGCCCACGACGAGGACGACGACGGATCGGGACCCGCCGGGTAGGGGTCGGGCGCCGATAGGGATCAGGCGCCGATGGTGGTCACGCAGAGCGCAGCCGGGGGCTTCGGGACGTGGCGGGGAAGCGCTGCCGGTCGTATCCGCGCCAGGTCGCGGTCGCTGCCAAGCGGACGCGCCCACTGAGCCGGTGATCGAACGGCATGTGCTGCAACGGCCCGCACACGGAGACCGCTGCGGGAGCCGCGCCGACCGGACCGACGGGCACGGCGATGCACCCCAGCCCCGGCACGGCCTGTCCGCGTTCGTAGGCCACCCCTGTCTCCCGGATGCGTTCGAACTCGGTGCCCTGGGCCCCGGCGTAGGCGAGCAGCGCCTTGCCCAGGGCGGCATGCGGTGCCGGCCGGCGCCCACCGATGCGGGTCGGGACGGCGCTGTCCAGACGTCCCCCGAGCTTGTCGAGGTAGACGACGTCGGTGCCGTCGAGGACTGCGAGGTGGACGACGAGTCCGGTGGCTCGGTGCAGCTCGTGCAGGTGGGGACGCGCGGCGGCGCACAGGCCGTCCTGGTGCACGGCGAGGGAACCGAGTTCCATCAGCCGCAGCCCGAGTGCGTACTCGCGGCCGTCGCGTCGCAACCATCGCAGGTCGACCAGGCGCTCGAGGATGCGGTGCGCCGACGAGCGGGGGAGGCCGGTGCGACGGACGATCTGGGCGAGCGTCAGCCGCCCGGTCTCGTCGAAGGCGTCGAGGACGAGGCCCACACGGTCGATGACAGCACTGGGGGTGGCGGGGGCGGCGGGAGTCGGCACGGGTGCTCCTCACTCATTTGCGGCTGATGAGCTGGCTATTTCGATTCGAAATAGTGTCACATCGCGGCCTCGTTGTGAAGTGCGTCACCGATCCGGGCGTGGCGGTGCCCCGCACGGTCACCGTGCGGGGCACCGCGGTCGACGTCCCGGGGGTGACGGATCACCCGGCCGTCGCGGCGATCAGGACATCACCCCGAGCGGTTCGCTTCCGGACCAGTCGTGACCCCAGTAGCTGTCGGCGGTGATCTCCTCCGCGGTGTAGTACCGCTCGTCGACCGCCGTCCCGTCGGTGCCGTACTCGATGTCCCAGCCGCCGGGGGCACGGACGTAGAAGGACACCATCTTGTCGTTGGTGTGCCGTCCCAGCGTCGACGAGACGGAATACCCCTCCCGCGTCACCCGGTCGAGAGCCCGGCCGACGGCGTCGAGGGTGTCGACCTCCACCATGATGTGGATCAGGCCGGGGTCCTTGCCTGCGGGGACGGGCATGAGTGCAAGGCTGTGGTGCCGCTGGTTCACCCCGAGGAACCGGATGCGCATCGGACCGGCCTCGGGAGGAGCCGGCAGGCGGAAGGCGCCGCGGGGCAGGAACCCGAGCACCTCGGTGTAGAACCCGAACGTGGCGTCCGGATCGGTGACCGGAAGTACGACGTGCCCGAGACCCTGTGCGCCCGTGACGAACCGGGCACCGTGCGGCGTGACCACCGGACTGTGGTCGAGAGCGGGGCCGTGGAACACCTCGACGGAGGTGCCGGAGGGGTCCTGGAAGGCGATCACCTCCTCGACGCGCCGGGCGTCCGCCTCGTCGACCGAGAGGGCTTTCACGGCGACGCCGGCGGCCTCCACGACGCGCCGCACCCGCGTCAGGGCCGCGTGGTCGCGCACCTCCCATGCCACGTCGACCACCCGGTCGCTGTCTCCCGGCACGACCACGACACGGCCCGGGCGCTCGTCCATGCGCAGGTACAGGGCGTCGGGTTCCGGTCCCGACCCCTCGGCGAACCCGAGGACGTCGAACGCGAAGGTCCGCCACCGGTCCATGTCGTTCGTCTGAATCCTGATGTAGCCCAAACCCTTGATGTCGGACACTGTGTCTCCCAGTTCGAGTCGAATCGGTCAGATCATCGCCCGCAGGGGGCCCTGCGGTTCGGCGCCGAGGCGGCTGAGGGTCGCGGCGTGCAGCACCGTGCCCGGCTGGTGGATCGCGTGGTGCAGGCCGGCGTGGGCGTCGCGCCAGAACCGCTGCAGGGGCTTGTCCATCCGCAGCGCGTTCCCGCCGCAGCGCGGGTAGATGCGGTCGATCGCATTCACCGCCCGCCACGCCGCCTGGACCTGGGTCTGCCGGCTCGCGGCGCGCTGCTCGAACGTCGGGGTCCGCCCCGAGTCGACGAGATCCCAGATCCGGTCGACGTTCGACAGCAGCGAGTCGCGCGCGGCCCGCAGATCGGCGACCGCCTCACCGAACACGTACATCGTGTAGGGGTCGTCCTTGACGGCGGTGCCCTGCGCGTTGATCCGGTCGGCCTGGTAGACGTCCGCGTGCAGCACCAGTCCCTCGCAGATCCCGATCGTGGCGGCGGTGATGCCCAGCGGGAAGGCTGTCGACCAGGGCAGCTTGTAGAGAGTCTCGGTGCGGCCGTAGCGGGCCACCGCGCTGCCGTCGATCAGGTCGTCGTAGTACATGACGCGGTACTCGGGGACGAACGCGTCCTCGACCACCACGTCCTTCGACCCGGTACCCCGCAGGCCCACCACATCCCACGAGTCCTCGACGATCCGGTAGTCGGTCCGCGGGATGACGACGTGCGCCATCTTCGGGGGCTGGGCCACCGAACCGTCCGGGTTCCCGACGAACGCGCCGAGGAAGGCCCAGTCGCAATGGTCCGTGCCGGAGGAGAACTGCCAGCTACCCGAGAACCGGAAGCCGCCGTCGACGGGGGTGACGATGCCACCCGGCATGTAGGGCGACGCCATCCAGGTGTCCGGATCCTCTCCCCAGATCTCCTGCTGCACGCGAGGATCCGCGTAGGCGAGCTGCCACGGGTGCACTCCCACGATGCCGTGCACCCAGCCCGCGGAGGGGTTCAGCGCGGCCGTGCGCATGACGGTCTCCGCGAATTCCCTCGGGTGCGACTCGAAGCCGCCGAACTCCCGGGGCTGGAACATGCGGATCGAGCCGGCCTCCTTCATCTTCTCGGCGGTCTCGTCCGCGAGGCGGCCGAGCCGCTCGGCTTCCACACCTTCGGCGAACAGATCGTCCGCCATCGCGTCGATGTGCTTGAGGACTTCGTAACTCATGGTGTCTCCTCGACTCTGACGGCGGACGCTCAGGCGACCGGCTCGGGGGCGGATTCCGCACGGGCCGCGAGATTCTCGGCGATCTGCTGCTCCCACCGCGCGGCCGGTTTCGTGGTGTCGATCGCGAACTCGTAGCGGTTGGTCATGTCCGGGGTGATGTCGGCGACGTCGACATAGAACTGCTGGTACCAGCGGCGCAGCTGGTAGACCGGGCCGTCCTCGTCGCACAGCAGCGGGTTGTCGATCTTGGCCTTGTTCTTCCAGATCTCGATGTCCTGCTCGAACGTCTTCTCGGTGCCCCCGCCGAAGTGGGCGGCCATCGCATTCGCCTCCTCGGCGGACATGCCCGGCAGGCGCTTGACGATCACGCCGTACTGCAGCACGAACGAGGTGGGCGTGACGGGGTAGTGGCAGTTGACGAGGACCGTCTCGATGGTGGCCTCGCCGGTCTCCGTCCACAGCTTGTCGATCATGTAGGAGGGGCCGTGGTACGACGCCTCGGAGCGCGAGAAGTTGTCCGCACCGAAGTCGATGTCCAACTCGACGTCGGTGCGCTGGTTGAACGACATGATCTGTGTGGCGACGTGACCGTCGAAGATGTTCTCGAACGACCGCGGGACGCTGTAGTGGACGTAGAAGAAGTGCGCCATGTCCACGACGTTGTCGACGATCTCGCGGCAGTGCGAGCCCTCGATGAGCACCGAGTTCCACGTCCAGTCGGACCACTCGTCGGTGCCGGCGCCCTCGATCGCGGGGATGGTGACGTCCGCCGGCGGCGGATTGCCTTCGGGGTCGTGCCAGACGAACAGTTGCTGGTTGCGTTCCAGGGTGGTCCACGACCGCGTCCGCGCGAGCGGGGGGACGCGGCGCGCATACGGAATGCCGGTGCACCTGCCGTTGCCGCCCCAGCGCCAGTCGTGGAACGGGCACGCCACCGAGTCGCCCTTGATCTCGCCCTGCGCGAGATTGCCGCCCATGTGCCGGCAGTAGGCGTCGAGGACCTGCAGTTCGCCTGTGCTGTCGGCGAAGACGACGAGGCTGGTGCCGAACGCGTCGACCTGGTGGGGCTTGCCGTCCCGGTAGGTGCGGGCCAGTCCGAGGCAGTGCCAGCCGCGTGCGAAGCGGGTCGGTGCCGCGTCGGCTTCGATGGTGCGGACTTCATCGTGGGGTGTGGTGGGGGGTGCGCTCTGCGTCATCGTGTCCTCCGAAGCGGGTGAGTGCTGCGCCCGAAACAGGCATCGAGGTCATGCTGGGCGGCGGCGTGAGCGGCACAGAAGGGGTTCTCCCGCTGGGCGGACCGTTCGTCCGGGGGCGTCCCGGTGGGCGGGACACCTCCCGGTGGGCGGTGCCGACGTGACCTAGCCTCGCTCCGAGGTCCGCACCGCCGTCCGGCGTCGACGACCTTTCGTCCCAGCGGCAACGACGTGAAGGAGCAGATCGATGGCGACCAATCCCGTACCGGTGAGCCCCACCCACGACACCACCGTGGACCTGCTCGTGATCGGGTCGGGCACCGGCATGGCCGCCGCGCTCACCGCGCACGAGCTGGGGTTGTCCACCCTGATCGTGGAGAAGACGGAGTACGTCGGCGGCTCCACGGCGCGCTCCGGCGGGGCCTTCTGGGTGCCGGCGAATCCCGTGCTGCGCAAGGCCGGCTCCGGTGACACGCTCGACCGGGCCGGCACCTACATCCGGTCCGTGGTCGGTGAGTCCGCACCGGCGGAGCGGGGTGCGGCCTTCCTCGATCACGGCTCCGCCACCGTCGAGATGCTGCAGCGCACCACCCCCATGCGGTTGTTCTGGGCCAAGGGCTATTCCGACTACCATCCGGAGCTGCCCGGCGGGTCCGCCGTCGGCCGCACGTGCGAGTGCCGGCCCTTCGACGTGTCCGTCCTCGGACCCGAACGCGAGCGGTTGCGGCCGGGACTGATGAAGGCCGGCCTGCCGATGCCGGTGACCGGCGCCGACTACAAGTGGATGAACCTCATGGCGCGGAAGCCGTCGAAGGCGTTCCCGCGCATCTTCCGTCGCCTCGCACAGGGTGTCGCCGGACTCGCCCTCAAGCGGGAGTACGTCGCCGGGGGCCAGGCGCTCGCGGCCGGCCTGTTCGCCGGCGTGGTCCGGGCCGGGATCCCGGTGTGGACCGAGACCACGCTCGTGCGGCTGCTCACCGAGGGGGATCGGGTCACCGGTGCCGTCGTCGCGTGCGACGGGCAGGAGGTGACCGTGACCGCGCGGCGCGGTGTCGTCCTCGCGGCGGGCGGCTTCGACCACGACATGGCGCTGCGGCACAAGTACCAGTCCGAGCGGCTCGGCGAGCACGAGAGCCTCGGCGCCGAGGGCAACACGGGCGACGGCATCCGCGCCGCGCTCGACGTGGGTGCCGCGACCGACCTGATGGACCAGGCGTGGTGGTTCCCCGCCGTCGCCGCCATGAAGGGGCGCCCGCCGATGGTGATGCTCGCCGAGCGGGCACTGCCCGGGTCCTTCATCGTCGACCACACCGGCCGCCGGTTCGTCAACGAGGCGACCGACTACATGTCGTTCGGCCAGCTCGTGCTCGACCGGGAACGCGCCGGCGACCCGGTCGAATCGATGTGGATCGTGTTCGATCAGCGCTACCGCAACAGCTACATCTTCGGCGGCGGGCTGTTCCCGCGGCAGCCCGTCCCGGAGGCGTGGATCCGGGCGGGCATCGCGCACCGGGCGGACGATCCGGCGGCGCTGGCCCGCGCGGCCGGCCTGCCGGAGGGGGCGTTCACCGAGACCTTCCGCCGGTTCAACGATGCCGCGGCCGCCGGCACGGACGCCGACTTCCGCCGCGGTGCGAGCGCCTACGACCGGTACTACGGTGACCCCACCGTCGAGCCCAATCCCAACCTGCGCCCGCTGACGGACGGACCCTTCTACGCGGTGAAGATGACGCTGAGCGACCTCGGCACGTGCGGCGGCGTGAAGGCCGACGAGCGGGCACGGGTGCTGCGTGAGGACGGCAGCGTCGTCGACGGCCTGTACGCGATCGGCAACACCGCCGCCAACGCCTTCGGCAACACGTACCCGGGTGCGGGCGCGACGATCGGTCAGGGCCTGGTGTACGGCTACATCGCCGCACAGGACGCCGCGAAGTCCCGCTGAGGTCAGTACGGGTCGAACCGGATGTTCCCGGCCGGCGTCCCGGTCCCGGTGAGCTCGTGCAGGGTCGCGCGGACCATCGCCGCCGACCCGCACACGAGCACCTGGTGGTCGCCGAACGCCCCGTAGGAGGTGACCACCTCGTCGAGGCTGCCCTCGAGCAGGTCGTCGGGGTGGAACCCGGCGTCGCCGACGTGGGCGACGATGCGTTCGTACCACTCGTCGCCGAACTCGGGGTCCTCGACCGACTCGACGACCGGCACGACCGTCAGCCACGGCAGCGCCTCGGCGAGCAGGATCAGCATGTCGGCGGCGTACAGGTCGCGCGGGGAGCGGCCGCCGACGAACAGGAAGGTCTGCGGCGGGTCCGGCCGGCGCGCGACGTCGAGGATCAGCGCGCGCAGCGGCGCCAGGCCGGTGCCGCCGGCCACCATGATCACGATGCGGCCGGAGTCGTCGACGTGCAGGGTGCCGCCCTGCGGCGCGCCGATCGTCCACACGTCGCCGGGGCGGGTGCCGGCGACGATCGTGCCGCTGACCCAGCCGCCCGGCACGGTGCGGACGTGGAATTCGAGCTTGCCGTCGAGCGACGGCGGCAGCGCGGGGGAGAGGCGGCGCGGCAACCGCGGGTGCTGCGGCACCGTCACGTCGACGTACTGCCCGGGGGCGAACGGCACCATCGTGTCGGCTTCGAGACGCACCACGGCGACGTCGTGGCGCAGGCGGTGGTGTTCGACGACGGTCGCCGTGGTGTCGGGGGCGTGCAGGGACTGTCCGGCCGGCTGCATGGTGTGACTCCCGGGGCTCGAGCGTGAAGGGTGGCCCCACTCTAGGGGAGTCCGGCGCCGATCCCCGGAATGAAACATGTTCCAATTTTGCCGTCGATGTGGTTATGGTGGCGGCGGGTGATCCCTGCCACGTCGCGCCGTCACCACGCAGCCCCATCGACCGGAAGGACGACCATGACCGACGAGTACGCCGACCTGCATCGCCCCGTGTTCACCGCGGACCTGCTCATCACCGCCCTCGAACGCAGCGCGGACAAGCCGGCCCTGTACCTCGGCGACGTGGTGCTCACCGGCGGGGAGATGCGTGACGAGATCAGCCGGTTCGGCCAGGCGCTCGCGTCGGTGGGGGTCGGGCAGGGCTCGTCGGTGGCGATGCTGTCGAAGAACCGTCCCGAGGTGCTCATCTCGATGGGTGCGACGATGGTCGCCGGGTGCCGCAACAGCGCGCTCAACCCCATGGGCTCGCTGCCGGACCACCTGTACATCGTCGGCGACGCCGCGATCGAGACGCTGATCTTCGATCCGAACCACTTCGAGGAACGCGCCGCCGAACTGCAGGCGCAGGTGCCGACGCTGAAGAACGTCTTCTCCCTCGGCCCCTCGCAGGTCGGCACCGACATCCTCGCGCTCGCGGCGCAGTTCACGCCGCAGCGGCTCGTCGCCGCGCCTGTGGCGGCGGAGGACACCTCGTCCGTCGTCTACACCGGTGGCACCACCGGAAAACCCAAGGGCGTCATGGGGTCGTTCCGCTCGGGCGCGACCCTCACCCAGATCCAGATGGCCGAGTGGGAATGGCCCCACGAGCCGCGCTTCCTGATCTGCACGCCCCTTTCGCACGCCGGGGCCGCGTTCTTCGTCCCCACGCTGCTGCGCGGCGGATCCCTCTACGTGCTGCCGTATTTCGAACCCGGTCTGGTGCTCGAGACGATCGAGAAGCACCGCATCAACGCCACGATGCTCGTGCCGACCATGATCTACCTGCTGCTCGACCACCCCGACTTCGACACCCGCGACCTGTCGAGCCTCGAGACGCTGTTCTACGGTGCGTCGGCGATGTCGCCGGCGCGGCTGCGCGAGGGCATCGAGCGGCTCGGCCCGGTGTTCTTCCAGTTCTACGGGCAGAGCGAATGCGGCATGACGATCTCCGTGCTGCGCAAAGAGGATCACCTCGCCGACGACCCCGAGCGCCTGGCCACGTGCGGCCGGCCCGTGCCGTGGCTCGACGTGCGGCTGCTCGACGACGACCTGAACGAGGTGCCCCGCGGCGAACTGGGGGAGATCTGCGTGCGCGGACCGCTCGTGATGAAGGGATACCTGAACAAGCCCGACGAGACGGCCGAGGCACTGCGCGGCGGCTGGTTGCACACCGGTGACGTCGCGCGGGCCGACAAGAACGGCTTCCTGACGATCGTCGACCGCAAGAAGGACATGATCGTCACGGGCGGCTTCAACGTCTTTCCCCGCGAGATCGAGGACGTCCTCTCGTCGCACCCGGCCGTCGCGTCTGTCGCGGTCGTCGGCGTGCCCGACGCCAAGTGGGGCGAGGCCGTCAAGGCGTGCGTCGTGCTGCGGGAGGGCCAGTCCGTCTCCCCCGAGGAACTGATCGAGAAAGTCCGTGCCGCAAAGGGTTCGGTCCACGCTCCCAAGTCGGTGGACTTCCTCGACACGCTGCCGCTCACCCCGCTGGGCAAGCTGGACAAGAAGACCCTGCGCGCCTCCTACCGGTAGGCGGCTTCGCCGCCGGTGTGCCCTTTGGGCGGTCAGGGCAACCCAAAGGACACACCGGCAGCGCAGCTGCACCCGTTGTCGGTGGTGCGTCGCCACCCGAGACGGGTGAGGACGGCTTCGACCTCTGCGGCCACACCGCACGGGTCCCGGCTGACCTCGTCGTACCCGTACACCAGGCGGGAGCGCCCGGCGAGCTCGGCGGCATTGTCGCGGCGACGGTCCCGGAAGGCGACCTCCGCCATCGAGTGGAACCTGCGTCCGTCGAGCCGGACGGTCAGCGCGGCGCCGTGAACGTCGTAGGTGCAGTCCTCGTACAGCGTTCGCCCGTCCACGACCGTCGGGGTCTGCCGATGCGCCGGGGGAAGACCGTGCCGTTGCTCCACCTCGGTCGCGTAGCGGAGTTCGAGCATCGACTGGACGCCGTCGGCGAGCAGCCGGACCGCATCGTCGAGCGCCTTCCGGTAGCGGTACGGGGTTCGCTCCTGCATCCGGCGTCGGATCTCCGACAGGGGAATGCGACTGTCGGTGACGACCCGGATCAACCGGAGGTAGCCGTCGTGCGGGGTGGGGGCGGCTGTTGCCAGGTCGAGCGCCGTGTCGGCGCGGCCGGTGCGCGGGGGCATCGTCGGCACCCCGATGTGTGCGTGGGCCCTGCTGCGGTGGACGATCACGCCCGGATGAAGCATGTCTCCGAGATGCGGCAGCCGAATGCCGCGCGGCTTCGCCGTGGCGAAGGTCGCGGTCTGTCCTCTCGTCGACGATCCCACCGGCACGGTGACATGGACCGGTTCGAGTGGATCGTGGGACAGCATCCCCCATTCCTCGGCGGCCGTGCAGTGACTGAGGACGGCGGCCTCACCGGAGAACGCAACGGCCGCGGCCAGCACCGCGGGCCGGGACAGCGGACCGGTCGTCACCGAGTACACCCCTCGGAGTACCTGCTGCCACCGCCCGCGCTCGAGACGGTGCCGGATCCACGGCCACGTACGTCCGTGGTGTTCGAGCTGGGCGCGGGTGACGATCCCGTGCTGGAACGTGACGATGCGATCGAGTTCGGGGACGTCCGGGAGAAACCGCATGCAGACATGATTCGGCGGGGAACGCTCCTCGGGAACCGGTAGCCCGGCCGATCGCCGCAATCTGTGGAGAAACCGGGCGGCTGGGGATAACTCGGCGGTGTGCCCTTTGGGCGGTCAGGGCAGCCCAAAGGGCGCACCGGCGGCGTCAGCCGCCTACAGCGGGTCGAAGCTGATGTTCTGCCGGGGAGTGCCGCCGGCGGACAGCGCGTACAGGGTGGTGCGGATCATCGACGGGGAGCCCGCGATCTGGATCTGCCGATCGGCCCAGGAGCCGAACTGCGACACCACCTTGCCGAGCTTGCCGTGCAGGGGCCGGTGCAGGCCCGGTGGTGGATCCTCGACGGGAACCGGGTGCCACCACGGGTTCTCGGTCTCCTCGACGACCGGGACGACGGTGAGCCACGGATTGGTGGTGGCCAGCTGCCACAGGGTCTGCAGGTCGTACAGGTCGCACGGATACTTGCCGCCGAAGAACAGGTGCACGCGCGGATTGTCGCCCCGCATGCCCATTTCCATCAGTTGCGCCCGCAGCGGCGCGAGGCCCGTGCCGGAGGCGATCATCAGCACGTCCTCGCCGCTGTCCCGGTCGACGTGCAGTCCCCCGAGCGGGGGTCCGATGACCCAGCGGTCGCCGACGGCGGTCTCGCCGACGAGCGCGGGACTGACCCAGCCACCGGACACGCGACGGACGTGGAACTCGATCTGCCCGTAGGGATTCGGAGGAATCGCCGCCGACAGGTACCGCCACATGTGCGGGCGCTGCGGGATCTGCACGCTCATGTACTGCCCGGCGTGGTACGGGATCGGCGAGTCCGTCTCGAGCCGGATGATCGCCAGGTCGGGCAGGACTCGCTCGTGGCCGACGACGGTGGCGCCCCACGCGGCGGGCAGCTCGTCGTCGGCGACCGCGTCCGCCATGGTCCCGACGAGCAGGTCGATCACCCGGGCCCAGGTGCGGTCGAGGGCGTCGGTCCACAGGATCGGCGGGGTGCACTCGCGCACGGCGGTGTGCAGCGCCCGGCCCGCGGACCGGAAGTGCTCGGGCCGGACCCCGTACTTGCGGTGGTCGCGCCCGAGCTGGGTGAGGAATGCGGTGACGGCGTCGGGGTCGCCGAGGCGGTTGACGGCCCAGCCGACCGCGGTCGCGAACCGCTGGCGCATCGTCTCCATACCCGCGGGGAACAGCTCACGGATCCCGACGGTGTCGCTCCACAGGGCGGTGTAGAAGGCGGTGGCGAAGCGCTCGGCGCCGCCGGGGGTCGCGACGATCGACGCGAAGCTGAGCTGGACGCGGGCGACGGCGAAGGCCTCCACGCACCCTCCTGCTCGCCGTCTCTGCTGGTCGGCCGCCACTGTAGTCCCGTGGCGGTGTTTCGGCCACAATCGACGGCGGGCGGCCCGGCCCGCCCGGAATGTGTCGCACATCACATAACCGGATAAAGTTGAGCGGAACAAACTCAAGTTTGGGGCCGTTGAAGCTTGCGAATGCCCGCGACGGGAGGCTTGCGGGTGCAGAATTGATACCGGCTCGCTCAATGAAGGGAAGGGGTTCGCAGTGGACTCGTTCAATCCCACCACCAAGACCCAGGCGGCGATGACGGCCGCCATGCAGTCCGCGTCCGCTGCGGGCAACCCGGAGATCCGTCCGGCCCACCTGCTCGTCGCGCTGCTCGACCAGACCGACGGCATCGCCGCGCCGCTCCTCAAGGCGGTCGGCGTGGATCCGACCGTCGTGCACCGGGAGGCGCAGACGCTCGTCGAGCGGCTGCCGCGTGCCACCGGCGCCACCCAGACGCCGCAACTCGGCCGCGAAGCGGTCGCCGCCCTGACCGCCGCCCAGCACCTCGCCACCGAACTCGACGACGAGTACGTCTCGACCGAGCACGTGCTCGTCGGCCTGGCCGGCGGCGATTCCGACGTCGCCAAGCTCCTCGTCGGGCACGGCGCCACCCCGGCCGCGCTGCGCGACGCGTTCACCACCGTCCGCGGCAGCGCCCGCGTGACCAGCCCGGACCCCGAGGGCACCTACCAGGCGCTCGAGAAGTACTCGACCGACCTCACCGCCCGCGCCCGCGAGGGCAAGCTCGACCCGGTCATCGGCCGCGACAACGAGATCCGCCGCGTCGTGCAGGTGCTGAGCCGGCGCACCAAGAACAACCCCGTGCTCATCGGCGAGCCCGGCGTCGGCAAGACCGCGATCGTCGAGGGTCTCGCGCAGCGCATCGTCGCCGGCGACGTCCCCGAGTCGCTGCGCGGCAAGACCGTCATCGCGCTCGACCTGGGCTCGATGGTGGCCGGCGCGAAGTACCGCGGCGAGTTCGAGGAACGCCTCAAGGCGGTGCTCGACGAGATCAAGGAATCGGCCGGCCAGGTCATCACCTTCATCGACGAGCTGCACACCATCGTCGGTGCCGGCGCGACCGGCGAATCGGCGATGGACGCCGGCAACATGATCAAGCCGATGCTCGCCCGCGGCGAGCTGCGCCTCGTCGGCGCGACCACCCTCGACGAGTACCGCAAGTACATCGAGAAGGACGCCGCCCTCGAACGCCGTTTCCAGCAGGTGCTCGTCGGCGAGCCGAGCGTCGAGGACACCGTCGGCATCCTGCGCGGCCTCAAGGAGCGGTACGAGGTGCACCACGGCGTGCGCATCACGGACTCCGCGCTCGTCGCCGCCGCCACCCTCTCCGACCGGTACATCACGTCCCGGTTCCTGCCGGACAAGGCCATCGACCTCGTCGACGAGGCCGCGTCCCGGCTGCGCATGGAGATCGACTCGCGTCCCGAGGAGATCGACTCGGTCGAGCGCATCGTCCGTCGCCTCGAGATCGAGGAGATGGCGCTGCAGAAGGAGACCGACGAGGCCTCCAAGGAGCGGCTCGAGAAGCTGCGCGCCGAACTCGCCGACGAACGCGAGAAGCTGAACCAGCTCACCACCCGCTGGCAGAACGAGAAGACCGCCATCGATTCGGTGCGGGGCATCAAGGAGCAGCTCGAGGCGCTGCGCGGCGAGGAGGAACGCGCCGAGCGCGACGGTGATCTCGGCAAGGCCGCGGAGCTGCGCTACGGCCGCATCCCGCAGCTGGAGAAGGAACTGGAGAAGGCCGCCGCCGCGTCCGGAGCCGCCGCCGACGGCGACGTCATGCTCAAGGAGGAGGTCGGCCCGGACGACGTCGCCGACGTCGTCGCCGCGTGGACCGGCATCCCCGCCGGCCGCATGATGGAGGGCGAGACCGCCAAGCTGCTGCGCATGGAGTCCGAGCTCGGTAAGCGCGTCGTCGGCCAGGACGAGGCCGTCCAGGCCGTGTCGGACGCGGTGCGCCGCTCCCGGGCGGGCGTCGCCGACCCGAACCGGCCCACCGGCTCGTTCCTGTTCCTCGGCCCCACCGGCGTCGGCAAGACCGAGCTGGCGAAGGCGCTCGCGGACTTCCTGTTCGACGACGAGCGCGCGATGGTGCGGATCGACATGTCCGAGTACAGCGAGAAGCACTCCGTCGCACGGCTCGTCGGTGCCCCTCCGGGCTACGTCGGCTACGAGTCGGGTGGTCAGCTCACCGAGGCGGTGCGTCGCCGCCCCTACTCGGTGGTGCTGTTCGACGAGGTCGAGAAGGCACACCCGGACGTGTTCGACACGCTGCTGCAGGTGCTCGACGACGGCCGGCTCACCGACGGGCAGGGCCGTACCGTCGACTTCCGCAACACCATCCTCATCCTCACCTCGAACCTGGGTGCGGGTGGCGACCGGGAGCACATCATGGCGGCGGTGCGCGCGGCGTTCAAGCCGGAGTTCATCAACCGGCTCGACGACGTGGTGGTCTTCCACTCGCTCACGGAGGACCAGCTCGAGCAGATCGTCGACATCCAGCTCGAGCAGCTGGCCGGGCGCCTGGCGGCCCGCCGGCTCACGCTCGACGTGTCGAGCTCGGCCCGGTTCTGGCTCGCTGTGCGGGGCTACGACCCGCAGTACGGTGCGCGTCCGCTGCGCCGGCTCATCCAGCAGTCGATCGGCGACCAGCTCGCCAAGAAGCTGCTGGCCGGGGACATCAAGGACGGTGACACCGTCTCGGTGGGCGTCAGCGACGACGGCGACCACCTCGTGTTGGGCGCGTAGCGCCCGGTGCGTCCTTTGGGCGGCTCCAGCAGCCCAAAGGACGCACCGGCGCGTGGCGCCTACCCTGGAGGGACCATGACTGACCCGCACGATCCGCGCACCCCCCAGGAGCGCGCCTACTCGCTCGACGAGGGGCGCGACGACGACACGGGCGCCGGCCCGGACGCCGACGACACCCGGGTACTGCACACCGCCGACCCGACCGAGGCGTACGGCCGGCCCGTCGACCCCACGTTGGTCTACCCGTCGTACGACCCGCGGTTCGATCCGACGGCGGCGCCCCCGAACCCGACCCAGGCGTTCGAGCAGCCCGGCCCCTACGGTCCGCAACCCCAGTACGCCCCGACCCAGCAGTACGCCCCGACCCAGCAGTACGCCCCGACCCAGCAGTACGCCCCCACGCAGCAGTACGCCCCCACTCAGCAGTACACAGGGGCGCAGCAGTACCCCTACGGCCAGGAGTACGGGTCGGCGCCACCGACCCCGCCGCACACCGGTGAGTACCCGCCGCTCGACGCGCAGCCGCCCCGACGTCGCCGCTGGGGTCTGATCCTGCTCGCCGCGGCGGCATTGATCGTGCTGGCCGGCCTCGGCGGCTACCTGCTCAGCGGCGGCAGCGGCGACGATCCGCAGCAGCGCAGCGCCGCGGCCCCGACCACCACGACCACGGTGCCCCGGCCCGCGCCCACGACGCCCGCGCCCACCACCGATCCTGCCGTGCCCGGCCTGCCGTTCGAGCAGCTGCCCGGCGGGCTCGGCGACGTCATCGGCTCCGCCGGCACCGTCGTCGGCACGATCACCGCCAACGACGGCACGTCCCTCACGCTCAGCGGCATGGGCGGCTCGATCGTCACGGTGCGGCTCACCCCCGAGACGCAGATCATGTCGCTCGCGGGCTCCGATCCGTCGTCGCTGCGGGTCGGCGACTCGGTCGTCGCGCAGGGCTCGCCGCTGCGGAACGGGGAGATGATCGCCGACACGGTGGTCAGCGCGTCCCTGCCGTCCTTCGGCGGTCCGGGCAACTAGAACGCGATAGGCTGGCGCTCGATGACGGTGATGTGGTTCGGACTGGCGGCGATCGCACTCGCGGGTGCGTTGGCGTTGCTCTACGTCGACCGCACGCGGCGTGAGCAGTCCGGTCGCGTGCGTGAGATCTGGGCGCGCGCCCAGGGCTACAAGTACAGCGCCGCCGACGACTCCCTGCCCGGGCACTGGCACCGGGCGGCCCTCGCCAAGCAGGAGTATCTCGGCGCGGTGGACGTCGTCCACGGCATCCGCCGCGGCGAGGAATTCATCCTCTTCGACATCGAGGAGACCGCGACGATCGTCGCGGTGCGCCGCAAGGTCGGCTCCGACGTCGACATCGACCTGCGCCTGAAGTCGACGCCGCCGCCGAAGGACCCGGACATGAACCTGCTCGGCGCCATCGGGCCGCGCATCGTGTTCGCCACCGACCTCGAGATCGCCCGCCGCATCTGTGACCAGCGCATGGTCGCGTACACGGAGTCGATCCCCCCGCACGTGCAGATGCTGTGGAGCGAGGGCGAATGGACCCTCGGCTCGATCCCGGTGGGCAGCACCGGCCGCGAATGGGACGCGGCCATCGAGACCGTCGCCCGCCTCTCCGGAATCCTGCACGTGCTGCCGCCGATCGTGGAGCCGCAGGAACTCGACCGGGTCGCGCACGATCCCGGCCGGCCCTCCGCGCGGCGCTGAGCCCGCGTCACCCGACGCGGCCGGCGCGCTGCGCTAGCTTTACCCCATGACTTCCGCTGCCACCCGGCCCGTCGCCCTGGTCACCGGACCCACCTCGGGCATCGGCGCAGGCTTCGCGCGCGCGCTCGCCGGCAAGGGGTACGACCTCGTGCTCGTCGCTCGCCGTGAGGAGAGCCTGCGGTCCCTTGCCGACGAACTGGCTTCCCGTTTCGGCACCACCTCCGCGATCCTCGCCGCCGACCTGGCCACCGAGGACGGCCGCGCGGCCGTCGCCCGCCGCCTCGCCGAGGGCGTGGAGATGCTCGTCAACAATGCCGGCTTCGGCACGTCCGGCGAGTTCTGGACGGCCGACCCGGCCGTGCTGCAGGCTCAGCTCGACGTCAACGTCACCGCCGTCATGCAGCTGACCCGGGCCGCGCTGCCGCCGATGATCGCCGCCGGCAAGGGCAGCATCGTCAACGTCGCCAGCGTCGCCGGTCTGCTCTCCGGGCGGGGGTCGACGTACTCGGCGAGCAAGGCCTACGTCGTCTCGTTCACCGAGGGACTGTCCGGCGGCCTCGCCGGCACCGGGGTGAAGGTGCAGGCACTGTGCCCCGGCTTCGTGCACACCGAGTTCCACGAGCGGGCCGGGATCGAGATGAGCTCGATTCCGGAACTGATGTGGCTCGACGTGGACACCGTGGTGCGCACCTCCCTCGCCGACCTCGAGGCGGGCAAGGTGATCAGCATCCCCGGACTGCAGTACAAGGTGCTCACGACGGTGGGCCGGCTCGTCCCGAAGAATCTGGTGCGCCGGGCGACCAACCTGGTCGGCCGGGGCCGGGGACGGACGTAGGCCCGCACCGGATAACGGTCCGGACACGGGGCGACGACACGGCGCGTCGCGCTCCGGGTGTCGCCTCGGCTGCGCGGTAGATTCCGCCCTGTGACGTCTGTGGCCCTTGTGATTGTCGTTGCGGTCGTGGTGATCGTGTTGCTGTGGACGCGTGCCGCCGTCCGCCGCCTCCGGGTGCTGAAGATGCGCCACCGCGACAGCCTGCGCTTGCTGACCAACGAACTCGACGACCGCTACGACCAGGTACCCGCACTCATCGCGGCGTCCGCCGGTGCGGGTGTGGATCGCAGCCGGCTCAGCCCCGTCGTCGGGGCGCGATCCCTGGCGATCGCCATGCGCGACCAGCGGCTGCCGCTGGGGGAGCGGGCCGCGGCCGAGAACACCCTGTCGGCGGCCCTGCACGAGCTGATCGGCGTCCTCGACGGCGTCAACCACTGGCCGTTCATCCGTGTCGCCCGCGAGTTGCGGACACGCGAGCAGCGCATCGCCGGGGCCGCCCGCGTCCACAACGATCTCGGCCGCACCATCAACACGGCCGCCACCACCTTCCCGACCTCGGTGTTCGCGCGCATCGCCGCGGTCGGACCCGTCCCGCTGTTCGAGGTCGTCGCCCCGCTCGCCCCCGCCGCCGTCGTCCCGCCGGTGCCGGTCGCGCCGGAGCCGGCCGCCCCCTCCGCAGACGCGCCGACCGGCGGATCGGACACCGTCGCCGCCTGACCGCCGGCCCCCGGCTAGGCTCGTCGTCGCCGGCGCCCACGGGCGCGGCGTGGAACGAGTAACGGTAAGGGGTTGCGATGACCGATCGCGAGGAGTTGGCTGCGCTGGTTCGAGAACTGGCGGTGGTGCACGGCAAGGTGACCTTGTCGTCCGGCAAGGAGGCCGACTACTACGTGGATCTTCGCCGCGCCACCCTGCACCACCGGGCCGGGCCCCTGATCGGCAAGCTCATCCGGGAACTGGTCGCCGACTGGGACTTCGACGCCGTCGGCGGACTCACCATGGGTGCCGACCCGGTCGCGCTCGCGGTCATGCACGCACCGGGCCGTCCGATCGACGCGTTCGTCGTCCGCAAGGCCGCCAAGGCGCACGGCATGCAGCGGCAGATCGAGGGCCCCGACGTGCTCGGCAAGCGGGTCCTGGTGGTCGAGGACACGACCACGACGGGCAACTCTCCGCTCACCGCCGTCAAGGCCCTGCGCGACGCCGGCGCGACCGTCGTGGGCGTCGCCACCGTCGTCGACCGGGCCACCGGCGCCGGCGAGGTGATCGCCGCGGAGGGCGTGGAGTACCGCTACCTGCTGGGCCTGCAGGACCTGGGACTGCAGGACGCCTAGGAGTCCGGGTGCGACGGACCGCGGCCCGCCTCGCGGACGGCCGGGAGCTGTTCTACTTCGACGACACCGAGCCGTACGCCGGAGGCGGAGCAGTGCGGGAACGGCACGACACCCGGCGGCTGCCGCCGGCCGGGGCGGTCTCCGAACTGCGCTTCGACCCGCTGACGGGGGAGTGGGTGGTCTCCGCGTCGCACCGCATGGACCGCACCTTCCTGCCGGACCCCGCCGACTGCCCGCTGTGCCCCACCCGGCCGGGCCGGGCCGCCACCGAGATCCCCGCCGACGACTACGACGTGGTGGTGTTCGAGAACCGTTTCCCGGCCCTCGGATCCGGTGGCGCCGACGCCGGTCCGGTGGACGGCGACCCGCTGTGGCCGCGACGGCCCGCGACGGGACGCTGTGAGGTGGTCGCGTTCACCGCCGACCACGACGCCCGCTTCGCCGACCTGAGCGTCGAACGGGTCCGCACGGTGTTCGACGCACTGGCCGACCGCACCGCCGAGCACTCGGCCGCCCCCGACGTGCGGCAGGTGTTCTGCTTCGAGAACCGCGGCGCGGAAATCGGTGTGACACTGCAACATCCGCACGGTCAGATCTACGCCTACCCGTTCCTGCCGCCACGCTCGCAGGTGCTGCTGCAGCGCGCCCGCGCGCACCACGCGGCGACGGGCCGGCTGCTGCAACGCGACGTGCTCGACGCGGAACGCCGGGCGGGCACCCGCGTCGTGTGGGCCGGACGACGGTGGACCGCCTATGTTCCGGCCGCGGCGCGCTGGCCCGTCGAGGTGCACCTCGCCCCGCATCGCGACGTGCCGGACCTCGTCGCCCTCGACGACGCCGAGCGCGACGAACTGGCGGTGCTCTACCGGGAGTTGCTCCGTCGCGTCGACCTGTTCTTCGACGGCGTGGAACGCGTCCCGTACATCGCGGCCTGGCACCAGGCGCCGGTCGGCGACGAGCGACCGTACGGTCGTCTGTTCTGCCAGATCTTCTCGCTGCGACGCGCTGCCGACAAGCTCAAGTACCTGGCCGGATCGGAGTCCGCGATGGGCGTATGGATCAGCGACACCTCCCCCGAACGCATCGCGGTGCGGCTGCGGGAACTCGCCGGATGAGCGTGGCCGCGGCCGCCGCAGCCGGGTTCGCCGAGGCGTTCGGGGGGGCCCCGGAGGGGGTGTGGTGCGCGCCGGGCCGGGTCAACCTGATCGGTGAGCACGTCGACTACGCGGGCGGGCTGTGCCTGCCGCTGGCGCTGCCGCAGGTCACGGCCGCCGCGGTCCGGCGACGCGACGACGGCGCGGTCCGGCTGGTGAGCGAGGGCTTCGCCGGTGTGTCCTTTGGGCGGCTGGGGCAGCCCAAAGGACACACCGGCGGCTGGGCCGCCTACGTCGTCGGGGTGATCGGCGCGCTCGACCCGCCGGGATTCGCGGGCGCCGACATCGCGATCGCCTCCGACGTGCCGGTCGGCGCGGGCCTGTCGAGTTCGGCGGCGCTCGAGGCGGCCGTGGCTCTCGCCCTGGCCGAGCTGTCCGGGCTGCCGGTCGACGATCCGGGCCGGGCCGTCCTCGCCGCCGCCTGCACGCGGGCCGAGAACGACTACGTCGGCGCCCCCACCGGCGGGATGGATCAGCAGATCGCGCTGCGCGGCCGGGCTGGGCACGCCCTCCTGCTGGACTGTGCGACGGGCGAGGTCGAGCACATCCCGATCGACCTCGAATCGCACGGCCTGGCACTGCTCGTCGTCGACACCGACGCCCCGCACCGCCTCGTCGACGGGCAGTACGGGCAGCGGCGGCGCGACGTCGAGGAGGCCACGCGCCGGCTCGGGAGCCTGCGCGACGTCGGCACCGTCGCCGCGCTCGGCGCGCTGACCGACCCGGTGCTGCGGCGCCGGGCCGGGCACGTCGTCACGGAGATCGCCCGGGTCCGCGCCGCCGTCGCGGCCCTGCGCGACGACGCCCCGCGACGGCTCGGACCGCTGCTCGACGCCGCCCACCGGTCGCTGCGCGACGACTTCGAGGTCAGCTCCGTCGAACTCGACACCGCCGTCGACGCCGCGCGCGCCGCCGGTGCGCTGGGTGCGCGGATGGTGGGTGGCGGATTCGGCGGCTCGGCGATCGCATTGTGCCGGGCGACGGACGTCGACGCGGTGGCGGAGGCCGTCA
Organism: Rhodococcus ruber NBRC 15591; assembly: GCF_001894945.1. Taxonomy (GTDB): domain Bacteria; phylum Actinomycetota; class Actinomycetes; order Mycobacteriales; family Mycobacteriaceae; genus Rhodococcus; species Rhodococcus ruber. The sequence goes on from NZ_BCXE01000030.1 coordinate 23,240, forward strand.
CGGTGGCCGCCCGCGAGCGGGACCTGCCGCGCCCGAAGTTCCTGCGGGCGACGGCGTCGGCGGGG